>NZ_OX366348.1:0-1265149 GCF_947250785.1 Wolbachia endosymbiont (group A) of Ancistrocerus nigricornis
TGGAAAGCGGCAAAACAACAATAGCGAAAATTATTAAGAGAAATGAGCCGGGTGGAAGAGTGCCTATCTGGCTAATGCGTCAGGCTGGCAGGTCTCTTCCTGAGTACCGCAAAGCAGTAGAAAATATGAATAATTTTATGGAGATATGCTACAACACAGATTTAGTGACAGAATTGACGTTACAGCCGGTGACAAGATTTGACATGGATGCGGCGATAATTTTTTCAGACATTTTAATAATAGCTGATGTTTTGGGTTGTGACGTGAATTTCGTACGCGGTGTAGGTCCAATAATAAAACCCGTGGAAAGTCCTAAGGAATTGAAGGGTCCACAAGAAATTGAAACTAAAACCTTACCAATTCTAAACGCTGTAAAAAAAGTCAGAAGCCAATTACCAAAAGAAAAATCTCTCATAGGATTTGCTGGTGGACCATGGACAGTAGCCTCATACATCATAGAAGGTAGGAGCAGCAAAACTTTTTCCAAAGTATTAAATTTTTATCCTTCGTGTTTGAAGGAAATAATTGAACGAATAACGGAAGTAACGATTATTTATCTAATTAAACAGATAGAATTTGGAGCAGATGTTATTCAGCTATTTGACAGTAATGCTGGTGCGTTATCGGAACCATTGTTTAAAGAATATGTTATCGAACCAACAAAGAGAATTATCTTGGCAATAAAGGATAGATTTTCTGATTTTCCAATAATAGGTTTTCCAAGGTCTGCTGGAAATCTTTATAAAGATTACTGCGAACAAACAGGTGTATCTGCAGTAAGTATAGATTATAATGTTCCAATAAAATGGGCGAAAGCGAATCTAAACATCCCTCTACAAGGAAACCTTGATCCTAATCTTTTAGCCTATAATAAAACGGAAGCAATCAAAGAAGCAAAACGTATAATAGATTGCTTTAGAGATTTACCCTTCATATTTAATCTCGGACATGGAGTACTCCCTGATACTCCAGTTGAAAATATTGCTGCATTGGTAAACCTGGTAAAAAGCTACTAATACAATACACAAAATTCTAGCTTTTTTGTTGTACGGGGTTTATCATTTGAATTTAGCTTCAGTAAGATATGTCAGACCTTGCAAAAAGAATGTCCCTAATAAAACCATCACCTACGATTGCTGTAACTGATAAGGCAAATAAGTTGAAAAATGAAGGAAAAAAGATCTGTGTTTTAGCTGCAGGAGAACCGGATTTTGATACTCCAGATCATATAAAAAAAGCAGCTATTCAAGCAATAAGTGAAGGTAAGACTAAATATACTGCTGTTGATGGAACGCGTGAGCTGAAAGAAGCAATAATTAATAAGTTAAGAAAGGATAATAACCTCGAGTACACGCTTAACCAAATCTGTGTTGGTACAGGTGCTAAGCAGGTGTTATTCAATTTGTTCATGGCAACAATTAACTCTGGAGATGAAGTTATTATTCCAGCTCCTTATTGGGTTTCATATGTTGATATGGTAAGTCTTTTTGGCGGCTTGCCAGTTGTAGTAGAATGCAAACAAAATTTTAAACTGACAGCGGAATTATTGAAAAGCAGGATAACTAAAAAAACTAAATGGTTAATTCTTAACTCACCGAACAACCCTGCAGGAGCTGTGTACACATGTGATGAATTGAAAGACATAGCACAAATATTGCTTGAATATCCACATATGAATGTCGTTACAGATGATATTTATGAGCATATAATATACGACGAAAAGTTTTTTACTATCGCTCAGGTTGAGCCGAAGCTTTATGATAGAGTTTTTGTAGTCAATGGAGTATCAAAAGCCTATGCAATGACAGGCTGGAGAATAGGGTATATTGCAGGTAGAAGTGATGTGGTAAAAGCTATCTCTACGCTGCAGTCTCAAAGCACTTCTAATCCAAATTCGATAGCACAAGCAGCAGCAGCAGCAGCATTAAACGGTGATCATAGTTTTTTGAAAGAAAGAACAAGGATTTTTAAGAGTCGTAGAGATTTTATGGTGAAAGAGCTAAATTCTGCCCCGGGATTATCAGCGTCTGTTCCACAAGGTGCGTTTTATTTATTTGTCTCATGTGAAGGATTGCTCAGTAAAAGCACAAAAAGTGGTAAGATAATAAATAATGATTTAGATTTTACTGAATACTTACTGGGAGATCATTTGGTTGCTGTGGTTCCAGGAATTGCATTTGGTCTAGAAAATTTTATCAGAATTTCTTATGCAACCTCTCAGGAACAATTAGAAATTGGATGTGATAGTATTACTAAAGCGTGCCAGGAGTTAAAATGAAATAGACTATCCATAAGTTGTATATTTTGCCATACTTCGCCAAGGTTATTTTGAATGTTCTAACTTGTGTTTTTCTATGGAAGGCATTTTTATTGATTGAGCAAGTGTCTTTCTAATATTGAATTCCTCATTTTTTTCATTTTGTTGCAGTAAGTTAATGTTATTTATTTTATTTACTAAATCTTTCCCCTTTTCCAGAGTCTTTAAATCACTTTCGTTAATGTGATGTTCATTGTAAAATTCTGCAACAATTTCTTTTCTTTTCGGATAAGTATTTAAAAATTCCGACACCTGATGTTTAGCAACAGCTTGAATAAATTTCTTATTAAATCTTGAATCGTTATATAGATCTTCTAAATTTTCATCGTAGTGTTTTGCTTCATTTACAGCAAGCTTTATTATCTCTTCTATACCACTTAGAAGTTTCCTATACAATTTGTCGTATCTATTGCCTAGCACGTGTGTAGCGAATGTTTGTTCAATGTATTTTGTTATGTAATTTTGCAGCGTATTATCTATCGTGCTTATATTCATCAGCCTGCTTTAATATTATATTAACTATTTTACACATAAAAAGGTTAATATTGAATTAATAGAATACTTCTGAAGTCAAATTTTACTGAAAATTATGGTATTTAAGATATAATTGTCAGCATGAAATAAAAACATAAATAAAATGGATCTTGTAACAAAAGTGAAGCTCAAGATAAAGATGAATAAGGGTAAAATCATAAATATACTTATCATTTGTGGTGTAATTTTTTTCATATACCTTATTCATGAGCCAGTTGTAGATATGGTAGAAAAAATTATAAGTAAAATAAAAGGTCTCTTTTAAAAATAGAAAAAGTGAACTTTTTCCATCATCCAAACTTGAACCTGGAAAATTTAGTTAATGCATAAACTACTTATGTTGGCTATGAGTTCAACTGTATAAAATTCCGGTAAATTAAAATAAGTATTCATAAAAATATTGTTTTCTATAAACAGAGTATCTATAATGCTAGCTTTGGGGTAAAGTATTGCAGAGGAATTTTTTAATCTGGTTGTTGGCGTCACTGTTTTATGCATACCAATATATATTACGCGTAATTCCAAATATTATAATTCCTGAATTGGTAGTAAGGTTTAATATAGGAACAACAGAAATAGGACAATTTTGTGGACTGTATTATGTAGGTTATGTGTTAGCACATATTCCTGTAGGTATTCTTTTAGATAGATTTGGTTCTAAAGTTGTTATACCGATTTGTATTGCATTAACATCTTTAGGTGCTTTACCTTTAGTCAGTTAGATAGATTTGGTTCTAAAGTTGTTATACCGATTTGTATTGCATTAACATCTTTAGGTGCTTTACCTTTAGTCAGTTCTAATGATTGGAGTTATTCTATTATTGGAAGAATAATTACTGGTATTGGATCCTCTGCTTCAGTACTTGGACTCTTTAAAATAATAAGAATCTATTACCATAGAGAAAAATTTGCCATGATGTTCAGCATATCGGTTATTATTGGCATTTCAGGTGGTGTATTTGCCACCAAACCATTACATGTCTTACTTGATAAGTTTGGGTGGGATTATTTATTTACTGTGTGTATAATGCTTGGATTATTGCTTGCTTTAACTACCTTTATATCTATACCTAAAGTTGGCACCTCAGACGAAGAATTAAATATTAAAAATTTAAGCAAAGTTATATTTAATAAAGATATTTTATTGATAGGTTTGTTTGGCGGTTTTATGGTTGGACCATTAGAAGGCTTTGCAGATGCGTGGTCCGCAACATTCTTGCATGAGATGTACGCTATAGATAGACACATTGCATATAGCATTTCAAAATGGATACTAATAGGCTTTGGCTTTGGGCATTTATTACTTCCTTACATATTAGCAAAAAATCCAACCAAGCACTATGAAATAATAATTTCTTGTGCTATGGCCATGATAATTGTGTTCTTATTACTTTTTATATGCAATATTAGTGAACTCCTGGCATGTATATTACTATTCATTATTGGTCTTGCTTCTGCATACCAAATTGTTTTTACTGCTAAAGTTGTAAGTTGTGTAAAAAACGAAGCAGTAGCAAGTGCAGGATCTGTAGGTAATTCCATAGTTATGAGTTTTGGTTATTTTTTTCACGTCATTATTGCAAATATAATGAATTTTTATTGGAACGGTGAAATTATCGATGGAAAGCCATTTTATGGAACTGATGTAATGGTTAAGTCTATGTTAATAATACCTATATGCCTACTAATAGGAATGATAGGCTTTTGGTTACTTAAAGTTATAAGCTGTAAAAAGAGCTAAGCAGATTTAGATGATTAATATAGTATTGTTTTTTATAACTAAAGTATCTATAATCCTAAATTTTAGCTGAGATTCATGTTGCAGAGGAATTTTTTAATCTGGTTGTTGACGTCACTGTTTTATGCATACCAATATATATTACGCGTAATTCCAAACATAATTGCGCCTGAATTAATAACAAAATTTAACATAAGTATTGCAGATGTTGGCCAGTTTGGTGGGTTATACTATGTAGGCTATACGCTAGCTCATATACCTATTGGTCTTTTCCTTGATAGATTTGGACCAAAGTTTGTTTTACCTGCTTGTACCGTTTTGACATTTACCGGAACACTACCGCTTATATGCTTTGATGAGTGGAGTTATTCAATAATTGGAAGAATAATTGTGGGAATTGGGTCATCCGCTTCGGCAATTGGAATCTTTAAAGTTGCAAGCATGTATTTTGCGCAAGAAAAATCAGCAAGAATGGCCAGCTTATCTATAATTATAGGAATTTTGGGAGGGATATGTGGCGGGTTACCTTTAGACTTCTTACTCGATAAATTTGGCTGGAATTATGTTATCTATACATTCTCAGCATTTGGGTGTTTACTTGCTCTGTTGCTGTTCTTAGTAACGCCTGAAAGCAATGCTCAACAGGAAAAAGTTAGCATTAGAGACTTAAAAAACATACTTTTCAACAAGCATATTATTCTAATTAGCTTTTTTGGTGGACTCATGGTCGGTCCAATGCAAGGTTTTGCCGATGGTTGGGTGAAAGCATTCTTTTTTGAAGTATATAAAATGAATGAAGACTTGGCATCTTCTCTCTCTTCCGTAATATTGATAGGAATGTTAACAGGATCATTCTCTTTGGCTTATTTATTGGAAAAATATAAAAATAAGCATTATGAAGTAATAATTGCATGCTCATTTGCAATGATCGCTAGTTTTCTTTTGCTTTTTACTCAGATTGGTGGCTTGTATGTTGTATTACCTACGCTTTTTATTATTGGCTTCACATCTGGATATCAGGTGGTTACCATTTACAAAGCGATAAGTTATGTAAATAATAACTTAGTAGGCCTGGCTACAGCTGTGTCAAACATGATAGTTATGGTTTTTGGCTATTTTTTTCACACTGGGATCGCAAAAATAGTAGATTTGTGTTGGGATAGAACAATAATACAAGGAAATCCTGTGTATGGTGCTGAATTGCTGATAAAAGCAACATCAGTTATTCCTGTATGTTTGCTGGTGGCTGTTTTTGGGCTCTTATGGTTAAAAAATAAAGATTTTAGAGAAGTTGATTGTAATAAGTAGATAATTTATCGAAGGCTCGTATGATAAAATCGTTAGATGTACTAATTTAAGGCTCTTGTTATTATGAAATATAATACTTTATTTTACTTTGATATTTTTGTTTTAATTGTAATTGGGTTTTATTAGGTGGTAGGTATGTCGAAAAGTAATTTTTTTGTATGGTTGATAGTATCTCTTTTCTATGCATAACAGTATGTGTTACGTGTCATGCCAAACATAATTGCGCCTGTATTAATAACAAAATTTAATATAAGCATTGCAGATTTAGGGCAATTTAATGGTCTCTACTATGTGGGATTTACACTAGTTCATATCCCTGTTGGTCTTTGTTTTGATAGATTCGGTCCAAAAATTGTTTTACCTATTTGTGCTGTCTTGGTATCTATTGGAACATTACCTCTTGTGTGCTTTGATGAGTGGTATTATTCAGTATTAGGTAGAATAATTGTTGGGATTGGCTCGTCTGCGTCAGTAATAGGAGTATTTAAAGTTGCCAGTATGTATTTTCCGCGAGAAAAATCAGCAAAAATGGCAAGCATATCTGTTATTATAGGGCTATTAGGGGCAATATATGGTGGTCTACCAATAGAACTTTTGCTTGATGAGTTTGGTTGGAATTACGTAATTTATATTCTTTCAGGGTTTGGTTTCTTACTCGCTTTATCTTTATTTTTAGTTATTCCTTACAATGCTTACGACTTTCGAAAAGAAAAAATTAGCATGAAGGATCTAAAAACTGTGCTTTTCAATAAATATATCATTCTAATTAGTTTTTTTGGTGGCTTAATGGTAGGTCCACTAGAAGGTTTTGCTGATGCTTGGACAAAAGCTTTTTTATGTGAGGTATATCAAATGGCCGGTGATCTAGCGTCTTCAATTTCTTCTGTTATATATGTAGGATTTGCAGCTGGATTGCTCTCTTTTGCTCACATATTAGAAAAATATCCAAATAGACATTATGAAGTTATTATTGTCTGTTCCTTTGCAATGATTGCTAGTTTCCTTTTACTTTTTACACAGGCTGGCGGATTGTATATTGTATTGCCTGCACTTCTTGTTATAGGTTTCGCTTCTGGATATCAAATAGTAACACTGTACAAAGCATTAAGTTATGTAAATAATAACTTAATAGGATTAACTACAGCTGTGTCAAATATGATAGTCATGGTTTTTGGCTATTTTTTTCACACTGGGATCGCAAAAATAATAGATTTGTGTTGGGATAGGACAGTGATACAAGGAAATCCTGTGTATAGTGCTGAATTGCTGATAAAAGCAACATCTATTATTCCTGTATGTTTGCTGATAGCTGTTTTTGGGCTCTTATGGTTAAAAAAGCAGGATAAGCAGTCTTAAAATTGCTTGTGCATCTTAAAATTAAAGCGAGGTTTGATCTATGATGAGTGTTTTAAAAAAAATCTGTGGCTCTAAAAATAGTTTAAAGTCTTTTGATAACGAGGTTTATCAGTCTATAGAAAAAGAATTACAACGCCAAAAATCACAATTGCAATTAATTGCATCAGAAAATTTTGCAAGCAAAGCGGTAATGGAGGCACAAGGCTCTTTTCTGACTAATAAATACGCAGAAGGTTATCCAGGTAAAAGATATTACTGTGGTTGTGAGCATGTGGACAAAATTGAAAGTCTGGCTATAGAAAGACTTTGTAAGTTGTTTGGTGTTAAATTTGCAAACGTTCAACCTCATTCTGGTTCTCAGGCAAACCAGGCGGTATTTGCTTCACTGCTTACTCCAGGCGATACAATACTTGGATTATCACTGAGTTGCGGTGGGCATCTAACTCATGGTGCGGCACCAAGCCTTTCTGGTAAATGGTTTAAGTCAATTCAATATACAGTGAATAAAGACACTTACTTGCTGGATATGGATGAGATAGAAAAGCTGGCGCTGGAGCATAAACCGAAATTGATCATAGCTGGTGCTTCTGCTTATCCAAGAAAAATGGACTTCAAACGCTTTCGCGAGATTGCAGATAAAGTTGGTGCTTATTTGCTTGCAGACATTGCTCACTATGCAGGGCTTATTGCAGCGGGCGAATATCCATCCCCTGCTGAATATGCACATGTTATGACTTCCACGACTCACAAAACTTTGCGTGGTCCTCGTGGTGGAATAGTGATGACCAATGATGAAGCATTACACAAAAAAATTCAATCCGCAGTTTTTCCAGGATTGCAGGGCGGGCCACTTATGCATGTGATAGCTGCAAAAGCTGTTGCATTTAAAGAAGCATTAGCACCAGAGTTTAAGACTTATAGCAAGAAAGTCGTGGAAAATGCGAAAGTGCTGGCTCAAGAATTGCAAAAGCATGGACTTGACATTATAACCGGTGGCACTGACTCTCATATAGTGCTAGTTGACTTAAGATCGCAGAAATTAACTGGAAAAGACGTTGTAGATAGCCTTGAGAGAGCCGGTATTACCTGTAATAAAAACTCTGTACCATTTGATACAGCAAAGCCGACCATCACTTCAGGGCTCCGTTTTGGCACCGCTGCTGAGACAACACGCGGACTTGAGGCAGAAAATTTTAAAGAGATAGCTGGTCTAATAAATGAAGTAATTCAAGGATTAATCAGCGGAAATAGCTCAAGTGTCGAAAAAGCAGTAAAAGCTAAAGTTGAAAGGATTTGTAGTAATTTTCCTATTTATTAATTTATGTGGTGTCATCCAAGTAGCTGGTAGAAACGAAAAAACTTACTTGACACCCTTCGCCAGCCCTCTTATCATGAAACTGAAGGTATTCATTTATCTTCAATCTGTGCAGATTAAACGACAACAGTATTACGTAATTGGCGTCTTATTTTTAATTTTTTGCACTATGCGCACCCTACGTCTTCACAACATTTCTGGGTTTTTACCTATATAAGCTGAAACGCGCTTATAAAGCGTTTAAGACAGTATAGCACGCCAATTTGAAGGATTAGAGAGTGACAACTAGCTAATACGGGATTTCTTTTGCCTTTTTTTCTGCTTAGTAAATTTCTTAAACATTTAAACTAAGATGAGTTGCATTTAAAAGCAGCTAAATTGCAGTGTTTAAGACTTAAAAAACGCCAATACTGAAAATAGACAATGACTGGGGCTTCTTTTGCCTTTTTTTCGTTTGGTAAATTTCTTAATGTTTGTAGCTAACATGAACAAACATTTGAGAGTAACTTCTGCTAGTAGGGTGTCATCCCAGTGCCCAGACACTGGGATCCAGGAATTTTATTAAGTTAGTAAGCATAAAAGTAGCCGTTTTATGTTAAAATACAACATTTTAATGATTATGAAAAGGCTGGATTCCAGCGGGCTTTGTTGCATCGCTAGCTATGATGGATTAAAGATAAAAAAGATGGAGAATATCAGTAGCTTATTATTCTGGTATTTATAATAAGAACGGTCAGTGAATACCTAAATTTGAGTAAAAGAAATTTCACTACCACTCACTAATCTGGCTAAAATTCAAGAATTTCAATGCTTTAGCTATTTTCAATAGAATTAAATTTATTAATATAAATAATAAATTACTATTCTTAAATTTGATCAGATTGATTGCAAAAAAACAAGATTTTCAATAGGTTGCTTATAATTCTAACTATAGTTAGCCTTTCATAAGTAGCGATGCAACAAAGCCATTCCAGCGTCACGCGCTGGAATGACATTGTAGGGTGTTATCCGAGTCCTTTTTCCGTCATCAGAGGACCATATGACGTCATCCAAGTAGCGTGACTACTTGGATCTAAGCTGTATTACCAAGTCCAATTAAGTGCAGCATCATCACTTGTTGGAGGCTCAAAATACGGTTGTGACATTTCCTCTTGCACAGCTCTTTTAAATTCTGGACTTTGTATGCTTATCTTTGTTACATGCTCTTGTAAGGCTTTCTCAGTAGCTATTTCAGCAGCTGTTGGACTTTTACCATCTGCTCCTGTCTCCCCTGTCTCCCCTTGTGGGCCTTGAGCTCCATCTTTACCATCTGCTCCTTTAGGACCAGTGGCTCCTGTCTCCCCTTTTAGCCCTTTACCTCCTAAGAACACCTTTGCTGTTTGATCATTTTTGTCACCATACGCTGTGTCAGTAGCATCAAGAAATCCTCCTAATTTATCCACTAAAATTGATTTGTCGCCGTCTTTTGCATCAAATATAGCATTCACGACATCTTTCGCTGCAGCTTTTGTTTTAAGCTCTGTAGCTTTAACAAAAGCAGTCTCTGCAGCAGTTTTAGTGTAAACTTCATCGGCTGGAGCAGCTTTAATATATACCTTATTTGTAAAATCAGGAGAAGCAGTTATAGCATCCACAACAGGCTGTTTTACTACTTCTGTTTTTAGCGTATCTGTAAGTCCTAAAGTTTTAACAAATGCATCATCAACACCTTTTTTGGTATAGATACCATTATCATCATCACCTTTTGCTAATTCTGGTATTAAAGCATCCACAACAGCTTTTTCTGCAACTTTTGTTCCAAGATCTGCAGTTTTAAGAAACGTGTCATCAACACCTTTTTTAGTATAGATACCATTATCATCATCACCTTTTGCTAATTCTGGTATTAAAGCATCCACAACAGCTTTTTTTGCAACTTTTGTTGCAAGATCTGCAGTTTTAACAAACGCAGTATCTGCATCATTTTTAGTGTATACTTTATCGGTAAAGTCAGTAGAAGCAATTATAGCATCCACGACATCTTTCGCTGCAGCTTTTGTTTTAAGCTCTGTAGCTTTGACAAAAGCAGTGTCTGCATCAGTTTTAGTGTAAACATCTGCAGTATTAGCTTTGTTGGCTAGATCAGCTGCACCAGCTTTCTCTCCTAGCTCAGCATCGACGTAATTCTTGTCAGCTTTTTTTGCCAACTCATCATTTACATTTCTTTTAGTGTAAACATCTGCAGTATTAGCTTTCTTTCTCAACTCATCATCCACACCTTTTTTAGTATATATACCTTTATCATTAGCACCTTTATTGAGTTCCACTATCAATTTTCCTAAAAAATTTTTGTTAGTTGCAAGGTTTTCTATTGTATCTATTGTACTCAATTTTTCACTCAACGCCATATCACCCTCCATTAATTACAAAAACCATAGCATGCATGAAAATAGTATAATTTTCGTTAATGTTAGATTTTACATAAGATTTCCTTGAAACTTGTTGTTTCAGAATTCTTCTCTTGTCATTCAAGTGTGTAGCAGATGATGTCATTCCAGTCTGGAATCCAGCCTTTATTATGCAGCCACTTATTTAAAGTTAAGTTTTCTGGATCCCAGTGGGCTTTGTTGCATCGCTAGCTATGATGGATTAAAAGATAAAAAAGGTGGAGAATATCAGTAGCTTATTATTCTGGTATTTATAACAAGAACGGTCAGTGAATACCTAAATTTGAGTAAAAGAAATTTCACTACCACTCACTAATCCGGCTAAAATTCAAGAATTTCAATGCTTTAGCTATTTTCAATAGAATTAAATTTATTAATATAAATAATAAATTACTATTCTTAAATTTGATCAGATTGATTGCAAAAAAACAAGATTTTCAATAGGTTGCTTATAATCCTAATTATAGTTAGCCTTTCATAAGTAGCGATGCAACAAAGCCATCCCAGTGTCTGGGCACTGGGATGACACCGAAGGGGCTACTCGGATGACAAACCCTGTCATTCCAGGGCGTGACGCTGGTTTCCATCCAAGACGGCAGTGCTTGACACTGGAATGACAAGAAGAGGGCACTGCCCTCCTTGTATGTATTAGATATAGGCCGAGTTGTGGTCGTGATAAATGTGATCGCTTGCGCAATCGAACATTTTCACAAAACCATTCTCTAGATAAAGATTATATTCGTGATGTTGATCTGATAATACAATATTATCTTGCTCCCCTGAATTGAAATGACTTGAATCTGACAGCAATTCGTAATTTGGATTATCTATTTTACTAATGCTGTTTATTACTTTGCCATTACCACTTGATATAGCTAAACTATAACTATCACCATCCTTCATTATCTTGATGGACACCTTATCTTCAGGTAACACTATAAGCTTCTTTGTGCCACTATCGTGGATTACGAATTTGCCTTTTTCAAAATAGTATTTGTCTTCCGGCAAAGCACCAACCTTATAATCTGATGTGTGCAGTTTGTTCCAAAAATCTAACACAGATTGCTTTTCTGCTCCTTCCGCTCTATCATACAAGGCTTTCACATCATTATAATTTATCGTTACATTTGCCTTATGCTTCCCTTCTGAGTCCTGCTCGTAGCTCTTTTCTATTTTGAGAATTGTGTCTTTTAATACTACCTGTTCTTGCTCTTTCTCCTCCACTGAAGCTGACCTTTTTGCCCTTGTTGGAATTTGTGGCTGATCAGACTGCATTTCACTATTGTCGTTTGATGCAGTTTTCTCTTCAGCAGCTTGTGCAACAACATTAGTAGTACTATGAACTTCTGTCTTAGTTTCACTTACTTGCCCTTTTGGACTTTCGGTTTGTTTCTCTTTTGTAAATATTCTCTGATAGTCCGTGTAGCCTCTATTAGTATCACCGATATCGCCACTGCCTTGATCAAAAGTTATTTTTTTACTTCCATTTCCCATATCTTCAATTTCAACTTGAGGAGAAACAGATGCTAGGAAATCGTTATAACTGTAGTTGTAGTCAGCAGAAAAGAATATTTTCCCTTTGAAATTGTGAAAGTTATTAGACAACATTCCAATTTCTTCATCACCATCAAACAATTTTACTTTAGTGAAATATGTTTGATCTTTTATTCTAACTATTTCACCGCTGGAGTTTCTTTGTATGTGATAATCATTTGGGTCGTACTTTATAGCAAAAAGTTTGCCAGAGCCATATTTCTCTAAGTTTATAAAGCCCACATTTACATGTTTATGGGAATAATCTCTCTTTTCATATTCATGTGCAAATATTGGATCTATGTATCTATATTCATCTGATATATTTGGCATACCTATTGGATGTTCATTTCCATCTTTCGTCACCGGAACAAGCTTATATGTTCCGTCTTTTTCCACTAATTTTAGATGAGTAATACTTTGTGGTAGTTGAAACCTTACATTTGCTCCATGGTCATGAATAAATAGATCACCTTTTTCGGTAATATAAAAGCCCATATTTTTGAATGTATGTAAATTTTCGCCTCCTTGTTTTACAACCGCTTCGTGTACATCGTCGTCTGTCCTATCTGTTCCCTTATTATCCAGTAGTTTTCCTTTTTCTACGATTACTCCATTTGCCTTTTGCTCATCAGAATATTGGGCATGCTCTGAATCCTGATGATTCAAAATTTTGGTACCTCTAAGGAGCAGAGAATCTAAATCTTTTTGGATGTGTCCAGTGCTAGGATGCAACAATTCATTTTCATGTAAATGCGCCTCATCAAAGTATTCATCACGTTCAACTGTTCTGCCATCTATTAGGGAAGCTTTATAATGACCGTTTTCTTTTGTAACTGCCATGTAAGCACCACCTTCGTATGAAACATTTAAGTTGTGTAATATATCCTCAAAAACGAAAGTTTCTTTAGTTTGGCCTTCAACTTGCTTAAAAAATCCTGATTCGCTCAATAATTCTCCAAGCTTTGTATTTCCGTCATATATAGACAGTGCACCCATATCTCCTTGACCATGAGCTTGCATAGAAAAAATCTTACCTTCTTGTAGATCAATATGAGTACCTCTGATTAAGTTTGGATCGATATTGACCAGCCCATCTAATATTTTTGCTGTTTGGGAATTATTTTCAATCTTATCAACAGCTTTGTTTTTTAGTTGATCAAACTTTAAAAATGCTGGTCTGTATTTTGTATTTTCCTCATTACGTAACTCTTCAATAGTAATCTCTCCTTTATGATATTTTTGATACATTTCACCACGTTCTTTATTCAAATTATCAAATTCATCTACCTGATTCTTAATTTCTGTATCATATTTTGATAATATCCTTAAAGCCTGATTTTTATACTCTTGACTGTTTCGATATTCATTACCTTGTTGGTCAGAGTAAGTTAGTTTATCCTGTCCATCGGAAGTTTTTACTACCTTGAGGAAATGATATTCCTTTGATATATCAAGTGTATCATTTGTTGCCCTATTTATAGCACGAGCAACATCATAAAATGCAACGTGTTCTACAGGAGAAAAACTTCCAACGTTTTCTCCATCCATTTTTTCTATATTTGCTTTATAGTAGGATACGTTTTTAATTTCTCCACCCACTATTTCTTGACCAATTGCTATGAAATCTCCTTTTGTAACTTGCAAAGCGTTGAGATGTTCCATTGCAGTTTCTGTATCATTCTCAGCAAGCCAACTTTTGAAGTCAGTATCGTGTCCTTTTATGTCTTTCAAGAAACTTTTTGACTCATCTGAGTTACCTTGACGTAAAGCATCTAGGTAGTCTCTTAATAAACTAGGATCTTTTTCCTGTAAGTACATTATCAACGCATGACCTGTTTTATAAACCAAGCTATTTGCTTCGCTGTCCTTTGAGTATTCTAAACTTAAAATTTTATCTAAATCCAAATTTGCAGCTTCAGTTTTGTCGATACTTGATCCTTGAGAATTGAATTTATGATCTGAATGATGCTCAAAGTAGTCTGCAATTCCTTCCATTAATACTGTAGGTAAAGATTTGCCTCCTGTAGCCAAGTAAGTTAAACCATGTGCAAATTCATGCTGAAGGTTATGAATGCCACCTTGCTGGTAGACGTACATTTCAGCAAAAACGTCAGCTTTCCCTTTGTAGTAACATTTACCACCTTCGTCTCCAAGGTAAGAACCGAAACGCTCGCTTCCGCCAAGGTGAGTGTAATCATCCTTGTCATCAAACATGTAAATTTTAAATGTTTGTTCTGAACTGCCGCGTTCTAACTCGAATGCGTTTTTAAAATTAGTAGCTGTTTCTCTTATCTCACTTTCAATGTTAGCAACTTTACTTGCTCTTAAATTGTGAGAATAAACCTCTACTTTAATATTTAAATCTTCAACTTCTATAACATGTGGCGAATTAAACCCTTTGCCGTTATTGTTGAAATATTCTGCTTTAGTTATATTTTTATTTACTTGTTGACTAATTGTCATAATTTTAACCTCTAATTTGCTGATCTTTCAATATCAAGCATAAAGTAATTTCCCTAAAAAAAACGTAAATCCCTGTATTAATATAATTTATATCTTAATAAATAAAGTATAGATAGTTAACTTAATATGTAAAATTTAGAATATGGCTGAAATTCTATACAGCTATATTCCGGAATCACATTGGACAAGGACAAAAGCAAAGTGGTTTATTGACTTTCATTCCACCAAAGCACTATACTAAAACCACGATGGGTAATTAGCTCAGTTGGTAGAGCACTTGCTTGACGTGCAAGCGGTCGCTGGTTCGAACCCAGTGTTACCCACGTTTTTGTTTATGAAAAGATTTTATATGACAGCAGTGCATAACGGTAAACACTCAGCAGCGCAGTCCAAGCGCTTAATCTATTCCATAATAATAGTTGCGATAACAATGTTTATGGAAATAGTAGGTGGAATAATTTCACATTCGCTTGCTCTATTATCAGATGCAGGGCATATGCTCACTGACCTCTTTGCCTTGGTTTTAAGCTGGTTAGCACATAGGTTTTCAGCTAAGAAATCCGATTTGCAGAGATCATACGGATATCATCGGTTGCAGATAATTGCAGCATTTGTTAATGGTTTAACTCTATTCCTCATTGCAGTAATCATTATAATTGAGTCAATAAAGAGGTTTATTTTTCCAGTCAATGTTGAGTGGAAAGTAATGTTAATAATTGCTACACTCGGTCTTGTCTCTAACATAATAGTCTTTTTTATATTACATAGTAAATGCGAGAGCAATATAAACATAAAAAGTGCTGTACTACACGTTATAGGAGATATTTTAGGTTCTGTAGCTGCTATACTTGCATCTATAATTATCATGCTTACTGGATGGCAAATAGTAGATCCAATCTTATCAGTATTTGTTAGTGTGATAATTCTAAATAGCGGCTATAAAATTCTCAAAAATTCTTGCCATATACTCCTTGAAGGTACGCCTGAGGGTATATCTGCTGAAGAGATAAAAAGTAAGATCACATCAGAATTACCTGAAGTGATAGATGTGCACCACATACATACATGGTCGCTGTCTGATAATTATTTTATAATTACCATGCATGCTAAAATAAAGCAAAATGTGCAGCACACCAATGTTTTATATGAAATAAAAAAAATATTGCTAGATAAGTTCGAGATAGCACACTCTACAGTCGAGATCGAATACGATGAGTGTGCGGATAATAAGATACTTAAACATTGACGTTTTAAATTATTATGCTATTACTAGAGTGTAATGATGTTGAAGGTAAGCTATGATAGGTATTTCTCAAATACAATTTCCTTCAAAGGATTCTAGTAAGCTAAAATTTGTTAGCTACTTTGGAGCTTTTGTCTCGTTAAGCATTATCACTAATCCTGTTAATGTTCTTTTTTCTTTTGGTACTATGTTCTTCAGGTCTGAAATTAAAACTCTTTATATCTACAAAGAAATAAAAACGGCAAAACAGCAAAAAATGAGCAAAAGGGAATATTGGGAAATATTTTTTAAAAACAATACAATCAAGGTAGCAGCCTTCCTCTTGTTTTCTGCTTTCATAACATATCTAACTTTCACTACCACTTTCTTGCTTATTTCGTTACTGGGAACTATACCACTTACAATGCTATTAATTTTATTGCAGAGTGAACTAAGGACAAAAGATTTTAACCCATTTACGCTTCTTAAAGCTTCTATAAATTTCTTTTTGGAAGGTATAAAAGAGAATTTACGTGGTATGGTTAATATTTTTGATGTTAAGCTTGAACATTTACTGCCCCATCAATTAAATGATGATATCATTAAAAATATTGATAAATTAAAAGGTAAGTATAGTGAACAAGTACCTGAAGACGTAATCAAAAATGATGAATATATTCAATTCATTGGATATATAAACAATTCATATGAGTTTAGTGATGAGGATAAAGGAAGAGTAATTGCATTTTTAGATGACTTTTGCAAAGATGATCAAAAGCATAGCTCCGGCTTTACAGGTGGGCAGGTTCTGCTTTTAGTTTTAAGGGCTTGCAATGATGGAGACGGAGAAGCCGTTAAGAGTAAAAAGGATGCATTGATTTCTAATTTAATTGATAGCCAAACTTTCTCTAGAAAAGAGCGAATTCCTAACACTTGCTTCACCGGTATTATCTATAGAATGTTAAGCACGCTAGAGGGTATTCATCCTGATCCAGAAATTAGATTTACTCCCCCAAGGGAAATGTTGCTCTCAGAAGCACAAAATAAAGCACGTGAGTTTATGTTAGACAGGTTAAAAAACAAGAAAAACAATAAAGAAATTCTTAAGGCTTGGTATGACGTTCAAAATGGTTATGAAGACGATGAAAGTCAAAAAATAGTTGATGATTTTATTTCAGAAGTAAGTATTCCTTTAATGAGAAAATTATTGAGTATTACTTCTCAATATAGTGAACAAATTGTGCTGACGTTAGTGAAAAATATTAGCTCTATAAAGTTAAATAAATTACAATGTTGTGAGCTGGTTCAGCACATGAGAAATAAACTGCAGGAGCATGATTTAGATGACCAAGAAAGTTTACTCGAAAACATCGGAAAAAAAGTATTCTTAGAGCTATTAAATCGAGATCTACTCGAGACAGATTTTTCTCTCAAGGATTCATCTTTGGATGGAGCTAAGATAATAGAAGAAGAAGTAGCAGAATTTAAATTAAAGGCTGAGAAGACTATTGAAGGTCAGATAATTAGCATGTTAGATGGGTTAAGAATGCTCCCAAGAGAAAAAAGATGTTATAGGGTATATGTAGAACTCAGTAAAAATAACGAAAATGATAAGGAAAAAATAAAGAAAATTTTGCAAGAAAGGTTAAAAGTAACAAAAGCAGCAATGGATGAAATGTTAAAAAAAGGAGCTTCACATAAGCTAGAGTTAGAAATTGAAAGTGTATATGAAGGAAATAAAGATCACGTTACTCAACTTTATGAAAAAATAAGAGAAACAAAAAAGGAATTCATTGAAGATGGTCTTTTAACACCTCAAGAAGTAGAGAATATAACAAAAGCAAAAATCATAGACTTAAACAAAGAGGACAAAATCATACCGTCAAGCAATTTGTCTCGTAGTTTAAGTGTCAATAATTTGGCAGTACATTATCTATAAAATTTATACTCTTTACCTTGCAGAAGATTCACAATATTTCTGTGGTGTTTTAGGAAGACCAGTGCTCCTATAATTAGTAATGTTAAGAACAAATTCCTCTGAAAAAAAAAGGACCATGCTACAGCCGTTGAAGTAGCACTGAGTGAAGCAAGGGAAGAGTATCTAAAGGCAAGAAAGACTATTATCCAAATTATTACGAATACTAAAGTAATATCGATGTTAAATGCTATCAGTATCCCTAGAGTGGTTGCAACGCCCTTTCCTCCACTGAATTTTAGCCAAATAGGAAACATGTGTCCTAAAACTGCTAAAATTGCAGATACATATATATAAAAATCGTTATTATCACAAAATTGTTGTGCTATATAAACGGCAATAAATCCCTTAAAGGAATCCAGAAATAATGCCAAAGCAGCAAGAAATTTATTTCCCGTCCTTGCAACGTTTGTAGCACCAATGTTTCCTGAACCTACTTCTCTTAAGTTTATCCCTTTTATTCTTGTAATGATTAAGCTAAACGGTATTGAACCGAGTATGTAGGACAGTATAAGGACTACATACTTTTCCATTATACCAAGAACCTAATTAATTTTATTATTCCTCAGCCTTTTTAGGTAGCACTGAACTTCATCGTTAATCTGATTACTAAACAGTATAAGCGCTGTCATGTTGATGAGAGCTAAACAAGAGAATAAAGTTCCACCGATATTGGCAATAGCCATTATATCTTTAGAAAGACCAGAGAAAAACGCCACAATTATTACCGCTATGCGGTATATCACTATACTTTTTGCACCGAATAAATATAGCCACCCCATTTCACAACAATATACAAACGAAATTACTGAAGAAAATGCAAACAAAGGAGCAGCTACTGTTAGAAGGATAGGAAACCATGGAGAAACTGTCTCAAATGCTTTGTGAGTAATTAATATTCCCTCACCAACACCTGTTTGGTATGCACCTGTTATTACTATTGTTATTCCTGTTAAACAGCAAATTAACATTGTGTCAAAGCATGGTTCTATCATAGCGACTAGTCCAGTTCTTACTGGTTCTTCATCTTTAGTTGTTGCATGAGTAATTGAAGCAGAACCAACACCTGCTTCGCTGGCAAAGATTGCCCTTTGAATTCCAGCAACAAATGCTCCTACCATCCCTCCGCCAACAGCATTGAAATCTATCATAGTGGAAAATAATATTTTCAACGTATAACCAAGGTTATGAATATTAAATGCAATAATAATAATACAACTAAAGATATATATAAGTGACATAATAGGCACTAGTGCAGAAGATACTCTAGCTATCCTTTTAATTCCGCCAATAATCACTAGAGCAAGCAGCGCAGAAATTATGGAAGAAAGAAACCAAGAGTGACCATCTACCCAACTTGAATAGCCAGATAATATTGAAACCATTTGGTTGGTTTGAAACGCTACACTTCCACCAAGACCTGATAATACAAAGAATACTGCATACATGGCAGCCAGCACAATACCAAGTTTTTTAAATCCAAATTCCTCCAGACCATTCCTTATATACTGAAAGGGACCACTAAACAATTGGTCCTGATCTTCTGTTCTATGTCTAAACGCCAACGTTACCTCAGCAAATTTTGCTGACATACCAAAAAAACCTGTAATTATCATCCAAGGCACCGCTCCTGGTCCACCCATTGAAACTGCAATTGCGACTCCAGCAACAGTTCCAAGGCCTACTGTGCTTGAAAGTGCAGTCATAAATGCCTGAAAATGCGTAATATGACCATCATGGTGATTCGTGTCATATTTTCCACATAAAATAGCAAACGCATGCTTAAACATTCTTATGTTGAGAAATCCAAAACGTAATGTTAGAAACACATAACCAAAAACTAGTAGAAGGATTATAAATGGCACGTAAAGGATCTTGAAAAACAGTACTTCATTCATGAAGTTATTTATTCCATTCAACACAGCGTCATAACTTTCGTAAAAACCTGAAGCAGCGTACACATCATTAAACAATAGGCAAAATAACACCATACAAAGCAATCTATAAATCATGTTAATACCCTTTAGAATTGTAATAAGAATCTATTGTACTCAAAACTTCCCTTCTTAGTAGATATATTGCAACAGCATTTGGAATCATAAGGCACATAAACAAACTGTCACCTAGATAAGATATAAATTCTATATTCTTTGACATACAGCTGATATACACTGAAACCACTATAAGAATTTGGAACGGTATCAGTATTTTTTTACTACCAAATAAATACAGCAAAGCAACTTCACAGTAGTAACAATAAGCTATTATTGTGGAAAATGCAAAGGAAAACATCATTAGCGGAAAAACTAACTTGCTGAACAAGGGCAAAGCTGTTGAAAATATCGAACTAATTAGTGTAATATCACCCACGTTATCAGTGCTATGCATACCAGTGATAATTATCACAATACCAGTCAAAAATGAGATTAATATTGTGTCTATAAGTGGTGCAATCATTGCAACGCACCCAACTTTAATTGGATCTTCTTCTTTTACAGCTGAATGTGCTATAGCTGCTGTTCCGGTACCTGCTTCGTTAGCAAACACTGATCTTCTCACTCCGGCTATTAATCCGCTCAATACTCCGCTTCCTATAGCTGATTTATTGAAGATATCTTGGAATATTATGGATAGAGCATTCAGCAAATTACTTCCGTTTACATAAATTAAATATATACACATACCCACATATAGCACTATCATAATTGGTGCTAAGCTCGTTGAAACGAAAGCAATGCGCTTTATTCCTCCCAATATTACAATAAAGACAAGCAGGGATATAATAATGGATGCGTTGTATTCTAGGAGGTTATTTGATAGTGCTGCTATTTGATTTGCTTGAAATGGTATACCGCCCAAAATCATTGCAATAAGTAGCATAATCGCATAAGTGAAGGCAAGAAATCTACCAGTTTTTGCAAATCCAATTTTTGCAAGCCCGTACTTCATGTAATAAAAAGCCCAGCCAGTTGTATTTTCAGAGCGATAAGTAAATGCAAGCACCACCTCGGCAAACTTTATCGACATACCAAGTATTCCGGTAATTACCATCCAAAAAACTGCACTTGGGCCCCCTATTGTGATAGCTATTGCAACTCCTGATATTGTTCCAAGACCAACTGTTCCTGAAATTACTGTTGCAAACGCTTGAATATGAGTGATTATGCCATTGTTGCTGTTATTACACTTTAGATTGAATAGCGTCTGTATTCCATATTTAAGTAACCTAAAGTTAATGAATTTGAACTGGGCAGTACAAAAGATTCCAGTTGCAATTACCCAAATAATTATAAATGGAATGTTGAATATCTTTATATACAGAAATGAATTTAATAGTTCACTTATCTTCAAAATCATGCAGTTTTCTATTTTTTGTTAGCTAACGAGTTTTATATGTAAAATATATGTAAAACCCGATGCTTATTGGAATAGTAAGTGTATACACTATACCTAAAATTGGTAGAGTCATCCAGGGCTTACTGATGAAAAATACAATAAGTACTCCAAAAAATGACACAAATATATAGGATAGGCTTTTGGGAATATAAATATATTTTGCAGAGAAAGTTGGAATGTGACTTATCGAAAAAAATGAAATGGCCAGAAAGTAACAAGCTACGTTTCTTGTGTTAAAAAATCGCTCTATGAGAAGTAAGTATTCACTCTCATGAGATTGAAAGGTAATAATTATTGGTAACAAAGAAAGTAAAGCACACACTGGAGCTGGAACACCAGAAAAGAAAAATTTTTCCCAGTATGGTTGTTCTGAGTGTAGCGAAACATTAAATCTTGCAAGTCTTATTGATATGCAGATTACGTATATCATTACTAAAATCCAACCTATGACTTTGATTTCGTTTAGCTTCCAAAAATACAAAAGAAATGCAGGCGCTGCACCAAAATTTAGAAAATCTGCAAAAGAATCAAGCTGGGCTCCAAAATCGCTAGTTGATTTTAGAATTCTAGCTATTCTGCCATCCATTCCATCTATTATTGCTGCAATGATGATAAAAATTACTGAGAATTCCCATTGTTCATTAAATGTAAATTTAAGTGAAGTGAGACCAGAACATAAACCCAATAAAGTTATAAAGTTTGGGAATAATTTAGTAATAGGTAAGAATCTACTGTTACTTCCATCGTTATTCATATAACGTCAAAAGTAAGCTTCTCTTGAACGTTTTCCTTATTTAAGTTTGCTATAATTGTTTCACCACCAATAACAGTTTGCCCTTCTGAAACTCTGACTTCTGTATCAGCAGGAACATAGATATTCACTCTACTGCCAAACCTTATAATTCCAAACCTTTCACCTGCTTTTACGTTCTGGGATATTCCTAAATTACAAACGATACGACGTGCAATTAATCCAGCTATTTGCTCCACAATAATTTCTTTCCCCTTTTCGTATTCAATTACAATAACCTGCTTTTCATTTTCATTACTAGACCTATTGCTCATTGCGGATACAAACTTGCCTTTTTTATAACTCATTTCCTTTATCGTACCAGATATTGGTATACGGTTCACATGGACGTTCAAAACACTTAAAAATATGCTAACAAGCGTAAACTTCTTCTCCTCTCCGTTTTCTGCTGATAAAGGATAATTAACTTCTTCAATTTTTGAAATCACACCATCAGCAGGACTTAATATAAGATTCTTATTGTTTGGCACAGCTCTTGCTGGATCACGAAAGAAATAAGTACACAATAATGTCGGAAACAAGCACGTAACGCCAAACCCCCAAGATATAGAGAATGCTATACACGTTACTATAAAGGAAACTACTATAAATGAATAACCTTCCCTGTTTATATTAGGTAAACCAAAACACATAATCTTATTAACAATAACCTATTGTTAACAATTTATCATTTATAATTTCTCATGAAAAGCTTTTTTTAACTGCTTCAGCAAAGTCTTTTTGATACAAGGTAACATTACAGATTGTTATATTAGCACATAGAATTACCGTCATACTGTAACAACCCGTCCAACACAAAATCTAATGCCTAAGTTTAGATCAGAAAACTGATTCTTCTAAAAGTTGCTCACTATCCTCGTCTATTATGATAGAATTATCATGATTTCTGAGTAAATCTCTGATTTTCGTTTCTATTTCATTTGCGACTTCTTTGTTTGTTTTTAGGTAAGTTTTTACATTCTCTCTTCCTTGCCCAAGACGTGTGTTGTTATATGAATAGTAAGCGCCTGCTTTTTCAAGCACACCAAGCTTTGCTCCCATATCTATTATTTCTCCGAGTTTTGATATACCTTCATTGTACATTATATCAAATTTCGCTTCTCTAAATGGAGGAGCAACTTTATTTTTTACAACTTTAACTCTTGTTTCATTACCTGTAATATTTTCTTTGTCTTTTATTACACCAACTTTTCTTATATCAAGCCTTACAGAAGTATAGAATTTTAATGCATTTCCACCCGTGGTAGTTTCAGGATTTCCATACACTACTCCTATTTTCATACGAATTTGATTAATAAATATCAATATACAGTTCGCTTTTGAAACGGCAGAGGTTAGTTTCCGTAGCCCATGACTTAGAAGCCTTGCTTGCAGCCCCATATGTTGATCACCCATATCACCTTCAATTTCAGCTCTTGGAGTTAATGCTGCGACAGAGTCAATAACTATCACATCAACCGCACCAGAACACACTAAATACTCAACAATATGCAACGCCTGCTCTCCAGTGTCTGGTTGTGAAATCACTAAATCATCAGTGCTTACCCCAAGTTTACGAGCATATAAGACATCCAATGCATGTTCTGCATCGATAAATGCGCATGATCCTCCTTTTTTTTGTGCTTCAGCAATCACGTGCAAGGCAAGAGTGGTTTTACCAGAACTCTCGGGGCCAAATATTTCAATTATACGCCCTTTTGGCAGACCTCCAACACCTAGAGCCGAATCAAGCGCAATTGATCCTGTGGATATTGTGTCTATTTTTTCTACAGGGTTTTGCTTCAACTTCATTATTGCACCTTTACCGAATGCTTTTTCAATCTGGCTTATTGCGTTATCTAGCGCTTTTTGTTTATCACTATTTCTTTCTTCTGGGTTACTTGCCATAGATCATTTATTAATTTATATAATTCTCTATGATAATCAAACGCGAATAACCTGCCAAGGTTTTTCTAGTATTTATGTATTATTTCAATGAAAAATATTAACGTTTTCATAAAGTAGATATTTGTTTGCCTTCGTTAGTAACACACTATACTTTAGTGTACGAACGTTGCAATTTGCAGCATAGCAGGTGGTGTCATCCAAGTAGCCAACACTGAAATGACTAAATTCGAAATGGCTACATGAATTTATTGTAAATTACTACCGTATAAGGTGCGATGCAACAAAGCCATTCCAGTGTCAGCTACTTGAATGACACCTCTTAGATGGGTCAGCTACTCAGATCTGCCATGAAAACTGCAACCCTAAATGTTGGAGCACTGTCGTACACTAAGCGCTGTAATGACAATTTTAGTCGCTTCATACACTTATCATGCTAGTCATAACAGAAATAATTTTTACCAAAGATATTTATGAAATAATTGACATAGTTTGGAAATATGTATATTATAGAACATTAATAGTTAGTTAATTTGTAGGTATAATGTGGCTAGAAATGTTTTGAATGAAAATGAGTACCACGCTTTAAAGCAGTTGTTTTTAACATTTAATATTCAAAAGGAGGATGTGGTAAATTCTGACATTAAGAATATTAAGAAAAAGCTTAGTCAACAATACCGTAAATTATCGTTAAAATATCACTCAGATAAAAACCCAAACAATAAAGAAGCGGAGGAGAAATTTAAGGTTATTGCATTAAATAAGCCATTTTTTGAAGAATTTATAATAGAGCCATTGGAGAAAGGTCTCAATAAAAGAAATAATTTAATAAAAGAATTACGCGGTAAGTTGTGGAGTCGCAGTTATGAAGAATTGCAAAAATACTTAGATGATAAGTGCAGAAATAAACTCTATAATAAGCAGCAGTCAATTAACAATAATGTAACTGCTTATGTAAAATATTCTTCTTATTCAAATCTCTTAGGAGTTCTTTTAGTATCCTTCACATCAATTGCATTTTTAATAATTAATGGTATTTCTTCTAATGTACCAATAGCAGTAGGTTTTCTTGCTCCCTTGTTAGCAGGATCTATTTTAAATCTAGCTGTTAAGAGCATTTATACTAGAAATGGGAAAGAGTTTAATCATCAGACTAATATTTTATTATTGTTTAACTTTGACCAAGAATGCGAAAATTTTTCAAAGAGTGATAGGACTAAATTAAAGTGGCTAAAAAATTCAGTTATTTTGAGCAACACAATCTGTACATCTTTAATGTTTTTCGGTATGGGATTAGATTTAGTTGCCAACGGCTTTGGTATAACTAACTCTATGATGTTATCCGGCTTATTACTTTCATTACCATTCACGCTTTTAATTGTTACTTCACCTATTTTAAATGCTGCAAGTAATTATATTCTCAAAAAGACAGCTATAAATTCAATTGAGGAGCAATTTAAAGGTGATGATCAGTTTATAGAAGTCGATAACGAAAAGCCAAGCAGTACTATGAGCAATCAAAGTTATTTCCCCATCGGTCAGTTAATATCATCAAAGTTAGCTATTCTCGATAGCGAAGTCTCTAGCTAGGAACAATGAGCCACAGATTAGTATGGTTTTGACGTTTTGGGTAGAGGCTTTTAATATGTGATTTGATATTGCATCGCCAATTGATTCACATTCAACTGCTTTTATTCCTATGTTATTGGCTTTTTCCCTAATCAAATTTGTATTTGTTGCTTTAGGTTCAGACTTAACACAAACCGCACATAGTAGCTTGATATATGGCTTTAAGTGCTCTAAGAACTCTTCCACATTTCTGTTACTAGTAACACCAAAAACCATATAAATACCTTCAGCAAAATTATCTTTTACCCACTGAGATAGTACTCTAGCACCATCATTATTGTGTGCACCATCTAAAAATAATTGCCAATCTTTCGGTAGTAGGAAAATTAAATTACCTTCTTTTATAGACTCTAGCCGTGCAGGCCAATAAGTGCACTGTAAACCTGAAGTGATATCCTCTTCTCCAATATCAAATTCATACTTTCCACTTAAAATACTACATGCTGCAATAGCATTGCCTGCATTAATCACCTGATGATCACCCTTTAAAGATGGCAAAGGAAATTCTATTGATTGAATAGCTGATTGAAAAACCATTTTGTTGTTCTTTTTTTTGCAATTCCATTCAAGACCTCCTCTATACAAGGGAGATTTCTTATTTATTGCGTGGTGTTCTAGCGTGTTCACTATAGATTTTTCTTGCGGTGCTATTACGCAAGGAACATTAGGTTTCATTATTCCAGCCTTTTCACCTGCTATAATTTCTACAGTAGGGCCAAGATATTCCGTATGATCAAGTGCAATGGAAGTAATTATTGTTAAAATCGGATTATCTATAACATTTGTTGCATCAAGCCTTCCACCCATACCCACTTCAACTAAAGTTATATCGGCTTTATGACGAGAAAAAGCTAAAAAAGCTGCAATAGTTGCAGCTTCAAACAGAGTGATAGGTTGTTCTGCAATTACTGCACGACATTCTTCTAATAAGCTATATAATTCATTATCGTCGATATAGCTGCCGGCTATCACTATCCTCTCATTAAAACTCACTAAATGTGGAGAAGTGTATGCGTGTACCTTATACCCTGCTGCTTGCATTATATATCTTATAAATGCTAGTGTTGAGCCTTTCCCATTAGTTCCAGCTATATGAATTACGGGAGGCACTTTTTTCTCGGGGTTATCTAGTTTGCTAAGAAAGCCTTTTATGCGATCAAGAGAAAAATCATTCGGCCTGCTACCAAGTGGCTTAGGCCAATGAGGCATATATATCATGGATTGTTATTGCATTTTAATTCAGCTATAACGCTTGCTATGCCATGCGTGTCGATTTTTTCACTAAATTGATAACGTTGATTAATAGCAATACTTATTCCACTCATTACAACATCACTTATCAAGAAAGAACTGTTATTTTTAGTAACTTTAAAATCAATATTTGTAAATTCTTCATCACCGTAAGAAAATCTTGTACCAATTAAGCAAGTTTCATCGTCAACTGCTTTTGTACTCATTATGATCATTTCACTATCATGCATGTATTTATATAAAATTTTAACGCACAAACGCGTAAGATACACTTCATACTCTCTTAAAAAATCTTCTTTTTCTTTTTGTTTAACTAAAGCCCAATGTTTTCCTATGACGAATTGCGATATTCCTTTGAGGTTAACATTGTTTTGAATGACCTCCTGAAGCTTTTTTTGCACACATTCCCGGTTTTTTTTATTCTCCTTTGTAGATATACCATCCACTTGTTGCTTCATAGTATGCACAAAAATTTTGTGATCTGTACAATTAGTGTAAGCACTTGAAGAAATTACAATAAAAACAATGATAGTTAAAACTTTAGTAATGTTCATAAGATATATTTATTAGCTATGATACTTAGAATGCAAAGTTTAATAAAGATTAAATAATAATCGCTAGCTTTAATATATCTATAGACACACCTTGTATAAATCATCTACAATTAATTAAGGGTCTGTTCTATGCGTTATGAGTTAAGTTAAATTTCCCGAGCGATAATTTCTAGTCAAGGGAATTGCCTCTGTTAATTTCGTTGAAATTGATACGCGATGCCCACCTTAACTTTAGTCTCAGGAATCTACTAAGGCTGACGGTAGATACGGATCCTATTTTGATTGGTTTAACATTTATGCTTCATCAATACAAAGAACAGGGTGTTTTCCTATGTTTGCCTAATGAAGTATTCCAAATTGTAATTGATGTTGAAAGGTATCCTGATTTTGTTCCTTGGTGCAAAGCCGTTTATATAAAAGAAAAAATTAACAACCAAATGGTTGTGGATCTCCTCGCAGCTTTTCATGGAATTAAAGGTAGATATACATCAGAAGTTACTTCTCTTTCTCCAAGTGGAACAAATGAAGGTTGGATAAAAGCTGTATCATCAAATGGAATATTTAAACATCTATACAATGAATGGCAATTCATTCCCATAGATGAAAATAAAACTATGGTAAAGTTTTATATAGAGTTTAAGTTTAAGTCCAACTCATTTTCCACTTTATTAAACTCAGTATATAAGTATACACAAAGTAAAATAATTGCTGCATTTAAAGATAGGGCTGAAAGCCTTGCTAAACAAAAGTTATCTTGACATTATTAATATAAATGTATAATTTTTTTTAGTAAGTTAAGTGTTTATATTGTAATGATTTTTAGACTATTGTTTTTATTAATTTTCATAAGTGTTAATTCTTATGCAGTTGTTAAGCAAGATTTATCCGATAACCAATACATTCAAAAAAAACCCAATGAAATAACATCAAATGAGCTATTATCGCCATTACCTAATGATAAATTATTAGGAGATCCAAAAGCACCAATTCTAATGATAGAATATGCTTCATTAACTTGTTATCACTGCTCTCTTTTTCATAGGAATGTTTTTCCTAAAATTAAAGAGAAATATATAGACACAGGTAAGATGTTATATATATTTCGTCATTTTCCTTTGGATTACAGAGGGCTAAAGGCTGCAATGCTAAGTCATTGCTACGAAAAACAAGAAGACTACTTTAATTTTAACAAAGCTGTTTTTAACTCAATAGATTCGTGGAATTACTACAATTTAAGTGATTTGACTTTACTACAAAGAATTGCTGCACTAAGCAACTTAAAGCAAGATGCATTTAACCAATGCATTAATGATAAGAAAATAATGGATAAAATCGTAAATGATAAATCACTGGCAATTAATAAACTTGGTATCACAGCCACTCCAATATTTTTCATCAAGCTTAACGATGATAAATCATATATAGAGCATAATAAAGTTAAACATGGAGGGTATAAAGAGCTGAAATATTTCACTAATGTGATAGATAAATTATATGGAAAAGCTATAGTGAAGTAATACCACTGTAGCTTACCATATAAAAGACTCTATGCTTAGTCATTGTTTTTCACTACTGTTTGTTGTTTTTTACGCTCAAACTCTCTTTTTTTACTGTGCCAAGTGTAGTAATACATAGCGATTTTATTCTCTATTAATACTATTGTCCCATCATAAAACTGAACCATATCCATAACTTTTCTCTGAGCTTCATCAAAACGTTCTTTATACTTTTCACGATAAGCTGGATTATGTAGTAACATAACCCCTTCATTCTTGTTAGATTTTTTGTTTAACGTTTCAACTTCACCAGCAATAGTATAAGACATATAACCCCCTCTAATTGATTATAAAAATTATATTTTAAAAAGAGAAATGCGCATAAACAATCCCTTTAATTCTAGCATAATAATCGACTGTTTATTATACTAGTTAACTATAGTACGATATATAATAATTTTTGTCACTTAAAATTTTATACTATGAAATAATAACTTAAAATAAATGTTTTTATTATTTTAAACTATATTATTATATTTATAAATTGTGTATGAATTAAGTCTCCCTAATTTATAATATATGCGTAATAATTTTAGTATAAAATTGTCATACATAAGAAATCTATTTGCAAAAGAATATAAAAAAATAGAAGAATATTGTATTCTTGAAAAAAAGCAACATATTCAAATTGGCCCTGAAGAAGGAAAGCTATTAAGTTTATTTATAAAAATCCAAAAAATCAAAAGTATTGTTGAGATTGGCACGTTATACGGTTACTCGTCGATTTGCATGGCAAAAGCTCTACTAAAAGACGGTCATATATATACAATAGAAAATAATCCTCAACACTCAAGAATAGCAAAAAAAAATTTTAGTGCTTTTAATCTAAGTGATAAAATTACTCTAATAGAAGGCGATGCACTGGAAAAAATTAATGAATTATCAGCAAAAGCACCATTTGACATGATATTTATTGATGCTGACAAAAGTAGTTATCCTAAGTATTTAGATTGGGCAGAGTCATACATTAAACAAGATGGGCTAATCGTTGCAGATAACACTCTACTGTTTAACACAGTATTTTTAGAATCGCCTCCAAAAGAAGTATCAGAAAAATCATGGCATGCCATGAGGGAGTTTAATAATAGATTATCAGATGAAAAAAAATATTTCTCTATATTGATTCCAACTGATGAAGGAATGACTGTAGCTTTAAAGCTAACATAAGTTAAAAATCAAGGTCAGCATAATGTTTAGGAGGGATTAAACCAGAAATCCTCTCTAATAATATCTCACGAAAACAAGGCTTTGATTTAACAATGGAGTACCATTCTTTTAAAATTTTACTTTTTTCCCATGGAAAACTACTTACATAATCCATTACGGAAATATGCGATGCTAAAGTAATATCAGCTAAAGTGAACTTATCAGTTGCAAGCCAAACGTTCTTGTTAATTAAGTGTTCGGTGTATTCCATATGGCAAGGCAGGTTATGCTGAGCTGCATGAAGAAATCTAGAGTCAGGGCTGCGGTTAGTAATTACTTTTTCATTCATAATATACTTAGTAACTTCATTGTAAAATTTGTTATCGAACCAATTGATTAGAGCGCGTATTTTAGACTTAATAATAGTGGATGAACCAAGTAATTTGACGTCGCTATTGTAAGTCTCTTCTATATATTCACAAATGGCATTACTATCCGCTATTACAAAGTTATTATCTATTAACACTGGTACTTGCCCGGTTGGATTGATCTCCATAAATTCATTCCGCTTTTCCCACGGATTTTCATACACTAGATCACAGCCTAATTTTTTTTCTTTTAGAAAAGCTCTAACTTTTCGTGAAAATGGACAAAGAGGAAAATGATATAAAATCATAATGTTCCTCTTTTGTTATACCAATATCCTTTTTTTGTTACTCTATGGCTTGACCTACAACTGTACGAACTTTCTTTGTAGTCCACAGAAGTTTGCGTAGCAGGTAGTGTCATGCAAGTAGCTGACACTGGAATCCAGTTCTTGTTATACAATTGCCTAGTGCGCTCATTTACAGTTAAGTTTTCTGGATCCAAGTAGTCAAGCACTGGGATGACATCCTTTTCGGTAAAAATTGCTCTTATATCACAACATTCATACAGCTGTATGCCTAGGCACTGGGATGACATAAATAAGCGCTGAAATGACATAAATAAACATTGGAGTGACAATCTTGTAGTGACTTGCATGACAACTAACTTTTTGTTTACTTCAAAATAGCACTGTAAAAAATTTAACATATCAAATTATAGAGCTAATATAGGATATACCTTGCTAAATAAAAAAAAAAGTATAATATTTTATAAGGTATGCAGGCAAAAACTCTGTAATTTGGTCAGATCAGAAATGAAGCAGCCATATCAGAACCTTTTTGGGTTGCATACCTATTTCATTATTTGTTTTATCCGAGGCTATGAATATAGCATTAAAACATCGTCCTAGTAGCTTCAAAGATCTAGTAGGTCAAGATATATTAGTGCGTGTATTAGAAAATGCTTTTATTTTAAACAAAATCCCACAATCTATACTGCTCTCTGGTAGTAGTGGAGTTGGTAAAACCACCACTGCAAGGATAATAGCTTTATGTTTGAATTGTTCCCTGGGGCCAATTTTTGAACCTTGCGGATCATGTGAAAATTGTCTAGCAATAAAAAATTCAAGCCATCCAGATGTAATTGAAATCGATGCAGCAAGTCACACTAGCATTGACGATATTAAAGTAATCCTGGGAGATATTTGCTATTCACCTATAAGCTCTAAATTCAAAGTCTACATTATAGATGAAGTACACATGCTATCTAGCAGTGCATTTAACGCATTACTTAAAACCCTAGAAGAGCCACCATCTAGTGTAAAGTTCATTTTAGCAACTACGGAAATAAAAAAGATACCAATAACTATTATTGCACGTTGTCAAAGATTTGATTTACACAACATTCCTGTAGCTAAAATAGTGGAACGTTTAAATGATGTTGCACAAAAAGAGAGTTATTCCATTGAAAAGGGAGCATTAGAATTAATTGCACGACACTCTGGAAATTCAATGCGTAACGCCTTGTTTTTGATGAATCAAGCAGTGCTATATAGCAAAGATGGTGCAATATCCACTAAAAATGTGACAGACATACTTGGCCTAGTGGATAAAGATATTATATTCGATCTATTAGGGGCAATATTAGAAGGTGATTTACAGAAAGCTCTATCAGTGTTTGACAAGGCGGTAAAAACAGCAAACCCACTTAGTATTTTTGAAGGTCTATTGCAAACAATTCAGTTAGTATGCCGTTTTTTGATTACAAAAGAGATTGATAATGCAGTTACAGAGCATGAAAAGAATAGGATAAAAGATTTAAGTATAAAGAGATCTTTAATATTTTTTTCGAGATTGTGGAAGATGTTGCTTAAAGGTATTCAAGATATAAAAACTTCAACATGCAACGATGTTGCTGCTGAAATGATGTTAATTAGCCTCTGTTATCTTTCTGATCTGCCTTCTCCGGAACAGGTGATCAAAAAAGTTCTTTCGCAGAATGTAGAGCAAGGAAATAGACAGGGCAGACCTGTTGCACCTTCCCCCTCTGTCATCCAAGTAGCTGACTACTCGGATCCAAAAAAATATGTGGAAAGTAAACAACAACCCCACTCTGTCATCCCAGTGCGTGACACTGGGATCCATGTGGAAAATAAACAACAAAATTACGATTTTGATAAGATTTTGCAACTATTAAGGCGAAGTAACCAAATTTATCTTTACAAACAACTGTGTAATAATCTACAATTAATAGATTGTAAACCTGGATATTTAAAATTAAAAGCTGTATCTAAGTTGGATAGTAATTTTTGCAATGATTTAAAAAATTACTTAAACCAGGTGACTCAGCAAGAGTGGGTTGTTGCAGTTGATACAGGTTATATAAACAGGGAAGTGAGTAATTTAAATTATGCACCTGCAGTTAAGGATATCCTTGACACGTTTAAAGGTGCAAAAGTAGTTAATATAGAAAATAAGGAGTAAGTTGTGGATTTTAGTCAAATAATGAAACAAGCGCAAGAGATGCAAAAAAAGCTTGCAGAAGCTCAAGAAAAATATGTTGGAAAAGAGTTTCAAGGTATTTCTGGTGGTGGCAAAGTTTCTGTATTAGTGGAAGTCATAAAAATAGGTAGCTATAAAGCTAAAAAGGTGAACATAGACTTAGAACTTATGAGAAATGAGGAAAAAGATATAGTAGAGGATTTAGTAACAGCAGCGTTTAATGATGCCGTTAAAAAAGCAGAAGAAGATATGGCGAATGCAACTTCTGATCTTGCAGGTATGATGGGTTTACCATCTGGGTTTAAACTTCCTTTTTGAATTTACTACTGAAGTTTCTTTTAGTGTAAGTATTTTTTTTCTAATATTCCCAACGCTAGTACTTCTTCATATAATGTACCTATACTAGCATAGCCCTACGTCATACCGTGATTCATTCCACAACTGTACAAACATTGCAATATGGCACATAGTAAACGATGTCATTCCAGTCTGGAATCCAGCCTTGCCGTAATCTCATCAAGAACATTGTGTTTTAACATAAAACGGCTACTTTTATGCTTACCAACTTAATAAAATTCCTGGATCCCAGACTGGGATGACAAGAAGATGGTACTTGGATAAGAGGCATTGCCCTCCTGGTAGGCCCAAATTGCAATGTTCGTACAGTTGTGGATTTCTCATCCGCTAACAAGCAGCGGAATGACGAGGTCTTTCGATAGTAAATCTTACCTGTGTTAGCTATACCAAAAAATCAAGAGTAAAAAAGTCGTATTTATTCATTAATAAAATCTTTGTCTTCTCCTAAAAATTAGTTAAAATGTAGAATATTTTGTGTTATTAAGTTAGCACTTGACTTAACTTTAGTTGTTACTTAGACTGCTAAAGTGGAATTTTAATTTTTTTACGAGGACAATTATGCATTATAAAAAGTTTTTTTCAGCAGCCGCTTTAGCAACGTTGCTAAGTTTATCAAACTCTGCTTTTTCAGATCCTGTTGGTCCAATAAGTGATGAAGAAACTAGCTACTACGTTCGTTTGCAATACAACGGTGAATTTTTACCTCTTTTCACAAAAGTTGATGGTATTACCTATAAGAAAGACAAGAGTGATTACAGTCCATTAAAACCATCTTTTATAGCTGGTGGTGGTGCATTTGGTTACAAAATGGACGACATCAGGGTTGATGTTGAAGGAGTTTATTCATACCTAAACAAAAATGATGTTAAAGATGTAACATTTGACCCAGCAAATACTATTGCAGACAGTGTAACAGCAATTTCAGGATTAGTGAACGTGTATTACGATATAGCAATTGAAGATATGCCTATCACTCCATACATTGGTGTTGGTGTTGGTGCAGCGTATATTAGCACTCCTTTGGAACCCGCTGTGAATGATCAAAAAAGTAAATTTGGTTTTGCTGGTCAAGTAAAAGCTGGTGTTAGTTATGATGTAACTCCAGAAGTCAAACTTTATGCTGGAGCTCGTTATTTCGGTTCTTATGGTGCTAATTTTGATGGAAAAAAAACAGATCCTAAAGATTCAACCAGACAGGTTACTGATGCAGGCGCATACAAAGTTCTTTACAGCACTGTTGGTGCAGAAGCTGGAGTAGCGTTTAATTTCTAGTCTATCTCAGTCTTGTTATCCCAGTGAGTTTTTTCTTGCCATCTAAGTGGCATGACACTGGGATCTAGAAAAAAGAAATGTGGATTCCAGTGTCAAGGCACTGGAATAACACTATTTGCTATGTGTTTAAGCTATGACGTTTACCATTGTACTGGTAGAATATCATCTAAGGTTACATAATGTTATCCAATTAGCTAACACTGCGGCCTACTGTCTCCAAGAAATTAGATGGAAAATTTGTACTTTTTTCAAATCAAAGCTTGAATTTTTGCTGGAAAATCAATATATTATATGCATGAAGTTTTGATTTAAGTTGTTATGTTGACCTCAATGGCAAACTTATGTGTCGATAGCAGAACCAATCTCATGCAATATATTGCTAGGGTGCAAAAATTTCCTATGCTGTCTCAAGAGGAAGAGGTACGATTAGCAAAAAATTGGAACCAATATAAGGATGTTTCTTCTGCTCATAAATTGATTACCAGCCATTTGAATTTGGTAGTGAAAATTGCAATGAAATTCAAAAATTATGGGCTATTGTTGATGGACCTGGTTATGGAAGGAAATATGGGTTTAATGCACGCAGTGAAAAAGTTTAATCCTGATTTAGGGTTTCGTTTTTCAACTTATGCAGTGTGGTGGATTGAAGCTTCAATAAAAGACTTTATATTGAAATCTTGGTCGTTTGTGAAAATAGGTACAACGCAAGCACAAAGAAGATTGTTTTTTAGTTTACGTAAAATAAAAAAAAGAATTTTACAGTATACAAACAGGGAAACTTTAAATAATGAAGAAATAAAAGCAATATCTAATGAGCTTTCTGTATCCGAAGGAGACGTTCTGCAGATGAATTACCGTATGGCTTGTAAGGATCAGTCGCTAAACGATTGCATAAAAATAGGTGATGACTCTAAAAGGGAGTTGCAAGATATGATCCCATGTAACTTGGTCAGTCAAGAAGTAACCTATCAGAATCATGAAGAAAAAGAATTAAAAGAAACAATTTTAAACAATGCACTAGCGAGTCTCAACGAAAGGGCAAGAGATATTTTTATCAGTAGATATTTGTCTGAAAACATTCAAACTCTGGATGAACTTAGTAAAAAATATTGTGTTTCAAGAGAAAGAATAAGGCAGTTGGCTGAGCAGGCGATGGCTAAGGTAAAACAATATATACAATCTGAAAGTTTGAAATTTGGTTTGCATGCGTAGTTTTTTTATATTTCTAATATTTTTTTCGATAGGCGCTTTTGCATCGGTTAGTGATGTACAATTGAAGGAAAAATATAAAGATTGGCTCGTGTATACTGCATTGGAAGATGGAGAGAAAGTATGTTATATTGTATCCTATCCTAAAAAAAAAAGCGAATATTATACAACCAATCGCAAGCCGTATGTAATGGTTAGTTATGTTGATAAAAAAGCAGATGAGGTAAGCGTTACCTCTGGTTTTCAGTATGATAAGGAGCCTGTAGCTCTCAATATCGACAAAAAAATTAAATATACACTGCCCATAATACAGGGAAGTTTTGCGTGGGCAGAGCATACAAAAATAGATCAAGATCTCATTCTAAAAATGAAGCAGGGATTATCAATGGTAGTTAATGGAAAAACAAAAACAGTGACCATTGATGATACTTATTCCCTACTTGGTTTTCAAAAAGCGTATCAAAAAATGCATGATTTATGCCATACAAAGTAAATTATTGTAACAGAATACCCAGCTATAGTATAAACTAGACTACTCTTTCAATGGAAATATAAATAGCACTTTACTTTATATGGGATGTGGATATCATTTAAAATATATTTTTGAGAGTTAGCAATGTCAGAGGTTGCAGGTGTAGATACAGAAATCAAAAAGCAAAATTCTGTGTGCGAGCAGATGCGTTTTAGCGTGAGCCGCACAAGTCTTTTAAATACATTATCCAGAGTAAGTGGAGTGGTTGAAAGGCGTAATGCAATAGATGTTTTGGCGTGTATAAATATCAAAGCACAACACGGCAGCATAAAATTAATGGCAACTGATCTTGACATTTCAATGTTTGCCTCACTTGCTGCAACCGTATTAACAGAAGGAGAAGTAAAAATTTCAGCGCATACTTTACATGACATAGTGAAGAAGTTACCCGCTGATTTGGATGTCAATTTTGAAGTAAACAACCAAGGAAAATTATTGATGTCTTGCGGAAATGCAAACTTTTCTTTACCGAATGTAGTTTCAAGCAGCTTTCCTGCTCTTGAAGAAGACAATTATAAACATGATTTTACTCTACTAAATACAGACCTGATAGACTTATTAACTAAAACAAAATTTGCTGTATCACTAGATGATACAAGGTATAATTTAAATGGAATATATCTACATACAGATGAGCAATTTCTGTACTGCGTTGCAACTGATGGCCATCGTTTATCATGTATAAAGAGGCCAAAGCCTGGGAACATCAATGGCGAATTTGGTGTGATCATTCCACGTAAAACTGTTATGGAGCTGTTAAAAATATTGGACGATTGTAATGAAATTAAAGTAAAACTCTCAGACAGAAAAATCAAGTTTACATGCGGTGAATATATTCTAATATCAAAATTAATAGATGGAACTTTTCCAAATTATAAAGCAGTTATTCCAGCATCTCAAGATAAGCATATGATTATTGAAAGTAAAAAACTTTCAGACGTTATAGATCGAGTTTCCGTTGTTGTATCTGATAAAGTAAAATCTATTAAATTCTCACTACAAGAAAAGCTGCTAACTCTGCATTCAAACTCCCAAGAGTGCAGTGATGCAACTGAATCCATAGAAGTGGACTACAATGAAGCCCCTATAGAAATAGGGTTCAACTCGCGTTATTTACTTGATGTTCTATCCTGCATAAAAAATAAATGTAAGTTTAGCTTAGCCGATGGTAATAGTGCTACAATTATCACTGATGAAGACGATTCAAGTGCATTATATGTAGTAATGCCAATGAGAACTTAAACTCGTCATCTCGCTGCTTGTTAGCGGAATCTGGAGATACCGTGGCGGTATGGCACTTATTTCACTAGCTTTTATTAAATTAGTAATCTATCTTTACCAAATATAAGCCAAAAGGTGGTGCAGTAACTCCAGCGGCACTTCTTTTGCATTGGTTTAATATATTTAGCATTTCTTGCGGATTGGTTCTATTTTTTCCAAATTCAACTAAAGTACCCACAATAATCCTCACTTGGTTATGTAAAAAGGAAATAGCAGATATTTTGATGTGTATATGATTCCCATTTTGTATTATATCGATATCATCAATTGTTCTTATCGGATTTGCGGCTTGACAATCTTTTGAACGGAAACTTGAAAGGTCATGTTTTCCAAGTAGATGTTTAGCAGCTTCACGCATAATATTTACATCAAGTGGGCTAAACACTTGCCATACATAACCCGTCTCCAGAGCGGCAGGAGCATAGCGATTAACTATTCTATATTCGTAATATCTTTTTTTTGCTGAAAACCGTGCGTGAAACGCATCATCTACAACTTCTGCATTAAGCACGACTATAGGAATTGATTTTAAATGATAGTTTATTGCATTCCTTATTCTATAAAGCTCAAATTCCTTTTCCATATCAAAATGAGCAACTTGTCCTAAAGCATGAACTCCTGCATCAGTCCTGCCACCACAGTACAAAGTAACTTTCTCACCACTAAAATTAAATATAGCATTTTCTATCTTCTCCTGGATTGAGTTAGCAGAGTGTTGCTGTTTTTGCCAACCAGAGAAATTACTACCATTATATTCTACCGTTATTTTGTATCGCACTGCATTACATCAAGCTCTATCTAAAATAGTCATTTTCTATCTTAACATAATTTATGGTCAAGCCTACAGTGCTGCCACTCCCATAAAGTAGTTCGTCCAATCTTAAATCTTGCTGCCACTGCTTCTCTGCTTTCTCCTTCGTCTAGCGCCTCCATTGCTTTTTTTCTTAAATCATAACTATATGCTGCTGGCATTCAACCTCCTTATCATTATCTATCCTTATCACATCCGGACTTCTATGAAAAGAGCTATAAATCGTGAAAAAGAACTGCTCATTAAGTGCTGTTTGCTTAATAAATTTACTGACATTGGTATGGCTAAATTCGAAATGGCTACATGAATTTATCGTAAATTATTACCGTATAAGGTACGATGCGACAAAGCCATCCCAGTGTCAGCTACTCGGATGACACCGTCATAAAGGAACCAGTGTTAGCTACTTGGATGACAACCATTGTGCTTGAGGCAAAATTGACTATCACTTCTTTTTATAGAGCTTGCTCCAAACTTTGTTGTTAGTTAATACAAAAAACACTGTTAAAATTATAAAATACGCCACTACTTTTAATCCAAGTTTATGCCGGCGCTCTAATTCTGGCTCTGCTGCCCATTGTAAAAAATTTATCACATCATACGCCATATTTTCAACTGTGGCTTGCCTTGCACCATCATATTCCACCATTCCTTCAGAAAGTGGTGGCGCCATAGCTAATCTGCCTGTTGGAAAATACGAATTAAAATATAAATCATTTTCATCGTGTTCGCCGTTTTGATAGCCTGTTAACAATGAATAGACATAATTTGCACCATCATGCCTTGCTTTAATAATTAATGATAAGTCTGGTGGGACTGCACCATTGTTGCTTGCTGCAGCTGCTTCTTTTGTATCAAAAGGCGCAATAAAATAATCCGAAGGTACTCCAGGTCTGTCAAACATTTCACCCAAATCATTCGGACCATCTTTAACTTGATAAGAAGCTGCTATTTGTTTTACATCTTCTTCAGAAAAACCGACATCTTGCAAATTACGAAATGCTACCCTATTCATTGAATGACAAGCAGCACAGACTTCTTTATACACTTTATAGCCACGCTGAATTGACTCTCTATCGAAAGATCCGACAATTCCATCAAATTTCCAGTCTATTTTCTTATTTGGTGATGATTTAAATTCTTCTGCAGATATAAGACTAGATAGAAATAACATGCAGAAGATTGCAAATACATTAGATCCCATGCATAACCACTGTTTTAGTAAATTTCGAATTGATGTCATGCAAGTAGCTGACACTGGAATCCAGCTTATTTCATCACTGACATTATGGTTATCATGCACTCCTAGAATCTGTTGTCCATTGCATGATTTGTAAGTATTTTTATACCTGGATCCCAGTGTCAAGCACTGGGATGACAACGGAAGATAGTGGAATGACACTGTGTGTTGTATACAACGTTCATACAATTGTGTACATGATGCTGGAATCCATTTATTTTTTTTCTGGATCCCAGTGTCAAGCACTGGGATGACAAAAGAGGGCTCTGGGATGACAGAAGAGAGCTCTGGGATGACAGAGAATTTTGTAAAAGATCTGCTTTGAATTGACATCACCTCATCTCCGGCACAGAATCACTTAAGGTTTTTGGTGGTTCTTTTGGCTTTTCATACTTACTAAGCAGTGGTAAAACTATCACAAAGTATGCAAAGTAATAAAGAGTAGATAGCCTACTCATAGTGATGTAAGGCTCTTTTACCTCTTGTCCTCCAAGCCAGGCAAGAAGTACAAAATTTATTGCAAAAACCCAAAAAAATTTCTTAAACACCGGGCGATAAGCAGCACTTTTAACTTTTGATTTATCAAGCCAAGGTAACAAAAACCACACTAAAATAGACGCAAACATGGTAAGCACACCAGTAAGTTTATCTGGAATTGAACGTAGCATTGCATAAAAAGGTAAAAAATACCACTCTGGCACTATATGTACCGGAGTGACCATAGAATCAGCTTCTATATAATTGTCTGGATGCCCAAGATAATTGGGAGCATAGAAAACAAATGCGAACAAAACTACAAAAAACAGACCAAAAGTTATGCAATCCTTGACTATATAATAAGGATAGAGAGGGATGGTATCCTTATCTGATTTTACCTCCACTCCACTTGGGTTACCAGAGCCAAACCTATGCAGAGCTATCACATGAAGCATAGCTAAAGCAATAATAACAAAAGGCAGAAGATAATGCAGAGCGAAAAAACGGTTAAGTGTTGGGTTATCCACTGAAAAACCACCCCATAACCATATAACTATTTTATTGCCAATTAAAGGTATAGCAGAAAATAAGTTGGTTATAACTGTTGCACCCCAGAAACTCATTTGTCCCCAAGGCAATACATATCCCATAAAGGCAGTTGCCATCATTGCAAAAAATATAAATATTCCAATAAACCACACCATCTCTCTCGGTCTTTTATAAGATCCGTAATATAATCCACGCATTATATGAACATAGACTACCATAAAGAAGAGCGATGCTCCAACAGCGTGAGTGTAGCGTATTAACCACCCGTAATTCACATCTCGCATTATGCGCTCTACACTATTAAACGCATAATCAACATGCGGAGTGTAGTGCATAGCAAGAAATATACCTGTTATTATTTGTAAAATCAGCGCTATACCAGCCAAAGAGCCAAAGTTCCAAGCATAATTTAAGTTTTTTGGCACTTGGTAAGAAGCAGTGTGTCTTAGAAAAGAAAATATAGGCAATCTATATTCTATCCATCCTAATATGCCTTTTTCTTCTTTTATTGTTTCTTTTTTGTTATCTTCCTGCATAACTTAAACCTTTCTGAACACATGTCCATTGCTACTTTTATCTTATTTTTTTATTGTAGCAACTTATCCTTTACGCACAAATAAAAACTTTAAAGCAATATTAATTACCTCTTCAGCAACCTGTCACGTGCTGCGTTTAATTTTTGTGCAAAATATTCCGAGCCTCCTTTATCTGGGTGAACTAATTTCATTAAATTTTGATATGCTTTATTGATTTCATTTTGGTTCGCTCCAGAATCTATTCCTAGCACTTTAAATGCTCCATCTCTGAACATGTTACTACTACCAGACTAGTATGATTTTGTCTTGTAAATTTATTCAACAACCCTATTCTAACTATATAATGAAAAATTATCTACAAAGTGTTTATGAAGATGGTATGAAAATCCAACTATCTAAAGTCAACAAATATTTATTAGTTTTACTGATTACTGTCTCAGCATTTCTCATATCTGGGCAAGTATCCAGTTCAAGCAATATCGAGAATGATTTTCAAGATTTACAAGAAAAATTACCATTATTGAAAGATCAGGATTTGTTATTTTTAGATCCAGCTTCAGCTTTAAATTATGGTGATAGGGCAGGTAAAAAAGTGTTAATGGTTATAGTTCACCATACTGAAACATCAACACTAAAAGGTACAAAAGATACGCTGAATGCTAGAGGATTGTCAGTTCATTTTATTGTCGATAGGGATGGCAGCATCACCTTAATGGTTCCATTAGAGAAAGAAGCATGGCATGCTGGTATTAGTTATGCAAGAGTTAAGGTAGATAGTAAGCTTGAAGAGTTACGGAAGCTTAACAACTATTCTGTAGGTATTGAAATTGTAAACACAGGACTTGAGCCTTTTCCGGAAGAGCAAATGAGATCTGTTAAAGAGCTGATTTTATACCTTATGGAGCGTTTTAAAATTAAAAGGGATATGATATTTAGTCATTCTGAAATAGGAACTATAGTGTATGATCCAGAGCTTGGCTATACAATGCGTAAACCAGATCCACACAAATTGTTTGATTGGGAGTTATTAGAGAAAAATGAAATTGGATTGCACATAAGTGACAGAATAAACCCTAAAGATGCTAAACACAAAATGGGCAAAACATTGTATAAAGCAGGTGATAGAAATGAAGGTATTTTGAAATTAAAACAAAGGCTGAACAGATTTTTCTATAAGATAGAACCTTGGAATGATAAGAAAGGTAATGTAATTTTTCCTGATAATAATGCTGATTACTCAGATGAGTTTGATGAGAATTTTGTATGGGTTATTTATCAGTTTTCAATACATAATTTACCAAGAGAAATTAGAAAAGATCTACCTCTTAAACTAGAACAAGCAGATATATTTCCTGAATTCTTTAGTGAATATAGTCATGGCATTTCTTCTAGTTATCTAACCTTTAGTGAAAAAATTAAATCGACTCTACAACCATGTTTAAGCAAAGTAGATTATGAGAATTTATTATCTTCTCTTGCACAATATGAGAATAACATTTCTCCTGATGCATCTACCACTTTAATGTACAAAATTAAGTTATACTATGATTCTTATTTAAGATATCGCATATGGTCTTCACTCTATAAACCATTTAAGCTTAATGTATTGGAAGAGTTAGAGATTTTAAAGAGTGGAGTGTTATCTTTAAAATCACTAGATAGCTCTAAAGCTGCAGAAGTTTCCAGTTTAATTGATAGCTTTAAAGTAGATATTTCTTTAGAATTTCAGGGTTTTGAAAAACAGTGGTTTCAGGAGTTTAAGAATGCTTGGAGACAAGAATTTATACCTTCCCTGGAAGAACAGATAACATGGACTGCACTACATGAAGCAATATTGGAGTATTTAGAAAAAGCAAAGGAAGAAATTCGTTAAACGAAAACTTTTTTTAAGATCACTTTTTTAACAATTTATCACGTGCCGCATTTAGCTTTTGCGCAAAATATTCCGAGCCTCCCTTATCTGGGTGAACTAATTTCATTAAATTTTGATATGCTTTATTGATTTCATTTTGACTTGCCTCAGGATTCAGCCCCAGTATCTTTAATGCTTCATCCTTGGACATGTTATCACCAGTGTAATTTTCAGTATAACTTCTACTGCTACTAAATTCGTTCAAAAACTTACTCAATATAGAGTTCATCATGAAACTCATATTATTTTTTTTTGTCAGGAAAAGAAAAAATATAACAACGCTAGGCAAGACAAATGTAATTACTATGAATACTAAAAAAAGAAAAAAGATGAATGACATGTATATTTTTTTATCATTTTATGATTAAATAGTAACAATTATAATTGTCATGGTAAATAACATGTTCATCCAGATTGAAGAAACACCAAACCCAAATACGCTAAAATTCCTTCCTGGATTTGAAATTTTAAACGAAGGAGAAACTGCTGATTTTTCAAATGCGAATGAGATAAAAAATTCTAAACTAGCAGCAAATCTTTTTCAAATAGAGCATGTGGTAAGAGTATTTTTCGGTCATGATTTTATTTCAGTAACAAAATTGGATGGAATTAATTGGGATATATTAAAAGTAGAAGTTTTAACTACAATCATGAATCACTTTACTTCTGGTGGAAAAGCACTAGATAAAGAAGAAGTGAATGATCCAGATGAAGAATTTTTTGATAAAAATGATATAGAAATTGTAAATAGAATAAAAGAATTGATGGAAAGTCATATCAAACCTGCAGTTGCTCAAGATGGTGGCGATATCAAATTTCGTGGCTATAAAGATGGAATAGTTTATGTTGAGTTGCAAGGAGCTTGCTCTGGATGCCCAAGTGCTGCAATTACTTTAAAGCAAGGAGTGCAAAATATGCTGAGCTACCACATACCAGAGATTGCAGGTATAGAGACCACACTATGACTAATCAAACGGTTAGAGGAACAAAAGATCTCCTGTTTGATGAATGGTACAAGTTTAAATACATAGAGCAAACAGCAAACAGAATCTCAAGTTTATACGGCTTTTTGCCCGCCCAAACTCCAATATTTGAGTGCACGGAGGTTTTTACAAAAACCTTAGGTAATAGCTCAGACATCATCACTAAAGAGATGTATAGCTTCAATGATAAAGGGGGAAAGAGCATAACTTTACGTCCTGAGTTCACTGCAGCGATTGTCAGGCTACTCATTGAAAAAAAACTGCAAACACCGATAAAATTATTCTCAACAGGACCTGCATTTCGCTATGAAAGACCGCAAAAGGGAAGACAAAGGCAATTTCATCAGATAAATTTTGAGGTTTTTGGCATAGAAGATCCAAAAGCTGATATTGAATTGATATCACTCGCTCAGCACTTACTAACTGAATTTGGCATCAATAAAAATGTAAAGCTGGAAATCAACTCTTTAGGTGATGGTGAAACAATAACTAAATATAGAGAAGCTTTGATCTTATACTTTACAAAGTATCAAAATGATCTATCAGAAGATAGCAAAAATAGGTTGATCAAAAATCCACTCAGAATACTGGATTCCAAGGATGAGAAAGATAAATCAATAATTTCTGATGCGCCTAAAATCAGCAATTATTATACGAAAGAGTCCTCAGATTTCTTTGAACAAATACTAAATGGATTAACAATTCTTGATATACCTTATACCGTAAACAATAAACTAGTTCGAGGTTTGGATTATTATTGCCACACAGTGTTTGAGTTTGTTACAGAGGATTTAGGTGCACAAGGGGCAGTTTTTGCCGGTGGAAGATACGATAATTTAGTATCTTCAGTAGGTGGAAAACACACTCCAGCAATAGGATTTGCAGGGGGTATTGAGCGCATAATGGAGTTAATCAATTATTCTCCGAAAGAAGAGCGACCTATTTACCTAATTCCAATCGGTAGAGAGGCTGAAAAACATGCTTTAACACTTGCAAATGAATTGCGCAGAAATGGTTTATATGTAATCTATGAATATAGCGGAACGCTCAGAACCCGAATGAAAAAAGCAAATCAAGCAAATGCTAAAGCTGCTTTAATCTTTGGCGATGAAGAATTGAGTAGTAAAACTTTAAAGATTAAAAACATGGATACAGGTGAAGAAAAAATAATTGCTCGCGATAACACAATAGAAAATATCTATTAGGAGCAATGCAAATGTTTTTCTCAGTCAGCTATAGAAGAAAATTCGTCTGCACAAGAATTTTTCATAGTATTCAAAGTATCATAATCTGTAAAATCTAATTTTACCGGTGTAATAGTAATAAATCCTTCTTTTATTTTATTTATACTACCACTGCCTGAGTGCTCTCGAGACCAATTTAAGCTAAAAGAGCCATTCGAATTTTCAGTAAAAGTTAAATCCCCATCAATGTTATATTCACCTTGTTCAGCAAATTCTACTCCTTTTACTTTTTCCGTAGCAGGAAAATTTACACTCATCACTATGTTTTTAGGCCAACCAACCTTAACTAGCTTGGCAATAACCTTTGGTGCAAAAACCTTTGTATTGTGCCAGTCTATTTTATCATGATAAACTTGGCTTAGCGCAATAGAAGGTATAGACCTTGCAGCACCTTCCATTACAGCACCAATTGTTCCTGAATAACAAATATCGTCCCCGACATTTGATCCAATATTTACTCCGGACAATATTAAGTCTGGTTTTTTATTCATAACTTTATTTAGCGCAATAATGACACAATCTGCAGGAGTACCAGACACACTAAATTCCCTTTCACTATGTTGTTTTATTCCAATAGATTGTTTCACTGGATAATCAAGAGATCTTGCAGCTCCGCTTCTATCAGTATCTGGTGCCACTATCCATATTTCTGACGCAAAATTCCGTGCAACCTCTTTGAGTAATTTTATTCCTTCACTTCCAAAGCCATCATCGTTTGTTATCAATATTATCATATACAATACTCAGCTATACAGCTCCAAATTATGTAAACCACTGGCTGTAAATAAACTCATGAGGCTTTAAGTTTCTTTGCATAACTGTGGACTGTAACAAAGAACCTGCTGTAAATCAATAGATTTCTTGCACAGGCCATAACTGTCATTACAATAGAAACGAAAAAACTTACTTGACAAACTCCGCCAGCCCCCTTATCATGAAACTGAAGCTATTTATTTATCTTCTCTGTACAGATTAAATGACAAAAAAACTCACGTATCTGGCGTCTCATGTTTAATTTTTTGCACTATGTGCACCTTATGTCTTTATCAAACTTCTACCTACATAAGCTGAAACGCGCTTATAAAGCGTTTAAAACATAAAAAAACGCCAACTTAAAAAATGGATAGTGAATAACTAGCTACCCTAGGGTTTCTTTTGCCTTTTTTTCTGTTTAGTAAATTTCTTAAACATTTATAGCTAAGGTTAGTTGCATTTAAAAGCAGCTGAGTCGCGGTTATTAAGCGTTTAGAATAAAAAAACGCCATACTTGAAAGTATAATGTAAGTAATTAGCCAACTACGGGGCTTCTTTTGCCTTTTTTTCTGTTTAGTAAATTTCTTAAATATTTATAGCTAAACGACAACCGTCATCCCGCTGCTTGTTAGCGGGATCTAGAGATACCGCGAATGAATCGCGGTATGACGTAGGACTGCTGTCATTCCAGTCTGGAATCCAAAAAAAAGGATGATGTCATCCCAGTGCCCTGACTACTTGGATCCAGTTTTCTTTACAAATTCACAAAAAGTGCTTCATTCTATAACGCAAAACCCATACTCACCAAACCCAATGCATTACTTGCAATTAAGTTTCCTGGATCCAAGTAGTCAAGCTACTCGGATGACACCCTTTTGGATGGAGACCAGTGTCAGCTACTTTCATGACACCATTCTTTTTCCTGGATCCAAGTAGTCAGGGCACTAGGATGACAAGAGAAAGAGGCTACTGGGATGACAGCTACCCTGACAATCGTCATCCCACTACGTGTTAGCGGGATCTAGAGATACCACGGCGGTATGACGGTTCGCAGCGGTATAGTAACTCGTCATCCCGCTGCTTGTTAGCGGGATCTCTTGTTAGCGGATGAGATACCGCGAATGAATCGCGGTATGACGGTGTAGATAGTATCCAGCTGCTTGTTAGCGGATGAGATACCGCGAATGAATCGCGGTATGACGTGTTGAAACAATCCGATAAGGTAAGCCTCGTCATCCCGCTACGTGTTAGCGGGATCTAGAGATACCGCGGCGGTATGACGTGTTGCTTGGGTCAGCTATAGTATTTCTTAAAATTAATAATAAATTTCTTGGCTAGCAAGAAGCTGTAAATTTTTTTGCGAGACCTAAGCCGCTTTTGATATAGCTAAAGGTTTACTGATGATTTGTCTCATTCCACTACCTGCTGACTTACTTTCTGCTTAGCATATCCATCAAATCAGATTCTTTGAGTTTACTATGGTCAACTTTACTGAACTTATTTACCATAGAGCTCATTTGATTATACTGCTTAATTAGAAGATTAATGTCAGTTACAGTTGTTCCGGACCCCTTAGAAATTCTAAGTCTTCTTTTGCCATTTAAAATATCTGGATTTTGCCTTTCTTTTTCAGTCATTGAGTTTATGATGGCTATATATTTTTTCACTTTATTGTCATCTGGCACACTGCTACTTAGCTTTTTTGTAAATGAACTAGGAATGAATTTCATTATGTTGCTAATGCCATCCATTTTACTCAGAGTTTTTAACATTCCCACTAGGTCGTTTAGGTCGAATTTACCTTTTTTCACTTTCTTTTGTAACTTATCAATTTCTTCCTGACCAACAATCTCAGCAGCTTTTTCAACCAATGAGACAACATCACCCATGCTAAGTATCCTTTTTGCAATTCTATCGGGATAAAAATCATCGAGGTCACTTAATTTTTCACCACAAGCAATAAATTTAATTGGACAATCGGCGATCATTTTCATAGAAAGAGCAGCACCACCACGTGCATCACCATCAACACGGGTGAGAATAATGCCGGTTACACCTATTACCTCATTGAATGATTTGGCAATGTTGACCGCATCCTGGCCTATCATTGCGTCGGCTACTAAAATAACTTCTGCAGGTGAAGCTATTTCCTTTACGGCTTTCAACTCATTCATCATATTATTGTCAATATGAAGCCTGCCTGCAGTGTCTAGTATTAATACATCATAATTATCGTTCTTTGCTATTGCTATTGCCCTTTTTGTAATTGTAATGGGCTTCTCATCTATTACTACAGGTAAAGTTTGCACATCTATTTGTTTACCTAGCACTTCAAGTTGTTTCTGGGCAGCAGGCCTATAAATGTCTAAAGAGGCAAGCATCACTTTTTTCTTTTGCTTTTTTAGTTTTAAAGCAAGCTTTCCTGAGGTAGTTGTTTTACCTGCACCTTGTAAGCCCACCATCATAATCACAGCAGGGGGTTTAACTGCTAGATTTAAGTCACTTTTCTCTGATCCGAGAACTGCAACTAAATTATCCTGTACAATTTTAATTATCATTTGTGCTGGAGAAACACTTTTTATGACTTTTTCCCCAATCACTTTATCTTTAATGTTGTTGATGAATTTTTTTGCAACTTCAAGTGAAACGTCAGCTTCAATTAAGGCTATGCGTATTTCACGCATGGCAAGATTAAAATCATCTTCAGAAATGATTGACTTTCCTCTCAGTTTACTAAATACAGAATTTAAACTTTCAGTTAACGATTTAAACATAATAGCATTAGTAGAATACTCATTAAAAAGAGAGAAGAAGCTGAAACAAAACTCACTGAGTTATAACTCAGCACTTCTTTAAGTTTAGTAATATTATTAAAGTATAAACCAACAAGTGGATTAGTCAAGTTTTGCACTACGCTGGCAAACATTTCTCTAGTTTTAGAGACTAACTGATTGAACAGCAAGATAATATAGGGTATGAAAGCTCTAAAAATCCAATCAACATCCATTTTAAAATTTACTCTCGGGTAAAATAACTTGCGTAAAGGAATAAACAATAAAGTGGTACATAGTAATAAATTAAATTGCGACCAAATATTTTTTGTGTTGTACACAAAATCGAAAATCGAAGGTTTATTGTAAATAGGTAAGTAAGGATTGCCAGCGATTACGCACATAAATGCTAAAATAATCATAGTCATTTTGCTTCCTCTCTCTGCTAAAGGTTTTGACTTACTTTTTGCAATAAATAAGTAATAAAGAAACTTTAGCCCCACGCTTAAATGAAGCAGCAAATTTAGAAGCTTATATAAATTTTTATACCCTTTTAAGGCAACAGTGTTCATTTCAATTTCAGCTGTGATATATGATTTACTGATAAATCCAACGGTTCCAGGAAATGCAGCCATTGTAAGTATTGCGATTATAGCACACATGCCTTCCACTGACATCAGTTTACCCACTCCATTAAAACTAATTGTTTTTGTTTGTGAAATAATCGAATTACTGACCACAAACAATAATGATTGATAAACAAGAGAGAAGATTATATGCAGTATCAAAATTGGTATTGCTTTTTCCGAAGGACTGAGCAAACTTCCTGCAATAATCAGCAAGCCCATTTGTCCTACAACGTTATAGCATAAAAATCTGCGAATATTTTGCTCAAGAGAAGCAAATATAATGCTGTAAATTGCAGTGATGGCGCCTACAAGCGCTAATATTTCAGTACAATCTTGCCATAGGTTATAAGTGTGTAAAAGCATCACTAAAAAAGAGACTTTAGTGGTAAATAAAGAGAGATATGTGGTGCCATGTAGCGATGCAGCAGGATATGCATCAACAACCCAAAATGAAAAAGGAAAACAAGCGCAGTTTATCAATAAACCCAAAATTATCAGGTTAGTGCTTTGAAGTGCCAATCCTGCTATTAATATAACTCCAACGAAAAAGTGTACACAAGCGTACCTTATTGCAGGTCCACTATCTCTACAGCTAGCTGCGATAATAAAAAATGCACTGATGGTCATTAATTCACAGAATATTATAACCAATATCATATGTTCAGATAAAACTGCATAAAGTGAACTAATAGTGTAAGCAGCAAAAGATAGCATCTCTGAAAAAGTCAAATTTTGTGCTGGTAGAACAGCTAAAAATGCAACTGATAAAAAAGATATTAGTATGGTACGAAAAGATAAATCAAAATCTAGAATTGGGAGAGACCAATTTACTGCAATGCTCAAATTTTCAGGTAATTTTAGGACTATAACTATTAATACAGTCAGTAGAAGTAACAGTGACGATTTATAAAGTTGCACAATAATTAAAACCAATATGGTTTATGCTATCTCAATATATGAATAAAATCAATTTGCATATTAACCACTAATTAAACTAATTATCATATAATTATATCAGAGTTTAGAGGGTTATAGAGAAACCGGTCAGATTAGATTAAAAACCTAATCTGACCGATAGCTTTAATAGTGAGGTAAGCTTTAATATAGCACTCCTAATTCATAACGCTACACTCGTGCATAATTTATTTTTAATTTGTGCACGAGCGTTAGTAAATTATTTACTTTTTGAAATAAAATTTGGCATCACTTTAATATTGAGACTTAGTAAACCTCAGTAGGTCTGCCAGTTGGGCCCATAAGAATTATTTGCTCGCCTTCTCTTAAGTGTCTGCATAAATTAGTGGAGCCGCCGATTTCCAGCACAATAGTGGAAATAATTCCTTTTTTTTTGTCTACTTCAGTGCCGGTTACGGCTATACCTTCCATAGCAAGGTTTGTATTATTGGCTTTTCTGCCATTGGTTTCAAAATTTTGCAATCTAAAGAATTGCCCAGGCTTAAAATTCTTTGCCGCAAGTGGTGCTTTGATCACTATTTCCACAACTTTGTCTGTTAAATATTGAACTTTTATAACCTTTGCAGTGAATTGCTCTTTGATTCTATTAAATAATTCTTTATTAGCCAGGTCTTCAACACTTGACCACGCATTTTTTTTCTGGCCCACAACATCACACACTGGAATGACAGAAACGAAGCTATTAACTCCACTCAAAAGCTGAGAAATAATAGGGTAGCCGTTTTTAGCACTTGCCATAGCTTTCACGACGCTGCCACTATACGAAGGGTGAAGATCACCAAAAAAGCTGATTGTTTTATTGCCTTGCTTATACACTAATATTCTATCTTTATTTTGCATTTTAGGAGAAAATATTGGGTCTATTTCTTTTCCTGATGAATTCAAATGAGTAAAATACCCATTACTTAATTTAAAATGCTTTTTATCTTCTGTTGCAATAACTGTATTTGGCTCAGTACCTGCTGCTATAAAAATAGAACGTGCTTTTATACGTTTGATTTCGCCGGATTTTGTGTCTATCAGTTTTATTGACTCAGCATGGTTATATTTATCCGTCACAACTTCAACTGGCTCTAAGTTTTCAATAAAGTAAATTCCTTCTGACAGTGCATTTTGCACCTCTTCGCTATTTAATCGATAACTCGGTGAATCTTTTAGCTCTTTTCTATATATAACTTTCACTCCCCCGAGGCTCTGCATTAACTCTAATATTTTTATTTCTCTATTCTCTTTTTTTGCTAACTTTTGCTTTTCTCGGATCAATTGTGCGTGCGATATAAACTCATTCGCAATTTCGCGCTCTTCTTCTGTCCAATCTTTTTCAACACAGTCCTTTCCATACTTATCAACTAATATCTCATAACGAAGAAGAAATTTTTCTACTTGAATTGGATAATACGCTAAAGCTTCAGTGGCAGTGTCAATCGCAGTAAGCCCCGCCCCTATGACAACTATCGGCATACGAACTTGCAGATTTGCTATAGAATCAAATTTAAGAGCGCCAGTCAGTTGTAACGACATCAGAAAATCAGATGCCATGCGTACTCCACGAGCTAGTATGTTTTTTATTTTGATCATTCGTGGCTTACCAGAGCCAAGTGCTAGGGCGATGTGATCAAAACCCAAGTTGAACGCGTCATCAGCATTAATCGTGCCACCAAAACGAATGCCTCCATAAAGTACGAAATTCTCACGTCTTTCCAGCAGTAATCTAATAATCTTTAAGTAATTCTTATCCCACCGAGAAGTAATGCCATATTCTGCCACCCCACCAAACCCTCCTGCCGTGCGTTCACTCAATTTTTCGTGTTTGAAATCTTTAATTAGCTGGAAATTATCGATCAAAGGCTCAATTTTTAGTCCATCAATGGCAATAACGTTATGCCCATCATTCAACAAATGATGAGCTAAATTAAAACCAGCAGGACCAAGGCCTACAACTAGAACGTTTTTTCCAGTGTTTCCTCTTGGCAATGAACGCTGAAAATTTAAAGGATTCCAACGGCTGAGCAGAGAATATATTTCAAATCCGTACGGTAAACTGAGCACATCATCCAGAATCCTTGTTTCAATTGCTGGCACATTTACGGGTTCTTGTTTTTGATATATGCACGAATTCATGCAGTCATTGCATATTCTGTGTCCAGTAGCCGCGCATAATGGGTTATCTATCATCACAATTGCAAGACTTGCTATGCTGTACCCTTCGCTTTTCACCAGATTCATTTCTGATATTTTCTGCTCTAGTGGGCAGCCGTGCAGTTCAACTCTAAGTGGAGACTTTTTGAAAGTATTGTCATCATTAATTAGCCCCTTTGAGCAGCTATCCTTACTTTGCTTATGACAAAATATGCAGTAGTGAGCATTATCCAATGCTTTATCTAAACTAGCCTTTTCACTTGTTAGGTCAAAACCGTATCGTCTTTTTACTTCATTTGAATACAGCACTTCAACTTTGTCTACTTCTTTTTTAGAAAATGGTATGAGGTTTTCGTGGTCAATTTTTTTATGTATGCTAAATAATATGCTCTGTTTATTTTTCACTCTCCACGCTGCATATTGTGCCGCAAGTTCTATTTCCTCTTTGTGATTTTCTTTATCTTCAAACCAATGCATCACCTGCTCAGCGAAATTTTTTTCTGTTGTTGGCAAAGTGAGAAAAGGACTTAGTTTGTTAGTAATATTTATATTCGCCACATTAGTGTATTTCTTCAATGCATAGCGTTGGACAAATAACCTTTTGCATTTATATATTACAGCAAAGTCGTTGTGCTTTTTCTTTAGCTCCTCTATTTCTTTTTCAATATTGAAAAGTTTTGCAATAAATCCATCAAGTAAGTACGAAAGGTCTATAATGAGCTGGCTATCTGTCATCCAAGTAGCTGACCGTTCTTCTTGTTTTCTAGATCCCAGTGTCAAGCACTGGGATGACGGGGGGTGACACTGGGATGATGGGAGGTGACACTGGGATGACATCGAAGAAGAAGCTGCTTTTTCTCTTGCTTCAATTAATGAACAAAACAAGCTCTCATCACATGATTTAATATAATTCAAAAATGTCTCATCTAATTTTGTTAATCCATTGCGAGTATATAGATTCGAAAATGAGATTTTGAAATTCAGCTTCATTGCTATACTATAAAGTGTACATGCTGTTTCTTACAGATGAAGATTTTATTTATTTTGCAATACTGCTGAGATTGTTGCTTCTGCAACTTTTTCTTCGCTAACAGATGCAATACACCTAAATTTGTATACACCTAAACACACACTTTGAATGTTAGCTTGAAGAATCAATGTGTCCCCTGGAGTAACTAGCTTTCTGAATTTTGCATTTTCAATGGATCTCAAGTAAACAACTTTATTTTCTATTGTTTCTTTACCTAGAACACATATAGCAGATGCCTGAGCTAGAGATTCAATTATCAAGACTCCTGGCATTATCGGATGACCAGGGAAGTGGCCAATAAAAAATGGCTCATTGAAAGTCACATTTTTGATTGCTTTTATACTTTTACCAGGATCACACTCTATAACTCTATCTACTAAGAGAAACGGATAAGAATGTGGTAGTGTTTTTATAATATCACTGATATTAAATTGCATAAGTCTATTCAATGCCTTTTAAAGCAAATTCAGGTATTTCCTTGTTTATATTGTTTAATACCACATCTGATAAATCAACTTCATCCATGGAGTATAAAACTTGGTTCTTTTTTGAAATAAATAGTACCAAATCTATGTTGTTTTTTTCTGCCGTTTTTTTAGCGACTTCTTTTATCTTGTTAAAAACACTCTCTACTGCTTCTCTATAGCTTTCTTCTAAATGTAACATTTTTTTAGCATAATTATCTCTAACATTTACAGTGTGCTTATTAAATTGTCCTGTCTTTTCCTTTTTTGCTTCTTCTGACAAAAGGTCAAATTCTTCTTTTGATGGCTTAAGTTTTTCTAACTCATTTTCAAATTCTTGTTGTAATCTAGAATTCTGCTCCTTTATTTGTTGTTGTATATTTTGCAGAGCAAGAGATTCATTGATGACTTTGTCACTATCGATAATTGCAGCCTTTGTGTTCTGAGGTTGATATCCTACAAACTTATACCCCACAAATAAGGAAATAATTAAGGCAATAACTGATATAAATAACTGTATATATTTCATTCAAATCCCCGCTTCAATAGAAAATTTAACATTTGGTGATGGTATTATATCATAAGATTCCTTTACTAAAGGAAACCCGAAATCCAATCTAAGTCTACCAAAAGGAGAAAGCATTGAAAAGCCAAAACCTGGTGACACTCTCACAAGCTTGCTATCATAGTATTTCCCTTCATACTTCTTATTTTTATCATCTAAGCCAAAAAGTGTTGCATAGTCAACAAATAGTGAGCCTTTGATACCAGCATAGTCATATAGTTTTGGTAGAGGAAAATCCACTTGCTGTGTTAGATTAAAATAAGTTTTGCCTCCTAATGAGCTTTTATTTTTGTCTTCTGCTCTTGGTCCAATACCGGAAAGGTCAAACCCTCTAATCTCATTACCCCCTTTAAAAAAGTGCTGGCCAATGTTTAGATTTTCATCAGTATAAGAAAAAATATGACCTGCCGCCATCTTAAAGCGTAGCGTTATATCATCTTCAATTTTGCTTAATATAGGGTGCGTATAAAAAGATAAGAATTCAGATTTCAGGAAATTCACGTTTCCTCCCAATCCTGAAATATCCTGACTTAAGCGCAGTAAATACCCTTCTTTTGGAGTATAGAGGTTATCCAGTTTATTATATGCCAACGTGTATCCCACTGATGAAATCTGATGTTTACCTTTTCGGTCCAGTATTATTTCAGAGATATCGGTGTCTTGTCCACCCTTATTATCCATGTGTATATGATTATACTTATAAGAATAGCGAAGGGAATTAGTTAAGTTCTCTGTGACTTTATATGATAACTTTGTAAAAAATCCCATATCGCAACTATCAAAAGTAGTGTTTGGTTTATCTTGTTTTTCATAAAATACACCCATGCCTAGTGACGTATCAGAATCGTTAAAATTATTTTCAACAAACTCTAAATCAGTAGAAAATACGTATTGACTTTTTTCAAGAGCAAAAGAGAGCTCTTTTCCAGTACCAAATAAATTACGGTCTTTGAGGTCAATTTTAATCAATGCTCCACCAGGAAGAGACACACCTCCTCCCAAATACAACGAAGTAGTGTTTTTTTCTTTAACAATTAAGTCAAGATTTACTGCATTATCATTAACTGCATAACTATTTACTTTCACTGTTTCAAAAAAATCACTACTCATTAGTTTTTTACGTGACTTTTGAATCTCAGATATATTGTACGCATCACCTTCTGCTACACTTAGCTTACTTCTGATCACTTTATCTAAAGTGCGATCGTTACCATCAATTGTAATTTGATTTATATAAATCTTTTTACCCGGCAGCACTCTGTAGGTTACATCTACAACATTGTCACGTTGTGCATACTCTGGATTAACTTTTGCAAATATATATCCTTTCTCATTTAAATATTTGTTTATTTTTTCTACTGTATTATTAATTTTAACTCTATTAAATATCTTATCGTTTTCCTCTGTTATAAAATCCAATATTTCTTCTTTTAGGCTCAAATCCTGAATTTCAGTTTCAATATTAACCTCATTATTTCCAAATAAATACTGCTGTCCTTCGTCAATCAAAAAAGTTAACTCTGTTTGATTGTTATTATCAACCTCAACAATTGGTTGAATATTATTTTGAATATATCCTTTAGATGAATAAAAATGATCGAGCAATTCTGTGTTAATCAATAGATATTGCGGTGAATAATGATTTCCGCCTTTAAAAATAGCTCTAAATAACTTACTAAATATGTCATTACTATGTCTTTTGATAACTTGCTCTAGCTCATTTTCAGAAAAGTTTTTGTTGCCTATAAATCTTATATCCTTAATTTTAGAGGTTTTGCCTTCTTTTATTTTAAAAATTAGATTGACTCTATTGCCATCAAGCTTATTCAGGTCATATTCAATTTTAACACCAATCTTACCGTTATTTCTATAAGTAGTGACTAAATTCACTAAATCGTTTTGCAATTTTATTTCAGTTAAAATAGTTAGCGACTTTGATTGAATCACATTACTTAGCAGCTCTTTGCTGTTAAATAACTTATTGCCTTTTAACACTACCTTGTTAATCAGTGGATTTTCTTGAATTTTTATTACTAAATTTTTTTTATCATCTATGTAAGCATTAACACTAGCAAATAACTTTGTTTTATATAGATCTTTTATAATTGAGTCTATATCATCGTCGTTTATATAATCACCAGATTTTAGTTTTATATAGAACCCTATTGTCTGGTTGCTTACCCTCTCATTACCAATACATTTGACATCTTTCACCTGCACTTTTTCCGCAGTTCCTAAAGCAACAAGCAGGGCAGGAAAAGAAATAAAAACCACTACCAGTATATAAAATAGCTTTTTCATATTTTATTTCAAAAAAGATCCCTAATATCATTTGACATTCCAGTTGCCATAAGCAAAAACAACACTAAAGCACCAAAAATAGCTGCATATTTTTGACATTTCAAGCTTAAATCCCTACGTATAACCGCTTCTATGATATAATGAAATAAATGCCCACCATCTAGCAGTGGTATTGGCAGCAAGTTAATTGCAGCTAAATTAGCTGAAATGATTGCCATAAAATATAGAACCATAATAAATCCCTTTTTAGCTGATTGTCCTGAATATTTTGCGATTTTTATTGGTCCACCTATTTCACTTGCACTCCTCTTACCAACAATAATTTGAAAGATAGCTTTAATCGTTAAGCACATAGTGTGGTAAGTTTCACTTACTGATAAGCTCACAGCCCCAAGAAAAGACGACTGCTTTAATGTATTGACTGAAATAATCCCTATAGTTTCTCTTTCTATTGTGTTGCCAAAAACGTCTTTGTCCTTGATTATTAATGGAGTTAAACTGGTCCTGTGCTTCTCATTATTTCTGCTATACTCAATCTCCATTCTTGTTTTAGGATTCGACATTATCACACGTGAAATATCTTCAAAGTATTTTATTTTATGCTCATTGATTTGTGTAATAGTGTCACCTGGCAACAAACCAGCTTGCTTAGCTGCACTACCTTCGATTACATTTTCAATCACCGGTGGAGTGCGATAATAACCTGCTATGCTAAAAAATATTGTAAAAGCTATAACAGCAAATACCATGTTTGCAAAAGGCCCTGCAAAAACTACTGCTGCTTTTTTATGACGCGGTTTTGTATGAAATGAATACAATTTTTCTTCTTCCGTTAATTCTTGTTGATCAGCTGGAACACTCGCTGCATTAGTATCTCCTAGCATTTTAACATAACCACCCAATGGAACAACGCTTAATTTCCATCTAGTTCCAGACTTATCGTTAAAACCAAAAATTTCAGGACCAAAACCTATGGAAAAAGATTCAACTTTAACTTTGCATGCTTTGGCAACAACATAATGCCCATATTCATGCACGAATACTATGACAGAAATTATTAAAGAAAATGATAAAAAATAATATATTCCATCGCTAAATTGATGGATAAGATTAGAAATTAATTCCACCTGTATATTTAGATCTTAACAAAATGTTAAGTATATTAAAATGCGCCTCGCTTGACAAGTATTTAGTTTAACTTTTAAATTAAAAAAAGTTTAATTGTAATGACAGATACCTCACTACTCAGAAGAAAATTAATATATAGAAGCTGGCATAGGGGTTGCAAAGAAACCGATATACTTTTAGGGCATTTCGCATTGAAATATCTTGATAAATTTTCCTTAAGCGAACTAATCGAATACGAAAAAATAGTTGATCTTGATGATTACGAATTATATTGTTACATAACTCGTAAGACAAACCTCCCTCCTGGCTTGAATAGTCAGATAGTCAATTTAATTGCTTGCTTTATTGAAGCTAATCCTTTATGCACTCAAGATTAGTGATAATCTTATTTACCTTATCTAGTACCTCAGTATATTCTATTCTTTTCTCGTTTCTATACTTTTCGCGCTCTTGATTTACTTCATCTAATCGCTTTGTTAATTCTAAAATTTTATCCTCAAGAATTAGTGCTGCAAGTAAGAAATTTAATGCATCCGAACCCTTACCTCCAGTTTTTTGAGATACAGAACTAACTAACTTGTCAAAACTATTAGCAAGGCGTAATAAATGATTCCCCTTCCCACTTTCGCAAGATATTTTATATGTGTTATTACGTATAACTATTTCTACTACTTGCATATGGTGCTAAAAATTTCTATCGTACAGTATAAACTCAAACCCCTACTTTCATCTTATTTATGGTATAAATTTTTATTCATTTATCAAATCAGATAATTTTTTACTGCTACGAAAATATGTTTTAAAGTATTGATTCTTTGTAAACTTCTGTAACATTAAATGGCTTGTTTCTTTCAAGTTATAACTTCTAACTGAAAAAGAACCAAACCCCCTAATTTCAACTCTATTATGATGTTTCAATGTGCTTGAAAGTATCCCAAAAAATCTATCAACTATAGCTGCTATAACAATCTTATCTAAAAAAGGATGTCTTTTTGCTACCCTCGCTATTATATCAGACTTTGTTGCCATTTATATGAAGCCAAAATAAGTAAACCTTATCACTTAGCAGATAATGCTATGTTATATTCTTCAACACCCAATACTTCAACTTCTATTTTTTCTGATATAGAGAATTTTTTATTCTCTGGTAAATGCTCTTGATCTATTAGAAGGGTTACATCGTTCTCAACTTCAACGACTAGTCCATTATCTTCTCTCTTACCTACAATAACCTGTATTTTATCACCTACCTTAACTTTCTTTATCAGTTCTTCAAGAGGATCATACTCTATTTGTTTTATTCCAAGATAAATTCTTGCCCGATTCACGTTAGCCCTTATTACTTTTGCTTCTATTTTATCACCTACATTATACTTCTTTATCTCATCTGAACCATTTTTAGACCAACTAAAATCTTTCACATATATTGTCCCTTCTACGTTCTCATCTATTTCAGAATCACCGAAAGCAACAGATACATATGAGCCGGTATTATTCTTCACTTCACCAGAAACAATAGAACCAGGAGGATATTTATTGATAAATACTTGCCAAGGGTTGTCTACACACCTTTTCATGCTTAAACTCATCCTACTCTTAGCAATGTCAATACTGAGAATTTTTACATATACTTCTTGTCCCCTTGTTACGAGACTACTAACTGGTAAATTACTCTTAACCCAAGTTATTTCTGACGAGTGCACTAAACCTTCAATTCCAGTTCTAAGCTCAACAAATAATCCATAATCTTCTATGCTTGTTACATAACCCTTATGCACACTATCAACTGGATATTTTGACTCTGCATCTTGCCAAGGGCTATCTTCTAGCTGCTTCACACCCAAGGAAATTTTAGCATTTTCCTTATCTATTTTTATAATTTTAACTTTTATAGTCTGACCACAAGTAAAAACTGCAGACGGATGACTTACCCTACTCCAAGAGATATCTGTAATATGTAACAATCCATCTATAACTCCCACTACATCTGATTCATGAATACCGACAAATACACCGTAATGAGTGATACTTTTTATTTTCCCTTCTATTATATCGCCTTCATTTAAAGATTCTAAAAATTTAATTTTTTCACCAGCGTGCAATTTTTCTAACACCAGCTTTCTTGATACTACAATATTGCCCTGCTTCTTATCCATTTTAAGCACGATGAACTTTTGTTCAGTTTCAATAAGGTGCTTCGCATCTTTTACTTGCTTCAAATCCACATGACTCAGCGGTAAAAAAGCGCTTATTCCGTCACCAAGATCAACAATAAAGCCACATTTAATTGAGCGTTTAATAACTCCGCTTACTTCAGCCCTTGTAACTGTACCTTCTTCCAACTTATTCCATTTTTCGTCCCTAATTGCTTTTTCACGACTAAGAACAACATTACCATGATAATCTTCAATTCTTTCCACATAAACTCTGATTTTCGAGCCAATAATGACCTCATCATTACAACCGAGTTCCTTGATCAGAATTCTCCCGTCAGATTTTAAACCAATATCAACCACAACGTCGTTAGGGTTTATTCTTGTAATTACACCTTCTACCACATCTCCTTCTTTAATTTTGTTAACAAAAGAATCTTCAAACAAGGTATTATCTTGATCCTCAAATTGGCCTTGACATATCTCTTCTATAAATTTGTTTGATGATAGCTTTCTGATAGTAACCGGTAGATTTACGACTGGATTATTATTATTCATACCTTTAACTTAAACTTTATTAGAACTCATATATTATATAATATTAACAATTATTGACAAGTAATTTTTCATTAACTCATTTCGAGAATTGTTTAAGCTATATAAAATATAGTGAGAAAATTATATATGTATCAAGAATATGCTATTTAAGAATAGCAAGTGGATTAGATCGTTCTCCAGAAGGTCCAGGCTAAAACCTGATGTTGATGAAATATTGGAAAAATATTCTATTCAAAACAGCAAGGAATCTATAGAGAAAATTGTAAATTCACAAAAAAGAATATGGGTAGAAATAGGCTTTGGCAACGGTGAAAATATGCTTTACCAGGTGCTCAATGAACCTGATCTATTATTTATAGGATGTGAGCCCTACTTAAAGGGGGTTTCTCGCTTGCTAACAAACATAGAAATACAGAACATAAAAAATATTTTAATGTGGACAGAAGATGCAAGAGAATTGATTGCAAATTTTCCTGATAACAGTGTTGAAAGCCCAGAACAGATAAAATCTGTAAAACCAAAAAGAAACTCCCTCTTTACTTTATGTTCTTTGGGTATAGTGTTATGAAGAAGCGCTTCTGCAGCTATAACCGAAACAATCAATGGTGCTATAAATGCCCGTTTGAAAGCATGGTTTTGGGGGAAATGGTAAAACCATTGATGGAGTTCTTTTTGGGCTACCTCGTTTAGAAGATTGTATAACCTAACCGTCCCAAGCTGAAGTGCTTCTTATCATAATAATATAGGAGGGATTTTATATGGCAGAAGCAAAAAGTAAATTAAAAACAATAAACCTTGATGCAGCAGGGATTGATATTGGCTCGACTGTACATTATGTATGTGTACCTGAAGGAAGAGATGAACAACGTATCCAAAAATTTGGGTGCTTTACAGTAGATCTACACAACTTAGCAAAGTGGTTAAAAAAGTGTCAGGTTAGAACTGTAGCCATGGAGTCAACTGGAGTATATTGGATTCCCTTATTTCAAATATTAGAATCACATAAATTTGAAGTAAAATTAGTAAATGCGCGACATGTCAAAAATGTGCCTGGTAGAAAGTCTGATGTTCAAGATTGTCAATGGCTGCAACAATTGCACAGCTATGGACTGCTTCAAGGATCATTTAGACCGGATAATCAAATGTGTGTACTGCGTAGTTACGTTAGACAACGTGCTAATCTAATTGAAAATGCAGCTAAACATACTCAACGTATGCAAAAAGCGCTAATTCAAATGAATATTCAATTACACAAGGTTATTAGTCATATTACTGGGATAACTGGTATGAAAATCATTGAAGCTATAATTGAAGGCGAAAGAGATCCTGAGAAATTGGCTAAATTCAGGGATGCACGAATAAAAAATGATCAGTCTACTATAGCAAAAGCGTTAGCTGGTGATTATAGAGAGGAACACTTGTTTGTGCTAAAACAAGAATATGCAGCATATACTTTTTTTCAAGAGCAAATAACGGGATGTGATAAAAGTATAGAAAATTACTATAAAACATTTGAAACAAAGTCGAATGAGAACAGGGCATTGAATAAGACACGAAAGAGAAAACAGAAGAATAGTCCAGATTTTGCCGTAGATGAAGATTTATATCGAATAACGGGGATGGATTTTACTAGAGTTCCAGGACTTGATGTATTAAGTATACAGGCTATCATTTCAGAAACAGGTATAAATCACAATAAATGGAGGACAGAAAAGCATTTTTCTTCCTGACTCGGATTAAGTCCTGCTAATAAAATTACAGGAGGGAAAATTATTGGAACAAGAACTCGTAAAGTTGTTAATCGTGCTGCAACTGCCTTGCTACTTGCTGCTCATTGTGTATCAAGAAGCAACACTGCACTTGGTGCATACTGCAGGAGGTTAAAGAAGCGACTAGGGATACCAAAAGCGATCACTGCTACAGCAAGGAAATTAGCATGTATTTTTTATAATATGCTAAAATATGGACAAGAATATGTAGAAAAAGGAATGAACTATTATGAAACACTCTACAAAGAGAGAGTAGTCAAAAATTTGACTAAAAAAGCAAAGGAATTTGGTTATATACTAATGAAAGAGGAGCCGATAGATGAAGAAGGTTCTTAGGAGTTTCTTAGAAGATCAATTGAAATTTCTGAGTTTAGGGTATATTGTTAATCTATTTAGATAAGAATTATTGTGTCAAATAAAATAGGTTTTTGGGCTATTTTTGCCTTAGTGATTAGCAGCCAAATTGGCTCTGGAATTTTTATGCTTCCAATTAGCCTTGCTCCATATGGCATGTATAGCCTTATAAGCTGGATAATATCAGGGCTTGGTGCTATATCTCTTGCTTTAGTTTTTGCCTCACTCTGCGCAAAATTTCCGGAAACGGGTGGCCCTCACGTCTATGTAAAGCATGCTTTTGGCCCTGCTGCAGCTTTTTTTGTTGGTTGGACGTATTGGGTGATCTCATGGGTTAGCACAACAGCCGTAATAGTTGTGGGTGTTGGTTATCTTACACCATTTTTCCATGAAGATATTCAAAACGTACATCTGTTTTTAGAGATGTTATTACTTACAATTATTACACTAATAAATTTTAGAGGAGTAGCTACTGCTGGACGTGTTGAGTTTTTATTGACGGTGATAAAAATTTCTGTATTGCTTGTAATACCTATAGCAGCATTGTTTTTTTTTGATAGAAATAACTTCATCATAAGTGAAGAAATATCAAATCTTACAACATCGCAGATTCTTGCCCGTTCTACACTTATTACTCTATGGGGTTTTATTGGAGTTGAATTGGCAACAGCACCTGCAGGGTCAGTTGATAATCCAGCTAGAACAATACCAAGAGCTGTGGTACTTGGAACAATCTCTGTTGCTGTTGTGTATTTTATCAACAATCTTGCAATTATGGGATTAATAAATGGCAATGATTTAGCAAGTTCAAGAGCACCATATGTTGACGCAATAAAAATTATGGCCTCTGGCAATTGGCACTTGATTATTTCTATAACTGCGTTCATTTTTTGTGTTGGTACTTTAAACGCTTGGGTACTAGCTAGTGGACAAGTGGCCCTTGGCCTTGCAAAAGATAAACTGATGCCACAGTTTTTTGCTCAAAGAAACAAGCACGGTTCTCCTTTCTGGGGCATAACAACTAGCTCAGTTGGAACTGCAACTTTACTAATCCTCACTTCAAGCAACAATTTTGCTAAGCAGATCACATCAATTATCGACTTTTCTGTAGTTTCATTTTTATTTGTTTACCTTGCATGCAGTCTTGCTTTTCTCAAAGTTATTGTGCAAGAAAAGAGTTGTTACAAATTTTTAATTGGCAGTATAGCAACAACCTTTTGCTGCTGGGTAATATTTGAAACTTCTGTGAATACCTTGCTGATCGCAAGCTTATTCACTGCAAGTGGCGTACCTCTTTATTTATTTTGGTATCGCAGAGTTTCTGTATAGCAAATGTTATGTATCTGTTCAGCAGAGTGGCAAAATAAGGTAGACGAGAAAAGACAACTATAGGAAGAAATGGGTGTCATGCCAGTGCGTGACACTGGCATCCAGTTCTTTCGCGCAGTTCCATCAAAAACGTTGTAAAGGATTAATCGCTTTCGTGTTTACCAACTTAGTGCCCAATCTGGATCCCAGATACTGTCTCTGCTGTCAAACAAATTATCCAACAAAATTACAATTAAATGGTTGATTATTTTTAAGAATACCAAAAAAGACATGCATTAATTTTCGCATTAACGCAAGAACTATGACTTTTGGACATTTGCCTTTACTTGCTAGACGCTGACAAAACTTTTGAAAATGATTATTATGGTTTTTGACTACTATAGCTGGCATATAAAGAGCTTTTCGAATACGCTCAGATCCTATTTTGCATATGCAACTTCTCTTACTTACTGACGATCCCGATTGATAATGTCCTGGATTTAGACCAGCAAAAGCTGTAAATTGTTTAGCATTGTCAAAGTTATCAACTGATGGCATTTCTGCGACAACAGCAACAGCAGTAAGATATCCTATACCTTTTATAGTCTTAAGGTTTTCCACCATATTTTTTAGATGTGGATAGTTATTTATATGCTCATTAATTTCTTTTTCGAGAACAATAATTTGCTCCTCTATTGCCAAAATTACTTTAGATATAGCTTCTTTGCAACTGGAATGCATATTTTTGTTTTCCAAGCGATTTGTCTGTTGCACCTTATCATCTTTTAGCGATTGCATGCAACGGTAAAGCTCCCTCAAATGCCTCATTTCAGGTGCAATGGGCTTCCAAAGAGCAGGTTTGTTGGCGATACAAAATCTAGCTATCATAGCTGCATCTGATTTATCTGTCTTATTTCTGAGCAGCTCACTTTTGCCAAAAGCTTTCTGGGTTTACTATACTGACATTATGTCCTAAATCGTGCATAAAAGTAGCCAAATCTTCTCCATACCAACTAGTTGCTTCAAGACATAAATGAGTAAGATTTGCTCCATGGCCATTGCACCAAACTACAAGTTTTGCAAAACCATCTTGATTATTTTGAAAGACTTTGTGTCGTTTTTTACTGTCCACTAACAAACAAACATCAAATTTCTTTTTTGAAATATCCACACCCAAAATAGCATTTACTTGCATAAAATTGCCTCCAAGACTATAAATAAACTGAGAGTTTAGACTAACCTTGTAATACGGGATATAATTCCAAAAGATACTGTTCAGTCTTTAACTCTATGGGAGGGAAGCAAAATCTGGCTTAATGGCATTAGTGTCGCATCAGCTTCACCCTCCCTGTGAGGTATTTTAGCTCTAATGCCTCACATCATAAAGATACAAGTGTCACGCACTGGGATGACGAGAAAGGAGCACTGGAATTTTTGTTTCAATATTTGTACATGAGCCATGCATCTGAACAGATACAATGTTATAACTAGAGATAATTTTTAAATGATTGATATTTATGAACTACGACTTTTCTTGTTGTCCACTTGTTCAACATTACCCTTCTCAAGTTTACTATCTACTTCTTTTGTGTGTTCATCATCTATACTAGTTTCATCTTTTATCTTACTAGGGTAATCTTCCTGCGATTTTTTATATGCTTCCATGTTGTCATATATAGGGTTACTGATGATTTCTATTTTTTCAGGTGTGAAAATCCTTGCTAAAAATCTCCTTATTATTGGTATTGACCTTAAGAGATCTCTTAGCTTTGAAGATTCTTGTCTTTTGTTTAGAGACTGTTGGTCTATTTTAGAGGTTTTTACACCATACTTTTTATCATCAAAATTTATTGTAGGCTTTCTTTTATTCGAAAGAACACTTTGGGCCTTTGATCCATTGGTTCCTTCAGGCCCTTGAGGTGTAGACATTGCAGGTTTAACCTTAGTTTCATCGTATTCCTTACTCATCTTTCATTTCATTATGTAACATTACTAATATTGCATAATAATAGCTAAATTACAATTAATTGCAAGGTAAAAATATTAAAACAATTGTAAATTTTGTCAGTAAAAATATAATAGAACTTTAAAATTAGAGGTTCATCTATATGAGATACAAAATTGCTGTTATTGGAGCAACCGGAAGAGTAGGGCGTGAGGTATTAAGCACGCTTGCTGAATTTCAAGATGAGGCGATAGATTGCGTTATTGCACTTGCATCGAAAAAATCAGAAGGGAAGAAGGTGAGCTTTGGTGACAAAGAGTTAACAGTTTTATGCCTTGAGGATTATGACTTCGTTGGAACTAATGTAGCCATTTTCTGTGCTGGATCTCATGTTTCTGAAGAGTATGTACCAATTGCAACACAGGCTGGATGCATCGTGATAGATAACAGTTCCCATTTTAGAATGAAAGAGGGTGTGCCACTCATTATTCCAGAGATTAATAAAGAAAAAATTATGGAATATAAAAACCACAACATAATATCCAATCCAAACTGTACTACAATACAGATGCTGCTAGTACTACATCTATTACACCAAAAAGCAAAAATAAAGAGAATCGTTGCTTCAACTTATCAATCAACTTCTGGTGCAGGCAAAGCAGCAATGGATGAGCTCTATGACCAGACAAAAAAAATCTTTATGAACGAAGCTAAAAAACCCAAGATATTCTCTAAGCAAATAGCATTCAATTGCATTCCCCATGTAGGAGAATTCATGGAAAATGGCTCTACAGAAGAGGAATGGAAAATGCAAGAGGAGACAAAAAAAATTTTAGAGGAAGATATAAAAGTTACTGCAACTTGTGTAAGGGTACCCGTCTTTATCGGTCACGCTATGGCAGTAAATGTGGAATTTGATCAACATATCACTGAAGAACAAGCTCGTGAAGTGCTAAGTGAAGCCGAAGATAGTGGAGTTTTAGTGTACAACAGGCGTGAAGATAGTGAATACATAACTCAAATTGATGTTGTACAGGAGAATGCTGTATATGTATCGCGTATTAGAAGAGACAATACTGTTGAGCACGGATTAAATATGTGGATAGTGGCTGACAACCTGCGCAAAGGCGCAGCATTAAATATAGTGCAGATTCTTGAGATTTTGATAAGAGAGCATTTGTCAATCAAGTGCATATAGAGCGCACGTACGTTGTAATTCGAAGGAAATTGTATATCACATGGCAGCGCGTGACGCTGGAATGGCTTTGTTGCATCGCTACTTATGAAAGGCTAACTATAATTAGGATTATAAGCAACTTATTGAAAATCTTGTTTTTTTTGCAATCAATCTGATCAAATTTAAGAATAGTAACTTGTTATTTATATTAATAAATTTAATTCTATTGAAAATAGCTAAAGCATTGAAATTCTTGAATTTTAGCCGGATTAGTGAGTGGTAGTGAAATTTCTTTTACTCAAATTTAGGTATTCACTGACCGTTCTTGTTATAAATACCAGAATAATAAGCTACTGATATTCTCCACCTTTTTTATCTTTAATCCATCATAGCTAGCGATGCAACAAAGCCGGCTGGATTCCAGTGTCAAGCACTGGAATGACACCATTTGCTGTGCAGTTTACCTTCAAAAATGAATGTTCGTACAGCTATGGAATAAATCGCGGTATGACGGTTCGCAGCGGTATAGTAACTCGTCACCCCGCTACTTGTTAGCGGCTGAGATACCGCGGCGGTATGACGTAGAAGCTATACTTTTATACTCACCAACTCAGTATCCAATCTGGATCCAAGTAGTCAAGCTATTCGGATGACACCCTCATAAAGTGAAATGAGATCCCGCTAACACGTAGCGGGATGACGAGAAAGGGGCTACTCGGATGACACCCTCATAAAGTGAAATGAGATCCCGCTAACACGTAGCGGGATGACGGGAAAAGAGGTACTGGGAGACATCCTTCCTGGTAGACCCAAATCACAATGTTCGCACAGTTGTGCGTCACGCGCTGCCGAACACTGTATGGTTATACAAGAAAAATTAAGGCTTAAAAGGAATTTTAAGTATCAGGACTCAAGGTTTTTATTCCTTCTTAATAAAACATAAAAAGCCCCTTTACCACCATGTTTTTTCGTAGCTTGTTGGTAGTATAGAACCATATGCTGGATTTTAGTGTCATTTAACCATTTATTTAAGTTACTCTTTATAGTGTCTGTTTTGTTTGTTGCACTGCCGTATCCCGTAATTACCAATAAACATCTATTTCCTGCTCGATAATTTTTGATAATAAAATCTATCAATTTACAGTAAGCATCCTCTATATTATAGCCATGCAAATCGAGCTTATCGCTTATAAAATATTTACCCCTATCAACTTTTGATTTTGTGTTTTGGTCAAGACAAAATGATGAGTTACTATTATTGGTATTAAGAAAATTCCCTTGTAAGTCGGAGGTACCTTTATCAACCATAGACTTTATATTTACTTTATGATCAACTTTCAAAGTAACTTTTCCACATTTTATTGGCTTAACATTTTTTTGCCAATCCAACTCATCGTCCGACATAAACGCATTAATCGAATTGTATAATTTTACAACAATATTCAAACATAGTAAAATGTTGCTTATTCTATAAAAACCCGATTTTCAATAATACGATGAAATCGTCAAAAACTAATGAGAATTTTTGGCTGTATGGAAAGCACACCTGCATGTCAGCACTGAAGAATAAAAATAGGCGGTGTATAGAACTGTTAGTAACAGAAAATTTCTATAGAGAACACGAAAAAGAAATTAAGCAATATGCAAATAGTAAGGGCATTAAAGTTCGATTAGTAGAAAACAAAATACTTAATGACGTTTTACCCAAAGGTGCTAACCATCAAGGAATTGCTTTAAATGTTGCCCCTATTCTTTATAACTTAAGCATCGAAGAAGTAGCTGAAAGCTCAAACGACAGTTCTACTATAGTCATTTTAGATCAAGTCACTGACACGCACAATATTGGATCAATTTTAAGAACTTCAGCTTGTTTTAATGTCGACGCATTGGTTTTACCACATAACCATTCACCGAGTGAAAATGCATCTATTGCAAAAGCAGCAAGTGGGGCTTTAGATATTGTTCCGCTAATATACGTTACAAATATAGTAAAAACTATGCAGTATTTAAAAAAGGTCGGCTACTGGTGTTACGGGTTTGATTGCAATGCTAAAGAAAATATAGATGAAATAAAGAGTTTTGAGAAAAAAAGAGTAATTATTTTTGGTTCTGAAGAGAAAGGAATGCGGAGGTTAGTTAAAGAAAATTGTGATTATCTTTTAAAAATCCCAATGTCAAATGCAATTAACAGTTTAAATGTTTCAAACGCAGCAGCAATAGGCCTATATTCTATTTATATTAAAACAAATGCCAGCGCATAGCTGTTTATAATAAAAACACTTGATAAAAATATGGTTTTATATTATAATATGTTAAGTAATGGATAAAAGGAGTTATATTATGTCTTATATGAGAAATGAACAGGATATTCGCTCTCAAGGCGTTTATTATAGTGCTGGGCTTAGAAGTTACCTAACTAAAGTATATAATTACATGGCTTTAGCTTTGGGCGTCACAGGGCTTGTTGCATTTTTAACAGTATTTTCTGGTCTTTTTCAAGTAATTTATTCTAATCCCGTTCTATCGCTTGTGGTAATGTTATCTCCGGTTGCATTGGTGTTCTACATGTCTTATAGAATTCAACACCTAAGTGCTCAGTCTGCCGTTACTATATTTTTCTCGTTCTCAGTGTTAATGGGGCTTTCCTTATCTTATGTTTTTATAGTTTATACTGCAGAAAATATAGCAAGGGCGTTTTTCATTACATCAATCATGTTTGGCTCTATGGCTTTATATGGCAATACTACAAAAAGAGATCTTACAAGTATGGGCTCTTTCTTGATTATGGGAGTTTGGGGGTTAATCATTGCGTCTATAGTAAATTTATTTCTTGGAAGTAGTCCTCTCCACTTTGCAATATCGTTCATATCAGTAATAGTCTTTACCTTAATGACTGCGTATGATGCTCAAAGAATCAAGGACGTTTATTATAAACATAATGACGGATCAGAAGTTGCTACTACTAAATTGGCAATACTCGGTGCAACTAATCTTTATTTTGACTTTATTAATATATTTCTCAATCTACTCAGGTTACTTAACTTGTTCAACAATAGGGATTAGATGTTTTCCTTTTTAAGGAAAGGCAGTAAGAATTCTATAGTTTTCTTTTTAGTATCTTTAGTTGTGTCGATGATATGTCTTGCATATGCATCGGTACCTCTATATAGCATTTTCTGTAAAGCTACTGGGTATGGTGGCACAATAAGAAAAGTAACTAACACAACAACAAATATAACTAACCAAAAGATCAGGGTCCATTTCAATGCTGATATAATGTCCGATCTACCTTGGGAGTTTAAATCAGAAACTAACTACGTTGACGTAAACATAGGAGAACAAAGTTTAGCGTTTTATTACGCAAAAAATCTATCTGATCAGCCTTCATTTGGTATGGCGGTGTATAATGTTACGCCTTTCAAAGCAGGTAAGTATTTCAATAAAGTTGCATGCTTTTGTTTTGAAGAGCAAATGTTGCTACCAAAACAAAAAGCAGCTATGCCCGTATCTTTCTATATAGATCCTGAGATAATGCTTGATAGTAATACAAAAGATTTGGGCGAAATAACACTATCATACACGTTCTTTAAGCTTAAGTAACAGAATGTTTGCAAACCGTGTCATTTCAGTAATCAATAGGGTGTCATCCAAGTAGCTGACACTGGAATGACAGGAGGTAACGCAAGAAGTCTATTGATTGTGAAAACAATAACTTTGCAAAATATTAATTGTTAGATAACATAATCAAAGTTTTTATCTTAATATTCATCATGGTTAGAGCTATACAAATTAAAAAAACTGGGGGACCAGAAGTATTAGAATTTGTAGATAAGAGTATAGGTGAGCCAAAAGGCGAGGAAGTTTTAGTACGTCACACAACTATCGGCTTAAATCGTTATGATTTAGAGCACAGAAAAGGTACACGCAAAATTAAAAATTTACCATCAGTGCTTGGGGTAGAAGCAGTGGGAGTTATTGAAAAGCTTGGTAAAAAAATCAGTGATGGATTGAAGGTTGGAGACAGAGTTGGATATTGCACAGCTCCTCCAGGGGCATATTGTGAAAAGCGCATTATACACCAGAAATATCTGATAAAAATTCCAGATGACATATCTGATGAAGTTGCTGCTGCAGTGCTGTTTAAAGGTATGACAGCTCACTATTTAGTTAATCAATCTTATAAAGTTAGGCCTGGTGCTTTCGTGCTAGTTTATGGGGCTAATGGTGGTTTAGGACAAATAATATGCCAATGGGCAAAGGATAAAAAAGGTGTAGTGATAGGTTCTGTAAGCTCTGATGAAAAAATGAAGATAGCTTTACAAAGTGGCTGCACATACGCAATAAACTACAATGATAAAGACTTCGTTTCTAAAGTTATGGAGATTACGCAAAACAGAGGAGTAGGTGCAGTGTATGACCCTATAGGTTACGCTACAAGCAAGCTTTCTTTTGAATCTTTAGGCAGGTTCGGCATATACGTTTCCTATGGGCAGATATCAGGTAACGCTCCTATTAGTTTTTCTTTACTTAGTTCACGTTCGTTATTTGCAACTGGAACCTCAATATACCATTATAAGCATGATAGATTCACATTAGTGCTTACCACAATGGAAATCTTCGAGATGATAAGAAAAAAACTTTTAACTGTACGGATCAATAAAAAATATAAATTTGATGAAATAATTCAAGCACATCGTGATATGGAAAATAGAAAAGCGAGTGGGTTAAATATTATCAAAATCTCTTAAATAAATTAGTAATTTAAACTAACCATTCATTAAGTCATATCAACTAGAACTTCACATATTTAATTCTCCTTTTGGGGGAATTAAAAGCATATAGCTAAACTGACTTAGATTTACCGACAACCGTCATCCCGCTACGTGTTAGCGGAATCTATACCGCGAATAGACTTCTTGCATAACCCAAATTAAGTAGAAAAAGGTATCATCCGAGTAACTGACACTGGTTCCTTTATGACGGTAGTAGCCCCCCTTCTCCTGTCATTCCAGTGCTTCCTTTCTTGTCATCCAAGTAGCTGACACTGGGATGGCTTTGTTGCATCACACTTTATGAGATGGTGATTTATGGTAAATTCATGTAACTATCTCAAATTTAGCCATACCAATATCAGTGAATTTATTAAGCAAATAGCATTTAGTTCTTTTTCTCGATTTATCTCAGATTTATTCCTAAAACTAAATCCGAATATTTGCTTTAATCTTGAGAAAAACCCTTCAATATAAGATCTTTTCCCATAATTTACTTCTTTTTTCCATTCTTTCATGCCATCTTCACCGTATAATTTTATTAACCTAATAGCAGCATTCCTGTCAGACATATAATCTATTTCTGGATGTTCTGCCGCATTGTTTATTGGTGGAATTTTTGTCTTTATACCATATTCGTTACACAACTTATAAAACTTGTGCCTATCACATGCTCTATCTGCATATAGTGCTTTTATGGCATGCTGAAAATCAACTTCTTTTAGCAAATCACAAGCTCCATAGTGATCAGAGTAGACACCGTTACTGTATTTTACAGCTATGGCTTTTTTGTTGTTTATATTCAACATTACGTGCAATTTTCTCGTTTGCTCATAGCCACGATATTTTCTGTCAGTGCTATTTTCCTTGCTGTGACCAGGAGTGTTGTTGTATATACTAATTCCTGTACTGTCTATAGCAATTTCGATATCTTCCATATTATTTTTATCAATTCTGCAATCATTTATCTTAATATTAAGTTTCTCAAACCTTCTTGATGCTTGTGAATAGCTGATAACTGCCAAATCTCTTCCTATTTGTTGCAAATACCCTTTTATAAACCCGACTGTTTGTCTTAAACCAATTCTAAAGAAACTGACGATTATATGCACCAAAATCACAACTTTATCACTATAAATATAGTTGCCGCCCTGCATTTTTGGACAATTCTCGTACCAATTTTCTATGGCGTCATTGATATAACAAAAAATGCTTCCTCTTTCTTGGAGAAATTTGTTATATTCATGGCAGTTACTGACTCTCATTTTTTGTGGCATATTTTTTCTTCAACAGTTAAATGGCTATTTATAATGAATTTTGTCAGTAACTGCCAGTTCTTTTCACTTGAGCGATGCAACAAAGCCCACTGGGATCCAGTTTCACCTTGTGATGGTGTCATGAAAGTAGCTGACACTGGTTTCCATCCAAGACGGTGTCATTCCTTACTATTACCCACAAATATAAATGGACTAAAAAGTAAAATATTACAATATTAAAGTTTGCAAATATTGAGGGTGTAAAATGGCAAGTAAAAGTAGTGAATGGGCTAAAAATGAATTTGGAGATAAAAGGTTAACTGAGCGATTAGTAAAGATTGCTGATATGTTTGACAAAATTACCTGAAAGTTAGATTAATCAAGCATGTGAAAGTTGGTCAGAAGCAAAAACAGCATAACGTTTTTTTCAAAATGAGAATGTAAAAGAAAGTGATATTTTAGCTACACATATTAATAAGACGGTTGAGAGAACAAAAGCTCACAAGAGGGTTCTTGTCATTCAAGATACCAGTTACATTGTATATAATAACCATAAAAAAACAAGCGGATTAGCAAATTTGTCCAGTTATGATACTGCAAAAGGTATTATAATGCATACAGCTCTTGCCGTTAGTATAGAAGGTTTGGTACTAGGGATACTAGATCAAAAAGTTTATTCAAGACCTGAAGAAACTGAGAACCTTAAAAAAAAGAGCGATCGCATTGAAGATAAAGAAAGCGTAAAGTGGTTGGAAACTTTAAGAAAAACAAATAATATTATTGATCCAACTCAAACTGAGACTATAACTGTATGCGATAGAGAAGCAGATATATATGACTTTTTTGAGCTTGCACATAATCTTAATTCGGCAGTGCTAGTTAGAGCATGCAGAGATAGAGCAGTAAATAGAAAATCTCGATATCCTGAAAAAGGTGAGCAGAAGTTATGGGCATTTATTAAATCCTCTCATTGTGCAGGTACGGTAGAAGTTGAAGTTCCTGTAAAAGATAATAAGCCAAAAAGAACAGCACGTTTGGAAGTTAGATTTGGAAAGTTTATGATGAATCCATCTAAGAATAATATTAGGCATAAGACGGAAGAACTACCTAAATTACCACTTTATGCAGTTTATGTTGTTGAGAAAACTCCCCTTCCCTTAAAAAAAACCGCTAGAATGGATGCTATTAACGAATCTTTCAGTTAATACTTTCGATGAAGCTGTTGAAAAAATTAGTTGGTATCAACTATGTTTTTTAAAAATTTTTTTATTTGTGTAATTTTGCAAATTATATGGGCAATAAAAACCCGTTTGTCATAGAAATAGAATTTTATATCAAACAGCTACCACAGCAATTTCTGCTTAAGCTAATGAATATGTGCTTTAAGTCTGTGTGGACGCACATATTCATTAGCCAATTTCAGTTACCGTTGTGAAGATTTTTAAGTATGCAAATTAATTGCTTCTTTAAGTCTTGTATTAGCAATTACTATAATTTTACGCATTAGGGCTGTTATAGCCACCATCTTCTTCTTACCACTTTCAACAAGCTTAGAATAAAAGGCGCCAAGTATAGATTTTGACCTTGTAGCAGCCATAGCGGCTGTAAAGAGCTTTGAACGAACGTTACTTCTACCACCTGTAATCCTTCGGTAACCAACAGCTTTACCACTTTCTTTTGGATGCGGTGCAACTCCGGCAAGAATTGCTACTTCTTTTCTATTTAAGTAACCAAGCTCTGGCATTAAACACAAAAAATCTTGTGATAACTTTTTACCTATTCCAGGAACTGTTTTAAGAATTTTTTGGCGTTGTTGTAATTCGCGGCTTTCATCAATAATCTTTTGTATAGTATCATTGAGTTCGTTTATTTGACTATCGAAAAACTCAATGGTCTTTTGACAGCTTTCTTTTATATGATCATTTTCCGGTGCTTCAAGTCTGCATTTTTCTTGAGTTCTCATTTGCGTAATATCATCACGACGTTGACAAAGTGCAGCCAAAGTTGATTGTTCTGTAGAGGTAGGTACAAATAGAGAGATAGTTCTATGGCGTTCAAATCCATATTGAGCAAGAGCTCTTGCATCTGATCTATCAGACTTTGCTAAAGTTCCGTGAGATAAAATAAAGCTTTTTACTTTACGAGTATTAGCTCGATGCACGGCAATATTTTTGTCGGTAAGAAAATGTGATAAGCCAAGCTCATATTTCCCTGTATTTTCTAAAGTCACTAAAGCATTAGGTAGAATATCTGAAAACTCTTGAAATAATTGTTGCCAACCAGAAGCATTATTATCAAATTCGACAGCATTCTTCTGTTTGTGAATTGCAACGACATTTTTAAATTTTCCGATGTCAATGCCAATAAAATTTTGATAAGATGTAACCATAATAAACCTCGATAGTTTTAGTTAATTTAAGATTGTAAACGGGTGCATATATATGTCCCAAGCAACTATTCAAACGTATCGAGAGATAGGGCTAGCGTACCTTGATACCAACGGTTGTAATACCAATTTCCTTTCGGTCGCGCACGCCCGCTATTCCTAGTGAGCAGGGTTATCTTTCTCTCTTATCTCTTTTATATCACGTTTTTAACTTACAATTGCCTTAGATGGAAAATAGAGATATTACATAAAATTTTAAATCCGGTCTCAAAGTTGAAGAATGTAGGCTTGGAATAGCAGAAAGACTAATGAGATATCTAACAGTTATGAGTATTATTGCTTGGAGGATCTTCTTTATTACATCAATTGCAAGAGCTAACCCAACATTACCATGTACTACCTTATTAGCTGAAGAAGAATGGAAAGTTTTATACGTTAAAATACACAGAAAACCATGTCCAAGTGTAGTTCCCAACATAAAAGAAGCTGTTTCATGAACTTGGAGGCCATTTAGCAAGAAAAAATGACCCAAAACCAGGACCAATTACTCTTTGGAAAGGATATAAACGTCTCTTTGATTTAGCAGAAGGATGGCGACTTGCTCACGAACTTTATATTTGTGGGTAATAGTAAGTTGTTAGGGGGATCTGGAGATACCGCGGCGGTATGACGTAGGGAAATCTTACTTATTATAGCTATAGTTCTACATGAATTACAAAAGTAATATTTACTAGATCTTAATATTTTAGATCTATATTTTAATAAATAATGAGCTGTAATTAGTATGAATAATCCATTTAAAAGTGAGAACTATAAAAAAAATCTCGATTCTCTGATCAAAGCTGTAAAGCTAGGAAATGCAGAGAAACAATATAACAAAACGTTAAGGGATTTATCTCATGCATTAGAAGGTTTTACAGGTGAGGCAAAAGGTATAGCTGAGTTTGTTATATATACTGACTTGAACAATTATGTAGAACAGCCATTAGGTCTTTTTAAAACATTAATGAATAGAATTTTGGGAAAAAATTTTCCAACCAAGAACAGTAGTATAAGTAATTTTGTAAATGATGAGTTGTCAAGTTTCACTTTAGAAACAGCAGCTAAGTATACAAGAATTTTAAAAAAAATTGATCTCTTGGAACAATTAGAAAAAGATTTCAGAAAAAATAATATTTTAAAAGATTCTTTAAATTTAGAACAAAGTGAAAAGAGTCAAGGAAAAGATAGATCACACGAAGTGAGTTTGGAAGGTAGAAAGCAAAAGGAAGTTACTTTTGAGCTGCGAAAAGAAGAACAGCCGAAAGAAAAATTAGGTGGTAATCGCATGAGGCAAATAAAGCGACCAACAACAGCACCTCCGGCTGCTCCAGATTCGAGGAAGGTACGCTTTAAATCAGAAATATCCTCAGATGGAGAAAGCAAGGCAAAGTCTACATCTTCTTTACTAAAAGGAGCTAATAGTTTTAGTATGCCTGATGCTAAGGAAAATCCTTCTGAGGATTCAGGCTATGAAAGTTCATTAGATCAGGGGTCTGAATATGAAGACATATCAAATTATCAAGAGAAAAAGCAAAAGGAAAATCCTTTATATGAGCAGAGAGAAGATTCAGGCTATGGAAGTTCATTAAATGAAGAGTCTGTATACAAAGAGATATCAAATTATCAAGAGAAGAAGAGTAAAATTTTAATAGAAAATTCGCAGAGTTCAAAATCGCCCAAAGAAGAGCCAATTTATGCAACAGTTCCTAAAGAACATATAGAAGCAAAAAGAGAACCGTAAGCAGAAACAACAACCTCAATCCCTCGTACCACCAAAACCACCGCAAGTGCCAAAAAAAATGTTTACTACTGGTCAAGAAGTTAGACAAGAATCGAAAGTGGTAATCAAAGATAAACCTGCAGTACCGCCAAAGCCTAAAAATCTAAGCCGTGCTAATCAAAAAGTAAGCACAGAGCCAAAAGTAGTAGGAGTAATTCTTAAAAAATCAGCTGAAAGAGTACCACTAAAATCTGAAAATCAAGACAATAGGAAATCAGCACAAAAAGCTGCTGGTAAGGCGATACCAAAAGTAGCAGCAGCTACTATGAAAGGAGGAGCTAATCGCGAGATGGGCAGTAAAGTAAAGGCATTAAAAGAAAAATTTGAGCAAAATCAAGCAAAAGGAAATGCTAATGTACAGCTTGCTGAAAGCAAAACCACTCCAGCAGCACAAGCGGATATCGGTGTGAAGAAAAAACAATCTCATTCATTTCTAACAGAGAATAAAAGATCTGCAACGAAACACGTAACAGCAAAATCTGATCCAAAATCTCATGTCAGCAAAAATTCCCTTCTCACGCATGCAAATGTAAAGGAAATGGTTGCACAAATTGAGAAAGGAAAAGGAGGAAGATAGTAACATTTGGGAAAAAAACATATGTGTCAAGTCAAGAGATTGTGAGCAAATTTAGGAAATTATAGCTAAACTGACTTAGATTTACCGACAATTTGAAAAACCGTCATTCCGCTAACTATAGTATTTTCAAAAGCGAATGATAAAGGTATAATATGTTTTTTTAAAGTAGGGAAAGCGATGGTATATAGTGTAGATTTAAGGGAAAAAGCAGTGTCTTTGGTAGAAAAAGGAAAGTCAAAGGTTGAAGTTGCAGAGGTTTTTGAGATAGGGATAGCAACACTATATAGATGGCTAAAAAAGAAAGCTACTGGCCAAGGTCTCAAAGCGGTAAAAAGTACTGGTTTTATTCGAAAAATAGATCCAGAAATACTCAAAGAATATGTCAAAAAACACCCAGATCACACACTAGCAGAAATGAAACAAAACCTTGGCTTTGGGATAAGTGCAATTTGGTATAGATTAAGACAGCTAAAAATAACCTTTAAAAAAAGTCACATTCTATCAAGAGCGCAATCAAGAAGATAGGCAGCAATTTATCGATAAAGTCTCAAAAATAGACCACTGTAGCATTTTATATATAGATGAAGCAGGAGTTGATAATAGACTATACCGAGAATATGCACGAGCTCCAAGAGGAGAAAAAATATATGCTGATGTTCCAGGAAAAAAGCGGGAAAGAGTGGGTATAATAGGTGGATGAGAAGTTTATTGCACCAATGACCTTCACAGGAGGGTGTAATAAAGATATATTTAATGTATGGTTAGAGCGAAGATTACTTCCACAATTACAGCGTGATACAACCATAGTTATGGATAATGCTACATTCCATAAAACTCCCAAAACAAAGTCATTAATAGAGTCTTTTGGCTGTCATTTGCTTTATCTTCCAACATATTCACCTGATCTAAATCCGATAGAGCATTGTTGGCACACCATCAAAAGTTGCCTCAGACCTCTAATGCATCAATGTACAGACTTACACCTTTTAGTTGGTAATACCATTTTAGACGTTTATCATTCGTTTTAGAAAATACTATAGTTGAAATAGCGCAGTTACTCACCCCATAAATTTGGTGCTCTCTTTCAATCAAAGGTGTCTTGCTGCTTGAAATGTTTTCTTTGTAAAAATTTGGCTTATCTTTATATCATCTCATTCAAACAGCATTAACATAACTTATGCCTTTTTTGGATGTAGAAATTTTCTAGGAATTGTCTTTTTGAATTCTATGGTATTTTGTTTAACATTGAAACAAGAGGCCAGTGTCACGCACTGGCATGACACCCATTTGTTCCTATAGTTGTCTTTTCTCGTCTACCTTATTTTGCCACTCTGCTGAACAGATACATAAAGAAAGTGGAAAATTGGACATTCTCAACTCGGCTCCTGCAGATTAAAAATTAAGTTGAATAAAAATTGGATTTGACGCAGTTTTTTCCCATAGTTTAAGAAATTAAAAGTTTAACGATTAGAATTATAATTACAAACCACAATAAAAAATAGACTTTTCCATTTGATTTATTTTTAATTTGGATGTTTTCTAATTTTTTATCAGCTATTAGGTTTAATTTTTCTATAAGGCTAAATATCCCTTGGATTGTTTTTACAGGATAAGAACTTCTAATTTTTTCCCTATACCCTATTTTATTTTCATGTTGACTGCTTATCCACGCTTCAACTACTTTCCACATATTGATTTCTGAGTAGATCTTTCTACATGTCCCTTCCAGTAAAATCATAGTTTTCTGCAGCAATAACAATTGTGTTTGAACTTTCATATCAAAATCACCAGTTATTTTTAATAGCTGAGCAAGTAAACTAGCAAATGAAATCTTCTGTATAGGCTGCCCAATAATGGGTTCACCTATTGCCCTGCAAGCTGTGACAAAATTTCTATGCTGTGATGAAACATAACCAGCCCTAAAGTGCATTTTTGCAACGTGATCATAATCCCGATTTAAAAAGCCTTTGAGTATCTCTATAACGTAATAGCATGTCTCACGATCTATTCTACCCATGATTCCACAATCCAGGGCAATAATATTGTTATTACTATCAACCATTAGATTTCCAGGATGCATATCAGCATGAAAAAAACAATCCCTGTATACTTGATTGCAAAACGATTCTATAAGATTGATAGCTATTTGCTTACGATTATTCAGTTTTTCAACTTCGTATATTGGCGTTGCTTCTATCCATTCTAATGTTAAAACCTTTTTCGAAGTTCTATTCCAATCTATTTCAGGTACGTAAAAACCTCTGTCATTTTTTGTGTTTTCCTTTAGTTCCGAAGAGTGAGCAGCTTCAAAACGTAGATCTAACTCTAATCGGCAAATTTCAGCAAAAGTTTTGACTAATTCAATTGGCCTCAGCCTTTTTGATTGTTCGCTAAATTTTTCTGCAATTTCTGCAAGCCAAGAAAGCATTTTTATATCCCTTGAGAATGTTTTCTCAATATTTGGCCTTAAAACCTTCACAGCAACTTCCTTACCCTCAGTTGTAACCGCTCTATGCACCTGAGAAATCGATGCTGCTGCAATTGGCTTTTCAGAAAAGCTTGAAAAAATGTCGCTCAATTTACAATTAAACTCACTTTCTATAGTTTTAACTGCTATTTTATGTGAAAATGATGGCAATCTATCACATATCAATAACAAGTTATTTGTTATATCCTCATTTAAAACATCAGTACGTGATGAGATAGACTGCCCAAACTTAATGAACACCGGACCTAATTTTTCAAGAGCACACTTTAGCTTGTGGCCTTGTATTTTATTTATTGATTTTTTTGATGGTGGAAGTAAATAAGGTAATATATTGTAACGCGTCAGCACCGTAGTTATGTGCAGAAGACGCAAAATATTTTGAATCATTTCGCTGCGTAACTGCTAAATATTTCATTTAGGGTTCTATTTTTCATAATCTCATCAGGCTTGCCTTGGCAATAGATAGTATTATTTATACAAATTATGTAATCTGAGGATGGTAGAGCAGAGTTAAGATCATGAGAAGTCATAAGAATCGATACCAATCGTTTTTTTGCTATTTTATTTATAATATCATAAAATTTAGCCCGCGCGTTAATATCCATTGCACTAACTGGTTCATCTAGAATGATCAAGTCAGGCTCTGCAATTAAACAACGTGCAAGCAGTAATAATTGTGTTTGCCCTGCAGAAATTTCTAACACTTGATTTTTCAAAATGTTACCGATACCAGCCAACTCTATCGTTTCTGTAATAATGGATTGATTTTTCTTTAGTCTTTTCAAGGAGCTATTTAAAAGAAAATATTCAACTGTTATTGGCATCAAATTACTAATACTAAAATTTTGCGGCATGTAGCTAATTTTTGTGTTCTCAGCTAACACAATATTTCCAGTATAATTTTTATTTATACCAGCAATTGCTTTCACTAAAGAGGTTTTACCTCCACCATTTGGACCAAGTATTGTAATTATGTCTCCTCTTTCCATGAACATATTGATATTGTCAAGGATTCTTTTACCATCATATGCGAGAGCAAGATTTTCTATTTTTAGAACACGATTATTGACATTATTCAATTTATTGACAAAATTTAACTTCTTCTCAACGTTTATATGAGACATTTACTGGCTTTTTTTCTATTACTTTCACTTACACTATACTATAATATTGCCTTTTCATCCAATTTAAAAGTTGTAGCTACAATCAAACCTATCCACTCACTTGTAGCTTCTGTTACAGAAGGGATTTTAGAACCGGAATTGCTTGGCTATGCAACATCTGCACATAATTATATATTAAAGCCATCTGATGCGAGTAATTTAGAATCAAGTGACGTTATATTTTATGTTGACGATAACTTAGAGACGTTTGTTCAAACTTTCGCCAAAAATAATAAAGAACTAGTGCAATTGTCAAAGGCAATCAACCTACTTCCTACTCGGCCACATTCATTTTCTAGAAAAATCACTCACATTCAAGATGAAAAAGATTTACACATGTGGCTGAGTCCCGAAAATGCAAAGAGCATGATACTTTCTATAAGTGCAACATTGTCTGACATAGATAAAGGAAATTCCCATCGATACAGTTCTAATGCAACAAAAGCTATAAAAAAAATAGACCAAGAAGTAAAAGAAATCATGAAAGAACTGAATGATTTTAAAAATCAAAAATACATCGTTACTCATGATGCTTATCAATATTTTGAAAAATATTTCGGTCTAAATCATCCAAGCGCTATTCTTTCCATAGAAGAGGATTCTTACATAGGTATGAAGAGTTTAATGAAGCTAAAAAAGATAATGAAGGAAGAAAACGTTAAATGTATATTTGCTCATTCACAGGAAGATAGCATAAAGCCTAACGCCCTTTCTAATGACGCAAAAATGGTAGTTCTTGATCCTATTGGATCAGACATAGAGCCTGGAAAAGATGCATATCTAGCTATAATCAATAGCATTGCACAAAATTTTAAGTCTTGTTTTGTTGAGTAATAAGTTCCCTTTTAGCTTACTGTTTTATTGTTCTACAAATCAAGAAGAAGTGAGTTTACAACAAATGGTGTCATTCCAGTCTGGAATCCAGCTTTTTCATAATCATCAAAACGTTGTATTTTAACATAAAATGGCTGCTTTTATGCTTACTAACTTAATAAAATTCCTGGATCCCAGTGGGCTTTGTTGCATCACACTTTATGAGATGGTGATTTATGGTAAATTCATGTAACTATCTCAAATTTAGCCATACCAATATCAGTGAATTTATTAAGCAAATAGCATTTAGTTCTTTTTCTCGATTTATCTCAGATTTATTCCTAAAACTAAATCCGAATATTTGCTTTAATCTTGAGAAAAACCCTTCAATATAAGATCTTTTCCCATAATTTACTTCTTTTTTCCATTCTTTCATGCCATCTTCACCGTATAATTTTATTAACCTAATAGCAGCATTCCTGTCAGACATATAATCTATTTCTGGATGTTCTGCCGCATTGTTTATTGGTGGAATTTTTGTCTTTATACCATATTCGTTACACAACTTATAAAACTTGTGCCTATCACATGCTCTATCTGCATATAGTGCTTTTATGGCATGCTGAAAATCAACTTCTTTTAGCAAATCACAAGCTCCATAGTGATCAGAGTAGACACCGTTACTGTATTTTACAGCTATGGCTTTTTTGTTGTTTATATTCAACATTACGTGCAATTTTCTCGTTTGCTCATAGCCACGATATTTTCTGTCAGTGCTATTTTCCTTGCTGTGACCAGGAGTGTTGTTGTATATACTAATTCCTGTACTGTCTATAGCAATTTCGATATCTTCCATATTATTTTTATCAATTCTGCAATCATTTATCTTAATATTAAGTTTCTCAAACCTTCTTGATGCTTGTGAATAGCTGATAACTGCCAAATCTCTTCCTATTTGTTGCAAATACCCTTTTATAAACCCGACTGTTTGTCTTAAACCAATTCTAAAGAAACTGACGATTATATGCACCAAAATCACAACTTTATCACTATAAATATAGTTGCCGCCCTGCATTTTTGGACAATTCTCGTACCAATTTTCTATGGCGTCATTGATATAACAAAAAATGCTTCCTCTTTCTTGGAGAAATTTGTTATATTCATGGCAGTTACTGACTCTCATTTTTTGTGGCATATTTTTTCTTCAACAGTTAAATGGCTATTTATAATGAATTTTGTCAGTAACTGCCAGTTCTTTTCACTTGAGCGATGCAACAAAGCCATCCCAGTGTCAAGAACTGGGATGACATCGTAGGGGTGCTGGCCTGATAACCGTCATCCCGCTACTTGTTAGCGGGATCTAGAGATACCGCGAATGAATCGCGGTATGACGGTTCGCGGCGGCATGACGATAAGGTTTATACCTTGTCATCCCAGTGCTTGACACCGAGATTGATTTATCTTGTCTACCTTATTTTGCCACTCCGCTGAACGGATACCATATTATGCAGGTTTAGAATTATGCTTTATTCTTACGTTTATGTCTTGGCCCAATACAATCAATAAGTTAAGCAAGTATTCTAAGGAGAACCCTTTGATTTTTGACCTATTGATTTGAGATACTTTAGGTTGATCAATCTTTAGAGCGTTTGCTGCTTTTTTCTGTGTTGTGTACTTCTTACTTATTAATTGTGCAATGACCTTTATTAATTTCAGTCTTGTATCTTTCACATCCCCCAACTCTACTATTATAGGATAACTTAATTGTAAATTTTGCATAATAATAAAACTCCTTATAAAAAAATTACTTTAGTTTTTCTTCTTTAAATAACACATGCCTTCTGACTACTGGGTCATACTTCCTAAACTCCAGTTTTTTGGTGAGCTTTTTTGGATTACGCTTTTTTACATAAAAATAGCCAGTTGATTTTTCTTCACCAGTTTTTGTTATCTTGATTGCAGTGCTGACTAACTTAACGAGCAAAGAAGCATTTTTTTTCGCCATACTTATAATGATATAATAAATTCTATGCGAGTTTATTACGCAAAATACTAAAAGTCAATCGAATAATGCAGATTGCAAAATCCTTGACAATCAACAGTGCATTAAGTAGCATAAAGTTAACTTCAGAATAAAAAGCAAACGGTAAATAAGTGACAAATAGTGGTAAAAGGGTATTATTGATAGAAAATTCTATCTGTTCTAATGAGGTAAGAGTTGCCTTGTCAATTAATAACAAGGTTGTAGAATTTGAACAAGAATTCAAGGAAAAAAAACAATTAAGAGGTAATATATACGTTGCTTATATAAAGCGTATAGAGCCTTCTTTGCAAGCCGTATTTATTGAATATGGGAAAAATAAGCAAGGTTTTTTGTCTTTTTCCGAGATATCTCTAGATTACTTCAACATTCCAGAAAAAGAAAAGGAAACTATCTTTGAGGGCTACTCAAATGACGATTGTATAGAAGAAGCCTCAGCAAATGTTTCTTCAGATTCTGCAGCTAGTAAGAATGTCAACGGATCAGGTAGTGGTTTTGTAAGAGAGGTACCTTTATATAAAAAATACAAATTACAAGATGTTATTTCAGTAAATCAAAAAGTATTGGTCCAGCTAACTAAAGAGGAACGAGGCAATAAAGGAGCTTCATTTACAACATACATAACTTTAGTGGGTAGATACTGTGTTTTCATGCCAAATTCCATGAGCAAAGGTGGAGTGTCCCGCAGAATTGAAGATGCTAATGTCAGAAAGCAGTTAAAGGAGATACTGAGTTCAATAAACTTGCCAAAAAGATCAGGTTTAATAGTAAGAACTGTTGGTTCAGGAAAAAATAAGAAAGAAATTGAGCAGGATTACAATTACTTATCCTCATTATGGCAGAGCATTCAAAAAAATGCCTTCTCTGTAAACGTTCCATCATTAATTTACAATGAAGCAGATGTAATTATGAGATCTGTTCGTGATTTTTGTAGCGATGGTATAGAAGTTATAGTGTCTGGAAAGGAAGCTTTTGAGGCAGTTAGGCAATATGCTAACAATGCACTAAAAGGTAGTAAGTTGCGCTATAGATTGTATAGAGGTTATGCTCCGATCTTTACTTACTACGGAATCGAAGATCAAATTTCTGAGTTATATAGCAATAGAGTAGAATTGCCATCTGGTGGGTCTTTGATAATAACTTTAACTGAGGCGTTTGTTTCAATAGACGTAAATTCAGGAAAGATGACAGGAGAAGATAGCATAGAAGAAACAGCTTATAGAACCAACATGGAAGCAGTACCTGAAATATCAAGACAGGTGAATCTTAGGGGCCTATCAGGATTAATAGTAGTCGATTTTATTGATATGTTGAAATATCAGTATTGCAGAGCTGTTGAGTCTGCTATAAAGCAAGCGTTTAAAGATGATAAAGCTAAAGTTCAATTTAGCTACATAAATGACTTTGGTTTAATGGTATTTTCAAGACAAAGAATTAAACCAAACATACAAGAAATTAATACTACAGAGTGTTTACACTGCAAAGGTACTGGAAGAGTAAAATCAAACGAAGTAATTGTTTCATCAATACTAAGGGATTTACAACATATTGCTAACAAGAATCGAAATAAGTCTTTTGATTTAGTAGCACACAGTGCAGTTATAGCGCACATTTTTAATAACAAACGCAATACAGTTTCTACAATCGAAAAAGAGTTTAATATTACATTGAACGTTAGTATTGATAACAGTTTAGATGTAAATACATTTGTTTTAAAACAAGGAGATGATGTTAATTTAAACGGTTATAAGCCATTACAGAACTCTGGATACCAAATTGGGGATAGCAGCAATGAAGAAGCTGATAATTCAAATAAACTACGAGGCAATTTTTGGCTGACTAAGTGGCTTTCGCGCCTTTTAAGTTCTAATAACTAATTAGAAACCTAAATTGGGCTTGTAATTAATGAGCCCTATACTTATATATTCTTATATCAGATAATATTTACAATGGGTACTCATTATGGGAAGAGCAATAGGCATAGATCTCGGAACAACAAATTCTTGTGTTGCAATAATGCAGGGCAAGGATACAAAGGTAATAGAAAATAAAGAAGGGGCAAGAACTACTCCATCTATAGTTGCATTGACTTCTTCAGGAGAAAGGTTGATTGGTGCTTCAGCAAAAAGGCAAGCAACCACCAATGCAAGTAATACCTTTTTTGCTACTAAGAGATTAATAGGCCGTCAATATAGTGATCCTGAGATGAAAAATCTAAGTGTACCATACAAAGTATTTGCAGCAAAAAGTGGTGATGCATGGGTTAAAACAACTGATAATAAAGAATATTCTCCTAGTCAAATTGGTGCATTTATACTACAAAACATGAAAGAGGCAGCAGAAGCTTATCTTGGAGAGGAAGTAAAAGATGCTGTGATAACAGTGCCAGCATACTTCAACGACTCTCAACGTCAAGCAACAAAAGATGCAGGAAAAATTGCCGGATTAAATGTACTCAGAATAGTAAATGAACCGACTGCTGCAGCACTTGCTTATGGTCTTGATAAGAAACATGGGCACACAATAGTAGTATATGACCTTGGTGGTGGTACATTTGACGTTTCAATACTTGAAATAGGTGATGGAGTTTTCGAAGTGAAAGCAACAAACGGTGATACCCATCTTGGAGGTGAAGACTTTGATAATGGAGTAGTGAGTTATTTACTAGATGAATTCAAGAAAAGTAATGGCATTGATTTGAAAAATGATCCAATGGCTATGCAAAGAATCAAAGAAGCTGCTGAAAAAGCGAAAATTGAATTATCAAGTGCAATGGAAACGGAAATAAATCTACCGTTTATTACAGCTGATGCAAGTGGTCCAAAACACTTAAATATGAAATTAACGAGAGCAAAACTTGAAAGCTTAGTGAATGATTTAATCGAAAGAACTATGGCTCCTTGTAAAAAAGCTCTTGAGGATGCTGGTTTATCTGCTAGTCAAATTGGCGAAGTGGTTCTTGTTGGTGGCATGACTCGTATGCCAAAAGTCATAGAGAAAGTTAAAGAATTCTTTGGCAAAGATCCACATAGAGGAGTTAACCCTGATGAAGTTGTAGCAATTGGAGCTGCAATACAGGCGGGGATCATTCAAGGTGATGTAAGAGATGTGTTACTACTTGATGTGACCCCACTTTCTCTTGGTATTGAAACTCTAGGAGGAGTATTCACTCCACTTATTGAGCGTAATACTACAATTCCTACTAAAAAATCTCAGGTGTTTTCAACTGCAGAAGATAACCAAACAGCTGTTACAATTAAGGTGCATCAGGGTGAAAGAAAACTGGCAGTTGATAATAAGCTACTCGGTCAGTTTAGTTTGGAAGGGATACCTCCTGCTCCGCGCGGAAGGCCACAAATTGAAGTGACATTTGATATAGATGCAAATGGAATAGCACACGTTTCTGCAAAAGATAAAGCTACTGGAAAAGAGCAAAAAATACGCATTCAATCTTCAGGTGGTTTATCTGATGATGAAATAAATCGCATGGTAAAAGAAGCTGAAGAAAAAGCGCAAGAAGATGAAAAGCGCAAAAAGTTTATTGAAGTGAAGAATCAAGCGGATAGCTTAGTCCATTCTACAGAAAAGTCTCTGACAGAGTATGGTGATAAAGTTTCACCAGAAGATAGATCTGCTATTGAAAATGCAGTTAACGAATTAAAAGAAGTTAGTAAATCTGATAACATTGATGACGCTGATTCAATACAGCAGAAAGTCACTAATCTTTCTCAATTATCTATGAAACTTGGAGAAGCTATGTATCAAGCATCTCAACAAAATAGTGCTGAAAATGGCTTTTCATCAGAAGGAAATCCAAATGATAAAGAGGAAAAAGTAGTAGATTCTGATTATCAAGACATAGATAATAAAGAAGAGAATAAGTAATTGCGATTGTCATCCAAGTAGCTGATACTGGGATGACAAGAGGAGCATATTGTTGCTTAAAGAAACCATTATGGATATTATTAAAACAATAGAAGAAAAGATACGCGATTCGATAGATGTAATTGATATCAACATTATCGATGAATCAGCAAAGCATGCTGATCATTATTTTGCTTCATCTTCAACATTACCTTCGCACATTAAATTAATATTAATATCTGACGGCTTTATTGGAATGAGCGTTCTAAAAAGACACAAGTTGATTTATGAGTTATTGAAGGGTGAGATAGAGCTAATACATGCAATTTCTCTTCACTTGTATACGCAAGATGAGTACAATTTAAAAAATAAATAATAAAAATGTGAAGGAAGAGTCTATATTAGTTAAAGCAGGAAGAAAATTTAATGACTATAAAGGTTCCATGAACCCGCCAGTTTATCATTCTTCTACCATATTATTCCCTACTTACAAGGACTACTTAAATGCAGCAAATGGAGAAAGTATATACGATGTAATCAATGATGGTGTTGCAAGGGATTATAGCTACAGTAATGTTGGTACTCCTACTGTTCATTATCTTTCAAATGCACTGGCTGAAATTGAAGGGAGTGGACAAGCGCTTATTTATCCTTCCGGACTATTTGCACTTACTTTTGCTATTCTAACTTTCGCTAAAGCAGGCTCGCACGTTTTAATTCAAGATAATAGTTATTATAGGCTTAGGAGGTTTGCAGAAAATGAGCTACCAAAAAGAGGAACAGAAGTAACTTTTTATGATCCAACACAGGATATAACTGATTTAATTCAGAGTAATACTTCATTGATAATGATCGAGACTCCTGGTTCTGTAACGTTTGAGATTTCGAATATAGAGCATATAGTAAAAGTTGCTAAGGAACATAAAATTGTGACCGTTTGTGACAATTCATGGGCCACTCCTTTGTTATTTAAGCCGCTTGATTATGGAGTTGATGTTGCACTATATGCGGTGACAAAGTATCTAGCCGGTCACTCAGATTTAGTGATGGGAGCTATGGTTGCTGAAGGTGAAACTTTTAAATTGCTTTATGAGAGCTATAAAAATTATGGAGTAACCATTCAATCGCACGACTGCTACCTTGCACATAGGGGACTAAGAACACTGCACACACGTATAAAAAGGCACCAAAATACAGCAATGGAAGTGGCAAAGTGGCTAGAAAAACATTTAAAAATCAAAAAAGTTTTGTACCCAGCACTTCCCTCCCATCCTCAACACGAATTATGGAAAAGTTACTTCAAAGGAGCAAGTAGCGTATTCAGTATAATACTGGATAGAGAATATTCATGTGAAGAACTAAGCTGCATGGTTGATCATATGAAAATTTTTAGTATTGGTGCTTCTTGGGGAGGGTGCGACAGTTTGATATTACCAATAGATCGTAGATCTATGTCAAGATCTGTAATGAATTCAGATTATGGTGGAAGTTTCATGCGGATATTTTGTGGACTAGAAGATTCTGAGGATTTGATCTCTGATTTAAATGCTGCACTAGCAAGACTGCCATGTTTGAATATCAAAGCTGGCAGATGAAACTGAGAGAATTACTGCATAACATTATTGATGTTAACTTTGATATTGAAATCAAGGGCGTTACATGTAATCCCAAGAGAGTCAAGGAAGGTTATCTTTTTGTTTGTGTGTCAGAAAGGAGTAAAGAATACGCAACATGCGATACTGGAATCCATATCCTTCCTACTGAATCACAGTGTTACGTACACAACTGTGTAGACGTTGTGATACAAGGGGCCAAGAAAGATGTCATCCCAGTGCTTGACTACTTGGATCCAGAAAATTTAATTGCAAATGAGCACACTAGGCAATTGTATAATAAAAACTGGATTCCAGTGTCACGCACTGGAATGACAGATACTTCGAGCTTTGCAGTGCTTGAACACCCAAACCCTCAAGAAATATACAGCGAAATAGTCAGCAGGTTTTATCAATTCAAACAGCCCAAATATGTTGCTGCTGTAACTGGTACAAATGGTAAAACTTCAGTAGTAGAATTTTGCCGCCAGATCTGGCAAAACTCTGGCTATAATGCTGCGTCTATTGGAACACTTGGAACATGCATCAATAATGGCAGAAAAGGTAATAGCAACAGCCTTACCACTCCAGGTGCAGAAGACCTTTACGCAACATTGCGTGGTATAAGTGTAGAACACTTAGTGTTGGAATCATCAAGTCATGGGATTGATCAATACAGAATCCATGGATTAAAGTTGAGTGCTGCAGCTTTTACTAATTTCTCGCAAGATCATTTAGATTACCATAAAAGTCTTGGTGGATATTTAGAAACTAAAAAAAGGTTATTTTACGAAGTATTACCAGAAGGAAAAACAGCGATTTTAAATGCGGATATAGATGAATACGGCGCATTGCTTAAAATAGCTGAAAAACGCAGTAATAAAGTTGTGACTTATGGAAAAAAAGGCTCTGATATTACTTTATTAGAGCAAACATCAACCCCTAATGGTCAACATCTTACAGTAAAAATTGATAACCAAATTTACAATACATTTTTCCCAGTTTTAGGAAAATTTCAAGCATATAATCTGCTATGTGCAATTGGTATATCTGGATTAAATTACAGAGAAATATGCGTAGAAAAACTCGTTTCTCCACCAGGAAGAATGGAAAAAGTGAAACTTTTTGCATTCGTGGATTACGCTCATACTCCAAGTGCGCTTAAACAAGCCCTATTGTCTTTAAAATGGCATATCAACAAAAAAATAATTCTAGTTTTTGGATGCGGTGGAAATCGCGATCAGACGAAACGTTCAGAAATGGGCAAAATAGCACAAATGTATGCAGATAAAGTAATAATTACAGATGATAATTCGCGTGATGAAGATCCGGCAAAAATTCGCCACGATATTTTGCTACATTGCCCTGATGCACTGGAGATAGGAGGTAGGAGAGAAGCTATAGAGAAAGGCGTAGATATTGCCTATAACGAGGGTATGATTCTGCTAGTTGCAGGAAAGGGAAATGAGAAATTTCAAATTATAGGCAACCAAACTTTTGAATTTAGCGATGTTGAGGTTATTAAAAATCATGCCTTAACATACTGATTTTCGCAATGGGCTTACCTCCGCTAATGTGCGAATATTGAAGCAAAAGTGATGTCATCCCAGTGCTTGACACTGGGATGGCTTTGTTGCATAGCAACTGAAAAAATCTGGTGGCTACTGACAAAATTCATTATAAAATAGCCATTTAACCTTGAAAGAAAAAATATGCCACAAAAAATGAGGGTCAGTAACCATAGCGAATATAACAAATTTCTAGAAAAAAGAGGAAATATTTTTCATTATATCAACGAAGCCATAGAAAAGTGGTACGAGAATGGTCCAAAAATACCAGGTGGCAACAATATTTATAGCGATAAAGTTGTAATTTTGGTGCACATAATAACTTGTTTATTTAGAATAGGCCTGAGGCAAACAGTTGGGTTTATAGCAGGATACCTTGAGCAAATTGGGAAAAATTTGCAAGTTATCAGCTATTCACAATCATCAAGAAGGTTTAAGAAACTCAATATTAAGATCAATGATTGCAGAATTGATAAAAATAATATGGAAGATATCGAAATTGCTATAGACAGTACAGGAATTAGTATATACAACAACACTCCTGGTCATAGCAAAGAAAATAGCGAAGATAGAAAGTATCGCAGCTATGAACAGACAAGAAAATTGCATGTAATGTTGAATACAAACAGCAAAAAAGCCATAGCTGTAAAATACAGTAACGGTGTCTACTCTGATCACTATGGAGCTTGTGATTTGCTAAAAGAAGTCGATTTTCAGTATGTCATAAAAGTACTATATGCAGATAGGGCATATGACAGAGAAAAGCTCTATAAGCTGTGTAATCAATATGGTATAAAAACGAAAATTCCTCCGAAAAACAACGCAGCAGAGCATCCAAAGTTAGACTATATGGCTGAGAGAAATTCTGCAGTCAAGCTCATAAAGTCATATGATGAAGATAGTATAAAGAAGTGGAAAAAAGAGATGAGTTATGGAAAAAGATCTTATATAGAAAGTTTTTTCTCGCGACTGAAACAAACATTCGGGTTTAGTTTTAGGAATAAATCTGAGACAAATAGAGAGAAGGAACTACTTGTTAAATGCTATTTGCTCAATAAGTTCACTGATATTGGTATGGCTAAATTTGAGATAGCTTCATAAATTTATTGTGCGTTACCTACTATCCGAAGAGCGATGCAACAAAGCCCACTGGGATCCAGGAATTTTATTAAGTTGGTAAGTATAAAAGTAGCCGTTTTATGTTAAAACACAACGTTCTTGATGAGATTACGGCAAGGCTGGATTCCAGTGTCAGCTACTTTCATGACACCATTTGCTGTGCAATTTACCTTCAAAAATGAATGTTCATACAGTTATGGAATGAATCGCGGTATGACGTAGGGAAACCTTTCTTGAGTTAGCTATAGCACTATAAAATTGTCCGCAGGGCCATATAAAAGTCGTGGTGAGTTAATAAATTTTTATGGAAGAAAGGATATATTAGAAAATTGAGGGTTTTAAAGGAGGTAAAAATGAGACTGTATTATAAAGATATCACAGGTCTTATCAAAGAACCCTACCGCTCCAGAGGAAGGGATTATTTTGACAAAAGAAAGGTACAGATTATATCTGTTAATGAATCTCAAGCTAAATCAAAGGTAGTTGGATCAAATGTATATCGAGTAACACTAAAGCACGATGGTCCTCTTTTGAGTGGAACATGTTCCTGTCCTGCATTTGTGTATTATGGTCCATGTAAGCATATGGCTGCAACAGGTTTTGCTTTGGTTGCACTTGATAGAAAGGAGTATCGATCGTCTGCGCGCCCAGATGAACAGACTCTCTTTGAAAGGTTTTACTAAGAAAAACAAAGCAAGAGCTAATTTCAATAATTACTCGTTCCAGTAAACATTATCCTGAGATTTTTGAAGAACTAGAGGATAAAGAATATGAGCAATTTATTCAAAGTGAACTTTCAAAATCCGAGAATTATGTATAAAACAACCGGAAAGATGGTGAGATCAGGTAATCTATGGCTAAGACGTCATACCGCCGCGGTATCTCTTAGCCGCTAACACGTAGCGGGATGACGAGATGCCACCACGAACCGTCATACCGCGCGATTCATCCGCGGTATCTCTTAGCATAGATCCCGCTAACAAGCAGCGGGATGACGGTTGTCGTTTAGCTATAAACATTAAGAAATTTACCAAACGAAAAAAAAGGCAAAAAAAGCCCCATGATTGGCTAATTACTTACATTATACTTTCAAGTATGGCATTTTTTTATTCTAAACACTTAATAACCGCGATTCAGCTACTTTTAAACCGCAACTAATCTAAATTATAAACGTTAAGAAATTTACTAAACAGAAAAAAAGGCAAAAGAAACCCTAGGGTAGCTAGTTATTCACTATCCATTTTTTAAGTTGGCGTTTTTTTATGTTTTAAACGCTTTATAAGCGCGTTTCAGCTTATGTAGGTAGAAATTTTATAAGACATAAGGTGCACATAGTGCAAAAAATTAAACATGATACGCCAGATACGTGAGTTTTTTTGTCATTTAATCTGTACAGAGAAGATAAATAAATAGCTTCAGTGTTTATGATAAGGGGGCTGGCGGAGTTTGTCAAGTGGTTTTTTAGCCACGTTTCCCTGTTATAATGTTCGTTTGCTTGACCTAAGATCCGGGAGTATTTAAACTGAACTCTATATAGTGTTAAAAATGATAGGAAATCTAAGCGGAATAGTTGATGAAGTGCGCAGTGATCACATAATCCTGAATGTGAATGATGTTGGCTATATGGTGTATCTTTCAGCCAAAACTTTAAGTGCTTGTGCAATTGGAAGTAGAATCAAATTACTTATCGAAACCTATGCAAATAACAGAGAAAACACTACTCAGCTATATGGTTTTATAAGCGAAGAAGAACAGCAGTGCTTGAGGTTGCTAGTTAAAGTAAGCGGCGTTAGCTATAAAACTGCAATGTCAATTTTGGGCAAATTAACTCCAGAACAGCTATTTTTGGCAATTATGAATGAAGATAAAGTAGCACTCAAGATGAGCGGACTTGGCCTGAAACTCATAAATCGAATCATCACTGAATTGAGTGGCAAAGTGAGTAAACTAGAAATAAATAACAATAATTTTCATCCAATTAATGAAGATGCCCTTTCAGCATTGATCAATCTTGGGTATGAAAAAATGAAAGCTTATGATACGATAAAAAAATACAGGCCAAATCTGGACACTAAGGATATTATTCGCATGGCGCTTAAGGAGCTTTCAATACTATGAAATCAATATCGTGCGGTAAAGAATATACTGAAGATGTGCACAATATCAACATCAGGCCTGAACAACTTGATGATTTTGTCGGGCAAAAAGACTTAATACAAAATTTAAAAGTGTTTATAAACGCTGCACAGACGAGAACTGAAGCTTTAGATCACGTTTTATTATATGGTCCTCCAGGGCTTGGCAAAACAACTTTAGCACAAATTGTTTCTAAAGAATTAAGAGTTAGCTTTCGCGCAACTTCTGGTCCTTTACTTAGTAAAGCTGGAGATTTGGCCGCAGTGCTTACCACTTTAAATGCAAAAGATGTTCTATTTATCGACGAAATTCATAGATTAAATCGCAGCATCGAAGAAGTTTTATATACTGCTATGGAAGATTTTTGCCTGGACATATTAGTAGGTGAAGGTCCATCTACTCGCACTTTAAGGATAGATCTACCACCATTTACGCTAATTGGAGCAACAACACGGCTTGGATTACTTTCTGCGCCACTCAGAGATCGTTTTGGCATTCCTTTGCATCTTGAGTTTTATTCCTTTGAGGAGCTGGTTAATATTATAAAAAGAGGCGCAAGAGTTCTTTCTGCTGAAATTGAAGAGGATGCAGCACGGGAAATTGCCTGCCGTGCGCGCGGCACTCCAAGAATTGCTTTGAGGTTACTCAGAAGAATAAGGGATTTTGTTGAAGTGAAAGATGATAAAAAAATTACTTATGAAGTCGCTGATTCTGTATTACTAAAATTGGGTGTAGATAAAATGGGACTCAATAAACTTGATATGAATTATCTAAGATTTTTATTCAACACTTCAGGCCCTGTTGGAATTGACACCATATCTATTGCGCTATCCGAAGATGTTGGCAATATTGAAGAAACAGTAGAACCTTATTTAATCAAAATTAGTTTTGTAAAGCGCACACCAAGAGGGCGCGTTCTAACCGATCAAGCAAAGGAGTATTTGAGCTTTCAACATTAAACATCATAATTTATATTGACTAATTGGCGTGGTATCTACATGCTAACATTTATATATTAAAAATAATGGAGGCATATATGTTAACTAATAGCACTGAAACTGTATCTTTAATTGAAACTTCTTCTAATCTAAATATCAGTCCTTCTGATAATAATTCGATTTCGGATACTAAAAATGTACCTAAATCAACACTAGATGAGAATGTACCTAAATACGTCACTCTTAATAATGCAGAAGAATGGAATGAGTTCTTTATAATGCAGAACAACACTTCTACTAATACCACTAATAAAAAGAAACCAAAACCTTATATTCATAAGGATAGTAATGGTATATGTACATATACTGCTCGGGATGAGAATAAATATGGTGGTAAGAACATTATAGGCAAAATTGCTGAACAAATTAAAGAAGAGATATCTAAAAATATAGAAAATAATGATAGAGGTTGTCCGGAAACTAGTAAATTCAAGCATATTCCCTCTTTAACATAACCCTACTCATAGCTAGGTATATGAAATTCTCAGTGGATGTTGTGAGTAAATCATACTCCTTCGATAGCCTTCTATTCCTATTAACCCAAGCAAAAGTCCTTTCTACAACCCATCTTCTTGGCTGTACTTTAAACCCTTGTTCTCTTGTTGGTAGTAGCTCAGGTGGCGTATCTTTGTGCACCCAAAATCTACATGGAGGCCTTTTAACAATTTCAATATCTATGTCATATTCTTCCTTTATGTGATTCTTTAAATTTCTTCCTTGGTATCCCATGTCAGCCCACATTTTTTTAACTTTAGTATATTTTGTTCTCATATTGTTTAATGCTATTTTAATACCATCTCTATCATTTTCGTTAGCAGCGCCTACGTAACAACCTAGTATAAAACCCTGAGTGTCTGTAATTATATGCCTTTTTCTACCCTTTACTTTTTTACTTCCATCATAGCCTTTGATCCCCCCTTTTCTGTAGTCTTTACAGATTGACTATCTACTATACAGGCACTCGGCTGCTCATTCCTTCCTATTTTTCTTCTACTATATTTTGTAATTTCATAATTCATTTTCTCAAAAATTCCCTGCTTCTTCCATTGCCTGAACTGCTCATACACAGTCTTCCATAGCGGAAAATCATTTGGTAAATACCGCCATTGACACCCTGTACGCAATACATAGAAAATTGCTTCTAATATTTCTCTTTTGCTATACTTTGGCGGCCTTCCTCCTTTCTTGTATGATACTCTGAAGTGTTTTTCTATTCTTGCCCATTCCCTTTCGCTTAGATCTGTTGGATACTTTTTTCTCATCTTTACCCCGTACTAAAATTTCAGATATTATAGCCTTTTACTTGTTTCCGGACAACCTCATATAGAATTTATAAAACTTAAAGAAAGCAAAAATGAAGATAATATTATTGAGCCTGCCGTAAGAATTGCGATAGGTAGTAATACAAAAGAAATAAGCATGAGTGACATTCTAAATAACGATTTGTGTAAACAATATGGCGTGAAAGCAATTACATTATTGCTACCTCAAAGTAAAGCAAGGGGGCTACGTTGCCGGGTTGATGAACATGGAACAAGAATTTATGAAGTAGCTAATGGGTCATATCAAATGACTTTAAAGTGGAATGCTCAAGGAAAAGAATGTAATATTAAAATTAATATTCATGATAATGGCTCCGTAGAACTTATTGAGGGTAATGGTGTTACTATGGAGCAATTAGCTGCACATAAAGAAGTAAAAGTAGGAAGGCAATATGAAGCAAAGCCTTTACATGAAGTGTTAGCATCACAATTGCCACAAACACAATTACAACAAAGCTCTGAAGAAGTAAAATTTTTGGAGCAGCATTCAACAAATGTAGAAGACTTGAGCGGCGCATCACAAAAGCATCAAGCTCCTGCTGCTTCAAAATAGGTAAAGTAGTGAAAATTCAGTATAAGTTGCTTGCATCTGCAAGTAACTTATACTTTTATGATGAGCAACACAATACTACCAAGAAATTTCTACGAGCGGCCAACTTTGGTTGTAGCCGGGGAGTTACTAGGAAAGATGCTGAAATTTTCTAACTTTAGTGGAATAATAACCGAAGTTGAAGCCTATATAGGAATGAGTGACCCAGCTTGTCATGCAGCTAAGGGTTATACTAACCGAACCTCAGTAATGTTTGGTATGCCGGGGTTTTCATATGTGTACTTTATATATGGAATGTATTACTGTTTAAATATTGTAACAGAAGCAGAAGGGTTCCCAGCAGCAGTGTTAATACGGGGATTAAAGCTCATTGAACCGCTTGAGGCAAATTTAGGTGGGCCAGGAATATTGTGTAAAAGATTAAATATTACAAAAGAACATAACAAACAGGACCTTACTATAAGCCACGAATTTTGTGTTTATGAATCTCACCTCAAACCAGATTATGTGTGCACTCCGAGAATCGGAATTAGTAAAGGCCAAGAGAAATTTTGGCGGTTTAAAAACTTAAGATCTTGCGTAGACTATTTGCCAATTGGATAATCACCAGTGAAACAAGCATCACAATATTGTGGTGTAGCATTGTTACGCACTTCTCCTTTAACAGCCTGATATAATCCATCAATACTCAAGAAGGCTAGGCTATCTACTCCTATAACTTCCTTAATTTCCTCTACAGATTTATTTGCAGCAATTAAATCTTTGCACTCTGGCGTATCTATTCCATAAAAACAAGAATGCTTAATTGGTGGGCTTGAAATTTTGAGGTGAATCTCTTTTACTCCTGCATCCTTTAGCATAACTATTATATTTGTTAACGTACTACCACGCACTATACTATCATCTATTAAAATTATGTTTTTACCTTTCAAAGTGTGCTTATTAGCATTGAATTTTAATTTTATTCTAACTTTACGTACTTCAGCGGTTGGTTGTATAAAAGTTCTTCCTATGTAATGATTACGAATTATTCCCAGTTCCATAGGTAATCCTGAATGCTTTGCATATCCAATAGCTGCAGGTATTCCAGAATCAGGTATTGGTACAACCATATCTACATTGTTTTTTGGTGGGCTCTCTTCTGCAAGTATTCTTCCTATTTCTTTTCTTGTATCGTATATAGACCTATTCTCCATTATGCTGTCTGGTCTTGAAAAATAAACGTATTCAAAAATACAAAAACTTGATTTTTGCTGTGGGAAAGGAAACATTGAGGCTAGCTTACTACCCGAACTGATGGTAACTAATTCGCCTGGTTCTATTTCTCTAACAAACTCTGCATTTATTATATCAAGAGCACAAGTTTCAGATGCAAGAACGTAAGAACCGTTTAACTTTCCTAAAACAAGAGGCCTGATTCCAGATGAATCACGTACTCCAATAACTACTTCTTGATTGATTGCAACAAAAGAATAAGCACCTTGTATTTGCTTTAATGCATATATAAAACTCTCTAAAAAGCTATCTTTTTCACCGCTTGCTGTCAGATGCACTACTACTTCTGTATCAATATCTGACTGAAAAACGCACTCTTGTTTAATCAATTGTTCGCGTATCGGAGAAATATTAATTAAATTACCATTATGTGCTATGGCGAAATCCCCAAATTTTCCACTTTTGCTAAACATGGGCTGCACTCCAAATTTATTACCACTTGTTGAGTATCGAACATGACCTATTGCACAATCTCCAGGTAAGGATTTCTTTATTTCATCTATATCATCAAATACGCTGCTCACTTGACCTTGAAAGTGATAAGAGTGCAGCTTATCGTTGTTACTGGTTACTACGCCAAAAGACTCTTGACCTCTATGCTGCAAAGCGTGGAGAGCAAGTATAGAGTTAAAAGCAGCACTTTGGTTGCAACTTATGCCAAATACCCCACATTCCTCACGCATTTCATCTAGCATAAAAACTATTAAGTAAAATTTAATTTTACTTTAGCATAGGTAAAATACAAGCATTTTGTTGTTCATCTGCTTTTATTGCCAGCAATAATCCTATGCATATTAAGCTTGCAGCAGTTGTACTTCCTCCATAGGACAGAAATGGCAATGGGTCGCCTATCACAGGTAAGAGGCCCATTGTCATTCCGATGTTTATAAAGAAATGAGCACTAAAAAAGGCGAAAATGCCGATAGATACCGACTTAGAAAAATAATTTTTCGACCTATAAGCGATAGAGAAAATTATGCCAAGTAATGAGGTATAAAGCAAAATTAAAGCCATGCTACCTAAAAATCCCCATTCCTCACTCAGCACTGCAAAAGCAAAATCTGTACGTTTCTCCGGCAAAAATCCAAGTTGAGTTTGACTTCCGTTAACAAAGCCCTTACCAAGCAAACCTCCTGAACCAATAGCTATCTGAGATTGCTGCGCATTATAACCTATTCCAAGTGGATCCACTGATGAATCCAAAAACGACAATATCCTTTGCTTGTGATAAGGACGTAAAAAAGGCCAAATAGCCGGTACTGCAAAAATGCCAAGCGTTCCACATATTACCGAATGAGATCTTTTTATTATTGCTGTGAATATAATTGATATCCCTATAAATAACATTATCACAGCTGTGCCTAAATTAGGTTGCTTTAACACCAAGAACACGGGTAAGAAAATAATTATAAGTGCCTTAAGCAATCTTTTAAATTCCATCATTTTATATACACTCTGCTTATCAAAATAGCGAGCAAGCGCAAGTATTAAGCCTACTTTTGCAAATTCTGATGGTTGCAAACTAATTGATCCAATTCTTATCCACCTTGTTGCACCCATTATGTGTGAGCCAAAAAAATTCACTACTAATAGCGAAATCACTGCTGCTACATAAAAAAAGTAGGCGTGCTTCAAATAAAAATCTAGCTCTATGAATGACATAGCTATAGCAAGTAGGAAAAAGAAGGAGAATATGACCAGTTGGTGAATCGCAAATGGCACCCACTTTCCTCCAGCAGAAGAGTATTGAACAACAATGCCAACGCAAAACAGCGCTATCACGTTAATGACTAACAACCAATGAATCTTCTTCAGTCTATCCACAATAAAGACCTTATAACCTTAAAGTATAGTAAAATATGAAACAAAGATAAAAATCAAAAAACCAACTTCTCAACTACTAACCGAATTGGAGTGCTATATATTCCAGTTACTACTGTTAAAACTGCCATAAACAATAGACAGAAAAGCATAGGAAATGGCACATCATTAATTTTGTCCGGTGTCATTCCAGTGCGTGACGTTGCATCATTTTCAAAATACATTTTCTCTACCATCTTCCACATATATATCAATGCAAGGAAAGAGCCAGCAGCAAATGTTACAAGGGAAATCCACGCATGAGATTCGATAATTGCTTTCATTATATACCACTTGCTTACAAAGCCATTTGTTAAAGGCACACCGATTAATGCTAAACTGAGTAGAGTGAACGCAAGTGCTGTATAAGGCATTGATTTCTTGAGTCCCGATAAATTCTCTATTTTTGTTGTATCAAATTTGTAAGAAATACATCCTGCAGCCATAAATAAAGATGTTTTTATTATGCTGTGGTTTACTATGTGAAGAATTGCTGCAAATACACCTGTTTTTGAGTTAAAACTCAGTGCTAAAATTATATAACCAATTTGGCTAATACTAGAGTGAGCAAGCAGTCTTTTTATGTCTTTTGCGGTTATTGCAAATATCGACCCAAATATAACAGCGCAAAGTGCGAGGATAATTATCACGTTGCTTAGTGATGGTTTAAATAAGAAGAAATTTTGATGAAAAACAGTATAAAAGATTCTGATGAAAACATATATCATCACTTTTGTCACTGTGCCTGAAAAGAATATGCTAATGAAACTTGGCGCCTCACTATATGCATTAACCAGCCACCTGCTTAATGGAAACAGTGCCATTTTGATTGAGAGACCAATAAAAATGAACAACGTGCCAAGTTTTATGATGTTGTTATCGTGTAATGGAACTATTCTTTCAGCCATGTCAGACATATTGAGCGTTCCAGTCATTGAATACAAGAGCCCGATGCCAAATAAATAAAATGTTGCGCCTATTGTTCCACTAATTAGATATTCAAATGCTGCAACCAAGGCTTTTTTATCCCTTCCCATTGAAACTAATACATAAGAAGAAAGAGATGAAATTTCCAAGAAAACGTAAAGGTTAAATATGTCGTTTGTTACTAGAATCCCGAACAGTCCGCTTAAGCACAGTAGAAATAGAGAGTAAAAACCAGTGATTTTGTTTTTGCTAATTTCTTTTTCGTTAATATAAAAGCTATAAAGCACGCTAATCAGCGCTATAAAATTCACCAAAGTTAGAATCAAGGAGTTCAACACGTCGATTCTTAACTCTATGCCGTACGGGGGAGCCCAATCCCCAAGGTGATAAGTTATAATTTCGCCTTTATATGTTTTAATGAGTAGTATTGATGAAATGATAAGAGTGATTGTTGTTGCAATAAAAGAAATAAACCAAGATACCTTGTGTTTCTTGGCAAGAAAGCAAAACATTGATGCAATTATTGGGATAATAACTTGTAAAATTGGTAATTGCATTAAATTGTTGTTAATATATCGTTAAAGTATTAGTATATATAATACTTTTTGTTTTAATACCCTTATGTTATCTAAAATTTGTAACGCAATAAAACGCCTATTACGAAGAGAAGATAAATTTGTAGGAAGAGATGAAAATGGAAATTCTTACTATGAATCAAGTAAAGGAAAAAGGTGGGTTATGTATAGCAGTGTCTCTGAGCCTACAACAGTGCCTCCGGAATGGCATATATGGCTTCACTATACTGATAATGTAGTACCAGTTAATAATAAAAAAAGAAAAGTAAAACATACTCCTAATTTAACGGGTACAAAAGATGCATACTATCCAAACCAAAAAGTGAAAAATTACTATAAAAGCTGGAGTCCTGATAACTAAAGATGCGAAGGTCAAATATACTTGAAATAACCGCTGGATTATTTGTATTAATTTTCACTATTTTTCTGATTTTCTTTGCTATTGATAAGCTATCTTACATAAAGAAAAACTATAAGGATTGCAATAAAATATATGGTCTTTTTGCTAACGCTAACGGTATAGGAGTTGGTGATAGTGTCAAGATCTCTGGTGTAGATGTTGGAAGCATAACTGGTGTATCACTTGACAAAGCTACCTACGTAGCACGAATCGATATGTGTATAAGCAAAGACATAAAATTGCCAATTGATAGTTCAGCTCTGATCACTAGCAGTGGAGTTGTTGGCAGTAAATTTGTTAATATATCACCTGGATCAGATATTAAACTAATCTTGCATGGTGGTAAAATAGAGTATACTCAAGCTGAAGCAAATATGGGTGGAATAATGGACAGAATTCTTGGTATGTTTACAAAGTGAAAATGGCAGGATTCCAAGTATATCCGTTCAGGTAAAGCCTCCTGTAGTTCTAAAGTATTTAAGGAGTTTGCCTTATTTCTTGCCTTTTCTACCGCTTGCTTTGGGGTTTATAGTATAGAAAGTGCCTTAATAGTTGCAGTGCATGTCTATCAATGATAAAATGAAAATTAATTTATTTTGATATTATGATTGGTTTACTGTTTGCCGTACTGTTGTTCCTCTGTGGTAGTGATGCACTTGCAAAACAGGAGCCACGTTCAATAGCTGGAGATAATCACATAAAGGTGATAAATTATAACCCACAAGCTATACATAAGTATACGGGTTTTTATGGTTATCAGTCCAGTATATTGTTTGAACCAGGGGAGGTAATACAAAACCTTTCAATGGGTGATTCAACTGGTTGGCAACTCCTTCCTCAAGGTAATAGATTGTTTATTAAGCCTATAGATGATATTGCCGATACTAATGCAACTATAATTACCAATAAAAGAGTTTATTACTTTGAACTTCATGCTGAAGAAGCAACTGGACTAGATGATCCAAGATTAGCATATGAAGTAAGGTTTCTTTATCCACTATTTAGCAGTGATGAGATTTACACAACAAATAACGGTGATATCTTCGAACAAGCTAGTCATACCATTATTCCTGATATCAATGATATTGAAGTTGTAAAGAAGGGATTAAATTTTAATTATTCCATCTCGCACGTCAAAGGTAGTCAGTCAATAATACCAATTAAGGTTTTTGATGACGGAAAATTTACATATCTACAATTCAATAAAATAAACTCTGATTTTCCGGCAGTTTTTATGGTTGATTCTGCAGGATATGAGTCTTTAGTAAATTTCCGTACAGTTGATAACTACCTGATAATCGAAAGGGTAAGTTCAGTGTTTACCTTAAGGAATGGATCGAGTACAGTTTGCCTATTTAATGAAACCATACCTTTCAAAAAAGGGTAAAGGCTATAATGCCCGAGATATGGGTGCAAAATTTTTTCTATGATGTTCTGTAATTCCATAAAGGCCAATAGCGTTAAGGTGCTCTTTTGTCCCATATCCTTTATTTTTATACCAATTATATTCAGGATGCTTATTATGCAATTCTTGCATAAGCCGATCTCTCGTAACTTTTGCAACGATTGAAGCTGCTGCAATTGATGTACTCAAATTATCACCATTTACTATGGATTTCACTTGCCATTTCACTTCAGGTGGTTGATTACCATCAACTAGTACATAATCTAATTCTAGGTCCAAGTCTATCAACGCACGTTTCATTGAAAGCTTTGTTGCTTGCAAGATATTGTATGAATTTATTTCTTCTACGCTTGCCATTCCTATACCAAATTTTGCAACGGATGTTATTTTTTCATATAGGACTTGCCTACATTGAGGAGTCAACTTTTTCGAGTCGTTGATTCCATCAATAATTGTATTTCTATCAATAAACACTACGGCTGCGGATATTACTGGACCAGCTAGCGGACCTCTTCCAACTTCATCCACTCCTGCTATCACTCCTGATAATTTATTTTCTAATGTAAAGTCTGGGTATTTCATAGGTTTTTATAATAAGAAAGTTATAGTAAAAACTGAACAGATAATAGAAATTATCCAAAATTTCATAACGATTACATTTTCTGACCATCCCTTCTTCTCAAAGTGATGATGTATTGGTGCCATAAGAAAAACTCTTTTTCCTTCTCCATATTTAAACTTTGTATATTTAAAATATGATATCTGAATAATAACAGATAGAGTCTCTATTACAAAGATTATTCCAATAATGGCAAAAAGCATTTCTCTTTTAATTAGGACACTAGTTAACCCTAAAGCCGCACCTACCGACAAGCTACCAACATCACCCATAAATATTTTTGCTGGATGTGTGTTAAACCACAAGAAACTTAGAATAGCTCCTATAAATGCAATGCAGAATAAAGTAATATTCATATCTGCCTGAGTTATATATGCAATTAGCCCCAAAAAAGCAAAGGAAGTGATAACTTGAGTTGCAGCAAGGCCATCCAAACCATCTGTGAGATTCACAGCATTAGAAGAGCCGACAATTACAAACGCAGCAAACGGAACATATAGATAGCCAAAATCTATTATTACTCCTTTAAATAGGGACGTTTTTGTAAAACATTCAGCAGAGTATAGCTTAAGTATAAACACACCAACCAGAGCAACAATAAACTGAATAAGTATTTTGGTTTTTGCACTTAAACCTCGATAGTGATTTGTCTTCAATTTTAAATAATCATCAATAAATCCAAGTAGAGCAAAAAATAGAGTTATCAATATCAGCAGCAAAATTTCTGGTGTTAACTGAGCCCAGAGTAAAATTGGTAATAAAGAAGAAATCAGTATTATTATTCCGCCCATAGGTGGTACATTCTTTTTTGTTATTAAATGACTTTCTGGTCCACATGATCTAATTGGTTGCCCATCTTTGCTTATTTTTTTTAGAAGCTTTATAAAATAGGGAAAAAGAATAAACCCAAAAACAAATGAAGTAAAAAATACTTTTGTAGCTAAGATCATCTACTTACTTAAATTGACTAAGTGTCATACCACCTATAGCTAATAAAGTCAACTTCTGTCATCCTATAGCCTGACCCACAACTGTACGAACATTGTGATTTGGGCCCATCAGTAGGGTGTCATCCCAGTCTGGAATCCACAACTGTACGAACGTTGTAGTTTGGACCACCAGTGGGGTGTCATCCCAGTGCCCAGACACTGGTTCTATGCAACTTAATTAAAAACGTTTGTTTTAGTGTAAGACAATTACCTTTAGCTTATCAGCTCAGTTATAAGCAAAATTTCTGGATTCCAGACTGGAATGACACCATTTGCTGTGCAATTTACCTTCAAAAATGAATGTTCGTACAGTTGTGAACCTGTGGCAGGTATTACATAAGAGCATTTCCCTCTTCTAAATTAAAACGCACTTTTGCCTCCTTTGCAGTCTATACTTTAGATGTATTTAATTTACAAATACTAATTATTTATTAATAATGGTGATATGTAAATATAGTTATAAAATAATTGTTACACTTGAATTCCTTCCTGGTTTCTGTTGTTATCAGAACATTTAAAACACTTTAAGAAAGCTGCTTAGTTAAATTAACTTAGACAAGTAAATAGCAGTTTTGCAGCCTGTTTTTATGAATGATGATAAAATGTTGTAGCCAAATGCGCTTTCAGCATTGTGCTGAATTGCAATATCTTTGTGCTCTAACTCCTCGTCGCGAAATTTACTTATAGTTTCTCTTAATTCCCCATCTTCTAAATGTGAAACTTGCTCTTTGTAGTGCTCCCCGATAACTTCTTCAACTGCAGCAGTGCAAGCCATAGCAGCTTTTTTGCCCATAATGGCAGTTGCAACGCCAAGCGACACTCCTAAAACACGCCAAACAGGCAACAAAACAGTAGGACGAACTTTTTGCTCTTTGATTTTCTCATTAAAATAGTGAAAATGCTTTTTTTCCTGCTCTTCCATTTCAATTATTTCATTGATTATAGAAGATTTCTTAAGAATAAATTTTTGACCAGAATAAATGCAAATAGCTCCATATTCTCCAGCGTGATCTACTCTAATTGCCTGTTGCAAGAACTGATTGTTGCTGTACCTTAAATTATTTAGATTTCTTTCTTTCTCCACAATACACCTTACCTGATACGAACAGAGCTACTATGAGATAAATTAGATTCCATGTTGCTAAGGAAACACCTAGAACGTAATGAGGTCTGTCACAAGATGGAGAGTAATTAGGATTTAGTAGATTATTTCTGAGCTCTTCTATACTAACGTTACTACTTGCTTGCTCTGTACAACCTAAAACATCATGAAATAAGTGGAGTTCAAGACCTATATGATAAAAAGATATTACTGCACCTATGAGGTAGCTGCAAAACATTGCATAGATTAGAATTTTGTTGTCTTTAAGCATGCACGCTACTGCAAGTAATCCAGCGATATAGTAAACTATTCGCTCGTATGTACATAACTTGCATGGCAGCATGTTGAAAAAATATTCTAGCACATATGCAAAAATTAGAGCAGCGGCACTCGACAGCAGAAAGATTGCAGGAATTCTGGAATTATTACACATAACTTTAAGTAAATTATCCCTGAAAGTATAAAGCAGAGTATTCATTTTACATAGGGATTTTTATTTTTTTTCAAAAGCAATCTAACTGGCACACCGTCTGCAAAGAAATTTTTTCTGAGATCGTTAATTAAATAGCGTTTGTAACTTTCATCAACACTTTCAGGTATGTTACATATCAAAGAAAAAGCTGGAGGTTTAGTACCAATTTGAGCGATATACTTCATTTTAACTGCTTTGCCTTTTACAAGAGGGTGAGAATGTTTTCCTACAGCATCTATGAGCCACTTATTCAGTTTTGCAGTGCTGATCTTCTTGTTCAAGGATTCACTCACTTCAAGACACTTATCTATCACATCACCGCAGCGCATGCCTTTTAACGCAGAAATTGTTATAGTTGGCACTTCCAAGAATAACCTGGTTACTTCCTGTTGTTTGACAAATTTTATTAACCTGCTTCTGTCATCCTTACCTATTAAATCCCACTTATTTAAAACAACAATAATCCCTTTCCCTCCCTTAATTGCAGCTTCACCAATTGATAAATCCTGCTGCTCAATACCAACTAGGGAGTCTAGCATTAAAACTACCACATGAGAGCGCTTGATTGATTCCATGCTTTTCTCAACAAATCTTGATTCTAAGCCATCTACAACATTCGCCTTTCTGCGGATTCCGGCAGTGTCAATTAGAGTAATTAACTCTCCATCATGATCATATGTAATATCCACAGAATCACGTGTGGTACCTGGCTCTGAACTTGTTATTAGTCTGTTTTCTGCAAGTAAACCATTTAAAAAAGTTGATTTTCCAACATTCGGACGGCCGATGATCGCGATCCTCAGCCTACTCAGTTCATTGTTAGGTAACTCAGTGTTCTCGTTAAAATTTTCAATAACACCAGCTAATGCATCATAAAGATCAACCATGCCAAGATTATGCTCGGCAGAGATATACACCGGGCCAAGAAAATCAAAAAACTGCAAATAATCAACATTTTCGGATTTATGACTCTCGCATTTATTTGCTACTAGTATTACAGGTTTATTTATTTTTCTCTTCAGCCACTTTGCAAACTCTTCATTTCGCTCATTTTGCACTTTTGCATCAACAAGAAAGAAAATTATGTTTGAATTGGATAAAGAAAATTCGATTTGTTCAATAACTTGTAGTGAAAAATTAGTTTGGTCGTTCCATCCTCCTGTATCTATAACTTTAAACTCCAAATCGCTAATTCTCCCCATTCCCTCTCGCCTATCCCTTGTCACTCCTGGAATGTTACTCACTACTGCTGCTTTTCTTCCTACTAATCTGTTGAATAGGGTCGATTTTCCAGCATTTGGTAGGCCTACTATGGCGATTTTTAGCATAATTCAAGGGCATGTTCTATATGAAGTAAATTATAACCGAAACTTTTCAATTTAACTATTGACTTCGTAGATTATATAAGCATACTACAGTTAGAATTTTTTTATTTCGTTATGTAAAATATGGGGTAGTTATGCTAGTGTCAGAGCAAATAGAGAGTGTAGATAGAGAAGAATTAAAGCAACAAAATCATATACATAAAGATACAGAGTATTCGGAAGAGACGACAATATATGGGCATATTAATCAACATATGGAAAAAAACATCTCAAATACATTGCATGAAATATATGATGCTCTTATGTCATATAACGAATCGGAACAGCCAATGGCGTCAACTTAAGAACTTTCATTAGCAAACTCTCCTAAAGACATGATGGCGTTTAGGCTTATCTACTTTATTGCGGCTGTCCCGGTCGGATTTTAACTTTAGCGCGTATACTTAAAAAGGGCTTGAAAGTTTTTTGGCGCAATAAGTACCTGATAGAGTTTCTGTCTCATTACACTAAATAAAACTGAAAAATTTAAACGATACTCAGTAATTTGATCTGGGTTCCAAGGCCCTTGTGCATCACATATATGAAGCGATAATATATTGCACATGACCAAGTTTGCCCAAAATTCTTGTAATACAGCCTCTCCAGAAAAATTCTCTAACTCTGCTCCTACTTTGAGTCGTTTATAGCACTCCTCTATGTGCCACCTTAACACATAAGCTTTGCTCCAAAGTCTCGGTCAAAAACTCTGTTTCTCAGTTGGCTAATGTCAGCACTATAACTCTTACTTTCTGTCCTTTCATTTTATTTTTTAGCTTTTCATTTTCTAATATAAAATCAAAATCTAATTCGCCAGCGTTCCCATAGCTTACTATAATTTCTTTTTTGCAAGCGAAAAATAAAATCTACTTCCAAATTATAATGCTGCTGAATGAATTTTACTGAAGACGATCATAGATAAATAATAATTTCTCTTGATTTAATAAACGCATTTGAGTGATAACTTCGGGTAATTGCTCTGCCGCCAACGTTTGTTCACCTATATTCCAAGCTGCAAGACGAGCACTGCAAATCAATGAAGTACACAAATCAACAAACAAATTGCCAATGGTGCCTGTTGTTCCATTTGGTTCAAACTCGGATACAATTTCCCCAGAGCTGGGTAATCTCATACCAGAACCATCTGCTGCAATAAGTCTATAGCCTCTCCAACTCAGGTTCATCCTGATAGGCTGTTTGGATGCTTAAATTCTTGAAAGCCTGTATGGCAAATCTTATATCTTGCTTTAGAAAAAGCTTGCTTTGAGGGTACATGTCAATGGCTCCATAAGTTCACATTCTATTCCCAAACTTTTTTTAACTAACTTTAAAATCATAGAAAATACTGTCGAAAAAGGAAGTTTTCTTGTTCGTGTAAAACTCAACACAATGGATTTTCTGAAAAGTTTTCGAGTATATTATATTTTTAATTTGTAGAATAAGGTTTTTTCCTTTTTGCATATTTCACCTAAAAAGGACACATTTTAGACTTCTTTGTTGAAATAAAACAGAAACAAAAGTGCTGTCCCTTGCACTCTTTGGATAATTTAATGATAAAAAATTTGGAGAGAAATTTTATACACTATCGCTGATATTTTTCCTTAAGTTGACGCCATTGCCTGAACGGATACAACTTAATTTTTAATCTGCAGGAGTCAAGTTGAGAATGTCCAATTTTCCACTTTCTTTATAGCATAACATACTTCAGCGCCTCTTGCTCCTCTTGAAGTCCAATGGGCTCACCACTTATGTGTAAATTAATCGTTAATGTTGTACACGTTCTTTTCTTTTTCTACTCTCTCTTGCTCTTCAATACAATATATAGCAAGCGGATTAGCTTTAAGTCTTTCGACTCCTATTTCTTCTCCTGTTCCATCGCAGTAACCATAAGTGCCTAATTTTATTTTTTCTAACGCCTCCTTAATTTTTTCTTTTCTATCTTTTCGACGCTTGATTAATTCCTCGTTTCCACTATCTTCATCAGAATAGTATGTATCAATACTATTATCTTCTAGTTCTTGTTTCTCTAACTCAGCGAGTATTGATTGTAACTTTAAGCTGAAGTATTCCAGTTGTTTTACGCTCATATATTCTTCATCTTCTGAAGGAGTGTAATCTTCTGGTGACTTTATTTTTGGTAACTTTTCCATAATTGCATTATCAAAAAAATAATAAAACCTATATAATTTATGAACAAAAAATTATACTACCTCAAAGTAAACACTATAATTTATAATAAACATTTAAAAGCCTAGTATGATCGACTCAGTAAAAAAATTAGTAATAGATGATAAGAACTTTACCTATATAGTATGTATTTTTATCATAATGTTAAGTTTATCTTCATTTACACTTAAAAACAACAATAAACAAGAAGTTATGTTAACATTAACATGGATATGTGCTACATTTGTTTTGCAGATTTCTACAAATAATTTGTTTACATCTGATTATCATGATGGAATATTAGAGCAAATCTTTGTACAGCCACTCTCTTCTAGGCTTATAGTTGCTTATAAAATTTTCGCTCACTGGTTATTATTTGGGTTACCGATTTCAGTAATTTCTTCCATATTCAGCTTTGCAATTCTAGGCAATAGTATTGAACACTCAATAGCAGTTGGAGTGTCTTTATTATTTAATACGCTGATAATCACTAATATTTCAGCTACTGGAAATGCATTGATGATTGGTCAAAACAACTTAGCATCAGGAGTATCGCAAATTCTTGTTTTGCCAATGATAATGCCAACCTTTGTGTATTTTAAAATGCTAACTCAATTTGAAAATTTATCCTTGAATATTTATACACTACTAATCACCATCTTAGTTTTTGTTATTTTGATTGTTAACAGCACCATAACTACTCACATGGCACTAAAATTTGCTGTGGAACAGGATTGAAAAATCTTACTGTTATTCAGTAGACTTCTTGCATAACCTAGAAAAAAGGCAAATAGTTATTATAGATTTAGGTTTATCGACAATTTGAAAAACCTTCATTCCAGCATCCTTCCCTGTCATCCAAGTAGCCCTTCGTTGTCATCCCAGTGTCAAAAACTGGGATAACAGCTAACCTGACAACCGTCATCCCGCTACTTGTTAGCGGCTAAGAGATACCGTGACGGTATGACGGTTCGCGGTGGCATGACGATAAGCCTCATCATCCCGCTACGTGTTAGCGCCGCGGCGGTATGACGATTCGCAGCGGCATGACGAGAAAGGGGCTACTTGGATGATACCTTTTTTCTACTTAGTTTGGGTTATGCAAGAAGTCTATTCCTTCATAAGGAGAAGTAGTTAAAGGAATTTACTCTATTTCTCCCTCTTTTTTTATTATTTTTAATCTATAGTTAACGTAAAAGAGATATGCAAAAACTCTATTGATCCATAGTCTGCAAATTATTAATAACACTTACTTTAAAGAACCTCACTTTACGCTGATCTTTGAGCGCTCTTCTGTGGTATTTTGTAAGAGTATAACTTGTGAAATCGTCTTCCCTATAGATTAAAGAGTTACACTGCTTTATATGTGATGCTATCCACTCTGCATAGTCCTGATGATCGGTTGCAATGAATATTTCCCCTGTTATAAGTATTTTTTTTGCTAATAAATTTAAAAATTCCGTATTAATTAATCGTCTTTTATTGTGACTTCTTTTTGGCCATGGATCTGGAAAGAGAATAAAGAATCTTCTAAGAAACTCCTAAGAACCTTCTTCATCTATCGGCTCCTCTTTCATTAGTATATAACCAAATTCCTTTGCTTTTTTAGTCAAATTTTTGACTACTCTCTCTTTGTAGAGTGTTTCATAATAGTTCATTCCTTTTTCTACATATTCTTGTCCATATTTTAGCATATTATAAAAAATACATGCTAATTTCCTTGCTGTAGCAGTGATCGCTTTTGGTATCCCTAGTCGCTTCTTTAACCTCCTGCAGTATGCACCAAGTGCAGTGTTGCTTCTTGATACACAATGAGCAGCAAGTAGCAAGGCAGTTGCAGCACGATTAACAACTTTACGAGTTCTTGTTCCAATAATTTTCCCTCCTGTAATTTTATTAGCAGGACTTAATCCGAGTCAGGAAGAAAAATGCTTTTCTGTCCTCCATTTATTGTGATTTATACCTGTTTCTGAAATGATAGCCTGTATACTTAATACATCAAGTCCTGGAACTCTAGTAAAATCCATCCCCGTTATTCGATATAAATCTTCATCTACGGCAAAATCTGGACTATTCTTCTGTTTTCTCTTTCGTGTCTTATTCAATGCCCTGTTCTCATTCGACTTTGTTTCAAATGTTTTATAGTAATTTTCTATACTTTTATCACATCCCGTTATTTGCTCTTGAAAAAAAGTATATGCTGCATATTCTTGTTTTAGCACAAACAAGTGTTCCTCTCTATAATCACCAGCTAACGCTTTTGCTATAGTAGACTGATCATTTTTTATTCGTGCATCCCTGAATTTAGCCAATTTCTCAGGATCTCTTTCGCCTTCAATTATAGCTTCAATGATTTTCATACCAGTTATCCCAGTAATATGACTAATAACCTTGTGTAATTGAATATTCATTTGAATTAGCGCTTTTTGCATACGTTGAGTATGTTTAGCTGCATTTTCAATTAGATTAGCACGTTGTCTAACGTAACTACGCAGTACACACATTTGATTATCCGGTCTAAATGATCCTTGAAGCAGTCCATAGCTGTGCAATTGTTGCAGCCATTGACAATCTTGAACATCAGACTTTCTACCAGGCACATTTTTGACATGTCGCGCATTTACTAATTTTACTTCAAATTTATGTGATTCTAATATTTGAAATAAGGGAATCCAATATACTCCAGTTGACTCCATGGCTACAGTTCTAACCTGACACTTTTTTAACCACTTTGCTAAGTTGTGTAGATCTACTGTAAAGCACCCAAATTTTTGGATACGTTGTTCATCTCTTCCTTCAGGTACACATACATAATGTACAGTCGAGCCAATATCAATCCCTGCTGCATCAAGGTTTATTGTTTTTAATTTACTTTTTGCTTCTGCCATATAAAATCCCTCCTATATTATTATGATAAGAAGCACTTCAGCTTGGGACGGTTAGGTTATACAATCTTCTAAACGAGGTAGCCCAAAAAGAACTCCATCAATGGTTTTACCATTTCCCCCAAAACCATGCTTTCAAACGGGCATTTATAGCACCATTGATTGTTTCGGTTATAGCTGCAGAAGCGCTTCTTCATAACACTATACCCAAAGAACATAAAGTAAAGAGGGAGTTTCTTTTTGGTTTTACAGATTTTATCTGTTCTGGGCTTTCAACAAGCTTAGAATAAAAGGCGCCAAGTATAGATTTTGACCTTGTAGCAGCCATAGCGGCTGTAAAGAGCTTTGAACGAACGTTACTTCTACCACCTGTAATCCTTCGGTAACCAACAGCTTTACCACTTTCTTTTGGATGCGGTGCAACTCCGGCAAGAATTGCTACTTCTTTTCTATTTAAGTAACCAAGCTCTGGCATTAAACACAAAAAATCTTGTGATAACTTTTTACCTATTCCAGGAACTGTTTTAAGAATTTTTTGGCGTTGTTGTAATTCGCGGCTTTCATCAATAATCTTTTGTATAGTATCATTGAGTTCGTTTATTTGACTATCGAAAAACTCAATGGTCTTTTGACAGCTTTCTTTTATATGATCATTTTCCGGTGCTTCAAGTCTGCATTTTTCTTGAGTTCTCATTTGCGTAATATCATCACGACGTTGACAAAGTGCAGCCAAAGTTGATTGTTCTGTAGAGGTAGGTACAAATAGAGAGATAGTTCTATGGCGTTCAAATCCATATTGAGCAAGAGCTCTTGCATCTGATCTATCAGACTTTGCTAAAGTTCCGTGAGATAAAATAAAGCTTTTTACTTTACGAGTATTAGCTCGATGCACGGCAATATTTTTGTCGGTAAGAAAATGTGATAAGCCAAGCTCATATTTCCCTGTATTTTCTAAAGTCACTAAAGCATTAGGTAGAATATCTGAAAACTCTTGAAATAATTGTTGCCAACCAGAAGCATTATTATCAAATTCGACAGCATTCTTCTGTTTGTGAATTGCAACGACATTTTTAAATTTTCCGATGTCAATGCCAATAAAATTTTGATAAGATGTAACCATAATAAACCTCGATAGTTTTAGTTAATTTAAGATTGTAAACGGGTGCATATATATGTCCCAAGCAACTATTCAAACGTATCGAGAGATAGGGCTAGCGTACCTTGATACCAACGGTTGTAATACCAATTTCCTTTCGGTCGCGCACGCCCGCTATTCCTAGTGAGCAGGGTTATCTTTCTCTCTTATCTCTTTTATATCACGTTTTTAACTTACAATTGCCTTAGATGGAAAATAGAGATATTACATAAAATTTTAAATCCGGTCTCAAAGTTGAAGAATGTAGGCTTGGAATAGCAGAAAGACTAATGAGATATCTAACAGTTATGAGTATTATTGCTTGGAGGATCTTCTTTATTACATCAATTGCAAGAGCTAACCCAACATTACCATGTACTACCTTATTAGCTGAAGAAGAATGGAAAGTTTTATACGTTAAAATACACAGAAAACCATGTCCAAGTGTAGTTCCCAACATAAAAGAAGCTGTTTCATGAACTTGGAGGCCATTTAGCAAGAAAAAATGACCCAAAACCAGGACCAATTACTCTTTGGAAAGGATATAAACGTCTCTTTGATTTAGCAGAAGGATGGCGACTTGCTCACGAACCTCATATTTGTGGGTAATAGTAAGATTTGATATGCTGCCAACACTTATGTTCAAATTAAAAATGTCATTTATGATACTAGCCACTTCACGCTTTGAGTTTTTGTAAAATCCGCTGAGTGCTGCAATTATAGACTTAACCCTTGGACCAAATGTATCTGGCGTAACACCTTCTGGTAACTTGCTACTTTTTCTTTTTCTGCATCTCCAACAACGACCATGTTCCAATTACTACATAAGGCCTAATTTCCGGAAGATCAACTTTTTGGTGAACATAAGGTTTTTCGCATATTACAAGCTCTCCTCCGCATTCGCAAATATTAGGCAACTCTATTTTTACTACTTTATCCGCTTCCATTGTGGCATGAAAATTTCCTTTATGCCCAACCTGATCGCCAACATTCCTTTCGCTTTTTGGCTTGTCCTTTTTTATTTTGTATAGCTCTTTTGAGCTGGGCAGGGATGAGTTTTTTGAATTTAAACCGAGCCTTTCCTTTAATTCAGCGTTCTCTATCTTTAAAGCTTTATTTTCTGCTTTTAAGTTTTCTATCTCTGCTTTCAGTTTTTCTATTTTTTGCTGTAAATTTTTGCAAAGTTCTCAAAGGTTTACCACATTACCTCACTTTTGCTCTATGATTATCTTTATTATCTTGCTTTGTCTACCTTATTCTACCACTCCGCTGAACGGATACAATTTACTAAACAGAAAAAAAGGCAAAAGAAACCCTAGGGTAGCTAGTTATTCACTATCCATTTTTTAAGTTGGCATTTTTTAATGTTTTAAATAGCGCATTTCAGCTTATATTAGGTAAAAACCTAGAAATTTTATAAAGACATAAGGTGCACATAGTGCAAAAAATTAAGCATGATTTACGCCAAGTACATTAAGTTTTTTGTCATTAATCCACTGCAGAGATTGCGAAGATAAATAAATAGCTTCAGTGTTATAATAAGGGGGCTGGCGAAGCTTGTCAAGGAAGTTTTTATGATTTATCTAACGAACTTTACACTTGCTAAAGTTGTACCATCTTGGTAACTTTAACTGAAAGAAGTTATTTTTTATCCAATATGAAAAAAGCCTTTATATTCACATCCTTAATAGCAATTATATTGATAGTTATTACTTATTTATACAGAAACGACGGAACTAATGACTCACAAGTGGTAAATGTTTATTCATCGCGCAAAGAAGAATTAGTACGTACTTTGTTTGATGAATTCACGAAAAATACAGGTATTAAAGTACGTTACATCATTGATGATTATTCTCAGCTACTTTCACGAATGGAAAACGGTGGTGAAGCTGACTTATTTTTGACTGCTGATGCAATCAACTTAATTCTAGCAAAAAAAAGAGGACTTTTATCTCAAGTAGATTCAGAGGTTTTAAAAAGTGTTATACCTGCAAGATTTAGAGACAGTGAAGATTATTGGTTTGGTCTTACAAAAAGAGCTAGGATATTGGTTTACAATAAAGAGTCAGTAGACCCTAAGGACTTAAGTACTTATGAAGATTTAGCAAATGAAAAATGGAAAGGAAAAATATTAGTGCGTTCTTCTACAAGTCCATATAACAGATCGTTAATTGCTTTTATGATTGCAAATAATGGTTTTGAAAAGACGAAAGAATGGGTAAGCGGAATTGTGAGCAATATGGCAAGAAAACCAAGTGGTGGTGATACTGATCAAATTTACGCCGTAGCAGCGGGTGAGGGAGATGTTGCAATAGTAAACAGCTACTACTTTGCGAGAATTCTTTCATCAGAAAATAAAAAGAATGTTGCAGACAAGCTAGGGGCTTTTTTTCCTAATCGCAACGATCACGGTGTAATGGTAAACATCAGTGGTGCAGCAGTAACAAAAAACGCAAAAAACAGGGAAAATGCTATAGTCTTATTGGAATTTTTAGTAAGCAAGCAGGCTCAAGAGTTATACGCTAAAAAAAACCAAGAATATCCTATTATTGAAGGCGTTGAGACTTCCGATATACTAAAATCTTGGGGAAATTATTCACAAAGTGATTTGCCTCTAAGTGAACTTGAGAAGCATCTTTTTGAGGCTGTTATGATAGCGGATGAGTGTAAGTGGAAGTAATCCCCAGCGCCACTAAACATTGGGATGAAAGATTTATGCTGATATACCTTACTCTTGACTCGCTGAACTTTTTCTTCCTTCTAACTTAATTTTGACTTTACTATCTTTTTCCGTTCTTTCACCAAAACAATTGCTGCACAAGAAGTCTATTGAAAAAAGGTAATAAGAAAGTAGAATAGGTTCAAGTAGTTGAAAAGGAAACTATGAACAAGAGAAGGAATTTGTTAAACATCTCAGACCTTACAGTCGATGATGTAGAAAATATAACTAAGTTGGCCAACCAGTACCTTAAAAAAGAAGTTGCAAATAGTCATATCTTGGAAAATAAGACAGTAATAAATTTATTCTTTGAAGATTCAACGCGTACACTTGCGTCTTTTGAAATAGCAGCAAAAAGCCTTGGAGCAAATGTTGTAACTTTGCCAATAAGATCTTCTTCTATTAACAAGGGAGAAGATCTAAAAGACATGATCAAAACATTAAATGCAATGAATCCTGATTACATAATAATCAGGCATAAAAGTAGTGGTATCATTAATACACTGGCAAAGTATGTTAACTGCTCGCTAATCAATGCAGGCGATGGAAGTAGTGAACATCCAACTCAAGCTCTTGCAGACTATCTTGTAATCAGCAATCACAAAAAGCAAATAAAGGACCTCAAAGTTGTGATATGTGGAGATATTCTGCACAGTAGAGTTGCAAGATCAAATATAAGATTGCTAAAAATGTTTGGAGCAGAGATAAACTTGGTCGCACCACCAACTTTGATTTGTAAGCATTTTCCTGAAGTAGATTCAGTCCATTATTCATTAATTGAAGGTATAAAGGATGCTGACGTAATTATGCTTTTGAGATTGCAGAAAGAGCGCATGAATAATAGTTCTTCAGAGAAAGAATATTTTTATTTGTATGGACTTGATTCACAAAAGCTATCATACGCAAAACCAGATGCGATTGTTATGCACCCAGGGCCAATAAACAGAGGGATTGAGATTAGCAGCGATGTAGCAGATTGTGTTATTTTACAGCAAGTAGAATTTGGATTGGCAATACGTAAGGCAGTGTTGCACTATTATAGGCCTTGCTAATATTAAAAGATGCTACACAACTAATGCAAAAAGGGGGGGCATGAAATGACAAGGCTTGTAAATGGTTTGAGAATGGCCATTAAGATGTTAAGGCCGAGGATATGGTGTGGAAGTTTTTACGAAAGCCTGAAGTCAATCAACAACCTTGCAGAACGGCAAATTAGACGGCTATCGTAAAAACAGCTTTTTCACCTGGTCGGAACATGGAGAAAGATTTGTGGAAAGAATGTTGTCGATATTTTTGACATCACGTCTCAATGGCCAAAATCCCTTCCAAAAGTTACGACTGCTTAGTTCTTTATTCATTCTCACAATCCGTGAACGGTTACAACCTAGATTCCAGTGGGCTTTGTTGCATCGCTAGCTATGATGGATTAAAGATAAAAAAGATAGGGAATATCAGTAGCTTATTATTCTGGTATTTATAACAAGAACGGTCAATGAATACCTAAATTTGAGTAAAAGAAATTTCACTACCATTTACCAATCCGGCTAAAATTCAAGAATTTCAATGCTTTAGCTATTTTCAATAGAATTAAATTTATTAATATAAATAACAAATTACTATTCTTAAATTTGATCAGATTGATTGCAAAAAAAACAAGATTTTCAATAGGTTGCTTATAATCCTAACTATAGTTAGCCTTTCATAAGTAGCGATGCAACAAAGCCATTCCAGTGTCAGCTACTTTCATAACACCATATTACCTTAACAAAAGCAAATGTTCGTACAGATGTGCATCAGCTACTTTCATCTGCCACCTGCAAATTGCAATGTTCGTACAGTTATGTGTCACGCTACTTGGATGACACCGTTGAAAGAAATGAACCGCCTTTTCAAAATTGTTTTGAATAGAGGAATAACATTCACAAGTAAAATTTCATATTACCATTTTTTAATTTATGTATTATAATAAGCTTAATCTATAAGAAAAACAAAGTTGGAAAAGTTGGAAGAACTAAGCAAAAACTGGGTGATAAGAACGGGAAGATTTTTATCTTCATTGTTTTTTTTACTGTTGATTGCGCTATCAATACGTAGTTTTTTATTCGAGCCATTTCATATACCTTCTGGTTCAATGAAAAGCACCCTACTTGAAGGGGATTACATTTTTACTAGTAAATATTCATACGGTTACAGTAAACACTCCTTTCCATTTTCTCCAAACATTTTTAGCGGCAGGATTTTTTATACCCCTCCAAAGCGTGGCGACATAGTAGTTTTCAAACCCACAAGAAATGACAGCATCAGGTTTGTTAAGCGAGTAATAGGAACACCAGGTGACAAAGTGCAAATGATAGAGGGAGAATTATACCTAAATGATCAGAAAGTAGAGCGAAGGCAAATTGAAAGTTTTTTTGATTATGAGTCAAATCGTAACATACCAAGATATATAGAAACGCTTTTAAGTGGCAAGGAACATGAGATTTTGGTAGATGACATTTCTAATAAGCTATCATATAACACTCCGGTTTATTATGTACCTAACGATCAATTTTTCGTTATGGGAGACAATAGAAATAATTCTTTAGATAGTAGGTTTCCTGAAGTTGGTTTTGTACCAATGGAAAATATCATTGGGCGTGTAAGCATAGTTGGTTTATCATTTAAATTAGGAAAGGTCGATTGGTTACCATTTAATTTCAGGTTACCTGTTGCTTTGAGATTAAATAGGGTATTGCACAAGGTTGTGTAAGCTTTTTCTACCTATTTGTTAATTCACACAACTCTAAAGAAGAATTTTCTAACTCGGCGATAGTGTTGTTAATTTCATTCAAGTCATTGCCTTGTAAAGCGTTTTTTGCATTTTGTAATAGGTTTTTCAACTTTTGATCAGTGGAAAGGTTATTATTGTTTTCAACCAAGTGTATGAGTTTATTTCCATTAATTTTAGCACCTGCAAGGGAACGAGCCTTCATATCTTCGTCAAAACTGTTTATTGACTGGTTAACCATATTTTGAACATCAGCTTCACTCAAGCCAAAACTTGAATTTACTTTAACTGTCTGCTCAATTCCAGTAGTTTTTTCTCTTGCAGTAACAGTCAAGATTCCGTCAACGTTAACTGTAAATTCTATTTCAACTCTTGCAGAACCTGCAGGCAGTGGAGGTATACCTTTTAGTTCAAACTGCGCTAGAGATTTGTTATCCTCTATCATTTCACGTTCTCCCTGACAAACATGAATTTTCATTGCTGTTTGCCCATCAATATAAGTTGTAAACTCTTTTGTTTCTGAAACTGGCAGTGGCGTATTTCTTGGTATGATTTTTTCAACTATGCCTCCCATAGTTTCTATGCCAAGTGATAGAGGTAAAACATCCAGGAGAATATTCCTATCTTTTGAGCTCGAAGTTAAATCATGAGCCTGCAGAGCTGCCCCAATGGCAACTGCTTTATCTGGATCCACGTCATTTAGTACTTTATTTCCAAAGAGTTTGACTAGTGAATTTTGAACCAATGGTGTTCTAGTTGCACCACCAACTAAAATTACTCCTTTTATATTATCAATTTTAAGATCTATGTTGCTTATAGTACGAGTGACTATATTGATAGTCTTATTGACCAAAGAACTGATTGCCTGCTCGAATTCTTCTCTGGTAATTTTGCACTCAAATGGCTTGCCGTTAACATTAAATTCAAAGATACCTATAGTGTGATTGCTTAGGTACTCTTTCACAGAGCGTGATTCGATAAGTAAGGAATTTAGTTGCTTAGCCGTCTTTTCTCTATACTTATCAATCACAATTGAACTCAGCAAATGATCAAAATCATCACCGCCGAGTTTGGTGTCACCACCAACCGCAAGGACTTGAAACACTCCTTGGTGCAATTTCAATATCGAAATATCGAACGTTCCGCCACCAAGGTCATAAACTGCATATATTCCACTGCTATTGTTCTTTTCAATGGAGTAAGAAAGCGCTGCAGCGGTTGGCTCGTTAACGAGGCGAAGAACTTCTATTCCAGCTAATTTTGCCGCATATTTGGTTGCGTTACGTGCTGAATCGTCAAAGTAAGCTGGCACAGTAATCACTGCTTTTTTTACTTCCAGCCCCTTAGACTTTTTTACCCTCTCACATAAAGCTTTTAATATCTCAGCAGAAATCTCAATAGGAGTAAGATACTTTTCCTCTGCGCATTTTATTCTAATAACTTTTTCGCTTTCATGATCTATTTCAAAATTGACGCCTTCTTTATTTAATTCTTCAACACTTTTACCCATTAAACGCTTTATTGAGTAGATTGCATTTTGACCGACATCGTAGCCAGTTTTCAATGTATTATTTTCATATGAAAGAGCAGAAGGCAGCAGTTCTCTTCCTTGTTCATCTTTAAATATCTCCACGTTGCCAGCTTTATTTACCATAGCAATCAAAGAATTGGTGGTGCCAAGGTCTATACCAAAAACTACTTCACTTGAATTTGGTTCAGAAATTTGAATTGGTTGCATTCTTTTTCACCTCCTCAAATGACTTATATAAATATTTCAATCTTAAGACTTGTGTAGCAGCTCCATCAAAATTCTTTACAGCAAAAGTGTTAATTAGGTTTTTAACGCAATCTTTTATTTTTTCATCAATCATCCTGCTTGCAAATTGTAGATCGTCGCAGTCCAGCAAATACTCTCTTATTTCCATTGATTCACTTAATATTTCAGAATTTAAGTGGTCCTTTTGGCTTTTCACATCAAAAAAATCCAGCAAATGCTCAGCACGCTTTAGCGGTGACTTTAGTATCTGATAAGCTCTGTTAATATTTTCCATGTTTTGGGACTGTCTTTCATTTATATCAGTCCTGCTTAGCTCGATATATTTTTTCTCTAACTCATCAAAGCTGATATTGAAAGCTGGTTCAATTTCAAACAATGCAAAATAGTTGCTAGACATGAAAACTCTCTCCACAACCACATTTTCCTTTCTCATTAGGATTTTTGAAAACAAAACCCGATGAAAATTTTTCTTCTACATAATCCATTTCAGAGCCAAGAATAAACATGACGGATTTTGGATCGATTAACACTTTAACTTTTTGGCCATCACTACAGTTTTCCTCAATTATCGACTCTAAAGGACGAGTATCATATGCATATTCAATATCATATTTTAAACCAGAACATCCTTTTTGCTTAATTAGCACTCTTATTCCTATTGCTTCTTCCGGTTTCTCAAGGTTAGCATGCTTTTTTTGATCCAATAAATACCTTATCCTTTCTACTGCTTCCGCAGTTATAGTGATAAGTTTTTTATTCTTTTTTACAGTTTCACCTCCGCCTACTTCTTGATATTCACCCATGTTCGTAGCTTCTTAATTCTTTTGTTTACTTTGATAGTCATGAATAGCAGCCTTTATAGCATCTTCAGCAAGTACCGAACAGTGTATCTTCACTGGAGGTAAAGACAACTCTTCCACTATTTGAGTATTCTTTATCTGTGTAACGTCACTGATGGTTCTTCCCTTTATCATCTCTGTTAACAAGGAACTTGAAGCAATGGCAGAACCGCAACCAAAAGTTTTAAATTTTGCATCTTCAATAACACCTTTGTCATTGACCTTTATCTGCAATTTCATTACATCACCGCACGATGGTGCACCAACTAGGCCAGTACCAACATTTGGATCATTTTTATCCAGAGAGCCAACATTCCTTGGATTTTCGTAATGATCTAAAATTTTCTCATTATAACTCATAAAATTACCTGTGAACCGCTATTCTACATTATAACATATTTAGGTTAAAAACTAAAGTAAAATACACTCAAAAAGTGTAATTTTTGTAAGGTAAAATTGTAGTTTTTGAGTGTATTTTACTTTACAAATTCACGTAGTGCATGTCATTCTTTATATTGTAATTAAGTTTATAATTTAAAAAGGAGTATCCCTTGAGTTTGTTTAGTAACCTTTATCAGGGCCTGTTAAAAACTTCTTCTCGCTTTAGCGACGGGGTGAAAAGTATTTTTTCTGGCAAAAAAAAATTAGATCAGTCGCTTTTAGATGAATTAGAAGAATTGCTAATTAGCATGGATATTGGTCATAAAACTTCCAAGTTGATTATCGATAGGCTCACAAGCATCAAATTTGACAAGGAAGTTGAGTATAATACCATCACACAGCAGCTAATGAGCGAAATAGAATCGATATTGAACCCTGCTGTGCAACCGCTAATTTTAAACAAAAAACCACATATAATAATGGTATGCGGAGTAAATGGTAACGGTAAAACCACGACTATAGGTAAGCTCGCATATAAATATAAGGAAATGGGAAAATCCGTTATGCTTGTTGCATGCGACACATTTAGAGCTGCTGCTAGTGAACAATTAAACATTTGGGCAGAACGTTCTGATTGCTTGATTGTTACTGGAGAGTACGGTAGCGACTCTGCAAGTGTGGCATATAGAGCTGTAAGTCAAGCTATAAAAGATAACGTTGATGTTGTTCTAATTGACACAGCAGGAAGGCTGCAAAATAATGTGAACCTTATGGAGGAGTTATCAAAAATATATAGAACGATAAAGAAATTGGATGACACTGCCCCTCATGACGTTATTTTAGTTCTTGACGCAACTACCGGCCAAAATGCTTATAGCCAATTAGAAGCATTTAGCAAAATGGTTAATGTTACCGGGCTAATCGTAACAAAGTTAGATGGCACTGCTAAGGGCGGAGTGGTAATTGGACTTGCAGAAGCTTATAAGATAAAGTTACATGCTATAGGAATTGGCGAAAATATAGAGGACTTAAGGGAGTTTACTAGCAAAGAATTTGCTGAAGCGTTATTTAATTGTAATTAAAGACTTCTCTTAATTCCCTTACGTGACCAAGCTTGATTATTTCAATATCATGAGAAGAATAGTTACCATTTTTAGGCATAATTGCTTTTTTGAATCCTAACTTTTGTGCTTCTTTTAGTCTGAGATCAGCATGCGAGATGTTCCTAATTTCTCCTGAAAGTGCAACTTCACCGCAGATTATTGAAGAAGTTGGCAGCGGTAAATTTACTATACTTGAAATAAGGGAAGCAGCAACAGCAAGATCAGCCGATGGTTCCTGTATTTTGAGTCCCCCTGCAATGTTTAGGTATACCTCTTTATCATGCAAAAACATTTTGCAACGAGCATTTAGCACCGCGATGATCATAGCCAATCTATTAATATCCCACCCAACTACTGCCCTTCTTGGGGTTGCCATATTAGTTCCTGCTATTAATGCTTGAACTTCCATTAAAATTGGTCTTGAACCTTCAATTCCTGCAAATACGGCGCTGCCAACTACTTCTCTGTCATGGGCCATCAGAAACAATGATGATGGGTTATCAACAGGCACAAGTCCTGCTTCAGACATCTCAAAAACACCAATTTCATTTGCAGGGCCAAATCTATTTTTAATAGTACGCAAAATGCGATATTGATTGCTATTTTCACCTTCAAAATATAATACCGTATCCACCATATGCTCCAAAGTTTTAGGTCCAGCTATTTGTCCATCCTTAGTTATATGACCAACTATTAAGAGAGAAATACCATATTGTTTCGCAAGAATGGTTAATTCATGTGCGCAAGTGCGGACCTGAGTTACAGTTCCTGGTGCTGATGTAATTCTGCTATCATACATTGTTTGTATAGAGTCAATTACTAAGAATTTAATACTTTTGTTTTCCTTTATTGTTGCTACTACATCAGTTAAAGACACTGTAGATAAAAGCTTAATTTTAGGTTCATTTATCTTAAGACGCTTTGCTCTGAGACTCACTTGCTCTAAAGATTCCTCGCCGGATACATAAAGACATTCAAAAGAGGAAAGTTGCACAACATTAGCTGCAATTCTAAGCAAAAGGGTGGATTTCCCAATTCCAGGTTCGCCTCCAATTAAAATGCTAGCACCTTGAACGATACCCCCACCAAAAACTCTATCTAATTCTTCTATTCCTGTTAGAAAACGACTTGGAGTGATAATTTCGCTACCTGATAACGTCTTTATTAAAATTGGCGCAGATATACTTCTTTTGCCCGTTTTTACTGCTATTTCCTCAACAATTGTATCCCAATTGTCACATGCAATACACTTCCCTACCCACCTACCAGTGCTGTGACCACAGGATTGACATACATATACAGTTTTCATCAAAGCCAAAATTATTTTGTTGTAATTGTAATAAAAATTAGCTGAATATGCGAAGTAAATCTATAGCTAACCCAAGAAAGGGTTCCCTATGTCATACCGCGATTCATTCGCGGTATCTCTAGATCCCGCTAACAAGTAGCGGGATGACGAGCTTATCGTCACGCCGCCGCGAACCGTCATACCGCGATTCATTCGCGGTATCTCAAAGCATAGATCCCGCTAACACGTAGCGGGATGACGGTTGTCGTTTAGCTACAAACGTTAAGAAATTTACCAAATGAAAAAAAAGGCAAAAGAAGCCCTGGGGTTATTATCCGCTTTAAAATATTGGCGTTTTTTATGTTTTAAACGCTTGACAAGCAAGATTAAGCTGCTTTTAATTGCAACTAACTTACGCTGCAAATGTTTAAGAAGTTTACTAAGCAGAAAAAAAGACAAAGAATCCCCGAGTTAGCTAGTCTTTTACTATCTCTGTCGAGTATTGGCATTTTTTGATGTCTTGTAACGCTTTATAAGCGCGTTCAGCTTATTTAGATAAAAATCTAGATGTAGATGAAGTTTTGTAAAGACATACAGTATCTATGTACTGCAAAAAATTAAACATAAGACGCCGATACATTAAGTAATCCTTACCTTTTAATCTGCAGATTGGCGAAAGCAAATACAATAGCTTCACTATCATGATAAGGGCGCTGGCGAAGGGTGTCAAGTAAGTTTTTTGTTTCTATTCCCAATGTTATATGGTTATGTAAGAAGTCTAATAGCAAATTTTTAAGTTCCTCTTTAACTCTTTAACCAGCGGGCTCGCATGAGGAGAGGAGAGTAAAGGTCCTCTTCCATAGATATCTTCACACTTTTTTCTTCTTCTGTAGTTGGCGGACGAGTAAGAAAGTGAATCTTTGGTGCACCACTAATTATTGCCATTGGTGTTTGCTCCGCCCCTTCTCCCATAACTAAAACAGCAGACGTTGCCAACGCATCAAGAAGATTGACTTGTGTTACTTGCAGTGGTTGATCATAAAGATCTGGCTTGCCTATATAGGAATAAAATGGTTCAAATCCACACCAACCAAGAGCAACGCCCGTAACCCCAAGGCGCATAGGTGTTATGTTACTATCTGTAATCAAAATACCAAGATGTTTTATGCAGTGTTTTGTCTTGAGATAGTTCCATATTGATAGAGCTGTTTTCTGAACATCCTTTGGGTATAAAATATACATTTCATTACCATTTGATTCATCAATACCAGCAGATGGAATTAAGATATTGTCTTTGATTGTTAAATAGATGCCGTAAGAATTATGGTCTACATCAACAATTGCATCAGCTTCTCTTTTGATTAGCTCTTCTTTAGAACAAGCAGTTTTGCAAACCACTTGTTTTTGACAAATAGAAATGATTTTTGATGTGATAGCAAGAACAACTTCCTCTCCTAGCAACTCTGAAACATAGCGATCAAGAACCTGCTCTAATACTTCCCCACATTCAATGCGGTGGGTATAAATTGCTTTAACATGCATATTAACGTATTAGCCTACATATAGTATAATCTTTCGTTTTGGTGAGAATAGTTTTATGCCATCCATCAAGAAGTGTTAAGTTGAAATATACATCACCTTTATAGGGTTTGTGAATTTCTGTTATGATAAATTCTGAGATTAGATCATACTCCAAAAAAAGATGCGCTATTTGTGCTCCACCAATCATGAAGACTTTAGAATTACTTTGGATTGACAAAAACTCTTGCATAGAAGAAATAATAGTGCATTTTACTCCTCTGTTAAAACAAGAATTTAATTTGTTACGAGAAAAAACAACAGGGATACGATCCTTTAATATGTTTTGAGACATAGTTTCAAATGTTTTTCTTCCCATAACAATAACTTGTTTGTCAGTCACCTGACGAAAATGATCTAACTCACTTGGATAATGCCAGGGCAATCCATTATTTATTCCAATTACCCCCTTGGGATCAACAGCCATAATTCCGATAACTATCATCCCTGTAAAGCAGCTTGAGCTACAAAGAATCGCATGTGATCACGCACATTATGCACTCGAAGGAAATCAACCTTGTTGTGCAATGCAGATGATAAAGCAATTGTTTCTAAATCTCGGTTAAAGACAGGTTCTGTAGAAAAAGAAGAAATAAATGACTTTCTAGAATGACCAACCAGAACTTTGCAGCCAAAATTTTGTAACGTTTCTATACTGCGTAAAATCTGGATATTCTGGTACATAGATTTGCCAAAACCAATACCAGGATCAATAATGATCGAGCTTTGATCAAAACCTAGGGCAAGTAACCTGTTAATGCTCTTTTCTGCCCAATTATTTATGGTATCAATTGGATCAATGTCACTTGGGATAATGTTGTCACTATGTGGTGGTATGGAGAGTGAATGCATAATAACGATACTACATCCACTGCTAGCAATCGCTTTTAAGGTATTATCATCTAGATCTCCCTTCTGATCGTTTACCCAGGCAATGTTGTAGTGTTCCAAAACATTTAAAATAACGTCTGACCAGAAGCTATCAATGCTGACTTTAATGTCACCAACTTTCATATATTGATTAAGGTCATCAAGCACTGGTTTTAAGCGTGCATATTCTGCTTTTGGAGTTTGTATTGAGGAGCCAGGTCTTGTTGATTGAGCACCAAGTTCAACTATGCTTGCACCATCTGATAACAGCTGCAGTGCCTGCTTGGTTGCTTGATCTGCATCATAATAAAGACCACCATCTGAAAATGAATCAGGAGTAATATTAACAATACCTACAAGCTCTGGTGAAAGCGTAAAACTCCTTAAAAAGCAATCCTTAATGTTAGGGTTAATAGTACCAAACGTTTTGTTAACTACTGCCATGGGACTCAGCATTGCCATCAAGTGAAGCAAAAATGGTCTGTTTATCAATTCTGGGTGAGGAATCTTAAGGTAGGGTGTATCAAGTGTCAGGTCATCCCATAACAAAATATCCAAATCAATAACGCGAGGTGCCCATTTTTCATAGACCTGCGGGCGGCCAATGTCACACTCAATTTGTTTAAGGCCCTTTAACAGCTCTTCAGGAGAAGAAGAACAACTTCCATACACAACCATATTTAGAAATGGCTTATTCCACTGAGGTGGAGCATCATTTGGTAAAATAGCCTTAGTTTCCAGAATAATTGAAGATTTTAAATTTTTAAAATAGCGTTCCTGCAGTAACTGAGCAGCCTTTTGTAAATGGGAAAAGCGATTCCCCATATTTGAGCCAATAGAAATGTAAATCATTCTTGCAACGCATTACGATAAGTAAAGAAAACACCTCCATGCACACTGGGGACAGGTGGTGCAACTTTGTGAATAGTTACGCCTATAGAAGAAATAATAAGCTTTTTTTGCATCACAAGGTTATTAATGGTCCTGTATATATCATGAGTTAAATGCTCGATTAAGTTGAATTGCTTGCTTTGAACGAGAGATTGAATACTCTGGACTACCTCCAAGTAGCATATAGTATCCTCAAGCCGGTCAGTTGTAAGTCCTAAAGGGGGGGATTTAAAGGTAAAATCAATATTAACACTAACTAATTGAGAATGATACTTCTCTTCTGCACTATAGCCTAAATGAACCCAAAGCCGTAAGTCAGATATAAGAAGATTACATGCAGACATTGCATTCCAACATCACTGAGTTTAAGCTACTTACAACTACTAACACACGCTAGCATTCATCATTCCATCAAGAAAACCCCACAAGAGCCTTGCTCCCTTTTGAGCACCCTGCATAACTTTATCTTGCTCTTTTTCATCTAGATCTTCAATAAGATTTGCACATTCCTCAGAATGCCATTCATCAGCATGCATATGGACCGTAAAAAATTGAAGAGAACGCTCATCACTTATTGAATAGTGTTTTTTTAAACCTTCAATTTTAGACTTGGAAACCTCTGGAGTTTGACGTTCGTAAGCGTACAAGGCTCCAAGACCTGCTGCAAAACCTGATCTTACAATGTCAAAGTAACCATCAATTAATTCTTGTGTCTCCTTAATCTGTGCACTTTCACGAAGATCAGATCGCGCAACGCCAAGCCCTTCAGCAAAACGTTTCCATAACTCTGGATGATTTTCATCACCTTGTTCCTCTTCTATTAAATTACCAAGTAAAACCTGTCGCATTTTTAGATCTGGGCACAGAAAATGTATACCACTGATGTAACGAGGAAACGCAGCAACGTGGTGATAATATTCTTTAGCATAGGTTTGTAAAGCTTGCAAGCTTAAGCTTCCTGTATTCCATGACTGGTAAAATGGATGATTTAGTAAGTGCAATTCATCTAACTTGTTATTTAGAGACTTAGTAAATTCCATCATTTCCCCCATTACATTAATATATAGTTCATATACTATAGTTTTCTCATTGTTACGATCATGCTAACAATGGTGGGATTGGTAGGACTCGAACCTACGGCCAATTCGTTATGAGCGAACTGCTCTAACCGACTGAGCTACAATCCCTTTTATCAATATTTATAATACACACAAAAGCAAATTTGTCTATTAGCTTATTTCACTATCAACCCAACTTAGCAGATCATTTGTTGCACCAATTTTGCGTGCAATTTCCTTACCATCTTGAAATATAATCAAAGTAGGTATAGATTGAACCCCATACTTACTTGGCACTTCAGTCCCTTCATCTATGTCGAATTTGCAGATCTTAATCTTGCCTTTTCTGTCTTTAGCCAATTGTTCGATACGTGGCATTAGACTTTTACATGGCCCACACCATTCTGCCCAAAAGTCTATCAGAACAAACCCTTTATAGTCAGTGACTTCAGATTTGAAATTTTGATCATTTACCGATGTAATATCATCACTCATAAAATACCTAAATTTTTGTAAAATATAGCGTATCTATTAGCAGTTAATCAACTAAATTCTTACCGCAGAGCTTGAAAAATTGCCCTAAAGTGTTTTGCACAAACAAAAAACTTCTATTACATCTGGTGGTTAAAGATATCCACGTTTTCCCAACCCATTAAGTCTAACTCAATACGAGTAGGAAGAAATTCAAAGCACTTTTGGGCCAATTCTTTTCTATTTTCACGTTCCAGCATTAAGTCTAGCTTTTCCTTTATCCTGTGGAGATACAAAACATCAGATGCAGCATAACTTTTTTGTTTGTCTGTTAAATTTTCATTTCCCCAATCAGAAGATTGCTGCTGCTTATTTAGTTTGGTATCAAGCAGCTCTAAGCACAACTCTTTTAAGCTATGATTATCTGTGTAAGTGCGAACTAAACGTGAAGCTATCTTTGTGCAATAGCACGGAAGTGCCCAAGTTTCCAAGTAATAACGTATTATGCTCACATCAAATCGCGCGAAGTGAAATATTTTAGTTATATTTTTATCCTCTAATATTTTTCTTAAATTTGGCGCTGTATAATCGTTCTTGAGTTGAACTAAGTGAACGTTGCCATCATTAAAAGAGAGCTGCACAAGGCATAATCTATCTCTGCTATGAAGTAGCCCCATTGCCTCGGTATCAACAGCTATAGACCTTATATCATCTGGTATTGAACTAGCTGGCAAGTCGTCTTTATATAAAAATATTCCCATAAAATTAATACATTTTTTGGCACAATTGAAAACCTATGATAATCAAAAATGAGTCTTAAGTATACGAAAAGATCATAGAAGGAACCACGCAAATTTATGGGCTCTCACATTTTTCGTGTACACGGGGTTTACAAATCGCTGTATATGCCTATAATTAAGTAAATTTAGGTTAATTTAATTGCGGGAGTAGCTCAGTTGGTAGAACGCAACCTTGCCAAGGTTGAGGTCGAGGGTTCGAACCCCTTCTCCCGCTCTTTGCTTTCAAAATCATTTCGTCAAAAATCCCTTGACAAACTCCGCCAGCCCCCTTATCATGAAACTGAAGCTATTTATTTATCTTCTCTGTACAGATTAAATGACAAAAAAACTCACGTATCTGGCGTCCCATGTTTAATTTTTTGCACTATGTGCACCTTATGTCTTTATAAAATTTCTAGATTTTTACCTAATATAAGCAGAAATGCGCTTATAAAGCATTTAAAACATCAAAAAACGCCGATTTAAAAAATGGATAGTGAATAACTAGCTACCCTAGGGTTTCTTTTGCCTTTTTTTCTGTTTAGTAAATTTCTTAATGTTTATAATTTAGATTAGTTGCGGCTTAAAAGCAACTAAATCGCGGTTATTAAGCGTTTAGAATAAAAAAACGCCATACTTGAAAGTATAATGTAAGTAATTAGCCAACCACGGGGCTTCTTTTGCCTTTTTTTTCGTTTGGTAAATTCCTTAATATTTATAGCTAAGAGAGCCCAAGAGAGGTGTCATTCCAGCGCTTGACGCTGGAATCCCAAAAAAAGGATGATGTCATCCCAGTGCGTGACACTGGGATGGCTTTGTTGCATCGCTCAAGTGAAAAGAACTGGCAGTTACTGACAAAATTCATTATAAACAGCCATTTAACTGTTGAAGAAAAAATATGCCACAAAAAATGAGAGTCAGTAACTGCCATGAATATAACAAATTTCTCCAAGAAAGAGGAAGCATTTTTTGTTATATCAATGACGCCATAGAAAATTGGTACGAGAATTGTCCAAAAATGCAGGGCGGCAACTATATTTATAGTGATAAAGTTGTGATTTTGGTGCATATAATCGTCAGTTTCTTTAGAATTGGTTTAAGACAAACAGTCGGGTTTATAAAAGGGTATTTGCAACAAATAGGAAGAGATTTGGCAGTTATCAGCTATTCACAAGCATCAAGAAGGTTTAAGAAACTTAATATTAAGATAAATGATTGCAGAATTGATAAAAATATAGCTCTTTCCATAAAAGTCCGGATGTGATAGGATAAGGGTAGATGATGATAAGGAGGTTGAATGCCAGCAGCATATAGTTATGATTTAAGAAAAAAAGCAATGGAAGCGCTAGACGAAGGAGAAAGCAGAGAAACAGTGGCAGCAAAGAAGAAAAGAAACAGGAGACTTTCAATCAAAAAAACTTGGAAATGGGGGTTACAATCACAAAATTACCGACTGGGATACCTTTGCCAAATTTGCCAGAGAACACGGAGGAAAGACTCTATCGGAAATGGCTAAACTTTGGAACAACGTTAGTATCCAAACGATCTATCGAGCCCTTAAAAAAATTGGATTTACGCGCAAAAAAAGACATATGGATACAAGGAAAGAAACGAAGAAAAACGTGCTGAATTTTTGAAAATTATAGCGACAAAAGAACCTAAAAACTTAGTGTATATAGATGAGTCTGGCATTGATAACACCGAACTACGGATATTGCCAGAAAGGACAGCGGTTTTATGCCTTAAAATCTGGAAAGAAAACTCAACGAATCAGTATGGTTGCAGCCTTAAGTGGAAGAAAGATAGTTGTTCCGTTAACCTTTGAAGGCCACTGTAATATGGATGTTTTTAATGGATGGTTTGAGCAATTTTTGACACCGATCTTGGAACCTGGACAGACTGACCTTACCCAGAAAAAGTGGAGAGAAAGAAAGGAGTTTTTTCGGGTAAAATAAAATTTTGGAGGATTAGAAATGGCAAGAGAATATACGGCAGAATTCAAATTGGAAGCTGTTAAGCTGGCAAATGAACAAAGAAAGGTAGGTCAACCAGTTGCAAAAGTAGCAAGAGATCTAGGAATAAGGGATAGTGTATTAGGAAAATGGATGAAGAAATATAACGAAAAAAAGTCAGCGGCAAATGCATTTCCAGATGTAGCACCTTATGACAAAGAGAGATTTGATTTACAGAAAGAGTTAGCAAAAGTAACAAGAGAAAGAGACATTTTAAAAAAAGCCCTGGCCAGTCAAAAAGAGTAAAATATTTTTTCATAAAAGAGCATAGTAAACACTATAAAGTGCAGGAATTATGTAGGGTTTTCTGCTAGTGGCTACTATAAGTGGACTACAAGGAAAATAAGCAGTAGAGAATCAGCAAATAAAGAGTTATTAGCAGATATTCAAAAAATATATCAAGCTTCTAAATGTAGATATGGAGCTCCTAAAATTCATGCTGAATTAAAGGCTTTGGGTAAAAGTTGCAACTTAAAAACAGTGCAAAGTATTATGCAGAAAAATGGTATTCAGGCTATATTGAGAAGAAAATTTAAAATTAAGAAACAACAAACGGACAGTAGCTCCCAATATATTAGACCAAAACTTTATTGTCGATCAACCAAATAAAGTATGGGATTACTTATATAAAAACCAAAGAAGGATGGCTATATTTGGCAACAATAATCGATCTATATTCACGCATGGTAGTTAATGAGCAGTTCAATAAATAAACAATTGGTTATGGACTCTTTATTAATGGCCGTTAACAAGCGTAAACCTGCCAAAAATCTACTATTACATAGTGATCAAGGTTCACAATATACTTCGCAAGGTTATCAATATCTCTTATCCATAAAAAACATAGATGAGTCATAAAGGTTGTTGTTACGACAATTCTGTTGTGGAAAGCTTCTTTAGCTCATTGAAAAGAGAAATACTTATTGATACTTCACAACACTCTGCTCAACAAACTAGAACTGCAATATTTGAATACATAGAAATTTTTTATAACAAACAACGTCACTATTAACTATTGCATTCCTGAGCATTTTGATTCATCATTCTCTTTGTGAAAAACATTCCAAACTTTCTCTCCACTTTTTCTGGGTAAGGTCAGTCAGCTACTTGGATGACAGGGGAGGGAGGTGCTACCCTGACAATCGTCATCCCGCTACGTGTTAGCGGGATCTAGAGATACCGCGAATGAATCGCGGTATGACGGTCTGCAGCGGTATGACGTAGGGCTGCACTAGCTATATCATGCATTTTATTAACCGACACTATAAACAATATCCTTACAATTATGAGATTGAACCACAACTTGCTCAAGCGTTAAGCTGCTGCGTTTAGCGTCTTTACTGTGATTTTCCCCAAGAACATTTGTTCTTTCTCGTTTTATTTCCTCAATGAATTTCCCATTAACATCTTTAGGATCAATCTCTTCTTCAGAATATATAAGGTTAGTGCAATTTGTTTTTCTATAATAATGCACGCCAAGACATATAATTGATAATGCAAGTATACCAGAACCTATAAGTAATGATAATCCTATGTTATTAGTCAAAGGGTTTTGGTAAAATTTTTGTACACCATTAACACCATGTGTTGCAAGTAGCCCTAGAGGAAACGCTATATTTGCAGCAACTACACCAGTAAATAATGCAGTAAATATTGGTCTGTCGTTAATTACTGATTTTATTTTATTAGTTCTAGTAATTACTTTTTCGTCAATGTTAGTGAAGCCTTGTTTAGCTTCCCAAGCATTAAGTACAAAATTTGAATGAGTGCCATTGCTATATTCCAGTCTTACAGATTTTATAGCTTTATCTTTTGGCTGGTGCTCCAACACCTCAGCTAAAATTTTATCCGCATCTTTTTTTTGAATGGAATGTTCTTCAGTATCTATAAATTGCCTTGTTGCAAAAAATATTGGACCAATTGCAAGCAATGCAGCAAGTGCGATAACTGGTATAGTGATATATTTTGGGCTGTTTGTAAAAAATGCAATAAATTTTGCTTTATCTTGTAAATATAATAAAGCTGCAGATATACTGAGTATAATAGCACTTGCAGTAAAAATTATAAAGCCCTTCTGCTGCATGGAATACTTTGCTCTTGGCAAGAATCTGTTTGTTTTTTTATTTGTTGTGCCACCTACATCAGAATTTAGTGACAAAGACTCTTCAGAGTCATCTGTCTTATATGATGGTGGAGAAGTTGAAGGTACATTGCTAAGTTTGTTACTTGATTCTCTGCTTAACCGTGTTAATGTTTTATCAAGATCATCAGGATCATCAAATACTGTCTCTTGAAAAGGGGATCTGCTTAGAATTGAATTTTGACCATCTATTCCACTGTCTAAACTCTTTTTCGAAGATTTTGTATCTGGGTCTATAGTTGCATAAATAGGTTCTTCTGATCCATCACCAACTGATCCTTCCATATTTAAGTTTGCTGTTTCTTTATCATCAGACTCGCCATCAAACGGACTTGTAGAGTGTGAAATTTCATTTTTATCGTTTGTTCGTGGCACTGTGCTTCTAGATGCTGGTGTCGGCAGTACTTTCTTGCCATCTTCATCCTTTTTTGTATAAGAAGTTGGTGTGACATTATCTCCGTTTTCTAATCCATGCATATCTGCTCCAAAATTAATTACTATGCTGCATTGATTACGCTATAGTTATTAAGATGTAGTAAATACCAGTTTACGGATAATTATTAGTATAGAAATTGTCTATCAAAGATCCTTTCATTCAGAGGGTAATCTTTGTCAAAGAGCAAAGTTATTGTGTTTTCATGGTCTTTTTGTATTTTTATCTGTGATATATTATGAAACTCCTTGTAATCTGATACTACAAGTGCTGGACGGTTTTTTGTGTCGTTAATGTCAATTTGTACGATTGTATCGTTTGATATTAACGCTCCATTCCAATGCCTTGGGTAATAGCTATTGATAGAAGTGAGTGCAAGTAAATTTGAATTTAGCGGCAAGATTGGGCCACCGGCAGAGAAGTTGTATGCAGTGCTGCCTGTGGGGGTAGATAATATTACTCCGTCCCCTCTAAATTTTTCTACTTTTAGCTTATCATTAATAGTAATATTCATCTCTACTATTTGGTTCGCTTTTCTAAAAACGTATACTTCGTTTACTGCTATGTAATGATATCTCTTGCCACTTGTGTCTGTTGCTTCCATTTTTAGCAAAGTTAACTGAGTTGAAGTTGCATGCTCTATATGATCAATTAAATCTTCACTGCAGCTAAAGCATTTATTCATCAAAAACCCAACATTGCCAGTGTTTATCCCATACACATGCATGTTTTTATTTTCTATGACGTAATTGTGCAAAGTGCGTAGCATAAAGCCATCACCGCCAACAACTATCAATAGATCGATTTCGGACTTATTTTCTTCTGTTATATTGATAAAATTAAGTTTCTTTAATAGTTTAGATACTTCCTGCGATTTTGGTGATGGAGAAGCAACATAGCCTATATTTTTGTATTTATGCATGCTTCAGTAAACTCTCTAAAACTTAAAGAGGAGGAGAATTAGAAAATGCTTCCATATTTATCGTTAAACTTAGCTAATTTGCTAGTTTTACTTGCTAACCCGCTTGTCAAACTTCCAGTCCATGCAGGGTGAGTAAGAGGATCTCTATCAAGTTTTACCCTATCTCCCTCCTTTCCATAAGTGGAACGAGTTTCAAACTCTTGACCGTCTGTCATAACTATAATAATTTTATGATAATTCATTGTTGTTTATAAACTTTTAGTCAGCTAATATTCTAGTGAACTTAATTCACTAAGTCAATCATTATTCTAAAATATTGACAAAAAATAAATAAAGTAGTATATTTAATAAGGAATAAATAATAACTATCATGATTTTTGCTTTCCCCGGTCAGGGCTCTCAGTTTGTAGGAATGGGAAAGAGCTTATATAGTGAGTTTTCTGTTGCAAGACAAGTATTTAATGAAGTAGATAGCATATTGGATGGAAAGCTGTCTCATTTAATCTTCAACGGTCCTATTGAAGAATTAACCATTACAGAAAACGCTCAGCCAGCTATAATGGCAGTATCAATTGCAATGCTACGTGTTATGGAGCATGTGTTTGGCAAATCTCTTTTCACTGATCACAATGTTAAATATGTTTGTGGGCATTCAGTTGGCGAATATACAGCGCTGTGTGCTGCAGGAGCGTTAACGCTTGAGTCTGCAATCGAGCTGCTGAAAGTTCGCAGCGAAGCAATGCATGAAGCTTCACTGAAATGTAAAGGCGGAATGGTTGCGTTGCTTGGAGCAGAGATAAATGAAGTGGAAGATATATTGAAATCAGTTCAAATTGACGGAATTTGTGAAATTGCAAACGATAACGGTGGCGGACAAGTGGTTATAAGTGGCACTAGAGAAGCTCTTGAAATGTTACCCGATTTATTCAAAAACTCGAGTGTGAGGAAACTAATTAAATTACAGGTTAGTGGGCCTTTTCATTCATCTCTTATGAAACCTGCTGATGAAAAAGTTTTGGAGTTTTTGAAGGGTATTAAAATAACCCGTCCTATAGTTCCTTTGATATCAAATGTTACAGCTAAAGAGGAGAGTGATCCCAAAGTTATAAAAACTTTACTCGCCAAGCAAGTTGTAAGCAGAGTGAAATGGAGAGAAATGGTTTTGTATATGTCAAGCCGTGGCATTAACAAATTTGTTGAAATTGGCCCTAATAAAGTTTTATCTAATTTGGTCAAAAGAATTGACCAATCTATCAGTACAAAAAATATAGATAGTATTGGTGATATTGACAGCTTCTTTAATGAATCATTAGTACTAACAGCGAAAAATTTAAAAGTTGGATTAAGTTAAAACACATCTATTTGATGTCATTCCGGTGCATAACGCTGCCTAGCTGGAATGACAGAGGGTAATGCAAGAAATCAACGAACTGCCTGTCATTTCGTTTGGTTTTTTAATTCCAAGTAGCTGTAAAATAGTAGGGGCAATGTCAGATAACCTTCCGTCTCTTAGTTTTAGATTATCGCAAGACACAATAAATGGCACTTTATTTAGAGTGTGTGCTGTATGAGGTGTATTATTTTCTTCATCGAACATACATTCCACGTTACCATGGTCTGCAGTAACAATTAATGCGGTGTTGCTTGACTTTTTAACAGCATTCAGCACTTTCGCAAGACAATCATCTACAGCTAGCACAGCTTTCTCGGCTGCTTTTATATTACCTGTATGCCCTACCATATCAGGATTAGCGTAATTTACAACTATCAGTGCGAATTCTTGGGAGTGAATTTTTTCTACAAGCTTTTCTGTGAGCTCGAAGGCTGACATTTCGGGCTGCAAATCGTAAGTTTGAACTTTTGGTGAGGGAATGAGTATTCTTTCTTCACCAGAGAAAGGTTCTTCTTTTCCACAATTGAAAAAGAAAGTCACATGAGCGTATTTCTCGGTTTCGGCGATACGTAATTGTCGTAATTTATTGTCTTCTATTGTTTGTCCTAGAGTATCAGCGAAAGAAGTAGGAGGAAAAATATAAGGAATTTTGAGATCTTCTTTATACTTCATCATACTTAAAATTGAAGAGAATTTTGCTACCTTAGCGTAATCTGTTTTGCCAAGCAAAATACTTGCTAATTGTATCATTCGATCAGCACGAAAGTTAGCCAACAGGACTCCATCTTCTGGTTTTATACCTTGATAATCACCTATTACTGCGGGCCTGATAAACTCATCAGTTATGTTATTTTGATAGTTATTCTCAATCAACGATACTGCATTATCATGACAAGGTGCCTTTGCAAATGCGATAGCCTCATAAGCTTCGATTGTTCTCTTCCACCTGTTGTCACGGTCCATAGCATAGTAACGCCCAGAAACAGTAGCAATTCTTGTGTCATTTCCCTTTATACTCTTTGTAAATTCTTGAATGCATTTTTTTCCTGAATTTGGCAATGTGTCTCTGCCATCTAAAAATGCATTTATCACCACTTTTATTCCATGCTGTGATATTTTATTTGCTAAAGTTGAAATATGCTTTTGATGCGAATGAACACCACCATCGGACACCAATCCCATTATATGGCATACTCCGTTCTTACTTTTTAGATCATTAATAAAACTTTGTAGATTTACATTGTTTTCTATTGTTCCAATCTCTTGATTAATGCGCTGAAGGCTTTGTATTACCACTCTACCACTGCCAATATTCATATGGCCAACTTCTGAGTTACCTATTTGACCACCAGGTAACCCCACATCAGTTCCACAGGCGGATAAACTGCATTTTGGATAATTAGAGCTAATATATTGCCAACAGGGTGGATTTGCGTTGCTAATAGCATTGTATTTACTGCTTTCTACTCCATTTCCCCAGCCATCTAGTATACATAAAACCACTGATTTAATGTTCATATAAAATCAACACTAGAATTTCACAGAGAAAAGCTCCCCGGGCCGGATTCGAACCAGCGACCAATTGGTTAACAGCCAACTGCTCTACCACTGAGCTACCGAGGAATAAACCGTTTTTAATTTACCATGTTGAACGTTGGTTGTAAACGTTTTTTGTGTAGACTTTAAGTCCAACTGACCCATAGAAACAAAAAAACTTACTTGACAAACTCCGCCAGCCCTCTTATCATGAAACTGAAGCTATTGTATTTGCTTTCGCCAATCTGCAGATTAAAAGGTAAGGATTACTTAATGTATCGGCGTCTTATGTTCAATTTTTTGCAGTATATAGATACTGTATGTCTTTACAAAACTTCATCTACATCTAGATTTTTATCTAAATAAGCTGAACGCGCTTATAAAGCGTTACAAGACATCAAAAAATGCCAATACTCGACAGAGATAGTAAAGGACTAGCTAACTCGGGGATTCTTTGTCTTTTTTTCTGCTTAGTAAATTTCTTAAACATTTGCAGCATAGGTTAGTTGCAATTAAAAGCAGCTAAATCTTGCTTGTCAAGCGTTTAAAACATAAAAAACGCCAATATTTTAAAGCAGATAATAACCCCAGGGCTTCTTTTGCCTTTTTTTTCGTTTGGGAAATTTCTTAATGTTTATGGCTAAAGATTGCACGAATGTTGCAATTACAAAAGCGTTTCTACTAGGAGGGTGTCATCCCAGTGTCAGCTACTCGGATGACATTACAGGGGGCACTGGGATGACATCATAGGGGCGCTGGAATGACATCATAGGGGGCTACTTGGCTGACAACCGTCATCCCGCTACGTGTTAGCGGGATCTATGTTGAGAGATACCGCGAATGAATCGCGGTATGACGGTTTGTGGCGGTATGACGATAAGACACAAAGCCTAATGGAAAAAACTGCGAACGCCAGTGAAAAACATAGCAATTTTATTTTCATTTGCAGCTTTTATCACATCTTGATCTTTTAGCGAGCCGCCGGGCTGAATTATAGCTGTAATTCCATGTTTTGCACTTTCTACTATGCTATCTGGGAATGGAAAAAATGCATCTGAAGCAAGCACTGCACCTTTACATTTTTCACCTGCTTTTTTCACTGCAATGTTCACACTATCTATTCTGCTTGTTTGCCCTGCGCCGATGCCAATAGCACAACCATCTTTTGCTATAACTATTGCGTTGGATTTCACATGTTTACATATTTTCCAGGCAAAAATAAGATCTTCCTTTTCTTTTTCTGTTGTAGTGCACTTTGTTACTTGTTCTGCTTTTATTGTGTGGTCATTATTTTCTTGCACCAAAAACCCACCAACAACATTTTTAATTTGGTATTTCACATTTTGTTGGAAAGATTTATGAATAATCACTCTTAAATTTTTCTTTCTTTGTAAAATTTTTAGTGCCTCATTGTTTACCGATGGTGCTATCACTACTTCCAAAAATATCTCGTTTAATTTTTCTGCTAGCTTTAAATCTATCTCCCGATTTAAGGCAACTATGCCACCAAAACTGCTTACTTCATCACATGATAGAGCCTTTTCATATGCCTCCAAAGCATTATTACTAACAGCAGCGCCACATGGGTTATTGTGCTTGATTATCACTGCTGCAGGCTCTTTAAACTCAGAAATTATGTTAAGTGCGGACTCTATATCTACTATATTATTATAACTCAACTCTTTTCCATGTAGTTTTTCCAACGGATATTCTGTAAATTGATTACTATAAAATGCAGCTTTTTGATGGGGATTTTCACCATACCTGAGTTCTTGTACTTTATGCCCATATAGTGCGAAAAACTCTGGCAACTCATTATTTTTACTCTGGGATAAAAACCAACTGTGAATATTAGAATCGTAGTGTGCAGTGAGAGCAAATGCTTTGGTTGCTAAATATTTTCTATATTCCAATGTTGTTTCATTGTTATTTTTTATCATCTCAGCTTTTAGTGCTTCATAGTCTTGAATGCTAGAAATAACTGAAGTAAAACGAAAGTTTTTTGCTGCAGCTCTAATTAACGCCACCCCGCCGATATCAATTTGTTCTATAATTTGCTCTTCATTTGAGCTGCTACTTACTGTCTCCCAAAATGGGTATAGGTTAGTTATAAGCAGGTCTATTGGCTCAATACCTAGATTTTGTATTTCCGTTTTGTGTTTTTCTCTATTGCAAAGTATGCCTCCATGAATTTTAGGGTGTAAAGTTTTTACTCTACCACCCAGTATCTCTGGAAATTGTGTGTAATCTGAGACCTCTTGTGTTTTTATTCCTGCACTAGATAGCACTTTATAAGTATTGCCCGTTGAAAGAATTTCTATTTGTTGCTGCGTTAAAAACGATGCAAGATCAATTATATTCGTTTTATCGTATACTGATATTAAAGCTCTTTTTATTTTCATTTTTATATGGAAAGTTTTTTAAGATTATATCTAAGAAAAGGAAATTTAGCTATTACATTTCTACACTAATTTAAAGCAGCCTATTCTATAAATTTTTTTACCATGCTTGATTTCAAGCCACGAATAAAATCTTCAATACTGCAAGGATTTCTCCCTTCCATTTGTACAACTTTAGGAATTAAAGTGCCACCTTTTAAACTTATGTGCATATTATCATTAACGATCTTGCCTTGTTCTGAAGCGAGAGCTTCAAAGTCAGCATCAAGTATCCTGATACGTTTATTCTCTATCTTGATGAACGCTTTTGGGTAAAACGCTTTAACCTTTCTATAAGCAACTTCACAGGCATCACTTGCATAAATTTTATAGTCTTCCACTTTGTTAGCGTAACATGCATCATTATCATTCTGCTCTATAGGAACCTGTTTTTCAATTTCATTTAACACCTCAAGCAGTAAATCACTGCCTAATTCAGACAATTTATCATGCAATGTCTTGTAGTTATCGTTCTTTTCGATAAGAAATTTTTCCTGTTTTAAAATAGGGCCGGAATCTAATCCTTCATCCAATTGCATAATGCTAACCCCGGTTTCTTGATCTCCTGCTAAAATTGTGTGCTGTATCGGGGCTGCACCACGCCACCTTGGTAGTAATGAAGGATGAATATTAATACAACCATATTTTGGAATATTCAAAATTTCTCTTGGAAGTATCAATCCATACGCAGCTACAACTGCAACGTCTGGTTTGAAATTTCTAAATTTTTCCTGCTCTGCCGAGAACTTTAGAGAGATAGGAGTACATACCTCTATGTTACTTTCTTCAGCGATAACATGTACTGGAGATTTCGTTGGCTTCTGTCCACGCCCTGAAGGTTTTGGAGCCTTGGTGTATACTGCCACCACTTCGCTCTTTGATTTCAGTAACAAGCTCAGAGAATTAACAGCAAATCCTGGTGATCCCATGAAAATAATTCTCATGGTGTTTTTGCTTTAAGAATTCTCCGCTAATTTACCACTTACAGTTTCTACTAATTTGGCAAAATCATCCTTATAATTAACTGCCATCTCAGCAAGAATTTTTCTATTTAAATCAATGCCGGCAAGTGTAAGACCATGCATAAACCTACCATAAGTAAGCCCATGCTCTCTTGCTGCTGCATTAATACGTATTATCCATAAGCTACGGAAATCACGTTTACGGGTTCTTCTGTCTCTATAAGCATATTGCAGTGCTTTTTCAACTCTTTGTAATGCAATTCTATAACAACTTTTTGCGCGCCCTCTATAACCCTTTGCCAGTTTCAATATTTTTTTATGACGAGCGTGAGTAGTGACTCCACGTTTTACCCGAGCCATTTTATTTTACCTCCATTTTGTTAAATACCGTAAGGCATATGAAGCTTAACTATACGCGAGTCAGATTTACCAAGAATCGTTGTACCGCGCTGATTACGAATATTAGATTTACTTCTCTTTACCATGCCATGCCTTTTGCCTGACTGAGTAGAAATAACTTTACCCTTAGCTGTAAGGTGAAAGCGCTTTTTCACAGAAGATTTGGTTTTTAATTTTATTTTCTTCATATTCCAAATAAATTTACAAGCACTACTATTGAGTTCTTTAATAGTAATTAAGCATTAGTATAAATAATTTTATTAAAGAATCAAATTAAAATTGTATATTAAAGGAGTTTAAAAGTAATTACGCCAAATATGTGTGTTATACCTTCTTTATTCCCAAGTGGCAACAATACTTGCCTCATTTTAACACTTTCACTTTCTTCCTCTTCATTGATCGGGCATTTACTCTCTATTACAGTATCAAGTTTATCAATAACTGCATCTATTTTATATAGTCGCAAAAATGGTGCATCAATTGCATACTTATTATCAATGCGCGTCTTTTTCTCAAAACCATAGAATTCAACAGCCTTTTCTCCTGCATTTTCACAAATATAACCTTGATCCTTGACTTCAATGACAAAACAATGCTGCCATGATTCCATTATTTCTGCAGTGTCTATTTCATGCCTTTCTGGCCAATCTCTGTCTGATCCTTTTATGTCATTCCAGTGTTGAGTCACCACATTTGCTATTCTTTTTTCTTTGCCTACATAAATTTCCATTCCAATTTCCACATATAAAACACAGATATGAGGTAAATTTATCGTGAATATATTGATTTTTTCTTACCACAAGGTGCATGTCACTAGAAGTTCTGAGATCTAGAGAGTGGTATTGATTTTATTTCCATTACAACTTATTATTTATAGATAACCTCAATAAAAACGATGAAGCTAAACGAAATCAGAGAAAGATTTATAAAATTTTTTGTAAATAATGACCACGAGCAGGTTTCTTCTTCTCCTTTGATTCCAGAACATGACCCAACGCTCATGTTCACAAATGCTGGTATGGTGCAGTTTAAAAATATTTTTACTGGTGCTCAAAAAACTGAAATGAAACGTGCTGTCTCAAGTCAAAAGTGCCTAAGAGCAGGCGGTAAACACAATGATCTGGAAAATGTTGGCTATACAACTCGGCATCACACATTTTTTGAAATGCTCGGAAATTTTAGCTTCGGTGATTACTTTAAGGAAACTGCGATAGAATTTGCGTGGGAATTTATCACTAAAGAGTTATCTCTTGATAAAAACAGACTATCCATAACCGTCTACCATACTGATGATGAGGCGTACGAGATTTGGCGTAAGATAAGTGGCTTTTCAAGTGATAAAATTATAAGAATTACAACGGATGATAACTTTTGGAGTATGGGAAGCACTGGTCCGTGCGGTCCATGTTCTGAAATTTTTTATGACCATGGGAGTCCTAATTTACAAGAGGGCGATAGAATTGTTGAAATCTGGAATCTGGTATTCATGGAGTTTAACAAAGATGAAGAAGGTAATTTACACAAATTGCCAAAAAAATGCATCGATACTGGAATGGGCCTTGAAAGAATAGCGGCTGTTATGCAAAACGTCCATGATAACTATGATATTGATCTATTTTCTGCTCTGATAAGTAAATCACAAGAGTACTGTGGAAGAACGGAAAATAAAATAGCGCATAAGATCATAGCAGATCATCTTCGCGCGGCTGCATTTCTCATCGCAGAAGGAGTGCTTCCTGGAAATGAGGGCAGGAATTACGTATTACGCAGATTAATTAGGAGAGCCACACGTTATATTCACCTGCTTGGATATAATGATTCCCTACTCCATCGTATTTTTCCAGTGTTGATAGATAGCACGAGTTCGGCTTATATGGGAGCTGAATTAGTCAGAGCTAAAAGCTTAATAGAAACGACGTTAAAATCAGAGGAAGAAAACTTTAAAGACACTTTGATGAAAGGTATCAATCTCCTGGAGAAATTCACTACAGATTTAAAATCGGGCGATACTTTGCCTGGAGAATCAGCGTTTAAGCTATATGACACCTACGGATTTCCTTTGGATATTACACTTGATATTTTAAAAGAGAAAAAAATAAATTTTGACCAGAAGGGTTTTGATGATGCAATGGGAGAACAAAAAGAGAGAGCACGTGCTAAATGGGCTGGATCTGGTGAAAAATCTGTTGAGCAAGTATGGTTTGATTTGATCAATAAATTTGGCAAAACAAAATTTGTTGGTTATGAGTTCAATGAAGTAAGTGATGCGAAAATACTAGCTATAGTTTCCTCTAAAAATGAAGTAATTGATTCTGCAAAGGAGGGAGAAAAGATAACCATTATACTTGATAAAACACCTTTTTATGGCGAGTCAGGTGGACAAGTGGGAGATACTGGCAGTCTGATCAAACCTGGTAGAAGTATTATTATAGTCGAGAATACCAATAAGGTTAATGACCTATATTTGCACAGATGCATAGTTAAATCTGGCTCAATGTGTAAAGGTGACACAGTTACAGCAAGCATAGATAAGGAAAGAAGGCAAGCCTTAAGAAGAAATCATTCAGCTACACATCTTCTGCACTTTACACTCAGAAAAATTCTAGGTGATCATGTCACTCAAAAAGGTTCCCTAGTTGCACCAGATAGACTGAGATTCGACTTCAGCCATAACACTCAAATGACTCAAGATCAGTTGTTTTGGGTAGAGGATATGGTAAACTCTCTAATCAGAGAAAATCTTTCCGCATCTACAAAAATTCAAAGCATGAATCAGGCAATAGACGAAGGAGCTATGGCGTTATTCGGCGAAAAATATAGCGATCAAGTAAGAGTAGTGAAGATTGGAGATTCAAGGGAACTGTGTGGTGGCACGCACGTTGAACATACTGGAGAAATCGGTTTATTTAAGATAGTAACAGAGAGTTCTGTTGCTTTTGGAGTGAGGAGAATTGAAGCTTTAACTGGTCAGGAAGCAATCAATTATGTACGTGATAATGAAATTAACTTAAAAAAAGTTGCAGAATTCGTAAAAGCGCCAGTGAGTGAAATAACAAGCAGATTAAGTATTTTAAGTCAAGAACACAAAAAATCCGAAACCAAAATAAAAAACCTATATAAAAAGCTTGTGAGTGCAGAGAATATAAAAAGCACCGAAATAAATGGAATAAATTTTATAAGCCACACTTTCACTGATATTCCAGCAAATGTAATAAGAGAGTTTGTTTTGCAGCAACAAAAACCAAAAACGGTAATAGCTTTTACGGCAACAGAAAAAGATAAAACAGTCTTGATTATTAAAGTAAGTAAAGACTTAATCAATAAGATTAGCGCAAAAGAACTAATATCCATAGCAGTTAAAAAGAACTGTGGTGGGAATGCTGAACTTGCACAAACAGGATGTGATAGCAATAAAATAGATGATGCCATTACAGCCATTTATAGCAAAATAACAGCTTCTAAGCACTCTACGTCATACCATCACGAACCGTCATACCGCCGCGGCGCTAACAAGCAGCGGGATACTTAACCATCGTCTACACCGTCATACCGCGATTCATTCGCGGTATCTCTTAGCCGCTAACAAGAGATCCCGCTAACAAGCAGCGGGATGACGAATTACTATGCCGCCGCGAACCGTCATACCGTTGCAAACCGTCATACCGCGATTCATTCGCGGTATCTCTTAGCATAGATCCCGCTAACAGGTAGCGGGATGACGGTTGTCAGGCTAGCTGTCATCCAAGTAGCTCGACTACTTGGATCCAGGAAAAAGAATGGTGTCATGAAAGTAGCTGACACTGATTCCTTTATGATGGTGTCATCCCAGTGCCCAGACACTGGGATCCAGGAAACTTAATTGCAAGTAATGCATTGGATTTGGTGAGTATGGGTTTTGCGTTATAGAATGAAGCACTTTTGGTGAATTTATAAAGAAAGCTGGATCCCAGTGTCAAGCACTGGGATGACAAGGTATAAACCTTATCGTCATGCCGCCGCGAACCGTCATACCGCGATTCATTCGCGGTATCTCAGCCGCTAACAAGAGATCCCGCTAACAAGTAGCGGGATGACGGTTGTCGTTCAGCCACAAACATTAAGAAATTTACCAAATGAAAAAAAAGGCAAAAGAAGCCCCGTGGTTATTATCCGCTTTAAAATATTGGCGTTTTTTATGTTTTAAACGCTTGACAAGCGAAATTCAGCTGCTTTTAATTGCAACTAACTTACGCTGCAAACGTTTAAGAAATTTACTAAGCAGAAAAAAAGACAAAGAATCCCCGAGTTAGCTAGTCTTTTACTATCTCTGTCGAGTATTGGCATTTTTTGATGTCTTGTAACGCTTTATAAGCGCGTTCAGCTTATTTAGATAAAAATCTAGATGTAGATGAAGTTTTGTAAAGACATACAGTATCTATATACTGCAAAAAATTGAACATAAGACGCCGATACATTAAGTAATCCTTACCTTTTAATCTGCAGATTGGCGAAAGCAAATACAATAGCTTCAGTTTCACGATAAGGGGGCTAGCGGAGTTTGTCAAGGAATTCTTATTAAAACTAAAGAGCTCAAATGAAAGGAGGTAAACTCTAAAGTATACATTTAGTAGCGCTTTCTATGAGAGAAATCGTATTACCTATTCCGTAAAGCTTTATGAAAGATCCCATTCTTGGACCGGTTTTTTGGCCAAGTAACGTTTCATATAATAGCTGAAACCAGTCACGTAAGTTGGTGTAATCGTATTTTTTTCCAATAGAAAATACCTGAGATTGAATTTCTTCAGCAGTAGCAGTTGTAGATAGAGAATGTAAAGTGTCCTTCAAATCTAGTAACGCTGCTTTTTCTTTTTCATTTGGAGTTTTATATGATTTTGTTGGCTTGATAAAATCGTGATAATACTTTACTGCAAAGTCTGAAAGTCTATCAAGCATTTTATTATTTTCTGGTGTAACGTTTGGTGCATAAGAGGATATAAAACCCCATAGGATCTCTTTGTTTTCAGCATTACAAGCTGCTGCTAGGTTTAAAAGTAGTGAGAAATTTATGCCTGAAGTTTCTATACTGGGAACATTACCCTGGTGAATGTGCCAAGCAGGATTATTTATATCCTTTTCTTTGTTCTCATGATAACGCTTTACAAATTCTAAATATTCATCAGTTGATTTTGGTATCACATCAAAATATAAACGTTTAGCTTTTTTAGGACTCTGAAAAATGTACAATGCTAAGCTCTCTGTTGGTGCGTAAGTTAGCCACTCTTCAATTGAAATGCCATTTCCTTTTGATTTTGATATTTTCTTTCCTTCTTTATCAAGGAAAAGCTCGTAGCAAAACAGAAGTGGTGGCTTTTCTCCAAGTATTTCACATATTTGACTTGAAAGCACAGCAGATGGAGTTAAATCTTTTCCGTGAGCTTCGTAATTTACTCCAAATGCGGCCCACCTCATTCCCCAATCAGGTTTCCATTGCAGTTTACATTTTCCTTTTGTCACTGGAACTTCTATTTTTTCCCCGTTTGGGTCTTCATATGTGATTGTTCCTTTCTCTGTATTTGTTTCAATTACTGGGACTTGTAAAACTTGAGAAGTTTTTGGGCATATTGGCAAGAATGGACTATAAGTCTGCTGTCTTTCTTCCCGAAATGATGGAAGCATTACGTCCATCACTTTATCATAATTTTTCAGTAAGAGTAAAAGTTTTTCATCGTAAACGCCAGATTTATAACACTCTGTTGCACTCCTGAACTCGTATTCAAATTCAAACATATCAAGAAATTTATACAACAATGAATTCATATGATGACCATAACTCTGATGAGTGCCAAATGGATCAGGTATCATAGTCAATGGTTTATTTAAGTGCTCTCTTAGCATCTCTTGATTTGGCACATTATCTGGTATTTTTCGCAAACCATCCATATCATCTGAAACTGCAATGATTTTGGTTTTTATACCAGGAGCTATTTTTTTTAATGCATTTACAATAACTGTAGTGCGGAAAACCTCTCCAAAGGTTCCTATGTGGGGTAAACCAGAGGGTCCATAACCAGTTTCAAATATTATTTCTTTTTTATTAGGAAACTCTTGCAATATTTTTTCTGCTTCTTGAAATGGCCAATTTGTCATTATCGGGATTAAATAATGTATCTTAACTTAAAGTGCTACTAGTTTCAATGGATTTTTAATATAATGATATAGTATTAGTGTTAGAGCTATTATTAGAAGGTTAAAGATATGTCCACAGGTAGTATACAAACAGATCAATTATTTAAAGGTCTTACAAGACCTGCAATGCTCTTTGGTGTGAGTTATATGTTTGCAATATTAAACGTCCTGATTTGCATGCTAATTTTCATTAATTCAAATGATTTAAGAGTGATTCTCTTAATGTTACCAGGTATACATGGACTTGGTTATATAGCTTCTGCAAAAGAACCGTTGTTTATTGAATTATTTATGGTAAAATTGGGAAAGTGCTCGAAATGTTTAAATCGTTTTTACCATGGAGCCAATTCTTATGATATTGCTTAACGTTGTGTGATGCTGAGGTTTAGGGCTATTCAATCAAAGAATAAATCTACTCTGAACAGGGAAGTTCACGCTGCTGAATTTATTCCTTATTCTTGCTATTGGAATAGCACAACCTTGATGACAAAAGAAAATTGGTTGGTTAAGGTTATAAAATTAAGTGGTTTTGCATTTGAAACTGCCGATGACGAGGATTTAGTCATACAGAACAACATCAGGAATCAGATGCTAAGAAGCATTTCATCTCCGGCATTTAGTTTGTATTTTCATACTATCAGACGTAAGAAAAATATTTTTTCTGATGAATTTGCAAGTCAAGGTTTGCCGAATTTTTTCGCTAATCACGTAAATCTAAAATGGAGAGAAAAACACGCAACAAGGCAATCATTTATTAATGACCTATACATTACGATTATCCGTAGAGCGGACACAAAAGGAGTAGAATTTTTGTCACATCTACTAAAAAAATTCGGACATGTAACTTCAAAACATGCTTGGGAAAGTGATATACGTGCCACGTATGAAGATTTAGAGGAAACGACAAATCGTGTAGTGACAAGCCTTAGAAATTATTCGCCTAAAATTCTTGGAGTAAAAGAAACTCCAGATGGTTTGTTCTGCGAAATAATGGAGTTTCTATCTAGAATTGTAAATTGTGGCTTCGTTACAAATACGCTTTTTCCGCTAAGAACTGAAATATCAAGATACTTACCAGTACATAGGTTATTCTTTGGCCGTAAGATGATACAGGTTGTGACTCATAATGAGAGTAAATATGCTGGAATAATTAGTATCAAAGAATATGGAAATCATACTTCTGCAGGAATGCTTGATTCGTTTTTACAACTTCCTTACGAGTTTATAATTACGCAATCTTTTCAATTTATAAACAGGCAAATGGCGATTGGAAAAATGCAGATACAGCAAAATCGAATGATACAGTCTGCAGATAAAGCTATTTCTCAAATAGCAGAAATTTCTCAAGCGCTTGATGACGCAATGAGTGGTAAGATTGCGTTTGGTCAACATCACCTGACTATTTTATGTATAGAAAAAAGTCCTAAATCATTGGATAACGCTCTGTCGTTGGTAGAATCAGAGCTTTCTAATTGCGGTGTTTACCCTATACGTGAGAGAGTTAACCTTGAACCAGCATTTTGGGCGCAAATTCCTGGTAATTTCGATTATATAGTGAGAAAAGCTACAATAAGTAGTCTTAATTTGGCTGGATTTGCATCTCAACATAATTATCCTACTGGTAATAAATTCAATAACCACTGGGGAGATGCCGTTACAGTTTTTGACACGACATCTGGTACTCCATTTTTTTTCAACTTTCATATAAGGGATGTTGGACACACTATGATAATTGGCCCAACTGGTGCTGGTAAAACTGTTTTAATGAATTTCCTGTGTGCCCAAGCGATGAAGTTTTCTCCAAGGATATTCTTTTTTGATAAAGATCGCGGTGCAGAGATTTTCTTAAGAGCACTTAGTGGTATCTATACTGTAATAGAACCAAGAACTAAAACAAATTTTAATCCTTTACAACTTGATGATACCTCTGATAATAGAACATTTTTAATGGAGTGGATAAAGTCTTTAATTTCGGTATATAATGATAAATTTACTTCAGAAGATATTGCACGAATTAATGATGCAATTGAAGGAAATTTTAAATTAAGAAAAGAAGACAGATTCTTGAGAAACCTCGTACCGTTTTTAGGGCTTGCAGGTCCTGATACTCTAGCTGGGGCAATATCTATGTGGCATGATAATGGTTCTCATGCTGCAATATTTGACAATAAAGAAGATTTGCTAGATTTTTCACGAGCAAGAGTATTTGGTTTTGAGATGGCTAGCTTGCTCAAAGATCCTGTTGCTCTTGGACCGGTCTTGATTTATTTATTTCATAGGATTAGTATATCTCTTGATGGCACTCCATCTATTATCGTTCTTGATGAGGCATGGGCGTTAATAGATAATCCAGTTTTTGCACCCAAGATAAAAGACTGGTTGAAGGTACTGAGAAAACTAAATGCTTTTGTGATTTTTGCTACTCAGAGTGTTGAGGATGCAAGTAAAAGTACTATTAGCGATACGCTTGTACAACAAACAGCGACACAGATTTTTTTACCAAATCTGAAAGCTACTAGTGTCTATCGGGATGTTTTTATGTTAACTGAACGTGAATATATATTAATTAAGCACACAGATCCGAGTACTAGATTCTTTTTGGTGAAACAAGGAGTCAATGCTGTAGTAGCTAGAATAGACTTAAAAGGCCTGGATGATATAATCAACGTATTATCCGGACGTGCAGAAAGTGTTCTATTGTTACACGATATATTAAATGAAGTTGGGGACAACCCAAAAGTATGGTTGCCTATATTTTATCAGAAGGTAAAAAATGTTTAAGACTAAGCTGTCATTGCTATTAATTGCGATATTTTTACTAAATATAGACTTTTTACTCTCATATCCAGTGCTTGCAGATGGAGTAAGTGGTACTGACAAGACAGAATTTGTTAGCAGATTTAATTCCACTGGCAGTTTTAGTCGTGCCTCTAATCCTGATTGTGGAGCGTTTAAAACAGCTGCAGCACTTGCTGGAATAGCGATTGCTGTTGGCGCAATATTTACTGGCATTGTTTTGATCGTTTCTTCTGCTGGTTTGTTTACCGCTCTTGTTATTGTTGGAATGATAGCTGCAATTGTTGGAGTCTGGAAAGCGATAGGAGGGCTTGTTGTTTGTGAACATAGTTTTGTTAAACACCCAGTTGCACGTGATCATGATGGAAAATACAAAAATTTTAAATTAGAAGACACAGGTTATAGTGGCTGCACCAATGAAAATTACCAAACAGAAGAGGAATATTTTTCTTGTTTGCAAAATAAAGCTCGGGAAGACGTGAACAAAAAAGATTATGACGGGAAAAGAGCAGAAAAAGAAGCCTTAAATTCTAACGTTCAGGAGAGTACAGAGAGTTATTACTGGCCAAAAAATGGTGTGCAATACAGTGAATATATAGAAGTATGTCATCGAAACCCTTTAACTTTTGGTAATCTTTTTAATAAGGTAGACTTTAATTCCAGAGGAAAACCTGGATACATAGACTTTGATGTCAGGGAGAAAGACACTGGATACGTAGATGGGTCATGGTCCTCGAAGGTTGATGGTGGTCTGGAATGTAGAGTTCTCAAAGCAGGACAGAGCGAACCCATACATGGAGCTACATTCAAAGCAGTGAGAAAAACGGGCAGATTATGTGTGGAGTTAGCCAGTGTTAGCATGCTTGGTATCGAAATGACTCCTTGGCCGCAAGGGGTTGATATGGGGTGCACGGAATTGCCACCTGACCCACTTGCTCCTATGTGTGAAAAATCTGTGATGATATTCAAAAATAAAGATGGTACAGGAGAGGAAAAAGTTCCTATTGGTAATAATGATGACTATAAAACTATTATCAGATCTAAAGAAAAAAGACTCAACGGACAAGGGGGGAAAATTTTTGTAGGTTATGATAATGCTGGCTGTTTTAGCTCGTATGTTTCTGAAGCTTGTTATAACCAGGCAGGGAGTAAATCATTAGCTCCTATTCCCGTAACTTCTATGATAGTGCAATGCATTAAGGAATCGTTAGATAATTTAGTTGCAGGTAAAGGTGCACCAAATGGTGAGAGTTTTATATCTGTAGCACAGAAAAGGCTGAAAAACACTGTAACTGCTGTTTTAGTTTTAGCTTTAATACTGTTCTCTATAAAAGCCATGTCTGGTGGAGTTCAGAGGCCTCAAGAAATGTATATGTTGATCATAAAATTCGCTTTAGTGATTTACTTCACAACAGGCAGTACCATGTCTCATTATTATGGAGAATTAACTCGTCTCTCAAATGGTTTGTCAGAGATAGTGCTAAAAGCATCATCTGAAAGTAAAGGCATATGTAATTATAAAGCAGGTACAGATTATGAATATACTCGTGCAGGAAAGAGGGTATCTTACAGTTATCTTGCACCTTGGGATAGGCTTGATTGTAGAATTTTATTTTATTTAGGTGCCCCTTTAGATGGAATTGGTGGCAAAATTGGTACTGGAGGTGTTGCAACGTTAGCAGTCTTGCTTGGTGCTGCTCCTGTCTTATTAGTTGCAGGTTCGGTAATCGGTATTATTTTTGCTGGTGGACAAATTTTAGTAGCTCTTGTCTGTATATTTATGGCCGTTCTGATGATGATGGTTATTTTGTGGCTGTGCTATGTATTTATTTTATCTCTAGTTGCTTTAAGTGTAATCATCATTTTATCACCTTTGTTCATTCCTATGGTTTTATTCCAACACACCAAAGGATATTTTGAAGGCTGGGTGAAAGAGTTGATTACCTATAGCTTATACCCGGTTATCCTTTTTGCGTTTTTGTCCTTTATGTTCATAGCATGTGATAAAATCTATTTTAAAAATTTAAATTTTGAACTGGACGAGTCATATAAAAATGAACAACCGGACAAGTCATATGAAAAGAAACAAGCAGAAATCTCATATAGTAAGAAAAAACAGTGGTTTAAATTGAAAGATGGGGAATGTGATAAAAATGAAACTACTCTTGCATGTATGATGCAAAATTATAGCTTTAAAAAGAGCAGCATACTTGGTCTATTCGACTTTACATACATGGAGTTTGGCAGCTCTCTCATCGGAGAATTATTAAAATTGTGTTTAGTATTATTCCTCTTTTACCACTTTTTAAACATTCTTCCTGGCATGGCTGCTGAACTTGCTGGTAACCATAGAGCAGCACTTGGCTCAGGTCAGACACCTGGACAAATGGTGGGCAAAGCTTTATCTGCTGCCAAAGCTGCTGCTGGGGGTGTTGCTGGAGTTGCTGGTGCTGCTGCTAAGAAGTTGAGTGGTGGAGACAAGAGTAAATCTCGAGGTTCTGGTTCTAGTAGCTCCGAGAGTGTTAACAAAAGCACTGAATGAGTTGGATTTATGCTAAAATTTTTGCTGATAATACCGTTTTTTTTTCTGTCAGGCTGCGGGGAACATCACTGTATTAAGCCAGAAAATTTATCAGGTTTGCGTGAAAAACTAGATATAGTGTCAACAGAGCAGAAATGGGTTGATTCTGGTGTTAATATCTCAGATAGAATAAGAGTAACAGAGATTGATATAGTGCCTAGTAAGGTTAATTTTTGTCCTAAGCAGTATGCAGATTTTGCAATTGGGCCTGGGAGAAATGACGTTGCATTACCATTTGCACTTAAAAAAGGCGATACGATAAGCTTTAGTGTGATTGGAAGTAAAGTGTGTAAAGATAAAGAGAGTGAGACAAAAATCAGGTATTTGAAAATCGACGAAAAGTGTAGCGAGCAAGAAACGGAACATTTTGCACATGTTTTAAATCAAGAGAAATGCCAAGGTGGCAAGGATGGGATATGTCCTAATAAATATATAATAGGCGATGCGCAATGGTTGAGTGGAAGAGAGTACTGGTTTTCGAAGTTAGATCAAGATGAAAGAAAAAAGGAAATTGAAAATATTATTAACTCTATAAAACAAGGAGAGAATATAGATTGCAGTAAGCTTTCAGAGAGCAGTGCAAGTAAGATAGATACGCACATTTTAAATTCACTCTGTAGACGTATATGTAAATTTTCTTCTGGTCGTAGAGGCGAGGATTGCGTGTATATTGAATATAATAATATAGAAATTGAGCTATTCAATGCTTTAAATTCTAGTGGTGAATCTGTTGTTGCTGAAATTATTAGTAACGTATTAAAGGGAAAACAGGTAAAAACTGACATTACATTTCTAAAAGTTGGTATGGATAATGAAACTCTTGAACACATTCCAGGTGGTGGTTTATGTACTAGTTGTGATCATAAGATGGAGAATGACCATCAAATACCAAGTTTAACTTTTAGTCTATGTAGCAGAAATGACAAGAGCTGCTACAATACAAATGACAAAGGCGGGTTCAACATAAGAGTAACGAAGAACCATAGTCTGGAAAATAGCTTGTATATAAGTGTTTCCGATAAATTCCCTGAGCATAAGCCTGGTGAAAATCAAGCGGATATATCTGTAGATATCAGCAAAGTTCATGACATGGAAAACTTGAAAGGAAAATTAAAAGACAAAACAGGCACCATATATTACGGAATAAGAGACCATGGCTGCGATTACAAAAATGAAGGTCAATTTAGTATTAACCTAACAACTAAAGAGCCACCTACAAAAACTTTTAGTGCAATATATAATTTCTTTGATGAAAAAGTGAAAACTGCATTTTTCGGCTCTAATTATAAAGACCCTAACGCAATTCACTCTGATACTAGTCCTGTAAAGTCTCTTTACGAAAGTTTTATAAAATCAAGCAGAACAAATACCATTAGATCTACTATAATATCACTATTAGTACTATATATAATCTTATATACTCTTTATTACTTTTTTGGATTAACTCATATTTCTATATATGAGTTTTTAATTATATGCGTAAAGATAGGAATCATCGCCCAGCTATTGCAGGATAATAGCTGGGACTTTTTTTATAACAACGCATTCTCTATATTTATTAACACTCCAAAACAACTAATAGAAATAGCAAATTTTAGAGGCACTACTTCAAATGTTTTTGAGTTTCTTGATTTGCCGCTCAATAGGTTCTTGTCATCGCATTCAGTATTGTTAATAGTATCTCTTATATTTTCTGGCCCTTTGGGCATTGTATCTTTTTGCTTGGTGATTTGGGGTTTAATCACAGTGAGCTTATCTATTTTTAATGCCTTATTTTCTTTTATTACATCTATAGCAATAGTTGCGTTATTGCTTTCTTTAGCACCTATTTTTATTATTTGTCTTTTATTTGCGTATACTAGGCAGATGTTTCACAACTGGGTTAAAAATTTAGCAAGATTTGCGATTCATCCAGTAGTGCTTTTAATTTTTATATCACTGATAAGCCAGGTTATGGATTATATTGTGTATTCAGTATTTGATTTTGAGGTCTGCTCTACATGTATACTTAATATTAACTTAAAGATTTTTAACCCTTGTATTTTTTATGGTTATGCTTCCAAATATACACCTAATATTACCGCTATGATGGCTTTTGTTATTTTGGGACACGCTATGAAAGCTTTAGTTGAAGCTTCTTCGACAATATCTGACTCGTTGTTTGGTGCTTATGTAGCAAGCGAACCTGGAAGACAGTATCAACAAAGCTTAATGGGAACAGTAGGGTTAGATGAACAAAGCGTTCAAAGAAGAGAAAGAGGAGGTGCTTCTCAACAGTCAGGTACGTCAAGACCTCAAATACCACAAGGGACTCAAAGGTCAACGCCTCAGATACCACCACCAGGAAGACAGCAATGATAAGTAAAAGATCACTATTGTTGATACTGTGTCTTGCAATCACTGGTTGTAACATGGATTGTGTCGAACCTGGGTTGCAGAGCAGAAACACTAGTGTTAACGTGGATGTTCCAGTTCATAAAGCTGGTGAAGAAGTTAAAATTCATTGGGTTGATTCTGGTCAAGTAATTAGTAAGGGTGAGGAAATCAAATTCACCCTCGATGGATCAGTAAATTTTTGCCCTTTTAAAGAAGACAAAAATCCAAGGAAAGTACTTGTGCCAGCTAGCTTTTGTGCTGATGGCTCAGAACCAAATTATAGTAAAGCTGCAAATATTAACGATGTGCCTAATAATTATGGCGTTGATGAAAAAGGCGTAAATAAAAACGAATTGTGCGGTGGTAAAGGATTTGGCAGCAATAGACGTTATGTAGACACTGGAATTAAAGTAAATCCTGGTGATAAGTTAAGCTTTAGCTTAGTTCCCAGAAAAATAACAATTGATTATGACAATCCAGGAGGGAAAGGTATCAGCTTTGATGACAATTGTTATAGAGCTGAAGAAGGAGGTGAAAAAGTGTCAGCAAGTGAAATATTGAATGTTAGCAAGCAAGAGGGAGAGGAATTTTTTTGTGAGGGCAAGGATGGAAAGAGAAATAAAATAAAATTTTTACCTCTTGATAAAACAAAAGCAAAGGAAAGCAAAGTGCTAGTTGGCAATGGGTACACTCCATATGGTAATAAGGTACATTTTAATAAAGGTTATGTTAAAAACAACGAACCATGGATACATGGCTCGCTGTTCGATTTACGCCGAGCTAAAATAGGATTGAATGAGTTATGTGATGGAAAAAACTGTAGTTTGGATGAGAAAAAAAAGTACAGTTCTTATGAGCTTAATTGTTACTATCAGAATATATGCTATACTAGAAAAGGTATATGGAGCTATGATTCAGGTCGAGCAGGAGAACGGAACTGTGTCTCCTCTATAAGGTATAAGAAGTACGATAAAGGAAATAAATGTGATATGTATTCTTATCTAGAAAAAATGGAAGGGAATGTTAAAGCAGGTAGTTTTACTGAAGATGATAAATCTTGGGCTGAGGCTCTTGTTGCAAAAATTGGTGATCTTGGTGATCAAGATACTGATAAAGGTATGCAATGTCTTCCAGATAATGAAGTAGGTGCAAGAAAGGATAATGTGTGTTCGCAAATTAGTGACAATTTCGAGGATTTTTCTCTGAAATTAAATAGTGACTATGCAGTAAATGACAATGTAAAATATGGTAGTAGTGTGATGCTTGCTATAGCAGATTATGGTTACTATGGAGCTAATAGGGGCGGGTACCATGTTAAAGTGACTAGATCGTGTGAATATATCAATGGTGAAAAACTGTATGTGTATTTGGGTGATAACCCGCCAGGGGATCCATCTGCTCCAAAGACTAATGATTTCAAAAAAGTAGAGCACTTAGATAAAACAAAGGATAAGGTATATTATATAATAGATGGAGGTCTTTTAACAGATGAATGCAAAGACAAAAAACCTATAACAGATGAATGCAAACCTAAGAAGATATATTTCGGCATCAATGTAAGCAACGTAGAGAAAGATGACATTACGGACAAAAATGGCAAATATTACGAAAACAATAAGTATAGTGTAACTTTATTTGTCAAAAGAAAAATTAATGATTTTATTTCATCGAATGTAAACGGGGTATTTAAATTTATAAAAGAAGAAGTAATTGGGGACAGCGTTAAAGATTCATACAAAGGATATGCAAGAGGTCTTCTTCAGGGGGTAAGAGCTTTACTTACTCTATACGTTATATTTACTGTCATTGGCTATATGCTTGGAACAATACAGCTAAGTAAATTTGATTTCATTGTAAGGATGTTCAAGATAGCATTTATAGCTTTTGCCTTTAGCGATAGAAGCTGGGAACTCTTTGGTACAACTTTATCCAGACTTTTTGTAGATGGTAGCACTTATTTAGTTGATAGCTTTTCTGGCTATATAGGGGAAGGGGGGAGAAAATTTGCATTCTTAGACTTGACAGCAGGAGTATTATTCACAACAGAAACTTGGCTAAAGTTTTTATCGTTGATGCTCTCTGGTCCTTTTGGCTTTATTGCATTTTTGGCAATACTCTATGCTACTTTTATGTTCTTAAAATGCATTATTAGCGCTACGTTTAAATATGTAATATCTACTGTTCTAGTGGCGTTTTTACTGTCATTAACACCTTTATTTATCGTATTTATTCTATTTCAAAAGACTAAACCCTTGTTTGATAATTGGATAAAAACGTTGGCTCATGTTTCATTAGAACCAGTCATTTTATTTTCATTTTTATCTCTTTTAAATCAGTTGATGTATTCAGTTTTATATAACCTCACAAATTTTTCTGCATGCTATCAATGTTTAATTAGCGTAAATTTCTTATCGTATGATCTGTGCTTGATGAAATCAATACTGCCTCTTGGATACAGTCCTGGCACTAGCGTTGATGTTGCACTCAGTACCGGAGAAAGGGCTGGTGGACACTTTGCAGCATTACCTATAGACCTAATCCAGGCGTTTATATACCTCATTATTGCCGGTGCAATGGAAGCTTTTGTTTCTATATCGGAAACTATGGTACAAACACTATTTAGCTCTGGTTATGGAGTTACTGGCGGTGTTGGTACAGTTGCTAAGAGCGCATCGCAAGCTATGCTGTCAACCGTTGGCCTTGATGATAAGACCCAAAGTATGATACAGAGTATCAAGCAGAAAATGAGTAAAGATCGGGGAAAAATTGAGGCTAAATTACCTAACACACCAAAGCAACCAGACAAAAAAGAAGATTCTAAAGGAAGTTCTGATAAAACAACGAGTGATAGACCTAAAACATTAAAACAATCAGATCAGCAAAAAAATTCTGATGAAACAATAAGAAGTGATCCTAGTGCTAAAGCTAAAAACAAGGAAGAAAATGGAGAGGAGTAAGATATAAATGATATTATGGAGTAACTAATTAAAAAGATATTTTAAGTAAAGTTTTAGAAATTTATTCTGTATTTGGAAAAAGTTTAGATATGCAATCACGTTTAGGCAAATGTTGGTTTAGGGTATTACTTCTTGCAGCTTATGTGCTGATCACAGGTTGTAGTAAAAACGATATGCCTTTTCCAAGGTGTATATCTGCTGACTATTTTGGTCCTAAACCTATTGCAGTAAGCGCTCATTTTTCAAGCGACCACGATGCGTTTATTCCAGGAGATGGAGAAGTTATTGATCCTGAAACTGGCGAAATTAATTATGGTTTTCACCATAACCAAGTGGTGAAGTGGGAGGATACCGGACTCGAAACCAATGGAGATAGTTTAAAAGTGCGAGTTAATGGTGCATGGACATCTTGGAGTAATAATAACAAGAAGGAATCTAAAAAAGGCAGTTATACCTTACAAAGCTTGGAGCAGTTAAAATATGCAACTAAATTTGAAGGTAAACAAAGTGATAATAGTTTACCTAATTTTCACTTAGTTTGTAATGATTATAAACCTAGCATACAAAAATTTTCAAGTAAGTCTGATACAAGTTGCACTGTAAATTGCAAGTGCATTAATGAAGATGATAGCGCAAATACAGTATCACGTGGTGCTCCATGTTGGTTTACCAATGGTCATGGTGCTTATCTTTTGTTTCAAACGGGGAAAGATGATCCTAACGAAAATCTAAAGTTAATGCGCGATCCTCAATATCCTACTGTACATCTAGGTTATAACTCCACAGCAGAGGGCGACAATGGATTTTTTACTTTAGACAGAGATAACACTAAATTAAAGGACAGAAATTGTAATGAGTTGAAGTTAAAAAAGGGATGGAAAATATATGTAAAAATATTAGATAGATATTACTTAGATAATGTAGGTGGCTACTCTTTTGAGTTCTTAAGTGGAGTGCAGCAGCCAAGTAGTTTTGGGTTTTTTGATTACATTTATAACTATCTAAAATGTGTATTATTGATTAACGAAAATTGCAAAGAACATTTTAATAGCAATGATCCTGCAGTTGCACAAGCTATGTTCGAAAATATAGCTGAAAAAAGTACGAGCTTTCACAATTTTGTTCTTTCCTTGCTTGTTCTATTTGTAATGATTTCATCGCTTCTTTGTCTTTTTGGCATGATACAAGAAACTAAGCATGATATGCTCATCAGAATGATGAAAATCACTCTAGTAATAGTGCTTATATCTCCTGGAAGTTTTAGATTTTTCTATGATCATTTTCTTGTTTTATTCGTTAAAGGTCTTGAACAATTGATAAGTATAATTACTAATTTTGCTCCCAACATGAACACCGGAAGTATTGCTCAAGGAGATGAAGCTAAGTTGTTTAGCTTCATGGAGGACATGTTCAATAAGTTTTTTGCTTATTCTGTTTGGAAAAAGTTTGCAGCGTTTTTACATTACCAAATGTGGGCAAGCCTTCTTATGATACCGGCAATTTTCATAGGGATTGTGCTATACTTCTTGCTGTGCTTATATGCTTACATAATATTTCTCTCTGGTTTTATGGGTATAGCTTTTCTTATAGCCATTATGCCACTGTTTCTAATTTCTATTTTATTTTCACCGCTGAAAAGTCTATTTGAAGGTTGGATAAAATTCTGCATCAGCTTTTGTTTACAGTCGATTATGATATTTGCTCTCTTGTCATTACTGGCTTCCATTATAATGAATACCTTTTATAGGCAGTTAGGTTTTACTGTATGCTACAATAAATGGTTTGAGGTAATGTTATGTGCTCCAAAATGGGTGTTTGGTGGTTTTTGTATCGTTGATAAGCAGTACTTTGGTTGGACCCCAGGGCAAATTTTCGTACCTTACACTCTTGGAGAAGCTTCTCCGCTGAACGTAGATAAGAACATAGAAGGTATAGAAAAGATAAGCAGAGAAGGTGGTACAATAAAATTTACTGGCGGTGCTGGGTATATCCCTCTTCCACCGGATTACATTGAAAAAGGGTTTCGTTATATAGATTATCCTTTCTTTAACCCAATTCCTGGTACTAAAGAGAATCCAGCAGACCATTATATTGCAGAAAGTGATATGGTAGTTAGTAATGGCTGTAGTGAAAAAGATCTAGTGCGCTTAACAAATAGTTTATCTCATGCATCAGAGAGGGCTGACATTATATTACTGATCAACAATATAGAGAAAAGGATAGGTGATGTTAGTGAAATAATAAAACGCTACTGTCAAGATATAAATAAATGCAATAGTTATAGGGAAATAATTAATGAAATAAGATCTTTAGTGCGGAGTGCGGTAGAAAAACAAGGTTGTAGAATACTGAAACTTCATGATTTATATAAGGATCCCAACAGTGAATACTGTCAGAAATGTAAAGATTGTGAGGATTGCAAAAATTATCAAGAAAATAGCGATTACCAAAGGGTGCAAGACATACAGAGAGGTTATTTAATCAATGCAGGGGAAATCTTTATACTATTCTTGCTTTCATTTTTAATGTTCTCCTTACGCACGTTCGTACAACAAATGGGCTCAAGTATCGCTGGTGGTGGATTCAGCGTTTACAATATATCTAGTATGTATCAGGCATCGCCTTTGACTGGCATAATGGAAGGATTCAAACAGCAGTGGCAAAATTTTGCTGGTAGAGGACTTGAGTCTTTAGGCAGTTGGGCTACTCATTTACCGGATAGATTAGCCGGAGGTGCAGCTAATCTGCTGGGGAGAGTACCAAGAGTTGGAGGAGTGCTGAAATACGCTATTGATGTGCCACGTAAATTTGTAGGTGCTACTATTGAAGCAACGAAGTTTGCAACATCGCCTGAAAATGATGTTGATAAGCTCGAGGAAAAAATTTACAGGGCATTTGGAGTTGATAAGGAAGATATTACACACAGAAGGATCGGTAAATATTTAGATTATTATAAAGGATACGTAGGATCACATTTGGGCTATACAATAGAAGATGCTATGAAGTTTACTTGGGAGCATGGTCTTGACTCTATAGGAAAGCATGGCTATGATCATAACCTACTCTATAGAGCAAAAGAATATAGGCGAGATTTCTTAGAGAAGCTTCATGATTACACTATCGGCCGTAAGAGAGAACCGGAAAAAGACAATCCTGATCAATCAAATAAGGTAGAACGAGAGTTAGGCACGGAACTAGTAAGAGATAACCATGATCAGCCACTAGAAGAAGGCGACCCTCTTCGACTACGAGGGGGAGGTCAGCCAGATAAGGTAGTACGAGAACTAAGCACAGAACAAGAAGACAAGCCTAATCAACTACAGCATGATCAGCCAACAGAAGAAGATAAGCCTGATCAATCAAATGAAGTGACACGAAATTTAGGCACGGAACCAAAAGGTTCAGATGAAATTGATGATTTTGGATCTGCTTTTGAAGGTATGGAAAAACGTGCTGAAAGAGAAGGCAGAAGAAATCAAGATAAAGTTTACAACCTCTCACCACTTTTTGAAATGAACACTCCAGAAGCTGTAGAAAAACGTGCTGAAAGAGCTAGAAGAAAAGAAGAAAGAGATCGAAAAGACGAAGTTTATAATCTTAAGCCTTTATTTAAAGAACCAAAAAATCCAGAAGAGTACGTTAAGGCACTTTTTGAAATGAATACCCAGGAAGCTATAAAAAAACGTGCTGAAAGAGAGGAAAAAAGAAATCGAGAAGACAGTAAAAGGAAATTACTGGAACCAATGAGGAAACCAGATGCAAAAGGAGATGAGAAGAGGATTGAAGATGAAGACTAATAAAAATTTCAAAGGCCTTGATTATTATAAATTGCAGCAAGACAAAGATGGCAACATAAAGTTAAATGACTACGACGACATTTTAAATGCGCGTAGGGCAAGGGTAGACTTGTTGCGGGATAACACATCACTTGACAAGGATGTCAATTTTGCTAAATTGAATAAAGCTTTGAGTGAGAAATTTGTAGATAATCATAGTTTATTGTCTGAATTTGATAAGGAAGACAAAGAGATTGTACAAGAAAGGATTAAGGTGTTTAGTATTTTAGAAAGTCTTGAAGACCTTAAAAGCGTGAAAAGTGAAGATCTGTTAGAGGTTAGCTTACTGCTGTCAGATCTTAGCTTCATAGAGAGAAATGTTGTACTAAATACCGATCAGAATTCTGATCTAGCAGGATTTAAAAACCTATTTATTGAAAAAAAAGCATCTGGTGAAGAGTATAGTGAAGAAGAATGTAGAGGCTTTCTTGATAATATAGATAAAATCAATACTATAATTAAGTTAGAGTTAGAAAGCAGAATTGAAGGGCTAAATCATGATGAAAAAAATGATCATGATGATTTACAAGATGAGATTGGTCAAGCAATTAATGCAGCAGGCAAATCAGAAAAAGATAACTGATGAGTCTTGTGTTTGTGTTTTTCTTACAAGCGACTCGATAGCTTCTCTCTATTAAACTGCTAAAGCCATATTGACATTAATCATATAGTATAAATAATTAATTATTTTGGAGCTTATTTAATATGCTACGCATCATTGCAGGCAAATATCGCGGAAGAAAAATAACTACAGGTAAGCATTTAGCTGCACGACCAACTATGAGTATTGTTCGAGAAGCAATATTTAGTATACTTTCCTCAAGAAAACCTATTTATAACTTGAATGTACTTGATTTGTTCTGCGGAAGTGGCTCTTTTTCATTTGAAGCGCTTTCTCGCGGCGCTAAACATGCATTCATGGTGGATTCAGATTATTACAATTTGCAACTGCCTAAAAAAACAGCAGAAGATTTTGGAATTACGGACAATGTTACGCTAATTTGCTGCAGTGCTAACTGCTTACCAAAACCTATTTCAAAATGCGACATAGTTTTTATAGACCCACCTTACAATAGCAATCTAGTTGAATCAACGTTGAATGGACTAGCTAACTCAGGCTGGTTAAGTGATGATGCATTGATAATTCTAGAGATTAGGAAAAACGAAGGTTTTGAGTGCAATAAAGACTTTAGTATAATCTTGGAACGTATTTACGGTATAGCAAGAATAATTTTTCTTTCTCTATCAACTTAAACTTGCATATACTTTTCATTGATGAGTTCCAGTTCTATTTTCGTCAAGTTTCCGGAGAAATTACTTATTCTGTACTGCCCTAGATCAAAATTTTTATTAAATTCAGAGTCTATTAAATATTCATGTGCTTCTTCAATAAATTTATTTTCTTTTTCTTCGTAACTGGTGTATTTTGTTGTACCATTATTATCCTCACAATAAACTAAATGTTCTTTATGATCAGCATGAATATTTTTATTTTCACAAACCTTTTCAGGATCGTGCTCAAGTACTTTTCTACCAACAATCAATAGCTTATAAGAAATTTCCTATGATTCCTTTTAAGCGAGTTTTGAATTTTTGAAATGTCATGACATTGTTGATACGGTTATCAAGAAACGATAAAATATCCACAAAATCTTCTGAATAATCATTGATAAAAAAAAGTATCGTACTTAAGTACACTCCAGCTAATATTGCTCTTTTTGTATAGTAGTTAAAATCTGTTGATTGGTCATGAATGCCATACCAAATCGCACTAATAGTTCTGTATAAAAGTTTACTAGAAAAATATGTATTTTTTGGTGATACGGAGAATGATAAAACATTTTTTAAAAGTTCTCTATAATTCGGTAGCTTAGCATAGTTTGAAAGGTGTATTTGAATAGCTAACTTTACTCGCTCTCGCACTTTCATATCTTCTAAATTAGAATTTCTTAATTCAGCTTCCATTGAGCTATTTAAGTCCTCTGCTATGTGCTCCAAAGCGCTATATATTCCATTCTGAAATTTGCAAAAGCTATTAGCTAGATTAAGGTCAGTGCACACCTTTAATAGGGTTTCATCGCTTATCCCTTCAAATGGAATAACCCTAATTAGCTTATCTATTATTAACTTTTGTTCCACGCAACATCATACTAAACAGCATGTGTGATTGTACCTGAGATTTTCAAACATTCTACAAAATGCTTCACCACGTTCCTCGAAATTTTTCCATTGATCAAAAGAAGCACACGCGGGAGAAAGTAATATTGTTACTTCTTCTGCGCTATTTAAGGCCTCTTCAAAAGCCAATCTGAATGCATCTTCTAGATTGCAACATTTAACATAATCTACTTTATTCTCCATAACATTTGCAAAAGCTTCGGTTGATTCTCCAATAAGAAAAGCTTTTCTAACCCTTGTAAAATGCTTGCTTAATGATTCTATTCCACCTTTTTTGCTTCTTCCACCAGCGATCCAATTTATGTTTTCATAAGATAAGATCGCCTTTTCGCTCGATTTTGCATTAGTTGCTTTGCTATCGTTCACGAAAAACACATTTCTTATTTTGCCAAGCAGTTCATTCCTATGCCTCAGTCCTGAAAAGGACTTGATTCCATTGATAATAGTGTTGCTATCTACTCCAAGTACCTTACATACGGCATATGTGGCTGCTATGTTTTCTGCGTTGGATATTAGGTTTATTTTCACGTCGCTTACTGATAAGCTATGATTCTCTAGTTTTAACGAGATCTTCTGGATCCCAGTGCCCCTTTTGTCATCCAAGTAGCTGACACTGGGATCCAGATAATTTCGATCTATACCAGTAATCTGTTCACTATAATCAAGCAAATTGTTACCTGCCAATGATATTAGATCTCTTGCACCACCCTCTGTCATCTGAGTAGTTGGCAATGGTTTTTCTTTTCTGGATTCCAGCGTCACGCGCTGGAATGACATCGGGGAATATGTTACTGAGATTGGAATTTTGTCTCCAGTGAATTTGTTGAATATATCAGCAGTAATCTCATTGTCACATCCTATTACGGCAACCTCACTACCGTTTATCAGTTTTAATTTAGTTGCTATGTAGTTCTCCATACTTCCATGCCTATCTATGTGATCTGGTGTAATATTGAGCAGTGCTGAAATGTCCACGTTAATTTCATTCATCAACTCCAATTGAAAAGAGGAGAGTTCGATTACATAAATTTCTGCATCTCTTTCTAGATCCAAAACAGGAACGCCTAAATTTCCACCAATAGCTACTTTTTTCCCTGCAGATTTTAATATGTGCCCTATTAGTGATGTAGTGGTTGATTTACCATTTGTTCCTGTGACGCCTATTACCTTCTGGTTCGTAGTTTTAGCTTCAAGAAATAGCTCAATGTCTGATTTTATTTTGCAATCAAATCTCCTTGCAAGTTTTACTATCCAATGTGGCTCTGTTGGCACTCCAGGGCTTAAAACCAATGCACTGATCTCATGCCAATTGTATTCCTTGGGATGAATAAAATTACATTTTTTATACATCATTTTTGCATTTGCTATTTGCTCTTCATGATCATCCCATGCATATATTCTTGCACCACTCTTTGTTAGAGCGTTAATGGCGGATAAACCAGTTTTACCAAGACCAAAAACCGCGACGTTTTGATTTTTGTATTTGTTTAGTTGCACTGCTAGATAACTTATGCGAACCATTTTATAAAGATATCGTACAAATTACAACAGACTTCTTTCGTAGGTTACAACTGTCATTCAATAGAAACAAAAAACTTACTTGACAAACTCCGCCAGCCCCCTTATCATGAAACTGAAGCTATTTATTTATCTTCTCTGTACAGATTAAATGACAAAAAAACTCACGTATCTGGCGTCCCATGTTTAATTTTTTGCACTATGTGCACCTTATGTCTTTATAAAATTTCTAGGTTTTTACCTAATATAAGCTGAAATGCGCTTATAAAGCATTTAAAACATCAAAAAACGCCGATTTAAAAAATGGATAGTGAATAACTAGCTACCCTAGGGTTTCTTTTGCCTTTTTTTCTGTTTAGTAAATTTCTTAATGTTTATAATTTAGATTAGTTGCGGCTTAAAAGCAACTGAATCGCGGTTATTAAACGTTTAGAATAAAAAAACGCCATACTTGAAAGTATAATGTAAGTAATTAGCCAACCACGGGGCTTCTTTTGCCTTTTTTTTCGCTTAGTAAATTTCTTAACGTTTGTAGCTAAACAACAACCGTCATCCCGCTACGTGTTAGCGGGATCTAGAGATACCGCGGCGGTATGACGTAGAGCTCGCGTTAGCTATACTTTTATGCTTACTAACTTAATAAAATTCCTGGATCCCAGTGTCTGGGCACTGGGATGACAAGAAGAAGGCACTAGGATGACAAGAAGAGGGCACTGCCGTCTTGGATGGAAACCAGTGTCAGCTACTTGCATAACACCCTTTTTTCTGGAAACCAGTGTCGGCTACTTGGATAACAAAAAATAGGCACTGGAATTGTAAAGAGTTTGCAAATATTAGTTATTACCTGTAGGATATAGAGAAATTAGTAAGGATTTTAATAGGAATAATATGCCATCTGTTACTTTTATTTTACCTGATGGGAGTAAGAAAAGCTATGAAGCTGCAGAGGGAGAAACTCTGCTCAATTTAGCCCATAGAAGTGATCCAGATCTGCTTGAAGGTGCATGTGAAGGCTCTCTTGCTTGTTCTACATGCCACGTGATTGTTGATCCAAAATCTTATGATGCTGTAGAAACGCATAATCCCATATCTGATGAGGAAAATGATATGTTAGACCTAGCTTTCGGCTTAACAGAGACATCAAGACTTGGGTGCCAAATAAAAATCACAAAAGATATCGACGGCTTGTGTGTAACCATACCAAGGGGTACAAGAAATATATCATTGGATAAACAGGGGAGTGATTAGCTATGCGTAAGATTTTTATCTATATTATCATCTCTTTACTTTTGTTTATTCCTGTAGCGTATAGTGGTTTTTGGTATTTTTCTGCATGTAAGGTAAAAAATCTTTTAGCTGAAACAATACTATACATTAACGACGAAAAATTTGATATTTCACATGATTTTAGTGGATTTCCTTCTAACCTAATTTTTCGTGTGACAAACCCAAAATTTTCCAATGAGCAATTAACCATCTCATCTGATGCTTTATTGATAAAAAATAGATTATTTGATAAATCAGTATATATTTATACACCAAGTAATGAAGTTGATATTACTGTTCATGGTGATGAGAAAAAGAATATAAAATGCCACACAAACGATAGCAGCCACTTTGTTGTTAGACTAAATGATTTACCATCTTCGCTAAGGTTTGATAGAAATAGTACAATAATAGACTATATAGATACACTTCGTTACGAAGATTATGGATTACAATGTGATGTTTCAGAAAATCAGCAAAGTGTTATAACCGAGGTGAATGATAAAAGTAATTACATTCAATTTCATCTCAATAAAGAACTGAATGGAAATATTAAGCTAGGATTTGATTTTTATACTTATCGGTATAAAAGTACTGCAAGTCCTGAAAGTTGTATCAACACTAAATTTGATTTTGAATTTGTAAACCACATCTCAGCTTCCAGAATTAATTTCAATATAGAAAAATTTTTAATTCAAAGTAATAATTTTTCTCTTGCTGCAGATGGTGGAGTGCAAAATTACAATTTGGTTACGTCTTCATTTCAAGACAAGATTAACGTGGCCATATCAAATTATAAAGAATTAATCTCGGTTATGACTGATGACTCAAAAATTTCAGATGCGTTCGAAAAATTAATATCTTCCTTATCGGAAAAAACAACTGATGACAGCGTTCAATTTTCAATAAAGTACGATGATGATGTAGGGTCAAGCTTTATTGGAAAGTTATCCATCACTGATTTTATGAACCAACTCAACCCAATTAACCAAGGATGAGAGCAGTAGTTAGTTTACTTTTCATATTGATATTTCACTCAGGCGTAAATGCTTTTACTCTGGATAATAAACTCAGAGATAAAAGCATGGAAAAACGAGCAACAAGTTTATTTGAAATAATAAGGTGTCCAATATGTTCTGGCGAATCATTGTCTGAATCTGGATCTCAGATCGCGTATGATATGCGAGAAGCAATTCGTAAAAAAATCAATGATGGATACACAGATGAAGAGATAATCTCAGAGTTAAAAAATTCTTACGGCAATTCAATTATAATCGTACCGCCTATAAAATCTAGCACTTACATTTTGTGGTTTATTCCACTTACAACTCTGCTTATTGGGTGTTTTTTAATACAAAGATACATCAATACAACCACTTAAACCTTTTATATATAGCTAAAGTGACTTAGGTTCTCTAATTGCACATAAGTCAACAATAATTTTCACACAAATCAAAACAGCATATCTTCTCCATAATCCTTGGTAATTTTACATAAGTTAAAAGTAGCATATGGTTCTCTCCGCGGTCTGAGATGACAATAAATTTGTCAAGCCGCATTATACTTGTTAGGCGGAAGTGGACGGCAACATGTTTACCACGAAGTCTAACTAAGTTCTTGCTTGTCCCTTCCATCGGCATTGCTATCTTTATTTTCAATAAAATTATTGTCCTATGCTCTTTTGATGTTTATTGATAATAAAATTCTGTTTTATCAACCAACATCCTATGAATAATTACAGCTAATTTTCTTGCTACTGCTACAATTGCTTTTTTCATTCCTTTTTTCTTCGCAACCACAGTTTTTTAATTTAAATGTCCTCTTGGTAACTGTAAGCATTGTTTGTGCAGCTTCATATAACATACTTCTACATTCCGCTGGTCCCATCTTTGATATGCTGCCATGCCGATCAACTTCTCCAGAAGAATATTGCCTTGGTGTCAACCCTATATACCCCAGTTGCGGATTAGCCAACGAAGTAAAGCTTAGAAATGCAGCGGCTGCATGGAATATGAAACAAGCGTAGAAAAAATGTGTACCAAAAAATTTATCGGTGATCTGTGGCGAGTATGCTCAATCTCAAATTTGTTTTTCAGAGAGCCAAAAACTGTCTCAATAATCGATCTTTTTCTTAACAAAATCTTCTCATTTAGCGCCATTAATGAGTTTTTCATACCCTTTTTTATACTGGTTACAAGCTTTAACCCTCTATCGAATAATTCGTGAAAAAGATCTTTTTTGATATATCCTTTATCTCCAAACAATAATCCAGTCAATTTCTTAGTTAAATTTGGCACAGGTATCAACGTTGCCTTTTATCACCGTAACCCCTTGAATTTCGCCAGTTTCATTGATTACTAGATGTACCGAAAAACCACCCATAAGTAGTCTTTCCAATCTTTGCCAACCCTTTGAAAACTTTGTTTCTCGAGGTCCTTTTTGGATGGCAAACAGCGATAGATTATGTACGAAATCCCTGTCACTTTTGACTGTTCGCAAAACCATTGCATTAAGAGCGCTAAATACCATAAAACCCGCGATTTTAGCCTGATAAACCTACTATAGGATGGCAATTTTGGAAACGCTGATTCGTATAATAATTTCAAATAATGCACATAGAAAATTTTAAAATTGTCGCACTTGATATAGCAATATTATGGTAAAAATCTCTGAATGCGTAATCTCTGGCGTCCTGGTTGGTTTTTTGCCACTTGGTAGAAGTTTTTCTGCAAAATTTTCATCGACTGTATTGCAAAAATCATCGACTATACAAAAGATTTCTGTTACTTTCTCTTTCATTGGTAACCTCCTATTTTAGGAATGAATATCAAATACCTCGGAGTTTACCCTATTTCCTTACCTTTTCTATTTTTTCTAATTTACAACTGGGGTTAGCAGTGCTGTGAGAATGGTTGAAAGCGCAAAAGAAAACCTCTCGGAAGTTAAAAATATACTGGTTGATGCAGGTTATACAGGAGAAAATTTTGCAACTCAAATAAAAACGATTATTGGAGCAACTGTAGAAGTAATAAAACGAAGTGAATTACATTCCTTTGCTGTATTGCCACAAAGATGGGTTGTAGAGCGATCTTTCGCTTGGTTAGAAAAATGCAGACGATTGTGGAAAAATTGCGAGCGAAAACTTAACACTAGCCTACAAATGGTCGTTCTTTCCTTCATTTCTCTTCTATTGAGAAGATTTTAAACAGGTTCTAAATCTTTATTTTAAAAATGTCATATTGACCACCGGTACCTGAAAATACTATTCCAATTGATCAGAGCTATCCATTTCCTTAATTTTTGTAACGTTGTCATAGGAGTACTATAACTTTAGTATCAACTATGTTTTATTGTTTTTGCATCTAAAAAAATTTAGCTTATTCAAGCAGCATTTTGCCTTTTTTTGGATGTAGGGATTTTTTAGGAATTGTCTTCTTGAATTCTATGGTATTTTGTTTAACATTGAAACAAGATTCCAGTGTCAGCTACTTGCATGACATTGTTGGTTAATGTTTTATGGCTTTACGATAGCTATACAACTTATCTTAAAAGCAATATAGTGTTTACTATACAATGAATCAAAGATAGTAAGTAAAGTCTATGGAATTTCAAATCGCTACACATTTTCAACCGGCTGGGGATCAACCACAGGCAATCGATAGCTTAATTGCAGGGCTAAATAGCAATAAAAGAGATCAGGTTTTGCTTGGAGTTACTGGTTCTGGGAAAACTTTTACTATGGCAAATGTTATTGCAAGGACAAACAGGCCTGCATTAATTATGGCACACAATAAAACTTTAGCAGCACAGCTTTATGAGGAAATGAAAGGATTGTTTCCCCATAATGCTGTTGAATACTTCATTTCTTATTATGATTATTATCAACCTGAAGCCTATTTACCACAAACTGATACTTATATCGAAAAAGATTCTGCAATTAACGAAAGAATTGAGATGCTGCGTTATTCCACCGTCTGCTCCCTTTTGGAGCGCAGGGATACGATCGTAGTTGCCAGTGTTTCCTGCATATACGGTCTTGGTTCGCCTGAGAGCTACCGCAGCATGATCATACCGCTTAGTGTTGGAAATAAAATTCGTATTAATGATTTCCTGAGCAACTTAACTGATCTTCAATACAAGCGCTCTGATGCCAGGTTTGAGAGAGGATATTTCAGAGTGCGCGGCGATATTGTTGATATATTTCCTTCCCATTATGAAAATAAAGCTTGGCGTTTATCGTTATTTGGCGATGAAATAGAAGAAATTTCTGAAGTTGATGCTATAACGGGCAATGTTACCAAAGGCGTAAATAAAATCACCATTTTTCCAAATAGCTATTACATAACCCCGCGTGAGGCTTTGTTGCAGGCAATTGAACTAGTCAAAAAAGAGCTGCATGAACGCTTGGATTATTACTATTCACAGAAAAAAATTGTTGAAGCAAAGCGCCTCGAGCAACGCACTAATTTTGATATCGAAATGATGAGAACAACAGGAATATGTAAAGGTATTGAAAATTATTCGCGTTATCTCTATGGAATGGAAGCTGGGGATCCACCGCCTACTTTGTTTGAATATTTACCCAAAGACGTAATTTTATTTGTTGATGAGAGTCATGTCACCGTTCCTCAGGTTGGTGCGATGTATAGTGGTAATGAGGCGCGTAAAAAGAAATTGATCGACTATGGCTTCAGGCTCCCTTCCGCTTTTGATAATCGTCCATTAAAATTTGAAGAGTGGGAGGGAGTTAGGCCGCAGACTGTTTACATTTCAGCCACTCCCGGAAAGTATGAGTTGGCAAAGACCAGTAATGTATTTATAGAGCAAGTTATCCGTCCAACAGGGCTTATAGACCCAATCTGCATTGTAAAACCAATAGAGAGTCAAATTGATGATGTAATTCATGAGGCACAAGTGACAATAGGGAAGGGATTTTGTGTTTTAATCACTACATTGACGAAAAAAATGGCTGAAAATTTAGCTGAATATATGAGTGAATTGAATATGAGAGTGAGTTATTTGCATTCTGATATTGCTGCGCTGGAGAGAATAGAAATTATATACAAATTGAGATCTAAAGAAATCGATGTTTTAGTAGGTGTTAACTTGCTGAGGGAAGGTCTTGATATTCCAGAGTGTGGGTTGGTTGCAATTTTGGATGCTGATAAAGAAGGATTTTTGCGATCGGAAACTTCATTAATTCAAACGATCGGTCGTGCTGCGCGTAATGCTGAAGGTAGAGTAATTTTGTATGCAGATAAAATCACTGGTTCTCTGGACCGTGCATTAAGAGAGACCGAAAGAAGAAGAAAAAAACAAGAAGAACATAATATATTGCACAATATTATCCCGAAGACTATAATAAAACCTATATCAAACACCTTACAAGAGAGGGCAATAGCAGAACCGAAAGTAAATACTAATAAGGATGATTTGAGAAAGCAAATGATAGAGCATGCTAAAAATTTGGAGTTTGAAGAAGCAGCAAGAATAAAAAAATTATTGTAAGGTTAAGTAATATATGATGCTATGGGCATAGCATGAAAGTGTAAATAATTTTATTGATATCTTTATATTAATACTTTTTAAACATTTAGTACCGCGCAATATCTGCAATGGATGAGAAAAACTAACACCAGTGCTTTCAGGGTCAGGGACTTTGGCCCCAACCCTAATAAACCATTTAGATGGTTAAGATATATCTAAAAACCTAAATTTATTTCCTCAAAGCTTCTGATATATTCTTTACCTGTTGCAGATGTTTAAGCTCTGAAGAGACACTTCCCTTATGTTGCGCAGCAGGAGAACCCGTAGAACAAAAACCACCACCTCTATCAACTGCTGTTTTAGAACTAGAGTTATCAGATCTATACTCTACAGGTAGTACCTCCCCTTTCCCCGAAATAGTACCTTGTGACGGGCCTGGATCACCATCTAGAGAACTTACATGAGAAGTCTCTTTTGAGGGTGAATTATTTTCTGCTCTTACTACATCTGACAATGAAGAAAATAATCTATACAAAGATAATTTTTTAGTTACAGAAGTTTCAGGAGTACTTCGCGTTGTACCACGCCCTTCATCATGTAGCTTAAGGTTTACGTCATATTGCTTACTAAAAGCTGAAGAGAGCCATTTTTTCATTTTTTGAACACAACCCCCATGTTCCTCCGAAGATTCATTCTTTTGTGGCTTCGCTTTAAAACACTCATTACTACTTTTTCGATCACTTTTATCAGTAACTTGCTGTTTTTCAGATTCCTCATTAGAAACCTCAAGATTTAAGAATGTTGAATTATCCCATGCTGCAAGCAAAGGAGTCAATGATGGCCTATAGCTCACTTCCTGAACCTGAGTCTTTATTATCATACTTTCATCATCTGCCTGATCACCTTCCAATGCTCTCACACCCACCTGTGAGCAAGCCCCTTGCTCGCTTTTATCATGTTCTTCAGATTTCATACCCAAAATGTTCACATCTTTCAAACATGGAGAACGTGGAGAAAACTCAAGACTTGAGGACTTTTGATCATTCTCTGTCGTAAGTAGAATTGGTTCCGTCGGTGTTGTGTAATCAACTGGAAGAATTGTAAAACGTGGAAAAGAAGTTAACGTTGATGGCAAAAAGTACGAACCCTCTGGCATACTTTCATCTTGTTTATCTATGTACGTGTATGAACTGGATGGCATGTCCGTTTGCTGAGAAGAAGTACTAGCCTGACCTATCTCTTCCCCCATCACCCCCCGAAAAGGCTCTGTTTCTTTCTCTCTTTCTGATCCTTGCCTGGGAGAATCCTTTACTCCACCCTGACTCCGCGTGGAAGACTCCCATTTCATATCTGACAGTTCAGTCGATGGTGATCGCGACAATGCTCGAAAACGAAGCTCAGGGTCAATGGCCAGTTCATGGTCTTTGTTGATTACAGAGTTTTTTATTATTTTGGTTATCACACAGTGAGAAATGTACGGATTGGAAAAGTCTATGCCATATATTCCACTGCTTCCATTCACTGATAATTTTGCTTGAGTTCTACCACTAATATCATCAAGTACAGCATGATTAAATGCACGATTTATAGCACGTACCTCTTCTTTTGTTAACAATTTAATCCCCTTACCATTTTGTGTAATAGGTGTAAGAATTGAAACTACTCTCCGATTTAAAGGAGGAGCAAGTATAAAACCATCTACCATCACTTTTGTCACCGAATAAGTAGATCTTATTATCATATTTTTAAATGACTTCACACTATGATCAACATCATTGCCAACTCCAAGGTCCATACCTGTAAGCCATGCCTTATACCGTGTTACACTATCAATAAAACGAGCGTCATCAAAAACATCTTTGATATATACATCATTACCTTCAACCTTCAGAGGGCTCTTAGGAACATTTTTATATTTTTCTCTCATCCTTGATAAAAAGTTACTCTTAAATTGCTGACTTAATTCTTCATTATCAAATTCACCGCACCATAAATATTTTTCCTTGTCAAATGCATTAGTGAATATGCTACAAGTTGGCATACCTTCTAGAACATCTTTTTTAAGTGAAGAAGCTAAGTGAGACTTTAGATTAAAAATTACACCTTTATCTACAGGTGTTACAAACTTAAACCCATGCTGTTTATCCCAAGACCAGTCTCTATCATTGATATCAAACGGAAAAGAATTAACATCAAAAATTAGCTTAGCTGTATCCAATATTTCTGCATCATTACTTTCCTCAATGCCGTAGAATTCACGTATTATCTTCCTTTTTATACTGTCCAGATATCTTCTACACTGATACGTATCCATACTCTTATCAAATGAGACTACGATATAGTTCTTCTTGCCCTCGCTTTGCAGCTTAAAATTAGTTTTAACTGCATTAGAAAAATAATTATGTACATTAAAAGCGTTGATCAACGCCCTTACTGTTTCTATATTAGGCATACCAAGCTCCCCATTTTTAAATTACAACAACTATTTTTTATTACTACCTTTTATTACCGCTACCAACTCCACTAGAGCTTGACCCGCTCATAGAACTGCTAGGCTGACGTAGCTTCTCTCGCACGTCCTTAAGTGCATCACGATGATCATCAATCCTTGCTCCTTTAACATGCGTCACTATTCCACCACCTAGCCCCTTGTTCCGGAGATCCCACTCTTTTTCTCCCTTAAAACTTTCCTTACCATTATCATTCGGCATATTACCCTCCAGTAAAAATATTATCCAATTAATATACTAAAAATAAAATTAAGTGCAAGCACTTTTTTATATTTTTTTTCAAAAAATTTTATTCACTCTTTTTCATAAAACACAAATTTCAAGATTCCAGCGTCACGCGCTGGAATGACAAGTCATCGGCAACCCTAAGTTCCCTACGTCATACCGCGATTCATTCGCGGTATCTCAAGCATAGATTCCGCTAACACGTAGCGGAATGACGAACTGTCGACATCTATCTATATGCCCCTGGATTCCAGTACTGGAATGACACCCTTTTTTGTCATCTAAGTATTAGCTATCCCCACTATGGTGTCTTTCCTACTGACTGACCTTCTGCACATTTCTCAACTTTTACATCATTAGTCAATTCTTTTGGTGGTTGAGCATTACTCACAGAACCTTCATTCTCAGGACCATTCCAAAAACCAACTGTAAGATCATATTCACGATCAGCAACAGGATTTTTAACAAATTGCTCTGAAGCCTTTCTGTCAGACATAGATTTTGGGATAGGTTGGTTCGAAGCTTTTCCGTTAGGAACAGAGCCTTGAGTAGGTTGGTTTGGAGCTTGCTTATTATTATTTTCATCGTGGTTTTTCTTTCTTTCCTTACTACTATCGCATCCTTGAACATCCTGTCTCCTCTGCCCCGTCCCCGTCGTATTCGTTGCAGTTTTTGGAGCAGGTGGACACACCTCTTTCTTCGGTTCCTCCTGCTTCGCTTTTTTCTCTTCTTCCACTTTTGGTTTTTGTGAATTTTCATGATATTTTCTTTCAAGCTCAGTAAGACGCAATAGATGTTTCAAAGGATCTGACGCAATTTCAAGTTCTGGTTTGCTCAGAACAACCGGTCTTACAAATCCTGGTGAAACTTCAAAAAGGAAAACTGGCACTTTAGGTTTTTCTCTTTCATCTACCTTGATTTCTACGTCTTTATGAACTTCTTTAATTGCTTCTAATGATGTTTTTTCTGCTTTTTTATCTTCTTTTTCTGTAGATGCCTCTACCGCAGCCGCCAACTCAACTCCAAACATCTCTGCGAACATTGTAACAATCCATCCGACAACGGCCATTTGTAACCTGAGTTTCAGATCTTGCAATGCAGTTAATCTTTCTAACGCCCTTGCAAACTCTTCTTCTGATAACTCACCACTGCCTAATTTTTCCTGCAATTCTTTTATCTCTTTGTCCAACCTCTGATTGAAACTTAAATCGCGTGCAAAAATCTTCTTGATTAACTCCTTAAGCTTGTCACACATAAATTTAATTATCGAAAAAAGCCAATTTTTTTCTTTCTTCTCTTTGAGCATTTGGTAGATTTTCGGATCATCTACATCTACTTCAAAAAGGTTGAAGAGAGATTCAAAGAAATTCCAGAAATCTCCGAGTACTCTTCTTTCACCAGTGAAGTAATCCTTATCATCACCTTCTCCGATATGTAGCTCTGCTTGAGATGATATTTCATCGATACAACTAGAAGCCTGACGCTCACACTCGAGCCTCCCGAGCAAATCTTGTCTGGTGAGCTCCTCTATGGCTGCTTTTAGTTCATTTAGCTTCTGCTCTGCAGAGAAATCTTGCTCCCTGATTTTTCCTTGGAAGATCGAGCTACCGTTTCCGTTATTATCTGAAAAATTTTCCATTATTTTTGCCCCCTCAATAAAATTACTATCTTTATTATTATCTGAAAAGCTTTCCACCATTTTTACTTCTTTACTTCCTTCATAAAACTGAATAATTTAATTCTACAGTACTAAATATTTAAGAACTATTAATGTAAAGATGTCAATAAAATTATTTACATTTTTACACTATATATATATATTATATCATGTGCTATTTAACCTTTCAATAATATTTTTTATTTTTACTGCTTCTTCAAACTCTAGCATGCGCTTTTCTTAAATTATCCTTTCAATAATATTTTTTATTTTTACTGCTTCTTCAAACTCTAGCATGCGCTTTTCTTAAATTATCCTTATTAATATTTGCTTTTGCCTCTATCCCACTTTTTCTTGTAAAGTATTTGATATAGATTTTATTATACTCTTTGGCATAACATTTGCAACATACTTTATCTATAAATGGAAATTATTATACTTGCAGCTAGACACAATTTGAAATAATTTACACTATAAAGTTAAGGAACGAGATCCCAGATACAAGTGTCTGGGCACTGGGATGACAGGAGGGGGGGTTGGAATGACACCAGTATGGTTATTAATTGAATAAATAACCTCCTTATTTTCAGAAATCATTGGCAAACAAATGTGATGCCATATGTTTTTTGGCTTAGATAAGAGGTGCCCAGTTAAGTCTTCCAGGTGGAGCCTATGCATCACAAGCACAATTACTCCTTTTTTTCTATCGTTGAGTCTCGTTACTAAAGTCTGATCGAACCAGTTTGTGGCACGTTTTCTAAATGTTTCACTCAAAGCTTGAGCAGGGTTAAGCGGATCATCCACAATAATAGAGTCACCACCTTCACCGGTTAATGTTCCTCCAACTGATGTTGCGATTCTGTATCCTCTCTGCACTGTTTGGAATTTATATTTAGTGTTCTGGTCTTTGGATAGTTCTACCTCTGGAAATAGTTCTTTATACCAATCAGATTGCATTATGCACCTGGTATCAAGCGAATGTTTTTCACTAAGCAACTTAGAATAACTTGCAACTATTATTCTTGCAGTTGGCTGATTTCCCAGTATCCATGCGGGCCACGCAACACTCATACATATGGACTTCATTGAACGCGGAGGCATATTGAATATTATGCGCCTTACTTCGCCAGCATTCGCTGCTTCCAGCCTGTCTGCTATGACTTTTATGTACTGATAATCATTATACTCACATCCCGGCACCACTGTTTGAAAGCACAGTTCAATGAATTTTAGAAAATTTATATTATCCATATGTGTATTTTAGTGAATGGAATGTAGACTTTAATAGTTTTGATTTGTCTTGTAAGATTGAGGTGTTACAGTGACAGGCTTACAATGCTGCTAATTTAGTAAATAACCTACGAGTGCTATTTCTTCAACTTTATCGAAGTAAAGAATTGATTTCCATTGCGGTAAATGAGCAACATTATTGAATCTTTACCGTTTTTCTTTACTGCTGAATCAACTTGTTTTTGAAAATCATTAGTATTTTCTATATCGGTTCCATCTAATTGGATAATAATGTCTCCTTTTTTAATACCACGCAACGTGGCATTACTGTTACTATCTACATTGGTAACTATCACACCTTTTGTAGGTACATTATTTTTACTTTCTTTTGATTCTTTTGGCAGATTTGAAACAGTTAAACCGGTTACATAATCAGATGTTGATTTATTTTCTTCTTGATTGTTATCTTGGCCATCATTTGTAGATTCTCCGATCACAACTTTAATATTAACCTCTTTGCTCTTTCTAAGTAACTTAACTTGCACTTTTTTCTCAGGTCCAGCTCTTGAAACCATTTGAGGTAATTGTGTCATTCTATCGATTTTTTTACCGTCAAATTCTAATAATATATCACCTACTTTAATCCCACCTTTTTCTGCAGGACTATCCTTTACTATACTTGCAACCAATGCGCCTTTTATATCTTTTAAACCCAAGGACTCAGCAAATTCTTTCGTTATAGGCTGAACTTGCACACCAAGCCAACCATGTTTTATTTTTTTGCCACTTTTTAATGTGTCAATAATTGACATAGCTAAATTAGATGGTATGGCAAAACCTATACCCACGTTGCCGCCAGACTCAGATGGAGAATAGATAGCAGTATTAATACCTATAACTTTTCCATTTAAATCAAATAACGGTCCTCCAGAATGACCCCTATTAATTGCAGCATCAGTTTGAATAAATTCATTCATAGTGCCAATACTAATGTTCCTGGACCTTGCAGATATAATTCCTGTGCTTACAGAGCCACCCAAACCAAATGGGTTACCTATTGCCATAACCGTATCACCAACCCTTGCTTTATCAGAATCACCAAATGCAACAGAAGAAAGATCTTTATCAGAATTAATCTTAAGCACAGCAAGATCAGTTCTTGCATCATAGCCTAAAACTTCTGCTTTGAAATAAGTATTATCGTTCATAGTAACTGTGATATCTTTGGCGTTTTTAATAACGTGATAATTGGTTACTATAGTTCCACCTTTATCTATAATAAACCCAGAACCAAGCAACACCACCTCTTTGTTAACACTAGGGCCCCTATCCATAAAAAACTGATCAAAATGCTCAAAAAACTCTCTAAAATCATCAAAAAAATTATTTCCTGGCATAGATGGAACTCTAGTTCTGCTGTTATTTTCTTGTTTGATGATTTGTTCGCTTGAAATATTTACAACCGCAGGAATGAGTTCTTCCACTAAATCGGCAAGTCCTTGATTACAGTTGCATGCAGTAGTGCTAGCATCAACGACCTTTTTTGCATTCCAATCAAACATATTAGCATACGAAGAAAACGCAATTAGAAAATATGCAAATATAGATAAAATAAATACCTTACTTTTCATAGACTATTTCCACCCCTTATTTAAAATATCTAAAAAGTTATTGTTTGGTGAAAGTACAAATTTAGTATTATTTTCGGCAAATGATTTACTGTAAGCGCTCATAGAGCGATAAAAGTTAAAGAACTCTTCATCGACCTTAAATGCCTCATTATAAATTCTAGTTGCTTCAGCATAACCACGGCCCCTTATTTCGTACGATTCTTTTACTGCACTAGAGATAATTTCCCTTTTTAATTTATCAGCTTTTGATCTAACTTCCTGCCCAGATTGCTCTCCTTCTGCTCTAATTTCTTTTGCTTCTTTTTCCCTTTCAGTTTGCATACGGCGAAATATTGCAGAACTATTTTCTTCTGGTAAGTCTGCTCTCTTAATTCTTACATCTATTATTTCTATGCCAAATTTTTCAGCTTCAGAATAAACTCCACGCTGAATCAATTGCATAACCTCTGATCTTTTTTCATTCAACAAGCTAATCAACGAAAATCTGCCTATATTTTCTCTTATGTGTGCTTCTATAACCGGATATAATCTTCTAACCAGCCCTGATTCATTCCTCACAGCCTGGTAAAAAATAACAGGATTTGTTATTTTATATTTTGCATATGCATCTACTATAATACGTTTTTGATCCGCTGTTATCACTTCCCTTGGGATCTTATCAGGACTTAAATCTAAAACTCTTTTATCAAGAAACTCTACACTATTTATGAATGGCAACTTAAAATATAAGCCACTTTCCCTAACATCCCTTACAACTTTACCGAGTTGTATAACTATCGCTTGCTTTGTTTCTTGCACAACAAATATTGAATTAAATAAAACAATCAATAAAACAACAAATACAGAAACAAAAACAATTTTAATATTACTACTCATGGTTATTTTCCTAAATTTGTAAGAGGTAAATAAGAAAACATACCTTTCAGATCATCAGTTACAACAACTTTGTCTACCTTACTGAAAATATTTTCCATAGTTTCAAGATAAATACGATTCTTAACGAGAGAAGGATTCTGTCTATATTCCTCATAAAGAGATAAAAAGCGATTTGCATTACCTTTTGCTTCATTTATTATTTCATTTTCATATGCTTGTGCATCTAATTTTATCTTTATCGCTTCACCCTTTGCTCGAGGTATAATATCATTATTATAAGCATATGCTTCGTTTATAGTACGCTCTTTGTCTGCACGAGCACTTTGTACATCTCTAAACGAACTGATTACTTTTTCTGGTGGATCAATTTTTTTCATTTGAACAGATAAAATCTCTATACCCATTTGGTATCCATCAAGAATCTGCTGCAATAGAATTCTAGTATCTCTAGAAATTTCTGGTCTGCCTTGACCAAGTGCAAAAGAGATCGTATTTTTACCTATTATTTCTCTCATGGCACTTTCAGCAGCATTTTTAACACTGAAACCGGGTTTGTAATCCCGCACTTTGAATAAATAGTCCTTAGCATCTCTAACGCGCCACTGAACCTCGAAGTTAACGTTGACTATATTTTCATCTCCAGTTAGCATCACGCCTTCACCGCGATCTGTATCTCGCCCATAAGAACTACTTACCCCAATTTCTTCACGATTTACTTCCTTAACGTTCACTTTAAAAACCTTGCCAATAGGGTAGGGGAAGTGATAACGCAAACCAGGTGTTTCTGTATTAGAATATTTACCAAAGGTAAGTTCTATACTTTCTTCACTAGGATGGACAATATAAAAGCCAGTGCAAGCATAGAACAGCAAAATAATGAAAATGATGAAATAAGGTTTTTTGCCCCTGTTTCTGGTTAATCCATTAAGAAAGAACCTTATATCAGATACAGCTTTACTTAAAATATCTTCATTATTAGGAGTTTTGTTCCCTACCGGTTTCTTTCCCAGATTCCAAGGATTATTATCATCAAACATAATGATTGATTCTATAATTAATACGCTAATATTACTTCTTTAATAAGAAAATGCAAACATAAATTGCTATTTTATTTACAAATTAATCATCAGGATGGAAAACATGATCGTACACTTCCTTTTCTCTATGTAATATGGTCGACTCTATGGAATTTTCTGGCTTTTTTTTGAATTCTTTGTTGTCACTCTTTAAGTGCACTACGTCTTTGTGAAAATGGGAATTATACCTAAATAGTAAAGCTATTATTATTAAAGTTATAACAGCCAAAAAGATGAGTGTTCTTTTTCTATACTTCATAAATGCTGCAGCTTCTTGACCTAATTTTCTATGTTACCACAAAACACGTCAAGCGAAATTATTTGAAGACAAATAAATACTGGCAATCAATTTAACACTAACTTAAGAATCGAGGGTGTACAATATAATATATTTAATTAATAGTGAGGTTTAAAATGTTACATAATGAAAAAAATTCAAATTCTGTTGGAACTCAACAAAACCAACCAGAAGATAGTTTTGATTTGAATAAAACGATGCAAAATCTACCAAATTCAGATATTGCTAATGATCACAAGAAGCTAAAAGAAAGAATGACTGACCTGTTAAAAGGAGATACAGAATTCTCTAAGATGAAACAAGGAGATAAGATTCTTGTAGTAAGTACAGCAAGTGGGTTATTTACGGCAGTACTACCACTTTTGGCAGTTGGTGCAACACTTGCTATACCGGGTGCTATAGTTGGTCTTGCTTTATATTTCGCTGTAAAAGTCGCTGTAAAAGCAGTTCAATCTGGATATAAAGGGCTCAAGTGGTCAGCAGAAAAAACAGTTGATGGGGCGAAATATACTGCTGGGAAAGTTAAGGACGCATCAACATACGCTGCCGGAAAAGTTAGAGATGGTGCTATGCATGTTAAAGATAAGGTGAAAGAAGGTTATGAACATTCAGTAGATTCACTGAAAAAAGGCGCTAGTTTTGTAGGCGAAGGAGTGGCAAATAAGTTCCATAAGGCATCTGGTGAGACGGACTATTTAGATAAGGTAAAAAGGTTTACTCCAGATGCAATTAAGAAATCTGACGAAATAAGAAATGATATGAAAGCAATTTTTGCTGATAAAGGAAATAATTCTGGGTTAGTGAAAAATATACTTTCTGGAATATCGTCAGAAATTGATTTAAAAATGGCAGAGAAGGCAAAATCAGGGGAGATTGAACATACTTCTGGATGGCAACTACAGAAAGAATTCATTAATAATTTAAATGAAAAAAGCTTGCATAACTTGTTAACACAAAGGTCATTACCTAAAGGTAGTTATTTCATCGAAAGTGTTTTCTCTGAACATCACGATGAAATTAAGAAGGTTATTAAAGAATGTAGAGAAAATCATTTGTACTCAAGCGTAAGCAATATGTTTGACAGAGCAGAGAAAAAAGCTAACAGGCCTTCTGTCAAAAGTTTAACTAGGTCTGTGTCATCATCATTCTCTTCACTGGGAAGAAAAGGCTCTGAACAATCTAACAGCTTGTCAAAAAGCAATTCACTAAATTCTATAGGAACTGAAAGTACTGCTACTGTCTCTGATTCAGATTCTCAGAACTTTGCAACAGTCCGTAGAAGCAATTCATCTAGTAGCTTAACTCCTAAGCTTACTCCAGTTGCTCCACCAGAACTACCTAGAAGCGCCTCATTGACTAACTTAAATGGACAAAGTTCTTTCAGTGAAGATGTTCTCAGTGATCCTATTGTGGAGCAAAACCTGGATAGTTTGAGTAACAGAACTCTCACTCACAGTAATTCTACTGATAGTGGAATGGGTTCTGGTTCTTCTACGCTAACAAGAAAACAAGTTCTTCCTTTAAAAGAAGAATTTGATAGAGAACTCGAAGAAAAGTTGGCAAAACGACGCGCATCTCTAGATCAACCTAGTGCAGAACCTGTCAACTCAAGAGCTACAGCAACTCCAGGAACAGTGTAATAAGTAAAACTTCTACCTTCTCCAAAAGGATGTTACTCAATGAGTAACGTCCTTTTTTTGTTTTTAAACTATAGAAAAATCCTAGATCCCAGCGGTATGCGTACAACCGTATGAACATTGTGATTTCTCTGCTAGGAAAGGTGTCATCCGAGTAGCTGACACTGGGATGGCTTTGTTGCATCGCTACTTATGAAAGGCTAACTATAGTTAGGATTATAAGCAACCTATTGAAAATCTTGTTTTTTTGCAATCAATCTGATCAAATTTAAGAATAGTAATTTGTTATTTATATTAATAAATTTAATTCTATTGAAAATAGCTAAAGCATTGAAATTCTTGAATTTTAGCCGGATTGGTAAATGGTAGTGAAATTTCTTTTACTCAAATTTAGGTATTCATTGACCGTTCTTGTTATAAATACCAGAATAATAAGCTACTGATATTCCCTATCTTTTTTATCTTTATCCATCATAGCTAGCGATGCAACAAAGCCCACTGGGATCCAGGAAAGTTTGCTTGTTTACAAGCAAACTAGCATAGAAAGTGGTTACAACGTTTTCGATGAGATTATATGGAAAACTGGATTCCAGTGTCAAGCACTGGAATGACATCACAGGGGCACTGGGATGACACCTTTACGTTTGAGGCAAACTAGCTATAACACTTAACATACTACCTTTGCAAACAAATGTTCATACAGTACGCGCTGGCGTTATTTTCTCTTGATGAATAAATCTCGGTAGAGTATAGTAGCAATGCATTTATGTAGCTACTAATGAATAATTTAGTTTTGGTTTATACAACTTTTTCAAATTTTGAGGAGGCTAAAACTGTTTCTGAAGAATTGTTAAACGAGAAATTAATTGTATGTGTAAATATATTTCCCGAAGTGAATTCTCTGTATTTATGGGAAGGTAAAATTAGTAATAGTTGTGAAGTAGTGGCAATTATGAAGAGCAGGAATGATCAAGTTGATAAAATTGTAGAAAAAATCGAAGCAATGCATTCTTATGATCAGCCAGCTATTGCTGTGATGCCCATAGAAAAAGCAAATAAATCTTTTACTAATTGGGCTAATAGTGTTATTGATGTAAGTAGTATTGGGGTGTAGCCAAGTGGTAAGGCAGCGGTTTTTGATACCGCCACGCGAAGGTTCGAATCCTTCCACCCCAGCCATATTGAAGTGGGTGTGAAATGATATCACTTTTCTATAAATTAAGATTATTGAATTATATATTAGGTAGTCTCAAAGATATAATTGTGAAACTGTTTCTCTTCACAATGTATCTTTACACATTCAGCATTGTGCTCATGTTTCTCAGCAATGGTTTTTGGTATGCTGTAGAATTTTGCTCTTTCAAAAATGCGTTTTACCGTTTGTTTCAATATTGCAAGTGGTATTATGAAAATAGGGAAGATCTCGGTTACGGAATTTCTATTCGAATATTAGTGGCGTTTCTTACTCCGCATTTTCTCTATAAATTATTACTTGGCACAGGCTGGAAGTCCTTTTTAAAGGAAAAGATAATACAGATACTCAACACAAGAAGAAAAAAGGGTAGTGAGTTCAGTAACAGTAGCAAACCAAGTGGCAGTAGTTATAGTGATAAGAATAATTACAGCAATAACAGTGGTAACAATGAGCGTCAAGCTCAAGATGCAAAGCGAAAAGTAAACATGATAAAGCAGCTATTAATCAAAGATATAGAGGCAACTATAGATAGGAGATTGAATTATATTTTTTTCGGTAAAAGGAGTAAACCTCATTAAGTATATAAAAAGGCTTTATCTAGTAAGGCTTTTTAAGGTTGGCTGTATTTTATTTTTTACGTATACCGGATCACAATCAGCCAATATACATGTGTGCACAAAATCTTGACTAAAGTCTGATAACCAAGAAATTGCCTTACGTTTTTCTACCAAGCTTTCTGTTTTTTTGCAGTGACTTGCTGCATCAATCATTGCCTGCGCTATTACTGATTTCCACAGCAAATAATACCTTTGTATATCATCTGACGTACTATTTGTTTCATAGTGGTTAAAAAATTCTTTAAAATTGAAGTTGTTTGACATAATGATACCTCTTTGGATTGAAATTTGAAATGATTTGAGTTTATGTCGCCACAGCAGATTCCGCTAACAAGCAGCGGGATGACGGTTGTCAGGCCAGCGCCCCTATGATGTCATTCAAGTAGCTGACACTGGTTCCTTTATGACGGCAGTGCCCCTATGGTGTCATCCCAGTGCTTGACACTGGGATGGCTTTGTTGCATAGCAACTGAAAAAATCTGGTGGCTACTGACAAAATTCATTATAAAATAGCCATTTAACCTTGAAAGAAAAAATATGCCACAAAAAATGAGGGTCAGTAACCATAGCGAATATAACAAATTTCTAGAAAAAAGAGGAAATATTTTTCATTATATCAACGAAGCCATAGAAAAGTGGTACGAGAATGGTCCAAAAATACCAGGTGGCAACAATATTTATAGCGATAAAGTTGTAATTTTGGTGCACATAATAACTTGTTTATTTAGAATAGGCCTGAGGCAAACAGTTGGGTTTATAGCAGGATACCTTGAGCAAATTGGGAAAAATTTGCAAGTTATCAGCTATTCACAATCATCAAGAAGGTTTAAGAAACTCAATATTAAGATCAATGATTGCAGAATTGATAAAAATAATATGGAAGATATCGAAATTGCTATAGACAGTACAGGAATTAGTATATACAACAACACTCCTGGTCATAGCAAAGAAAATAGCGAAGATAGAAAGTATCGCAGCTATGAACAGACAAGAAAATTGCATGTAATGTTGAATACAAACAGCAAAAAAGCCATAGCTGTAAAATACAGTAACGGTGTCTACTCTGATCACTATGGAGCTTGTGATTTGCTAAAAGAAGTCGATTTTCAGTATGTCATAAAAGTACTATATGCAGATAGGGCATATGACAGAGAAAAGCTCTATAAGCTGTGTAATCAATATGGTATAAAAACGAAAATTCCTCCGAAAAACAACGCAGCAGAGCATCCAAAGTTAGACTATATGGCTGAGAGAAATTCTGCAGTCAAGCTCATAAAGTCATATGATGAAGATAGTATAAAGAAGTGGAAAAAAGAGATGAGTTATGGAAAAAGATCTTATATAGAAAGTTTTTTCTCGCGACTGAAACAAACATTCGGGTTTAGTTTTAGGAATAAATCTGAGACAAATAGAGAGAAGGAACTACTTGTTAAATGCTATTTGCTCAATAAGTTCACTGATATTGGTATGGCTAAATTTGAGATAGCTTCATAAATTTATTGTGCGTTACCTACTATCCGAAGAGCGATGCAACAAAGCCCACTGGGATCCAGGAATTTTGATTGGACACTGGGTTGGTAAGCATAAAAGTGTTATGTAAAATACAACGTTCTTGATGGGATTGCATGAAATGCTGGATCCCAGTGTCTGGGCACTGGGATGACACCATAGGAGGCTGCTTGGATGACAAAAAAAGGAGCACTGGAATGACAGCAATCTACGTCATACCGCGATTCATTCGCGGTATCTCAGCCGCTAACAAGAGATCCCGCTAACAAGCAGCGGGATGACGGTTGTCGTTTAGCCATAAACATTAAGAAATTTACCAAATGAAAAAAAGGCAAAAGAAGCCCCGTGGTTATTATCCGCTTTAAAATATTGGCGTTTTTTATGTTTTAAACGCTTGACAAGCGAGATTCAGCCGCTTTTAATTGCAACTAACTTACGCTGCAAATGTTTAAGAAATTTACTAAGCAGAAAAAAAGACAAAGAATCCCCGAGTTAGCTAGTCTTTTACTATCTCTGTCGAGTATTGGCATTTTTTGATGTCTTGTAACGCTTTATAAGCGCGTTCAGCTTATTTAGATAAAAATCTAGATGTAGATGAAGTTTTGTAAAGACATACAGTATCTATATACTGCAAAAAATTGAACATAAGACGCCGATACATTAAGTAATCCTTACCTTTTAATCTGCAGATTGGCGAAAGCAAATACAATAGCTTCAGTTTCATGATAAGGGGGTTGGCGAAGGGTGTCAAGTAAGTTTTTTTGTTTCTGCGGGCTACCTGGTTTTTCTACTGAAATTTTGAAAAATGTAATCTACTCCTATATTCAAATATATCAAGCAGTAATTCAAAATCAGCCATTGCGCCTTTTGCGTTATTATACGCGAGATTGAGCAGCTCTTTGTCCTGATATAAATCAGCAAATTTAAATTCCATACATCCTGATTGTTTTGTGCCTAAAATATCTCCACTGCCTCTTAGCATCATATCCCTTTCAGCAATGTAAAATCCATCTTGTGACTCACACATGATCTTTAACTTTGAAGATGAGCTTTTACTTAAATTATCGTATAATAATACACAAAAAGATGGCTTGTTTCCTCGCCCTACTCTGCCTCTTAACTGATGCAATTGTGATAACCCAAATTGCTCTGCATTTTCTATAATCATGATGGTTGCATCTGGCACATCTATACCAACTTCTATCACAGTGGTTGCAACAAGCAGAGAAAATTCATTCCTTTTGAAGGAAAACATAACTTGATCTTTCTGCTCCTGAGTCAATTTTCCGTGTATTATCCCGACTTTATCAAGAAATGTTTTTTGTAATTCCTGAAAACGCATCTCTGCTGCAGCAATATTGGTCTCTTCGTTTTCTTCTATATATGGACAAATCCAATATGCTTTTTCGCCCCTGTTTATAGCACCTTTTAGCTTTTCAATAACATCTGGCACCCTACTAATGTTCATAGTTACAGTTTTTATTGGCAATCTGGATTTTGGTTTTTCTTTCAAAATTGAACATTCAACATCACCATACATAGCTTGCTGCAAGGTTCTTGGAATGGGAGTTGCAGTAACGAAAAGTATATCGGCATTTTCTCCTTTTCCTACCAAGCGATTTCTCTGCATCACTCCAAATCGCTGTTGCTCGTCTATGACTGCAAGCCCTAAATTTTTAAATGTAACTTTAGCTTGAAATAGTGCATGAGTGCCAATCACTATATTTAAAACACCACTTGCAAGTTCGTTCATGATAATCTTTCTTTCCTTGCGCGAAGTTTTACCAGTAAGCAGCGCAACTTTTATATCGGTACAGGATAAAACTTCCTCAATCCAATTATAATGTTGCTCCGCCAAGATAGTAGTCGGTGCCATTAGAGCTGCCTGCATGTTGTTTTCTACCACATTTATCATTGCAAAAAGTGCAACTACGGTTTTGCCACTACCAACATCACCTTGCAGCAAGCTTATCATGCGATACTTGGATTTTTGTCTCTCTGAGATCTCATCTATTGCACGAGTTTGATCATTTGTTAATTGAAACGACAATTCATTTAAAACTTGCTCTTTGTATTTACTCAATATTATAAATTCTCTTCCCCTTTCTTTCACATGATTTTTTCTTGCAAGTTTCAGCGCTAGCTGATACGCAAACAATTCATCATAAGCAAGCCTTTTTCTACAAACCTCAGCTTCCGCCAATGAGCTTGGTCTGTGCAACTTTATGATGCTTTCCCTCCAACTTAACCATTTTTTTTGCTTGATTAATGTATCATCTATCCACTCTGGTAAATCAGGCAATTCCTTTAGATTAGAGCTTATTATGTTCCCAATGCGCTTATTGGTAATGCCACGGCATAATTGGTAAACTGGCTCTATGCAAGCTATTTCTTTAAATTGGTTGATGTCAAGCGACACGTAATCTGGATGAGTAATTTGCCAATGTTCAGCAAATTTTTCGAGTTTGCCACTGATGATCACATTCGCTCCAATTGGAAATAGTTTATATAAATACTTAACTGAGTAATTAAAAAAGACTATGAATATATACTGACTCTCACTTTCAACGACTATTTTATATGGTCTACCTCTAAAAGTGGGCGACTGATGTTCATAAACTTTTGCAATGAAAGTTGTAAATTCTCCAACTCGAGCATCAGATAGTAACTTGCTTCTATCCACATAACTAAGTGGCTTATAAAACAGCAGATCCACCACCTTGTCCCCACCACAAAGTTTAGGTAATATTGCGGAATGAAATTTAGGTATATTCTCCAGCCTGCTATTTAGAAAAATCTGATTGCTCATTGAGATTCATACATGTGTAAAACTGTTATAGAGCCTTTTTAAAATCTTGTCACCTTATGGTCAGGTATGCACTATAGCTAGCACAGCTCTCTAACGTTATACCGCGATTCATTCGCGGTATCTCAGCCGCTAACACGTAACGGAATGACGAATTTGTTGTTTTTAAAATCGTCGGTAAGCCTAAGTTATCCCTAACTATATTTGCTATCATAGGGCTTATAGTAGGTATTTTATTAACTTATTAATCATTTTTATGTATTATTATACCATTAGCAGTCTATATCAAGGTATTAATGATGAACAGCTCTACACCAAAAGAAAAGGAAAATCCAATAGTTACACTAAGAGCTCAAGCAGAAAAGTTTGGTTTTAGCAGGTTGAGGGCTGGTAAAGATAATGCTGAAGCGAATTCTGGTGCAACTATGTACGTAGATCTTCCAAGAATGAAACTTGTTATTCAGAACAAAGTTATAACAAAAGAGCTTGTTGATGAATTATATAATAAACATACCAACCTCATTTCAAATGACAAAAATAAGTACCGCCAATTTGTAAAACAAGTTTTTACAGAGCTATTTGAATATGCTGAAGCAGAAGTTCCAAATGATTCTATTCTAGAAGAACTAATCACTAATTGTAACCAGGCTGCTTATGTGGGTGCATTGTATGGTAAAGGAGGACCTATCCTTCATTTAGCTGAAACATATGGGTTATTGTTTCAGTCTAATCATGTAACACATATTAATTGTAGTGATCCAAGTCATGCGGCAATCAGAATTGAAGAAAAAATTGCAGTTCGCACTTTTGCAGAACTGGAAGAAGAATTATGTAAATTGGATAGCTCGCTAGAATTCACACTTAAGTCTCAAGGTGACAAAGATGTAACATATGAAGATGGTAAATTGTCGCTCACTGTTCCTCGAAAATTGAGAGATTACAAAATTGATGGCAGAAATTTATTTGATGTCATTAAGGAGTATTTTTACGAATTCTGCGAGAAGCTAGGATTTAAGTTGAAAATAGAGCATGACTTGGATAAGCAACTGAAAGTGAACAGTGTAGAGTCACTTACCCACGATAAGGGTAGGACTTAGCCTTGATAATGATTAAGATATCTCAATCTCTGTAAGCTTATTTGCACAATCAATTACTTTAGAACTCGGAAATTGATTTTTAAACCAAGTATACTGACGTTTCGCGTAGTGTCTTGTATTGGTTTGAGCAATCTGTATCGCTTCGTCTAAAGTAATCTCACCTTTCAAGTACTTTATAATTTCTGGCACTCCGTGTGCTTTCATAGCTGGCAAATGTGGGGCTAGGTTCATGTTAAGTAGCTTTTTTACTTCATCAATTGCTCCATTTTCAATCATTTTGATAAAACGAGAATTTATTTTTTGGTATACATCCTCACGTTTAGGCAAAATTGTATATATCTTAAAATTATTGAATAAAGGAGGCTGTCGATTTTTCTGCCATACGAAAATCGACTTGCCAGTTTCAGTGATAACTTCAAGTGCCCTTGAAAGGCGGTGCGAGTCATTCATGAATACTTTACCTTGAATCCTTGGATCTTTGCTTAGCACTAATTTGTAAAACTCCTCTTTACTTAAATTTTTCCTTAATTCGCTTACATTTTTCCTTACTTTCTGACTTATTTGTGGCATTGATGATAAGCCTTTGATTAAACTGCTGATGTAAAGCCCGCTTCCTCCAGTGATGATAGGTATTTGAGCATTTTCTAATGCGTGATTAACTTCTTTTTCTAAATCCTCTAACCATAGACCCACGGAATAATTTTCTTTTGCTGAAACATAACCATATAATTTATAAAATTCTTCTTGCTTTAGTGGTTGAGCAGTAATTATGGGAATTTCTTTGTATACCTGCTTTGAATCACAATTTATTATACTAATATTTCCATATTTTTCTCTCAGGTTATCGCATAATTCTGATTTACCTGAGGCCGTAATTCCTGTAATAATTACTATATTATTTTTCATTTATATTAATTTAATTAACATATGATAAAGTGTAGTAAAAGTTTGGATTCTACAATCTAAAGTTTGGAGATTTTTATGGCAGAAAACAACGACAATAATTCATTTACTAAGCGTTTCACAAACAGGACTCCTGGCGGTACAGGGGAAGGTTTTTCCAGTAAGTATTCGTCTCAAAACACCAAAGAACGGGCATTAGGGGAAAAAGGAAAAATTTCTGAATTAGCAGGCAAAAAAACCGAATCCAAGGAAGCTTTTTCTGAAAGTGGCGGCATAAAAAGTAAAAGCAGAACTGTCAATGAAAGATCTTTTGCTGATGCAACAAAAAGAAGTAGGTCAGATCTTATATACTTAGTCCGTGGTAAAGATCGTGGAAAATCAGCGTGGCATTATGTATTAGTTGATAAAGAGAAAAGAGAAATGTTTCTAGCAAAAAGCAGAACTGGCTCTATAGATGTTGCAGACTATGGAGAGATTTTGTATTCAGGATGGGGAGAGGATCCACCACAGGCAATAATTGATAAAGTCAATGAAGAGTTTGGGTTGTAGCAAATCTGCATAACAAATGGTAAGCTGCGTTGCATTACGTTTACAAAAACTAGCAGTTACTATATAAGATACAGTGCAACAAAACTGATCTAGTTGTTATGAATAAGTTTTTAGCTATATGGTATCTAAAATAATAAATGCAATACAGAACAATTTATTAGTGTGTTTTCCAACAGAAACAGTGTATGCTCTTGCTTGTAATGCACTAGATAATGAATCTATAGGAAAAATATATCAGATAAAGAAACGCTCTCAAAATAAACCACTGTCTATATTTGTTAGTGATATTTACAATTTGACAAAAATAGCAAAGGTAAAGGAAAGATATATTGATTTAATAAACCACTTTTCTCCTGGACCAATTACCTATATTTTACCACTTAAAAACAACAACATATTGCCAAACGAATTCTTTAAAGATAGTATAGGTATCAGAATTCCTGAGCATCCTATTGCAATTTCAATACTAAACAAACTGAAAGTTCCAATAGTTGCAACTAGTACAAATATTTCAGGAAAAGAAAGTGTATGTAAGGCAAACGATATACCACAATCCATTAAGCAACATTTATCTGTAGTGATTGAAGATGACGAACTAGTTTCTGGTATAGAATCTACTATTATTGACTTAACCGAAGATAAGATTAAGGTTTTAAGGGAAGGTGCAATTTCATTACAAACAGTAAACAACGCATTTTCAAACTAAAATCTATAGGAGAAAGAATGAAAAAAGTAATAGGCCACAACCAAGCCAAAAAAAAAATAATGAACAACTTATCTGTTCAGTCTTGGCTGATCTGTGGTAAAAAAGGTATAGGAAAAGCAACACTTGCAAAATCCTTCTCCAATTGGTTACTCATAAAAAACTATAATGAAGTAGCATTGGACTTACACATTGTTGAAGGTGATACTATCGGAATAGAAAAAGTCAGAGAAATGAAAAACTTTCTACACTTAAGTCCCATTCAATCAGAACACAAAATAGCTATAATAGATAGCTTAGAGGCAATGACTAATAACGCTAAAAACGCAATATTGAAAATATTAGAAGAGCCGCCAAAAAATTCTAAGATATTTATAATTAGCCATAAGCCATATGATATACAAACCACTATCCGGTGTAGGTGCTTTCAGCTAAATTTACTCCCATTAACTTATGATGAAACAAAGCAAGTTGCTTCATCTCAATGTAAATTTGATAATCAAACGTTTGACGAAATGATTACTTTATTTCCTGGAATGCCAGGAATGATAATAAATACAATAAGTAGTGATGCTTATGAAGCATACAAATGCTTTTATAAATTTCTTCATGATTTAAAGAATCCCAATATGATTAATAAAGTAATTAATAGCGAAATCGAACTAGAACTAGCATCATATATAATTCAGGCCTTCATTTTAGAAAGCATAAAGAGAGAGGTAAATGGTGTTGAAATTCTGCTAAGTCAGTGGAAAAAAATAGATGAACTTTTCGTTGCCGCAAAGCAACTCCACTTAGATAAAAAGCATGTTTTAGCTAATGTAGTTAATATCATGACATAAGTTTACAAAGTATAATACTTTTAACATAAATTCATGATAAAATTCTGTTAATTTAATACTCGAAGTATATAATTTGACTGATAATAAATTAACTGTATGGCAATCAATAGAAGTTTTGACGAAAGCCATATTGAACATGCAGAAAAAATTAAGCTTAATTAAGAATATAGCTTCAGATCAAGACATAACCCTAGAAAAAGGAAAGGAGTTGTTAAGTGGCATTTATGAAGCAAATTTTAAGCTAAACAAGACAATCAATATAGCTACTTTGCCAAAAATTGGCTATCATATGCTAAATGGTGAGCTTGTTGTACGTAATCATATTACGGAAGAGGAAGTAAAGATTCCTGGAGATTTTCATTACCTTAAAGTCGTAAAATCCGATCATGATAATTATAAATTAACGTTTTGTAATTTTTTAGGTAATGAGTTTTTTGAATATAAAAAGTATGATCCACAATATTCTGGTATTTCAGATGAATATAAATTTGTGGATTTTGGTAGTGTAAAAAAGACTCATAATCTAAAATTTAAGGAATACATTGGTCATGCACCTAAATTTTTTGCTGCAGAAGGGCCTATTGAGCCTGGATCCCAAAACCATGTAATTGATCTATTTGAGCTAGTCAAAAGTGGTAAAGGTAGAAAAGTGGGAACCTTTGCTGATGAATTTGGTTATTTTGATGATCAAAATAAATTACATTATTATAATTATCACAAAAGTGTAGAAAGTAATACTTATGATCCTGAAAATTTCAGTGTAAAAATGATAAATATAGATGTGAGCAAAATCGATAAATTCTACCTCATTGCAGAACAAGGTGATATAATCATTCATCCTATTTGGGAAAATTTAGACATATTTTAAAGTTTTTTTTAGAGTATCTAAGCTTATTGTTATTATAATGATCCGATTAGGTCTGGTAGTATTGTGTTATGGAAGATAAATTGCTTGAATCAGTAAAAAACAAAAGTTATTTCAGTAAAGCAGTCGAATGGTACTGCCATAGGTATCTGTTTTGTGTAGCAGAAAGATCTTGGATGGCATTAATAGTATCGCTTCTCCTAGTATGCTTATGTTTATTAACATTAAACATATACCTGTTATTTCCTATTAAAAAAGATTTAAATTTTGTGAAGTATATGAACCACACAGAAGATGAGTTCTCTGCAATGCATAAGCTTAGTTTCAGTAAAAAGGAAGATGAATACACTTCCACAGCGAGGTACTTAATAAGTAAATACATTGAAATATACGAGTCCATTAAGATCGTTGAACCGAAGTACCAAGAAAATTTTATAAGAAGCAATTCTATACATAAAATCTATCAAGGCTTTCAGGAAAAAACGAATAATGAAGCTGGTAATTTGTCTTTATCTAAAAGAAAAATCGCCAACATAAATGTAATAACATTATCTATTGATCGATCGACCAAGGACTTAGTTACATTTGCTGGAAATGCTACTGTAGTTTTTACAACCGAGCAAAATAAGGAGGATACTGTGGAGATTAGCTTCACTTTGTCGAATATAAAAGCAACTCTGGCTGGTATAATACCATTTAAATTTATTGTTAATGGTTATAAATACAGATTTTAAAATATTACTTGGTAGCTAAAAAAAATAACCAAAGTGCACATAGCAGTAATAACTGGAGGTAAAACTAGAAGAATTGGTGTTTTTTTAATAAAGTAATTCTGAGAAGGTTTTAAGAAAAAGGCGTTGTAAATTATCGGTAAAAAGTACAGAGCGTTGAGTATAGTACTAACAATTAACACTAGAGTTACAAACACAGAAAGTATTACATTGCCAGAGTTGAAAACAGCTTGAAAAATGAGAAATTTACCCCAAAAAGTCGGAGCAGGCGGCACCCCTATCATAGACAATGCACCTATAGCAAATGCTGTCATGCTAATTGGCATACTGCGTCCTATACCGTAAATCTTATCTATATATTTCTCACCTGCTCTCGTTATTATTGCTCCGGCAACGAAAAACAAAGTGATTTTTGCAAATGCGTGGCAAACTAATTGAAAAATTGCAACCCTCATGCTGAGATCACTAAAAATTGAAGCGAATAATATAATATACGACAATTGAGAGATGGTAGAGTAAGCAAGCAATTTCTTTAATTCTTTTTGCTTTAGTGCAATCAATGATGCAGTAATAATAGTAAATCCAGCAGCGTACGGAAGCCACCCTCCAGCAAACCAATTTTGCTGCACAAAACGTTGCATATTATCGACGCCGAAAGTGTATAATATAACTTTTATGATGATGAAAACTCCGGATTTCACAACAGCAACAGCGTGCAGTAGTGCACTCACAGGAGTTGGTGCAACCATTGCTTTTGGTAACCAAAAATGCATTGGCATTAATGCAGCTTTTCCTATTCCGTAAATCAGCATAGCAAAACACACTGCAATGAAAGTGATGAGTGAAGTATCAAATTTGAATATTCCACCGCTTACAAAGTCTAAAGTATGAAATTCATGATATAAAAGGCCTATTGCAGGAAAAAATAATACCAAAGAAGAGAAAAATAGCACGCCAAAGTAATAGCGTCCTGCAATCATTGATTCATTTGTTGAGTTGTAAGTAACCAGAGGGTATGTACTAATAGTTAGAAGCTCATAAAAGACAAATGTAGTGAGCAAGTCTCCAGAAAAAGCAATAAACATTGCACAGCCAATCGATATTGAAAAAAAGCATAGAAAACTTGAGTGATTGCTATCAGCATAGTTATTCTGCATATAACATATTGCATATATACTGGTCAGCACCCATAAAAACGATATTAATAAACTGAATATTACTCCGGTAGACTCTAGCTTTAAACTAATGTGCAAATTATTACCAAAATCCATGAGAATAAATTGAGAATGATCACCATATACCCAATATAAAGTGCACAGACACGTATACGTAAACAGAAGTACAGAAGAAGTGACAGTAATACTATTGTTCACTCCGGGCCATTTACCAGTAAAAAAAATAACTAACGCACTTAAAAGTGGAATCAACGCAGTAATTAATAAATAATTCTCAGTAATTGAAAATGGTAAGGAAAGAGACGTTAAAACACAGTCCATTAAATAATTCATCTTTTTGTTTAGGTAAAGCTAGAATTATACTAAAATCATAGAAAAACCGCTATGTTTTTTTGGCAAACTAGTCGTTTGTGTATGCTATAGCTATACTGCGATTCATTCCACAACTGTACGAACATTTGTTTTTGTTAAACACAACAAAGATGTCATCCCAGTGCCCTGACTACTTGGATCCAGGAAAGTTTGCTTGTGAGCAAGCAAACTAGCATAGAAAAACGTTTTCGATGAGATTGCAGAAAACCAGTGTCTGGGCACTGGGATGACAAAGGAGGACAGTGTCAAGCACTGACCATTTGCTGTGCAGTTTACCTTTAAAAATGAATGTTCATACAGTAAGCCATAAGATGACAAAAGAGTAAACTTTATCTGTGTGAGCTATAGACGCAAATTACAACAAATGCAGTAGCGTAATCTCCATCGTCACTTAAAGAAAGATGAATTTTGGAGATAAAATCCTTGCTAACGGTAAGATATGGCTTGCCTCTTACATCATTGTATATTTCTATATCTTTCATTGTAATACCCTGACCACTACCTCGTGCTTTAACAAAAGCTTCTTTTGCTGCAAAGCGTTTAGCAAAATACCTTGCTCGCATTTCTTGACTATTATACTTTCTACTTAGCTCTATTTCCTTTTCAGTGTAGATTCTATTGAGAAATTTTTCCCCGTATTTTTGTAATATTCTCAATATTCTTGGTATATATACTATGTCAGTGCCGATACCGTGTATCATTTTGCGCTAAAGTGATTTATTGCTTCCTCAATCTGCATTTCCTTTACCTCTCCAGTTGCTCTATTTTTTACTTCAACTATATTTTCACTTACTGCTTTCTTTCCGACAATTATTTGCCACGGCAAGCCTATCAGATCCATTCTAGAAAATTTTACTCCTACACTTCCTTCCGTATCATCGTAAAGCACTTCATCGCTCTTCAAAGCTTTGTATATTTTATCTGCAGCCTCCGTTACTTTCGTTTGTAAATTGATTAAACCAATTCTGAAAGGAGCTACCTCCTCCGGCCAGATAATTCCCTTATCATCATGAAAAGCTTCTATTATCGCACCAACAAGTCTTGAAACCCCAATGCCATACGAACCCATATGTATATTGACATTTTTTCCATCTTGAGAAGTAACACTTGCCTTCATAGGCTTTGAATATTTGTCGCCAAAATAAAAAATATGCCCTATTTCAATACCTTTACTAACATTTAACTGCTCTTGTGATATAGGGCAAGTCTCAGGATCATGCATATCATCTGCAACTGCGTATATACTCTTTAAACTTTCAATATCTTCACTCTCTAGTAGTTCAGAAAATTTATTGTCATAATATAAAGTGCTCTCACCAGTGTTTGCCAATATATGAAACTCGTGGCTCAAATTTCCTCCAATTGGCCCCGTATCAGCTCGAACTCCAATTGGAGTAAATCCCATGCGTTTGAAGATTTTTATGTAAGTTTTGTACATCAAATTATATGAATTCAGTGCACCTTCGTAATCTACATCAAAACTGTATGCATCCTTCATCAAAAATTCCCTGCCCCTCATAACACCATAACGTGGTCTTACCTCATCACGGAATTTCCATTGAATTTGGTATAAACAAAGTGGCAAATCTTTGTAACTTTTTACCACATCTCTAATTAAATCAGTTGCTATCTCCTCATGCGTTGGACCAAAAAGCATATCTTCCTCATGCCTATCCTTTATGCGTAGCATTTCCTTACCGTAATCATCGTAACGCCCTGATTCTCGCCAAAGACTTGCTGGTTGCACACAAGGCATTAATGCTTCAATAGCACCGGATTTGTTCATTTCATCTCTGATAATATCTTCAATATTCTTAAGCACTAAGAGACCAAGTGGTAACCACGTATAGATGCCAGATGCTATCTGCTTTATTAAACCTGCACGCAAAGAATATTGATGGGAGATAATTTTAGCATGGGCAGGCTTTTCCTTTAGAGTTGGCAGGTAATATTTGGATAAGCGCATATAATAGATCTGATTGTATTAAGTAATCTTAATACAATCAGACCTGTAGGTAAACTTATTTTGAAAAGGAAGGGAAGTGCATGGCTGACCATTTCATAGTTATCATAGTCCTTGTACAACATTTTCCTTTTGGCATCGCAACGCTTTTCCACCAAACTGTGCTATGCGATCCTCAACAGAAAGAGGAGGTGAATCTTGCACCTCATTATCCACTGAGTCAACATTATTTACTTGTGGTGAATCAACACACGAACTTGGCGGTACCGGTGACTCCTCTTCACTATCTGAGAATTGCATGACTGCTGCTCTCTCCTTAAGTCTCTTTGTCCAATCTGAATCATTATCATCCGACTTCTTTCTCTCTGCTTGCTCCCTATCTATTCTTGCAGCAAACTCTTCTGGTGTTTCTTTTTTGTCAGTGCCCCCACTACTTTCTAATTTTGCTTTCAATTCATTTGTAAAATTTTGTTGCTGCCCACTCTTTTTAACGTAGTACCTCCTCTTATCTGTTCAAACAGAGTAGAATGATTATTATTCTCAGGTTCACCAGCCTTCTTCGGTGCATCATTCTTAGGTTGCTCCGTACGCTTGGAAGCTGTAAAAAAATGCGGAGGCGGAGGTGGTAGTGCAGCATCTTGTGGCAATGGAGGAGGTGGCGGCGGTGGTACACTGACACTTGGATTTGGTTGTGTTCCAAACGTTACTGGAGGTGATTGAGGAGTAGGTACATTTGATTTATTCTCCAGATTAGTACAATTTTTACACACAAATTTTTGTGGTTCTTGAGATGGAGTATGGCCGAATTTCTGTCCATTAAGACCTACTTCTTTCTTATTATCATCTCTAGAAATAGCCAGTTTAACAAGATATGTCACTGAAATAAGTGCAACAGCCGTAGAAACAGCAAAAATTGCTAAAGGAACTGCTGCAATAGGACCAGAACCAGAAACTGCTATAATAACATAAGGAAGATATTGACCAGATATGAAACTAAATATAGATAATAATGAAACAGCAATTAAAGGTTTCCATATAGTCTGCTTAGTTTTAGTAAGCTCCTGACTATCTTTTAGCAATGAAGAATTATTGGATATCATCATTTCTTTGCCTCACTTGTTAACGATAATTTAATAATAACCCAATTAATAATTTCTGTCAATAATTAATTATGAAAAACAAAGTTGCAATTTGAATAGATAAGCTATAAGTAATATACGACCAGCAATAGCCATACAATAGACTTCTTGTATAACCCACACTAAGTAGAAAAAAGGTGTCATCCAAGTAGCTGACACTGCTCTCCTTTGTCATTCCAGTGCTTGACACTGGAATGACACCGAAGGGGCTACTGCCGTCTTGGATGGAAACCAGTGTCAGAACTAGTTAACCATGGGGCTTCTTTTGCCTTTTTTTCCATTTGGTAAATTTCTTAAATATTTATGGCTAACATGAAGCTAAGTACGAACTTTGTTAAACATAACAAATGGTGCCATTCCAGTGCTCCTTTTTTTGTCATCCCAGTGCTTGACACTGGGATCCAGTTTTCCATATAATCTCATCGAAAATGTTGTAACCACTTTCTGTGCTAGTTTGCTTGCTTACAAGCAAACTTTCCTGGATCCCAGTGTCTGGGCACTGGGATGACATCATAGGGACACTGGGATTACACCCTGACAATCGTCATCCAGCTACTTGTTAGCGGCTAAGAGATACCGCGAATGAATCGCGGTATGACGGTTCGTGGCGGCATGACGATAACCTCGTCTCACTGCCATTAAGTTAAGGAAAAAAGATAGATTTTATGGGATAATGATTTATACCAATAAGTTTAAAGGTAGTATGAGTAAAAAAGGCAGTAATAAAATTTATTCAAAATGAATTGGCAAGTCTAGAATTTATAGAATCCCATAAATCATCTTCAAAAGATTTTATGAGAAAGAGGAAGTTATCTTTTATTGACATATTTATCTTAATTTTAAGAAAAAGTGTAAAGTCGCTGCAAGTAATACTAAACGAATTTATTTTATATAGGAAAAAAGACTATACCGTTACTGCTAGTGCTTTTAGTCAAGCAAGAAAAAAAATGAAACACAGTGCATTTTCAGAAATTAACGAAGGTGTGGTTTCCTTGTACTACCAAGACCAAAAATTTAAAACTTGTTTTGGCTTTAGAGTGTTAGCTCTTGATGCCTCCAAAATCATTTTACCAACAAGCGTTGAAATAAAAAATGAATTTGGCTCAAGAAAAATACGTAACCAAAAACCAAAAGATTTAGGTGATTATGCAAGTGCAACCTTTGCGGTTTGTTAAGATGTGCTAAATAATGTTGCCATAAGGTCAGTGTTAGATAGAGGTAACACTCATGAAATTAACTTAGCAGATGAAATGCTTAAAGTTGTAAATACTAATGACTTACTGATTTGTATATTTATCTTATAAATTTCTTTCTAGCCTTACAAAAAGAAAAATTGCTTATGTCATTCGATGTCCCAGATCATCTTTTAATGAAGTGAATGCTATGTTTGAAGAAAAAAGCCCATCTAGTGTTGAGGTTACCATATGTGCTCAGCGTAAGATAAAACAAGAAAATAGTGGAATAACGCTTCAAAGTGGTACTGCCATCTGGTGAAATTGAAGTGTTAGCTACATCATTAATGGATGAACAAAAGTTTCAAACTGGAGGATTTAAGGAGTTATATTTTTTACGCTGGGGAGTTGAGACATTTTTTGCAAAACTCAAAGGAAGACTAAGTCTAGAAAATTTTACAGGAAAAAGTGTTGAGTCTGTTAAACAGGATTTTTGGTCAGCTATCTTTATTAGCAACCTAGAAAGTGTTATGACAGAAGATGTAGAAGAAGCGTTGAATATGGACTTAACCGATGATAAGCTTAAGAGGAGCATTAACAAATCTGTCTCATTTAACGCGATCAAAAACTTGGCTTTCGACATTTTTGCTACGGAATCAGATACTGACTGCATTATGGATCAATTATCAAAGCTATTTTTGATGAACACTTTGGCGGTAAGAAAGGGAAGGAAAGTTGATCGTCATAAGGTACCTTATCTTCGTTCGTTCAATTACCAAAAAAGGGTTAGAAAACACATATTTTGACTAGAGGTAGTATTCATATCTTCTGATAATAACTGGGTAGCTTATTGCCATAGCTCCTGTAAAATGACTTCTAAACAAACTATTTCTTAAGTAATTTACACTTCAGAGTTTATCTGCTTTAAAGTTTACTCTATTCTGTTTCAGTATTTGTCATAAATCCTTAATTATTTCTGACTTTTTAGTTCAGTTTTTAACCATTCTTTCCTTAACTTAATGGCAGTGAACCTCGTCATCCCGCTACTTGTTAGCGGCTGAGATACCGCGAATGAATCGCGGTATGACGGTTCTCGGCGGTATGGACGTAGGAAAACCTTTCTTGGGTCAGCTATAGAGACTCTCATCTTTAGCGAGCTTCAAGGTAATTGGTTGCTATTTGCGAAAATATTCGCATAATTTAAGTAACATTACTTAATAAAAATTAACTATGGAGCTTAATAAGATTGCAGCATCGATTTTACTTTCTGGGCTAATCATTATGATAGTTAGTAATGTAGTTGATATGCTTTACAGTCCAGAAGAATATAAGATTGAACACCAAACGATAGTAGCTGCTGGCAGCAATGAGTTCCAGCAAAAAATCGAGCAAGTGGCGCTTGATATTGGAGCGCTCATGCAGAATGCTAGCTTTGAGAAAGGTAAATCAGCAGCAAAAAAATGTATAGCCTGCCATAGTTTTGAGAAAGGTGGAATGAATAAAGTAGGACCAAACTTATGGAACATAGTTGGAAATAAAAAGGCCCATCTTGGTAACTCATTCAATTACTCAAAAGCAGTGCTTGAAAGAGGTGGAAAATGGGGGTATGAGGAGCTATTTGCCTTTTTAAAGAACCCAAAAGCCTATATAAAAGGTACACGTATGGCATTTGCAGGTATTTCCAATCCACAAGAAATTGCAGATCTAGTTAGTTATTTGCATCAATTGAGTGATAGCCCGGTTGCTTTGCCAAAGTAGTATGGATTATTGTAAATTGTTTGATGGAAATAATGGTCACATAGCATATCGAAAGCTACAAGGAAAGAAAGCTTCTGTAGTTTTTTTCGGTGGATTTGCATCCAATATGGATGGAACTAAAGCAACTGCTATTTACAAATTTTGCCAAGAAAATGACGTAGCACTTGTGCTATTTGATTATTTTGGTCACGGTCATTCAAGTGGTAATTTTATTGATTACACGATAAGTGATTGGCAAAAAAATTGTGCTAAAGTAATGAGTGAATTAACTAGCGATAAACAAATAATTATAGGTTCAAGTATGGGAGGATGGCTGATGTTGCTCACTGCCCTTCAATTTCCAGAAAAAATTGCAGCACTAATTGGTATATCGTCTGCTCCCGATTTTACTGAAGATTTGATATTCAAGCAATTGTCAGGCAAGCAAAAAGAAGAACTAGATTCTAAAGGTGTAATAGATTTTACTTCAGAGCATTGTACATACAAAATAACTAAAAATTTGATCGAAGATGGCAGAAAGAACCTTCTTTTAAACAAAAAGACAATAGATATAAACTGTCCTGTGCGCTTGCTGCATAGCATTAATGATAAAGATGTTCCTTATCAAACTTCATTGAATTTAGCTGAAAAAATTAAGTCAACCGATGTTGAAGTACACTTAATAAAATCAGCAGAGCACAATATGTCTGACAATCATTCACTGGAAGTTTTATTTAAGACCATTAGAGAATTTTGTAACCAGACTGCATTCTGTGATTTTTAGCAAAACACGATTTTTCATTTGAGCTTTCTTCAACTTAAAATAAATACAGAAAATTGCTGCCTATAGCTAAACTGACTTAGATTTACCGACAATTTGAAAAACCGTCATCCCGCTACGTGTTAGCGGCTGAGATACCGCGGCGGTATGACGGTTCGCACCATCACACTTTGGAACCTTACAGATATTGAGCAAATCCAATAATATCCTTGATTTCTTTTATATTATGGGTTGCAATTTCTGCTGCTTTCTTTGTGCCTTTTTTTAATATTTCATGTAAATGGAATTGGTCTTTTAAAAGATCATTCATTTTCTCACGTATGGGTGATATAACACTGATAATTAAATCAGCTAACTCTTTTTTGAAGTGCTTCATGTCATGTTTGTTCACTTCTTCACATACTTTTTCTGCATTTACATTACTAAGCACTGAATAAATGTTTATCAAATTGCTTATTTCTGGTCGGCACTTTAAAGTAGCAAAGCCTAGAATTGAATCTGTTTTTGCTTTTTCTATTTTTTTGACAATTAAGTCATCCGTATCATCAAGGTTAATGCACGAATGTTCTGAAGGATCAGATTTACTCATCTTGCTTGTGCCATCCCTTAAGCTCATTATCCTTGATGTGCAATCCAAAGTTAAGATTTCAGGTACGACGAAATAATCCAGCTTATAATGATTGTTAAAAGCTGATGCAATATCACGTGCAAGCTCCAAATGCTGTTTTTGATCATCACCAACAGGAACGTATTTAGTTTGATACAACAATATATCTGCAGCCATAAGTACTGGATAACTATATAATCCAAGAGAGGCTTTTTGTTTATCTCTGCCAGCTTTATCTTTAAATTGAGTCATGCGATTAAGCCAACCAATTGGTGTATAGCATCCAAGCAGCCAGCCCAGTTCTTCATGACCACTAACTGTGGACTGACTAAAAATAATGGACTTTTCTGTATCTATTCCGCATGCAATATAAGCTGCTGCTGTTTTGAAAATATTACTTTTTAATTCACTTGCGGGAAGCTTATTTGCTGTGATTGCGTGTAGGTCGACAATACAAAAAAGAGATTTGTATTTATCCTGTAAGTCTATCCACTGTTTGATTGCACCAAGATAATTACCTAAATGTAGTACGCCACTTGGCTGGATACCTGAAAAGACAATACTTGTCATTATACATTTACCTCATGCTAATCGCTTCCAAAATCAGCAGATTTCTTAGAAAGAATAACCATTGCAGGACGGAGCAACCTATTTTTGATAGTATAACCAGTTTGTAGTACTTCTACAATGGTGCCAGGCTTTTTTTCATTGTCTTCTCTTTCCACAACAGCTTGGTGTAAATTACTATCAAAAAGCTCACCAAGTGGATCTACTTCCTCTATTCCATGTTTTTTTAGATCATTTATAATTTTTTGATAAGCTACTTTAATCCCCTCATGAACAGGATCACCGTCTTTCAAAATTTCCATTACTCTTTTTAAATTGTCGCACGAGTCGATCATATCACGTGCAAGTTTTGTGACTGCGTAGTCACTTGCATCGCTAATTTGCTTTTGCATTATACGTTTGACGTTTTCATTATCTGCAACAGCACGGCGTAAATGATCTTCAAGCTGAACTGCACGTTCTTTTAATGTATTGAGATCTTCATTTAAATCATCAGTTTGCTTATGGTTATCACTTTGTTGGTCGTCACCTTTCTGCCTACTTACCATATCAGCAAACTTCTTCTTTTTCTCCTTACTGCTATCTGACATATCATTACCCTTAAGAATCTAATAAATATATAACAATTAATCTGAAAATATCAAGCGCCAGCTACATTCGTCTTTCTATGCTCGCATTTAAAAAGTTAATTAAAGTAGTTTTATAAAAAGAATCAGAAAAAGTACTAATATCATTTTGTGCCATATTAATGTAGTGTCTAGCTTTTTCCATAGAAAGCTGAATGGCATTATGGTGATTAATATAGTGTAATGCTTGGTCAAAATTGTGTCTAGCTGAAGAAAAGCATTTTTCCCAGAATTTTTGCTCTGCTGGACTGCCCTTTTCGTATGCTATAATAGCAGGTAAGGTGACTTTACCTTCGAAAAAGTCTTTTCCGACTTGCTTTCCAGAAGTGCCTTGATTAGCAGTATAATCGAGCATATCATCAACTATTTGAAATGCCATACCAAAATTAAAACCAAAATTCTTTAGCCTCTCTGTTTCGTCATTTGTTGCACCAGATACTGTTGATGCAGCTTCACAGCATGCAGAAAATAAAGATGCTGTCTTTTCTCCAATGATATCAAAATAATTTTCCCTGACTGTGTGGGGGTCAAAGCGTGCTGTCATCTGCTTTATTTCACCCTTCACAAGTAAATGCGATGCTTTAGATAAAATAGAGAGAATATTTAAATTTCCACACTCTATAAGCCATCTAAATGCTAGAGTCAACAATAGATCACCAACTAAAATGCTTGATTTATTTCCCCAAATCTTATTCGCTGTTTTAACTCCATGGCGTGCCTCACTTTCATCGAGCACATCATCATGAAGTAAAGTAGCATTGTGTATAAACTCTACCGATGCAGCAACGTTGATCCTATTCTCCCCAGAATAGTTTAGCATTTTACATATAATAAAAACTAGTTTAGGCCTTATTTTTTTTCCACCTGACCTAACAAGATGAGATATAATATCAGTAGCAAGCTTAGCATCTTCATCATTGACATTTTTGAAGACAAAGTCATTCATAGCTGACAAATCAGAAGATACAATATCGTCTAATTTATCGCTGTTTGTTAAATCAGTATTTAGCATTTTAAGAGACTTATGCCTCTTGCCCTTGTGCTTTCTCGTTCTCTACTTTCTTCTTTTCTGTTTTCTTTGGTTCTGTTTCTAAAGTTACTATGCCTTTTTTGATAAACCACAGTACTCTTTCAGTTGCCTGCGCGCCTACACTTAGCCAATGTTTTAATCTATCAGCTTTCACCACAACACGATTTTTATTGTCTTTTGGTAACATTGGATCATATTGTCCTATTTTCTCAATAAAACGCCCATCTCTTGGTGCTCGTGAATCAGCTACAACTATCCTATAAAAAGGGCGTTTCTTTGCGCCAAACCTCGCCAACCTTATTTTAACTGCCATGTTAACCTTTATTCATATATTAGCCACAATTTTATACAATGAGCCGTTTTAAGTCAAATGAATTATACAGCTTTTGCACCTTATAATATAATTACCAATAATGTAGGGCAGTGCCGGGCGCACAGCTATACGAACATTCATTTTTGAAGGTAAATTGCACAGCAAATGGTGTCATTCCAGTGCTTGACACTGGAATCCAGCCTTTTTTTAATCATTAAAACGTTGTATTTTAACATAAAACGGCTACTTTTATGCTTACCAACTTAATAAAATTCCTGGATCCCAGTGTCTGGGCACTGGGATGACATCCTTTCTAGTGAAGATTGCTCTCAAATCGCAATGTTCGTACAGTTGTGTGTCTGGGCACTGGATGCGTTTGAAGCAGCTTATAAGATTTTTGATTATATATCATCAAGTATAGCGTGATTAACTTCGACTTTATACTTTGATTCCAGATAGCTAATTAATTGCTCTTTTAGCGATATCATCACACGTTTTCCGGTGTCAAGCGTGTTTAATTTGCCATTTGATGAATGCATTTCTTTTAGAACACCTATTATAATTTCATTATTGTATTGAATAGGATCTGTCACTGAACCAGTTGTTTTCATATTGAAAATCTCTTCTACAAAAGAAAAGGGGTAGTTTTGTTGATCCACTTTATTGCGGTGCATCTGCTGACCTTTAACTAATTCCACACCTTGAATTTCTTCCAAATCTGTTTTTTCTCTTAGTTGAACTGCAACCTCTTGCCCGAATTTAAACATTCTTTCTTTTATAAACTCACTACGCCAAAGCTCTACCGCTAATGCCTTGCCTTCTTCAAAACTTTGCAATTTGGGTGGAAAGATATCGACGATTTTTACACTAACAACGGCGTCCCCAACGCCCTTAAAATAACCTTTCTGATCCTTTTCTCGCGAAAAAATGAAAGAAATCAAATCACCAGAATCTCCTACGTTATTACCGCTTTGATCTTTTCCACTCGCATCTACTGGACCAATAGTTTGTATAGGTAAATTATATTCACTCAATATTTCTTCAATTTCTGAACCATTGTATATCTTATAGTTCACTTGGTTTATGAAATCATTGACTCTTTCAAAAGACTTTTGGTTAGTTAGAACTGACTTTATGTCTTTTTTTAAATCAACTAAGTCTTCATCAGAGATTTGATGCGCACTTTCCACTTTTACTATGTGCCAACCAAAACTGCTTGCTAAAACTTCACTTACTTCACCTACTTTAAGAGCAAATACCTTCTCTCTCACGTCTTCTGGTAAAAAATCCTTAGTTATATTATTTACTCTAGTTTCCTCAAGTTTTGCTTTGCCAAACTCTTCTACTATCTGTTCAAAGCTTGTTTTACCCTCCTCAAATGCTCTTCTTGCTGTCTCAGCTTCTTCTTTGGTAGAAAATATTGCATTGAATATATCTCTTTGATTTTTAAGTTCTTGTTGTTCTATTATACCATCAACTTCTTCATCTGAGATCTTGATTTGATCTTCAAAATACTTTTGGCCTAGGGAAATATATTGCGCAGTTCGATACTCAGGATAATAAAAATGGGATTTATTTCTTTCGTACAAATCAAGTAAGGCTTGATCATCTGGTTCAGGAATGTTTGTAACTGCATCTTCAGTTATTTTAACAATATCAACTACTCTAGTTTGGTAGCGACTTTTGTATATCTGCTCATCAATTTTCTCGCCAAAAGTTACTGGATAATTATCTTTAAATAATGAAGTCATGAACATCATTGCAGGCAGGACTTTCTCTAGCTTTGCTATATACTCTTTCTCTGTCATATGCAGGTCATTTAGCGTTTCATAGAATTTATTTTTGTCAAATTCACCTTTATCATTTTGAAAGTATTTGGTGTTTTTAATATGGTTTTTTATAGATTCTTCTCCAACTGTCAACCCCAGCTCACTAGTTAGGTTAAACAATAGTTTTTGCTCTATAAGTGCGTTAAGCAAATCATATTTCAGCTTTTTTACTTGTTCTCTACTCGCATCAGATCCAGAAATTTGTTTTCCATAATTTTGATATAGCGACTTATACTCATCTGACGTTATAACTTCTTTTCCAACCCTAGCTACCTCTTCTTTTTCATCATCACCTGATAAAAGGTTGCCAATTCCCATGAAGATTAACAAGCAAGCTAAAAGGACAACGGTTACTTTAGTGAAAAAATTTTTAACATTCATTTTAAACCCAGTTAATTAATGATTAATTATAGAATAGTGATAATTTAATGCTTGTAAACCTGTTGCTTTATTAGCTAATATATATAATATTACAATATATTAACTTAAAATTTAACTCTCTAATCTTAAATAGGAACATATGTTTAACTGAGTTATACTATACCTTAGGAAGGGGAAATATTTTGTTTGAAATATGCTTAAAGGTAAGCGCATTTAATTAACTTAAGAGGTGGGAAGTGACAAACAAAAAGTTATTGAATGACAAAATTAATGCTTTTTTAGTTTTAATAGTTTATATTTTAGCTCTGTATAACAGTAAGGGATACTTTAAATGGGAGATGCTTTTTTGATGTCAATGGAATCTTCTAAGGGCAATAACGATAGAAATAAACAGTTTCTAGTGCAAATAGCTGCTTGGTTAGTAGACAACACTGGTTTAACTTTTAATCAAATAGCACAATGTTGCAGATTGGCCCTTGAAGAAGTACAAGACATAGCTGATGAGGAAATAGAAGTAGAAAAATATAACCCTATTATTTCTGGAATAATTACTGAAAAAGAAATCGATGATTGCAAAAAAAATCCAAATCGTGTACCAAATTTGATTATAAAAAATATAAAAAAAAGGAGTAAAGCGATTGGTAGCATTCTTGGCTTTGCCTCTACGGCAAGACGTAGAGATAAACCTGATGCGATTTATTATTTAGTAAAAAAATTTCCTATCTTGGACAATAACGTTATAGCTAAATTAATTAGTACAACAAATTACACAGTTGAGCAGGTAAGAGATGGATCTCATCATAACATGCAAAATATAAAACCCCAAGATCCTGTACTACTCGGCTTATGTAGTCAAGAAAATTTAGAAGCAGAAGTGGAAAAAGCAAAAGTAGAAGAGGAGAAGCAAGAAAGGTTAAAAAAATATAAAGAATAGCTATTGAAAATCCTCAAATTTTTGTGTTTTGTTAACATTAAATTAACTTGACTTGCTAGTGTTTATTAGTATAATGTAAGTAAAGTACGGGGTTTAATGATAATTAAGCTTAATACGCACTGAAACTAACTCAGCCTAATTTATTATCTTATAGTCACATTTTAGGTTAGTAAGCATCAATTAAAATTTTTGGAGGATTATGACAACAATCAATGAAGATGTTTTGGCAAAAGGAAAGGTTACAGCTCAACCTGAAAAAAGTGAGCAAATTTACAATAACGATACAGTAAAACAGATGGTCAATGAAGGTACTGAGAAAAACAGAAAAACATTAGATCTGAGCGAATTAAAAGAGAAAACAGCAGAAGAATTGTTAGAGTTAGCTGAAGAAAGAAAAATTTCAACTAACGGTAAAAGCAATGGTAGAATGCTAAAGCAGGAAATAATATTCAGCTTAATGAAAAAAATGAGTGAAGAAGGAGGCATAACCACAGGGAGTGGAATAGTGGAAATATTGCCTGATGGTTTTGGTTTCTTACGTTCAGCAAGTGCAAATTATGCCCCAAGTACCGATGATGTTTATATTTCTAACGGGCAAATAAAGAAGTTTAATTTACGTACAGGAGATATGGCATATGGAGAAATAAGGCCACCTGGTGATAAAGAGAGATATTTTACTTTAACTAAGGTTCAAAGTATAAACTCTACTGAAGTAAGTGAATTAAGAAAGTACGTCCATTTTGATAATTTGCTTCCTCTTTATCCTGAGGAAAGCATAGTACTTGAGTGTAATAATGGTGATGATAAAAAAGGCTTAAGCATGCGTGCTATAGATATAGTAGCTCCTCTTGGAAAAGGGCAAAGAGCGTTAGTAGTTGCTCCACCTCGCACAGGAAAAACTGTATTGCTTCAGCAAATGGCTAACTCTATAGCTATAAATCACCCTGAAGTAGAATTAATAGTGTTACTTATAGATGAAAGACCTGAAGAAGTAACAGATATGATACGTTCTGTAAAAGGTGAGGTAGTAAGTTCTACATTCGATGAGCCTGCTTACCGTCACGTACAGCTTGCTGAAATAGTAATAGAAAAAGCTAAAAGAATGGTTGAGCATAAAAAAGATGTGGTAATTCTACTTGACAATATTACTAGACTTGCACGTGCTTATAATGCGGTTATTCCTTCGTCTGGGAAAGTTCTAACTGGTGGTGTAGATTCAAACGCACTGCAGAGACCAAAACGCTTTTTTGGAGCAGCTCGTAATATTGAGAATGGGGGTTCTTTAACTATAATCGCCACAGCTCTTATAGAGACTGGTTCAAAAATGGATGAAGTTATTTTTGAAGAGTTTAAAGGTACAGGAAATGCTGAGATCATACTTGATAGAAAACTTTCTGATAAACGTATATTTCCAGCTATTGATATTACAAAATCCGGAACAAGGAAGGAAGAGCTATTAGTTGATAAGGCTATACTAAATAAAATATGGGTGGTGCGTAGGATACTCAATCCTATGGGACCCGTTGAAGCAATGGAATTTTTACGTGACAAACTACTTTTAACAAAGAGCAATGCTGACTTTTTTAACTCCATGAATCACTAAAAGTAAGCCAGTTATGATGGATATGCTGAGCAAAAAGTAAAACGCTCTTATAGCTAAAATAATTTGGATTTACCAAAATATATTTATAGTTAAGTTGGCAATTTACCTTAAGTTAGCGCGTGACACTGGAATGACACCCTTGGTGGCAGACAGCTAAAGGAAAATATCAACTAGGTTTATAATTTATCACTACCGTGTTTGCAATTTTGTCGTGAAAAGCTTGTTTATGTTCATCACCTACTGCACATACTAAAACTAAGATTAGTATAGCTAAGAATAAAATGGGATTACAAAGTGATATGCAATAAATTATAAAAAGAGCTATAGTCCTTTTCATTGCTTGCATTGTAGTGATTGACTCAAATGTATCTTTGTTTTTACACCGCATGCTAAATAACAAGTGTCCTGGAGTGCCGCCAAATTTTACTAGCATGAATATATGAAATATACATGGTATCATTAAAAATAAAGAAAATACAATCGTGGTGATTACAATTATTGCACCCATGATCCCTTGTATTGCGTGTGTAAGTGAGAAATCCACCGCCATTAAACCAAATGGTATTGCGATAAATAAAATACAATCAACTATAAATGCTAGAGTACGTCTTGTCATCGTTGAGTAGTTTACTTTTTTATCCATGTACTACCTATAAAGAAAAATATCAACTAGATTTATAGTCTATCACTACTGTTTTTGCAATTTTATCGTAAAAAGTCTGTTTGCGTTGATCAAATACTGCAAACAAAAATAAAATTAGCACAATTAAAAGATATAGAAAAGTATAACCATGATAATGCAGATGAAGCAAAAAGCGAAAAATAATCCAGATGCTTCCCTTAGAAATACATCTTATTGTTGCTTGCATAAGGGTAACATTTGTAAATGTATTAGCATCTTTAATATGCATACCACACAATAGTTTTCCTGGGGTACCACCAAGTTTTGTTACCATTAATATTTTGGATATTGTTAGTACTAATGTTGCGACCACTGTAGAAACTATAAATGGTATTTCTGTTGCTAGTTGTGCAAGTTCCTGAAAAGAGTCTTTATCTTGATCTTGTAATGATACGATGAATACACCATAGATAAAACCGAAGATAAAATGAGGGGAAAATATGATGAGGTCAAGTATTTCTGCTACAATACGCCTTGTAAATCCTACATAATTTACTTTAACATTTATTTCAGTATTCATAACCCCACCTATATTTCATAATATCATCATATGATATAAAAATACGTTATTAAATAACCGTAAATATACTAACTTGGGTAATATTAGCTACTTGTGCCACTCTATTATTTAAATTAATATTAAATCATTTATAACTAGGGAAGTTATGTCAACACTAATCACAGTTGCATATGGCGACGGTATCGGACCAGAAATCATGGAAGCGGTGCTGTCGATATTGCGCGAAGCAGAAGCGGAAATCTCAATAGATATTATTGAAATAGGGGAGCGTGTTTACAGTAAAGAATGGTCTCACGGAATTTCTCCAAGTGGTTGGGAATCAATTGAAAGGACAAAAATATTATTAAAATCTCCGACAACAACTCCTCAAGGTAAAGGGCACAAAAGCTTAAACGTTGCACTCAGAAAAAATCTAGGGTTGTATGCAAATATCAGACCATGCATTTCATATCATCCTGTTATAGAAAATAAATTCGATAAGTTTGATATCGTAGTGATACGTGAAAATGAAGAGGACGTTTACACCGGAATAGAGCATAGGCTCACTGGTGACTCTTACCAATGCACTAAAATTATTACTAGATCTGGCTCAGAGAAGATATGCAGGTACGCTTTTGAATATGCAAAAAAACACAACAGAAAAAAAGTAACTTGCCTGACTAAAGATAACATCATGAAAATGACTGACGGAACTTTCCATGCCGCGTTTGATCGCATTGCAAAGGAATACCCAGATATAAAGGCAGAACATTATATAGTTGATATTGGAATGGCGCGTGTTGCAACAGAACCGGAGAATTTTGATGTTATAGTAACCGAGAACTTATATGGCGACATATTATCAGATATAGTCGCACAAACCTCTGGATCTGTGGGGCTTGCCGGAAGTAGCAACATCGGGAATGAATACGCAATGTTTGAAGCAGTGCACGGTTCTGCCCCTGATATTGCAGGAAAAAACATAGCCAATCCTTCTGGTCTTTTAAATGCTGCAGTGCATATGCTAATTTACATAGGTCAAGTGGGTACTGCAAAACTAATCTACGATGCATGGCTCAAGACTTTGGAGGATGGAATACACACTGCCGATTTATATAAGGAGAAAAGAAGTAAACAGAAAGTTGGTACAAAAGAATTTGCAGAAGCTGTTATAGACAATCTAGGAAAAAAACCGAAAACATTATCTGAGCTTATAATTGGCAGTGATCCAAATAGTAAAGTGGATAAAATACAGGATAATTATGAACAGGATTATAAGATTAAAAAACTAGTGGGTAGCGATATAACGCTTGCCTGGAGTAAGCCGGCTGACTTTGACCAAATAGTGAAGTTGTTTGAAACAAGTAATCCGCAGATTATAGCAATATATTCAAAAGGCCTTGCGATTTGGCCAGGAAGTTCAAAGTCTTCAAGTGACCAAATAACCTGCAGGTTCATTGCAAATAATGAAATTACAAATAGTGATGTGAATAACTTGCTAATCAAATTTGAGGAACATAATTTTGATGTGGTGAGAATGGATAAGTTGTATTTGTATGATGGGAAAGAGGGTTTCTTCTCTTAGTGGTTGCTTGATATTTTTATGCTTGTGTGAAACATTAAATATATTATACTAATAGTATCGTGTATTTATGTGAGGTGTAGTAATGAGTCAACATTTTAAGTTAACTGGTCAGGAGTTTTATGATAATAATGATCTGTTTAACGTACTAGAGATAAAAGCTGAACAAATTGTAGGTAAGGATTATCAAGCTCTTAGCAAGTTTCTGAAAAAACAATATAATAAATTGATACTTGTAAACCATCCTGACAAATGTGAAGACAAAAATAGATTTGATCAGATTTATAAAGCTTATCAAGAGCTAAAAAAGTACATTGAACCTTTAGAGTCAGGAAATCCTTGTGTTAAAGTCAGTGTTGGTGCTGAAAGTAATGGACGTTTAACAGCACGTGAATTTCATTATAGAAAGAAGCTGTTCGATACACTATGGATTGGTGAAGAAGCTATAGGTAAAGATTTTGATGAATTGACTTCTATATTAAAAAAGAATGATAGTGCGTTTGAAGAGGATGTGGAATACTGTTTTTCAGGAGATATTTATGGCAGTTTTTTTAGGCCGTCAGACCCTGGCGAGCTTAATAAACGCTTATCAAAACCTAGTATACGGCTATTTCTTTATATTTCTCCTCTAAAGAAAAAAAAGAACCTAGTAGATGAGGATAAAAAAGAATTAGCGTTAAGATTTATGGAACGTAAAAATCCCTTACTATTTATTCTGGCTCTTAGTGTTCTACCCTTAGGCCTGTTAACTAGAGTTACTATAGGTTGCTATTTTTCATGGTGGATCATAGCATTTAACATCGCTATTATTATAGCCTTTGGTTTATTAGTGAATTATTATATGGAAAAGTATAAAAATTCAGAAATTTCCGCTGATGAATTCACAAGTAAAATGAACTATATCGCGCTAGGCAATAAGCTTCTTATCGACTATCCTTTAGCTGCTTTTTCTGTTTATCTACTTACAACAAATTTCATTGCTAATAGATTAACTGTTGGTGGAACCATACTTGGTTCACTATTGTTATTGGCAGTATTAATTGAAATGTTAGCTTCTGTTTTCTCAAAAGGCTGTGAAATATATGCTGAAAAGCACACAAAAGATTTACTAGAAGAGGATCCAAGAGATAGGGTACAAAAGGAAACTGGCCTGTTAGGATGGTATGATCCACGAGAACTGTTAATGCCAATTGTTATGCCTCTTATTAAAAAGTGTTTTGCGGAAGTGGCAAGCGAATTTGCTGAGAGGAATTTTGATGAGGTAAAAACTGATATGTCTGATTTTAATGCTGAAGGACTATCTAAGCCTAAAGGAACTGAATTTGCACAGAACCAGTGTAGTATAAGCTTTTAGCTCTATGCATGGACTCAAAAAAAGTAGAACTGATATTTGAAAAATTCAAGCAATCAAATCCTGCACCAAAAATAGAGCTGAATTATACCAATGATTTTACGTTATTAGTTGCGATAGTTCTATCAGCGCGAACAACTGATATAAGCGTTAATAAAATTACAAAGGAGCTATTTAGTATCACTGATACGCCAGAAAAAATGCTGAGTTTTGGGCAGAGTGAGCTAAGAAAATGCATAAGCAGTATTGGTTTATATAATTCCAAAGCAAAAAACATAATCGGGCTCAGCAAAATATTGATTGAGAGGTACAATAGCAAAGTGCCTACTGATTTCGATGATTTGGTGTCTTTGCCGGGAGTGGGAAGAAAGAGCGCTAATGTGTTCTTAAATTCGGGGCTTGGCATTCCAACATTGGCAGTTGATACTCACGTTTTTAGAGTGAGCAATAGAATCGGGCTTGTGAAAGAAAAAGATGTGTTTAAAACAGAACAATCTCTTTTAAATGTGGTTCCCAAAAAATACCTGCTTTATGCTCATCATTGGCTAGTTTTGCATGGTAGATATGTTTGCAAAGCACAGAAACCTTCGTGTGAAACGTGCATAATTCATGATTTATGTGAATTTGAGTGCAAAAGGTATAAAGTCTAGTATTTCTTTTTTTGTCATCCAAGTAGCTATAGAAACGAAAAAACTTACTTGACACATTTTGCTGGAATGATACAAGTTATTATTCAAACAACAGTTATGCAAGAGATCTGATTACATCTAAGCTAACAATGGACCACTAGATATATTACTAACTACGTTGACCTGATTCAATATTTTATTAGTGGGATTGAAATAATTTTCTATAAATTCCTTATATATAGCTGTTAACTTGTGTATATCGTTTACTGATACGCATTCGTTTATCTGATGTGCAGTTTTGTTGATTATACCAAATTCAATCACTGGACAAACATCTTTGATAAACGCAGCGTCAGATGTGCCACCACTTGTGCTAAGTATAGCATCAATGTTGGTAACCTTACTTATTGCATCAAGCATAATATCAGTATTTCTATCGGGAGTAGAGAGGAAAACGTCCCTGCTGCTATGCATAGAAAGTTTATAATCGTTAGTTACACTGGAGCATATTTCATCAATCAGCTTATATAAGCCACCCGGTGTTTGTTCATTGTTATATCGAATGTTAAAACGTGTAGTTGCTGAGCCAGGTATTAGATTGCTAGTATTATTTCCAACATCGATAGTAGTAACTTCGCAATGTGAAGGCTGAAAATATTTATTACCATGATCAAAAGTAGTATTTTTTACCTTACTCAATATCGATATTACCTTATATATTGGATTGTCTGCTAGGTCTGGGTAGGCAACGTGCCCTTGTTTTCCATGGCAAATTAATTCAAATGTTACAGAACCTCTTCTGCCTATTTTTATGGTATCACCTAATTTCTCACTACTAGTTGGTTCGCCAACCACACAAAAATCTATCTTTTTCTGCTTATTTTTCATCCATTCCAAAACTGCCTTTGTTCCATATTCTTCCATGCTTTCTTCAGCACTGGTAATCAATGCACTTATTGAACCATTGAACTGAAACTTCTCTGCAATCAAATTTACCATAGCAGCAATAAATGCAGCTACTCCGCTTTTCATATCAGCGGCCCCTCTTCCATATAGCATTCCATCCCTCACTTCTGGTTTAAATGGACCAAATGCCCAATCTTTTAACTGACCCGGTGGTACAACATCAACGTGCCCAGCAAAGCACAAATTTGGTACTCCATTTATATATTTCGCATAAAGATTTTTAACTTTATCACCAAATTCTAAAATCTCACAATCAAAGCCGCTCTTCTTGAAGATTGTTGCTATATACTCTATTGCCCCGCTGTCTTCTGGTGTTATACTCTCAAAAGAGATCAATTTCCTAGTTAGCTCTACAGGGTCAATTTTCATGTCAATCTTAAAATACTTATACTGCTATATTGTAAACACTCTATGCACTATTTAAAACAAATATTACATCAAACCGAACAAACTTTTCTAAGGGAAGTAATAACAGATTACCACCTTGCTGATGATATCTATGAAATATGCACACAACACGGAAATGACATCTTTCTAGTTGCAGATGAAAATACAGCAAAACTTTTAAACAAAAACGTATTTAATAAAATTTCTCATTTAATTATTCCAACCCCACCTGCCATTCCAGTGTCACGCGCTGGGATGACATCAAGTAGAGAAATGACACCAAGCAGAGCTGCCTCTCTTGAAACCGTAAATCTAGTGAGAAACAAAGTAAAAGACAGTGACTTAATAGTTGCATTTGGTAGCGGCACCGTTAACGATATCTGCAAATATGCAAGCTACCTCGAGAAAAAAGATTATATATCCTTTCCAACAGCCGCTTCTATGAATGGATATACATCCGCAAATGCTTCAATATTAGTAAATGGATATAAAAAATCGTTCAAAGCACATCTTCCAAGAGCAATATATATAGATATAGACATACTTGCCAATGCGCCACTGCGCCTCACATTAAGCGGATTTGCAGATTTCATTTGTCGTTCAACAGTTCAGGCTGACTGGCTACTATCTCATTTGTTGCTTAGCACAGAATACAATGAATTACCTTTTACACTTGTTCACGATTTGGAGCAAATTTTGCTAAGAGAATATACGGCGCTTACTAAAAGAAGTGGAAAAGAGGTCCTATTACTTATGGAAGTTCTACTAATTTCAGGACTTGGAATGGTGATGTCAAAAGGCAGCTATTCTGCAAGCCAAGGAGAGCATATGATAGCTCACGCAATGGAAATGGTAACAAAAGATTATTCCTCACTACATGGTGAAAAAATTGCTGTCACAACGATTACTATGGCTAATTTACAGGAAAAGATATTATCAATACAAAACCCGATTATCAAACCGACCACTTTAGATGTAAAACATATAACTCAGTACTTTGATAATATCGAATTTGTAAGAACTTTTGAACAGAAGCAAATTATGCAGCAAAAAATCCAAGAGATTATTTGTAAAGAATGGCATAATATTTCCAGTTTAATTAAGCAAAATTTACTACCTGCAAAACACCTGCAAAAAATATTTGAAGATCTATCAATTCCACACTTACCAGAGCACCTCAGTTGGAATAAAGAACAATATTGTAAAGTGGTCAATCTTGCGTTTACAACAAGAGATAGATTCACCTTTCTTGACTTAGCTAACTGCATAGAAGAAAGTTAAGTTTTGTAGTGAAATTCTGTCATTTAAAGAGATCATAGGCCAAAAGCTAAACCCTTTTCACAATCTCTTATCCATTGTCTCCTCACCTGAGTGGATATACAACTCATTCCAAGTAACTGACACTGGGTTTCACCAATAGCACTGCTTTGCTAAACATAGTTTAGTTCGAGTGGCTGAGGAGGGACTTGAACCCCCGACCAAGAGATTATGATCCTCCTGCTCTACCAACTGAGCTACTCAGCCTAATTAAAAACCTTATTATACACACGATCTATATGTTTCGTATAATACTTCAAATCAAACAAAGATTCAAGTTTTTCCGAGTTAATAACCTTAAGTAAGGGTTTATCTTGTTTCAATTCGGCCAGAAAATCACTGTTGTTTTGTTTCACTTTCATTGCATTGCTCTGAACAATTTTATACGCCTCTTCCCTCGCCAAACCACTATTTACTAACTCAAGCAATACACGCTGTGAGAAAACTAAACCTTTTGAAGAATTTAAGTTCTTTTCAATGTTTTCCTTATTGATCACCAATTTATCTATCAAATCTGTTAATCGCACTAAAGCAAAATCCATTGTTATACAAGCATCAGGAGCAATGCATCTTTCCACAGACGAGTGTGATATATCACGTTCGTGCCACAATGCAACATTTTCTAACGCAGGAAAAACATAACTGCGTATTAAACGTGAGAGTCCAGTCAGATTTTCACTTAAAATAGGATTACATTTGTGTGGCATAGCAGAGCTTCCCTTCTGCCCAGTGGAAAAATGCTCAGAAATTTCGCCGATTTCAGTTCTTTGCAAATGACGAATTTCAACAGCAACATTTTCTATTGAACTTGCAATTACTCCCAAAACTGAAAAGAACATGGCATGTCTATCACGAGGAATGATTTGAGATGATATGGTTTCAGGTATGAGTCCCATTTCTTTCGCTACATATTCTTCAACAAACGGATCAACATTTGCAAAATTGCCTACTGCACCTGATATTTTACAAATTGAGATCTCTTTTTGCGCGCTAATTAATCTCTGATAATTGCGTTTAAATTCAGCATAAAATCTGGCAAATTTTATTCCAAGAGTTGTTGGTTCTGCATGCATTCCGTGACTGCGTCCAACACAAACAATATCTTTATAGTCCTCAGCTTTTTTTTTCAATGCTGCAAGTAAATTTTTTAGATTCTCGAGCAAAATATCACAGGACTCTTTCAGTTGCACCGCAAGGCATGTATCCAAAACATCAGAACTTGTCATTCCATAATGAAGATAACGAACATCAACTCCCGCTTTTTTAGCAATATATGTCAGAAAAGCTATAACATCATGTTTTACAATGGATTCAATTTCGTTGATACATTCAACATCAAATTCAATAGCACCAGAGAGGTTCTCAGCAATATTATTCGGAATCACTCCTAACTTTGCTTGAGCTTCACACGCTAATTTTTCTATTTTAAGCCATATATTAAATTTATTATTTTCCTCCCAAATGGAAGACATTTCTTTTCTGCTATAGCGGGGAATCATTTTTGATTTATTCCAATAATGGTGTCATTCCAGTGCGTGACACTGGAATCCAGATATAAAAGTATTTGCAAATTATTCAATGGACAACGGATTCTAGAAGCATAAAATAATGTCCATGATGAAATAAACTGGATCCCAGTGTCACGCACTGGGATGACATGAGGGAAGCACTGGGATGACACCAGCTTAGCCATGGCAGAAATTTCTTTACGGCTATAGCGTGGGATCATTTTTGATTTACTCCAATAATGGTGTCATTCCAGTGCGTGACACTGGAATCCAGGTATAAAAGTATTTGCAAATTATTCAATGGACAACGGATTCTAGAAGCATAAAATAATGTCCATGATGAAATAAACTGGATCCCAGTGTCACGCACTGGGATGACATGAGGGAAGCACTGGGATGACACCAGCTTAGCCATGGCAGACATTTCTTTACGACTATAACAAGGGATCATCTTTGATCAGCTATCATCACCATCAGTAGCTTCTTTATTCGCATCTTGCTCTGCCTCTTGTTGCTCAGACTTCTGATTTTGCAATTTTACTTGCCTTAGCTCATTTGCATCTGTTTCGGATTTCACGACGTATATAGTAATTGGTACTACTACTTCACTATGTAATTCTACGTTTACTTGGTATTCACCCAAGTTTTTGATGCTTACTCCACCAAAAGATAAACTACGGTGATCTATCACATGTCCTTCTTGTAGTAAAATTTTCGCAATTTCACGTGTTGTTACAGAACCAAAAATTTTACCATCCTCTGAAGCTTGCTTTATTAATACCACAAACTTATCATGTAGTGACAACGCAAGCTCTTTTGCTACATTTAATCTTTTTATATTCTCTTCTTCCAGTAATAAACGTTGCTCCTCTAGCTTTGTTAAATTTTCCTTGGTAGCTTTCACCGCTTTTCTTTGTGGAAAAAGAAAATTACGTGCATAACCTGGTTTAACTTTGACAACTTCACCAAGCTTACCTAAAGTCCTTATATTTTCCTTTAAAATTATCAACATAAATTACCTAAACTTTTTTAGTACAGTAAGGAATAAGAGCTAAAAAACGTGCCCTTATGATCGCTAAGCGTAACTTCCTTTGTTTTTTTGCACATACGCCTGTTAATCTTCTAGGTAATATCCTACCATAGTCAGAGGTAAACTTGGATAATAAATCTATATTCTTATAATCTATGTCTTCATCTTTAGACGCAGCAAGAGGGCAAACTTTAGAACGCCTAAAGCCAGTCCTATTATTTACAGATACGTAAGAATTATTAAAACTATTTCGTCTTTTCATCATTATGCGCTTTGCTCCTCAATTTGTTTATTCATCATATGAGATTTACCTTCAAAAATTTTATCAACCTGCACAGGAAAGTGGCGAATAACGTTCTCATTAAGTTTCATTCTACGCATAAATTCATCCAGAATGCTTGCAGTAGAACTTATGCACATTATACAATAATGACCACTCTTCATTTTATTTTTGTGATATGCAAAATCCAAAAGACCCCAATGTTCATACTTGATTAATCCTGATGCTTCAATGTTTTTCAAAAGCATTTCCAACGCTTTGCTCGATTGAGTTGGACCGTTTATTCTAAAATCTTTCAAAATATCTTGAAAAATCTTTATTAGATGTTCTGAAATATTTCTCTTCAAAGCATTTACTGCGTTATGGATAAACGCACTTTTAGTACTGCCTCCTAGAAATTTTGTAAAATCTTGCGTTATTCCTAAATCTTTTAGGTCATCTTTCAACTCTTTATCGATTTTTGACTTCACTTCTTTCAAATTTGAAAGATCTTCTTCTAATTCAACCCATAAAATTTTTGTAAGATCTTCCAAGAAATCAGAGTAAGCAACTAGACTTTCTTTAATGTCCTCAGCACGCACTTCTAACTCTTGTTTTGTAAGCTTGTCATTTCCTTTTTTCAGAATATCCCTGATTTGCTGGAACATAATATCTGCTTTAATATTTTTCAATGAAACAGCTAGCTCTTGGACCATCTCCTCTACTTCTTGCTGTAACAATCCTTGTTGTGCTATAAAAGTAAATTCATAAAGATTCACTATATCTTCCTTTAATACCGATTAAATATTTCATTATATAAAGCTTTTTTATATAAGCAAGTTATTTGTATTAATTTCTACGCCTTTAATCCAGCTTAAATTAGATATTTCATAAATTACTTGAGGAGCAATTGAGTATGCACCTGGTAATAAGATGCTCACTTTATGTTTTTCGAGAAGAAGTTTTAGCATTATTTTGGTTCTGCCTTCATCTTTCAATATTGTGTTTAATTCCATAGCGGCTTTTTGCGAATCCGTGCACTCAGTGGTGAGAACTAATTCTTTTATTGTAGAAGTGACTCTTTTTGTAAACTCAGATATATCCTTGCCTGCTAATCTTGTTGTATTTTCCGAAGCTTCAAGATCAATTATCACAAATGTTCCTGGTGAAAATAAATCTCTTTTTTCTTCTATTATTTCATTATTATAGAATGCTATTTCAGAAACGTTATGGGGATCAGAAAGTGTGAGGATAACAAACCTTCCACGCTCTGAAGTTCTCATACGTGCATTTAATATTACCCCAGCAGTTTTTGCTGTTCTATTTTCTCCGATAAACCCAATATTTAACTTTTCCAGAAGAGTTCTAAATTTTTCAAGCGGATGATTAGTTAAATAAAATCCTAGTGAAAATAACTCATGTTCTAATTTTTCCTCTTCATCAAAATCTTCCACATTCTCAAGTTTCGGTTTGAGGACATCAAGACTACCAAACAAAGCAGCTTGACTTGATTCTCTATCCTGTTTGTTTTTATTTGCAAAGTAAATCAGCGTGTCCATTGACTCATATAGCTGCTTTCTGTTCTTATGCACGCTATCGAATGCTCCGGATTTAATCAGGCTTTCTAGCGCTCTCTTATTTATTATATGACCTGAATTTTGAATGAATTCCCATATGTCCTTACAAGCGCTTGAACGTACGTTCACTATTCCTTCCGCTATAGAAAAACCAACATTCCTCAAGGCAGCAATACCATAACGTATGCGTTCATCCTCTATTGAGAATTCAGCTTGAGACTTGTTTATATCAGGTGAAAGAACGGTAACGCCACTAAACTTTGCTGCATGATAAAATAAATTCAGTTTATCTCTATCATCAATATTCAGATTCATTAGTGCTGTAAAAAATTCTAATGGATAATTAGCTTTAAGGTAAGCCGTTTGATAAGATATCACCGCATATGCTGCAGCATGAGATTTATTGAACCCATAACCAGCAAATTTTGCAACAAGGTCAAAGATATAACTTGCCCTGTCGTAATCAACGCCATTCTTCGTTGCCCCTTGGATGAAAAGTTCACGTTGTTTATCCATCTCTTCCTTGATTTTCTTACCCATAGCACGTCTCAGCAAATCTGCTTCCGCTAAGCTATACCCGGAAAGAATACGGGCTATTTCCATCACTTGTTCTTGGTAAATTATTACCCCAAATGTCTCTTTTAATACTTCCTCAAGTAACGGATGAATATAATCTGGCTTTTCAAGTCCATGTTTTCTTGCAACATAAGTTGGAATGTTATCCATAGGTCCTGGACGATAAAGGGAAATTAAAGCGATAATATCTTCAATGCAGTCCGGTTTTAGTTTAATTAAAGCTTCTCTCATTCCCGAACTTTCAAGCTGAAACACTCCAATTGAATCACCGCTTGAGAGTATCTCATAGGTTTTTTGATCATTCAAAGAAACTGAAGAAATATCAATCTTTTTTCCATCACGATTAATTAAACGACATACATGATCTATTAGCGTTAGCGTACCAAGTCCAAGAAAATCAAATTTTATTAGCCCAGCTTTCTCCACATATTTCATGCTGTATTGAGTGATTGGCAAAGCTGAATTTGGATCATAATACACAGGAACAAAATTTTCCAACTTTTGATCACATATTACAATTCCAGCAGCATGGGTTGAAACGTGACGATATATTCCTTCAAGCTTAAGAGATATATCAAGAAGCTTTGCAATTACCTCATCACTATCTCGTTCTTTCTGCAGGTTTTGATCAAACTCTATCGCTTGTGATAAAGTTACAGGATTTACTGGATTAAATGGAACCATTTTAGATATTTTATCCACTTGAGAGTAAGGCATTTGCAATACTCTACCAACATCACGCAATACTGCCCTTGCTTGCAATTTTCCAAAAGTGATTATTTGAGCAACATAACCGTACTTTTTCTGAACATAATCAATAACCAGGTCCCTTTTCTCTTGGCAGAAATCGATATCAAAGTCAGGCATCGATACACGATCAGGATTCAAAAATCTTTCAAATATTAGGCCAAACTTTATTGGATCAAGGTCTGTAATCTGCAAGCCCCAAGCAACAATTGATCCAGCACCAGAGCCTCTTCCTGGACCAACTGGAATGCCATTTGCTTTGCTCCAACGAATGAAATCAGAAACTATCAAAAAGTAGCCAGCGTAGTTCATCGAAGTTATCACACTCAGTTCGTAATTCAGCCGATCGTAGTATTGTTTAAGGTCTATGTCTGTCTCATTCGCAATACGGAATTCTAATCCTGCAACTGCCTGCTCCCTCAGTTCTTCATTCTCAGTTTTATTTTCTCGACAAGGAAATTTAGGCAAAATAGGCTGCCTGCTTCTTGGCATGTAAGAGCACCGCTTAGCTATCACTAAAGTGTTATGAATTGCTTCGGGAATGTCGCTGAACAGCTCCTCCATTTCTGCCACAGACTTGAAGTAATGCTCGGTAGTTAACTTCTTTCTGTTATTCTCCAGGGCATAACTCCCCTCCGATATACACGTTAATATATCATAAGCCTCATAGTCAGACCTATTTGGAAAAAACACATCGTTCGTTGCAACTAGTGGTATATTGCGCTGATAAGCAAAGTCTATCAAAGCTTCTTCAAGCTCTAGCTCTTTATTCAACCCATGACGCTGCAATTCAACATATAAATGACCATTGAATGCTGAAAGCAGTTTTTCAACCGTTTCTTTATCTTGCCTCAACAATAGTTGAGCCAAACATCCACCGGTTAAAGCGATCAGACCCGTACTTAAATTCAATAGCTCATCAAAATCAACGTAAGGAATATCGCTGTTATTCTTGCGCTTTCTAAAAGACTCACTCACCAAAGTGACTAAATTAGTGTACCCTTGCTCATTTTTTGCAAGCAATAATATAGGTAAATTTTGTTCTGAATGTTTAACTATAATATTGCATCCTATTATTAGCTGTATTCCCCTACTTGCCGCATATTCTGCAAATTCAAGTGAGCCAAACAAGTTACCTGAATCAGTAATTGCAACCGCTGGCATTTTATTTCGCAAACAAAGGCCGATCAGCTTCTCAATTTTAACCGAGCTTTCAAGCAGCGAATAAACACTATGAACACGCAAGTGTATGAACATAAAAAACTTTAGATCAACAAAAAAGGATAACATTAATTTACTCATGAGAACATAATTTTCATAAGAACAAAAGCCTATAAAATTCTAAAATTAAAATACAAAAACTTACTTGACAAACTCCGCCAGCTCCCTTATCATGATAGTGAAGCTATTGTATTTGCTTTCGCCAATCTGCAGATTAAAAGGTAAGGATTACTTAATGTATCGGCGTCTTATGTTCAATTTTTTGCAGTGTATAGATACTGTATGTCTTTACAAAACTTCATCTACATCTAGATTTTTATCTAAATAAGCTGAACGCGCTTATAAAGCGTTACAAGACATCAAAAAATGCCAATACTCGACAGAGATAGTAAAAGACTAGCTAACTCGGGGATTCTTTGTCTTTTTTTCTGCTTAGTAAATTTCTTAAACATTTGCAGCGTAAGTTAGTTGCAATTAAAAGCGGCTGAATCTCGCTTGTCAAGCGTTTAAAACATAAAAAACGCCAATATTTTAAAGCGGATAATAACCACGGGGCTTCTTTTGCCTTTTTTTTCATTTGGTAAATTTCTTAATGTTTATGGCTAAACGACAACCGTCATCCCGCTACTTGTTAGCGGGATCTCTTGTTAGCGGCTAAGGGATACCGCGAATGAATCGCGGTATGACGTAGGGATTGCATTAGCTATAATTCTTTAGTTTTCACTTTTCTTTTAACCTTGCAATGATATTTTCTTTGCCGATAAAAATTAATAGTTTAGCGAGCTCTGGTCCTGTTTCTGTTCCTGTTAAAGCTGAACGCAACTGCGTAAATAGGTTTTTTGCCTTTATATCCACTGTTTGTCGAATAGTTTTGACCCATTCTGACAACGTGTTTTCATTACAATCACCTTGGGGCAATGCATTGAACGCAATTTTTATAAGCTCCTTATCAAGAATCACAGGCTCTATATCGGATTTGCATATTTTCCACCACTTGGCCACCTCAGAAAACCTTTCTATATTGTTCTTTATAAAATACCAAAACTCTGAGGAGTCCACTCCAATTTGATTTAAACGTTCTTGTATAATTTCAAATGGCATTTGTTGCAGCACTTTGCTATTTAGCTTGTATGCTTCACTCAAGCTAAATTGCGTACATGCTGAGCTAAATTTTTTAATGTCAAATGAATCAATCAAAGATTGCATACAGGCGCAAGCTTCAATTGGATTGGATGTTCCAAGCTTCACTAAATAACTAACTAGTGCCATCGGTTCAATTTCATCTTCTTTTATAGATTTAATGTCCAGCACGCCGGTTCGCTTGGATATCTTGCTATCATCAAAATGTAGCAGAGAAAGGTGAGCAAATGTAGGGATTTTCGCTTTTAATGCTTTAATCATTTGGAGCTGAACTGCGGTATTAGTTACATGATCTTCCCCGCGTACAACATGGGTTACATTAAAGTCAACATCATCAATAACAGAAGGTAACATGTATGTGTAAATTCCATCTTCTCTTTTTACCACAGGGTCACTTATGCTACTGGTTGCAATATTTATTTCACCTTTAACTTCATCATTCCATTTAACAACCTCATTTCTATTCAACTTAAATCTAAAATGTGGTCTTCTTCCTTCTTGCTCATAACTAATTTTCTCTTGCTCAGTTAGAAGTAACGCGCTTCTGTCATATACAGGGGGAAGTCCTTGTTTTAACTGCAATTTTCGTTTAATGTCTAACTCTTCTCTTGTTTCATAGCATGCATAAATATGCCCTTCTTTTATTAACTGCAAAAACACCTCATTGTAACGCTCAAAGCGCTCTGATTGCTTGAAACTTTCATCCCAATTGATACCAATCCATTTCAAATCTTGTATGATATCATTTATATATTTGACATCTGAACGCTGAAGGTCAGTATCATCAAAACGGAGTAAAAATTTTCCATTTTGATTGCGTGTGTACATCCAACAAACCAAGGCAGTTCGTACGTTTCCTGCGTGGAGGTAGCCAGTTGGGCTTGGAGCGAATCTTGTTAGCATTTAAACAGCAATATTGTTTACTCTAATTTATTTTAATTTTATATAAATATATGGCTAAAGCAAGTGAGATCTGCTAATACAATTGAGCGAGAGAAGAATAAGTATGGCTATAGCATTGTGGCACCTTTGATATTTGATGGATTAAGACCATATGATAAATTCAAGAAAATTCACAGCTTGACGACAAAGGCTAATGTAGCATTATATTGGTATCATGACTAACTTAGAAAAGATGAGAGAAAAACTGCAAGATCAAATAAATTATCATAATGTTTTGTATCACCAAAAAAATAAGCCAGAAATAAGTGATGCTGAATATGATGAACTGAAGAAAAAGTTAGCTGAAATAGAGCCAGAAATTTATGCAACACAAGATAGTGTTGGTGCTCCACCTGATGAGAGGTTTTCTAAGGTGGAACATCAAGAACCTATGCTTTCCCTTGAGAATGCTTATGATGAACAAGGTGTAGAGAAATTTTTGTCTAAAATAAAGAGGTTTTTAATTGAGGACAAAATAGAGATATTATGTGAACCAAAAATTGATGGGTTGTCGTTTTCTGCAATTTATGAGGATGGAAGATTTGTTAAAGCTGCAACTCGAGGTGATGGTTTTGTAGGGGAAGATGTCACTCACAATGTTGCAACAATAAAAGGCTTTCCTAAGTTTTTGCAAGGTGTGCAAGGAAGACTAGAAGTAAGAGGTGAAATATACATCAGTAACAGCGACTTTTTAAAGTTAAATGAAAACGATGAATTTGCCAATCCTCGAAATGCAGCCGCTGGTTCTCTAAAGCAATTGGATGCAAACATTACAGCAAGCAGACCTCTTAGATATTTTGCTTATTCTTTGATTGGTGGAGCAGAGAAAAGTCAAAGTGAGGTACTAAATAAGCTTGAGGCACTTGGTTTTTGCGTAAATGAGCATCAGTCCTTAACGAGTAGTTTAGATGGAATGCTGAAGTTCTATAATGAAGTCTATAACTGTCGCTATAACTTGGATTATGATATTGATGGAATAGTCTATAAAGTAAATGATTTGGTACTACAAAATCGTCTAGGGAATACTCACAAAGCACCGCGCTCAGCACTTGCATACAAGTTTTCTGCGGTTTATGCAAAAACAAAGTTAAACAAGATATTTATACAGGTGGGCAGAACAGGGGTTTTAACTCCAGTTGCAGATTTAGTGCCAGTCAATGTTGGTGGGGTGCTAGTTAGTAGAGCAAGTCTGCATAACCAAGATGAGATAAAACGTAAAGACATAAGAGAGGGAGATATTGTAACAATCAAAAGGGCAGGGGATGTAATTCCCCAGATCGTTGAAGTAAGCAGAGATTCTCGTCTTCCAAATACACCTGAATTTGTGTTTCCTGAAGTATGCCCTGAATGTGGTAGTAAAGTACGTCAGGTTGAGGGAGAGGCTGCAGTAAGATGTCCTGAGGAATTTGCCTGTAAAGCTCAAATAATAGAAAAACTAAAGCATTTTGTATCGAAAGATGCATTTGACATTGTTGGCCTTGGTGATAAGCAGATAGAGTTTTTTTACGACCTTGGTCTGATAAAACAAATTCCCGATATTTTTACTTTAGAAGAAAGATTGGATGAATTTAATCTGGAAGAACAGTCTGGTTGGGGCAAGAAATCAATAGCTCATTTATTAAATGCTATACAAAGCAGAAGGGTAATAACTCTAGATAGGTTTATATTTTCTTTAGGTATTAGATTTATTGGCCAAGTTGCAGCAGAATTGCTTGCAGATTATTATGTTTCTTATTATAATTGGTATAATTCGATGATTGAACTGTCATCAGATAATACTGAGCTAGTAGGTATAGACGGCATAGGAAAAAAAGTAGCTGAATCTTTGGAATCATTTTTTTCTAAGGAACATAACATCAAAATGTTAAATGATCTTACTGCTTGTCTTCAAATTCTTCCTGTGAGCTCCAACTCTAGTAACTCTGTTTTAAATAATAAAATTATAGTGTTTACTGGTAAGCTACTTGCTATGAGTAGAGGAGAGGCAAAAGTAAGAGCCAAAACTCTAGGAGCAAAGGTCAGCTCACATCTTTCTGCTAAAACTGACTACCTAATTGCAGGAGAAAAACCAGGATCCAAATATAAAAAGGCAGTGGAATTAGGTGTAGAAATTTTAGATGAAGACCAGTGGCATAAAGTGATAAGTTTGGGAGTGTTCAAATGAAACTTGGATTGTATATTAAATCAAAGTTGCAAGACTATTTAGAGAGTAGCCAATTCTTTCCATCCAAGAATCATTTTATTGACTTGCCTCAATTTTTCAACAGAAGGCAAGTCTTCTGTGCTGAGCGGTAGGCGGACAGTTTGATGTTCTATGAGCCCAATATCATGCAAAAGTGCTTTAGTGGGTATTGGGTTGCTGGCAATAAATAGGGCTTTGCAGGCTTGTTGCCAGATATCTGTTGAACTTTTCATGTCATTTTCTGTCATTTGAACAGGTTTCCTTCTGGATTCCAGCGTCACGCGCTGGAATGACAGTGAAGAAAGTTCGTCGTTCAGACACTGCTTAACGTATTCATGTGCTACGCGCGGCCAAACATTGGCAGCAACGGAAACCAGGCCAGCCGCACCATAAGCGGCCATATCGGATATCATATTATCATCTCCACAAAAGACCTCAATATTTGGTGCAACTTTCTTATACTGAGCTAAAGTATCAACAGTGCCACTTGAATCTTTGATAGCCCAAAATTTTTCGTGGCTGGATAAGTTGCGTACAGTTTCAGCGTGAAGATTTATTCCTGCTCTTGATGGAATATTGTAAAACATAACCGGCACATGTGCTTTCTCAAGCAGCTTTTCAAACCATAAAGTCTGCCCCATAATTCCGGGCTTTGCATAAATGGGAGTTGTCATTAGATAGCCATGAATAGGCATACCCTTGCAAAAATCAAGCCATTCAAGAGTCTGATATAGATTCACTCCTGGTACGCCAATTATAATTTTTGTATTTAATTTTAGCTCACATACAAATTCAACTAACTCGCGTTTTTCAGAATCAGTAAGCGATAGGCCTTCACCTGTGCTACCCAGCAACACTACGCCATTTTCAGCTTTAACTTGCATTGTCAGTAAACGCTGCAAACTGCTATAATCTATACTATCTCCATTGCAATTAAAAGGAGTAACACAAGCAGTCCATAAAAATGTAGATTTCAATTTAAATTGTTAAAATGGTATTTCATCGTCGAGTAGTTCATCTTTTATATCGTTGTCAAAACTTTCGTGTTTATCTTTTTGTTCTGTTTCACCTTGTTTGTATTCACTTGGCTTGTAATCAGAATTTGGCGCACTATTTCGTGAATCCAAGAGAGTAAGAGGGCTATTAAAATTATATAGAACCACCTCTGTTGTGTATCTTTCACCACCGTTTTGGTCAGTCCATTTTCTAGTTCTCAAAGAACCTTCAACATAAACTTTACTGCCTTTACGTGCAAAATCTTTGACGATTTTTACTAATCCTTCACTAAAAATTACGATATTATGCCACTCTGTCTTTTCAGAGCGCATACCGGAAAGTTTGTCAGTCCAACTTTCAGACGTGGCTATTGAAAAACTTGCCATTTCTTTTCCATTTTGTGTAGTCCTAATTTCAGGATCTTTTCCTAAATTACCAACTAGTATGACTTTGTTTATGGTACCACCAGACATAATTATGCTCTAAATAAATCCTTTTATTATCTTATGTGAAAATACTATTGTCAAATTTAATTAAAAGTGCGCTTGGAGGGATTCGAACCCACGGCCTTTGCCTCCGGAGGGCAACGCTCTATCCAACTGAGCTACAAGCGCATATATATTTAAGTTATTTAATAGATAAGCCATCCAAGTCAAATTTTTGTTTTGGATAAAGCGTAAACATAATACTCCCATATCCAAAATATACATTTTGAGAATCATTCGCATGCTTTTTTATTGCTTTTTGATCTACGGTCCATACAAAAGTTACATAATTTTCAGTGACTGAGTGCACTTTTAAATCCTTAGTATTTATAAACAGTTTTCCATTTACCCATATTTTCCATGTATCGGGAGAAAGATATAAAATTGAGTCTAAACTCACTACCTTACCGTTGAAATTATCTGATACCTCCTCTTTTGCAGCTCTTGAAGATTGTAAATTGAACTTTTCCATTTCATTGACCATTCTATTAACTGGCTCTTCATCAAAAAAAATGCTTTTTACGTTACTATATTGTGACAAAACGTCAAAGTCACTTTCCACTGCTTCTCTTATTATATCGTCCCGATCTGTATAGCTTAGTTTTTGATTGTTGATAAAGAAACACTCTTTTGCACGCAAATTTGCTATATCAATAAAATCGTCGATTTCTTGATTGCCAACTTTAAGAATACTTTCAAAATATCTTTTTTCTATCATCATTCCATACTGAGAATGATGACAAACCATTTCATCATTACCTTGTTTTTCTATATATACGCATAAATTTCCACTATTTAATCCTAATATTTTATGCTCAATAAAATCTTCATTGCCAATATATTGTCGGCAAGAATACTCCTTACAAATTTCTATGCTTTCTATGATATCTTCACAACTGCAATATGCATTAACATTGGAAATGAGTAGCGTAAAAATAAAAAACAGCTTTATGTTCATCACCTTATCTACTTAATATAGTATACCAATCAAAGACTATATTAGCTCTCACTATCTCTATCATATTACCATTCAAAATCTGATTCATAGTTGCAGCATCAATATTTCTCTGCTTATTTAAAATAAGAGATTTGATCATAACATAACCGGGCAGATTTGGAATAGACTGTAGAAATAAAAAAATATGCTTATCGCTGATTGAGCTTAAATTTAGGACCACTTCACTTTTTATTACTTTTGTGCGTTCACTTTTGTTGTGGAGCTCAACTTCTTCGGGTATAGAAATTGATATTTCAGGTTCTAATATATAGTACTTTTTATATAACTTGCTAAGCTCGAAATTTAAATTTGCAATGTATCTGCTACTATGTAAATTTGAAGAAGAAATTTTTTTCCATAAATCTAGGTTTTTATTTAGAACAACTTCCTTTTTTTGAATTCCAGTAATCTGTAAATTAATAGAACGTATTTTATCAATCGCAATTTGGTTTTTATTATAAATCTTTTCGTTATAGATAACAACATATGTTAATAACCCTATTAATCCAACAGATAATAACAAATACGATATAAACTGAATTGTAGCTTTTCTTTTTAATTGAGAGATAGTCATTAATCTACATTGCCTCTCCTATTTCAACATCAATAGATAGATTTTGCTCTTTAGCAGCAGGTAAGCTAGAAATATTAATGTCATAGGTACGAAAATTATCGTTTAAATTTTTTCGTAGTTTCTCGTATTGATGAGAAATATTTTTACCGGATTGAAAATTAAACTTTAAAGTTGTGGTAATATAACTTTTTGCCTCATTATAATTCCATTCAAATGATCGAAGCTCTATACCTGGTATTTTTAACTTTTCTACATACTTAACTTGTGTAAGAGGAGAGTATTCTATTTTTGATAAAATATTATTGATATTAATAAAATCATAAATTTCATCTATTTTTTTTACATTATAGCTTTGGCTAAGTTTTGTTAATTGGTTATTTAAGGTGTTCTGCTTTGCTGATAAATTATCAGCGACATTGAAATTTGAATACAAATTTAGCAAACAAAGGGTGTTTGTTATAACTAAAACCAGGGCGAAGTATAGAAAAATTCGAGGAGAGTTTAAATAAAGGTAATTGAATAGATAAAATTCTTTAGTTTCCTTTGTATTAAAAATAGCTGCTAATTTATTCTTAAAGCTATGAAACAAAATTATGGCATCGCAAAAGTTATCTTTTTCACTTATAGCTAGTTCTGCTCCTAATAGTTTGCCTAACTCATATGGAGTTAATATGTTCACACTGTTCTCTGAAAAATTTATGACTGATAAACTAGCTTTGATATCTTCTGACACTATGATACAAAGGTCGATAGGGTTATTTTTTTCAAACCCAAACTTAGTTAAGGATCGAATAGTATCTTGCACTTCCTGATATATTCCACCAGCGATAATTCCTGGTAAATTATCATTAGTAAATGATGTTAAGCGCGTAAATACCATTTTATTCTCTTTAAGAACCACTTGTCTATAGCCTCCCGTTTTAGTTGCAGCAACTATAATTTTCCAATTATTAGGATCTTTATGTAGAATCTTTTTTGTTATATTACTTATTTCTATAGGAAACATTAATATTCCCTTAAAGTTGGAGCCTATCTCAATAAACACATTCAACCAATATTCTACTAAATGCTTTGCTTTTGATGAAACAAGAAGATAGCACCAGTTTTGATTGAATTTGTTTGGCTTCTCAACCAAAAAAACTGAACTTATGTCATTATTACGAGAAAAATGCTCCATCTTTGTTTTTGCTGATAGATAGGCACTAATCTTGTTTGCCCTTGTAATAAACTGTAGCGAGTAATTTTGATCTGCATGATTAAGCACCAGGTATAAAGGTGCTTTTTTATCTGACGAAAGACATGAAATTAAATCGGAAACTGCTTTATCGTTTTTGCCCTTAACAAAATACCTTTTATTTAAAGTATTATTTTTAAAATATAGTAACATTATGCCTTCTTCTCCAATAGAAAGCATAAACTTACTTTTGGATTTTGAACTAAACATATTAACAAAGCATATACTTATCTAGAATTAAAAAGGCAATTTATTGAAATTCATTAAACGTTAGAGGGAAATATTGTTATAAATTTTCGCAGCAACATTATTTATATTATAATTTTTTTATAAAATTACCACTAATATTAAGTTATTTAGATAACAAATTAAGAAAATTCATTAAGACGAATTTGTTGTTTTTCAAATTGTAGGTAAACCTAAGCCACTTTAGCTATATCTGCCGATTGACTTTAATTAATAAGAGTTATTAATCTATTTACTATTCTTGTAATATTATTTCTAATGGTAAAGAAATATATATTTTTCTGGAACAGTTGTTATTTCAGATACAGAATTTATTGTAAGTAAACTAACCATTTGCTGAAGAGCGCTCATCTTCTGTGGTACTTGATGATGGAGCAACTAATTTGCTCAAAATCTCATCTTTTGGTCCCATAGCGTAAATGACACCATCTGACATGAGGATCACCTTATCAACTACGGACAATAACGGTAGCTTGTGAGTGATGATAACAGTAGTAGTATTTTGTTTTCTTGCAATGCCAATTGCATTAATTAAGCATGCCTCTCCATTGCTATCTAAGTTAGCGTTTGGTTCATCAAGTACTAAAAGTTTTGTGTGACCATAAAAAGCTCTGGCAAGTCCAAGAAGCTGTTTTTGGCCGCCAGAGAGCGTTACTCCTCCAGGACCTCCTATTGTTGTATCATATCCATTTGGTAAGCTTAGTATTAGTTCATGTATTCCTGCAATTTTTGCTGCTTTGATTATTTCTTCAGGATTTGGATCTGGCCTCATGCGAGCAATATTAGCTTTGACACTAGTGTTAAATAACTCAATATCCTGAGGTAAGTAGCCAACATAATTACCAAAATTTTCTCGATTCCAAGTATATACATCAGCGCCATCTAGTCTGACTACACCAGATATTGGCTTCCATACACCAACAGTTAATTTTGCGATAGTGGATTTACCAGAAGCACTTGCACCAATAACACCAACTACATCTCCAGGATCTATAATGAATGATATTCCTTTTACTGTCGGCTTATTGCTTCCATAAGGAGTAAAAAATACTCTATCAAATTCCAATTTTCCTTCAGGTTCTGGTAGAGCCATCGTTTGCTCTCTTTTTGGCGATGTTAATATAAGTCTTTGTAGCCTTCCATATGACATTCTAGCCTGATTTAAAAACTTCCAAGTATGAACCGCAGCGTCAAATGGTGCTAATACTCTACCCATTAAAATTGAAGCAGCGATGATGCTACCGGCAGTCTTATGAGCTGTGATTGCAAGTAATGCACCTGTTCCAATTACTGATATTTGCAGAGTTGAGCGCAAAAATTTAGTGATTCCAGTAATTACATTAGAGCGATTTTGTGCTTTAATTTGCATTGCTCGGTTCTGATCATTTCGTTTACACCAATCAGAGACTATGAATTCTGACATGCCCATAGCTTCAACCACTTCTGCATTTCTTGTTGCAACATCTATAGCATTGATATTCCGTATAGTTTCTTCGTTGGTTTCTTGTAATATTCGTTTAGTGGCAAGTTCATTCCATATTGCCATAGAGACTAATATAATAATTCCAGTAATAGCTATAAACCCCGTGGAGGTATGTATCATGAAAATCACAACAAGGTAAATTAACGACCATGGAGTATCAAACAGTGAGAATATACCATTTCCTGTAATGAAATTTTTTATCACTCCGAGATCTCGTATTGCTTCACCACTTGAAGTTGAGCTCTGCACTGACGTTAGCCTGATTGACCTTACTATCAGATCTGGTGTTGCAGTTTTATCGATCCAATCACCTATTTTTGCCATGGCTAAATATCGACAAGTTTCAAGCATTGCAGAACATGCAAATGCAGATAAAGTGATAATTGTCAGCATAGTTAGTGTTGATACACTTTCGCTCGATATCACCCGATCAAGCACTTGAGAGGTATAAAGTGGTAGGAATAACATTAATAAATTGATTCCCGCACTAAACCAAAAGATAAACCAAAATGCACTTTTGCATTTTTCTAGGCAAACATATAGAGTACTTTGCTTCAATTCTTTTTTTATTGATGGCGTAATTTCCACAATCTTCCTCTTAATTTGATTACATGCACCATATACAATTTTTATTACAAAAATATTAATAACGGTAGTTAGCTTACTTTAAGTGAGTAAAATATTAATATATGTGAATAGGAAATATAAACAATGGTAAAAAGAAGTATAGTTAATATTTCCTTCATTGCCTATAGCGAAGCTACGTCATACCGCGATTCATTCCATAGCTGTACGAACATTCATTTTTGAAGGTAAACTGCACAGCAAATGGTGTCATGAAAGTAGCTGACACTGGGATGGCTTTGTTGCATCGCTACTTATGAAAGGCTAACTATAATTAGGATTATAAGCAACTTATTGAAAATCTTGTTTTTTTGCAATCAATCTGATCAAATTTAAGAATAGTAATTTGTTATTTATATTAATAAATTTAATTCTATTGAAAATAGCTAAAGCATTGAAATTCTTGAATTTTAGCCAGATTAGTGAGTGGTAGTGAAATTTCTTTTACTCAAATTTAGGTATTCACTGACCGTTCTTGTTATAAATACCAGAATAATAAGCTACTGATATTCTCCACCTTTTTTATCTTTAATCCATCATAGCTAGCGATGCAACAAAGCCCACCGATTCATTCTACTGCAACGCAGAAAATTCGTACAATTGTGCATAATGTGGGGCTTCTGGCTACATTTTTCTATTGAACTCACCTTTTCTCTATGTGACAGATTTCGTATTAAATTTTAAATTTAATGCGCCTAGATATACAAGCATTCCTAGCAAAACCATAGGTATAGAAAGCAACTGCCCCATAGTTAAATCAAGCCACAAATAGCCAATTTGATAGTCTGGTTCGCGAAAAAACTCAACGAAAAAACGTGCTATTCCATACCACATAACTGCAATACCAGTTAACGCACCGTGATACAGTCTTATTCTAGTTAAGAAAAACAGTGAATTTGCAACTGCAAAAAGTAGCAGTCCTTCAAAAAGTGCCTCATAAAGCTGGCTTGGATGATGCAGCAAATTATCACCACTCTCTGGAAATACCATACCCCATGGCATAGTTGTAACTCTGCCAAATAACTCTCCGTTTATAAAATTGCCTATGCGACCTAAAAATAAACCTATGGGAACTCCGCAAGAAACTAGGTCCAGTGCATAAAATGTAGGGATATTATGTCTTTTACACGAAATTATTACTGCAAGCAAAACTCCTATAGCACCACCATGAAATGACATCCCTCCTTCCCAGGTCTTCAATATCTCAATAGGGTTGCTTATATAAAGAACTGGATCATATATCAATACGTAGCCAAGTCTACCTCCAAGGATAATACCTACAATAGTGGCTGTTAATAACGAATCGTAAAAATTCTTAGTAAATATTTTTTGGTCATCTAGCTTATGTAAATACCAATATGCAAACACTATACCCAAAACGTAGGCTAAGGAATACCAATATATAGAAACAGGACCGATGCTGAAAATTACTGGATTTAAAGACATATTTTGCTATAAATTATTCTTAGACAATCTACTTTTTTCACGATCCCACTCTCTCTGTTTTATGGTTGCTCTCTTATCGTAGAGTTTTTTTCCTTTTACAATGGCAATTTTAGTTTTTGCAAATCCTTTATCGTTAAAATAGACCGAAAGCGGCACAACAGTTATCCCAGCAGTCTTGATTTGACCAATTAGTTTATTTATCTCCTTTTTATGCAAGAGTAATTTACGTTCCCTTTTTGGTTTATGATTTTTTCGGTTCGCAGCTTTATATTCTGCAATATGCATATTGTGCAGCCATACTTCGCTATTCTTTTCAACAACGTAGGCGTCGGAAATATTTACTTTTCTTTCTCTTAGCGATTTAACTTCACTGCTTAATAAGACCATACCCGCTTCAAATTCTTCTAAGATGAAATATTCAAACCTTGCTTTCCTATTTTCTGCAATAACTTCCATATCTAAAGATATCTTTAAGCTTCAATATATTACAGAGTTTTTGACTTAATTCATAATAAAACAGTTATCCCAATAAATATAAGGTGCCAGGCTAGTCTGATAGCAACAGGATAACAAAAATCAAGTAATGCTTTTTCTGTCTCTCTAGGCACAAGTTCCTTTACTTCTTTCATTTCAGTTTTAGGCTTTGACATTATATATTGACCAGCACCAACTATGAGCGCAGATCCTGCAGCTAGCCCAATTATTGCTGGTACAGATAGGGCAGTAGCAAATGCAAGTGCAACACCAACTATCACTGCAGTTACAAAACACACAACAACACCTTTTACAATTGCATTTTTTGCAGACTGTTCTTTTTCTTTCATAATTGCATTTTTTCCAATTTGTTTTTCTTCCTTTTTCTCTGGAAGCTGCATTACATCTTTATTTTCAGTAAGATCCTTTGGCGTTTTTTTATTCTCATTTTTTAACGTTTGCTTTTTTTCCGCTTCCTCTAAAAGCTGAATTATACCTTGATCTTTAGTGAGGTCTCTTGGCGTTTTTCCATCAACATCTTTTAATGAAGGGTCTGCTCCAGCTTCTAGCAGAACTTTTACTATACCTTCGTGGCCATTTTTAGCAGCAAGATGTAAAGGAGTACGTCTATCACCATTTTTTGCCTTAACCTTTGCTCCTTTTGCGATTAGAGTTTTTACTATATCTTCGTGGCCATTTTCAGCAGCAAGATGCAAAGGAGTCCATCTATCAGCATCCTTTATATTAACATCTGCTTTCTCAACTAGAATTTTTACTACCTCTATGTGGTTATTTTCAGCAGCAAGATGTAAAGCAGTACATCTATCATCATTTTCTGCATTAACCTTTGCTCCTTTTTTGATTAGAATGTCTACTACATCTTTATGGCCCTCTCTGGCTGCAAGATGTAAAGGAGTCTCGTCCACAATACCTTCTGCATTAACATCTGCTTTCTCAACTAGAATTTTTACTACCTCTATGTGGTTATTTTCAGCAGCAAGATGTAAAGGAGTACATCCATCATCATCTTTTGCATTAACATTTGCTCCTTTTGCAATGAGAATTTTTACTACATCTTCGCAGCTCTCTCTGGCAGCAAGATGTAAAGGAGTACATCCATCATCATCTTTTGCATTAACATTTGCTCCTTTTGCAATGAGAATTTTTACTACATCTTCGCAGCTCTCTCTGGCAGCAAGATGTAAAGGAGTACATCCATCATCATCTTTTGCATTAACATTTGCTCCTTTTGCAATGAGAATTTTTACTACATCTTCGCAGCCCTCTCTGGCAGCAAGATGTAAAGGAGTACATCCATCATCATCTTTTGCATTAACATTTGCTCCTTTTGCAATGAGAATTTTTACTACATCTTCGCAGCCCTCTCTGGCAGCAAGATGTAAAGGAGTACATCCATCATCATCTTTTGCATTAACATTTGCTCCTTTTGCAATGAGAATTTTTACTACATCTTCGCAGCCCTCTCTGGCAGCAAGATGTAAAGGAGTACATCCATCATCATCTTTTGCATTAACGTTTACTCCTTTATTTAATAGGTTTTTCACCTCCTCCTCCTCATTATTATGTTTAACAGCTGAATGCAAAGCTTTGATGTTCTCTTGTGCCTTTAATAGAGCTCCTTTTACCACTTCATGGCCTTTTTGAAAAGCAAATATTAAAGAAGTCCATTTATAATGATCTTTCGCATTAACATCTGCTCCTTTTTCAATTAGAGTTTCTACTATATCTTCGCGGCCATTTGCAGCAGCAAGATGTAAAGGAGTCCACCCATCACTATTTTTTGCATCAACGTTGATTCCTTCTGCTTTTGATAGAACTTGTACTATCTCTTTGTGGCCATTTGTAATAGCAAGATGTAAAGGAGCCCATCCTTTATCATTTTCTGCATTAACATTTGCTCCTTTTCCAATTAGAGTGTTTACTACATTTTCGTGGTTCTTTTCAACAGCAAAATGTAAAGAAGTCCATCCATCACCATTTTTTGCATCAACAATTGCTCCTTTTCCAGTTAGAATGGTTACTACATCTTCGTGGCCATAGTGAGCAGCAATATGTAAAGGAGTAATTTTATTATCATGTTCTGCATTAATATCTGCCCCGTTTTCAATCAGAGCTTTTGCTACATTTGCACAGTTCCAATAAGAAGCAAGATGTAACAATTTGACTTCCTTAGAATTTTGACCACGAGATATAGTAAATATGTAATTTATGCCAGATCCACTATCGTTGTCAGGTTTACTCTTTTCCCACTCTTGACATAAATCTGGATCTTCTTCTTGTAACTTAGCTTTTATTTTTTCAACTATATTGTCCTTGCTCAAATCTGAAAGGTCATTTATTTTTTTAATATTTCCATAAATTTGTCATATTTCATAACTTCCTCACTTAAAATACATAACTTAGTTGTTATATCTTTTAACATAGAAGTCAAGAACCTAAATATTCGTTATTATCTTTCCTTAAAGAGTCATTTAAGTTATATTACAGACTATGAAAAACCTCAACTTTAGGAAGGAAATCAAGTTTTTTTCTCTGTCATTTATAATTTTATTTGTTCTATGGACTGTATTGTCTGGTTATTTTGAGCCGTTTTTTATTTTTTGTGGAGTGTTTTCCTCTATATTCACATCGTTTATCTTTAGAAGGTTGATAAACGCTGAAAGAGCTCTTAGCCAGATTTTAAATAGTACGAGTAGACTGTCGTTTTATAAGTTAGTAAGTTATATACCATGGTTAATGTACCAAATCATTTTATCAAGTGTTTATGTAACAAAAAAGGTGCTACAACTCAAATCTAAGCTTGAGCCAATCATTATTCTAAGAAAATGCAAAGGGCATAATGATGAAAGCATTGCGTTATTTGCCAATTCAGTCACAATCACTCCCGGAACTTTAACTATCAATGTTGAAAGTAAGCAGAAAACATATTTCTCTACCATGTATTTGATAGATAAAGATCTTGAAAGCGGCATTTCTGAAATAGAAAATAAAATCTTAAAAATACTACGTTCAGTTAAGTAATTGCTTTAAATAAGTTAACAGCATCCTTATATTCCCTTACAAGACTTTCAAGCATTTCTTTTGGAAGGCTATTGTTAACAATAGAACATAAATAATTATACAAATCTTCTAACCTTAATACGTTATTTCTCTTCTTGCTGTTGAATTTATACGGAAAAATACCTTCCATAACTTCAATAGTAGTAGCCTTGTTTAAAAATACATTTTCACTTGTCACGCTTATTCTTGCTAAAACAGTGTTAATTTCAGGTTCGTCACTCGTATAAAAATCTGATAGCTGAGTTATTCTAATAACGTACAAAGTTACTATTTTTGACAAGCAATTATCAGCATATTCACAATTTTTTATTACCTCCCACTGAGTAACCTGAGATTTACCTATTTTTGCATTGTTCGGTAATTTACTCATTGAACTTTCTCCATTTAATCCAGTGTAATAAATTATACTAATACTTTGTTAAATAAATAATAACGCGATTACAAAAATATATACTTATAGTAGTATATTATACAAAAATAGCACAATATCTAAGCATTAAAGCTAGTTTTAGCTGGGTACATGGGGCTATTCGTTATTTTGTGTTGTCCAGTGAGGTCCAAAATTAGAGGTCCACTTATATAAAGAGTTTAGTCTGCCTTCTTTGCTATAAAATAAGTTTTCCTTTTGAGCTGTTTTGTTAGTATTAACTAAATTCTAAACTAACTGTGCTATAATGAAAAAGATAAAACTCGGAATACTAATTTCAGGTAGGGGGTCGAATATGCAGGCCTTAATAGAAGCATGTCAAGATCAGAATTTTTCCGCAGAAGTTGCATGTGTTATCACAAATAATAGCGAAGCTGCTGGTCTGAAAATAGCAGAGCAAGCAGGAATCTCAGCGTTTATTGTTAAAGATAAACCGCTTGATGCTGGTAAAATTCACGAAATACTTGTTCAACATAAGGTTGATTTAATTTGCCTTGCAGGGTTTATGAGAATTCTCAAAGCTGATTTTCTGAGTAAATGGCATAACAAGGTGATAAATATTCATCCCTCTTTACTTCCGTCTTTTAAAGGCCTAAACGCTCAAGAGCAAGCTCTAAAAGCAGGTGTAAAAATTACAGGTTGTACTGTACATTATGTCACTCCTGAAGTTGATGCTGGAGCCATAATTGCTCAAGTTGTTGTACCAGTGTTACCAGCTGATGATATTCAAAGCCTCTCAGAACGCATTCTAGCTGAGGAGCATAAGTGTTATGTAGAAGCAGTAAGGTCAATAGCAGAAGATATATGACTGTAATAATTATTGACCTTGAGCGTTTTTTCCAACTTCAACAAAAAATAAATTTTCAGGTTCCAGTAAAGAACTTGCCAGTTCGTTTACTTCCTCTAATTTAACATCATTAATGATATTCGCATAATTATTTATACGGTTAACATCACGATCATTTATCTGCATATTATCTAGCAGCGTTGCTGTATTTGTGTTATTGGACAGGAAAAGGACAAGATTATTTACCAAGCCAATTTTTGCATCCTTGAACAATTGTTCGTCAATTCCTTGCTTTTTTATTCTGCTAAATGTATCTTTTACTGCTGATATAGCTTTGCCAGCAGTAGAACTATCAGTACTTATAAATCCAGATATAATATTTCCATGTTTATTGGAAATAATACTTGCATAAACACCATAAGTAATACCCAAGTTTTGCCTCAGTTCTGTCATTAATATTGAATTCAGCCTCATGCCACCAAGTGCATCAATTAAGACACCAGCGTTATAATAATTAGGATCTTCATAAGCTATACCTTTTTGAGCAAAAAGTATCACACTCTGTGGTATATCCATAAAAATATTCTTACTTTCTGCAGAACCAAAATTATTTTTTACAGGTATTTTTCTAACTTTTGATCTTTTTGACGGCAATTTAGATAAATATTTATCTAATAGCGTAATAATTTCTTCTTTTTTTGTACAACCAGCAACACTGATAACTATGTTATCTTTAGCAAAATTACGCTTTATGTATGTTAAAACATCGTCTCTAGTAATGCTCATTATAGTATCAAGAGTACCGTACACACTTTTTGAGTAAGGATGTTTTTTAAACAATAACGTATCTAATTCTTTTCCAGCAACAAAATAAGGATTTTTTTCAAGATTATTAAAATCAACTTTGGCTTTCTCGAAAACTCTATTCAACCCTTCAGGGTCAACTTTAGGACGCATTATAGTATCGCTCAGTAATGAAATTGCTTCCTCTAGATTGTCAGACAAAGTATTTAATGAAACCCTAAATGCTTCTAAATCAGCAATAAAATTTAAACTAATCCCTTTATCTTCAAGCTTTTTCGCAAAATCTTTGGCATCATTTTTTCCTGCCCCTTCTTGGATTACAAGAGAAGTAAACCAAGCAAGCCCCTGTTTTTCCTTATTCTCATACACATAACCTGCATCCTTGAACGATATATTTAGTGAAACTTTTGGCAAATCATGATTTTCTACAAATAAAAACTTAAATCCTTTACGGGTAGTGACCTCCTCTATATTTAGGTTACCACTTGCTTGTAAATTAAAGCCTAGACAGAAAAAAAATAGAAATATAATTTTACTTATTCTCATTATTATCTCCTTTTGGTAATAAACGACCAATTAACTTATTAGCAGAAAAAATAGCACGGATTTTATTATTTACATCCTCTAGATTGACATCATTAATCTTGCTATATGAAATATCTATTTCATCAAGTGGAATACCAAGTGCAAGGTGTGGCACATAGAACATCGCTATATGAGTTAAGTCAGATAGATTATCAAACTGTGCTGCCTTATACCTATATTTTGAGCTTTGTAATTCCTCGCTCGTCACCCCTTTAGATACGAAGCCATTAATAGTATTATCTAACTCTCTTTCAACAATATCTAAATTAGCGCCACTTTTTGGAATTATCATAATATCAATGTAGCCATCACTAAAAGCTAGGCTATTATAATAAGCAAACACTGATACTGCCACATCTTTATCTAAAACCAAATCTTTATACAGTTTGCTGGATTTGCTGCCACCTAAAATGTCAACCGCTAAATGAGCAGCGGAAGCTTCGTTTATATGCTCAAATAAGGGTACACGATAACGAAAATATAAAACTGGTTCTTTTACTTCAGTGCTTTCTAAGGTCACCGATAGACCTGCGTTATGTACTGGGTCCTGATTAGGGTAATGCCTAATTATAGGCTTAGCTTTAATTTCGCCATACTTTTCTTCTGCTAATTTCACTACTTCATCAAGTTCCACATCACCCACAATCAGTAATATTGCATTGCCGGGGTGATAATAGTTATCATGAAACCTCGTTATGTCATCCTGATTGTAAGTTTTGATATCGCTCTCCCAGCCAATAACAGATCTACCATAGCCAGTACGATAAAATGCACTATCCATTTCTTCCCATAACAAGTTATGAGGTTGGTTATCAAATCTCATTTTTCTTTCTTCCAGTACAATGTTTTTTTCTCTATCTATTTTGTCTTGAGTAACATTAAAGTTTCCCATTCTATCTGCTTCAACTTCCATTGCCAGTGGTAAATCTTTTTTGGGGACCAACTCATAATAACAGGTATATTCTTTAGTGGTAAACGCGTTAAATTGAGCCCCAATGCTACTCATAGTGGCTTCTATATCTGTGAACTTTCCTGTAGTTTCAAACATTAAATGTTCAAAGTAGTGAGCCAATCCTGCTTTGCCGATTGGATCATCCATTCCCCCAACTTTGTATATTACTGCATGTAAAACGGCTGGAATCCGATGATTAGAAACAACATAAACATCTAGTCCGTTATTGAGTTTAGTATATTTTATGTTGTGCTCTATGTTTAAAGCATTCGAAGAAATTGGGTAAGTAAAAAAAAGTACAGGTAGTATAAGAAAACTAAAAAACTTATGAAGCATTATTTCGACCTAATATAAAAACAATTATTTTATTCCTCATTTTGTTTAGAAATAAGCATATCGTATATATACCACTTATATAACAATGTAAACATTCCACAAACTATAGATAAATCTGCTAAATTAAAGGCTGGCCAATACCAATCATCAATATGAAAATATATGAAATCATATACAGCTCCCCAATAGATCCTATCAACTACGTTTCCGATTGCTCCACCAATCATCAGAGAAAAACCAAGGTAAGTTGACTGATCGTCAGACTTGTATATCAAATATGCAAGTATACCAATTATTAGTATTGAAAATGCTGAAAAAAAGAAACCGCCATGTGGTAAAGCGCTACACATTCCAAAACTAATACCTGAATTCCAAACTTCAACTAGTTTTATAAAACTAGCGATCTCAATTGATTCTCCTTCATCAATCAATGAGTTTATGTACAATTTGCTCGTTTGGTCAATCAATACTATAATTAATATAACAACTAAGCATAACTTTTTCATAAATTTGCCTTTAACCTATAAACTTTAAGTATATCATAATTTATCTGTTTTGTTAACTCCTCAATACTATGGAATTTTTTTTCTGACCTTATGAATTTTAAAAGTTGTATATTGACTTTATGACTATATACGTCTTCATCAAAATCGAATATGTGCATTTCTATTATAGGCTTTTTCAGATCCTTAAAAGTAGGTCTCATACCAATATTGACTACTCCATATAACCAATTTGGATTACTATCAGGAAAAGTCACTCTAGCGTAATATGTGCCAAACTTAGGTTTTATCATGCAATCTTCTATAGGAATATTTATGGTTGGAAATCCTATTTCTCTACCTCTACATGCACCTTTTGTCACAACACCAGAAACTTGATAAGGCCTGCCGAGCAATTTATTAGCAATTTCTATTTCGCCCCTTTGTACATACTCCCTTATTGAAGAAGAAGAGCAAATTTTGCCGTCAATTGTTAATGGCTCTAATTTAGTCAAAGAGTATCCATATATTTCAGAATATTTCTCTAGAGTTAATATATTACCCAATCGTTTATGACCAAAAGTGCAATTTTCTCCGACAATTATGTGTTTAGCGCCATATTTATCTATTAAAATCTCACTGATAAAGTCATCGCAGCTAACCTCAGAAAAACCTCTATTAAAATTAATAATATATAAGTAATCTATACCATAGCTGCTGATTAGTTCCTTTTTTTGTTCTTGGTCTATTAACCTAAAATTGTTTCTACCAAATAAAACAGTTGATGGGTGAGGCTCAAAAGTTAAAACTGCAGAGGGTAATCCTCTTTCTTGTGCTACCTTCTTTAGAGTAGAAATTGCAAACTCGTGTCCTAAATGAATGCCATCGAAATTTCCGAAGGTTAGTGCTATATTATTTTCTATTCCTTGCTCACAATTATAAATAATTTTCATACAATTTGATGTTTTTACATGTTTCTTATATATAATAACTATATTTTAGTAAGCTACGGAGATAAATTGTAAAAAATGTTGTGATATATGTAAAGAAGGGCTGTCCATACTGCATAAGGGCAAAGGATTTACTAGATAAAAAAGGTGTGAAGTATGAAGAAATTGATGTGCTCAAAAACTCAGATCTATTTAACGACATAAAATCAAAGTATAACGTTAGAACAGTTCCACAGATTTTTATCAACGATAAGCACATTGGGGGGTGTGACAAATTGATGGATCTTGAAAAAGAAGGAAAGTTGGATGATATGCTAAATAATAATGACAATCACACTGATGTCACAACCTACACAAACAGCAATGATGAATGTGGAGAGTGTGTTATACCACATGATGATTTTATGTAACTTTTTATCTTGTTTTGTCGTGTAATACGTAAATGAAAACTAGTATGCTCACTTTAAACAATTCTTAATGAATTAAAAATACAATTCATTCAGTGAGTTTTTTTAGTGGGAAAAAATGACAAAAAATATTTCAATTATTAGCAGAAACTTAATTAGTATCGAATTAGTTAACAAACAAGATTTAGAGAATTTCATCAAGATTTTCACAGTGCTTGATAAACATATAGCAGCTAAAACACTTTTTACAGAAGAAGTGAAAATAGAGTACAAGCAGCACAACGGCAAAGAAGTTGTTGAATTGCTAAAAGATACAGGCTTTACATATCATGATATTGAAAATGTATTGAATCACCTGAGTAAACACGGAATGGAAGTGCCCAGCAGCATCATAGCACATACCCTTTTTTCTGCATGCAATCACGCACTTGAATCTAAGGATGTAGCATTTTCCTTTTCTGAAGGCTTTCCACAATTTAACATCAGAGTAAATAAGAACACCTTCATAATAACTCCTATGAGTGAAGAGAATTTGGAATTGAATTCACAAAATAGCAGAACGCTTATAGAGTCACTAAAGAGCGAAAAAAGTATTTATGATTGTATAGCAGAAGAAAATACCATTAAAGTTATAGTGCATTCTGAAATGCATCAAGCTATAAATTTGATTATAAAATCACTGATAAAGTCTCGCCTTTTAGCAAAAGAGGAAGAAGGAAAATTCAAAGAGAAATTGAGACAACTTGCTTTTAAGGATCAAGCTTTTGTTGAGTATTCTAGCATCAGAACCATCAATAGGTATCCACATAATCATCCTCTGAGGAAGCATGAAAGTGTTACTAAGGATATAGAAAATATTTTATGTGATTTCATAACAAATGAGAACAGCGAGTTTGCTATAGAGCGACTAAATAGGCTGAGCTCAGCAGTTTCTCCGGATACTCCAAGAATCATCACTAAAACTATAGATAAACTTGTTAAGTTTCACTAAGGTATACGAGAGCCAATAGACTTCTTATATTACCTTCTGTCATCCAAGTAGCTTGGCTACTTGGTTCTTTTTTTGGGTTCCAGCTATGTACATAGCTGTATGAACATTGTAGCCGTTATTCAAGTAGCCCGCAGAAGCGAAAAACTTACTTGACAAACTCCGCCAACTCCCTTATCATGAAACTGAAGCTATTTATTTATCTTCTCTGTACAGATTAAATGACAAAAAAACTCACGTATCTGGCGTCTCATGTTTAATTTTTTGCACTATGTGCACCTTATGTCTTTATAAAACTTCTAGGTTTTTACCTAATATAAGCTAAAATGCGCTTATAAAGCATTTAAAACATAAAAAAACGCCAACTTAAAAAATGGATAGTGAATAACTAGCTACCCTAGGGTTTCTTTTGCCTTTTTTTCTGTTTAGTAAATTTCTTAATGTTTATAATTTAGATTAGTTGCGGCTTAAAAGCAACTGAATCGCGGTTATTAAACGTTTAGAATAAAAAAACGCCATACTTGAAAGTATAATGTAAGTAATTAGCCAACCACGGGGCTTCTTTTGCCTTTTTTTTGTTTGGTAAATTTTTTAACATTTATAGCTAAACGACAACCGTCATCCCACTACTTGTTAGCGGGATCTAGAGATACCGCGAATGAATCGCGGTATGACGGTTCGTGGCGGTATGAAGGTTCGCGGTGGCATGACGTAGAATTTTATACTCACCAACTCAGTATTCCAACCTGGATTGTATCTTATCGGTAAAAAAGAAGAGCTATTTTAGGAAGTTTTTATAGGACTAAAACCAAAGAAAACTTGCATATAAGTTTATCAAGATGTAAAATTAAAGTTATTTTAAAAGAATAGGTTAATTATGAATCTTGTAACAAAATCTGCTATCGATTTTACTGCTTCATCTGTTCTCTCTGACGGAGAAATTGTTGATGATTTCTGTCTGAGTAAGCGCATAAAAAATAAGTATGCTGTCCTTTTTTTCTATCCACTTGATTTTACTTTTGTTTGCCCAACTGAATTGATATCGCTCAATAATAGAATAAATGAGTTTGCAAAGCGTGGTGTTGAAGTGATAGGAATAAGTGTAGATTCAAAATTTTCACATTATAAATGGCGAAACACTCCAGTTAATGATGGTGGTATTGGAGAGATTAGCTACACTTTAGTGTCTGATATCAAAAAGTCTATATCAAGAGACTATGGGGTCTTATATGATGACTCAATTGCGCTGAGAGCAACTTTCGTTATTGATGATAAATTTATTGTACGTCATCAATCGATAAATGATTTGCCTTTAGGGCGTAATATCGATGAATTCGTTAGAATCGTTGATGCAATTAAACATAATGAAGAGCATGGTGAGGTGTGTCCAGCAGGGTGGAAAAAAGGTAAGCCAGCAATGCAGGCAAGCGATGAAGGAGTAGCTGATTATCTAAACTCATATAGTGAAGAATTATAAGTTTAGTACAAAAGTTCTTATTATTGGATCCGGGGCAGCGGGTTATGCTGCTGCTATATATGCAGCACGTGCAAACTTAGAGCCAATTGTAGTAACGGGAATGCAGCCTGGTGGTCAGCTTACAATTACTACAGATGTTGAAAATTATCCTGGTTTTGTTTCAGTACAGGGTCCAGAACTAATGGAGCAAATGAGGTTGCATGCAGAAAAGGTTGGAGCAAAAATAATAGATGATGAGATAAAAAGCGTTGAACAACTTGAGGACTTTAATGAGTATAGATTTAGATCTTCTGGTAATATCAATGACTACTATTCAGATGCAATTATCATTGCATCTGGTGCGCAAGCGAAGTGGCTTGGTTTAGAAAGTGAAAAGAAATTTCAGGGTTATGGGGTTTCAGCTTGTGCGACTTGCGATGGTGCATTTTTTAGGAATAAAGTTGTAGCTGTGATTGGTGGTGGAAACACTGCTGTTGAAGAAGCAATATTTTTAACTCGATTTGCCAAAGAAGTGATATTAATACACAGGCGTGATAAATTAAGAGCGGAAAAAGTAATGCAAGGTAGGCTCTTTAAAAATGATAAAATAAAAGTAATGTGGAACCATACCGTAGAGCAGATTCTTGGAGAAGAAAATCCAAAAAGGGTTGCTGGTATTGCGATTAAATCAGCAGAGATCGATAAAACCCAAGAATTAAAAGTGGATGGAGTGTTCATTGCAATCGGGCATGCACCAAATACGGGTATTTTTAAAGGCTTTGTTGAAATGGATGAGCAGGGTTACATCATTACAAAACCTGGAACAACTTTAACTAGTAGGGCAGGAGTGTTTGCTGCAGGTGATGTTCAAGATAAGGTATATCGTCAAGCAGTAGTTGCAGCAGGAACAGGATGCATGGCTGCGCTTGATGCAGAAAAGTTTTTGGAGTCGTAGTTAATTCTAGGATTTTAGATAAATTGCTTGCAATTTTCCTTTTCTTTTACATAATTATATTAGTAAATCATTAATAAAGAGGGTTTAGTATGCCTTATAGAAACGGTGTAGCATATTATGGAGCTTATGGAGGTGGTGATAACACGGCATCGCAAGCTCGAAATCCGACAACTTCAAGACAGCTAAGTGAATCAACAAAACAGCTATTTAAGGCTATTGATGATGGAAACCTAGAAGATTTTAAAGAAGCTCTGGCAGAGGGTGCGGATGTTAATGCGTTTGATAAAGAAGGCATGACACCTTTGATGTCCATAGTTACTAATTTGTCTGCAGGCTCTGAAACAGAAAAAGAATATCAGAATATGATTAGGTTGCTCCTACTGCACCGGAGCATAGATGTTAATATTTCTGAACAAAATAATAACAATACAGTTTTGCATCTAGCAATGTGCTTTCAACAAAAGAAAACTTTACGACTCTTACTAAGTCATCCAAACATAAACACTTATCTAACCAATAAAAACCATCAAAATCCTGAGGGATGTGCTAGACAAAATCGTGCTGGGCATTTGATAATAGAAATACAAAAAGCACAGAAAGGAAAAGAATTATTAGCTGCTCTTTCTAGCAGAAATATTTGCCAAGCGAAAACACTATTGAATCAAGAGCTTCATCCTAATTGCTGGAGAAGAACCCAAGGTGGAAGAATAAAAACACCACTTAGCTTAATTATTCGATTATGTTTACGAACGATAACAGAAGATGAAAAAGAAGTATTGACAAAACTTTTAAAACATAAAGACCTAGATTTTAGTTACGAGCAGTATGCACAATTAAAGCAAACAATTGAACAAGCTATTCAGAGCCGATTAACTGATACTATTAATAGAAAAGATTTAGATGATGTGAAAAAATTAGTAGAAGATAATTGTTTTATAAATCGTGCAGTTGTTACTGCTGCATTGGGGGGTGTTGATAATCCAGTTAACTCTATTAAAGATTATTTAAATGAAAAATTTCCTGCAAATACGAATAATATACCAGAAGATTTTGAGAAGTTTTTACAAGGGCTTGAAAGAACAAAAGCTCAACTTGTAGAGAAAGAGCAAGAGCTAACGAATAAAACTGGCAAAATTTCACAATTAGAAAAAGATTTAGTACAAGTAAGGCAGGAAAAATCGGCTCAACAAAGTGAATTGATTGAATTTAAAAGAATTGTGTGTGGAAGAGCAAGCGACACTGTCGAAATTTCACGATTAAAAGAGATTTGGAACAAGTAAGGGAAGAAAGAGATAGGCTTTCATCAGAAAATAGACTGCTCCGTAGTAATAAAAACGAAAAATCCTCGCAAGCAATTTCTTCTGGTAGAAAACTAAGCAACTACGCTTCTGCATGTTTTATATTGCTCGGAGTATATACTGTTGTTGCATGTTTAGTAATAGAAGATTATCCAGGGATAATAAGTGCTTTCTTTACAGCAGTTGCACTGGCTTTTTTTTTATTAGGATGTTGTAGTTTATATAAAGCAAACACAATACTTAGTGATGTTGAAAGCACTCAGCTTGGTGGTTTAGAACGAAGTTAAAGTTTTGATTTCTTCTCCAGGCCCTGCTGAAAATTTTTGTACATGTTAAAAACATCTTGATAATTGAGGTGAGTGTAAATTTGAGTAGTTTCCAGGCTTGAGTGACCAAGCAGTTGTTGTATTGATCTTATGTCAATATCTTCCTGAAGCAAATGAGTAGCAAAACTATGGCGAAATGAATGTGGAGATAAAATTTCTGGTAAATTTAACATTCTCCTTATTTTTTGCAAACGATTGGCCACATAAGTTCTTCCCAATTTTTTTCCTCTTACTCCCACAAAAAGATGTTGTGCTTCATCAAGGTAAGGACAGGCTTTTACATATTCTTGTATACATTTTTTTACTACTGGGAGAATGAATACCTGCCTTTGTTTATCTCCCTTACCTGTTACTATTAAACTTTCATTGTTAATATCACTAACCCTAAGGTTCAACGCTTCACTGATTCTTAAGCCTGTACTATATAGCAGGACGATAATCGCAATTTCTCTTTTTACCACCCAAGATTCGCCCAGATCGGATAGTTTCATTTCTTCCAATAAAGTTTTTATATCAGGTATTGATAATGCTTTGGGCAAAGTTCTTCTCTGAATTGGCCTTGATAAGGAAAATACAGCTTCATTGTCTATATTGTGGTTATTTTTTATGTACTTGAAGAAATTTCTGATTACTGAGAGTGCTCGAGTGTTGGATCTTGCGTTTACACCTCTTGCGTAACGAGAGGTAAGCCAACTTCTTAACTCAGGTACGCTCAATTTTTCCAAAGTGCCGACATTTACTTCTCCACCAATGTGAGTATTTAGGAAACTTATAAGATCCTTCAAGTCCCTCATGTATGACTCTAAAGTGTTTGGTGAATAAGATCTGTTGCACCTCAGCCACTCATACCATTTTTCAATGATTGAACCGAGGTCCACAATTATTTTTTAAAGAAAGCATCGATGCACGCATCTCGAAAGGCTTCATTTATATCAGGATGAGAGTGACAAATTCTGTATATATCCTCTGCTGCTGCGCCATATGCCATTGCAACTGCTGCTTCGTTGATTAGCGTATCAGCGTATGCTCCTATGATATGCACACCTAGTATTGTATCTGCTCTGCTACAAGTCAGCACTTTCACGAATCCTTCAGCATCATCAGTGATTTTTGCTCTGCCGTTTGCAGCAAATTGACATTTACCAACTTTGTACTTACGGCCAGCATTTTTGAGTTCCTCTTCGGTTTTACCAATCGAAGAAACCGCAGGGTGAGTGTAAATGACAGATGGTATGATTCCATAATCAACGTGAGGTGACTGTCCTGCTATTATCTCTGCAACTGCCACTCCTTCTTCCTCTGCTTTATGAGCAAGCATTGCTCCACCAATCACATCACCAATAGCAAATATTCCTTTCACATTAGTTTCATATCTGTTGTTAACTTGAACGAAACCGCGATTATCTTTTTCTATTTTTTCATCAATACCAAGATTCTCAGTGCATGGTTTGCGTCCTGCTGCCACCAATACCTTATCCGCCTCTATAGTGTTTGTTTGATTATCTTTTACAGAGCAAACTTTCATACTCAAAGAATTACTACTTTGTTTTATCTCCTCAACTTTAGTGCTAAGTAAAAATTTTATTCCTTGTTTTTGTAGACTAGAAAGTAGAGACTTACTTAATTCTCCATCCATTGCTGCAGCGATTCTGTCAAAAAATTCTACTACAGTGACTTCAGACCCTAGCCTCCTCCATACAGAAGACATTTCAAGCCCTATTGCCCCAGCTCCGATTACGACAAGTTTTTTTGGTACTTCAGTTAAAGATAATGCACCAGTTGATGAAATAATACTTTTCTCATCGATATTAATTCCTGGCAAAGAAATAACATCAGAACCGGTTGCAATTACTATATTTTTTGTCTTCAGCACCTTACCTTCAAATGAAACTTCAAGATTACCTTGGTCAAAAGAAGTAATTTTCCCAAGCCCATTGATTTTAGTGATTTTGTGAAGGTTAAACAGATATTCTATACCTTTTCCAAGTTCCTGAACTCTGGCGTCCTTATAGCCTAGCATTTCTTTTAAATCGAAACTTGCGTCCTTAATTTTTATGCCAAGCTTCGACAGATCATTTTTCGTGTGAGCATACTGATAGGAAGAATGGAGCAATGCTTTGGAGGGTATGCACCCAACCCGCAGGCACGTACCACCAAAAATGCTATTTTTATCTATGCAGGCAACTTTCAATCCAAGTTTTGCAGCAGCGATAGCACACTTATAGCCTCCTGGGCCACCACCTATAACAATTAAATCATAATCAGTCATAAAAAACAAACCTATTTTCTAAAGAATAAACACCTTTTCCCTCAGTTGTTACATATATCTTATTGCGAGTAAACACTGGAGTGTGAAACACATTACCAGGTACTTTGACTACCTTTCCTGCACTTTCAGATCCCGGAAAAGCAAACATTGAACCTTTATTGCTTGTCACCCACAGTGTATGGGCATGCATAATTGGAGCAAACAATTGCGTATTTTCTATTAAATCAGATGCCCAGACTGTTTCTCCATTTTTTATATCCAGGCCAATTATTTTATCGTCTTTAGTAACTATAAAAATTCTTCCGCCTTCTTTTTGTTTCTTTACAGGAATGAGAGGACTGTAATATGATTCAATGTCTGATACACTTTTTACTTGCAGTGACTTTGACCATAAAATATTTCCTGATTTCACGTCAATGCTATAAATATAAGAATTATTTGTAGCTATTAAAGTATCGCCAAGCACTCTTGGTGTAGTAGTTACATCTGTGAGCTGTGTATCCAAAAGGTTTGTAGCCAATTTTTGGCTCCACAATTTTTTACCGTCTTCATTAAAAGCTATTAACTCACCATTTGAAAATGGCGCTATTATTTTATCGTTAGAAATTGCTGGCGATATGGAATACCAACCTCGAACCTCATTGATACCGTTTTGATAAGTCCAAACGGAGCTGCCATCTTTTATATCAAACACGTACAGATAATTATCAATAGTCAATACTACCAATTTATTATTTATTACTGCTGCTTTCCCTCTTACTGGAGCTCTCAATTCTTTTTCCCACTGAATCTCGCCGGTTTTTGCATCTATTGTGTGTAGAACGTTATCCACTATAAAGAAAACGTTTCCTCTGTGACGCAATAGGCTCATGTTACTAATTTTTTTCCTATGTGAGAGGTGTAATTTCCAATTCATAGCCTTTGAGTTATCAATATCAAAGGAATATAAAGCGCCGTGCTTGTCTGATAAAATAACGCTATCTTCTGTAAGCACTGGAGCTACATATCCTTGAGATAGTTTTTTATCCACTAGAATTATTCGCTCGCTTGCCATTGTGTAACTGCTACACAATAACATTATCATGACAATTATTACTTTCATTATTTATTGAAAACAAGATTCATTAATATACATCTTAAGAACCTTAATTACAACGGAAATGTTCTTGCTGCATGTTAAAAACGTTGATTTATGAACGAAATATTATATTATTATGTGAGATAATGTATACTCTTAGAGGTAGTACACCTCATCCACTATGCGGCAACGTGCATAGCTGTACGAACATTGAGATATAAAAGTAATTTATACCAAGAAGAAAGATGTCATCCAAATAGCCTCTTTTCCTGTCATCCAAGTGCTTGACACTGGGATGGCTCTGTTGCATCGCAACTGAAAAAATCTGGTGGCTACTGACAAAATTCATTATAAAATAGCCATTTAACCGCTTAAGGAAAAATATGCCACAAAAAATGAGAGTTAGTAACTGCCATGAATATAACAAATTTCTAGAAAAAAGAGGAAATATTTTTCGTTACATCGATAAAGCTATCGAAAATTGGTATGAAAATAGTCCAAAAATGCAGGGCGGCAACTATATTTATAGTGATAAAGTTGTGATTTTAGTGCATATAATCGTTAATCTTTTTAGAATTGGCTTAAGACAAACAGTCGGGTTTATAAAAGGATATTTGCAACAAATAGGAAGAGATTTGGCAGTTATCAGCTATTCGCAAGCTTCAAAAAAAACTTAATATTAAGATCAATGATTGCAGAATTGATAAAAATAATATGGAAGATATCGAAATTGCCATAGATAGCACAAGCATCAGCATTTATAACAACACACAGCAAGGAAAATAGCGCTGACAGAAAATATCGTGGTTATGAACAGACAAGAAAATTGCATGTAATGTTGAATATAAACAGCAAAAAAGCCATAGCTGCAAAATACAGTAACGGTCTGATCACTATGGAGCTTGCGATTTACTTAAAGGAGTTAATTTTCAGCATGCCATAAAAGCACTATATGCAGACAGAGCATATGACAGACATAAACTCTATAAATTGTGTGATGAATGCGGCATAAAGACAAAAATTCCTCCAAAAAAACAATGCAGCAGAGCATCCAAAGTATGGCAGAGAGAAATGCTGCAATTAGACTAATAAAGTCATACAGCGAAGATGGAATGAAGAGGTGGAAAAGGCAAACAAACTACGGAAAAAGATCTTATGTAGAAAGTTTTTTCTCGCGACTGAAACAAACATTCGGGTTTAATTTTCGGAACAAATCTGAAATTAATCGTGGGAAGGAACTGCTACTCAAGTGTTATTTGCTTAATCAATTTACTGACATTGGTATGGCTAAATTTGAAATGGCTACATGAATTTATCGTAAATTACCACCGCATAGTTGTAACATTGTACCATATTACAATGTTCGTACAGTTGTGTGCGCGACCGGGGGTTTTATACTATTCTAGAAGTAACATACGGAAAAGGGGGGATTCGAACCCCCGACATATTTTCATATGTGCACGCTTTCCAAGCGTGTGCTTTAGACCACTCAGCCACCTTTCCATGCTTATTCATAATATTGAAAATTGTACTGCTAAACAATATAAAAACCTGGTATATAGGGTTCACCACGAAAATTCACAGTATTGTTAAACTTGCTTCTGCAAGTTGGAAATGTTTTATCGCAACCTGCGAGTATTGAATATTTATCTCCAGCAAAAATTTGGTATGGAGGCGAAGTAAACAACGTAACTACTTTATTTTTATATTCTTTTACTACACCTTCAAACGCTATTGAGCCAAAGAATTTTACTACTCCGTGCTTATAATATTCATCACTCTCAGTTAAATTCGTGTCTTCAAATCTTCTTTCGTCTATTACTTTAGTGATTGTACTTATTTTACTAAATTTTTTAGTATCGGCTTTACATTTATCATCGCAAAATTGTGCTCTGCATGCAGGAGAGTATAATTCTGCTATGCTTCTCTCAAGCTTTGCTGAAAGCCCTCTAATTTCAACAATAAATCTTCCACTACTTAATGTCACTTTACCAAAAATTCCTGAATGTAGATTCATTGTTCCCTGGGTCAAGTCTTTATAATTCACAAGAAATATTTCAATATTTGCAAAGTCGTACTTTCCTGATAAAACATCTTCTTCTTTAATATCAGCACTATTTAATATCCCTTCAATTTCTAGATTATCAGTTTTCAAATCGCTGTTTAATATTATACTACTGGCTGTAAATCCACTTGAAGATTTATAGAGTATATTATCAATATTTAAATCTTCATCATAGTCAGTGAATCCCATTACTTCTCCACCTGCGAGCTTTAATTTCCAGCACGTAGCGGTGGTAAGTAATTCTCCAGCTAAATGATTTTTTAGTGTGGTTTGCATAGGGGCCTCCTGCTTAATTGATTAAATTTGAAAGTAGCTATACGGCCAGTAGAATAAGGGCAGTGTGTTCTTTTCTCATCATCTAAGTAGCCATAAAGCGTCATTCCGGTGACCATAGGGTGTCATTCCAGTGCTTGACACTGGAATGGCTTTGTTGCATCGCTAGCTATGATGGATTAAAGATAAAAAAGATGGAGAATATCAGTAGCTTATTATTCTGGTATTTATAACAAGAACGGTCAGTGAATACCTAAATTTGAGTAAAAGAAATTTCACTACCACTCACTAATCCGGCTAAAATTCAAGAATTTCAATGCTTTAGCTATTTTCAATAGAATTAAATTTATTAATGTAAATAATAAATTACTATTCTTAAATTTGATCAGATTGATTGCAAAAAAACAAGATTTTCAATAGGTTACTTATAATCCTAACTATAGTTAGCCTTTCATAAGTAGCGATGCAACAAAGCCCACTGGAATCCAGGAAATTTTGCTTGTAAGTAAGCAAACTGATTTGGTGAGCATAAAAAGTGGCTGATCTTATGCTGAATAAACGCTTTTGATGAAGTTGCATGGAAAGCTGGATCCCAGTGTCTGGGCACTGGGATGACATCCTTCTTGGTGGAGTGTCCTCAAATCACAATGTTCGTACAGTTGTGTGTCACGCACTGGGATGACAGGAGAGAGGACACCATATGTTTATTTGATCGACAAATAAACACTAACAGACAAGAATACACCACAGTTAACTGTGGTGTGTACTGGCTGGTTAGAAAGAAAACTTCACACCAGTAAGAAGGAGAATTCCTTGGTTAGAAGGTACATCAGCATCAGACTCATCTTTCAGCTTACCTGTTTCGTTAGTCATAAAATAATGGAGAGCTGCGTAAGGAACAAATTTGCTCTTACTGCATGCAGGAGACAGATCATATTGAACGCCAAGTGCACCATCATGAAGCATATCTTTGTCATTCATTCTGCTGCCAAAATACGTCAAACTTGTGTAGATATTCTCATGTTGATACCCAGCTCCTACAGTCCAATACATGGTATCTATACTATCTTTACCAAATTGAGCTTTCAGCCCTTCCACTCTTTTGCCATCAGTAGCATCTTTACTATCAATTTCCGTATAGGTATCACCAATTAATTTTTTAATACCCTTCGGTTGACCAGATTTGCCCAAGTATGCAAAAGAGGCAGCAAACTTTACGCCTTGATCTTCATTAATCTTATAATCAGCGCTTACACCAAAATTAACACCCATCAGGTCATTATACTCCACAAATTCCTTATAAAGATGCTTATCTTTACTTGGTTGCTTTGGAAAGCCATATTCACCAACTGCAGAAGTTTTAACTTTTATGTTATGTTTATCAAAGTCATATTCATATGATGCACCAGCACTTACTATGTGCTCATAGTCTGGGCCGACATGCTTTATCGTTTCCTTATGTTCTATCTTACCGCCTTTATCTTCTGAAACTGTTTCTTTTACAGTAAACAAACCACTATCATAACGAGGTGAGTAGCTGATACCAAATCTTGCGCCCATATAATTTGGTGAGTAGTAAGCAACTCTAAATGGCAGTGTAGTCATAACGCCTTTGTTATATTTCCCTGCCATGCGGAAAGAGAATTTTTCACTTTCACTCGAAAAACTTTCAGTGTAAAGACGTGGTGTTACATAAAATGGAAAGCTAGCAGCGCTTCCTTCTAAGTTCACTTTTCTGAACCAGTCACTATCTGCAGCTCCGTCAACAGTCGCAATTCTTGTTGCATCAAGCCTCATCAGAGCCTCAGGACCAAATTGGTAACCAAGCTTCACGTCACCATATTTTGAGTTAACAAACACATGCGCACTTCTGCCTTTTGCAGCATAAACACCCTGTGAAGCTCCCTTACCTTCGGTCACTGGAACATGAAACTGCACGTCAGCACCATAAAGAAGACCTAAATCTTCATTCTTATTTTCTGCTCTGAGGTGCAATATCGCGTCAGCAATCATACCCATATCGTTGCTGTAATCACCAATATTTCCTATTCCTTCATAGAATATTGGATTTGCTCCTCTTGTTATATCTGGAGTGGCATTATAATACTCTGTAGATCTGTTTGGCATAACGTTATAACGTTTATAATCTGCGCCACTTGGTCCAGCTTTGCCATAACCTTGAGCATCAACAACACCACCAAAAGTTATTCTTAAATTACTTTGCCCTTGATTGGTATCGATAATATCAACTCCACCAACTGAAACAACAGGACTTGCCTTACCTTTTTCCTCTGTATTTTTGTTAACAACTTTTATATCCTTCTTTACATCTTTAGCTTCAACTTTAGCATTCTTAGTTTTAGAACGCTTAGTTTTTGAAACTTTACCTTTTTCTATATTAGAATTCTTAGCGTTTAGAGCTTTCGCTTTTGAATCCTCTATAAGCTTTGCTTTTTTCTCATTTGCTAGCCTGATCTCCTCTTTTTTCTTCTGCTCGGCTGCTAATCTTAGCTCCTCTTTTTTCTTAAGCTCTTCAGCTTTTTTTCTTGGATCAGCATTACATATTCTGTCCATCTTTTCTTTCAGTTTTTTATTTGATGTTTTCATAACTTCCACTTTTCCAGAAGTTTTTGTGCTCTCTTGCTTTTTTATTTCCTTCATACTCTCATCAGGAAAGTCAGCTGCAAAACTGCTGAAAGAACATAAAGTTAATAAAGAAACTAGAGCAGTTCTAGTATACATAGACTTTTTCATGAAGTGCCCCCAGAAAATTTCGAAATCATATCTTAAATGTAAATAGTATAAAAATGTTGAAAATTCAACTTAAAGCAACCTTATAACGAAAATAAAAGTAAAATGCAATACCTTAAAAGCAACTTTCTTAATATGCTCAACGTGTATATTAACCAAAATTTAGTACAGAGGTTCGCTTGTTAGTGCATTATAACTCGACTATTTATTCTATGGAAGTAAAATTTTTCCACCACAAGTTATTTGCCATTCTTCTTTAAATTTCTTTAGGTATTCTTTTTTTTCGCACTCTAAAAGTAGCTCTTCCACACTTTTGTTGTAGCTTTCAGTAGTAATCCTTCCCTGATGATGCATGAACCTTAAGTAAATCAAATAAGTGTTAATTACATCTGTTTCACAATAATCTCGAATCTCTTGTATCTTGCCGCTATCGTATAAGTCCATAACTTGTGACCCATCAACTCCAATCTTACCAGGAAGATTAAATGCTGCACAAACTTCGTTCATTTTTACTCTCGCAGAAGCTCCAAAATCAGAGAGGGATTCAAGCAAATCACAATGCCAATCACTGCTATATCTCTGATTGTAACTATTCCACTTATCGCCAGCTTTATGAAAATATTCTGCTTGAATGCCATGGACCATAGCACGATACTTCAGCACTGGTATATCAAAAGTGCGTCCGTTGAACGAAACTAATCTTGGCTTTTTCTCTGATATGTAGTTAAAAAATCCTTTCACTAGCTCCTTTTCACTGGAATTTAGTGTGCCTCCAGATCTTATTTCTTGCAGTGTGAACACCTCATAACCACTCTGGTAGCTTATATTGCAAAGTAAAAAACTAATAACTACAACAAGGTGAAAAGGCTGACGCAGAAAAGAGTTTTGCCCGTTTGTTATTTCAAGATGATATTTTGTTAATGCATCCCTCTTCTCTTCTACACTACTATCATCACTAATATTGAGTAAATTTTTGCAGGAATTTACATCTGGTATAGTTTCAATATCAAATACCAATAAAGAATTAAGCATTGCCTATATACTCCTCCGGACGGTCGATCCAAGGTCGCACTTTCACAAATAAAAAGAGGTGTACCTTGCACTCAAATAATTTTTCTAGTTCAGCACGCGCTTCGATATTAATTTTTTTAATATTACTGCCATCTTTTCCTAGTACTATTTTTTTATGACTATCTTTCAACACAAATATGATCTGTTTGATGACTAAACTCTTATCTTTTTTTTCCTCAAATTGTTCAGTTATAACAGCTGTAGAGTATGGCAATTCTTCACGCAAGTTCAAGAATAATTTTTCTCTCGTAATTTCTGCTGATAAAAAATTTGTCGAGGAATCGGTTATTTGATCTTCTTCATAAAACCAGGGGCTCACCGATGCAACTTCAGACAAGTAATTCATCAAATCAGAAAGTCCATCATTCTTTAATGCTGATATCATAAAAACCTTTTCAAATTTATAAAGCAAATTCAGATGCTCATGCGCCATCTTTAATTCAGGCCTTTTTACCAAATCAGTTTTATTGATAACCAAAATGCATCTGCCTTTTGTGCGCTGCAGCCGCATAAATATAGTCTTAATTCTTTCTATATTTTTCAAATAATTGCTTACATCAACAAGCAACAAAGTGATGTCACTATCCTTAACTGCCGACCATGCAGATTTGACTAAAGCTTTTTCAAGTTTTGTTTCTGCTGAGAAAATTCCTGGGGAGTCAGTAAAGACAATTTGTGTGTTGTTGCATGTTGCAACACCCCTTATTTGCGTCCTTGTTGTTTGCACTTTAGGGGTGACAATTGCAATTTTCTTGCCTATGATGCTGTTAATTAATGTAGACTTCCCAGCATTTGGTAAGCCAGCTATGGTTACAAATAAGCATTTTTGTTCTTTCACAAAGAAAATTATAAAGAAAACTGAATGCCCGCGTCAAGCTACTTATATGACAAGAAGGATGACAGAACCCTTTTTGGTTAGCATGCAAAAAGGAAAAAAACTTATTCTACAAATTAAAAATACAATATACTCAAAAACTTTTCAGAAAATCCATAGGAGGGTTTGCTAATGAAGGTTCTTGAGTTGACGCCATTGCCTGAACGACTGCTTGATTTAAGGGTAACGTTTTAACCATAAGGTCACTAACTCCTTAATATGTGTGTTCATAATTTGATTTTCCACGAAAGACATAATAGCAATAACCAGTGTAAGTTAAAATGATTGGTAAAAGCGGTATTATAACAATGAGCATTAAAGATAAACTTGGCCCAGAAGCGGCTGCATCCAGAATGGTATATTGAAAAGGTATAATCCATGGGTAGATACTAATTCCTAAACCTAAATATCCCATAAAAAAAATAGCAATACTGAGAAAGAATGGACGGTACTCCCGTTTAGTATTCTGAAGATCAAACCACAGCATGAAAAATAGCCAAGATGTGAGTAATGGAATAGAAAATAAATAATAAAAATTTGGCATGCTAAACCAAAAGTTTTTAATACGTTCATTTAAAAATGGTGTCACTACACTCACTAGTCCCATGAAAATACCTACAAAACCAAGCGTATAAGAAGCAACCTTGCGTGCCCATTCTTGTGTTATATTTTCTGTCTTCATTATGAGCCATGTAGAACCTAAAAGTGCATATCCAAATATCACAGCAATGCCTGTCATTACACTAAAAGCACTTGCCCAATCAAATTGGCCACCAGAAAAGTTGCGTCCGTTTACTTCTACACCATGTATAAATGCACCTAAAATCATGCCTTGGCAAAATGCAGCACCAAGTGACCCAAAATGAAAGGCATAATCCCATAATCGCCTGTATTTTCCTTCTGCCTTAAAACGAAACTCAAAGGATACTCCGCGCACTATAAGGCCAAGCAGCATAATAATGATTGGAATATAAAAAGCAGGCATTAATATTGAATATGCAAGAGGAAAAGCAGCAAACAACCCTCCACCACCCAATACCAACCATGTTTCGTTTCCATCCCAAAATGGTGCAATTGAGCTTATCATGTGATCACGGCATTTATCTGACGGTGCAAAAGGAAGTAAAATACCAATACCTAAATCAAACCCATCCATTAAAATATACAGTAAAACAGCTATGGCAATTAGTAATCCCCAGATTAGGGGTAAATTAATTAAGGAAGAAAAATCAAACATGATTGTTGTCCTTTCCAGATGTACCAGCATCAATCACTGAAGCTCCAATACCGTGTTTATAAAATTGCTCTTCTTCTTTAATGACAGGAATTCCTTTGTATATAAGTTTCAGAATATAGTAACTACCTGCTCCAAATATAAGGGTATACATAACGATAAATGCAATCAAAGACCATGCAACCTGAGGACCGGTAATCGCAGATGAAAATGATTCAATTGTGCGCATAATTCCATATACAGTGTAAGGTTGACGGCCAATTTCAGTAGTAAACCAACCTGCAAGTAACGCTATGAACCCAGACGGCATCATTGATATCCACCATCCATGTAAGAAACAACTTTGGAATAATTTGCCACGAAGATACTGTATAACACTTACTGACCCAATTATGATCATTAAAATTCCAACTCCAACCATTATACGGAAGGACCAGAATACCCATACTACAGGTGGTCTATCTTCTTTTTTCCATTCCTTTAATCCTTTTACTTCTCCTAAAAAATCATGTGTTAAGATCAAGCTGGCAAGATTAGGAATTTTTATCTCGTAGTGATTAATTTCATTTTGCTGATCCGGATAAGCAAATAAAAGTAAGCCAGCCCCTTTTTCGGTTTCCCATATACCTTCCATTGCAGCAATCTTAGCAGGTTGATGCTTTAGTGTATTTAATCCATGCCTATCTCCCATGAACAGCTGAAATGGTGCAGCTAAAGCTACCATAATGGTTGCCATACCAAGCATAATTCTTGCTTGAGGAGCATGTCGTTTTCTCCAAAGATAAAATGCTCCTACACCACCAACCACAAAAGCTGTTGTAAGATAGGCTGCTGTTACCATATGAATAAAGCGATAAGGGAAAGAAGGATTAAAAATAATCTCTAACCAATTGGTTGGATATAGGAGACCATTCTCACCAATCGTGAATCCAGCGGGTGTTTGCATCCAACTGTTGGCCGCAATAATCCAAAAAGCTGAAATAAGCGTTCCCACTGCAACAATACAAGTAGAAGCAAAGTGCATACGAGAACTTACTCTATTCCATCCAAATAGCATAATACTCAAAAAAGATGCCTCCAGAAAAAAGGCTGTTAAAACCTCAAAGGAAAATAGAGGGCCGAGAACATTGGCTATGCGGTCAGAAAAAATCGACCAATTGGTACCAAGTTGATATGACATTACAACTCCAGATACCACTCCCATGCCAAAAGCAACGGCAAAAATCTTGATCCAGAATTTATAAACATCACGGAAACGTGTATCACCAGTCTTAAGCCAACACCATTCCAAAAAGGCTAGAAAACTTGCAAGCCCGATCGTGAAAGCAGGAAATATAATGTGAAAGCCTATTGTGAAGGCAAACTGAATTCGAGCTAATGATAAAGGATCAAATTTAAACATTTTACCTAATACCCATGTATTACAAATAATAGCCAAATCTGCCTATAATTCAATCCATTTTTTCACAAAATTGACCTTACCCAGAAAAAGTAGAGAGAAAGTTAAGAAGTTTTTGTCATGAGAATAAATTGTGCAGGAATACAACTGTTCTCCCTTGTCATACCGTCACGGTATCTCTAGATCCCGCTAACACGTAGCGGAATGACGATTGTCAGGCCAGCGCCCCTATGATGTCATCCCAGTGCTCCTTTTTTTGTCATCCCAGTGTCAGCTACTCGGATGACATCATCCTTTTTTTGGGATTCCAGCGTCACGCGCTGGAATGACACCTTCCGTATAAACATTAAGAAATTTACCAAGCGGAGAAAAAGGCAAAAGAAGCCCCGTGGTTGGCTAATTACTTACATTATACTTTCAAGTATGGCGTTTTTTTATTCTAAACGTTTAATAACCGCGATTCAGCTACTTTTAAACCGCAACTAATCTAAATTATAAACGTTAAGAAATTTACTAAACAGAAAAAAAGGCAAAAGAAACCCTAGGGTAGCTAGTTATTCACTATCCATTTTTTAAGTTGGCGTTTTTTTATGTTTTAAACGCTTTATAAGCGCGTTTCAGCTTATGTAGGTAGAAATTTTATAAGACATAAGGTGCACATAGTGCAAAAAATTAAACATGAGACGCCAGATACGTGAGTTTTTTTGTCATTTAATCTGTACAGAGAAGATAAATAAATAGCTTCAGTTTCATGATAAGGGGGTTGGCGAAGGGTGTCAAGTAACTTTTGCATTTAATCCATTTCTATGGCTTATATAATAATCGTTATTGTAGTATAATTTAGAATAATGCAATAGATACCTAAATGTTTTAGCTATTAATTATATGTTGCACAAAAGCATATATTGCCCTACCATCCAAGTAGGTTAGAAATAAAGAGGTTTTTATGAGTTTTACTTTACCTGAATTACCATACGATAAAACAGCTTTGGAGCCTTATATATCTGCAAAAACCTTAGATTTTCATTATGATAAGCACCATAAAGGATATTTAAATAAACTCAATGAGCTAGTTGAAAATACGGATTATCAACATGTAAAAATTGAGGAATTAATAACAAAAGTGCATGGTAATAGCGGCAACTTGCCTATATTTAATAATGCAGCACAAGTTTGGAACCATACTTTTTATTGGAATTCAATGAAAAAAAATGGTGGTGGTAAGCCTAAAGATGGTAGTCTTCTAGCAAAAAAAATTCAAGACGATATCGGTGGCTTTGATAAATTTTATGAAGAATTTTCGAGTCATGGAGTAAGCCAGTTTGGCAGTGGATGGGTATGGTTAGTGCTCGAAAAAGGTAGGTTAGGAAAGCTCAAAATCACCAAGACTCCAAATGCAGATTTGCCAATAATTTATGGCCAAGTGCCACTACTCACTATGGATGTGTGGGAGCACGCCTATTATTTAGATTGTCAAAACCGTAGAATTGACTACATAAAAGTTTTCCTTGATCATTTGATTAATTGGGATTTTGCAGAAGAGAACTTAGAAGAATATATGAGATGAATATACCCCGGGTAACAAAATTAGATAATGGTCTGCGCATAATAACTGAGCAGGTGCGTGATATTGATTCCGTAGCTTTAAGCATACGAGTTGGTGTTGGCAGTAGAGCAGAAAGTGCAAAGCAAAATGGAATATCCCATTTTTTAGAACACATGGCTTTCAAAGGGACGAAGACAAGAACTGCCTTTGAAATTGCAAAAGCTTTTGATGACATAGGTGGAGTTTTCAACGCTAGCACCGGTAGGGAAAGCACCACCTATTATGCAAAAGTCCTCAAGAAAGACATAAAAACTGGTATTGATATATTAATAGATATATTGATGAATTCCACGTTTCCAGAAGATGAATTGGAACGTGAGAAGGGTGTTGTAATACAAGAGATTTTTCAAACTAATGATTCACCAAGTGACATTATTTTCGACAAATATTTTGAGGCAGCTTATAAAGACCAACCATTTGGTAGGTCAATCTTAGGCACGCAAAATACTGTAAAATCTTTTACTCGAGGAGATCTAGATAATTACATAAATGAGCATTACTTTGGTGAGAATATGCTATTTGCCGTTGCAGGAAATGTTGAACATGAAGAAGTTGTTGCATTAACCAAAGATTTTCTCTCAAAGATTCATTCTAAAAAGCTGAAAAAAAGCCAAAATGCGAGCTGTACTGGTGGTGAGTATTTAGAACATCGTAAATTAGATCAGGTACACTTGCTAATTGGTCTACCTAGTGTTTCTCGCCATGACGATAAATATCACACGTTTCAAGTGCTTGATTCTATATTAGGGAGCGGAATGTCATCACGTTTATTTCAGGAAGTAAGGGAAAAGCAGGGATTAGCTTACTCTGTTTATTCATTTAATTCCAGCTATACTAATACAGGAATGTTTTCCATTTTTGCTGGTACAGACAGTAGTAACTTAGATAAGCTTTTAAAATCTATAACGACAGAGTTGAAGAAGTTGTCTACAGATGATCTGAAGGAAGAAGAAGTAAATAGAGTGAAAGAGCGAGTAAAATCCCAAATTTTAATGTCACGCGAAAGTGTTAGCTCACGTGCTGAAACATTGGGACACTACTACGGTAACTATAATAGGTACATCAGTAAAAATGAATTAATAGAAAAAATTAGTGCAGTTACCACTGCTAACGTAAAAAAAGCAGCAGAAGAATTGTTATCTCAGCATGAAAAAACCACTCTAGCTGCAATTGGAGAAATTGAATCATTGCCAAGTTACGATAAAGTGGTTTCTATGCTTAAAGCTTAGTGTACTTTAATTATGTTGCTTAAGCTCACTAAAAAGTTCAATGAACGGTTGCAAAATCCTTTCTATAAAAAGTTTGCTTTCTGGTTCATCGCGTATATTACTTATCAGTTTATTCAAAGTTTTCTCGCTGTTTCGTAAAAATAAATAGCTTTCTACTGCTTGCACACCAGACAAGACAGTCAAAATTCCTCCTATCACTAGACAAGCAGCTATAGCAGGTACGGTACCCACTGCAATTGCAGTTGCGATTAATGATAACCCAGCTAAGAATGTAACGGCTGAAACGCAAAACGCTATTTGATGTTTTTCTTTATTGTTAACCATAAATACCTCACAAAAACTATATTTTTAACATACCAGTGTTGTCATGTATTGTCAAGTTTTTAAAGAAGATTAAAAAATGCAACGCACATGTGCAAAAAACGCTAACTATGGATTAGCCAAGGAAGAAAGAGTAGGAAGAGGAAGGCTTTTTCTGTTTTAGGGAATATAAAATAAGCGTAGAAAAATATGAACTAGGTGTATAATTCACAGTGTAGTGGTGTCTCACTAATCCAATTATTTTTCTCCCGATCTAGCCTATCATCTAATATAGCCTGCCTTATTGATGCCATTAACTTATTCATAAAGAAAATATTATGAATGGTAACGAGCGTGTAAGCCAGGAGCTCTTTAGCTTTCAGTAAATGGTGTATATAAGCTCTTGAATGTTTTCTGCAGGTAAAGCATAAACAGTCACTTTCAATTGGGTTGTTGTCCAGCTCAAATCGTTGATTCCGCAAATTAATATGCTCTTTGCACTTTGAAGAAATAGAATTTCTGTTTTTTACTTTAACAAGTGCGCCACCATGCCTTGCTAAGCGGGTTGGATGCACGCAATCAAACGTGTCAATTCCAAGCTCTACTCCGCGAAAGATGTCCACAATTCCACCAATACCAAGCAAATGAGTAGGCCTGTCTTTTTTCAGGTGGTCCATAGTGAAAGAAACTACATCATGCATCTGCTCTTTACTTTGACCAAGTGATCCACCTATTGCTTGACCAAAAAATGGCAAATCGTTGATAAAATCACAACTTTCTCTACGTAAATCTTGATACACTCCGCCTTGACTAATTCCATACAGTGCCTGCTTGCCATTATTGTTTTTTTCAAATTCATTTAAAGAACGTTCAGCCCATCTGTGGCTCATGAGCATTGATTTTGCTGTGTATTCTTTGCTTACGTGAAATGGAGTGCATTCATCTAAAACTAGGATTAAATCTGCACCTAATTTCTGTTGAATTTGTACAGATTTTTCAGGAGTTAAGCAATAAATTTTACCATTAATGTAAGAACGAAAAATTGCCCCATCCTCATTAATTTTGATCAAAGTTTTTTGTTTTTTTCTTATTCCTTTTATCTCTTCCGAAACTGATCCGTGGCCTAAGCTAAATATCTGATATCCACCTGAGTCAGTTAGCATTGGCCCATTCCATCCTATCATCTTGCGCAAACCACCAAGTTTTGCAACAGTATTCTCTCCTGGTTGAAGCATTAGGTGATAGGTGTTGGAAAGTATGATTTGGGTACCAGCTTCACTTATTCTTTCAATATCTGCAGCTTTAATTGCAGCTTTTGTTGCGCAGAATATAAAAGCGGGGGTTTCTACGCTTCCATTTGGAGTTTTAATTGTTCCAACTCTTGCAGAACCTGATTGCTTGATTCTCTTGAATGAAAATTCTTCTTTCATCTATTTGCCTGAAAGTTCTGTTATGATGTTTTCTACTTTCTCAGGAGTAAGATTTTCATAGAAGTCATTATTGATCTGCACAACGGGAGCATTAACGCATGCACCTAGGCATTCAACTTCTTTTAAAGTGAACAAATTATCTTTAGTAGTCTCACCGATATTGATTCCAAGTTTTTTTTTTAAGGTATTTAAAACTTCTTCACTATTGCACAACCAGCAAGGAGTTGTTCTACAAATTTGTATTAGATATTTGCCTACTGGTTTTAAATTATACATGGTGTAAAAATTTGCCACTTCATATACACGAATATGTGGAATATGCAGCATATCAGCAACATAACGCATAGCAGATTCAGAAACCCATCCGCATTGCTCTTGAACCAGATATAGTAAAGGCATAACAGCACTACCTTCTCTACCTTTGGGATACATCTCTATAAACTTTCCCGCTTTCTTGAGGTTTTCTGATGTAAAACTAAACTGCTCTTCTTTTTCTATCATTCATGAGACTCGTGTAAACTTTAACAGATTATACCTGTAGAACCAATGATTGCAATTGTTGGTTTTTTGAGAAATAGCATAAAGCTTCTTAGCCCTCTTCAAGCTTATATTTACCTTTTAGTATAAAATATTATATTAATTTTTTAATTTTAGTTAAAATTTTCATTGACATTAACACACAGGAGTAATCATAATAGCATTTTATTAATATTTTAAATAAAATTATGTCTATATTAAGAAGATTGCTCGGGATCAACTCAAATACACCGGAAATTAAAGAAGCGATAGGTTTTAATCCAACAAACGTAGAATTAATTGAGGGGAATGGAGTTGCTTACGGACTCAGCTATCAAGATAATGGTAATGGGAGCAGTAAAGTAAAATTACTTATTAGTCCATTATATCAATCAAAAACATACGAATGTGGTACAAATATCAGCGTAGCAAATGAATTCAAAGATCAATTATCTCTCACATTAATAGAAGATTCAGCTGAAATAGATAAAGTTGGAGTTATCTTTCCTGAAGAAGGAATTAGCGAAGAAGGAGAAAAATGCGTTAAAGGCTTATCTTTTAACACTTACGGAATTAAACAATCAGTTAATACTCCTTCAGTTGAACATTTAGATAAAAGAAAATTACAAAAGAATATTGATAATAATAGTCTTGCAAATGTGGGCAATAGTTACTTTCAACCAAGAGCAGTGAAAGTTGGTAATGGTGACGTAATTGTAATCGCCCATAACTTAAAGGATCAAACTTTAGTTTCTTGGTACTTAAAGTCAAGCGAGAGCGGAAAATTTAAGGTATTGACTGGAGAAAAAGGTGTTACAGAAAGAAAATTGTTCAATTTTGATAATCAGGGGCAATTGGCATTAAATGGAAACACGATGCTTTATTCGCAAGTGAGCAAAAGGATTACTAAGGAAAATCAAGAGGTGAGAAAAACACGTATTTTTAAATTTGATATGGCTAAAGTGATTCAGGGTCTGAAGGATGGAGTTAATGGCTTTTTACTTGGTAATCGAAAAGGTCAAATAGATAATAAAGCACTATCTCTTTCTAGAGAACATGAAATAAGCTTTTTGCAGTATGTTGAACAAACGGAAGGAAATGATCTAGTTGCTTTTCTTGAAAATGACCAATCAGCTAATGAGCAGAGGTTACATATAGCAACTCTACTTAAAAATGGATCAGTGTCAGATTTTCCTATCTATCAATTTACAGATCCTATAGAGCAATTATATATTAAAGGCAACGGTCAGGGTGGTTTTATCGTAACTGCGGTAAGTGGAGAAAATATTGTAACTTTTAATCAAAACGGCTCTGGAAAATCTTCTGAAGCAACAATAATACCGGCAAATAGCATCAAAACTCTCAGTGATTTTGTTAATATCATTAACGGTCGATTAACGCCAGATATTATTTCTAGTAGTACCGTGGCTCCTATAACTGTTGCAGAAACGGTTGTGACTTCTAAGAAGACGCCGACTGCTGCAATTACTAGCACAGCAGAAACCGACGCTGTGAAGACTACTAAATTGACAACGGGAGCCGTTGCACCTACTTCTACAATAAGTAAACCTTCAACGGAGTCAACGACAGTAGCAAAAACAACTACTACTTCACAAGCGACCACGGTTGCTACAACGTCAACTAGTGTGCCGATAGTAACTTCAGGGACTGAGACAAGTACTGTAAAACCTACAGCAGCGACTGGTGCGTCGACTTCTACGATGAGTAAACCTTCAACAGAGTCAACGACTCAAACAAGTACAGTAACAGTGAAGCCAACAACAGAAGCCGTTGCACCTACTTCTACAACGAATAAACCTTCAACAGAGTCAACGACTCAAACAAGCACAGTAACAGTGGAACCAACTGCGCCAACAACAAGCTCAGAGAAAACTACACAAACAGTATTTAGTATACCAAGTACTAGAACAAAAGAGTCAACAACTCCTATATTCACCACGACTTTACTTCCTCAGTCTACTTCTTCACCACAACCTACTCAACTTGCTATAGGGTCTAATAAGGCAGGAATGATAGGGGGATCTTTGGTTGGAGCAATAGGTATTGTTGGAATTATAGGATTCATAGCATATAGATATGTTAAGGGTCGTAATGCTGCTCCTGTATTAGAACTAACTGATTTGGGTTATAGAAGGCGATCATCTTCAAGTAGCGATGAAGAAATTTTTACCACTGGTAACAGAATGCGAACTATATATCAATCTGAAACAGTGCTAAATAGTATATCAGTAGAAAGTAGTAGTCGATCAAGAAGTAGCTCATCGTCTTCAAGCGGTGGACCAGGCTCTTGACTAACTGAAGCGGAGTCTAAAAGTGAAAAAAGCTTATCTTGGGATAGTGATGATGTGCCGGAATATCACCTTTAGCTATTTGTCTAAATGTTTTTAATATGTAGACTGTTAGGAAATTGTCTTTTGCTTTTGTGATTTTCATGTTAAAGTATAATTCCTAGGTGAAATAAGTAGCTGCTGTTGTGTGATAAACATAGCAGAGGAAAGTCCGGGCTCCAAGGAAAAATAGTGACGGGTAATGCCCGCCGGAGGTAACTCCAGTTATAGGGCTACAGAAAATTACCGCCTAAAATATTTTTAGGTAAGGGTGAAAAGGTGTGGTAAGAGCACACCATGGCAATGGCAACATTGGTAGTCGAGTAACCAACACTAGGAGCAAGATTAAATAGAAGTAGATTTTATGTTTTCCTCATATCTACTCGGGTAAATCGCATGCGGTAAATGGTAACATTTACTCCAGATAAATAGCTACATAAACAGAACTCGGCTTATATTTCACCTAGGCGTTCACATGATACGTGCGATATAAGCCATGCTATATTTAAATGTGTAGGCATTTCATGCGTTGTCCTTCACTTGTTCTGCTTGATAGCCATCACTACTTTCGCCTACATTAACATTAGAATATTCATCATCATCAATATACTCTTTCAGAACATACCCTCTGCCCCAAACGGTTTCTATGTGGCTTTTTCCATCATTTGCACTTTCAAGTTTCTTACGTAATTTGCACATAAAAACATCAACTATCTTGTTATCTGAAGGTTCATCCAAGCCATTGTAAAGATGATTTAAGAACATTTCTTTTGTTAGTACTGTTCCTTTACGCAGTGCTAGCAATTCTATCATAGAATACTCTTTATTAGTAAGGTGAACCGTTTTACCTTTCACCTCAACAACCCTGTGATCAAAATTGATATTTATATTACCAATCTTTATCACCGATTCAGGATGGCCTTTAGTACGACGCACTATGGCCTTAATTCGAGCTAATAACTCGCTTTTATGAAATGGCTTGGTTAAGTAATCATCGGCACCATACCCGAGTCCTTTAGCTTTGTGATTGACAGCGGATATGCATGAAAGTATTAAGACAGGAACTTTGATTTTTGCACTTCTTAGTCTTAACAATATATCATATCCGTCAATATCACCAGGTAAGTGTATATCTAAAATAACTAGGTCATAGTAATCTCCGTTTGAGGAAACCATATTATTGTTATAATCTTGTGCAGAAGTAACAACGTCACAGAAGTGTCCATCAGAAGTTAAGGCGTTAACTACAGTCTTTGCACTTACTTGATCATCTTCAATTAATAATATACGCATATTTTACACCCCATAAATAATTTATAATTTTAGTAATATATATAACTAAGGAAAGTAATAAATCAAATTTTTATTAACAAATGATCAAAATTACACTTATTAATTAATAGTAAATATATTGTTCCAAAGTTATATAAATAGATCTAAAATATAATAGACATACCATGATAGTAATAATATTTTTAGTAAATATTGAATTAAAGTTACTATTATTAAAAGAATACTTCGGTTAATAAATATTTAACTATTCTATATGTCTGTGTTATATTTTTAATTTACTTATCCTACTATTTTAAAGTATAAGTAATATTTTCAGGAATATTGTGTGGCAATATCAATTTTAGGTGCTGGTGCATGGGGTACAGCAATCGCAATTTCATTAGGTAGTAAGAAAGATGTGATTTTGTGGACTCACAATGAAACTACATTTGAATCAATCAACGGGAAAAGAGAAAGTGACAAGCTACCCGGTTGTCGAATTTCTGATAATGTGTCAGTAAAATTGGCTATTGAAGACATAATTAATGCTTCAGTAACAATCCTCGCTGTTCCCACTCAGTCTCTGAGGAAGGTATGTCAGCAATTGCATAATTGTAATCTGAAAAAAGATGTAGCAATAATTTTAGCTTGTAAGGGAATAGAAAAGTCTACATTAAAATTACCTAGTGAAATAGTAAATGAAATTTTACCTAACAATCCTATTGCTATTTTTTCAGGTCCTAGCTTTGCTGTAGAAGTTGCAAGAAAATTACCCTATTCAATGGTTCTTGCATGCCAAAATAACACATTAGGTTCAAAGCTAGTATCAGAGCTGCAACAAGAAAATGTTAAATTGGAGTTTAGTAACGACATTATAGGAGTACAGATTTGTGCAGCGTTAAAGAACGTTTTTGCTATAGCGTGTGGGATTGTTCTAGGTAGTAAACTTGGGTTTAATGCTCATGCAGCATTGATTACGAAAAGTATGAGCGAAATTAAGGCTTTATACTCAGCAAAAATTGGTGACGGTAGTGTGGATATAAATACACTACTTGGGCCAGCATGTCTGGGTGACCTAATTATGACATGCACATCCTTGAATTCAAGAAACTTATCTTTTGGGTTTAAAATAGGTAATAGTGACAATGGCTTTAATGTTCAGCAGATTTTGTCAGAAGGCAAGTCAGTGATTGAAGGTTTTAGCACTGCTGAGTCCATATTTAATTTAGCAGGAAAGCTAAAGATAAAAATGCCTATATGTGAAGCGGTCTACAGATTATTGTATGAAAGCGCCTCTATAGAGGATACTCTTTCTGTTCTTATAAGTTAATTTTGTATTTGGATATATTGTGAAATTTTTATATAAATTAATATCAACGTGGTGGCTGTCTGGAACAGTAAAAAAAATGCCAGGTACTGTGGGTAGTTTGGCTTCTTTTCCGCTTGTTCCTGTAATCCTGAGCAACAAAATTTTAGGTGCAGCAATTATTTCTTTTTTATTCTTAATTGGATTATGGTCTACAGGTAATTATATAAAACATTACAAGACTTCATGTGATCCAAAAGAGGTAGTAATTGACGAAGTGGTTGGTCAATTGCTGACGATACTTTTAGTTTCGATATTGTTAAGCCAAGAGATGAATTGTTCTTCATTGTTGTTGTGCTTTTTTTCTTTTAGGTTTTTTGATATAATAAAAACGTGGCCTATAAATTTAATCGATAAAAATACCAAAGGTCCTTTAGGTATTATGCTAGATGACGTTATAGCTGCAATTTTAGCCTGTGTTCTTATAGGAGCCTTTTATTGTTTATTGTTGGTGTATGCAGGATAAAAAAATTTATTATTCAAGCTTAATTGTTCAAAATCTAAAGGATTATATACTGTACACAGCGAATTTATCTGAGTGGGAAGTACACGATGAATTTGATAACATCATATTTACAATAAATGGTACCAGGGAGTCATTATTTAATTTTGTGTTCTGTGGAGATCAATGTACCGAGCTTTCTATACAAAAAACTCTAGATTATCTCAGAACAAGAGATATAGAAGCAACATGGGTAATAAATTCACATATGAAAATAAGAGATATTTTAGAAAAGTGTGAAATAAAACACGTTAGCACACCAAAAAAAGCTTTACTTAATATGAAAAATTACTTTTTACCTGCTGATGTTATTCCAAACTTGAGGTTAAATGCTGTGAATGGTAGCAACCTCTTAGAACAGTTAGATCTACACACTTCTAAAATTTTTTATCATGGCGTTGGAATTGTCAGCACATTTTTTCGCGGATTATCAAATTATGATGATAAGAACTCAAGATTAAGATTTTTTCTTGTAACACTAAATAATGAAATTATTGGGACATGCGGTCTTTATGTTCAAGATAGCGTAGCTGGTTTTTATAGTGATGGAGTTTTACCAATTTACAGGAATCGTGGAATAGGTACCCAAATGGTTTTAGAAAGAATAAAGATAGCTAAACAGCTTGAATGCAAATATATAGTAGCACATTGTATGAAATCTTCTGTGAACCTTTATAAGAGATTGGGCTTTCAAATGTTAGGCAATCTTTACTTATATACCTCTTCAGCATAATTCTGAGCGGTTACAAATTTTTACATTTGTTTTAAAAGTGCTATGTTTTTTTTGTATGAAGTGGTTTTAATATTGATTCTAATATTATTCTTTCTCTCTTATTCTAAATTAAAAATTAGTAATAAGATTAAGAACTTACAGCATCAAAATGTTATCATAAATAATTTAATTGATACTGTGAATGATGGGTTTTATATTTGGGATGCAAAAAAACGTATAGAAAAGTTCTCTCCCAATTTACTAATTTTGCTTAATACTGTTTTTTACTCATTTAATGAGTTTGTGAATTTTTTTGAGCAATCAGAAAGCTTAATCAAAAATTTTGTTGAGGCAAAGGAAATAAATAAATCTTTTACTCTAGATTTAAAGTCAAAAGACAGTGAGGTTTATTGCATATGTTACGGTAGAAGCATAATAGATGATTCTAACAATGTGATAGGTGTGCTGTTATGGATAAGGAATGTCTCAGACTGTAAGATAAAGGCTAACGGACTTGAGTTAGAAAATAGTAAGCTTACACAGGAAGTGGAGAGCTATAAAAACGTTTTCAACTCTTTACCATTTCCAATACTAAGATATAACAAGAGTAGAAAGGTGGAATTTTATAACTTGTTTTATGATAAATATGTAGATGGTTCTAAGAAATTTGCTATTACCGGTAGCGCTCATAGCACAAAACCAGGAAGACATGTCATAACTTATAAGAACGAACCTAAGGTTTTCGATTTTGTTAAAATTCCAATACAAGGTTCTGGTAGCATAGTAATGTATGGGAAAGATGTTAGTGATGCAGAGAAATTATATACTGAATTAAACAGTTATTTAGCTACACAGAAAAATTTGCTTGAGAGGTTACCGGTTGCTATAGTAATATATAGTAAGAATCAAAAGCTAAAATTTTATAATAATGCTTTTATAAAAACCTTTCAATTTGACCCAAAATTTTTGGCATCTTACCCAACTTATCACGAAGTTATGCTTTACCTCTTCGAATCTAAAAAGCTTTTAGAAAAAGAGGATTTTCAAACTATTAGTAACCAAAGACATGAGTTGTTCAAAAAATTATTTGAATCGTACGATGATACGATGCACTTCACAAACGGAAAAGCGTTCAGGGTATTAACAATACCCTACGCTTCGGAAGGTTTGCTGTTCTCTTACGAAGAATGCAAAAGATAATACTTAAACTCCTTCTCTCTCTACCATGAGCTGTTTTACTTTCGCTATTGCTCTTGCTGGATTAAGTCCTTTAGGACAAGTTTTTGTGCAATTCATTATTGTATGACAACGATACAACTTGAATGGGTCGTTTAAAACATCAAGTCTTTCACCTGTCTTATTATCACGGCTGTCAGCAATCCATCTGTAAGCTTGTAATAGTATTGCTGGTCCTAAAAATTTATCACTATTCCACCAGTAGCTTGGGCAACCAGTCGAACAGCAAGCACATAATATACAGTCGGACAAGCCATCTAATTTTTTTCTATCTTCAGAAGATTGAGAGTATTCTTTATTTGGTAGGGCAGGCTTATCTGCTTGTAACCAAGGTTTAATTGATTTGTATTGCTCATAAAATTGGCTCAAATCCGAGACTAGGTCCTTTATTACATACATGTGAGGTAATGGATATATTTTTACGTCACCTTTTATATCATGTATAGATCTAGTACATGCAAGAGTATTGGTTCCGTCAATATTCATGGCACAAGATCCACATATGCCTTCTCTACAAGAACGTCTGAAAGTTAAAGTCGAATCTATTTCATCCTTTATTTTTATTAATGCATCAAGTACCATAGGGCCACAACTATCCATATCAATAAAAAATGTGTCTATTCTAGGGTTTTTCTCGTCATCAGCAGACCAACGGTAAATTTGAAATCTTCTGATGTTTTTTGCTCTAGCAGGAATAGGATAAATTTTGCCCTTTTGATTAATTTTAGAATTCTTTGGCAAAGAAAACTGAACCATATCACTTACCTTTTATTGTTTATAGCTAAAACCCTTTGTAGATAACATATTTTATTATCATCTACTATATTTTTATTAAATTCCTTTTAAATCGCACACATATTGTAGCCAAGCGAAGCTAAAATCTCTCTTTCTAGATTTTTCATTATAATTTCTTCATCTTTTTTTTGGTGATCATAACCAAGTAAATGCAGTAATCCATGCACTAACATGTGTGCAATGTGAGCAAGAATGGGTATATAATACTCATGCGATTCTCTTTTTATTGTGTCTATTGAAATTGCTATGTCTCCTAAATCGCACTCATTAGACAATTGTTCATACGGAAATGATAGTACGTTAGTTGGCTTATCCATTTCTCTAAATTTTAAATTAAGTTGATGTAGCAAGTCATCATCAGCCAGAGCTATTGATATATTTGGTTTATAGTGGTCTATTTTTAATTCTTTTAGAGAAGCATTGATGACACCTAATACAAAATTTTTAGGATTTTCTATAATGCTGCACCATTTCTTGTCAAGAATATTTACTTCTAACATGAGTGACACATCAGTAAGGGTGTCATGCAAATAGCTGACACTGGAATCCAAAAAAGAAGAGTTATAGACCCTTGTGTCATGTACACAACTGTACGAATATTGTACACTAGAAGGATGTCATCCCAGTGTCTAGGCACTGGGATCCAGGAATTTTGATTAGACATCAAGTTAGTGAATATAAAAGTAGCTAATCTTATATTAAAACACAACGGCTTTAATGTGGTTGCATTAAGGCTGGATTCCAGTGTCAAGCACTGGAATGACACCTTTGTGTTTGATGCAAAATCGGCTATAACGTTTAATGCACTGCCTTCGAGACAAATATTCATACAGCTGTGCGTTGTGTGCTGAGATGACATCATTTAGGAACTGAAATGACAGGTATTACACATCACTCATCCTTATTATTTCATTCCATTCAATTTCCGAAACTGGGGCAATTGATAAACGTGGTTGTTTTAATATAGTCATATTTTTCAAAAGTGGGTTTTGTTTTATATTATTTAACGTTACTTGGTTATTTAAAGGTTTCAAAAACTTTACATTCACTAATCCGAACTTGGGATCATTAACATGATAATACTCTTTAAATACTTCAACGATTCCAAGTATTGCTTTCTCTTTACCTGTATGATAAAAAAACGCAAGATCGCTTGCTTTCATAATTTTCATGTAATTTTGAGCTTGATAATTGCGCACACCATCCCACTCAACTACCTGCTCCTTTTCCATTTTTTGCCATGAGTATTCACTTGGCTCTGACTTAAGTAGCCAAAATTGCATTATTTTTTTCTTCTTAAGTAAGCTGGTATATCATAGATATTGCTGCCCCACTTAGCTCCTTCGCTTACCTGTTCAGCTGGTTTTGTTTCCAGTGTTTTGTCTTGTGTACTTTCACTTTGACTATATGGCCACTTAAATTTCTCTTTCTCTGAGTCTTCGCTCTGACTTATAGGTGAAGTTTCTGATTTATTATTGCGACCATCAATGCCAGTTGCAAGAACAGAAACTCTAACTCTTCCCTCCATCGCTTGATCAAAAGTAGCACCAAATATTATATTTGCATTTTCATCTACTTCTTCACGCACTCTATTGGCTGCAGCATCAACTTCAAACAGAGTCATATCTCCGCCACCAGTAATGTTAATTAATATTCCTTGCGCACCTTTCATTGATACATTATCAAGCAATGGATTAGATATTGCAGCCTCTGCAGCACTAATTGCTCTATCTTCTCCTTCTGCCTCTCCGGTGCCGATCATCGCTTTGCCCATCTCGCTCATTACTGTTTCTATATCAGCGAAGTCAAGATTGATAAGCCCTGGCATGACCATCAAGTCAGTTACTCCTCTGATGCCAATGTGCAGAACATTATCAGCAAGTTTAAATGCATCAGAAAATGTAGTTTTTTCATTTGCAATTCTAAATAAATTCTGATTTGGAATGACAATAAGTGTATCCACGTATTTTTGCAGTTCTTCAAGTCCAAGCTCTGCAATGCGCATACGGCGCACACCTTCAAAACCGAACGGTTTAGTTACAACTCCAACAGTCAATATCTTTTTTTCTTTTGGCGCTCTATCCTTAACTGCGGCTCTTGCTTCTCTGGCTGCTTTTGCAATTACCGGTGCTGCACCGGTTCCAGTACCACCGCCCATTCCTGCTGTGATGAAAAGCATATGACTATCTTTTATATGCTCCATAATCTCATCAATTGACTCTTCTGCTGCACCTTTGCCAACATCAGGCAAAGCACCAGCACCAAGCCCCTTAGTTAAATTAATGCCAAGCTGAATTTTTTTATCACATAACGACTTTTCTAGTGCTTGAGCATCGGTATTTGCGACAACAAAATTCACTCCTTGCAAATTAGATTGGATCATGTTATTCACAGCATTTCCACCAGCACCACCCACTCCCACAACGGTAATCCTTGGGTGTAATATAGGCAACTCCGGCAGACTAAGATCAATAGACATTTAAATTACTCAAATTTAGCGAATTCACTTGATAATAAGTTACCGCTTTTTTAATAATATGCAAATACTTTTCACTTCTATAGGCGTAAATAGTAAACGGGATTTACTTATTCTTAACATTTATACTAATAAGTGCCGTTAATTATAATAACTAGATTCTTAGATGACATCACTTAACCGATGCAAAAAATAGAAAACGTTTATAAAAAGGGACAGAAACCTATCCCTTTTTATTTTGTTGAAGATTATTATATTGTCTGATCTTTCCCTTTCAATGCTTCAACTGCAACATCTTTTAATTTTGAGGCAACTTGATATGTTCCATAAACAGCAGCAACTGCAGCAATTGCCATTATGGCACCCGCAACTATCTGACCAGCAACACCTGTTCCGATAAATCCAGGTAATGAAGCAGCTATTGCTTGATTTGTTCCAACAAAGTAACTGGCAGTCTTAGCAAGAAACCCAGAAGCTTCTGCTGCACTAACAAAGCCTGCTTTCATATTCATTGCTGTAAAGACAACACTTGCAACTGCAAGCGGAAATAATGCTGTTCTCCCTTTATTATGCATAGCGTACTGACCAGCTCCACCAGCAGCACCAGGAATTCCCCAGTATTTTTCAGCTTGTATATATCCTTCTGAAATAGCATGAAAAATGCCATCCTCTTTTCTATACTCATAATTTGTTAATGCCATAACTCTACTCCTTAAATAGAATGTTAAAATTTCATTAAGGAAGCATATAGTAAAAAAAATTGCCTGTCAAGTAAACTAATTTTTTAATATACCTTTATTCTGTAATTGAGCGCTTCAGCAATGTGTGCTCTTTTTACTTCTTCACTTTTTGCAAGATCTGCAATAGTTCTTGCAACTTTTAATACGCGTGTGTAGCCTCGATTGGAAATGTAATTTTCTTTCAGTACGTATTTTAGCAATTCTAACCCTGCCTGATCTGGTTCAGTAAATTTATTAAATGCTTCACCGCTTACTTCTGAATTGCAACGAATATTTAATTCACTATAGCGCTCAGTTTGAACTTTTCTTGCTGCTATCACTCTTTCTCTTATAATTTTAGTACTTTCTCCCTCCACAGAGATTTCAGGAGAGAGTATGCTAACGTTTGGCATTTCAATGCATATGTCTATTCTATCAAGCAATGGGCCTGATATTTTGTTTTTGTAATCTGTGCCACACTTTGGAGCTTTGTTGCACGATCTGCTTGCATCACCTAAATAACCGCACCTGCAAGGGTTCATTGCAGCTATCAGTTGAAAATTGGCAGGGTAGGTTATGTGAGCATTTGCCCTTGCAACGGTAACTTTTCTATCTTCAAGTGGTTGGCGCAGAGAATCAAGCACGAGTCTTGGAAATTCAGGTAGCTCATCAAGAAATAACACGCCATTGTGAGCCATGGTAATTTCTCCGGGTTTTGCATTCTTTCCTCCTCCTATCATTGCTGGCATGGAACATGAGTGATGAGGTTCACGAAAGGGGCGAGTTACTTTGAATATTTCATTACCAGTTTTTGTTATGCTGGAAATAATATTAACGTCAATCATCTCCTGTTCGGTTAAATCAGGCAGCAATCCTATAAAGCGCTTAGCAAGCATTGATTTTCCAGTACCAGGAGGGCCAACAAGAAGCATATTATGCCCACCTGCTGCTGCAATTTCAGCTGCTCTTTTTGCAACAACTTGGCCTTTAATATCCTTCATATCGGGAACCAATCTTTTTTCTTTGGGTGCATCACTATATTTAAAAATTACTGGCTGAATTAATTGCTCACCCTTAAAGTGTCTGATAATATCAGTTAATTTCTCTATAGCTAGAATTGAAACATTCTTTACCCATGAAGCCTCTACTCCATTTCCCCTTGGGCAAATTACTCCTTTATTTGCCTGTTTTGCATTGATCGCTGTTGGCAGCACTCCTGAAACTGGAATAACTCTGCCATCAAGGGCAAGCTCACCCATAATGATATAAGACTGAACTTTTTCAACTGGTATCACATTCATTACAACAAGTAGTCCAATAGCAATAGCCAAGTCATAATGACTACCTTCTTTCAGTAAATCCGCAGGGGAGAGATTAACTGTAATTCTTTTTGGAGGTAGTAGTAGATTGATTGAATTTAACGCTGCTCTGATGCGTTCTTTGGATTCCGCAACAGTTTTATCTGGCAATCCAACAATATTAAAAGCTGGAATACCATTTGCCATATGAATTTGTGCATTGACATTTACTGTGCTAATTCCCTGAAGCGCAACGGTATTTATATTTGCAATCATAATATATTATATAAAATTGTTAATACAATATATTAAAGAAGCGATGAAGTAAAGGCTACAGCAATTAAAGATGGCTTAACTTAGCAAAAAAGTGTAGTATTCTATCACTTTGCTGATTACAAATGTTTATAAGGATAATCACTTTTTTCTTACTATATTCAAGTACGGCTTTTTGTAGTGATTGTAATTTTAATTTACCATACTGTGGGCTCAGTTGTAATCTAGATCTATCATATAGAAATTTAAGTAATATAAAAAAATTATTGAATAACGACGATAAGTTTGTTGCGCTTACGTTTGATGATGGACCGTCTAACAATAGAGTAAACGATATTATTAATGTTCTGGAAAGCTATGAAGCAAAAGCAACATTTTTTGTGCTTGGTGAACGTATAAATGAAAAAACGTCTGAAATAGTAAAGAAAATTCATGAATCAGGTCATGAGTTAGGCAATCACTCTTGGTCGCATAGGAAGTTGACATCACTTTCAAGTGAGGAACAATTGCAAGAATTGGAAAAGACAAATACAGCAATTAAAAATGCAATAAAACAAGATGTAAAATGGTTTCGTCCGCCATATGGATGTTATGACGATAATCTGATTGAAAATACTGATCAATTAAATATGTATTCAATATTATGGACAGTTGATTCGCTAGATTGGCAAGGTGATAAGCCAGAAACTTTAGTTGAAAGAGTTTTAAGTAATGTACATAATGGAGCAGTTATACTGTTTCATGATCACAATAACAGGTCAAACACAATTGAAGCTTTACCTCATATTATTAAAATACTAAAAAAATCAGGTTATAAGTTTGTGACCTTAAGTGAGTGGGAAAAAAGGGTTTGTAATACGGTAAAAGCCAGAAGTGTAACAATAAAAGAGGGGAAAAAAGTGCGTTTTGAAGGAATGTTATGTGGACAAAAAACAAAGTCTTTAACCGCAGAGCATTCATATTAGGTGGTATTCAGCTTACCATTTCTGCGGTTTTTAGTTGCAGGTTATATAATTTACAAATACGAAACAGACAAAAGTACGAAGCACTATCTAATAGTAATAGAATAAGAGTTGCTACTATTATGCCTAAGCGGGGCAAAATTTTAGATAGGAATAGCATTGAACTTGCGATGAACAAAATTTCGTATGTTGTTTTGTTTGATGGTTCTGGTAAGGAAGTTGATTTGCAGACATTATCAGAAGTCGAGTCTAAAATAGCAAAATCGTCAGAAAAAATAACTGCTCTTTATAAACGTTATTACCCGTTTGGTTCAATGTGTTCTCATGTAATCGGATATACAAAAAGACAGCAAGGCATAAGCGAAGTAGGAATCAGCGGTATTGAATATACATATGATCATATATTGAAAGGCAAGTCAGGAAAATCTGAGCAGGAAATAAATTCTAAAAAACGCGTCATAAAAGAATTATCAAGCATACCACAACAAGACGGACAAGATGTACAACTGACAATTGATATTAATCTGCAAGAGAAAACCGCAGAGGTATTTAAAGATCACCAAGGCTCCGCAGTGGTAATTGATGTAAATAATGGAGAAATTTTAGCATTATATAATTCACCTTCTTACGATAATAATCTTTTTGCTAGCAGGCTATCAAATGAGACTTGGGAGAGCTTGAATGCTCCTTCATTACCGCTTGTGAATCGTGCGTTATCATATCAAATTCCACCTGGTTCAATATTTAAAGTAATAGTTGCGCTTGCGGGTTTAAAAGACGGGATAATAACACCAGAAGAGAAATTCTCGTGCAAGGGCTATATGAAAATAGGTGAGCGGAAATTTCGTTGTCTGAAAAGCAAAGTCCATGGGTATGTATCTTTAAATGAGGCAATGGCATTATCATGCAACACTTACTTTTATAATATAGGGAAAAAAATAAGTGTAGACTCTCTGGTAGAAATGGCCAGAAAATTTGGTATTGGAAGTGGGCCACTGATTGGAACGTTTAAAGAAGAAGCTCCAGGGTTGTTGCCAGATAGAGATTGGCGTACACGAAAGCTATATTCGCAGTGGTATTTAGGTGACACTATCAACTTAGTTATAGGACAAGGGTATATGCTTACAACACCACTACAGCTTGCAGTTCTTGCAGCGAGGATTGCAACAGGAAAAGAGGTAATTCCCCGCATTAAGATGAATGAAACGATACAAGATTTTCCCGATATTGATGTGGATTGTGAGCATCTTAGCATAGTTCGAAAAGCTATGTTTGATGTGGTGAATTCTAAAACTGGAACCTATAAGAAAGGGCTAAGCGGTATACAAATTGCTGGCAAAACCGGTACACCAGAAATAAACTCTAAGGGCGAAAGTCATAAGTTATTTATCGCCTATGGCCCTTACCATAACCCGCGCTATGCAATCTCTGTGTTTATAGAACACGGCAAAGCCCCACGCCAAGATGTTGCTATAGCTAATGAAATATTTCAGTATATGCTTGAAACTATGAGTATTAAACTTCTTGCATAACCATATAACAAACTTTTATTGGGAATAGAAACAAAAAAACTTCCTTGACAAACTCCGCCAGCCCCCTTATCATAACAGTGAAGCTATTGTATTTGCTTTCGCCAATCTGCAGATTAAAAGGTAAGGATTACTTAATGTATCGGCGTCTTATGTTCAATTTTTTGCAGTATATAGATACTGTATGTCTTTACAAAACTTCATCTACATCTAGATTTTTATCTAAATAAGCTGAACGCGCTTATAAAGCGTTACAAGACATCAAAAAATGCCAATACTCGACAGAGATAGTAAAAGACTAGCTAACTCGGGGATTCTTTGTCTTTTTTTCTGCTTAGTAAATTTCTTAAACATTTGCAGCGTAAGTTAGTTGCAATTAAAAGCGGCTGAATCTCGCTTGTCAAGCGTTTAAAACATAAAAAACGCCAATATTTTAAAGCGGATAATAACCCCAGGGTTTCTTTTGCCTTTTTTTTCATTTGGTAAATTTCTTAATATTTATAGCTAAACAACAACCGTCATCCCGCTACGTGTTAGCGGGATCTATGCTTTGAGATACCGCGAATGAATCGCGGTATGACGGTGTAATGATGGTTAAGTAATTCGTCATCCCGCTGCTTGTTAGCGGGATCTATGTTAAGGTATAGTAGGGGGATCTATGTTAAGAGATACCGCGAATGAATCGCGGTATGACGGTTAAGTAGGGTGTCATTCCAGTGCTCCTTTTTTTGTCATCCCAGCGTCACGCGTTGGTTTCAACATTATATCATGAACTTTCTAAAATTCATTGAGAGGTTGTCCGGAAACAAGTAAAAGGCTATAATATCTGAAATTTTAGTACGGGGTAAAGATGAGAAAAAAGTATCCAACAGATCTAAGCGAAAGGGAATGGGCAAGAATAGAAAAACACTTCAGAGTATCATACAAGAAAGGAGGAAGGCCGCCAAAGTATAGCAAAAAAGAAATATTAGAAGCAATTTTCTATGTATTGCGTACAGGGTGTCAATGGCGGTATTTACCAAATGATTTTCCGCTATGGAAGACTGTGTATGAGCAGTTCAGGCAATGGAAGAAGCAGGGAATTTTTGAGAAAATGAATTATGAAATTACAAAATATAGTAGAAGAAAAATAGGAAGGAATGAGCAGCCGAGTGCCTGTATAGTAGATAGTCAATCTGTAAAGACTACAGAAAAGGGGGGATCAAAGGCTATGATGGAAGTAAAAAAGTAAAGGGTAGAAAAAGGCATATAATTACAGACACTCAGGGTTTTATACTAGGTTGTTACGTAGGCGCTGCTAACGAAAATGATAGAGATGGTATTAAAATAGCATTAAACAATATGAGAACAAAATATACTAAAGTTAAAAAAATGTGGGCTGACATGGGATACCAAGGAAGAAATTTAAAGAATCACATAAAGGAAGAATATGACATAGATATTGAAATTGTTAAAAGGCCTCCATGTAGATTTTGGGTGCACAAAGATACGCCACCTGAGCTACTACCAACAAGAGAACAAGGGTTTAAAGTACAGCCAAGAAGATGGGTTGTAGAAAGGACTTTTGCTTGGGTTAATAGGAATAGAAGGCTATCGAAGGAGTATGATTTACTCACAACATCCACTGAGAATTTCATATACCTAGCTATGAGTAGGGTTATGTTAAAGAGGGAATATGCTTGAATTTACTAGTTTCCGGACAACCTCTGAAACGCTATAAAAAATTTCCTGATAATCTCTCGCATATAACACAAAGTTGGGATACTGCGGTTTCAACAAGTAACATGAGCAACTTTAGTGTCTGCACCACCTGGGCAAAAATAGATAATAAATTCTATTTACTCGACGTATATCGCGCAAAGCTTGAGTATCCAAAGCTTAAAGAACAGGTTTTGTCACTAGCTGCAAGATGGTCACCACACGCAATTTTGATTGAAGCAAAAACGAGTGGTCAGCAATTGGTGCAAGAGCTAAAGACAAACAGTGATTTACCGATTATTGAAATAGTGCCACATGATGACAAGCTCACTCGATTTCATCAAATTGTTCCGATTATAGAGTCTGGCAAGGTTTTTCTGCCACATCAAGCAGTATGGCTGAACGATTTTGAGTATGAGATTTTAATGTTTCCTGAAACGCGCCACGACGACCAAGTGGACAGTACCGTGCAATATTTGCAGTGGGTGAGAAACAGTACCTCCAGGGTTGCAGCTATACGAGCATTGTGATTTGAGTCTACCAGTACTGGGATGACAGCTAGGAGACAACCGTCATCCCGCTGCTTGTTAGCGGGATCTTTTGTTAGCGCCGCGGCGGTATGACGGTTCGCGGCGGCATGACAATAAGCTCGTCATTCCGCTACTCGTTAGCGGAATCTATGCTGAGATATCGCGGCGGTATGATGTAGGGAAACCTTTCTTGGGTTAGCTATATCAATAGCATTGCTTTAAAAAGAGTGCCCATATTTTCAGTCAACCTTAAGAATTCACTAAAGATCCTATTCTTTTGTTCATCACTTGCGCTTTTCATTAAAGCCTGGGTTCTTTCTTTTATGCCAAAAAGATATAAAAATTCCCTTTGAGTTAAAATCTCACAATCTACATGCTTTAATGGATCTCTTAACGCTTGAAAGTTCACAAGTGCGGTAATATCACTATTACCAACATTCTCAAGAAAATTAGCATACTTATGTTGTTTTATCGATTGCAAAGTGCTCTTATATGCGGGGTATACATAACCGTAATCTACAATCAAAGCAGCTCCTTTATTATTATATATCTTCTTCTCAAGTTTTTTTAATATTTCAACCCCAACTGAACATATTTCCACCACTGCACCATTAAAAAATTTTCCATTTGTCATCTGAGTAGCTGACACTGGAATCCATGATTCTTTTTTTCTGGATTCCAGTGTCACGCACTGGCATGACACCAAGAGACTGCCATCATCTTGTTTTGTCACCATATTTTCATACCACCCCTCATCATGATATACAAACTGATCTATCGGAAGAGCGTCAAAGAACTCATTTGCTAAAAAAATGGTTGGTTGTTCTGGTAGGTTGTCAATATTTTTGTGCCAATTAATACCTAAACCCTTTAATTTTTCCTTTTGTATCTTCTGTAAAGTAGGGCTTATTTCAACTAAGTGGATCAACATTGAATTAAAAAAGCTGCTGTATTTTTTAGTGACTCTTATTATATCGTGAATGAGTGTTCCTTTGCCTGGCCCAAGTTCAACTAGAGAAAATTTTGATGGCTTTCCTAATTTTTCCCATGTATGCATTATCCAAACTGCAATTACTTCACCAAATAATTGGCTGATCTCAGGTGCGGTAGTAAAATCACCATCCTTACCAAGCGGTAATTTACTTGTATAATAGCCGTATTTTTCATGGTACAAAACGGCATTCATGAAATCACTGATGGATATTGATCCTTGACTTTTGTCAATTAATTCGTGTATATAAGCGAGCATGTTATTAATAAATGTTTAACTATAGCGTGCCATAATATAAAATAGTAGAGTATTTATATATATAGTATAAACTTAAGTTTGTGAGTAATAGTGCTTCAGTTATGGACGACAAAAACACCGATTATGTTGCCCTTATACCTCAAGATGATAGTATTGAATACAAATTTGAAGAAGCTGTCAATTTTATAGAAAACAAGGTTATAAATGCTGATGGGCTAACTTTAGCGGAAGTGTTTCAAGTGCTAGTTCAAATGCTAAATGGTGATCTAGAATTGGTAAAAAAAGTACTAGCATGTGCTAATATTATGGCAAAGCATGGAATGAAGGTAGCAAAAGAGTCGCAATTAAGCAGAGCTGATGTTCGCCGAGCTTTGGAAGGTAGAGAAAGTGTTGTCAATAGACAAGATTTTATAAAGAAACCACCTCTTCCACCTGCTATAAAATCGACCAAAAAGAAAAGTAGAGGTCTTTAGATGGCTGAATCTATAAAAAAATTTACTGTACAATGTGACTTCAAGGGACAAAGTTCACCTTTTGCAATATACATAGGAAATCCAAAAAGTGATGCTCATCCAATTCATCATCAAGATTCCTGGCTTGTAAAAGAACGTGGAGGGAATATTCCTAATAAAGTAAAAGAAAGTCTACAAAAATTATATAAACTATCTCAAGAAAATGGAGTCTCTTTCTCAGAGTTATGCGCGTATGCCATTACTGTGGTTAGTAATAATGATAAAAAAAGTGACGACAAGGAGTAAGATAGTTTAATCCCTCAATATTTCATTTATAGAGATTTTCGATCTCGTCTTTTCATCCACTTTTTTTACTATGACTGCACAATAGATTGAAATATTATTTTTAGATGGAATAGACCCTGGTACCACTACAGAATAAGGTGGCACTTCGCCGTAAAATACCTTGCTAGTTTCTCTATCAATAATCTTTGTTGATGCCCCAATAAACACGCCTATGCCAAGGACTGATCCTTCTCTCACTACCACACCCTCGGCCACTTCGCTACGTGCTCCAATAAAGCAATTATCTTCTATAATGACAGGTGAAGCTTGAATAGGCTCAAGAACTCCACCTATTCCCACTCCACCGGAAATATGACAGTTTTTTCCTATTTGCGCACAGCTACCAATCGTTGACCAGGTATCTATCATTGTTCCTGAATCAACATATGCACCAACGTTGATAAAACTTGGCATTAGAACAACATTTGTACCTATATAAGCAGATCGGCGAACAAAACACCCAGGAACTGCTCTAATTTTTAACCGGCGAAATTTCTCCTCATTCCATTCACTAAACTTGTTACCGATCTTATCAAACCAGCAATTGGTATTATCTATTATTTTATTTTCTTCGGTGAGAAAATGTAATAATATTGCTTGCTTTATCCACTTATGTACTACCCATTCTTCACTTGATAGCTTTTCTGCTACTCTAATTTTGCCACTATCAAGGAGCTCAATTACCTCTTTAATTGCTATTCTTGCTGTTTTCTTTAGATTACAGTCATTAAATTTTTCTCTATTTTTCCAAATATTTTCTATCTCACTCTGTGTTTTTTTTAGTTGCAAACCTTCCATTTGTTATATATATATTGATATTAAATTTGTAGCTCTGTATCATTTGAGCTTGTTACTACTTTATATGTAAGTGCTATGAAAATACAATGTAATAGTTGTACTAAAACTTACTTAGTATCTCCTAAGCAAATTGGCGCGTCTGGAAGAAAGGTAAAATGTACGAACTGCAATCACATATGGCATGAATATCTAGAAGAAGTGTCAAACAAATCGCACTCTGCTAATATACAGGAAAAAAAAGTTAGTGGAAGGAATTTTTTACAAAATCTAGCATTTACCACTCTAGCTTTTGCAACAGCTACAGGGTTATGCGTCGTAATTGCTAACGGCATCTTTCCTAGAGAGATGAACAAAGCATACAAAACGATCAGTTTATACAAGGATTCAATAAGCTATAAATTAGGGTACAAAAAAGAACAAACAGAAAGTCCAAATGTAAAAAAACTTGCTGTAAATAAGTTTTATCAAGACTACCTTTTTTTATCTAATTTAAGATCTAGTTAAATAGGCATACCGATATCGGTCTCTAGCTACTCAGATGGTGCTTAGGGTGACAGAGTTTTGAAAATAAGTTATTTTTTAGCAAAAAAGGCAGCTCATGAGTATTAAAATTGCACCTTCTATACTTTCAGCAGATTTTGCAAAATTAGGGGAAGAAGTAAGAAAAATTAGCGATTTAGGTGTGGATTACATACACATAGACGTTATGGATGGGAATTTCGTTCCAAATATTACAATTGGTCCTAGCGTTGTTTCTGCAATACGTAAATATAGCAATCTTCCTTTTGATGTGCATTTAATGGTCAAATCTCCTGGTAACCACATTGAAAGCTTTATAAATGCTGGTGCTGATATTATCACTGTACATGCAGAAGCAGAGATACACCTTGAGAGGTTGATAAGAAAGATAAAGTCATACAAAAATGTAAACGACGAAAAAAAACCGATTCAAGTTGGAGTTTCAATTGTTCCTTCAACTTCTCCAAGTGTGCTTGAATACATAATACATGAGCTAGATATTGTGCTGATTATGACAGTCAACCCTGGCTTTGGAGGGCAGGAATTCATTCATTCACAGTTGAACAAGATATCTACTATAAAAAAAATGATACAAGAGCGTAACCTTAAAACACAAATTTCAGTAGATGGTGGAATTAACTTTTCTAACGCAGCTGATATAATAAAAGCAGGTGCAGATATTTTAGTTGCGGGATCGGCGATATTCAAGGCTGAAGATATTAAGAAGGCCATAAACTATCTTAAAAATCCATTGTTGTGACCCTATATAGCTAAAGTGGCTTAGGTTTACCTACAATTTGAAAAACAACAAATTCGTCATTCCGCTACTCGTTAGCGGAATCTATACCGCGAATGAATTGCGGTATGACGTAGGGAAACCTTTCTTGGGTTGTATCAGTTCAGGAGAGTGGTTTAAGAAACAATAGATAGAAGGTTTTGGAAAGCCCATTTGTTTCCATGTTAAGTATAACGAAATTATCCGTTCAAGTTCCCCACTTCGATTGGGTAAAATATGAATTTTTGCGATAAACGACATAATGCCGTATCTGCTGTTCAGCATGGTTGTTTGTCAGCGGAATGTTTTCTGGGTCATCTAAAAAATTCCACATTATTCTTTCAGATTTCAAAATATTTTTTGCAACTCGAGAAGCTCCAATTGCTTCAGGTAAGCGGCTTCAAGTAATACCTTGTACGTTTTCGCAACTTTCTGGCACGTCTGGTAAATCTAAAAACATCTATCTCATTTTTTAGCAAGGCCTTTTTTAGTGCAAATAATTCAGTGGCTACGTTTCTTAAGTAACAGCCCAGAACTTTAACTTCAACTATGTGCTAATCTTTCAAAATCTCTTGATAAATGTGCCCAACAGATTTGCCTGTTCTTATCGGCAAAGTAGTTGTATGCTGCGTACCTGTCGTAAGCTATTGCGATTGCAGAACTTACTATTTTGTAAAACCTTCATTCCTCTTGACTCTGTCAATTTTATAAAACTTGCTGTATTACTGGCAAACATCCAGCACCAACCAAGTTTACCTTTGTTATAATGGCTCGTTTCATCGATATGCAGAACTTCACTTTTACTTACTTCTTGCTCGATTTGCTCATATGCTTCTTGGCATTTTTCTGCAACTCTAGCCTCGCTATTTGACACGCTACCAACACTGATGTCCAGGTTGAAAATATTTTTTATAATATTTGCTACTTCTCTTTTCGAGTTCTTGTAAAATCCGCTCAGCGCCGCGATTGTTGACTTAACTTTTGGACCAAATGTATCCGCAGTAACACCTTCTGGTAGCCTGCTACTTTTTCTTTTTCCACACTTGCAACAGTGGCCATTGGTATTCCACAACATAAGGCTTAATTTCTGGCAAATCAACTTTTTGATGAATGTATGGCTCTTTCGATATCGCAATTTCTCCTCCGCACTCGCAAGAACTCTATTTTCACCACTTCATCTGCCTCCATTTTAGGGCGATACTTTCCTTCATGCCCAATCTGTGCCCCTATTTTCCTGTCACTTTTTTTCTTTTTCTTCTTTAGCTTGTATAACTCTTTTGAGCTCGGTATCGATGAATTTTGTGAATTCAGACCTAGTCTTTCTTTCAATTCAGCATTTTCGATTCTTAGCGCCTTATTCTCAGATCTAAAATTTTCGTTTTCTATCTCTAACCTCTTTATCTCTGCTTTTAGTTGCTCTATCTCTATTTTAAAGCTTTCACAGAGCTTGAGAAGACTAGCTAGTAGATCAGACATATTTACCACACATACTACTTGTGATATTATGTTTTTAGCACTCCTTGTCTACTTTTTATTTTACCGCTCCGCTGAACGGATACCTTTTTTTACTGTTTGAGTATGTAAGGATTATGACGACCTATCCCAAACCTCAACTATATCCTCACTAAACTCTATTATCTTTGTTTTTTTAAACTGATAACAGTTGTTAATGAATTGAATCCCTAAATCTCCTACAAAAGGAGTGGCATCATTGCCTAAAATTTTACCACTGCGGCATATTATCAACCTGTCGATTAAATTACACTTTAATAGTTCTGTGATTAACACTCCTCCACCTTCAACTAATAATCTTGTTATACCAATTTCTGAAACAAGTTTTGATGCCATGTCCTTTAGGTAGGCTTTGCCTGCATCGTTTGAATTGACTTTCAAGTAGTTAATGTTTTTTATTTTTTTCTCTACTTCTTTATTTGTGATGACCCAAGTTATTACTTTGTCTGCAGTCTTTGCAATGTTATGCTCTTCCTTTAATCTCCCTTGACTATCTATAATTAGCCTTATTGGCGATCTACTTCCGAGTCCTGGTAATCTGCAAGTTAAGAGTGGATCATCATTAATAAGAGTATTGCTGCCGATCATAATTGCATCATATTTCGTTCTGAGCTCATGCACCCAGTTTCTCGTATTTTCACTTGTTATCCATTTGCTATCGCCTGTAAATGTTGCGATTTTTCCGTCAAGAGTTGTTGCGACTTTGCAAGCTATAAATGGTCTATGTAATTCTTTAGTGGTGAAAAAACCGACATTCAGTTCTTTTGCCTCTTTTTGCATAATACCTTGCTCAACTTCAATTCCTGCTTCTTTCAGAGCTTTCATGCCTCTGCCTGAAACTCTACTATCTGGGTCAATAGTTGCAATTACTACTCTTTTTATGCCAGCTTTTATGATTTTTGCAGTGCAAGGCCCCGTGACTCCGTGATGACAACATGGCTCAAGAGTGATATATATAGTTGCGCCATGAGTTGAATCTTTAGCGTTTTGCAAAGCGACTACCTCCGCATGCGGACGCCCACCAATCCCTGTATATCCCTCACTAACAATTGTACCATCTTTTACAATAACACACCCGACAGCAGGATTTGGTGCAACATTTCCAAGATTTTTTTCTGCAAGCCTTAATGCAATTGACATGAAATGATCATCAGTCATTAGAAAGAAGTCATTTCGTATGAGGTATCAAAAATTCTTCTGTGCTCGTGTATAGCAAATCTATCTGTCATACCTGAGATATAGTCACATATTATTACTGAACGCTGAGATTCACAAGCGAGTTTGCTCCACTCTGTGGGAAGTAATCCTGGGTTTTCATAAAAACATTGAAAGAGTTCCTGTATTATGCGTTTTGCTTTGTTCATCGTTCTACTCAGTTTATAGCTTCTGTATATTTTCTCCATGTTGAATCTTTTCATTTCTTTTGTAGCATTCGCAACTTCTGGTGAAAATGTGACTAGCATTTTATTTAGACTTCTTACGTCTTCTACGCTTTTTATTTTGTGATCTTCAATATTTCTTTCAGTCTGAGAAACAACATCACTTATCATAGTTCCTATAGTTCCACTCAGTGATTCATGTATGAGTTTGCTCTGAGGCAATTCTGAATATCTGCTCCTTATGTCTTTAAACATTTTTTCAATTAAAGGAACATTCAGCAAATCTTCGATGGTTACTAAATTCGCCCTGAGTGCATCATCAAGATCGTGAACACTGTAAGCAATATCATCGGCAATTGAAGCAACTTGCGCTTCAATGCTTGAAAATTCTTCAAGCTTTAGATCATATTTTTTGTTGTATTCTAATAACAGCTGATTATTTGTAGAAGACTCCGCGTTTTGACCAAGCAAGGGACCGTTATGTTTTGCAACTCCTTCAATCACCTCCCAACTTAGATTCATACCATCAAAATCAGCATGTTTTTGTTCGAGGTAAGTTAAAATCCTTATAGCTTGAACATTATGATCAAACTCATACTTCTCGTTATCAAGATTCAAATCTTGAACTGATTTCTTTAGAGCATCTTCACCTGCATGACCAAATGGAGGATGACCAAGATCATGTGCGAGCGCTATGCATTCAGTGATATCCTCATTTAAGCCAAGTCTACGCGCAATGGACCTTGCAATTTGTGCAACTTCAAGGCTATGAGTAAGCCGAGTGCGATAGTAGTCGTGCTCATAATTGATAAAAACTTGTGTTTTGTACTCCAATTTTCTAAACGCATTAGAGTGAATGATACGGTCCCTATCACGCTGAAAGCAGCTGCGATTCTCATCTTCTGGCTCTTTGAAGTATCTCCCTTTTGTTTTGCTTGGAAAACATGCATAATTTAATAGAAAATTATTGTTTGACATGTAAAATTTCTACTATAATAAGTTATCAATAATAAACGGTGGTTACTATGTCAACAAATTACAACATCAACTTAACTGATAATGCACTAAAAAAAATCCACTCTCTTGCAGAGCAGGAAGGGGATAAGAGTTCCATTTTACGGGTTGCAGTTTCAGGTGGTGGATGTTCTGGCTTCAAATACAATTTTCTTATGGATCAAATGAATAAAAATCTATCTTTGGATGATGAAGACGATGATTACGATGATGAGTTTGATGACGAAGACGAAGATGATGACTATGAAGAAAGTGAGGACTATAGAAGCCACTCCAGTTTTAGCGAAAAAGGTAAAGATATAGTAATTAATGATGAAAATGGAAACCCTGTATTAATGGTTGATAATTGTTCAGCAAAATTTTTAAATAACTCAGTTATAGATTATACTGAGGATCTCAGTGGTTCTGGTTTTCAAATAAAGAATGCCTTTGCTAAGTCTCAATGTGGTTGTGGTAACAGTTTTTCGGTTTAATTATTACTAAAACTTAGATGCCTTCTGGATCTTTTAAACATGGGTGGTAATGTAGCACTAGAACTAACTTCCGTAGATAAAAGCTTCAAGAACAATTCTGCTGTTGTAAAGGATATCAACTTAAGTGTCACAAGAGGGCAAGTAGTAGCGCTGATTGGCGATTCAGGTGCAGGGAAAACAACTATATTGCAAGTCGCAGGCTTGTTGGACAAGCCAACTTCAGGTATAGTTACGATAGATGGAATAAATTGCACACAAGCCAGTAATAAGCATAAAACTCATGTAAGAAGAAATTTTCTTAGTTTTGTTTATCAATTTCACTATTTGTTACAAGAGTTATCGGTGTTGGAAAATATTATGCTTCCTCAACTCATTGCAGGAAAAAGCAAAGCTGAAGCAAAAAAAAATTCGCAAGCAATGTTGGAAAAATTTGGTCTGGAAAACAAAGCAAGTAGCATGGTATCTGAAGTTTCGGGTGGGGAAAGGCAGAGAGTTGCAATTGCAAGAAGCATTGTAAATTCTCCAAAGCTTTTACTTGCAGATGAGCCAACAGGAAATTTAGATCCAACAAATTCTTTTAAGGTGTTTTTACTGCTACATTCATACGTAAAGGAAAATAACAGCTCTATGCTTATAGTAACACACAATCATCTCCTTGCAGAAAAGGCAGACTGCATTTTCCAATTGAGAGATCGATCATTAGTGAAGTTGTGAATAGGAAAAATAGCACAATTTCTATGCCCTATACTTATCTAACCAATGATCATTAACAGAGTATAACTCGCATGAAATGCTTTCATTGCTTTTTATACACGGACTTTTTAACTTACGCTGTTTACTTAGGGAACACCCCGATAACATAAACACAGCTAAAACAAAAAATAATAGCTTTTTAAACATAACAAAACCTTTTCATTTATATTACTACACTCATTTCTCTTGTTTGTAAAGATTAGGCATATTCTTTTACCCTTACCTCTTTTTTGACCTTTTGAGAAGAAATAGTTGCACTATTCAAGCGCAGTTTTATATAATTGTCCACGATTTGAGTCACTTCCTCTTCTTTATCCTTTAGAAAGTGATTAGTATCATCTATTATATAGTATTTCATGTGATCACTTCTTACTGAATTTATCAACCTTTTTGCTAATTCTGTTACATCGCTTTCTTCTGAGATTGTATCATTACTGCTTTGTATTATAAGCCCAGAAACTGGACAGGGAGAAAGAAAAGAAAAATCGTACTTAGTTACCGGAAGAGAAAGAGCAATAAAACCCACTATCTCAGGGCGGCGCATTGTTAGCTGCATAGCCACCCATGCTCCAAAAGAAAAACCAGCGATCCAAATTGGAACATTGCTAGGATTATGTCCCTGAAGCCAATCAATGGCTACCGCAGCGTCAGTTAATTCTCCTATACCCTTATCAAAAGTTCTGGTAGATTTTCCCACACCACGAAAGTTAATTTTCAATGCAGAAAAATTGTTATCGATAAAAGACGTATATGTACTATGTACAATTTTACTATCCATATTACCACCATATTGAGGATGATGATGTAAAACCAGCACAACCGGCGCGTTGGCATCTTTGCTTTGGTGGTATTCACCTTCTATCTTTCTTGTTGCATTATTCAAAAAAACTTCAACCATGGTAACCCCTAATAAGAACCCGCTTGACAGGTATTAATGACGTGAGTTATTAATTATGTATTAATTTCGCTGTTTTTGCAATAAATTTTTTATCGTGTTAAAGCTAACGTACATAGTTATGGCTATAGTTGATGGTAAACTTATTTAAGTGACAGATGAGTCCATTCTCTTTAGAAAATAGTGGTTACGTATATGCTGATTACAATGCAACTGCTCCAATTAGTGAAAATGTAAAAAAAAGTATATTTGAGGTCTTGTTAAAACAAACGCTCAATCCATCATCACTACATAAAAGAGGACAAGAAGCGAGGAAGATTCTTCAGGATGCAAGAGATAACGTACGTGGTGCTATTGGCGTTTCAAGTGATAAAGAAATAGTTTTTACGTCTGGTGCAACTGAAGCGAATAACCTTGTTATGAGAGGAATAGCAGGCTACCTGCATATAATTTCAGCTATAGAGCATCCTTCAATTCTTAATTCTGCATGTAATCCATATATAATACCTGTTAATCAGGAGGGCATTGTTGACTTTTTAGAGCTAGAAAAAATTCTAAGCGAACTTAAAGGAAACAAAGCAATAGTTTCAGTTATGATGGCAAATAACGAAACCGGAGTTATTCAACCTATTGAGGAAATGGCTAAAATAGTACACAAGTTTGGAGCAATTTGCCACACTGACACTGCTCAAAGTGTTGGGAAAATTAAAGTTAATATGGAAGATTTAGGAGTGGATTTACTCACTTTATCCGCCCATAAATTTGGCGGTGTAGCAGGCAGTGGAGTTTTAATATTCAATAAAGAACTTGCGATAGAACCTATTATAATAGGTGGTGGACAAGAGAAGGGATTTCGTGGTGGTACGGAAAATATTGTTGCGATTGCAGGCCTTTCTGCTGCACTGCAAAATATTCCAGACCTTCTATCAAAAATGGATGAAGTAAAGGAGCTACGTGATCAATTAGAGTGTGAATTATTAAATCTTGCCAGTGACATAAGAATCTTCGGTAAAAACTCTAAGAGGCTGCCAAACACAAGTTTTATTTATATGCCAGGAGTAAAGAGTGATGTGCAGCTTATGCATTTTGACTTGAATCATATTGCAGTTAGTAATGGCTCCGCATGTTCTTCTGGAAAAGTTGAGCCTTCCCATGTTTTGCTTGCAATGGGGGCAACAAAAGAGCAAGCAGAGTGTTCAATTAGAATCAGTATAGGTCCAGAAACTAAACCACAAGACATAAAAAAAATGGTGGATTGTTGGTATAATATCTACAAGCAGAACACCTTGGTATAGATAATACGTGGTATCATGCAGGCACTGGCCGAGCATTAGATGTAAAAAATTACTTTACAACCCCGCGGTATCTCTAGATCCCGCTAACAAGCAGCGGGATGACGGTTGTTAGGCTAGCTGTCATCCAAGTAGCTGACACTGGTTCCTTTATGACGGCAGTGCCCCTATGGTGTCATTCCAGTGTCCTGACTACTTGGATCTAGCAAGCTTTGCTTGCAAATAAGTCTAATACGTGTCGCGTTTTATGCCAAAACACAATTGGAGTTACATGCAAAATAGATCCCAGACTGGGATGACAAAAAAAGAGCACTGGAATGACACCATTTGCTGTGCAATTTACCTTCAAAAATGAATGTTCGTACAGCTATGGATTCATTCGCGGTATCTCACCATAGATCCCGCTGACAAGCAGCGGTATGAAGGTTATCAGTAAACATGAATTACTTTAGCTATGCAATCAGGCTTCCTAAAAACACTTTGTAGCCAATCAATTCTTGAGTATAAAAAGAATTCCTTTAATAATAAGGTATGCTAATCAGGAATTTAATAAAACAAGCAACTCAAGTAGGAAGCAGTGAAAATGCAATACGGTATGTCGAATATCTCTATCAATTTGAGAAGTTTAGAAACACATTAAACCTCACTTTATCACTAATAAAGCAAAACAGGCTCTCATTTGAAATATACCAAGAGGGATTAGTGGATATGGAAGAGGGAGTGTGTAAGACAATCAGGTCTTCCAGTGTAAATAGATATGTTATTGTACTGAGGAAGTCAAACCCATACATTATAGTGCATGAACTTTCACACATGGTTGAAAATGAACTGAACTTAAGTTTGGAACAGGAATTTCTCCATAAAGTTTACCAGGATATTGAGCAGAACCTAAAGCAAGCAAATATTCTTGTGCAGAAAATTATCGGCCAAGTTATATTTAAGGAGATACAGGCTTATCAAACTGCAAAATCACGCGCATCTGAATTATTTGCACGCTATTTTGAGCTATTTGCTTGGGCGCAGGAGGTTTACCCTAAAGATAAAGAATACTTAATCCGCACTCAAGACTTAAACAAAGTGTTCCTTGCTACTGACCAATGGAAAAAGAGCTACCTGGATCCACAAATAATGGAGAGAGTAGATAAAGAAATCAAGGAATACAGCAATAAAACTGTCTTTAAAGATGTAACCAAAGTGCAAAGCAGTTGGACTAATAAATTTTCTCCTGGGGGCAAAAAAATTAGCTCTATATTTGGAGATGATGATTAGCTTATAGTGCAGGTTTTCCTACGTCATGCCGCCGCGAACCGTCATACCGCGATTCATTCTTTTGGTGTACGAACATTGCAATTTGCAGGTAATTTTAGTAGTAGATGGTGTCATTCCAGTGCTTGACACTGGAATCCAGGAATTTGGATTGGGCACTAAGTTGGTGAGCATAAAAGTGGCTGATCTTATGTTAAAACACAACGTTCTTGATGAGATTACGGCAAGGCTGGATTCCAGTGTCAAGCACTGGAATGACACCATTTGCTGTGCAGTTTACCTTTAAGAATGAATGTTCGTACAGTTGTGCGCGGTATCTCATCAGCTAACACGTAGCGGAATGACGGTTGTCGGTAAATCTTTTAGCTATAGAAGTTAACTTTGCAGTTAACTTCTACAGCGTTTCAAAGTATAGTTTTGGTAATACAGTAACTAAATATACATGAAAACCATTTTAGCTGTTGAAACAAGCTGCGACGAAACTGCAGTAGCGATTGTAAATAGTGACAAGCAAGTCCTTGCTCACAAGATTCTTTCTCAAGTAGAACACAAAAAACGCGGTGGGGTGATTCCTGAGATAGCTTCACGTGCTCATATGGAACATTTAAGTGGCCTGATAAAAAGCGCTGTAAAAAAATCTAACCTTAACTTTTGTGACCTCAATGCAATTGCAGCAACATCAGGACCAGGACTCATAGGTGGATTAATAGTTGGTACAATGATGGCTAAAGCAATTGCGCATGTAGCACAAAAACCGTTCATTGCAGTGAATCACTTAGAAGCGCATGCATTGGTTATTAGGTTACTGCATGAGGTAAAATTTCCATTTTTAGTCCTATTAATATCAGGTGGTCACTGTCAATTTTTAATTGCACAGGATGTAGGCAAATACGTTAAACTTGGAGAAACGCTTGATGACTCACTGGGTGAAGCGTTCGATAAAGTTGCTAAGATGCTGGGTTTAAGCTACCCAGGAGGCCCATTAATTGAAAAGTTGGCTAAAAAAGGCAATGGCACAAGATTCAAACTGCCAAGGGCAATGATAAAACGTTCTGGATGTAACTTTTCGTTTTCTGGAATTAAAACAGCAGTAAAAAACTTAGTGCAAGAACTGAAAATGAGCGAGCAAGATGTGTGTGATGTATGTGCTTCGTTTCAAGAGTGTATTAGTGACATACTGCTGGACAGGGTTAGTAATGCGATTATTATAGCCGAATCTTTAAATATCAAAATCAATGACTTTGTGATTACCGGCGGAGTTGCAGCAAATAATTTCTTGAGAGAAAAATTAAAGCAACACATAAACTTAAACATATTTTTTCCTCCCAACAACCTATGTACAGATAATGCAATAATGGTTGGATGGGCAGGAATTGAAATGTTACAGAAAAGCTATATAGATTCTCTCAATTTTGCACCAAGACCTAAGTGGGAGTTAGAGAGTTATTAAAAGCTCTCAATTCTGAATTATAGCTAAAGTGACTTAGGTTCTCTAATTGCACATAAGTCAACAATAATTTTCACACAAATCAAAACAGCATATCTTCTCCATAATCCTTGGTAATTTTACATAAGTTAAAAGTAGCATATGGTTCTCTCCGCGGTCTGAGATGACAATAAATTTGTCAAGCCGCATTATACTTGTTAGGCGGAAGTGGACGGCAACATGTTTACCACGAAGTCTAACTAAGTTCTTGCTTGTCCCTTCCATCGGCATTGCTATCTTTATTTTCAATAAAATTATTGTCCTATGCTCTTTTGATGTTTATTGATAATAAAATTCTGTTTTATCAACCAACATCCTATGAATAATTACAGCTAATTTTCTTGCTACTGCTACAATTGCTTTTTTCATTCCTTTTTTCTTCGCAACCACAGTTTTTTAATTTAAATGTCCTCTTGGTAACTGTAAGCATTGTTTGTGCAGCTTCATATAACATACTTCTACATTCCGCTGGTCCCATCTTTGATATGCTGCCATGCCGATCAACTTCTCCAGAAGAATATTGCCTTGGTGTCAACCCTATATATGCTCCAACTGTATCAGATTTCTCAAACCTATGTGGGTTATCAATTGCAGCTTTATACGTCATTGCTACTATCATCCCCACTCCTGGAACAGTAGTTAACAATTTACAATCATCGTCTTTTTCACCTTGTTCTGAAAGCATTTTGTCAAGCTTTCTTAATGACTTTTCTATTGCTTCCAAACTACAAACTAACGCTTCAATTGAACTCCTACTGATTTCATCCAAATTATTTATTGCCTCTTGTATTCTTAAAGCGAAAGTTTCAAATTTTGATCCTTTACCGACCATGTATCTTCAACAACCCTCTTATTGTTCCAATAACCTGCTGTTTGCTACACATTAGCTGTCTTCTGCTTCCAAGCGCTATTTTAATTTGACAACTGATTTTACTAACACTTCTCATCATCTGCGCTATACCCCTCGCATCGTTTTTATCATTCTTATTGATTCTTGCAGACAACGCTGCTGCCATATGCCTTGCATCTACACAAATTACTGGTAATCCAAAACTCCTTAACTCTTTGCACATTGATATTGACAACTATCCACTTTCTATTCCTATGGGTTCGTATTTTTTGCCTTGGCTAATCTGCTATTGCCTTACTTTCGCTTGCAACAACTTCTTCCTTAACAACTTTTCCTTTCTCATCAACGATACTTATAAAAGTTTCTTTTAATGAGATCGCTATAATATTTCATGACCTACTGTAAAAGTTTAAATTATTTTTGAAGAACCAATTCATTGAATTTGTTACTTCGTGCTAAAATAATGGAGTATGTCTCTCCATCATTCAATAGCAATTACAGTATGTTTAGCTATAATTTGAAAAACAAAAATTCGTCATTCTGCTACTAGTTAGCGGGATCTAGAGGTACCGCGGCGGCATGACGTAGGATTGCTGTCATCCCGCTGCTTGTTAGTGGCTAAGAGATACTGTGAATAAATCACGGTATGACGGTTAAGTATCCCGCTACGTGTTAGCGGCTGAGATAACGCGAATAAATCGCGGGATGACGTGTTGCTTGGGTCAGCTATAGAAGCAAAACTCATCATTTTGAAAGAGGAGGAGATTTTTCCGGACCCTCAGCGGAGATTGATTTTGGATCTGATAATTCTGTATTTACCTTGATTGGCTCTAATGGAGTTTTCTGCTCTTCCGGTTTATCATCTGGAATTGGAACAGGCCAATCCATAATGTTTTGCGGTATAACTTCTGCTTCTTTAGCTTCTTTTTGACCTGTTGAAGATGATGCATCAACTCCTGCATTTTTGGTAACTTCTTGTTTTAGTTGTTTATTTTCTTCTTGCAGTTGCTTTAAATTTTTCTTTAACTCGTCAATCTCTCTTATTTTTTGTTTTAATTGTTCAGATATAGTTAGTTTGTCTCTAGTCAATTTTTTGTTTTCTTGTCTTAACCCACTAGCTGTTCTGCTTGAGTTGTTGTTTACAGCTTGTATACCTTGGTCTTGCTGCTGCATGCTTGTTCCTCTACTTTCATATTCAACTTCAGTTTGAGTTGATGTAGCTGCCTGACCTTTTTCCTGCTGTAATATGTTCTGCAGTTGCTCTAGACTCTCTTTGACAGATGCCAGCTCTTCCTGTGTACACGTTAACATCCCTTCCTTTTCCTTAAGTTGATATTGAAGTTTTTCTATTTCCCTCTTCGTATTTTCTTCGCTTAGCTCATCTGCAAGTGATCTTCCAGGTTCAAGTTGTCGAATTTTCCTCTCTAAGTCTTCCTTTTCTCTCTGTAATCCATTTAATTCTTTAGACAATTGGTTCGCCGTTTCAGCCAATGTATTGTTTTCCTTTTTTGTTTCCATTAACTGTTCTGCCAACTGCTTTTTATGATCATCGTTTAAACCTTCCACTATTTTCTTCAGGTCATTCTCCAAATTTGCATTCTTTTCCTTTAGTACAGTTAAATTAGCTTCACTTTGCTTCAATTTTCTCTGTAATTCTTTATTTGCCTCATTTGTTTCACCTTCCTTATCTTTCAACTGATCATTTAAGTTCTTTATTACATCATTTTTATCCTGTAGTTCTTCCTCTTGTTCCTTTATTCTTTGACCTCTTTCAAATATCGCTCGCTGTTGTTCATTGACTTTATCTCTCAAGGAGTCACGTTCTAATCTTAGATCCTCAAGCTGCTTTGCCTGCACTGCAAAATATTTAGCAAATGTTTCTTTTTCTTCCTCTAATTCCTCAACTTCATCTTTTAATCCTTCTTGCTCATACTCTTCTTCATCACCAGACATATCATCCTCAAATATTTCATCTTCATCACTAAATTCACTGCTGGTGGATATAGAACTTCTACGTGAAGAAGGTGTGCTAGGAGAGGAATACCCACTGCTGCTTGGTGTAGGTGACTGTGGTGATATATGTAGATCTTTTGTAAATATTTCCTCTGCTGGTACTTGCTGATCGTCTACACTCTTGGATATGCCAGTAAAAGCTTGATACAGAGTTTTTCCGTTGATAAAAACTTCTTTATTTTGTCCAACTAACTTTAATACTTCTTCTGAACTCGTTATTCCTCCAAATTTTGGCTCACCAATAACACTCTGTATACCACCAGAATCCAATTTTACGGTCATGCTACAGTCTATGCTGTTACCTTCAGAATCCTTAGCCTGCCAATTAATGGTCATTTCACATGAGCTTGAACCAGTAAAATCATAGTGCCTTTCGCTGCCTTTTTTGGTTGCAGTTATTTGACTATCTTTCCCTAAAGATATGTTATAAACCTTACCTTCACTGCTGGTCCTTAAAATATTGCTAATTTCTATTGGTTTTTCTTCATTTTCAAATCTAATTTTGAAGTCATTATCCTTTGTTGGATACACTAAGAAATTTTGACCAGGCAGAGACGACTTAAGTTCTTTATGCATTGCGTCTATTGATTGCTCAAATTTTTGGAACTCCTTTTCCCACTTTAAATTTATCTGTCCTGTAATGTCCTCATCTTTGCGTAAAGGACCAATAAAGTACCAGATTAAATTTTCTTCCTCCAGTCTTTTGATAAAATCCTGAAGATCGTTGCAAGATTCAATGACATTTAAAGTATCATTTTTCTTTTGTTCATCTACATCTAAACTTTGACTTTCAGCTATAAATACATTTTCGTTTTCCTGTGGCATAATTTTACATTTTAAAAAATATACTATAATATTAACAGATTTCTTTAAAAAATCAACTAATTGTTGGATAAATAAACTTGAGCATTTGGCCAAAATGTTATATAGTAGTCACTTCAAGAAGTACAGTATGGACAATACCATTATAAGAAAATACGATATTAGAGGTATAGTAGGCAAAGATTTGCAGATTAATGATGGGTACGAGATAGGTAGAAAGTTTGGCCAAACCGTAGCTAGTGTTTGTGTCGGCTACGACAGCAGAATAGATTCACCAGGTATAGAAAGAGAATTAATTAGGGGCTTAACTTTATCCGGTGCAAATGTTATACGCGTTGGACTATGCTTTTCACCTATGCTTTACGCTGCAACACAAATCACACAGGCGGATCTTGGTATCATAATAACTGCCTCTCATAACCCCAGCGAATATAATGGCTTTAAATTTTTTAGTAATAAAAAAGTCTTCTCAGATCAAGAAATGAAGGAAATTATAAGCAGTCCAATTAAAAACAGCACAAGAATTGGAAGCTTAATTAACATAAATATATATAGTGAGTACATTAGCATATTGAAAAGTGCAGTGAAGAATAATACTACACAGAAATTAAAAATAGCCTGGGATTGTGGAAATAGTCCAGCAAGTGGAATTATAAGGTATATTGAAAAGATCTTGCCTGGTCATACGCACATCGTAACCAATAACTCTATAGATGGGGCATTTCCACTGCATGATCCAGATCCCATAGAGGAAAAAAATCTTGCTCAATTAATTGACATTGTGAAGGAATATGGATGTGATCTTGGCATTGCGCTAGATGGCGATAGCGATAGGGTGCGCTTAATTGATAATAAAGGCAACGTTGTTTCCAATGACCATTTATTTATAATTTTTGCACGTGAAGTGTTGGAGGAATATCCAGAAAGCAAAGTTATTGCTAACGTAAAAATGAGTATGAAAGTGCATGATTTTGTTAGCAAGTTAGGAGGGCAAGTTATCACCTGTGCTACTGGACATTCACTAGTTAAGAAGAAGATGGTAGAGGAAGAGGCAAAGTTTGCTGGTGAATTAAGCGGGCACTTCTTCTTTTCTGAGCTAAGTTTTGATGATGGGCTATATTCTGCTGTTAAAGCAGTTGACATTTTGCTTAAGAAAAACCAAAGCCTATCTCAGGTGATTGAGGATTTACCGAAGTTATATATCACTCATGAAGTGAAGATTGTAGTGAAAGATGAGAAAAAGTTTCAAATAATTGAGTCAATAAAGAAAACACTGGAGCAGCAAAATATTGTATTTTCAGATCTTGATGGTGTTAAGGTAACCGATAATAAAGGTTGGTGGCTTCTTAGGGTATCAAATACGCAAAACTGCATTACAGCAAGATGCGAAGGAGAGACTTTAGAGGGTTTTGAACTTACTAAAAAGGTTTTGTTCCATTACATTGATGAAGCAAGGTCTTTAAATTGTAGCTACTCACAGAAATAAATTTGATTTATAAAATTGACATGAAAGTATAAAGATAAATAGGCTAAATGTACTTATCACCTGGTCAGGCTGCAGCATTATTTCGTGTAACCGTTTGCGGGTCCACTTAATTCTGCAATTCTTTGATCTCACTCATGGAGAGGCCAGTAAACTTAACAATAGTGGTGACATCAACATTATTAGCCAGCATTGTTTTTGCAACTTCAATTTTTCCTTCCTTTTTAGCATCATCAAGTTTTTGTTCAAGAACAGCCCGTTCATCACGAATACGTTTTATTTCCTGTTCGTAGGCAATAAATTCTTTCTCTGACCAGTTGAATCTATTTAGTTCTTCATATGCCTTTTTAATTATTACATCACTACCTATTATCTTTTCCAATTCTTCTTCGCTAGTTTCATCTGCATATTTAAAATAATAGATCCATTTTTCAACTATACTCTCCAATTGGTCTTCTTTAGTTTTAGGAAATTTTGGTAACTCAATAAATGTAAAATAAAAATCTTTTAAATCATGTTCATAGCTATCTTTGTCTAACATTACATGATCTGACTTATACTCAGATTTATTAGGAAAGAGAATACAATCAGCAATAGCTATAAAAATGATTTCTTTAAGACCCTGATATTGATCACCTTTATCAGCTTGCCTTGAATAAGCTTTAGCAGCGTAATATTGAGCGCGTTTTTCAAAGCCTTTAGTTTTGGCAACTTGCATTTCGACTATTACTTGCACCCCATTTTCATCCCTGCAAAGAACATCAACGATACTTTGTTTTTTAGAGGCAATTTCAGCATCTTGAATAGTGCTGAGGAATTCTATTTCTTTTATTTCATCTTTGCCAGTGAACCCCAAAATATCATTGAGAAAGTGAATGAGGATGTCTTTATTTTTTTCAGTACCAAAAATACGCCGGAACGCAACATCATTCTTGGGGTCGAGAAATTTAGAAAGAGCCATAAAAAAATTTTTAAATGTATCTTTATATTATATATTCTTATTAATAATAATTCAATAATTTGTCGTCTTTTTTGTTAACTTTACTGATGTTGTTGTAAGGAACGTTGTTGCAAAATTTTGTAAAATTTATTATCCTAAGGTTTCAAGTTCTCACAGGTTTATTGGAGCTATATGTACAATGTGTTTATCAGTGAAAATCCGGAGAAAATGATGGGGGAAAAGTTAATACATTACTTTAGCCAGGGTAAATGCGAAGGCAATGCAGAAATGAAAAATCTGCTGGGAGGAAAGGGGGCAAATTTAGCAGAAATGTGCAATGTTGGCATTCCTGTTCCACCTGGTTTCACAATTTCCACCTCTGCTTGCAAAGTCTATTATCAAGACAATAGATCTTCTGTTATCCAAGTAGCTGACTACTCGGATCCAGAAAAAAATGTGGTCACGCACTGGAATGACATATGTAGTCGAATCAAAAACTACATGGCGATGCTCGAAAATGACATCGGTTGTAAATTTGGGGATTTAAATAATCCTTTATTAGTTTCAATACGCTCTGGTAGTGTTAGTTCAATGCCGGGCATGCTTGATACTATTTTAAATGTTGGTCTAAATGATGAAACCGTTGTTGGGCTTGCAAAGAAAAGTGGCGAACGTTTTGCTTACGATAGCTACTGCCGTTTCATCATGATGTACTCCAATGTTGTACTACAGCTTGATCATCACCTATTTCAAGATGTTGTTGATAATGAGCAGCAAAAGAGTGGAGCAAAAAGCTTAGCTGATCTTGATGTTGATGTTTTAAAGAGAATTGTTAACGATTTTAAAAAGATAGTATATGAAAAAACTGAGAAACATTTCCTGCAGAACGTTGAAGAGCAATTGTTAAACTCAGTTAATGCAGTATTTGCCTCTTGGAAAAATGATAGGGCTGTTTCCTATAGAAGAATACATAATATTCCTGAAAACCTTGGAACAGCGGTCAACGTGCAAGCAATGGTTTTTGGTAATTTAAATGATAATTCTGCAACTGGTGTGATATTTACACGAAATCCTTCAACTGGGGAAAAAAAGCTTTTTGGTGAGTTTTTGGTTAATGCTCAGGGTGAGGATGTGGTTTCTGGTGTTTATACTCCTATGCCAATTGACGGAGAGCAAAAAAACACCATGGAGAAGTTGCTGCCAAGTGTCTACCTGGAATTATGCGCGGTATGTGAAAAACTTGAAAGGCATTATAAAGACATGCAGGATATCGAATTTACTGTGCAGGACGGTAAGTTATGGATTTTGCAGACTAGGTCTGGCAAGCGCACGGCTGAAGCTGCTATTCGCATAATAGTTGATATGGTAAACGAAGGAACGATTACAAAAGAAGAAGGAATATTGAGAATTGATCCAAAAACCTTTGACAATTTATTGCATCCAGTTCTTGACGTTAAGGGTGACCAGAAAGTAATAGGGAAGGGACTGCCGGCTTCTCCAGGGGTTGCTTCTGGATATGTAGTGTTTAGTGCAAGTGATGCTGAAAAAGCTGCAGAGCAGGGTAAAAAAGTGATTTTAGTAAGGTCAGAAACGAGTCCTGAAGATATTAATGGAATGAATGCTGCAAGTGGCATAGTAACAGCACGGGGAGGGATGACCTCGCATGCTGCTGTTGTAACCCGTGGAATGGGTAAGCCATGCATTTGCAGTGTGAGTGGACTTTATATCGATAAAGATGGAACTTTCTTTTCTGTAGGGGATACAAAAGTAAATAAAGGTGAACCAATTACCATCAACGGAGGAACAGGGGAGGTTATGCTTGGCATTCTTCCTACAATTTCACCTGAATTATCGCAAGAATTCAAAACGATAATCAACTGGATAGATGAAATCAAAACGGTCAAAGTGAGAGCGAACGCTGATACTCCAAAAGATGCAAAAATTGCAAAAGAATTCGGTGCAGAAGGTATAGGCTTATGTCGCACAGAACATATGTTTTTCGCTAGTGATAGAATCGAATTCATTCAAAAATTGATAATAGCTGACGATGAAAATGAAAGGGCAAATGCGCTCATTAAACTAGAAGAAATGCAAAAGTCTGATTTCAAAGAAATATTTTCTATTATGGAGGGCAGGGAAGTCACTATACGGTTGCTTGATCCACCTTTGCATGAATTTTTACCCAATGATCAGTCTACTATAGAAAAAATTGCCAAATCACTTAGTAAGTCAGTTGAGTCAGTAAAAAATAAAATAGCACAGTTATCAGAAAAGAACCCAATGCTTGGTCATCGAGGTTGTAGACTTGCTATTTCTCATCCTGAAATATATTGCATGCAGATTAGGGCAATACTTAGTGCTGCAAATGAGCTAAAAAAGGAAAAAAATGTAGAAATCAAGCCTGAGATCATGATCCCTTTTATAATGAATGAGAAAGAATTTATTCTGATATGCGAGCTAGCAAAGAAAGAATCCTCTGTCATCTCAGCTAGGATCAAGAAGCAGATTCCAGCGTCACGCGCTGGAATGACATCAGACAAGGCGTACTCAATTGGAACAATGATAGAGCTACCACGAGCGGCACTGATTGCTGATAAGTTAGCAAAACATGCAGAGTTCTTTAGTTTTGGCACTAATGATTTAACGCAAACAACCATGGGACTTTCAAGAGATGATTCAGTTAATTTCCTCGATTCCTATAAGAAAAACAACATATTTGACAATGATCCATTTGAAGTGCTGGACATCGAAGGGGTAGGGGAGTTAATCAAGATAGCCATTGAAAGAGGCAAAAAAACCCGAAAAGAAATAAAACTGGGTATATGTGGAGAGCATGGAGCAGATCCAAAATCCATAGAGTTTCTCATCGAATCAGGGGTGGATTACGTTTCATGCTCACCCTATAGAGTACCGGTTGCAAAGTTAGTGGCAGCACAGTTTAGTGTTAGATCTAAATTTGCTAGGTAAGTATAGTGGCAGTGTTGGCTACTCATATGGTTTGAGCCCACCAGAGGGTGTCATTCCAGCGCGTGACGCTGGAATCTAGTTTTTATTATGACCTTCTGGATCCCAGTGTCTGGGCACTGGGATGACATCCTGTTACACGTTCAACTTCATTCTCTCTCATCTCCCTATAACTTGGTAATGTAGAATTTTTTACATGCAACCCGGTAGCTATTGCAACCAAAGCAGCTATAACACCACAAATCACTGCACCAGTTACAAATGGAACCATCACAGCAGCAGTAATGAATAATCCTGTAATAACAACTCCAACAACATCTTTTGTTAATGAGGTGTAAAAATTTTCCTTGCTTTTTTTATATTTAGCTTCTTTTTCATTTGGCACAGAAAATTGAGCATCTACAAAGCCGTTAGCTTTATTATCATTATTTGGTGTGGCAGTTTGCTTAGCCTCTGGTATTACAGGCGTTTTATTTTTGTTATTATGATTTGATTGGCCATTAACATTATCACTATTTGGCGTGGTAGTTTGGTTAGTCTCTGTTACTACAGGTATTTCATTGTCGTGATTGCGATTATCACCATTAGTACTAACTGGAGGCACTGTTGCTACAGGTCTACTACCAATGTTTCCATTACTGCTGCTGGGTTCTGCTCTATTTTCTTCATTAAGCTTACCTCTATTCAAGAACGCATTAACAATTTTAGTTTTACCTACCTGTATGGCCACTTGTAAAGCCTCTTTCCTGTTTGCAGGACTAACGTAACCTAAAATTAGCTCAGCTTCTTGGGCATTATCCTGAGTAATAGCAAGACACAGAGCGTTAAATTTTTCTTCTTCATAAAATTTGCCACTATCCAAAAGTACCTTAACAACGTCAGCTTGTTTTGTTATTGTAGCTATGCCCAATATAGTTATGGAAGCAGTATCTGTAAGATGGATTACAGCATCTAAATCTGTAAACAATTTTACAACATCTAGAAATATGCCACGATCGCCGGTAATATTGGACTCTCTTACAGCATTTGCAAACGAGTCAAAAATTGCCAGATTTGTTTCTTTCCCTTGTATTAGTTGCTCGTAAAGTACTTCAGCAGTCATACCAGGGTTTATGAAGTTACTAGAATCTACTTCATTACTGTCTGCTCTATTCTCTTCCACATTAGGTGCCTCTTCTTCCTTGTTTATTGCTGCGGTTATTTGCTCTTGTTGAAGGGGTTCACACCCATTTTGGAGGAGAAAATCCTTAACGCGTTGGTTGTTATTTTCGGTTGCATGTTTTAGAAGTAGGTTCCCTAATGAATTGCCTCCTTCACATTCATCTTGAAAATTAACTTCTTTCCTTAACCTCTTTTTTAGTTCTTCCAAACTAGTAAATGTGTTATCAAGTCCTGTAATTCTATCTATATCTAGATAGAAATTTCTAACATCATCATCACTATATGCCATAACTATAATCCCACTACTATAATGCTTATATTATATCAACTCCCTAATAATCAGTCAAGACATATTGCAGTTTCAAGCAGCATGATATATCATGATACATATTGAATATAGTTCTTAAAGCAAATGATGGAAGATTTAGCCTATAAATTAGTTAAAGTGACCGAAGCTGCAGCACTTGCTGCGTATAAATTGGCAGGCTTTGGTGATGAAAAAAGGGCTGATCAGGTTGCAGTTGATGCAATGCGTACAGTATTAAATTCAATGGAAATAAATGGTACTATCGTAATTGGTGAAGGTGAGAGAGATGAAGCGCCGATGCTATATATTGGCGAGAAGGTTGGCACTGGAAATGGTCCTGAAATCGACATTGCCGTTGACCCACTTGAAGGCACTACGATTTGTGCTCATTACAAATCAGGGGCAATGTCCGTTCTTGCTGCAACGAAAAAAGGTAATTTTTTACATGCACCTGATGTTTATATGGAAAAGATAGCAGTAGGAAAAAATCTTCCAGAGGGTGTAGTCTCACTAAAAAATAGCATTGAAAAGAATCTAGACAATTTAGCCAAGGCAAAAAAATGCAAAGTGAATGATCTCGTGGTAACTGTACTTAAACGTGAAAGGCACAATGAATTAATAGAGAAAATCAGGAAATTAGGAGCAAAAATTAAACTAATAGATGATGGCGATGTTGCAGCCGTAGTTTCACTAGTAAATGGCAATCATGATATGTATATCGGAATAGGAGGGGCACCAGAAGGGGTGCTTGCGGCTGCAGCGCTGAGTTCAATCGGTGGGCAGATGGAGGGAAGATTAATATTTGACACGGATCAATTAAAAGAAAGAGCAAAAAATTTAAATATCCATGACCCAGAAAAAATCTACACCGTAAAAGATATGGCAAGAGGTGAATCAGTGTTTATTGCAACTGGAGTAACAAGCGGAGAACTTGTGGATGGAGTTGATAACATATGTTCAACTAGTTCTTTAATAATTCTACCTAATAAGCTGATAAAGCTGCAAACAATGCAGAACTTATGTTAGCTTTTTTAGTTTCTAATTTTAGCTTTACAACATTTAGCATTAAGATATAATCAAGTTTACTTATAACAATAGAGGTGTGAAATGTTTTCTAGTATTGTAAATCTATTGAATGGTTTTTACAAAAATTCGAGTACCAAGGAAAGTGAAGAAAAGTTGACTCTTCTATCTCCTCAAGCAAATCTTCAATTCGATTAGACTCAGGTACAAAGTGTGCTCTCAGATTTTGAGAAATTGGAGTTTAAGGATAATAAGTGTTTTGACAAAATAGCAGACGATTATGAAAAGAAGGGGAAGAGTTCCCTCTTTAATTACGTGATATTGAATAAGCGGAAAGAAATAATCGATATATTAGATAGGAATCTTCCTCTTCTCGAAGAACAGGAGGAGTTTAGAAAGAAATATAGTCAATATGTTTTTCAAATTGACAAAGGAATGAGTTATGGAAAAGAACTTCAAGATAGACTTCAGTCTTTTAAAGATAGGGCAGAAGAAGTGTTATCAGATTTTGAAAAATTGAATTTCAATTTTAAGGATAATAAATGTCAAGATTCTTCTGATTCTGTAAATTATAATAACGGCCGGCCAGCGGATCCATTTGACAAAATAGCAAACTATTATCGACGGGAGAAGGAGAGCATTTTCCTTTTTAACTATGTGGTATTAAGTAAGCAAAGAGAAATAATGGATATATTGGATAAGAAGCTTACTTCTAAAGATCAGGAGGAGTTAAAAGAAAATTTTAAAAAGAGGTTGGGTAGATATCTTCTTCGAATTGACGAAGGAATGAATGATGCAAAAGAATTTCTAAACAAAGATGATCTAATTGGTTTCTTTGATGGATGTTATTGGCCAGACAAAAAGGCAGGACATCTTGTTAATCATTATGATAATCTTAGTATCAACATTACTAAACCTGGACAGAGTTTAGAAACTAGTCGTCTTTTTAGCGAAAAGATTAAAAGGATGGAAACAATTAAAAATGAGGTACAAAGAGTAAAAATATGCAGTAATGATAAAAGAATAGTAACAATTGAGAAGAATGAGAAACAACAGAGGAACTACTCCTTTACAAAATTTGCAATATGTGACATCGAAATTAGTTGGGGTGCAAAAGATGAATCTGGAAAAGACCTTAACTGTACTGTTGTTCTAAATATAAATTTAGGTCAAGTTAGTATTAAAAAATCAACTATTGACGGTAAAGATGTTGAACCAAAGAAAATTTTAGAGTTAGCTAAGCAAAACGAGGCTGTGCTTATAAAAGGTAAAGCTTTACATGAAGTTTTAGCAGCACATTTCATTAAGCAAACACCATGTGAGGGAAAGAAGGATATGCAATCGCACGAGAATATCGTTGTACCTGGTTCCGGTGCACCTCGCTCTACTAATGAGGAAATAACTGTAGAGCATCCGTTCGGGAAAGCGGCAAATAAAGATAATCATAGAGAAATGTGAGTTTACAACAAATGGTGCCATGAAAGTAGCTGATACATAACTGTACGAACGTTTGTTTGCGAAGAAATGTTATAGCAGGTTTTGCCTCAAACACAAAGGTGTCATTCCAGTGCTTGACACTGGAATCCAGCCCTTTTACGCAGTCCCATTAAAAACGTTGTATTTTAACGTAGGATTAGCTACTTTTATACTCACCAATTTAATCTCTAATCAAAATTCCTGGATCCCAGTGTCTGGGCACTGGGATGACATCCTCCCTAGTGGATTCAAATCACAATATTCGTATAGTAAGCACTGACCACTTTTGCTTCAATATTTGCGATGCCCCTGAACAGATACAATTATTCTATTATCAGGAGGATGCCATTAATCGCTTTATATAATGCTACTTGTAACACTTATGCCCTGAACGGAGACAGTTTAGGCTGTTATGCCTGGCGGCTTTGTTGGAATAAGTTTTTCAACACTGCTAACAATAAAATTGATTGTATCGTCAGCTACCTTATCGAATTTATCATTTATCTCTTTTCCTATTTCTTGATTTTTAACATATTCGTGTAGAGCTAAAGCAGTTATAGCTGCACATGCTGCAATTAAGCCAGTTTGTGCTATAATGAATAGTGATAATCCTCCTACGAATATAGATGTTAATCCAATAGCCAGGTTTATAATTTTACTTTGTGTTGTTTGTTGCGTCGCTTGGCTTTGATCTGCCTGTTTATCCTCTAAAGCATTCGATATTGTTTTTAAGGCAACTTTTATCGCTATTGCTGCAACTGAAACCATAATTAGCCCTATAGCTATTTTTGCTAAAAGAAGAATCGACGGTAGCATCATTACAAATAATAGCGCGCCAATTCCTCCAGCTAACCACTTCTCATTTATTTTTTTTGATTGATTTGTACCAGTGTTCATTATTACCCTCCACTTTACTTATGATTTACCTATATCTAATACGAAATATGAAGGTAGTCAACTATATATTTTATATGAAAGATTGTATTAAAAGTTTTTCATGTTATTTTTTGCTGCTTCGTGGTTAAATTTGGAATTTTAGAAAGAGTTACGTATTATTTGAAATTCTTGTATACTGTTTTGAATCAGTTAAATAGATAATGAAGTGCAGGACGCAGTTTTAATTTTACAAGATGGCAAGTGCTTTTGGGGAAAATCAGTAGGTAAAAAAGGCAAATGCATAGGTGAGGTCTGTTTTACCACTGGTATGACCGGTTATCAGCATACTATAACTGATCCTTCTTTTGCCGATCAAATTATAACGTTCACTTTTCCTCATATTGGTAACGTTGGAATAAACCATAAGGATAATGAAGGAAAGAAAATTTTTGCAAGTGGTGTGGTTATGCGTGAACTTTCTTCTATGTCCCACCCTTCTTCATATATCAGTTTAAATGATTGGTTAGAGAAAAATAACGTGATTGGGATATCAGGAGTTGATACTAGAGCTTTAACGAGACATTTGAGAGAACATGGATCTCAAAATGGAATGATATGCTCATCGAGTAAGGCGCATGCATTAGACAAATTGAAGGAATACAAACCTGTAAATGGGATAGAAATAACTAATAAGGTTAGTTTAAATAACAGTTTTGAAAATAATAGACTAGCGGAGCACTTTGTCATCCAAGTAGCTGACTACTCGGATCCAGCAAAAAATATATGGATTCCAGTGTCACGCACTGGAATGACATCAGATAGAGCTATTGACCTTAATGCAAAATATAGGATTGTAATCGTTGATTTTGGCGTAAAAATCAGTATAGTTTCACGCTTAATAGAACTTGGTTGTACAGTTGAATTAATCAGACCAAGCACAGGTTTTGCTCAAAAAGTGTTGAGTATGAATCCAGATGGTATAGTGTTTTCAAATGGTCCTGGTGATCCGCAAGAAATAGGAGAAAGTGTAGTTTCAGAAATAGACATTATTATAAAATCTAAAATACCAATTTTTGGCATATGCATGGGCCATCAATTACTTGCGATTACTTTGGGGGCAAAGACCATCAAGATGGATATAGGTCACCGAGGGAGTAACCATCCAGTTTATGATGTAATTAGTGGAAAAGTTGAGATCACTAGCCAAAATCATGGTTTTGTTGTTGATTCAGCTTCTCTTCCAAGTAATGTTGAAATTACTCACATTTCTCTATTTGATAATAGTGTAGAGGGAATAATGATGAAGGATTACCTAGTCTTTTCTGTGCAATATCATCCAGAAGAAGCGCCAGGTACGCATGATTCGCATTATTTGTTTAGGCGTTTTATTGGCAATATTGTGTTATATAAAATGAAATCTGCATGATTTTAATCAGGGTAGGTTTTATTGCTTGATTTTTTAATTTTAGGCGTTTAGTATTAAATACAATAAGAGCTTAAGTTAAGATGCTAAAATAGTATTCTCTTAACAAATTTTTGCGGAGGAGTGACCGAGTGGTTAAAGGTAACAGACTGTAAATCTGTCCGCGTGAGCGTACGTAGGTTCGAATCCTACCTCCTCCATTGTGCGGGTATAGCTCAATGGTAGAGCTCTAGCCTTCCAAGCTAGTGACGTGGGTTCGATTCCCACTATCCGCTCTTTTTTTTGTTGTATTTTTATAAAATCAACATATTATTTATTGATGTATTTGTATTTTAGGTAGAAAAGTTTAAATTATGACAGCAATAGTGGAAGCATTTGGAAAGCCGCATGTAAATGTGGGAACAATAGGACATGTGGATCATGGGAAGACGACGTTAACAGCGGCGATAACGAAGCATTATGGAAATTTTGTAGCGTACGATCAGATAGATAAAGCGCCAGAAGAAAGGAAGAGGGGGATAACGATAGCAACAGCGCATGTTGAGTATCAGACGGAAAAAAGGCATTATGCACACGTTGATTGTCCTGGACACGCTGACTATGTAAAGAACATGATAGTAGGTGCAGCACAGATGGATGCGGCGATATTGGTAGTGTCGGGGGTTGATGGGCCAATGCCACAAACGAGAGAGCATATATTGCTGGCGAAGCAGGTAGGTGTTGGATATATCGTGGTGTATATAAATAAAGCTGATGTTGCTGATGCTGATATGATAGATTTAGTAGAAATGGAAGTGAGGGAATTACTGAGTAAATACGGATTTCCAGGGGATGAAGTGCCTGTGGTGGTTGGTTCAGCGCTCAAGGCGCTGGAGGATGACAGCAGCGAATATGGAAAGAAATCAATAGATAAATTGATGGAAAAGTTAGATGAATATGTAGCGGTTCCACCAAGGCCTGTGGATTTACCATTTTTATTGCCAATCGAAGATGTATTTTCGATATCGGGGCGAGGAACAGTGGTAACAGGAAGAATAGAGAAGGGAGAGATAAAGACGGGAGAAGAGATAGAGATAATAGGTCTGAAAGCGACGCAAAAGACGATATGCACAGGTGTTGAGATGTTTAAGAAGTTGCTGGATAAGGGAAGTGCAGGACTCAATGTAGGAATATTGTTAAGAGGAACAAAAAGAGAAGAAGTGGAGAGAGGGCAAGTATTAGCGAAACCGGGGACGATAACACCGCATAGAAAGTTTAAGGCGGAGGTTTATATATTAAAGAAAGAGGAAGGAGGAAGGCATACACCATTTTTTGCGAATTACCAGCCACAGTTTTATTTAAGGACAACGGATGTAACTGGGAGCATAAAATTGCTAGATGGGAAGGAGATGGTAATGCCAGGAGATAATGTGAGTGTAGAAGTAGAATTGCAAGTACCGATAGCAATGGATAAGGGATTGCGTTTTGCGATAAGAGAAGGCGGTAGAACTGTTGGTTCTGGTGTTGTTTCTGAAATTTTGGAGTGAGTGTAGTAACTAAGATGAAGCAAGATATATATATTAACATTAAGGCTTTCGATTGTTCTTTATTGGAGGAGTGTGTTCGAAAATTTGTTGATGAATTAAAGCGGTCCAGTGCAAAATTATCTGGTCCGATTGCGTTGCCAAGGAAAGATTCTAAATTTATTGTTAATAGATCTCCTCACGTTGATAAAAAATCTCGTGAACAGTTTGAAATGAGAACTTCTAGGCGTTTGATTGTTTTACATGATCTTACTCCTACTATGATGCAGATGCTTACAGGTTTATCTTTTTCTGCTGGCGTAGAAGTGGATTTAAAAGTCAAGGAAGTTAAGGTTTAGGAGAAGGAAATGAAGAGAATAAATTCGCTGAGGAGAATTGGTTTACTAATGATGAATATTGGTCATACTGCTATGTATTCTGACAATAGTCGCATGGCTGTAACTTTATTGCATCTCAGCGAAACTTATATTATTGATATAAAAGGACAAGATAAATGTGGCTATAATTCAGTCATTTTAGGCACAGGAGATTTTAAAAATATAGCAAAACCTCAGTTGGAATATTTAAAGAAAAAGGGTATAAATAATAAATGTAAGTTATACGAAAGTAGATTAAATGACCTGTCGGGAATAGAATGTGGTAAAAAAGTGGGAATCAATCATTTTGTGGTTGGTCAATATCTTGATATTACGGGTTATTCTATAGGTAAAGGATTTGCTGGTGTGATGAAACGGCATAATTTCAGTGGGCTTAGGGCATCTCATGGTGTTTCTATTGCTCACAGATCACAAGGTTCCACTGGCCAATGTCAGGATCCTGGTAGAGTATTCAAAGGAAAGAAAATGGCTGGTCATTTAGGTAACAGCAGGATAACTGCACAAAATATGAAGATATTATCCATTGATCATGAAAATAGTATAATTGCTGTGAAGGGTAATAATGTTCCTGGGTTTAAAAATTCCTATGTTTTTGTAAGAGATGCAGTTAAAAAATCTTTACATAAAGATGTTCCTTTTCCGGTAGGTTTACTGTTAGATGTAAATGATGATGCTAGTAATTTGGTAAGTTAGTTATGGAATGTAATTTAGTTAATCTATCTAATGATAATGTAGGTACTGCTCAGCTCAATCCTTTGATATTTTCTGCTAAGCAAAAATTGAGTATTTTGCATGATATAGTGAGATGGCAATTAGCGAAGAGAAGAGCTGGTACTCATAAAACAAAAGGTATTAGTGATGTCTCTGGTACAACAGCTAAACCTTATGGTCAAAAACGTACCGGTAGGGCAAGACAAGGGAGCTTGCGATCTCCTCAATTTAGAGGTGGTGGGATTATTTTCGGCCCTGTTGTGAGGAGTCATACTTATTCTCTTAATAAGAAGGTACGCAAATTTGGTTTAAAAATTGCTTTATCTCTAAAGTATTTAAATAATCAAGTAATTATTCTGGATAATTTAAATATTGATGTGAAGAAAACGTCTGAAATGTGTAAATGTATTAAAAATTTTAAATTTTCTTCCTTTTTGATAGTTGGTGATTATGGAGATGATTTGTTGCGTGCGGCTAAAAACTTGCACTATGTAGACTTAATCAAACCTATTGGGTTAAATGTTTTTGATATATTGAATCACGAATGCGTGATGTTGACAAAGGATACTTTAAAGCATCTTGAAGGTAGATTGTTATGATCAAATATAATAATATAATAAAATCTCCTATAATTACAGAAAAGGCCTCTTTTTTGAGGGAGAAGTTTAATAAATATTCTTTGTATGTTTTTGTAAATGTAAATAAGCGTCAAATAAAGTTGGCAATAGAGTCTCTATTTGATGTTAAAATTTCTTCTATAAATGTTGTTAGAATTAAGCCTAAATATAGGCGTTTTAGGGGTGTGGTTGGTTGTGAAAAACAGAAAAAGAAAGTTTATTTTTCTTTGATGGATGGTCAAAAATTAGATATAATGAGCGTTTAGTATGGGTATGAAATTTTTTAATCCTGTTACTCCGTCTTCTCGTGGGACTGTGTTAGTAAGTAAAGTTGGTTTATCAAAAGATGAGCCAGAAAAGTCTCTTACATCCGGTAAAAAGTCCAGTGGTGGAAGAAATAATCATGGTAGAATTACAACTCGTCATAGGGGTGGTGGTCACAAAAAGAAGTATAGAGTGATAGATTTTAAGCGTAATAGAAGTGGTCAAGGTATAGTTGAAAAAATAGAGTATGACCCAAATAGAAGTGGGTTTTTGGCGTTAATATCATCTAAGGAAGATGATATTAAGTCTTATATATTAGCTCCTCAAGGTATGAAGCCAGGTGATGTTGTTACAGCTGGGAATGATGCTGATATTTTGCCAGGGAATTGTTTACTACTCAAGCATATACCTGTTGGTTCTTTCGTTCATAATGTTGAGCTGAAGCCAGGTAATGGTGCTGCGATTGCTAGAGCTGCTGGTTGTTATGCACAAATCGTTGGTCGTGATGGCCAATATGTTTTATTACGACTCAGGTCTGGTCAAATTAGGTTGATTTTATCTTCTTGCAAGGCTACTATTGGTGTAGTATCTAACCCTGACCATAAGAATAGAAAGTTGGGTAAAGCTGGGAGAAGTAGGTGGCTTGGGATTAGACCTACTGTACGTGGAGTTGCAATGAATCCAGTTGACCATCCTCATGGAGGCGGGGAAGGAAAAACCTCTGGTGGTCGTCATCCTGTTACTCCTTGGGGTGTTGCAACAAAAGGAAAGAAAACTCGAAGGAGAAATAAATCTAGTGATAAGTATATAAAACAATTGAAAGGTTAGTTTATGAGTAGATCTGCATGGAAGCCTCCTTTTTGTCATCCTTCTATATTAAAGTCGGTGAATAATGCTTTAAACAAGGGGTTTGTTAACATGGCTATAAAAGTTCATTCCAGGGCTTCTGTAATTCTTCCTAATTGTTTAGGTTTAAAGTTTGCTGTTTATAATGGTAAGGATTACATTCCTGTGAATGTTAATGATCAGAATATGATAGGTCATAAGTTTGGTGAGTTTTCACCCACTCGTAAATTTACTGGGCATAGTGGTGATAAAAAGGCGACAAGAAGGTAATTGATATGAAAAACAGAGATGTAATAGTTAAAGCTGGTTCTAGGGTTTTAAAATCAACTCCTCGTAAATTGAATTTGGTTGCTGGTTTAGTACGTAATAAAAAAGTTTCTTTTGCCACTGTGCAATTAAGATTTTGTGAAAAGAAAGCTGCAGGTCTTATAAGGAAGGTATTAAATTCTGCGATTGCTAATGCTCAAAATTATGGATTGGATATCGATAATTTATATATAAAAGAAATTTTAATAGGTAAGTCTCTTACTTTGCGTAGGGTATGTCCAAAAGCTATGGGTAGAGCTAATAGAGTTAGTAAACGTTATAGTAATATAACTGTAAAATTGGGGGAAATTATATGATTCATAAAAATAGAAAATTAATAAGGAAAGTGCAAAAATATGGGAAACGTTAATCCTAAAGGATTTAGGTTAAAAATAATTAATACTTGGTCATCTATTTGGTATGCTGAGAAGGGTTATAAACAAGGGTTGCATCAAGATTTATCTATTCGCAGTTATATAAATGAATCTTTTAAGCATGCTGGTGTTTCTAAAGTAATTATAGAGCGTACGATCGATTTGGTATCTGTAATAATACATTCTTCTAGACCTGGAGTGATAATAGGTAAGAAAGGCTCGGATATTGAGAAGATAAAGCAAAAGATAGCTGAAAAAGTAAAAAATAATGTGGAAGTGAATGTAGTAGGGGTTAAAAGGTCTGAAATAGATGCAGTTTTAATATCAAACAGCATTGCACAGCAGTTAGAAAAAAGGGTTTCATTTAGAAGAGCGATGAAAAAAGCTATTCAAAGTTGTTTGAGGATGGGTGCTAGAGGTATTAAAGTAAGTTGTTCTGGGCGCCTTGGCGGAGCTGAGATAGCTCGTACTGAGTGGTATAAAGAAGGCCGTTTGCCTTTGCATACTTTACGTGCTAATATAGATTATGCTTTTGCTGAAGCAAAAACTATATATGGCATCATAGGAGTTAAGGTCTGGGTTTATATTGGTAACTAATTAGGTATATTGAAATGTTTATTCCTAAAAAAAGTAAATATAAAAAAGTATTTAAAGGACGAATTAAGGGTAACACGAAAGGTGGTAGCACATTATCTTTTGGAGATTATGGTCTAAAGGCTATGGAAGCAGGTAGGATTCAATCTAAGCATATTGAAACTGCAAGGCGTGTAATATCTAGAACATTAAAACGCTCTGGTAAAGTGTGGATAAGAATTTTTCCTGATACCCCTGTTAGTAAAAAGCCGGCGGATGTGCGTATGGGTAAAGGGAAAGGTAGTGTTGAGTTTTGGGTATTTAAAGCTAAGCCCGGTAGAATGTTGTTTGAAATTAGCAGTGATGTTCCCATGCATTTAGCAAGATTGGCGCTTGAAAAGGCAACTGCTAAGCTTCCTATGAAGTGTAAATTTGTATCTAATCATAATTAAATGGAGTTGCAATGGATATAGCTGACATTGAATCGAGGTCCTCGCAAGAATTGCATGAAATTCTTGTGAATTTGAGAAAAGAGTTTGTTAATTTGGTTTTTCAAAAGAAGCTGGGCCAGTGCAACAATATTTCGCGTTTTAGCTTAATAAGAAAGAGCATAGCTCGTATTTTAACTACATTAAATAAAAGAAGAAGAGAGGAAAAGAATGCCTAAAAAGGTTTTTTGTGGTACTGTAACTAAGGCTAAGTGTGATAAGACTGTAAAGGTTTCGGTATTACAAGTGTATAAGGATGAGCTGTATAAAAAGGTTATAAAAAAATACAAGAAGTATACAGCACATGATGAGAATAATAGTTGTAAAGAAGGGGACAAGGTTTTAATACAAGAACACAAGCCTATTTCTACTACTAAAAAATGGGTTATTGTTAATAGCTCACATTGAATAGGATATTTATATGATTCAAAAAAATACATTGTTGGAAGTAGCTGATAATTCTGGCGCGCGTGCAGTGCTTTGTATTGGTTTATTGGGTGGTAGAAAGTCTGCATCTATAGGTGACACAGTTATTGTATCTACTAAATCTATTACTCCAAGAGGGAAAGTTGAGAAGGGAAAAGTATATAGAGCAGTTGTGGTGAGGGTGAAAAGCCCTATTAGGAAATCTGATGGTTCTGTAATTCGTTTTTCTAGCAATGCTGTAGTTTTGATTAACGATCAAGGTGAACCACTTGGCACTCGGGTGTTTGGTCCGGTAAAAAAGTTATCATCTGGTTCTTTTATGAAGATAATGTCATTAGCTGTTGAGGTTTTATAATGAGTGCTAAAATAAAAAGTGGTGACGACGTTATAGTTTTAACTGGTAAAGATAAGGGAAAAATTGGTAAGGTAATCAAAGTTATAGCACGTGATGCTAAAAAGAAAGTAATTGTTTCTGGAGTGAATGTGCATAAGAGACATACTAAACCAAAAGCTGGTAGTAGTGGTGATATATTAAATAAAGAGTTAGCTATTGATATATCCAACGTTGCAACATTGGACCCTAAATATAAAACTCCAACTAGAGTGGGGTTTAAGGTTATAGACGGTAGAAAAGTGCGTTTTGCAAAAGTTTCTGGAGAAGTGATAGATTAGGTTGATATGTTTAAAGAATTGTATAAAGATAGCATAGTAAAGTCCTTGAAGGATAAGTTTAATTACGGCAATATAATGCAAGTGCCTAAACTTGTCAAGGTGTGTATCAATATGGGCGTTGGAGATGCTGCTACAGATAGTAAAGCAATAAATGAACCACTTGATAGCCTATATTTGATTGCTGGGCAGAAGCCTTTATCAACTTTTGCAAAAAAATCTATTTCTGGCTTCAAGATCAGAAAAGGTGCTACAGTAGGTTGCAAAGTAACTTTGCGTAGAGATAAAATGTATGAGTTTTTAGAAAGATTGATATATATTGCTTTGCCAAGGGAAAAAGATTTTAGAGGATTTAGTGTGAAGCAATTTGACGGTAATGGTAATTTTTCCTTTGGTATAAAGGAACATATCTCGTTTTTAGAAATAGACTATGATAAAATAAGTAAAATTAGAGGTATGGATATTAATATTATAACAAGTGCAGTTAGTGATAAGGAAGCAAAGGAATTATTACTGGCTCTTAAATTTCCTTTTTTTGATTAATTGAGAGGAGAAATATATGGCAAAAAAATCTATGATAGAAAGAAATCTTCGCAGAATAAAGTTGTGCGATCAATATAAAGAAAAAAGAGAAAAATTGAAATCTATAATAAATAATAAGAATTTGTCTATTGTAGAAAGGTTTACAGCTCAAAATAAATTAATTAAAAAATTGCCTAGAAATTCTTCTAAAACCAAAATTAGAAATAGGTGTGCTTTAACTGGGAGACCAAGAGGAGTATATAGAAAATTTGGTTTATGTAGAATTGTTTTGCGTGATTTATGTTCTTTTGGGCAAATTCCAGGAGTTACAAAGTCTAGTTGGTAAATATAATATAAGGAGTATATTGTGGCGTTATCTGATAGTATTGGTGATTTTTTAACAAGGATACGTAATGCTCAATTGGCAATGCATAGGGCAACAAGGGTACTATTTTCTAAGATGAATTCTTCTATATTGGAGATTTTAAAAGAGGAAGGGTATATCCTTGATTATGAAAAGCAAGTTGTAGATAATTTACCTTCTTTCATTGTAAAATTGAAGTATTATGAGAAGTCACCTGTAATTAGTGACATAGTTAGGGTGTCAAAGCCTGGTTGTCGTCGTTATTCTAAGTATAAGGACATTTCTAAAGCATATAATGGTCTTGGTATTTTTATTATATCGACACCCAAAGGAGTGATGACTGATTATAATGCACATAAATTAAAGGTTGGTGGAGAAGTTTTGTGTCGTGTGTTTTAAATAATAGGAGAAATTCATGTCTCGTATAGGTGCTGCTCCTATCAATATTCCTGCTGGTGTTTCAGTTGAATATAATAATGGTAGTATGTTAATAAAGAGTGCTAAGGCTGAAAAGGAAGTTAGCTTGATCAGGGATGTTGTGTGTCAGATTATTGATAATCAGCTATTGCTTTCTGTTGATCAAGATAAAGATAATTATGATAAAATAAAGCCTATGTGGGGCACTTATAGGAGTAATATTAATAATATCATTAACGGCATGGTTGATGGTTTTTCTGTTAATCTTGAGATTAACGGTGTGGGATATAAGGCAGAGTGTGATGGTAAGTATTTGACTTTATATCTTGGTTATAGCCATAATGTTAAATATAAAGTGCCTAAAGATGTTGAGATTAAGTGCATAAAGCCAACTCACTTAGTAGTTAGTGGTATGGATAAGCAGAAGGTCTATATGGTGGCGTCTGATATATGCAAAATTAGAAAATATGATCCTTATAAAGGTAAGGGTGTTGTAATAAAAGGCAAATTTATGCTGCGTAAGGTTGTAAGTAAAAAGAAGTAATAAAAATGAAAAGATCGTATAATTTTTTAAGTAATTCTGAAAAAAGGAAGTTACGTAATAGAGCGAAGCTTGACAAGAGCGCTGAACGTTTACGTATATCCATATTTAAATCTAATAGGCATTTTTATGTCCAGTTAATTAATGATGTAAAAGGAATAACTCTCACTTCAGCTTCTACTTTGGATGCTAAAATTAAGGATGTATGTAAAGGGAAAGTCAACGCTGAAACTATAAAACAGGTTTCTTCTTTAATGGTTGAGCGTCTGTCTGGCATGAAATTAGAGCAGCAGCTTACGTTTGATCGTGGAGCGTATAAATACACAGGATTAGTTTCTCAATTTGCTGAGGCTTTAAGAAGTTCTGGATTTGAATTTTAGAAGGTTTTGAATATGGCTATAAAGAATTTACAAAATAATAATGATTTATCAGAGCTTTTAGTTTCGGTACGAAGAGTGACAACGGTTACCAAAGGTGGTAGAAGATTTTCATTTTCAATTTTGGTTGTTGTTGGCGATGAGAAGGGTAGGGTAGGGTGTGGAATAGGTAAGCACGCAGAAGTTGCTGAAGCAAGAGTCAAAGCTGTAAATGCTGCAAAGAAATCAATGATTAGAGTGTACTTGCGTGAAGGTAGAACTTTGCATCATGATATTAAAGCTAAATTTTGTTCTGGTGAGATAGTTTTAAGAACCGCAAGAGCCGGAACAGGTATTATTGCTGGTGGAGCGATTAGATCAGTTTTTGAGGTGTTAGGTATAAAGGATGTGGTAGCTAAATCCACTAGATCAAATAATCCTCATAACGTTATATGTGCGGTGTTTAAGGCTTTTGATAGTATGTTATCTCCTCGTCAGGTAGCAAGCAAAAGAGGCAAAAAGATTAGCGAGATAGTTGGAAACAGGTAAAGTATGAATAATGCTGTAAAATTAAACTCTATATTTACTAAATTATCTAAGAAAAAGAAGCCTAAGTTGCTGGGTAGAGGTATCGGTTGTGGTAAAGGTAAAACATCCGGTAGAGGGCATAAAGGGCAGAAGGCTAGAAGTGGAGTTTCTATAAATGGTTTTGAGGGTGGACAACAGTCTATATATACTCGTTTGCCTAAAAGAGGTTTTAAGCCTATACGTAGGAGCATATACTCTATAATTAATGTTGGCGATATACAGCGCTTAATGGAAGCTAAAAAAATAGTGAAAGACTCTGTTATAGATAAGGAGAGGCTGTATAAATTAGGTTTTATAAAGTCTATTAAGGATAAAATTAAACTTCTTAATAAAGGTAAGTTGAGCGAAAAATTTGTGTTTCATGTTGATTTTGCGTCAGAAGCTGCAAAAAAATCTGTAGCTTCAGTTGGTGGTAGTGTGGAAATACTATCGTAAGTCATGGGCAATAAATCAGCATTTAATAGCTTGGATCCTACGTTGTTATATAAAGGCGATTTATTAAAGCGTATATTTTTTACGCTAATAGCTTTAATTTGCTATCGCTTGGGTACTTATGTGCCTATTCCTGGAATTAATCTTGATGTAATTAATGATATATTTCCCAAAGATGGCTCAGGCGTTTTTGGAGTATTTAATTTATTTTCTGGTGGTGCATTGGCTAGAATGACAATTCTAGCATTGAACGTTATGCCATATATAATGGCTTCTATCATTATTCAGTTACTTTCTTCTGCGATTAAAGGAATGAAGGAAGTTAAGAATGATGGAGAGTCAGGCCGTAGAAAGATGAATTCTTATATACGCTATCTGACCATAGTAATTTGTGTATTTCAATCAATTCCAATTTTGGTTGGATTGGAAGGGATGAATAGGGAAGGGGTATTGGTTGTAATTGAACCTGGTGTTATGTTTCGTACAATAGGTGTTTTCAGCCTTTTAGGTGGAACTATGCTTTTAATATGGCTTGGTGAACGAATCAGCGCTAGCGGTATAGGCAATGGTATCTCATTAATCATTTTCACGGGTATAATATCAGAGTTACACAGCGCTTTGTCATCTTTGTTAACGTTAAATAAAAACGGTAGCGTATCGTTATTTATTATCCTTTTTGTTTTGGTATTGTTTTTTTTGCTGCTACTCTTAGTCATTTTTGTAGAGTCTTCTTATAGAAAGGTTATTGTTCAACATCCTAAAAAGCAATTTAAAAGATTACATAATGACGATTTTACTTATATTCCATTGAAGATTAATTTATCTGGTGTAGTACCAACCATTTTTGCTAATGCAATTTTATTGACACCTATTTCAATTGCAAATTTCTATAAGGGGCACGCTTTTTCTGATTTTATTTTGAATTACTTTATGGCAAATAAAGTAGTATATATTGTAGCCTATTTGGTGCTGATAGTATTTTTTAATTTTTTCTATACCAATTTTATATTTAATCCAGAGGAAAACGCAGATTTTCTTAAAAAAAATGGTGGTTTTATACCTGGTAGAAGGCCTGGGAAACATACTTCTGATTACCTTCAAGATATAGTTTTTAAGTTGACATTCATTGGCTCTGCGTATTTGGTAGTCATATGTACTGTACCTGAAGTTATGAGATATTATTATGATATACCATTTATTTTTGGTGGGACGAGCTTACTGATTATAGTGAACGTTATTACTGATACTATTATGCAAATACAATCTTATATTTTTTCAAATAGGTACGACAACTGGATAAAGAAATATGAGTCTAAAACGAGGAAAGTAAGATGATCATTACGATTTTTGGTCCTCCAGGTTCTGGTAAAGGTACTCAGTCAAGCTTGTTAATAGCAAAATATAATTTAAAATTAATTTCAGTAGGGGATTTATTAAGGAATATTATATCTAGCAGTAGTGAGTTAGGTAAAAAAATAAAGGGTACCGTGGAATCTGGTAATTTAATTCAAGATGAAATTATATGTGGATTATTACGTGACCAGCTTGCATTAGTGGATGATAATTGCTTATTAGATGGTTTTCCGAGAAATTTAAACCAGGCTCATTTTTTGACTCAAGTTTTGCAAGAAAAATATAATAGGGATGTTGACATTGTAGTTGAGCTGCAGCTTGACGATAATATTGCAATCGATAGGTTAAAAAATCGTCTCGCGTGTTTGGACTGTAAAAGCATATATAGTGTATCTTCTTTTAAGAGTACTACTTGTGCTAAATGTAAAAGTACGAGGTTAGAGAAAAGAATTGATGATGCTGATATGTCTGCAATTAATAAGAGAATAAGTGAATATCACCTTCAAATGAAAGGTTTACGCGAGTATTATAAAGGCAAATTATTAACAATTGACGCTAATTTGAGTGTTGATGAGGTAACGCAAGAGATTGAAAGTAAAATTTCTTGTAATTTGGTTTGACTCTGAGTTGTTTTATGGTATAAATTAAGAGTTGTTATTAATAAAGTATCGAGGTACCAGTGGCACGTATTGCAGGCATAAATATTCCAGTGAGGAAATGTGTTCCTTTTGCATTAACTTATATATATGGTATAGGTATTGCTACTGCGAATGTAATTTGTCACGCTTGCGAAGTTGATAAGCGCAAACGTGTTTCAGAATTACGAGATGAAGATATAGAAAAGATCAGCGGTTTCATTAGACAAAATTATGTTATAGAAGGTGAGCTCAGAAAAGAAGTGGCTATGAACATAAAATCTTTAGTGGAAATGGGATGCTATAGAGGGGTGAGACATAGAAAAGGTTTACCTGTGAGAGGGCAAAGGACTCATACTAATGCTAAGACTCGTAAAGGTAGATCTCGGTTGCCTATTGCTGGGAAAAAATAAAATTTATTATTATTGTGAGTTTTAATGAAAAAAGTCAAAACGGTTAGTAAGAGTAAGAAGGAGTTTATTACTGGTGTTGTCCATATTCGTGCAACTTTTAATAATACTTTTGTAAATGTAACTGATGTTCATGGTAATACGCTATGTCAAACTTCTGTGGGTGCATGTGGTTTTTCAGGTTCGAGAAAATCCACACCTTATGCTGCAGGTAAGGCTGCGGAGTCTGCTGCGAAGAACGCAATGGAGAGATTTGGTATGAAGGTTGTCTCTGTAATAATTCGCGGCCCTGGCTTTGGTACCGAAGCTGCGGTTAAAGCACTTCAGAGCTGTGGGTTGACTGTGACTTCAATTGCAGATAAAACCGCAATTCCTCATAATGGGTGCAGGTTAAGAAAAAAAAGAAGAGTATAGGATATTTGAAAAGGTTGTTTTATGTATTATAATAATGATGTTTCTCTCTGTAGCAATTTAGATAAATTGATTAAACCTAGTTCAGTTAAGGTAATATCAGATGATTCAAGTGAAAAAAGTGATATAGTGCTAGAACCGTTGGAAAGTGGTTTTGCTTTAACATTAGGCAATGCATTAAGACGTGTAATGTTATCTTCTCTTAAAGGTAGTGCTGTTTATGGAATAAAAATTGAAGGTGTAACTCATGAGTTCACTTTTATTCAAGGGGTGAGAGAAGACGTAACTGATATAGTATTAAATATGGGTATGTTGAGGTGTAAATTAAATGGTGCTTCTAATAAATGCTTAAATTTAAACGCTAAAGGGCCTTGCCAGGTATTAGCTGGGATGATAGAAACTGATGATCAATGCTCTATTGTTAATAAAGATTTGTTAATATGTACGCTGGGGCAAAATGTGGAGCTTAACATGACCATATATGTGGCTAGCGGAAAAGGTTATCTTCCTGTAACTAAATATAAAGAAAATGAACTTTTGAAGCTTATGAGTGAACAGGATTTAATTGGTTTTATTCCAGTTAATGCTTTGTATAGCCCTGTCAACAGGGTTTCGTACAGGGTAGAGAACAGTCGTGTTGGCCAAGTGACTGATAAGGATAAGCTGATATTGTCAATTGAAACTGATGGTACAATTTCTCCGAGTCAAGCTGTTGACTCTGCTGCAAGAATATTACAGGAGCAACTTCAGCCCTTTATTAGTTCTGATGTAAGTTATAAAAAATCGCAGGTTTCTTCGTCTAGTGGTGCTAAAGATTTGGGTTATGACCCTGTCTTATTGCGTAAGGTAGATGAAATGGAATTATCTGTCAGGTCTCATAACTGTCTGAAAAACGAAAACATCACTTATATAGGTGATCTTGTACAAAAGACAGAAGGTGAAATGTTAAGAACTGCTAATTTTGGCAGAAAGTCTTTGAATGAGATTAAGGCAGTTTTGACTAATTTTGGCTTGTCTTTGGGTATGAATGTGCTAAACTGGCCACCTAAGGATATAGATGAGTTGGCTAAACAACATACTGATGAAGATTAGGTGATATATGAAACATGGAATAAAAAAACGTAAACTATCTCGTTGTACTGAACATAGATTATCGACGTTAAAGAATCTATCTATCTCATTAATTAACCATGAGCAGATTGTAACTACTTTACCAAAAGCTAAGGAACTTCGTCCATATGTCGAAAAGTTTATTACAATTGCTAAGAATAAGAATACTTTACATGGTAGAAGACTTTTGCTTTCACGCCTTCATAATAGTAAGTTAGCAGTTGATAAGTTATTAAACGTCTTAGCCAGCCGTTATCAAGATCGTAAAGGTGGGTATTCTAGAATAATAAAATTTAGCACTCGAAAGGGTGATTGCGCTTCAATGGCAGTGATAGAACTGGTTGATAGGGATATTGCAGCAAGAGGTAAGGTTTATAGTAAAAATAAAGAAGGAGGCAAAGTAGTTACACAAAGTTAATTGTTATCATAATTGTTCTTCTTGTGGTAAGTAGGTTACGCTACTTTGTAGGTTACTTTGGCGGGTTATTAGTTTTAGTATATTTAAAACTGAAATGGTATAATGTTATAAAACGCCGTTACCGTTGTAAGTTCGGTGAAATTGACTTAATTGTATCTAAAAAAAAGGAGCTGATTTTTATAGAAGTTAAAACAAGTTTACTTGGAAAAGAAATACCGATATCTCATCTTCAATGTCAGTCTATTATAAATTCTTCTAAGTATTTCTTAAGTAAAAACCTTAGTTTTTTAGATTATTCAGTCAGATATGATTTATATTTTCTTTCCTTAAAGAGAAGACCTGTTTATATAAAAAATGCTTGGATTGAAGAATGAAAGATTTGTAGCTGAATTAATTTAGATTTACTGGATTTAATATGAAAAAGACCCAATACAATAATTTAGTTTCATCTTACGCTAGAGTGCTATTTCATGTCTCAGGAAGCAGGTTAGGTATTATAAGGAAAGAAGTAGAATTTTTGTTGGCTTTTTTTAAGGATCAACGTGATGTTTTTGTGTACCTATCTCATCCTATGATTTCTTTTGCACACAAAAAAGAAGTGATGCTTTCTATAAATGAGCACTTGAGTGAGAATTTAGTAAAATTTATTATGGTTATATTTGCAAATAAACGCTCTAGTTTATTGATCCTTATATTAGAAAAATTCTTAAGTCTTGCAAGAGAAAATGAAAATGAATTCGAAATTACTATAAAGTCAGCAGAAACTTTAAAGGAATCTGATATAAAAATAATTACTGAATCTTTGAGCTTTCTTGGTAAAATAATAAAAGTAAGCAATGTGGTTGACCCTTCTATACTAGGTGGCTTCGTAGTTAGGTATGGTTTTAATTTGATCGATGCTTCGCTAAAAAGTTACTTGGATAGGTTAGTTGACTTAAGTAAAATGGAAATATTAAAAGTAAGGAATTTTGTATGAAGAACAGTATGAATGTTTCTGAGATAGCAAGTATAATAAGAGAAAAGGTTGAGACGTTTGATAATCCTATAAAGCGGGAAAATATAGGTGAAGTAATTTCAGTAACAGATGGTATCGCATTGGTTTATGGGCTGGAAAAAGCAAAATTCGGTGAAAAGGTATTTTTTGCAAGTGGTGTAGAAGGAATAGTTCTCGATTTAGATCATAATACGGCTGGAATAGTTGTGCTTGGTAATGACCGTGATGTGAAAGAAGGGGACGTTGTAAAATGTAGTGGTGATGTTGTGCAGGTGCCTGTAGGGCATGAATTGTTAGGGAGAGTTGTAAATGCGTTGGGCCATCCTATGGACGACGGTGGGGAAATTAGAGCCAAAAACAGAATGGATATAGAATCTAAAGCGCCAGGCATTATTGATCGTAAGTCTGTGCATGAGCCACTGCAAACAGGAATTAAAATTATAGATTTGCTAATTCCAATAGGTAGAGGGCAGCGTGAATTAATTATTGGTGATAGACAAATTGGTAAAACTACTATTGCGCTTGATACTATTATCAATCAGAAGAAGATTAACGATGAGGTAAACGAAAATCAAAAAGTTTACTGTGTTTATGTTGCTATTGGGCAAAAAATTTCAACAGTAGCAAAAGTGGTAAATAAGCTGAAAGAAAGCGGAGCATTAGAGTATACAACTGTAGTTGTGGCTAGTGCATCTGACTGCGCGCCTATGCAATTTTTAGCACCTTATGCTGGTTGCACTATTGGGGAATTTTTCCGTGACAATGGAATGCATTGTTTGATTATATATGATGATTTATCTAAGCATGCTGTGGCATATAGGCAGATGTCTTTATTGCTCAGACGTCCTCCTGGTCGTGAAGCTTACCCTGGAGATATATTCTATGTACATTCTCGCTTGCTTGAAAGAGCTGCTAAAATGTCTGATAAAAAAGGGCAGGGTTCTTTAACTGCTTTGCCAATTGTCGAAACTCAAGCTGGTGATGTATCTGCATATGTGCCAACAAATGTTATTTCAATTACCGATGGGCAGATCTTTCTTGAGTCTGAATTATTTTATAAAGGATTTCGACCTGCAGTAAATATAGGTTTGTCAGTTTCACGGGTTGGTTCTGCTGCACAACTAAAGTCTGTGAAGAAAGTTGCTGGTTCTATAAAGCTAAGCTTAGCTCAGTATAGAGAATTAGAAGATTTCGCAAAATTTGGTTCTGATCTTGATGCTAGTGTTCAATTATCCTTGAATAAGGGTAAATATCTTGTCGAGTTATTAAAGCAAAAACAACATTTACCTATGTCAATAGAAGAGCAAGTAGTGCTGATGTATATTTTTTCTAACCTATATAATCAGTTAAGTAAAATACAAATAAGTTACATTAATAAATTTGAACATGATCTTATTAATTATTTTCATACTGTACACCCTGGGGTTTTAAAAAAGTTGTCAAATGACATGAGTGATGATATAAAAGGTGATATTTTTAACATTGTGAGTAATTTCGTTACTCAATTTAATTGCGTTTAGGTGGTGATTATGGCTTCATCCATTATTAATAAATTTCCTATGACGAGGGAAGGTTTTGAGAATATGCAAGCCGAACTTGAAAAATTAAAGGAAGAAAAACCTTCTGTGATACAGGCTATTTCTGATGCTCGTGATCAAGGTGATTTGTCTGAAAACGCAGAGTATCATGCAGCACGGGAAAGGTTAGGTTTTATTGAAGGCCGTATAATGGAGATAGAAAGTAAGCTCTCACATGCGGAAGTAATAGAAGTAAAAAATTTGTCTGGTGATTCAGTAATGTTTGGTGCAACTGTGACATTAAGCATGTTAAGTGATAATAACGGTGAAGTGGAATATGTTTATAAGGTTGTAGGCGAATATGAAGCTGATGTTTCAAAGCAGTTAATATCTACTAGTTCACCACTTGGGAGTGCCTTAATCGGCAAAAAAGTCGGTGAATATGTGGAAGTGACAGTGCCAAATGGAGAGAAATTGTATAAAATAGTTAAGATTGAATTTAAGTAAATTATTATGGTACAGGCCACTTATGCTTCAATGAGTCTACCAGGTATTTCTTCTGTGGAAGATGTATTAGAGGATGCTCGTTCCGGTAAATTATTCATTTTAGTTGATGATGAAAATAGAGAAAATGAAGGCGATTTGATTGTCTTAGCTGAGAAAATAAAGCCGGAACATATGGCTTTTATGGTTAGGTATGGTACAGGGGTTGTTTGCTTAGCAATGACTAAATTTCACATGAAAAGGTTGGGCCTTAATTTCATGGAAAAGAAAAATATTGGTGAAAATCATACCGCATTTACTACATCAATTGATGCACGTTATGGCATTACAACCGGTGTTTCAGCAGAGGATAGAACGAAAACTATACATGCTGCTATCAACAAGGATGGTACTCAGGATGACATCATAACTCCAGGTCATGTTTTTCCTGTAATTGCACATAAAGGTGGGGTGGCACAACGTGCTGGTCATACTGAAGCGAGTGTTGAAATGGCGAAGTTAGTAGGGTTTGATCATTCAGCAGTTATTTGTGAATTAGTGAATGATGATGGCTCTATGATGCGCTTACCTCAGTTACTTAAATTTGCTGAACAACATAAAATTAAGTTAACTACCATCGACAAACTTATCAGTTACGTTAAAAATTTAAACTAGCGTTTATAAATTTGTATAATTTAAGTGTTAAAATATAGAATTTCTATAAATTATACAAGCACAGAATTTTCATGTTTAGAGTTGCTAAGTTTTTGACCTTATTGTTCTTTTTTGCATATTGTAATAATGCTTACTCTATTAACATTATTAGAGATAGTGAAGTGGAAGCAATAGTGAAAGAGCTAGCGCAACCTTTATTTTCTGCTGCGGATATTGATCATGAGCAAATAAAAGTTTTTATAATTAATGACAATTCGATTAATGCTTTTGTAATTAACAATAACAGTATTTTCATTCATTTAGGACTTTTACAATATTCGGCTAAACCTTATGTCCTGCTTGGTATATTAGCACATGAGATTGCTCACATATCTGCTGGTCATATATTGCAAATGAGTAGTGCTATGGGTTATTTTCAATCGATAGCAATGATTAGTTATATGGTAGGATTAGTTTCTAGTATTATCATTAACCCTCAGGTTGCTGGTGCAATTTTTCTTAGTGGTGTAGCGTTTAGTTCAAGGCTATTTTTTAACTATTCTCAAGAGCAAGAAAGTGTAGCAGATAGCTATGCTTTAAGGTATCTTGATGAATCTGGCTATGATAATTCAGGTATGAAAGAGATTTTTGATTATTTTAAAAGTATTGAGCATGAGAACACCGAGGAATATTTCCGCACTCACCCACTTAGTGAGAAACGTATATTTGCTGTACAAAATTATAAGGTTAAAAACAACGTAAAACCAATTTTTGCGGATAAGTTACTAAAGTTTGAGCGTGTGGTTGCCAAGCTAGACTCTTTCTTTGCTCCTATTCATGTGTTATCTAATAAATATGAAAATAATTCTGAGTATGTAAATGCTATAGTTTGCTATAGGCAAGGAAAGATAGAAGAGGCTATTGCTAAAGTTAATTCATTGATTCAAGAGTCACGCAATGACCCATACCTATATGAATTAAAAGCAGAAATGCTATACAAGGCCGGAAATTTAAGTGAAGCAATAAAAATGTATGAGGAATCGCTTAGGTATTTATCTGAGAAAAACAGTTATTTAGTGAAACTTGCATTATCTCATACTTTATTATTACACGGTGATGCAAAAAAGGCGATTTTTTACCTGGAGCAGATTTTGAATGTAGAACCAGATAACGCTTTTGTCTGGAAGTATTTAAGCATTGCATATAAATGTGAAGCTGATACGGCAATGCATTATTTTGCCTTGACAAAAAAGGCTTGTATTGAAGGTGATTTAAAGCAATTTACAAAATATGCTGAGCTAGCTGTTAAAACTTTACCAAAAGATAGCCCTTATTTGTTGCAAGTTGAAGATATGAAGCGGTTTAATGGATAACAAAAAAGCATTTCTGCACTTTTTGGATTATTTTTGTCCACACTTTTCCAACATAGTTTTTGCTTCATCGCTTACGTTGGGCATAATTTTCGTTATGATAGTTTTAGCGCCAAAAAATACACCACAGAACATGCCAAGAGCAAAGAGGGCTGGCCACGGCATCCTGCCAAATATTGCAAGCAAAGCTGCACCAATTATTACTACCGTCATAAGTGGACCGCCTATCCCCCAAACATAACCAATAATATTGCATATTACTTTAGTTGTTTCATCCATATCAGGGTCAGCTGCATAACCTGAGAAAGAGAAAAGCAATACTACGCAAAAAACACTAAAAAATTCCATTATAGAGCTCATTTTTTTGCCTCTAAGTAATAAATTAACCTAAACCTACACATTTTTTATTTTAAAGTAAAAATTATAATTTGTCCATACATAAGTGTTGCTACATAAATAACCCACCATTAATATTGAGCACATGCCCTGTTATATATTTTGCTTCATCACTTGCTAAAAACAAGACCCCTGCTGCTATTTCTTCCCCTGTTCCCATTCTTTTCATTGGAATATTATCTAATATTTTTCCCTTTTGTCCTTCATTTAAAACTTCAGTCATTTTAGTATCTATAAACCCAGGAGCAATACAATTTACTGTTATATTACGACTTGCAACTTCTTTTGCTATGGATTTGCTCATAGCTATTATTCCAGCTTTAGACGCCGCATAATTTGCTTGCCCGGCGTTTCCTGTCAGCCCTATTATTGAGGAAATATTTATAATTCTTCCCCAATTATTCTTAATTAGTTTTCTGCATGCTTCTCTACTCAGCTTAAATGTAGAGCTCAAGTTAATATCAATTACTTTTTGCCATGCTTCATCTGTCATTCTCAATAATAAACTGTCTCGCGTAATACCCGCATTGCATACGAGCCCGTCAAAGCCTTCCATCAGCTCACTTGCTCTATTTATTAGTTGATTTACTTCCTCAGCATTTGATAAATCACAAGGGAGTACATGCATGTTTTTTTCATATTGTTTAGCAACTTCTTCGAGCACTTCTTTTTTTGTGCCAGAAATACATAAAGTTGCTCCGGCTTTGTGCATAATTTTTACAATTGCTTGCCCTATTCCGCCTGATGCGCCAGTAATCAGGAACTTTCTGCTTTCCAATTTAAGCATAATAACTTTATATTATCTTAATTCCTAACAGAATATTGACTAGTTGGCAATAGATTTCTTACATAATATAAGTAACTCAGATATTCACAAAATAAAGAAAAAGTTATAATAAAGTTAAACGTCAAAAAATTTTAAAAACATAGTTGATGCAGGAATTGTTACTAAATAGTTTATTCTGGTGCTCTACAGTCTAAATGGAATGCTTAAATTATAGATTCTTTGTTTTTGTGTGTTATCTTGAGTTAACACAAATTCACAGTAGTATTATGATAAGTAAGTTAAAAAAGCTTAGCGCTGGATTTTCTTTGACAGGCTTGATTGGCCATGGTGATAATATAAATATGCAAGGAGCAAAAAATAAAAAGAAGAAGTACCCAAAATTTTTGGATAAGACGTTTGCATTGATTGATGCAGTGATAAATTTTATTTTAAAACGCGAAAGTAATAACGTAAATGAAGTCCTGAAAGTAACATGGGGACCACTATTTTTTGGTCTGGTAGTAATACTCATCTTTTTTGGGATAGGTGGTATTTGGTCGGCTATAGCTCCAATTGACGGTGCGGTGCATGCAAGTGGAGAAGTTATTGTATCTTCAAATAGAAAAATAGTTCAACACTTGGGCGGAGGAATAATAAGCAAAATTTTAGTAAAAGAGGGTCAAGCAGTTAAAAAAGATGAGCCTCTAGTTTTGTTGAGTGATGTTAACGAGAAGGCGAATTTAAGTATCATCAAAGAGAAGCTCTTATCATTTTTAGCAACAGAAGCAAGGCTTCTTGCAATCAGAGTAGATTTGGACACGCTCGAGTTTCCTGATGAGGTTAAAAAATTATCTCACGATGAACTTGTAAATAAAGCGATAAAGAATCAAGTAAAGTTGTTCAACTCTCAGAGAAAGAGCATATTGGGAAAAACAGACATACTGCAACAACGTATAAAGCAGTTAAATGATGAATTAGCGGGGCTAAACTTTCAACTAAATGCAGCTCATAAGCAATATGACTTGATAACTGAGGAGTTGGAAACAAAAAGACAATTACTTGATAGTGGCCATATAAGCAAACCACACATTTTAGCTTTAGAAAAGCAGTTTGCTGAAATTGAAGGCAGAGTTGGACATTACCGTTCTGCAATATCTCAAGTGCAGCAAAAAATTGGAGAGAACGAATTAGAAATTATAAACGTGAGAAATGATTCTCAAGAAAGAGCAAACGCTGAACTTAAGGAAGTTAGTACGTCTATTGCAGACTTGAAAGAGAGACTGATGGTTGCTGAAGATTCATTAGCACGTACAATAATTAAATCGCCTCAAGATGGGATAGTCACAGATATAAGATACCATACTGAAGGTGGTGTTATACAATCTGGAGTTCCGATCATGAGCGTAGTGCCATCGGATGATGACCTAATAATAGATGCTAAAATTCAGACCAGAAACATAGAAGAGATACTGTCAGCACAAAAGAAAGATAGCAACATAGTCTCTATTGATGGGCTAGAAGGGCTAAAGGTTAAAGTTCGTTTAAGTGCTTACAGTGCACGTCGTTTAAGTTTAATTAATGGTATAGTAAGCAATATTTCTCCCGATGCCCTTGATGATCCAAGGCTAGGGCGTTATTATTCAGTACGTGTAGTGATACCAAAACCAGAGCTTGCTCAGTTTAAAAACGTATACCTATACCCTGGTATGCCAGCAGAAGTGTACATAGTTACTCAATCTCGTACTCTTTTATCATTCTTGTTTACGCCTATAATTGCAACAGTCGATAGGTCTTTTATAGAAAGGTAGCTCACTCGTTAAAGTAGTAGTGAAAGTGCCGTAATAAAATTTAGGTACATAATTAGACAATAGGCTTCTTGACCTTACCCAGAAAAAGTGGAGAGAAAGAAAGGAGTTTTTTCGGGTAAAATAAAATTTTTGAGGATTAGAAATGGCAAGAGAATATACGGCAGAATTCAAATTGGAAGCTGTTAAGCTGGCAAATGAACAAAGAAAGGCAGGTCAAACAATTACGAAAATAGCAAAGGATTTAGGAATAAAGGGTGGTTTATTAGGAAAATGGATAAAGAAACACAACGAAAAAAAGTCGGCAGCAGATGCATTTCCAGGTAGAGGTAACATGGCTCCTTACGACAAAGAGAGGTTTGATTTACAAAGCAAGAGTAACAAGGGAAAGAGACATTTTAAAAAAAGCCCTGGCCAGTCAAAAAGAGTAAAATATTTTTTTATATAGTAACTGCTATAAAGTACAGGAATTATGTAGGATTTTCTGCTAGTGGCTACTATAAGTGGACCACAAGAAAAATAAGCAGTAGAGAATCAGCAAATAAAGAGTTATTAGCAGATATTCAAAAAATATATCAAGCTTCTAAATGTAGATATGGAGCTCCTAAAATTCATGCTGAATTGAAGGCTTTGGGTAAAAGTTGCAACTTAAAAACAGTGCAAAGTATTATGCAGAAAAATGGTATTCAGGCTATATTGAGAAGAAAATTTAAAATTAAGAAACAACAAACGGACAGTAGCTCCCAATATATTAGACCAAAACTTTATTGTCGATCAACCAAATAAAGTATGGGATTACTTATATAAAAACCAAAGAAGGATGGCTATATTTGGCAACAATAATCGATCTATATTCACGCATGGTAGTTAATGAGCAGTTCAATAAATAAACAATTGGTTATGGACTCTTTATTAATGGCCGTTAACAAGCGTAAACCTGCCAAAAATCTACTATTACATAGTGATCAAGGTTCACAATATACTTTGCAAGGTTATCAATATCTCTTATCCATAAAAAACATAGATGAGTCATAAAGGTTGTTGTTACGACAATTCTGTTGTGGAAAGCTTCTTTAGCTCATTGAAAAGAGAAATACTTATTGATACTTCACAACACTCTGCTCAACAAACTAGAACTGCAATATTTGAATACATAGAAATTTTTTATAACAAACAACGTCACTATTAACTATTGCATTCCTGAGCATTTTGATTCATCATTCTCTTTGTGAAAAACATTCCAAACTTTCTCTCCACTTTTTCTGGGTAAGGTCAATACCTTTAAGCCCAACACCAAGCTCGAGAAAGTAGAAAGTGTGGAGCAGCCTATTCAGTCTTCTTTGAATCTAACATGAAAGGCTATGCTCAAAAAACTATAAGCGTCCAAGTAATTTTTTAAATAAGATAACTCCTTTAGAATATCTCTTAAGCTATTAACTTAACATCACCATAGGATTTAAAACATTCCCCAAAAAATGTTAAAGCTATTTTAGTAAAATACTCAAAACTTGACCCTAAGCAACTTTGAGTTCATGCTCCTGGTACTCTTGCTTTACCTTCCTGCATAATCGCTTTTGGAGGAAATATATTACTGGATGAAGAACTCACTATATCACCACACTTTAAACCTTTTACCGCTGCTTTGACTCCTTCTGAGACTTTTTTAGATAGACTAATTGTTTCAAAAGATTGACAAAGTTTTCCAGACCTTTCAAAACATCCCTGTTTAATAGCATCGTAGACCCAATATCCACCAAGCGAGCAATTCTCACCTAATTCTTCTTTACAATTTTTGAACTTTTCCAGTATTTCCTTTTTGTTACTAACTTCTACTATTATTTTATCTTGCTTGTCAGGGTACAAATTAACTTCTAATTCTCCTAAACTAGTAGAGAAAGTTAACACTATATTATTATTGTCTGCAAGATTAGTGTAATGCCTTATGCCATTTTCCGTTATAATTTCTACCTCACTTTTACCGATCTTTACTATATCTCTTCCGTATTCTATTTTTCCTTGAGTTAACCCTAAGCTCCTTGCCCCATCTGTTATCTTTGCGACATCTATTATGCTATCCTCTGAATACTCTAAGTAGAAAGTAGAGTTGTCCATTTTTGCATCTTTTAACTTACCATTAGTTGCACCTCTAACAACTTCCATAAACTTGAGAGTAAGATTTGCACAACTTCCATGAGCTTTTATCATATTAGTTTCATGATCTTCAAATTCTAATTCCAGTGTATTGAGCACATACATACTATCTACAACATACCACACCGCTCCTTTTGATACTAATTTACATATTATATCACTAGCAACCTTGGAGTTCTTTTCTAATTCACTAATCTCTTTTATTCTTTTCATCACACAATCCATAAAGTTATACTTATCTTCATACATCTTTCCATATAGCTTTCCTTGATGAGGAAAATTAAACCTTATTCCAGACTTTATAGCTTCGTTTACAACTTGTTCTAATTGATTCATGTCTTGCGCTTTACCTACTTCATCTAAAAACACTTCTAACTTTGCCTGCTGGTCTAGTATTAAATTATCCCATAGAGTCCTAGATTTAAGCAGATGCTTTTCACTATCTAACCCTTTGAAATCTTTTATTCCTGCTGCCAGCAACAATCTTTCTGCTTCTTTACAACAAGTTTCATCACTATGAAAAACATCTCTGATATATTGAAAGCCCAGAACAGATAAAATCTGTAAAACCAAAAAGAAACTCCCTCTTTACTTTATGTTCTTTGGGTATAGTGTTATGAAGAAGCGCTTCTGCAGCTATAACCGAAACAATCAATGGTGCTATAAATGCCCGTTTGAAAGCATGGTTTTGGGGGAAATGGTAAAACCATTGATGGAGTTCTTTTTGGGCTACCTCGTTTAGAAGATTGTATAACCTAACCGTCCCAAGCTGAAGTGCTTCTTATCATAATAATATAGGAGGGATTTTATATGGCAGAAGCAAAAAGTAAATTAAAAACAATAAACCTTGATGCAGCAGGGATTGATATTGGCTCGACTGTACATTATGTATGTGTACCTGAAGGAAGAGATGAACAACGTATCCAAAAATTTGGGTGCTTTACAGTAGATCTACACAACTTAGCAAAGTGGTTAAAAAAGTGTCAGGTTAGAACTGTAGCCATGGAGTCAACTGGAGTATATTGGATTCCCTTATTTCAAATATTAGAATCACATAAATTTGAAGTAAAATTAGTAAATGCGCGACATGTCAAAAATGTGCCTGGTAGAAAGTCTGATGTTCAAGATTGTCAATGGCTGCAACAATTGCACAGCTATGGACTGCTTCAAGGATCATTTAGACCGGATAATCAAATGTGTGTACTGCGTAGTTACGTTAGACAACGTGCTAATCTAATTGAAAATGCAGCTAAACATACTCAACGTATGCAAAAAGCGCTAATTCAAATGAATATTCAATTACACAAGGTTATTAGTCATATTACTGGGATAACTGGTATGAAAATCATTGAAGCTATAATTGAAGGCGAAAGAGATCCTGAGAAATTGGCTAAATTCAGGGATGCACGAATAAAAAATGATCAGTCTACTATAGCAAAAGCGTTAGCTGGTGATTATAGAGAGGAACACTTGTTTGTGCTAAAACAAGAATATGCAGCATATACTTTTTTTCAAGAGCAAATAACGGGATGTGATAAAAGTATAGAAAATTACTATAAAACATTTGAAACAAAGTCGAATGAGAACAGGGCATTGAATAAGACACGAAAGAGAAAACAGAAGAATAGTCCAGATTTTGCCGTAGATGAAGATTTATATCGAATAACGGGGATGGATTTTACTAGAGTTCCAGGACTTGATGTATTAAGTATACAGGCTATCATTTCAGAAACAGGTATAAATCACAATAAATGGAGGACAGAAAAGCATTTTTCTTCCTGGCTCGGATTAAGTCCTGCTAATAAAATTACAGGAGGGAAAATTATTGGAACAAGAACTCGTAAAGTTGTTAATCGTGCTGCAACTGCCTTGCGACTTGCTGCTCATTGTGTATCAAGAAGCAACACTGCACTTGGTGCATACTGCAGGAGGTTAAAGAAGCGACTAGGGATACCAAAAGCGATCACTGCTACAGCAAGGAAATTAGCATGTATTTTTTATAATATGCTAAAATATGGACAAGAATATGTAGAAAAAGGAATGAACTATTATGAAACACTCTACAAAGAGAGAGTAGTCAAAAATTTGACTAAAAAAGCAAAGGAATTTGGTTATATACTAATGAAAGAGGAGCCGATAGATGAAGAAGGTTCTTAGGAGTTTCTTAGAAGATTCGTAACTTCCCTTTATTGTTATGAAGGCTTAAAACTCTCTTTAAGTCTTGAGTACCCTTGCGTTCATTCAAAAACTTTTCTAATACAGTAAGACCTTTACTTAGAGAAGAAGGGTTATCTTTGTCAACACCACCAAGAATACAGTCTAATTCTTGCTGCAACCTTTTGTGATCCTCAGTTAAAAGATAACCTTCAGCATAGTAGTTACAATTATCAATTGCTATGTCTAGTGAGGTCTTTCCTTGTTTATCACATATATCAGATCTAGCTCCACTATCCAGAAGTGAAGAGATGAGATCATTGTAATCAGTGCTTGCAATACAATGTAAGGGTGTTTTTCCTTCATTATCCTGCTCATTAAGATTAGTTCCTTTTTCCATAAGAGAAGCTATACTATTAGGTCCAGTAGCATAATGCAAGGGTGTCTTTCCTCTATCATCCTTTACATTAGGGTTAGCTCCTGCCTTCAAAAGTAAAGCTACAGAATCGTCATATTCTTTTTCTACCCCAGCTATACTTGATATTATGTGTAATACTGTTAATTTAGATTCTCCTCTTCTAAGATTAAGGACTTTTTCTAGATCTTGATTATCTCCATTGTCTTGTAAAAAATTTCTAAGTCTCACAATATAACCATGTTCATTATAATCACCTTCATCACTAAAAGACAGGTATGCTTGGAGGATACTGAATAATTCTTATTTAATTCTCTTTGACTTGGTGTTAGACCAGATATGCCAGCAAGCCGTATATGCATTAAGCTATTGAATATATCTCCTCCAACAATATCAACTAAAGAATGATCATCACGACATAGCAATGAGTATTTAAGTGATTCATATTCATCATCCCTTTGCTCTTTTCGAAACTGTTTTAAATTATCACTTTTGGTTAGTTTTTCTAAGTACTTTAGGATTCTATTTTTATTTCCCAATAAAAAATCTACTCCCTTTTCCATTAAAGCACATACTGCTTCTTTATGACCATTTTCGGCAGCAAGAAATAATGGCGTCAACCCCTTTTTATCTATTATATTAATTTCTGCACCTTTTTCTAATAGAGCATCCATTGTCTTTATATGACCATTTTTAGCAGCCATATGCAATGGAGTACGCTTCATTCTATCCACTTCATTAACCTTTGCATCTGCGTTTATTAAGATTTTTACTACCTCTGCGTGACCTTCTTCGGCAGCTAAGTGTAACGGAGTCACCCTGTCTAGATCTACTGCATTGACCTTTGCATCTGCGTTTATTAAGATTTTTACTACCTCTGCATGACCTCCTTCGGCAGCTAAGTGTAACGGAGTCATCCTATCTAGATCTACTGCATTGACCTTTGCACCTATTTCCAATAGAGTCTTCACTGCCTTTATATAACCATTTCCAGCAGCGATATGCAATAGAGTACATCTCTCTGCGCAATTGTTTATCCAATAATTCACATTAAAATTAAAATTTTTCCACTCTTTATACGTGGTTGGATCTATTGCTTTTAACTTCTCTTCCATTTTCCCACTTAGCGAATCTCATCTTTTCCTGTAGGTAATACTCCCTATAAGCTTTTACAGGATTAGTACATTTATACCGATCGGGCAGTGCTTTTATAAAAGCTTGCATATCAGTTGATCGAAAAATGAGTAAATCCTTATTACTATCACACCAATCTATTACTTCTTCTGATTTATGCTTTCTTTTGTATCGCCAAGTGTACTCTTTACATAATTCTTTTCCGTACTCTATCAACCAACAAAAGTTCCCTTTCGATTGCCTAGCCCACAAAGAACAAGGATGATTGCTGTGAGTGAGTTTATATGGAACTGCTATATTCTGATCTGTGGTACTGACAAAAGGATTTGGCGCTTTTAATGCTATTGAAAAAACATTACTTAATAACTGAGCAGTTTCTAATGGCATTTTTACTATATGCTTATCACACAACATTTGTGCTGCAATTACTGGGTTTTCATCTAGTACAAAGATGTTCATCTAGGTGTCAAAAGATAGAATCAGCTTAAGTCTTTAACTTCATCAACTGTAAGACCAGTAGTTTGAGCTATAATATCAATAGAAACACCTGCTTTAAGTAGATTCTTTGCAACTGCTATTTTAGCTTCCTTCTCACCCTCTTCTCTGCCTTTTTCATGACCGATTTGGATGCCTTCGTCTTTAGCAAGATCAAGCCTATATTCAAGGATGGCTTCTTCTTTCTGTAGATTCATTATTCTTTCCTCGTACGCCATTAGATCTTTTTCATTCCAATGAAATTTGTCTAACTCATCATATGCTAGCTTTATTATTGGTGATTTTTCTGCTATTTTTCTTAAATCTTCATCTGTAGTATCTTCTGCATACCGGAAAAAAAAACACCACCTTTCTACTGTGTTCTCTAGTTGTTCTACTCTGTTTTTTGTAAATTTAGGCAACTCAATGAAAACGAATTGAAAATCTTTTAGATAATGTCCGTTGGTTTTTATCTCTCGTATATTATGAGTAGAAATATACTCAACCTCTGTAGGAAATAGCGTACTATTAGAAATAGCAATAAAGAATACTTTCTTAAAATCAATGTAATTGCCAGATTGTCTTGAGTAAGCTTTAGCAGCATAGAGTTGGGCGCGTTTTTCAAAGCCTTTATCACGAGCGAGTTGCATTTCCGCAATATACCTATTTCCGTATGAATCCTTACAAAGAACATCAACGATGCTTTGTTTATCAGAAGCAATCTCAGGATTCATGATAGTGCTAAGGAACTCAACATCTTGTATAGTGTTAACACCAGTAAAGCCTAAGATGTCATTTAAAAAGTGAATAAGGATATTCTTATTTTTCTCAGTACCGAAGATCTTCTTAAATGTTAAATCTAATTTTGGATCAAGAAACTTCGAAAGAGCCATAAAATTAACCTAAAAAGCATTAACAATTATACACAATTCTAAAGAAATGTTCAACTCTTTTATTTTTAGCTTATTTTTCAAAGTTTTAAATGTATTGATGAAAAAAACGGCTTTCAGAGATCATCTTAGAATAGCACCCTCTACTTTAGACGTCCTTTTATAAGGGTTTCTACCATTTGTTTGTTGTTTTTTAAAACAGCAAAACTTAATTGGCACAATTTACCTGGATCTACTTGCTTTAATCTCTCTTCTATTTTAATAACTACATTACTCTTACTGAAACCAACATCAGCGTTAGCAGAATTTAATACTTCCTGCAATTTATTCAATTCCATAACTCCACCTCGGTTAAAAATACTACACACCATTTTCACACGCATGACATAAAATGCAAGAACTAATATGACATGCAACATTCGTCCTTAGGCATTTGAGGTAAGCTTTGCCTATTCACTTCACATTCATTTAGCCTACTATTAGGCTTTAATACTGCATATGTAATGCCACCAGCAATGGCCCCAACAATCAATGCAGCAGTAGCTGATATTGATAAACTAAGATGAATAGCAGTACATCCAATAGCCACACTTGTCAACATGGTCATTATCCCTACACAGAAACTGGTCTTTATTGCTCTATTAGTTATAGTTAGGTGTTTATTTTCTGTCACTTTTTGATACTGTATCACATTTTTATCATCAGCCAGACTTCCCGAGGTTTTGGGACACTCCCTTACTCGAAGACTAAGATACTTAACTATATCTTTGTAACCATTAGAATCTGCCAAATCGGAAGGAGTCTCACCTCTCAAGTTTTTTACATCAATAGTAGCCTTTTCTTCCTCTACAAGATATTCAACTATATTGTAGCAATTCATTCTAGCAGATTCATGTAATGGAGTATCGCCATTTTTTTCGCTACTACATTAACATCAGATCCCTTTTCTAACAGAGCTTTAACTATGCCTAAACAGCCCACCTCACAAGCAATATGCAAAGCAGTGCATCCTTCTTCGTTTCGTGCTTCAAAACTAGCTCCTTTGTCTAACAAAAATTGAACTACTTCCAAACGACCACATCCAGCAGCTTCATTTAAAGCAGTATCGCCGTCATAGTTTGTTGCATTAATATCAGTACCTTTGTCTAATAGAGCTTTAACGATTTCTAAGTAACCCTTTCGAGCAGCAATATGCAAGACACATTTGAAACTATTCTTTCGTATGTCAGCATTATTCATTTGGCCCAATAGAGCTTTAACTATTTCTAAGTGGCCCTCGCTAGCAGCAATATGCAAAGCAGTACAGTCTTCGTTGTTTCGTGCCTCAACACTGGCTCCTTTTTCTAACAGAAATTGAACTACATCTAAGTGACACATTTCAGCGGCAATATGCAAAGGCGTGTTACCATCGTTGTCTTCTGTCTCAACGCTAGCTCCTTTGTTTAATAGATCTTGAACTTTCTCTAAGTGACCATGAAAAGCAAAATTAAGTAAGTCAGTATGTATATTACTTTCGTGTACACAATGCTCATCTTTTTTTAAGTGACTATCGAGCGTAGCTAAATATGAATACGTAATATTTTGATTAACTTGATAAATTGGTATGGTCTGTGTTGCATAAAAACCTTGTTCTTTTGACCGCTTTTCTATTCCATCAACCATACTGTTCTCTTCTAAATCTGCTTGAATATTTATTGGATTAGATACTTCTTTCAATTGATTATTCACAACACTACCTTAACTTAAAAACTTATGTTTTAATTATTACACAATTATTATAATTAGCAATAGTTTTATATTTTTTTCAGAATTACAAATTTATTGTATTCAGATATAGGAAAATACCTTTTGTCTCTAAAAAACATTGCAACCAAGTATTACAAAGATTTCAATTATTTACTTCTTCAAAGATCCCAAAAAGATCGTATCTTTGTGAGAACAAGCTACGTAAAAGTAGGGTTATGAAAATAGGAACTTGCAATCTTTGCAACAAAGTTAGGTAAGTTAGTTCGTATGTAAATGTAGTAAAAGTAGGCTAATATAGCTGCTTTTATGGTATAGTAGAATTATTATATAGAAAAGTTCGCACGTATTGAGTGATAGACCATGCCATCCCAAAACAAACTCTTCTCACAACCTTTGGTTTTGGTTGCTGGAAATGGTTATTTTACTGGAGATCTTAATAATATATTTTGCTAAATTAATAGTAGTTTGTTTATGGAAGAATCAGTACAAGCTCAAGACAAAAAAATTTAAAAACAAATAAAAGATCATGTATTGAGCCTGTTATCAAAAATTATTCCAAATCTAAAAAATTTTCTAAAATTGTGATTGAAAAGTTTTAAAGATAGAGTAATATACCTATGGCACACTGAGTGGTGATTAGTTTTGATAGGCCATAGATTTAAGAATCAAGGTGTTTTTTCATTCATTTTAAGGGAGGTAACTATGGATCGTGAGGATATTCCAGAAGTTTTGTTTTCATCTATTAAGGAGGATGATCCTTATAGGGCATCTAAGCTCCTTCAAATTGAACGCTGGTGCTGTACGCATTCGAAGATAATTGAAAGAAGTGGTCAAAAAGGGCACAATCTTCTTGCACAAGTGTTATCTGATAAGGAATCATGGGAGGAAGTAGGAGGATTGCATGGAGTCAAGCTTAATAGACGGAAGGTAGGTAGAAAGTTTGCTGTACCAGATTCAGATAATTCTTTTAGTAGGGCAAGTAGATACGAGATTTCCTGTGAGTGTTGTTTAGAGGGTGAAATACGAGCTATATTTGAGGAAAGAAAAGAGGAATTGTCTGCTCAAGGTAATGAAAGTTTGCTTGAATATCATCACTTAGTTAGGTGCTGTGGAGAAGGTCCTATAGCACAGTTTTGGTCACATTTCATTAGTGGGTATCTTGATAAGTTGGATTTGAGGGGTCGTCATCCATATGAGTATGGGCTTGATTGTGCAGTAGGTTGGCGAAGAGTAGAAGCAGTGGAATTCTTTTGGAGTAAAATAAAATCTTTACCTGAGAATGAGATGAGTGCACAAAAGAAGGATGAGATCTTGATGAAAAATGCAGTGTATTCAGCAGGACCTAATTTTTGCATTTATCCTGATATATTTGAGTTTTTCTTTGATCAGATAAACACTGATAGGTATCTAGAGCTTTTAAAAAGGGATTTAGAGAAAAATGGTCATTATGGTTCTTTGAACAGAATAAAAGACGTGCTTAGTTTTGATAAATTTCAGGAATTGTTTGATTGCTTAAAGCCAAGTGATATTTCAGAAGATTGTTATCATACCCGTTTATGCTCTATAGGAATACAAAACTATTCTGGACATTATGTAGATGCAGCTGAGAACCTTTTTATACACATGTGGATGAAAGAGGAATTTGGCCGTCATCGTGCTTTTGTAATAAAAGAAGAGGTAGAGGAGATAATAGATCCATCCACCTTTTTTGATGGAAATCTATTAGTACATTGGGCGAAAAAGGGCTGCATGAAGGCAGTGTGGGCAGTACTAAATGAACTAAGTTCTGATCAAAGGGTGAAGCAAATTAATTATATACATTCTATATTAGAAATGCAGGGAGATATTCCTTCTATAGATAGATTTTCAGCCTATTGTAATAAGTTTACTGATAAGGAGCCTTATCGGGAGGATGTACCCGGTCCAAGTAGTAATTTAACTGAAGCGAAAGTTGAAAAACCGCATGGTCAGTCTAGGATTGAATAGATAAAAGAGTTATATATTAACGGGGGATTTATGCCAAACGAAGAAAGACCACAAGATTTTGAGTTAATAGAGTTATTGATTAAGGAAGCAGGTTCAGTTATAGGTGCTAGTGCTGCCGAACATCCAACTCAACCAAGTAGTGAGTTTAAATCTTTCAAAGCAAGGTTTCTATCATATATTGACCAAATTCCATCGTATTTACATTCGGTAAATAAAGGAGGTTTTTTTCCTCATTTCTTTTTAGGAAGCTTTTCTACTTTGGTAGACACAGAAATTGCAACAAAGCTAGATATTGAAAAAGTATATTTCTGTTTTGATGGTCCAAAAACTTTAAAGGTGGCTATTATAAGAGAAGGTGACATTAAAGGTAGAGGAGATGCGATAGATAAGATAAGGTTATTTGTAATCTCAGAGAAAGGTGCCCCTTCTGCAACTCAAAAGTTCAGTTATGGTGAATTGAGTGGTGCATTAGGAAGATCTCAGCCTGCACGATTTCAATCTGTTTTTGACAATCTGGGCGAATTAAGAGTTAAATCAGTAACAATTGATAAAGGTAATGTTAATCAACAAGGAGTACTTGTTGCAGTGGAAGATAAAAAATTGCATGAAGATCGTGCTTTAAAGGATAACTTTCAAGAAATAAAACGCGAATTATGGCTGAATCCAGAAAATGATATAGCTAAGTTAACTAATTCTGACATAGAAGAAGTTAAAAAATCTCTGAAGAAGATTCTCAAGAAAGTCAGCAACTTCCATTCAAAATATAAGGATTCACTTAGTTATGCTGAAGGAGCACGGGAAGCAGCACATCATGGGTTAATTCTATTCCTATTGTTATAGAAGTGAAAGCTGTTACTAAAGAGGAGCTAGAACAATTAAGGAAGAAAGGGAGTAAAATAAAGGCTAACAGTAAAACTACACCATCTGCTGCTTTAAAGCAAGCTGAAGATTATACAAAAGGTTTTCAACCGAACGTAATGAGAGTTTTAACTACTGCAGAAAATATTCTATGTGTTGGTGTAAATCTCGACCATCCATCTCCTATTTCAGATATCGTTGCTAAATCACGTGATCAAGAAATTACTCCTCTTTTTAATGAAATATTGATATCTATTGATGGAAGAAATAACGGTAGAGTTAATGAAGAGGGGCTGAAAAAGAAAGTTCAGAATAACATAAAGCGTATCTATCACACATTTCCTGGTACAGGAGAAAAGGGAGATAATCATTATTTTAGTAGATTTTTGTTAGGGCAGTCCCTGTTACTAAACGAAGTTGAAGTTTTAGAAAGCAATTTTAAAAAGCACGTTTTTATTTATGGAGAAAATATACCCACAGAAGCTCAATCTGAACCTCAATCTCAACGTCTTAAAGATCAGAAAAGTAAAGGGCAAGGTGCCGGTCAACCATCTAGGTTGGATCAGAGTCACGGAGTTGTAACAATAGTCTTAGTTTCAAAATCTGCTCAAAAATCAGTTTGTGTAATGAATATTGTTGAAACAGATGGAAGAGATAATGTGATAAACAAGGGGATTCCTCTTGATAAACTCAGGCAAGAGATAGGAGATAGAAGAGTGGTTGAACTAAACCTTAACTTTAACGTTAATAAACAAAAGGAAAAATTTGAAGAATATTTTAGTATGGAGATTAGAGCACCTATTCCTCTAGCACAGTACACCAGTGGAATGCCTGATAAGTTTCAAGGTGATTTTGAGAATATCCCTTATCCTGATAGGTTAAAAGAGGTATTTGATGAAGCTCTAGAGTCTCAGCTTGCTTCTTCACAAGATCAATCTTCATCTCAATCAATAGACAAATATAAGGGATTATTTAAAAAATTAGGTGAGGCGGTACTGCCTTTTAAAGTTTTAATAGAAAAAGAAGCACACACACAAGCTGTACTCAATGGAACATTTAGCCACTATAGTGACATAAGGCTAGGAGAGCCGCAAGAAGAAGATAGAGCATTAATATTAACAGAGTTTCAGACAGGGAGAGGAAAACGTATTGATATGCTAGTTCATGGTATTAAGTTTGCAGACCAAGCTGGCAGTGCTAAAGAGTATGCTCCAGTAGGGTTAGAGATTAAAGGACCAAGGAAAAATGTGACAGTTCAGAGATTAAAGCAAGAGGCAGTTAAGCAGATAGAAATGTATAAAGAGTGCGTCACATGTAAAACACTTACAGACGGTAATACAGTAGCTTTTGTGGGAGTTGTTTTTGATGAAAAGGCTAGAGATGCAGGTTCTCTTATTTCAACAACAGAAGATTTTATAATGGGAATTGCTAGGCATAGCTCCATTTTGAGTGTTGAGCAATTACAGTCATTGCACTTTAATAGAGAACAACAAGAAGTGTTTTCGCGATTTGTATCCCATAACTTTCCAAATGCATCCATTGCACCAGTAAAACAAGGGCTTTATTTGCCTCCATTTGAGAAACGTGGAGTTAAGATTGATGGTAAGTGTGTATCAATTACACGCAGCTTATCCCAAGCTTTATTTTCACAGAGTAATGAGTCATTTTTAAGTAACTTAAAAGCTTCATCTGAAATTTATGAACGTATAGCGCAGGGTAAGCAAATATCTAAGAGGGAAGAAAGAGAAGTTTTTGCTTTTAGTAAATTGCTTTCTAATTTTGAAAGGCAACTAGATTCTGCTACAAGTAGTATACCTTCAAGCTTAATTCTTAACACCAAAAAAGACCGTAAAGCGTTCAGTGATTTATCAAATCATATAGCTGAAATTGAAGGCGATTTTGCCATCCATCTGGTTACAAGCAATCATGTTGTTGCTATTTACAGAATTGGTGATAATTATGCTTATTTTGATAGCAATGTAGTGTTTGTTTCTGAGTTAAAAAATGTTGATCAGCTTATGAAAATTGTAGAGAAAGCAGTAGAATCTGCTGGCTATAAAGTAGGAGAAAAAGGTTTTCTTGTTGAACACTTTGATGTTGATAAAGCCAACAGCCAATTATCCGATAAAGATAGGCAAATTTTAGCAAAAGAAATCAAAACAGAACACCAGCTTCTGGCAGAGCAAGATGATGAGCTTGGTCTCATTAAGATTAATGGTCAAGAATTATCTAGAGTGCAGTTATATGACTTTGGAACCAAAATTAACGTAGAAGGTAGTGTACCGTTACTTATTAATGCTGAAATGAATTTAAGTAGCGAAAAATTCCAAGATCACCTAGATAAAAGAGAAGTTAGTATGACAGCTAGAGAATATCTTGATCACTTAAAAGATAGCGAGAATGTGAAAGAGATAATACAAGCAACCAAAGCAATTCCTTTCATGGGTTCAAAACGTGAAATTGAAGAAGCAGAGCAAACACGCAGGCCAAAACAATCTTTATTAGAGTTGGCTAAAGGAACAATTAATTGCATACTTGCTGCTGTTTCTCTTACTAGCGCTAGTCGATCAAAGAGTCAGTTACCAGAAAAAGTAGGCAATGAACCTCAAACTTATTTAAATGATCCAACAGCAGACAAGCAGCTACAAAGATCTGTTAGCTGATTCTTCCTGAAGTTGCTCTATTTCAGCTTGAGAAAGGCCAGTAGATTCAGCTATTAAGTCGACAGATACGCCAGCTTTAAGTAGGTTTTTAGCCACTGCTATTTTAGCTTTCATTTCACCTTTTTCTTCGCCGATTAGGATGCCTTCTTGTCTACCTTCTTCTCTACCTTTTTCAGTAGCATCATCAAGTTTTTGAGCGAGGACAGCCTGTTCATCAAGAATACGTTTTATTTCCTGTTCATAGGCAATAAATTCTTTTTCTGACCAGTTAAATCTATTTAGTTCTTCATAGGCCTTTTTAATTATTACATCACTACCTATTATTTTTTCCAGCTCTTCTTCACTAGTCTCATCTGCATATCGAAAAAAATAAACCCATTTTTCAACTATATTTTCCAACTGATCTTCCTTGTTCTTTGGAAATTTTGGCAACTCAATAAATATAAAATAGAAATCTTTTAGATCATGCTCATTAGTGTCTTCATCTCGAATAGTATGCTTTGATTTGTACTCAGATTTATTAGGAAACAGCACACAATCTGCTATAGCAATAAAGATAATTTCCTTAAGGTTATGGTATTGATCGCCCTTATCAGCTTGTCTTGAATAAGCTTTAGCTGCATAGTATTGGGCACGTTTTTCAAAGCCTTTAGTTTTAGCGACCTGCATCTCGCAAATGTATTGAGCACCTGTAGAATCTCTACAGAGAACATCAACAATACTTTGCTTTTTAGCGGCGATATCAGGGTCTTGAATAGTACTTAAAAACTCTATATCCTTTATTTCATTTTTACCAGTAAAGCCAAGAATATCATTGAGGAAGTGAATAAGGATATCTTTATTTTTTTCAGTACCGAAGATACGCTTAAACGATACATCATTTTTGGGATCAAGAAACTTAGAAAAAGTCATAAGAAATCAACCTAAAAAGCATTAATAATTATACACAATTCTGAAGAAATGTTCAAGTTTTTTATTTTTTTAAGTTTTGAATGCGTTGATAAAAAAACGGCTGTCAGAGATCATCTTAGAATAGCATCCTCTACTTTAGACGTCCTTTTGTACATCTTTTATCAACCCTGCTGTAAAGCACCTTATAAGCCCAGGAGATGGATGTCATAAATTTGGAGCTGTAGGAGACATCAAAGATACGCTTTTTGGTGTGGGAGCCTAATAAAAATACGAGCGTAAAAACTCAAATACGATTTACCTAACATCGTGAGAACAGGTTTCCCACACCTTTACATGATAAAGATCTTGAAACTTAATGTCAACATTTCAGTAGCAAATTTTATGTTAAATCTATATCCTGTTAGCATGGACAAAAAGAAGATACATTGCCAGTAGAAGATAAAGTGAACAAAATATTGGCAACTATCGCTTGTCATGGATCAATTAGAGCAGGCAGGAAAATGAGGTTAGAAGAAATGAATGAGTTGCTAAGGCAAATGGAAGAAACGCCACATTCTGACCATGGAAGGCCAACTTATATAGAAATGAAACTGAGTGATATAGAGAAATTGTTTGAAAGAAGATAGATTAAGCTTGTTGAAATGATCTTTATTGAGATAGTTCTTCTGGTTATTAAGGAGTCAGTATAGAATATAAATATTTGTTTTTATAGATAAAGAGTGACTGCTGATAACCCTAATTTTTTAGACTACAAAGTAGGACAGAAAGTAAGAAGTTGTAGGCTAACGAAGAGATATACTCAAAAGGATTTAGCGGAGAAAATCGGGGTAAAATACTGGGTAATACTCCATTACGAAAAAGGAAAGCGTAAAATTTCAATCAGAAGGTTATATAGCATCGCAGAAGCACTATCAGTTAGCATTATAGATCTTATTCCTGAACACACAATATCAAATGAAGAAAGTTATCTCGAGAATGAGGGGAAAGAGATATTAGATCTAGTAGAAAAGTATGAGAAAATTGAGAATCAAGAATTACGTAATGTAGTTTATTCATTAATTACATCTGCACAAGCTAGCAAGGAAAATAGTAGAAAAGTGGCAAGAATAGAGGTGGCAAAGAATCTAATTAAAGCAGGAGTTTCTGTTGAAATAATTTTCCAAGCAACGGGCTTATCAACTGAAGAATATAGTAATGTAGAAGAAAAAACTGATTCTGCAGACTATAGGATGGGACAAAGGATAAAAAAGCTAAGGATAATGCGAAAATACACTCAGGAAGACTTGGCAAAAAAAATTAGTACAACGCGTCAAAAAATAAGCGACTATGAACAAGGAAATATTGCTGTTCCACTTGAAAAGTTATATGAAATAGCAAAGGCGTTATCAGTCAGCATTAAAGATCTACTTACAAGGCAACATAGTGAAGCAAGCAGTGGTTTAATAGAGAAATACAGGGAAATTGAGGATCAAGAGTTACGCAACGGATTTTATGTACTAATCAAATCTTTATCTGAAGGTATGGAGATTATCGAAGGAAAGGTCAAGAAGGCGGAAAAAGCCGAAATTGCAAAGAATCTACGTAGATTAGGAATTTCTATCGATATTGTTTTACGAACAACTGGGGCAACTGAGCTACTTTTTTAAAAACACAACTTAAGAAATATCTTCTGCATTTTACATAAAAAATAAACAAAAAAAAATTGAAAAATTGATTTGACTTCGCCCGAAACCTATGGCTTTATGCCAATACTACCAAGAAAACAGTAGTAAATAATTAAAAAAAATTAGTAGCTAATAGGAGGTATATCTTATGAATAATAATAAAAGTAAAGATAAAAATGAATTTAGAGAAGAAATAGAGAGAATACGACAAAGCGGGGGAGGAAAGGCTTTACTTAATCATGAAATAGTAGCAATATTTCTAAGTGTAGTGCATGGTAAGACCCAAGCCCAAGCTATTGCTAGAAGGTTAACAGACAAGTATTCTGGAATAAGTAAGATCTTCAGCCAAGAGATGGATGATCTGAAAATGGTAGAAGGGGTGACTGATGATACAACAGCGATAATTTCGTGTGTTAAGGAAACTTTAGAGAGGGCACCAACCGAAGAGTTCAAGGAAGAACCGGTAATAGACGATTGGGAAAAGCTCGCAAAATATTTAAGTACGAGTATTGGTTACTCAGAAAGAGAAAATCTCAAAGTAATGTATTTGAATAAAGGGTATCGTTTAGTAGGAAAAGAGACTTATACTGGTACAGTTGATCATATACCTTTTTATATAACAGAAATAACAAGAAAAGCAGTACTTGCAAGAGCAACATCAATTATAATATCTCATAACCAACCTGGCGGAACTGTAAAGCCATCAGAACGTGATAAAGCTATGACTAAAAACTTAGCTTCAGCTTGTGCAACCATAGGTATAAAGTTAGCAGATCACATTATTGTTGCAGGCAACAACTATTTTAGTTTCAAGGAAAAAGGATTGTTATGACTGTGCTCGAACTTTTCTTTTCAAGTTTTAAGCAGTAATTTGAACCTAAAAAGCTTTTCTGATCCAAAATTGTATTTATGTTTTTTATTTTTGTTGAAATATAAATATATAAAAGTATTTGCAAATCACGGATTTATGTTTTATAATTCCTGGAAAAGAGCATATTGGGTTAATAATAAAGTAACAAATTGCGCTGTAGACTTAGATAATATGTTTAATATAGGAGGCTATATGACTAATAAAAAAATTACAGTAGTTGGTAATACTCGTAAGTTCAACATTGATCTTAGCAAATTACCGGACGAAATATTAAGTGATCTTGAAGGCATAAGTTGTACTGATATACAACAGTCTAACTTTGTGAGCAAAATTAATAAGGCTAAGAAGCCTGGAGGAGCGATGCCTTCCCCTAGAGATCTCGTAATCAACTTTGAGAAAGGACTTGATCGTATTTATGGCACAAAACCTTTGGGTGATCAAGCAAATCCATTTGTCTTATTGCAAAAAATAAAGCCAAGTGCAAGCGAAAATAAAAAGTTGAGCTGGTTTAAAAGTGCAGTGGTAAAAGCAGGCAGCCCAAAAGAGATGCATAAGGTTGTGGATCAAGCTCTATCTGCTGGCATAAGAATAAATGCATGTCATGAAGGAGAATGGAGCTTTGCTGAGTATGTAATACTGGGTATGCATTTTCACAAGTTCAAAAAAGGTGATCAGAAAAAGATAATGAGTAAATTAATACTGAGAGGAGCAGAGTTTCATGACAATCTGTTGCAGAATAAACTGGTAGATGAAATTTATAAAGAACTTCAACCAGAGGTTCAGCCACAGATAGATAAGCAACTTGGGGAACAGAGAAAAATTGGTGAAAATGCTGTTCGAGAAGGAAACGTAATAGGTGTAGAGATAGACAACAAAACATGTATTACGGAATTTTCTGAGGGTAGCACAGTAGAGGTGGCAAAAGTACTAGAGGGCTTAAACAGAAGTAGTATCATAAAAATGGGCGATAGCACAATAGAAGTCGAAAGCGAGAAAGGAGGTAAAAGAGACTATATAGGTGTGTCAGGCACCTTTGAGATAACATTTCCTACAAGCATTGGTGGGCTAGGAGTTGTAGTATACCACGATGCAAAAAATTACGGTCAAGTACAAGTGAGAGTAGCAGATAGGGAAATGTGGGATGAGCTACAAAGAAGAGGAGAAGTAGTAGGGAAAGATTGCCTCTTTGGTGGAATGACAGTTGAAGAGGCGGTAAAGAGAGGAAATTTCCCGGGGCGTGGCATCTTGGGTGAAAATAAGGACATAGAAGAAAGAGAGGCAGTTAGTGAAGCATTGTCTTCGTCTTTATGGACAGATAGGATACATGGAGGTAGTCAGGAAACCTTTAGGGCACGTTAGACCAATTGGAGGGTTTTTCTCTCCACCTATTCGTAAAATTGTGGTGTAAATTTTCAACTAAGTTGAAGTAGACAACTTTTAAATTCACAGCAAAGTTGAGCTATAACAAAAAATCCTGTAATAGTATATTTTTTTGTGAAGGAAAGTGACCACCCCCTTAGATTACGAAGTAGGACAAAAAGTAAGAAGTTGTAGGTTAGCCAAGGAGTATACTCAGAAAGATTTAGCGGAAAAAATCGGTGTAAGATACTGGGTAATACTCCATTACGAAAAAGGAAAGCGTAAAATTTCAATCAAAAGGTTATATAGCATCGCAGAGGCGTTATCAGTTAGCATTATGGATCTTATTCCTGAACATACAATATCAAATGAAGAAAGTTATCTTGAGAATGAGGGGAAAGAGATATTAGATTTAATAGAAAGGTATGAAAAAATTGAGAATCAAGAATTACGTAATGTAGTTTATTCGTTGATCAAATCTGCACAAGCTAGCAAGGAAAATAGTAGAAAAGTGGCAAGAATAGAAGTAGCAAAAAATCTAGTTAAAGCAGGAGTTTCTGTTGAAATAATTTTCCAAGCAACGGGCTTACCGACTGAAGAATATAGTAATGCAGAGGAAAAAACTACTTCTGTAGACTACAGGATGGGACAAAGGATAAAAAAACTAAGGCTGATGAGAAAATATACTCAAGAGGATTTAGCAAATAAAATTGGTGTAACACCCCAGAAAATATATGACTATGAACAAGGACATATAACTGTCCCACTTGAAAGATTATACAAGATAGCAGAGGCATTATCAGTTAACATTGCAGTTTTACTGTTAGGGCAAATAGAAGAAGTTGTGGCAAAAGATGAACTGAACGGTTTAATAAAGGAATACAAGGAAATTGAGGATCAAGAGTTACGCAACGGATTTTATGTACTGATCAAATCTTTATCTGAAGGTATGCAGATTATCGAAGAAAATGTTAAAAAGACAGAAAAAATCGAAATTGCAAAGAATCTACTTAGACTAGGCATTTCTATTGACATTGCCTCGCAAGCTACTATATGAGAGATTTATGGTGAAAAAAGTAGGAGGTATGTTTGTTTCTATAAGAAAACCGACTATTAAAGGCTACTATAACCCAGAGTATATAGACTCTATTGATTATAAAGTAGGGCAAGAAGTGGAAATTTGTAGGTTAATACAAAGATATACTCAGATAGACTTAGCAGATGAAATCGGTGTAACATATCAGGAAATACACAAATATGAACAAGGGTACAATCCTATCTCAATTGAAACATTATATAAAATAGCGAAAGCATTATCAGTTAATACTGCAGATCTACTTCCTGAACCAAAAGTACTAAATGAAGATTGTTATTTTGAAGGTGAGGCAGAAAAAATATTAAGCCTGGTGAGAATGTATGAAAAAATTGAGAATCAGGAATTACGCAAGGCAATCTACTCATTGGTTGAATTTGCCAAGGGTTACAAAGAAAGCAGCAGAAAAGAAGCAATAGAGGAAGTATCAGATAATCTAGTTAAAGAGGACATATCTATTAGTATTATCTTGCAAGCAACAGGCTTATCTACTTGCAAATATGATAATACAGAGAAGGAAGTCCGTATAGATTCTATAGACTATAAAGTAGGACAGAGAATAGAAATTCTACAGTTAATACGTGGATACACTCAAGAAGATTTAGCAAATAAAATTGGTGTAACACCTCAGGAAGTACACGGCTATGAGCGAGGGTACATTGCCATTCCACTTGACATATTATATGAAATAGCAAAGGCATTATCAGTGAAAGTAAGGGTTTTACTGCCTGAAATAAAAAAAGATGAGAGTAATGAAGTAGAAATAAGTGGACACAACAAGACTGAAAATCAAGAATCATGGAGTAGATTGAGCGCATTAGTTGAAACTCTGTCTAAAAGTATGAAGGTTGTTAAGAAAAAGGTTAAAAAAGCAGAGAAAATCAAGATTGCAAAAGATCTAGTTAAGGCAGGTGTTGCTATTAATATTATCTTGCAAACAACTGGCCTAACTGCTGATGAGTTGGGTGAGTGTCCAAAAATGAAGTAACAAGTATGAAGGCCTTTCTGATATAAACTTGACTTGAATTCTGGATTAAAAACAGGGGTACTCAGAAATAGTATATTAAGATATAAGTAAAAGTAGTTATATACTTAGTAAATCTATTTGCCATCTCTGAAAATTTGCTTAGATTCTTCTTTCGCTTGTTCAACAGATACCTCTTCTAGCTTTTTTGGCTCAGCTTCGGATTTTGCCGCTAATTTACGTTGTTTAATAAATTTCTTTAGTGTCTTGACTGCGATAAAGTTAATACTGAAAACACATGCAGAAGTTATGGCTAAGGATGGAAGAGGAGCTAGACTGAATGTTGGTAAAATTGCCACAATTGTAGCAGATGTTAGTAAAAATGCTAACTTCTTGCTCCCGATTATCTTATTTTTCTTAACCTTTATTGGGTTTAATTTTTTTATTTTCCCTTTTAGCTTTTTGAAGCCTTTTTTGAACACTTTGCCTCTTTTCAGCTCTTTTTCTACGGGTTTTGTTTTTAAGCTTTTTATTTTTTCTTTTATTCCTTTTTTATTTTTTTTGACATTTTCTACTTTAGAGGTCTTCTGTTCTAGTGCCATCAACTTTAGAGGTTGCTCATGTAGCGGTTTTGGCTTATCGTTTGAAATTTTAGCTTCTTGCCCCTTAGTATGTTTTTTGGGCGAAACTATGTTTTTTAAACCTTTCTTTGCTTTATTTCTTTAGTTTGCTTGGCATCGTTTATAGTTCAATATTGCAGAATCTATCTATTACTTCCTGGTGGTCCTCTATCATCGCATTTGCCTCTTGCTGTAAGCACTTGATGTTTTTTGGTGTTATATTATCCATCTCAGCTAATGCTACTTTTAGTTGTGATTGAATGTCTATCATTCTTATCTTATATTACAAAAAAATCAGTCAGTAACTCCCTGCTCAGATAATCTCTATTCTAAATCTATTAAAATTATGCAATTAAAGACATATCTTGTATAATACTTCTAATGCTACTTTTAGCAAAAATTTGTGAATATGGTTAGAACAGTAAGTAGAAGAGAGCCTGTATGCTATCAACCTTTTTTGCAGCGAAGTTATATGAGCACATCATGGAAGTTTGTATATTAAATTAGGAGTTTTGTGGATTACAGACTAAGAGCTTATTTACTTGGAGTTATCTGGTTTATACTTAGTTTATTTAGTAGTGTAGCTAATGATACTATATCAAAATATCTAAGTTTACATCTCCAAAGTTTTGAAGTAATCTTTTTCCGCTTTTTATTTAGCACTATTACCCTTGTACCTTTTATGCTTTACTATGGAAGAGAAGCTTTTAAAACAAGTCAAATATCTATTCAGATAACTAGAGGAGTATTGTTATTTGTTGGAATAACCTTGTGGACCTATGGGTTAGCTATTTTTCCCATAGTAACTGCAACAATTATAAGTTTTTCTATACCATTATTTGTTATACTTCTTGCAATCCCTTTACTAAATGAAAATATAATTTGGCAAAGATGGTCAGTAACTGTTATTGGCTTTGTTGGTATTGCTATTACTACCAAAGCTTATAGTGAAGACTTTAATCCTAAAATTCTTATTTTTATTGTATCTACATTAATCTTTGCTATATTAGACATACTTAATAAGAAACTCGCAATAAAAGAGTCCGTAATAAGTATGTTATTTTATTCAGCTCTAACAACAACTATTTTTTCCACTGTGCCTTTGCTGTTTTATTGGCATTTGCCTTCCTTGTTAGAATTAGTATTACTACTGATTTTGGGAATTAATTCAAATCTAATTCTGTTCTTCACATTAAAAGCTTTTACTCTTGCAGATGCTACTGCACTTGCACCATATAGATACATAGAGCTAATAATTTCTGCAATAGTAACATATGTTATGTTTAATGAGTTGCCTGATAAAAGTGCTTTGTATGGTATTTTAATATTAATACCATCGACTTTGTTTATAGTTTATTCAGAAAGTAAAGTAATTAAGAAAAATAATGTATGCAACGCTAGAGTAAAAATTTATGACTCTAATTGTTAATGATGTTCTTTTTAAATGTTTAAGCAGTTGAGCTACATTAGGATATTTTTAAGGTGATGACAAGATGTATATAACCATTATAGGAATAGGGTATGTAGGTTTAGTATCTTGTGCAATGTTATCAGAGCAGGGTCATAACGTTGATTGCATTGACATAAATACTAAGAAGATTGAGTTATTGAAATTAGGAAAAATTCCTATATATGAGCCTGGATTAGCAGACTATTTAGAGAATAATATAAAGTTACAAAGGATAAGATTCTTCGATTCGTATTCTCAAATAAATCCCAACACAGAAGTAGTGTTTGTAACTGTAGATACTCCATCAGACTCCTTAGGAAATGCGGATTTAAAGAATGTATATAATTCAATAAGTAAAGTTTCTGAGAGAGTTAATCAAGATTGCTTAATAGTTATAAAATCAACTATTCCTCCTGGTGCTACAAAAAATATATATAATTATTTATCTAATAAGGGCTACAACTTTGATTTGGGAGTTAATCCGGAGTTTCTCAAGCAAGGCTCTGCAGTATCAGATTTTTTATATCCAGATAGAATAATAATAGGAGTAAAAACTAAGCGAGCTAGAGTAAAACTAGAAGCTATATATAGATCATTTACAGATAGGAATATTCCGTTAATAGTCACTGATACAGTTACAGCTGAAATGATTAAATATGCTTCTAATGCCTTTCTAGCAACAAAAATTGCTTTTATCAATGAAATGGCAGGTTTATGTGAGATGTTAGAAGCAGACATCGACCTTTTAGCTAATGGCATGGGGATGGACCATAGAATAGGTAAGGAATTTCTAAAAGCTGGCCCAGGATTTGGAGGATCCTGTTTTCCTAAAGATTTGTCAGCTTTGATAAGGATTGCTGAAGATCATAATGTCAAGCTACAAATTTTAAATTCAGTTAAGGAATCTAACTATAATCATATAACAAACATCGCTAAAAAGGTAGAATATGCTCTAAATGGAGCTCAAAATAAAAAAATAGCGATATGGGGGCTAACTTTTAAACCTGGTACTGATGATGTAAGAAATAGTCCAGCTATAGATGTCGCAAAATTGTTAGTGAATAACAACGCTAAAATTACTCCATATGACCCAGTGGGAATGAATAATGCTAGGCAAGTTCTAAAGGATATAGAGTACGCGGATAACGCTATAGAAGCTGCAAGGGGCGCAGAAGCCTTGTTATTGTTAACGGAGTGGAAGGAATTTAAAAATCAAGATTTTTTAATCTTAAAGGATGTGATGGCTACACCTAATATCTTTGACTTTCGTAACTTGTTAGATAATGAATTGTTACTAGGATATGGTTATAACGTTTACTCCCTGGGTAAAAATCTATCTACAAAGCTTAACTGTTGAGAAATGTTTTCTACACCGCTTTACTTAGTTTTTTAAGGTCTTTGCTTGATAGTATGGAAAAGCAAACGAGTGCAACAACAGAGCAAATGGAAAAAAATGAAAACATAATACTGTTACCAAAGTGCTTAACAAGTACTCCTAAAACCACACATGAAAATATTGAACTTGCAATATACCCAAATAATCCTGTCAAGCTTACAATTGCACATACATTATTTTGTGGAGCAATTTCTACAGCTATAACACCTGTCAGTACTTGCACTCCAAATATAAAAAATCCTGATAAGATTGCGCCAAGGTTCATAAGAATTATGTTTTGACAAAAGTTCATTGCAATAAAAGTGAGTGCTATACCCAACATGTAAAGTAATGCCAGCAAGCTTCTATTTTGAAAGAAATACATATCACTAATTCTTCCTGTGATTAAAGTTCCAAGGATTCCACCTAAATCATATACACCTGTTATTAGTGAGGATTGTACAAGAGAAATTTGTAATTTATCCTTTAAAATTATAGGAAACCAAAAGAAGATTCCCATTTTTATAATATAAGCACAAAAAGTAGCACAACATAGAAACCATATGGAACTTTTCACTTTGATACCTATCTGAGATTTCTGCACCTTATAATAGGTAGTAAAGTTGGCACTTTCTTCGTAATATGCTTTTAATATTATATAAATTCCAAAAAGTAAGCATAAGAGACCAGAGTACAAAAATGCACTTTTTGCATCATATATTTTGATTATACTTGGTAATACAATTAAAGTAATACAAGAACCAAGTTGCTGAGATGCGCTCATAACTCCCCATGATGATGCAATTGAAGAGATACTAGAGTTTGTAACCATAAACTTGGTAATAGCTGGCCAACCTAACCCTTGTGTCCAAGCTAATAATATTAATGTTAACAGTAATAAAGTTAGATTATTATATGATAAAGCTATACCAATGGTTAATAATCCAGTTGCAATATTGCATAGCCCAAACATAAATAATGGATTATTTTTGGAGTCCATGACTATTCCATTAACGAATTTTGATACTCCATAAAAAAAAGAAAAGCAGGCAAAAAAATAGCTTAATTTTATATGGTCAGTATCTATTAACAGTGGTAGAGCAATTGGTATACTCTGCCTTGAGAAGTAAAGTAGCACATATCCAAAAAAGAATAGTAAATATTGAAAGAAAACAAAGTTCACACCTATTCCCCAAACAGTCCCATGCAAATACTAGCATAATACTATGTTGGTATAATATTGTTTTACAAGAAGTTTGCAAACCATTAATGTAGAAAATTGATAACAATCGAAATTACCTATTCAGTATCTTTCTTATAGTAGATATAGTAGTATTAATATCTTCACAGCTTATATCTCTATGTGTTATAACTCTGATTTTACCTCTTATGTTAGCCATCCTAATTCCATAATTTGTCATTAGTATATTTATTAATTCTTGAGCAGATATACAATCAGTACGTAATGAGAAATACGCTATATTAGTTTTGTATAGGTCAATATTGATTATAACTTGATCTATAGAGCTAAGACCTTTTATAAGGTGCTGCATTTTTTTATGATCTTCTATTAAAGAATTCATGTTGTTGTTGAGAGCATATAAACATGCAGCTGAAATAATGCCAGCTTGGTGCATACCTCCGCCAATTTGAAACTTATAGTACCAAGCTTTTTCAATAAACTCTTCACTTCCAGCCAATACTGCACCCATTGGAGCGCCTAATCCCTTACTAAAATCAATAAACACCGAATCAAAATAATTTGCATATTCTTTTGGAGATATTTTAGCATAAGCACAAGCATTGAACAGCCTTGCTCCATCTAAATGAGAGGATACGTCGTTCTTTTTGCAGAGACTTGAGATCTCTTGAATATACTCTAAAGGCCACACAGCTCCACCACCAAAATTCGTTGTTTGTTCGACAGAAACAAGCCCAACTTTTGGAACATTCCTTAAGCTAGGACGAGTAATAAACTCAACGATTTGCTCTCCAGTAAATATTCCTCTTGTTCCTTTAATAGGTAAAGGAGTGGCATGTGCCTGGGCTGCAATTAATCCAGATTGCACTATTAATGGATGCGAAGTTTCATCGAGTAACAAATAATCACCAGGTCTTTGAATGTGCACTTTATAAGCAATTACATTACACATCGTTCCCGAAATCAAAAATATTCCTGCTGGCTTACCTAATATTTTACATGTGGTTTCTATTAATTCGTTTACAGTTGGATCTTCACATGCAGCTTCATTTCCAACTTTTGCTTTAGCCATTACTTCCCTCATTTCAGATGAAGGATTAGTGTTTGAATCGCTAAAGAAATCTATTTTTACCCTCATACTAAATTTAATACAACCTTCTTTATAATTTCAGCAGCATTTATTATGTCTGCTTCCTCTATGCCAAGATGAACAACTGCTCTTATATGAGATTCGAGCCAAGGAAAGAGCAATAAACCATAAGCTTGGCATTTACTCAAAAAAAACTCATTAGTCACATTTAGTTCTTTTATACTAAAGCTTACTATGTTAGTTTCTGGATAAGGTAGTATCAGCTTTACATGTGGAATTTCTTTAATCTTGTCTGCAAACAATTTAGCAAGCTTATTATCTTCTTTAAGCCTAGAGATATTATTCTGTAGTACATATTTTGCTGCATTAGCGCAGTACCCAATTTGATGATAACCACTCCCCAACCAAACCTGTAACTTCTTAGCCTTTTCAATTATCTCTCTTTTACCCATAAGCATTGAACCAAAAGGAGCTCCAAGTCCTTTAGTAAAAGAAAAGCTCATTGTATCTACATATTTAGCATAGTCAGCTAAAGCAACATTTGTTTCAGCATGAGCATTAAATATTCTCGCACCATCTAAATGAAGACTTATATTGTGAGCTTTTAAGAAATTATATAACTCTACTTGTTTCTTAAAAGCCCAGAACAGATAAAATCTGTAAAACCAAAAAGAAACTCCCTCTTTACTTTATGTTCTTTGGGTATAGTGTTATGAAGAAGCGCTTCTGCAGCTATAACCGAAACAATCAATGGTGCTATAAATGCCCGTTTGAAAGCATGGTTTTGGGGGAAATGGTAAAACCATTGATGGAGTTCTTTTTGGGCTACCTCGTTTAGAAGATTGTATAACCTAACCGTCCCAAGCTGAAGTGCTTCTTATCATAATAATATAGGAGGGATTTTATATGGCAGAAGCAAAAAGTAAATTAAAAACAATAAACCTTGATGCAGCAGGGATTGATATTGGCTCGACTGTACATTATGTATGTGTACCTGAAGGAAGAGATGAACAACGTATCCAAAAATTTGGGTGCTTTACAGTAGATCTACACAACTTAGCAAAGTGGTTAAAAAAGTGTCAGGTTAGAACTGTAGCCATGGAGTCAACTGGAGTATATTGGATTCCCTTATTTCAAATATTAGAATCACATAAATTTGAAGTAAAATTAGTAAATGCGCGACATGTCAAAAATGTGCCTGGTAGAAAGTCTGATGTTCAAGATTGTCAATGGCTGCAACAATTGCACAGCTATGGACTGCTTCAAGGATCATTTAGACCGGATAATCAAATGTGTGTACTGCGTAGTTACGTTAGACAACGTGCTAATCTAATTGAAAATGCAGCTAAACATACTCAACGTATGCAAAAAGCGCTAATTCAAATGAATATTCAATTACACAAGGTTATTAGTCATATTACTGGGATAACTGGTATGAAAATCATTGAAGCTATAATTGAAGGCGAAAGAGATCCTGAGAAATTGGCTAAATTCAGGGATGCACGAATAAAAAATGATCAGTCTACTATAGCAAAAGCGTTAGCTGGTGATTATAGAGAGGAACACTTGTTTGTGCTAAAACAAGAATATGCAGCATATACTTTTTTTCAAGAGCAAATAACGGGATGTGATAAAAGTATAGAAAATTACTATAAAACATTTGAAACAAAGTCGAATGAGAACAGGGCATTGAATAAGACACGAAAGAGAAAACAGAAGAATAGTCCAGATTTTGCCGTAGATGAAGATTTATATCGAATAACGGGGATGGATTTTACTAGAGTTCCAGGACTTGATGTATTAAGTATACAGGCTATCATTTCAGAAACAGGTATAAATCACAATAAATGGAGGACAGAAAAGCATTTTTCTTCCTGACTCGGATTAAGTCCTGCTAATAAAATTACAGGAGGGAAAATTATTGGAACAAGAACTCGTAAAGTTGTTAATCGTGCTGCAACTGCCTTGCTACTTGCTGCTCATTGTGTATCAAGAAGCAACACTGCACTTGGTGCATACTGCAGGAGGTTAAAGAAGCGACTAGGGATACCAAAAGCGATCACTGCTACAGCAAGGAAATTAGCATGTATTTTTTATAATATGCTAAAATATGGACAAGAATATGTAGAAAAAGGAATGAACTATTATGAAACACTCTACAAAGAGAGAGTAGTCAAAAATTTGACTAAAAAAGCAAAGGAATTTGGTTATATACTAATGAAAGAGGAGCCGATAGATGAAGAAGGTTCTTAGGAGTTTCTTAGAAGAAGATGGGGAAATATTGAGAATTGGCAAACATTTCAACTATTCATTGATGATCAGCATTACCTTACTCAAGTGAGCAATGGTACAACTAATTTATTTAGGCTCAGTGGAAATGTATTGAGGGATGTAGCACGATTTTTAAATGATATTCCTAGTTCGTTACTCCACAAACTTAACCCTGAACTTCGCTTCATGCATATGATTTCACAGTTTGCACATATGCTAATGGAAAAGTCAGCGCTAATACCACAAGTATTACAAAACAAAAGAGGAGAAGTAATAATTAGGTGGATTCCGGCGTTGTTTAATGAGTCAGTTAAGGAAATTCATAGCAAGATATCATCTATTTGTCCGCCTCTATTGATTAAATATCAAGAAATCGTTATGGAACCAGAGGAACAAGTAAATGTTGCTATCTCTCTCATCCTTTTAGGGTATATAGAAGATAACTTTCCTGCATCACTGGATAAGCATAGAGATAAATCCATCTTTGAATTATTCTTTACTGGAAGACCATACAAGTTTACTGAGTTTAGCAACAAGGAAATACCGCAAGCAATTAATCTCTGGCTTTCACGTCTTTATTTAGCAGATAAACCTTACAAACTCTATTTAATGATAAAAGATCACCATGAAAAATTTGAACTTGAGGTACAGTTATCACTGGATGATGAGAAGTCATTCATCAAGCTGGAAAAAGCACTCTCTAATCAAAACGTAAAGCTTAGTATTTTATCTGATCTTGCACTTTTGTCTGAATATATACCTGAACTAGAAAAGTCGATTGACGATAATAGCACATTATCATTTAATTTAGATAATTTTGCACCATTATTTTTGCATATCTTGCCTGTACTAAGAGCAATAGGCATCAAAGTTATTTTGCCGAAATCTTTACAAAAAATCTTAAAACCACAATTAAGTCTTAATTTGTCTACTAAAGATAAAATAAAAGAAGATCGCGAAAGCTTTTTAACGCTGGAAAATTTATTGAAATTTGATTGGAAAGTAGCAATAGGAGATAAAAAACTAAGCGTTACAGAATTTAAAAAATTGCTAAAAGATTCCCGAGGGCTTGTGCGAATAGTCGATCAGTACGTCCTTTTGGATGACAAAGAGGTAGAAGCTTTATTAAAAAAACTTGATAAATTGCCTGATTATTTAAGTCAAGCAGAGCTTATGCAAGCTGCTCTAACAGGAGAAGTAAATGAAACTAAAGTAGCATTTGACCAGCAGCTTACAAGCTTATTTAATAAACTTAATACTTACACACCTGTTACTACACCAAATAATCTAATAGCACAACTACGCCCATATCAAGAACGTGGATTTAGTTGGCTTGTACAGAACATAGAAAACGGGTTTGGTAGCATAATTGCTGATGATATGGGTCTTGGTAAAACATTACAGGTTATAGCAGCTATTCTGTGTTGCAAAAATACAGGGTTTTTGGATCGGGACAGAGTCTTGGTAGTAGCTCCCACAAGCATATTAAGTAATTGGCAACGAGAGATGGAACGTTTTGCACCAGAATTAAAGCTTTTCGTCTATCACGGACAAAATCGAGAATTGGCAAGTGATTATGATGTAGCTCTAACATCCTATGGTCTTGCACGTCGTGATAAAAAAGAACTTAATAAAATTCGCTGGTTTTTGCTCGTGATTGATGAAGCACAAAATATAAAAAATCCTAATACCGAACAAACCAAGGCAATTAAAACTATTGCAGCAAAACATAAGATAGCTATGAGTGGTACGCCTGTTGAGAATAGGTTGCTTGAGTATTGGAGCATTTTTGACTTTATCAACAAATCTTATCTTGGTACTCCTAAGCAGTTTAAAAGCAGCTTTGCAACACCGATTGAAAAAGCAAGAGATAAAACTTGTCTAGAAAGGTTTATGAAAATCACTAGCCCTTTTATGTTACGTAGGCTTAAGAGTGATAAAAGCATTATTCAGGATTTACCAGATAAAATTGAGAACAATCGTTATTGTTCCCTCACTTCAGAGCAAACAGCGCTTTATCAAAAGGTTGTTGATACAACTATGGAGAAGATAGAAAAAAGTGAAGGGATTGAACGTAAGGGACTAATCTTTAAACTTATCAATGCTTTAAAGCAAATTTGTAACCATCCATCACAGTTTGGCAAGAAAAAGCGTGCGAGTATTGAACAATCCGGTAAAATGCAGATGCTTGAGGAAATATTGATTAGTATTGGTGAAGTTGCAGAAAAATCATTGATATTTACTCAATACACTGAAATGGGTGAGATTATAGCTAGGCTACTTGAAGAAAGGTTTGAATCAGAAGTGCCATTTTTACATGGAGGACTTTCTAGAAAAGCACGTGATACAATGATTAATGACTTTCAAAACTTATTCCAGTCCAACATTCTTATAGTGTCTTTAAAAGCTGGTGGAACAGGGCTTAATTTAACAGCGGCAAACCATGTAATACATTACGATTTATGGTGGAATCCAGCAGTGGAAGCACAAGCAACAGATCGGGCCTATCGTATCGGGCAAGAACGTAATGTCATGGTGTACAGGCTACTTTCAACAGGTACATTTGAAGAGCGTATTGATGAGATGATTCAAAGCAAGAAGGAATTAGCAAACCCAACTATAAGTAGTGGCGAGAGTTGGATTACAGAATTTAACAACGATCAATTAAGAGATTTAGTTAATATAAAAAATGCACTATAATATAGCTGAGTTATTTAATGTAAAGAACCAGCTAACTACCGCTAATAGTTCAAAATAGAGACAAAGATTTATATTTCGTACTTTATGTCTCATTGGTAGGCAAAAAGCCTGTAATTACGTTTTAAAGTGATTCCACTTTAAACTGTACCCTTTAGCACCTGTAATGCCCTTTAAAATTTGAATAAAAAGCATCTTTAATAATTCTATTCATGAACCAAAAAGTAATTGCCGTTTTCAGAAACTTTTCATTTTTACAGATGGCTTGAAAAGATTATCATTAATAGGTAGGTCAAACTCCTCCAAAGAAAAAAGTTTTTAATTTTTTCAGAAAAAGTCATAAGAAACCCGGTATATATATAGTAGAGGGTTTTCTATCAAAGACACCATTATGAATTATATAGCAGAAAGAAAACATTAGTTTTTTTAATTTATTTTAAATATATCAACAGAATAAAAACTAAGTGGTTGACATGGTGAGTAAAATGTAGTAGAATTATAATAGAGTATTTTTCCTTAAAAGAAAGAAGATACTAAAACCTCACTTTCCACCTGAACTGACTTCCTTTACTTCTTAATATATTTTTCAAGCTTTGCCAAGAGAACCCCCACCGTAGTTTTTACTTACATAATGAAAGAGTAAGACCCCAATCAAAACAGCCTTACTCAAAAACCTTTCAAACGCTTAATCTTAAAAGGAGTTTCAACTTATGGTACAAGATTTTTTAACTGATGTCAAACAAAAAAATACTTTAAATGATGAATATTATGATTTTAATAATACTGTAGAACCATTAGAGCAATTTGATGTAGAAGAAATAAAAAGACAACTATTATTAAACATAAGATCATGCCTTTCTTATTTATTCCCAAGGGGAACTTTTCATGGAGATGAATTCCGAATAGGTGATGTGCATGGTAACAAAGGACAAAGCCTCAGAGTAGCATTAACTGGTGGAAAAGCCGGACTCTGGCAGGATTTTGCAACTGGGCAGAAAGGTGATGTTCTTGATATTTGGGCAGGTGCACAGGGAAAAGATACAAAGAGAGACTTTTGTGAAGTGATGGCCTCTATAAGTGAATGTCTTGGATATAACAAGAAATGCGCAAAGGCTGACGAAGACTTCGAGAAATTTATTACCCACAGTTGGAATTATTATGATGAAAATGGTCAGGTCATTGTAAAAATTTATCGTTCTGATCCTCCTAAAGGAAAAAAGCAATATAAGCCTTTTGATGTTAAACAATCTCGGTATGGTGCGCCAAAAGTAAGACCTCTCTATAACATACCAAGTATTTTAAAGTCTGATAAAGTTGTTCTGGTTGAAGGGGAAAAATGTGCAGAAGCGCTGATAGAACAAGGTATCACAGCAACAACAGCAATGTCTGGAGCAAACGCACCAATTGATAAAACAGACTGGTCACCACTTAAAGGTAAGCATATTATCATTTGGCCAGATAATGATGAAGCAGGTAATAAATACGCAAAAAATGCTGAAAAAAAGCTTTTAGAGATCGGAGTTGCATCACTTGCTGTGCTTGAAATTCCTCGAGGTAAGCCTGAGAAATGGGATGCTGCTGATTGTGTAGAGGAAGGTATAGATGTCAAAGAGTTTTTAGCTTCAACTCCGTTGCTTACTATTGATACTCCAGCTACTGATACTTCAAATATGAAAAGTTTAGAAAGATCCACAAAACAGCCACTTAACATTTTAGATTGGAGTGCAGAGCGCTTTGTAGGTCCGGTACCAGAGCAAAAGTTTCTTGTTGAAGGTCTATTTCCTTTAGGTGTTACTTCAATAATAGCAGCAATGGGAGATACAGGCAAAGGTATGCTTCTTCTTGACCTAGCGCTTAAGGTTGCAAGTGATAAGGATCAGATGTGTGGCTTTGGTTCACTTGTTACTGAACATGGATCAGTAGTGATTTTTTCAGCAGAAGATGATGCAAGTGAGATACACCGCCGCTTAGAACGACTCGACCCTAAGTGTGAAAGGTTGAAACATAAAGATAAATTATTTATTGTACCACTGCCAAACGTCAGAGGATCACTTACAATACTCAGAAATGTTCGTGGTAAAATCGTCGAAGTTTCTCCTGAATTCGAATCCGTAATGAAACAGCTCGAGGAAATTAAAGATCTGAAATTGATAGTATTTGATCCACTTGCTTCATTTATCCATGCAGATATAAATGCTGATCCTGCTGTAGGGGATTATCTAATGTGCTTATTATCTGATTTAGCATGTAGTACTGGAGCTTCGATAATTACTGCTCATCACATGAGAAAGCCAAAAGGAGAAAAACCAATATTAACTGCTGAACAAGCACGCGATGCAATTAGAGGTACCTCTGCTCTTGTTAATGGTGTTAGATGCTCATACGCTTTTTGGCCAATAGAAAATACAGCTAGGCTAGAAATCTTTAAGGCAGTAGGAGAAACACCAAGACAGAATGCTTTGTTTCATGGGGCAGTTGTGAAGGCCAATGGTTTAGCTGATCGCACTGTAAGAACTTACCTAAGAAATCAGGAAACAGGGCTACTAGAAGATATAACAATACAACTAACAGTTAAAAATGCTAGTGAAAAAGACCTTAAAATATGTCTTACTGATGCAATTACACGATCTGCTGTTGCAGGACACCCATTTACTCACACAGGAAGCACAGGAGTATATAAACAACGGCATAGGCTACCTGAGATTTTCCACAGTATGGGAAGAGATCGACTAGAGCGTATAGTTCAGGAACTTTTACAAGCAAAGCAGTTAGTTAAAGGAATGTCTACAGGTGCAAAAGAGGATAAGTGGCTTGACATTCCAACTGGACCATTTGCTTGTGGTATAGGAAAGTTCACTCTTGGAGCTGAAGATTTTAGCTATAGGCAAAATTTAATGTTAGGATAAGTCTTTCTTTATGGGTGGCTCTTTAAATATTTTAGAGTTGCCCTATTTTCTCTATTCAATCTACCATCTACTCAATCTAACTTCGGAGCCACAACCCTATTATAAGTTATGATTTCAATTAAAAAGGGATAAGACATCAAATGGTTGAATTATATTCCTGATTCCTTGGTTACTAAATAAGTAATGAGAAACTAGGAAGCTAAAGATCGCTTGAATCCTAACCTTTTGCCCTCTATTCCTAAAAGTGTTCCTAGTTATTATGTGTCTGAAGTCAGCCAGTATAGCGGATTCTACGTTCCTAAAACCCTTATATATTATATATATATAATAGTAATAAATAATAATAGATAATATAAAATAATAGTAAAATACAAATAAAGTACAATAACTTAAACAGCAAAAAGAAAGAAGTCCAGAAAGGCTGCCACAAAATATTATTAAGATATTTACATTTAATGAAAAATACAATTAGTGCGTTTTTAAAAGGCTCTTACTCTCATCTTTTTTTTATGCTGATAAAACTCAAATAAACGTTGGTCTGCTAATGCGGTTTTAAAACGATTCTACGACTTCAGGGTACAATTATACCACCAAGACCTAAGTTGCTCATGTAAGGTAGCTTAAAAATCGATTATGAGGCATTTCTAAATTATTTTTTATCTCAAATTTTTATTTATTACAAAAAACCCTAAAGCTAGTCTATCATGTTTTTTTGTTGGTTGCAAAGAAAATTTTTCAAAAAAGATTGAACAACTTGTGGTGAGTATAAGGGGTTAATGGAGACTATATGAGAATACAACAACTTTTATTGCAAACCTCTGAGCAATTGATTGCAAAACTCTCAGTGATGAAACAATCTTTATCAGCAAATTGTAGATGAAGCTAAAGGAAAAAAGTTTGAAGTTACTGCCATAGAAGAAGAGACAGAAGCTCGTAAAATTTGATTGCTGCTTAAAATGGAGACAAAGAGCAAAGTTTATTTACGTCTCCAACAGAAAAGCTTCTTTTGTAGTAGTCAAAAAAAGCAGAGATATAGGGCTTTCTGAAGGGAGGGGGTCTGGTAGAGACTCATGACCTTGAAACCAGCGATTTGGTCTCATAACCATAGTCTCCCCAAAAGAACCGTGCTTGCGGATTTCCCGCACACGGCTCCACAATACAGCGTTCACACTAGTGCTCCTGTGTATAAAGAAACATATACCTTTGGTTTTGGTAATGGATTTACTTTTAAATAGTGTATAAATTGTTCCCAATCCATACTTTTCTTTTGACTACGTCGGTTTATCCACTTAAATGCTAACTTTGTTACCGGTCGATAGAATTGAATCAAACACCGATAATTTCCGCTAACTCCGAAGTAGCTATAGTGTCCTGTTAGTTTGGCTTTAAGTTTCTGCCACCAATCTTTGAGACAGATACGACTTCGTACCATCTTCAACCATTCTTTGATTTCTTTAATCTTTCTGGCTAGGCTTATTTTTGAAGTTTTCTGCTTCATCATAAGTTTACCATTACGACTTTTTCCACAATAATGTGTAAATCCTAGAAAGTTGAAGCTAGCCGTCCTACGTTTCTCTCTTTCTGCTTGATACCATTCTTTCTTACCAAACTTTACTATTTTTGTTTTATTTTCAGCTATTTCCAACCCAAATTTACTTAGTCTTTGTTTCAGTAATTCTAGAAATTCTTTTGCGTCTTCTTCCCTCTCGCAGCCAACTACAAAATCGTCGCAAAACCTTATTAGCTGTAAATATCCTCTGGCTTTTGGCTTAAATTTCTTTTCAAACCATAAGTCCAGCACATAGTGTAAGTATATATTAGCTAATACAGGGCTTACTATACCACCTTGTGGTGTGCCTTGATCGGTTGCTTTATAACATCCAACTTCGACTATTCCTGCCTTTAGAAATCGTTTTATTAACCACAATAAATTTGGGTCAGCTATTCGTTCCCTTAGACAATTCATTAGCCATTTATGTTGAACATTATCAAAGAACTTCTTGATATCCACTTCTACAATATAGTTAATTGGTTTGTGCATAACTGCTTTATCTAGAGCGTTTATCGCCTGATGACAATTTCTTCCTGGTCGAAATCCATACGAGCTGTCCATAAAGTTTGCTTCATAAATATTTTCTAATATCTTCTTTAGCATTACCTGTACCAACTTATCTTCCGTTGATGGTATTCCGAGACCGCGCTTCTCTTTGCTCCCGGCTTTGGGTATGTATACCCTTTTCACTGGTAGCGGTTGATATTGTTTTCTCTTCATACTATCCACTAGTGTTTTAAGTTTCTCTTCTAGATTTTCTCCATAAGCTTCCACTTTCACACGATCTATACCACAAGCCTTGTTGCGTTTTAGTTCCTTATAACACTCTGCAAGATTCTCTTCATTAATCAAATGAACTAATGATGTAAATTTTACTCGCTTATCTTGCTTAGCCCTTACTGCTATCTGGTTTAGTTTTCCTTGCATACTCCTCCAATCTCTGTTGTATTGGTATAGCAATCCCTATACCAGTCACTATATTGCTAACCGCTTCCCCTTGTATGTGGCTTTCCCACACTCCGAGTACTATCAGTTAGTCCGACTTCCTTTGCATCTTCCTCCAGTCCTCGCCTTTATTGACTTGTTCCAGAGTACCCTTACAGGAATACAAAGGATCTCCCAAGTTCACGTAAGGTCCATCTCAACACATGACGCGGCCTTCGATCCCGATGAGGTGAGTAATATCTTGCCTTAGCGTTATTACCCATGTTGCCTTCCACCAAATGTAAAGTGTCAGCCCCCATGACGCGTGAATTACGGGACTCAATACCTTCACTTTCGTTGCACCCTATGTTGTCCATTCCATTAGCTTTACTACGCTCGTTACCTTACGCAGCATAATGGTTTGTTCCAGGTTGCCGGCTAAGCTTTACCCGTGTTGGATTTTCACCAACTGTTCCTTACGCACTTCTTGGCGCACACAATTTTTCACCCCCCTTAAAATTAAAACAAAAGGTGGTAAACAAGATGTCAAACACAGATAACTCAACTACAAGCTGGTTTTTGTTGTAGTTAGATAGTTATTTTCTCACTTTCTTTACTTGCTTTAATTAATTCATCAAAATCAGATTCATGTAATTTGTCCTGTATAACTCTGTACTTTTCGTATTCTCCTTCAGCCAGGGCTTTTGCAACTTCAGCACTAACTTTACCGGCATCTTTAAGTACTTCATAATCATTGAACAATAGAAATGCATCCAATTTTTCAGCCCAGTCTTGCATTTTCATCAGCCGATTCTTTTTTGCTTGAAGTTCTGCATAATCTAGATACATCGAAACAATGTGGTTTAGTTCACTTAGTTCTTCTTCAGTTAAGTAATTTTTCGCAATACTTACATCACTCTTGTGAATTTTTTTACCTGGACCATCTTTCCATGTAGTTAGCCCCATATGTGGTTTTTTGTGATCAACCCGAGAACATATCAACTCTGCTGCAGTTAAACCATAAATTGCCCAATATAATTTGTTTTGTACTTTTGCGTAAAATTGTTTTGTTATTTCTGAATTTGGATCGTAATCTGCAGAACATTCGGCATAAATGTCGGTAATCTTCTGGTAAAATCTACGTTCGGATGCTCGTATTTCCCTGATTTTTTCAAGTAATTCATTGAAGTAGTCTTTGCCAAACTTTTTCCCGTTTTTTAGTCGTTCACTATCTAAAGCAAATCCTTTGATAATAAAATCCTTCAAAACTTTTGTAGCCCATACTCTGAATAATGTTGCTTTTTTAGAATTAACTCGATAACCAACAGCTATAATTGTATCTAAATTGTAAAGTTGTGTTGGGTAATTTTTACCGTCTGCAGCGGTTACCTCAAAAGTGGAAACAACTTCTTTTTCCTGTAATTCACCAGATTCAAATATGTTCTTGATATGCTTACTAATAGCTGGCAGTTGTACATCAAATAATTCAGCCATCCTTTTTTGCGTAAGCCAAAGATTTTCATCTCTGCATAAAACTTCAATTTCTATATTTCCACCTGGAGTAGTATAAAATACAATCTTATTCTCATCCATTATCTATCTCCTATAACTTACAAACAAACCATTGATCATCAATAGGAATTTAACCAATTAATTGTCTCTACTGCAACTAAATTCTTTAAAACGTCTTTAGAGGGCTATTATAACTTATTAATGAGCTGGATAGAGGGGAATATCTGTTTTATCAAAAATTCATGTGACCTCTTCTCAGCTCCAGTAAACAGTTATTTCCAAAATGGAAACAACTCAAATAGTAAGGTGTCTAGGAGGTCGGACTTCCGTTTAGCGGGTTCTTAAAGTTTAGGCTCTCTTTAATTTCTGAGCTGCATTCAAATTATTTTAACTTTTTTTCAGAAAATCCCGGAAAAAGTGGTGAGAAATCCGGAGTATAGGGGCATTGAGTGTAGATGTGCTTCAAACACAAAAGTCGGCAAATAAACAGAGTAGAAAAGATTGAAGGAAGCAAAAGAAATTTAGGCTTTTGGTAAGTTACGTAATTGAGAATTTGTATTTTTTTAGATGAGGTAAAAACTTTGTTTTAAGGCTAGATGCAACTTTAGGGTACAAATACTACTATTACCAAAGAACGCATATAATACCCCTTAGAACTCGAATAAATGGCATTCTTAGCAATTCTATTACTGTATAGCAAACTCACAGGTGAGTTTAGCACGTTTTTTACGCTTTGCAAAGAAAAATTAAAAAAAAGTGAACAGTTTTTGTAAAATCGGTGAATATATATAATAGCAAGTCCTAACTAAGGTAGGTAGCATAAGATTCTTGTCATTGGCCAACAAAAACCCATTCATAGCGTATTTTGAAGGAACCAGACGATATTTAGCGCTACTTATAGTTTTAAATAATAGCAAATGTCAATCCTCACACTCGACCTTGGCAAACAAACCGGCTGGGCTATTCTTACAGATGGAGTAATTCAAAGTGGGAGTGAAAGTTTTCATGGTAATCGTTTCAGCGGAGGTGGAATGGCTTTGTTGCATCGCTACTTATGAAAGGCTAACTATAGTTAGGATTATAAGCAACCTATTGAAAATCTTGTTTTTTTGCAATCAATCTGATCAAATTTAAGAATAGTAATTTGTTATTTATATTAATAAATTTAATTCTATTGAAAATAGCTAAAGCATTGAAATTCTTGAATTTTAGCCAGATTAGTGAGTGGTAGTGAAATTTCTTTTACTCAAATTTAGGTATTCACTGACCGTTCTTGTTATAAATACCAGAATAATAAGCTACTGATATTCCCTATCTTTTTTATCTTTAATCCATCATAGCTAGCGATGCAACAAAGCCAGGTGGCATGCACTTCTTAAATTTTCGTAGGTGGCTCAATGAGATGAGGGAAAGATTTTCAGATATTGAAGCAGTGTATTTTGAAGAAGTAAGAAGACACCTTGGAACTGATGCTGCTCATTGCTACGGAGGCTTTCTAGCTCATTTAACAGCTTGGTGCAAGGAAAACAATATACCTTATCAAGGTGTACCTGTCAAGACGATAAAACGCTTTATCACCGGTAAGGGCAATGCAAGTAAAAGTGAAGTTATTGAAGCTGTAAAGGGAAAAGGGTTTATTCCTCAAGATGATAATGAAGCCGATGCTTTGGCATTGATGTTCTATGTTAATAATTTTAGTAAAGATTTTAATATGCTAAACATCCCATAGAAAGTGGGTCCTTCCCCACAGCCAGGCTGATTTGGGAGCGAAACCACGGGTCCTCTCTAGCGTCAGACGTATTTTGATTATTAACTTTTTGTTAAGAATTTAAACATAGCAATTTAATACACTAATATGAACTTAGCAACACACTACTATCCTATTGAAAATCTTGTCGAATATGAGCGCAACCCTCGCAAGAATGACGATGTAGTAAACAGAATGTGCGCCTCTATTCGGGAATTTGGGTTTCGTATTCCAATAGTTGCAAAAAGCGATGGCACTGTGGTTGATGGTCATTTACGCCTCAAAGCAGCAAGAAAACTGGGTATGGAGAGTATTCCAGTAGTCCTCAGTGATAACTTAAGTGAAGCCCAAACCAAAGCTTTTCGGTTACTAGCAAATCAATCAGCTAACTGGGCAAAGTGGGACGATGATCTTTTGAAGTTGGAAATTCAAGAGTTAGAAGATTTGCAGTTTGACCTAAAAATGACTGGATTTGAGCTGGAAAAGGTTCAACGTTTTCTTGATGATTTAGATGGAGAAAACAGTGAAAAAGAAGATTTTTCCGACTTAGCCGGTAAGGTAAAAATAACAAAACCAGGGGATCTGTGGATTTTAGGTGGTCATCGAATCTACTGTGGTGATAGTTGTCTGGTTGAATCATTTAAAGCGGTATTAGACGATAAAATGGCAGATATTACCGTGTGTGACCCTCCGTATAACGTAGCATATGGTGACAGTCAGGAAAGAGAAGACAAAAAAATACTAAACGATGATCAAGGTGAAAAATACGAACTTTTCCTGTATGACATTTGTTCTCACGTTTTAGCGTACACCAAAGGTGCAATTTACATCTGTGCATCATCATCCGAGCTGGCAACGCTGCAAAAGGTATTTGAAGAAGCAGGTGGTCGTTGGTCGACATTTATAATTTGGGCAAAGAATCATTTTACGCTAGGAAGATCTGATTATCAAAGACAATACGAAACAATACTCTACGGTTGGAAAAATGGCAATAAACGTGAGTGGCATGGGGGACGTAATCAAAGTGATCTCTGGTTTCACGACAAGCCAACATACAACTCACTGCACCCAACGATGAAACCAGTGGAGTTAATGGAAAGAGCGATAGTAAACAGCAGTAGACCAGGGGATATAGTTCTTGATCCATTTAGTGGTTCTGGAAGTACATTGATTGCATGTGAGAGGACAGGAAGAATCTGTAGAACGATAGAGCTAGATCCTACGTTTGTAGATGTGACCATAAAACGTTGGCAGGTATACACAGGCAGAGAAGCTATTCTATCCAGCTCAGGCAAGACTTTTGCGCAAATTCAAGAAGAAAAACAGTAAAAGAAGGGAGAAAAAAGTGGAAGGAGGAGGGGCGAAAGTAACGCAGACAGAATGGGCAAGAGAACTGGGAGTTTCAAAGCAATACGTCTGTTATTTAGTGAAGAAAGGAATAGTTGAGCTGAAAGATGGATTAATTGACCGAGAACAAGCAAATAGAGCAATAGAAGCAATTAGAGATCCAAGTCAACCACTGAGGAGAAAAGGTGGAGAAGAAGGGGAAAAAAGAGGAAATAATGATCTTTCCACGATGTTGCTTAAAACCCGAATTAAAAACGAGATGGAGCGGGGAAAACTGCTCGAGGCAAAAGCAAAAGCTGAGATTGGTGAACTTATCTCAGTAGAAGAAGTAAAGACTGAAGCATTTAATGTTGCGAGAGTTGTCCGTAATAATTTGCTTAACATTCCAGATAGGGTTTCAGCGTTACTAGCATCGATAAATGACACAGAGAAGATCCATGAAACATTAACTGAGGAAATCAGAACTGCGTTGGAAGAGTTAGTGGAAAATACATTTCAATGATACTAAGGAAGCACTTGATAGGTTTAATAAACATATTAGTTGCAATACTGATTTTAAGTAAGGCATCAGCGTGCAGACAAAAAATACCATTTTCCCTTAAAAGTACAACAATTGCAGCAAATGATCTATAGTAGTAGTTTCTATGCAGGATTAAGGCCAGATCTAACGCTAAAAGTATCAGAGTGGGCAGATAGAAATCGTCAACTTTCAACGATAGCATCATCAGAACCAGGAAAATGGAGAACAGAGAGAACACCCTACCTTAGAGAAATAATGGATTCACTTTCCTCGTCTTCACCGGCTGAAAAAGTGGTATTCATGAAAGGAGCACAAATTGGCGGAACAGAAGCTGGGAATAACTGGATCGGCTATATTATCGACCAAACACCGGGACCAATGCTAGTAGTACAGCCAACAGTAGAAATGGGCAAGCGTTGGTCAAAGGGAAGATTTGCGCCGCTCATTGAAGATACGCCATGTTTAAGGAGTAAAATAAAAGATCCAAGGTCGAGAGATTCAGGCAATACTGTGCAGAGCAAAGAGTTTCCGGGAGGAACGGTAGTAGTAACAGGTGCCAATAGTCCAGTGGGTCTGCGCTCTATGCCGGTAAAATATCTTTTTTTAGATGAAGTAGATGCATATCCAGGAGATTCAGGAGGAGAAGGAGATCCAGTTTTACTCAGCATAGCCCGAACTAATACATTTACGCGGCGAAAAATCTTTTTAGTTTCAACACCGACGATTCATGGAATAAGCAGAATAGAAAAAGAATTTGAGAGTTCAGACAAACGTTACTTTTTTGTTCCTTGTCCGCATTGTAATTACTATCAGGTGCTGAAATGGCCACAAATAAAGTGGGAAGAAAAGAATCCAGCAACAGCGCACTACGTTTGCATAGAGTGTAGGGGAGAAATAAAAAATCATCAGAAAACAGAGATGCTAGCCCGTGGAGAATGGAGAGCTACAGGGAAAGAGGGAAAAAAAGAGGCAAAAGAAGGGGGAAAAATAGGGTTTCATCTATCGAGCTTGTATAGCCCAGTTGGCTGGTATAGTTGGAAACAAGCAGTAGAAGATTATCTGCATAGTAAAGAAAATGAACAATTACTAAAAGTTTGGATCAACACCACGCTGGGAGAAACCTGGGTAGACAAAGGAGAAGTACCAGACTGGAAGCAACTATTTGAGCGTCGAGAAAATTTTCCGATAGGCATGGTGCCAAAAGGTGGAAAAATAGTGTTAACGGCAGGGGTTGATGTACAAAAAGACCGCTTAGAAGCAGAAGTAGTAGCATGGGGTATGGGTCGCGAGAGTTGGTCAATAGACTACCAGGTATTAGAAGGTGATACTGGAAGTGGAGAAGTATGGGAAAAACTTTCAGAGCTCTTGAATCATCATTTTATCGGTGAAAATGGTCTTGAATATATGATAAGCATGATGGCGGTTGATGCTGGGTATGCAACGCAGGAGGTATGCAATTGGGTAAGAAGTCATCAAGGCTCTGGAAGAGTAATGGCAGTAAAAGGGGCAAACAAAGCGCTAGTGCCGCTTAACAGCCCAAGTAGAGTTGATGTAACAGTTGGAGGACAAAAGCTAAAGAGAGGAATGAAGCTGTGGCCAGTTGGGGTATCGATATTGAAGTCCGAGCTTTTCCAATTACTTAATGTTTTAACAGAAGGGGCGCCGGGGTATTGTCATTTTCCAGAGTATCCACCTGAATATTTTAAGCAGCTAACCGCAGAGCAACTAATTACCAAAGTAGTAAAAGGATATACCAAACAAGAGTGGCAAAAGATAAGAGACCGAAATGAAGTACTAGATTGCAGAGTTTACGCAAGAGCTGCATCTATTGCCCTGGGGATTGATCGTTGGCCAGAGAGTAAATGGGAGAGTTTAGTAGGTGAAAAAACTAAAAAGTCAAAAAGAGTGAGAAGAAGTCAATGGTTGAATGAGAAAAGTTGATGTATAGCCAAGAATATTTAGATCAAGTAGAAGAAGCGATAAAGAAGCTACAGAGCGGGGAAAGAGTAGTATCGATTGCATATGGTGACCATGTGGTTAGGTATGGAGAAGTTCAGATAAAAGATCTATTGGACTTAAGACAACGAATCAAAGCTGAGCTGAAAGTTGCAGGTATAAAGCCGAAGCGCAGGATTGTGATTTCAACAGATAAAGGGGTTAAATAAAATGGCTGAAAATCAACTAAATGTTAACGTGAGCTTTGAAGGTGAATTAGCGAAATATCTCAAAGATATAGCAGAACAAGACTGCAGAAGAAGTTTTAGTAAGTCTAGTAAGGGAAGCATTAGAGGAAGATATAGAACTGTCAAAAATTGCTAATGAACGTGATATTGATGGCGCAGAGTTGATTAGGGCTGAAGATGTGGACTGGGATAAAATATTATCTGCAGGAACCTTTTGCACAAAATGTCAACAGCCTATTGACCAAAATTCTCCAACAACTCATTGAAATTTCAAATAGTGCAGCAACCTGTTGCACAAATAACAAAATAAGAGCCCCAAATGATAAAAAATGTAATTGTAGATCTCTCCCACTGGAACCAAAGTGTAAATTTTAAGTTAGCGAAAGAAGATGAAATATTAGGAATCATTCATAAAGCAACGCAAGGGCTAGAGTATGTGGATCCTAAATATGCAGAAAGAAGGAAAGCTGCCGAAGAAAAAGGACTGCTTTGGGGTGCATATCATTTTGGCATAGGAGCAAACGGAAAGGACCAAGCTGAGCATTTTCTGGAAGTAGTCGGAGAGAGTTCTAAAGTGTTGCTAGCCCTAGATATCAAAGACAACGGAGGAAACAATATAACGCCAAAACAAGCAGAGGATTTCGTTAACAGGGTTTATAGAGTCACAGGTCGTTTGCCACTGATTTATGGAAGTCCTTACTTTATAAATGATTTCGCTACGCCGATTTTAACAAAATGTCCACTGTGGGTGGCAAGATGGAGACGTAGACCTAAGTTACCAAGAGGATGGAAAGAGTGGGCTTTATGGCAATATACCGACGGAAAAAGTGGGGAAGAGCCGCATTTAGTGAAAGGGATTGGACCGTGTGATAGAAATAAATTCAACGGCACATTAGAAGATTTGAAAAGATTTTGGATATCGTGATGTTATTGAAATCATTTAAACAATTATTCCGCAAACCACCAAAGCCTAAAGGTTCAGCATGGGATGCGTCAGGCTCAGGAAGAAGATTATTGCACTTTCAACCAGAGTCAGGAAGTATAAACAATTTGCTTTCTCAGAGCCTTGAGCACCTACGTAGCCGCTCTCGTGACATGGTAAGAAAGAATTCCTATGCAGCAAACATCATCGATACGATAGTGAGTAATTGCGTTGGGACAGGAATAAAGCCGCAGTCAAAGGCGAAAGATGCAGAGTTTCGGAAAAAAGTGCAAGAGTTATGGCTGAGATGGACAGATGAAGCAGACAGTAGCGGAGCAAGTGATTTTTATGGGTTACAAGCTCTAGTATGCAGAAGTATGATAGAAGGAGGGGAATGTTTTGTAAGACTCCGAACAAGAAAACGAGAAGATGGTCTTTGTGTGCCGTTGCAACTGCAAGTACTTGAATCAGAGCATTTAGACAATAAGAGCAATCAAACCCTTGCCAACGGTAATGTAATTAGAAACGGCATTGAATTTAACCGATTGGGGCAAAGAGAGGCGTATTACCTATTTAGAGAACATCCAGGTGAAGGCTCGTTTGGCGAATCAGTGAGAGTACCAGCAAATGATGTTTTACATATCTACAGACCACTAAGACCTGGGCAGATTCGAGGAGTACCGTGGCTTTCTACAGTACTGTTAAAGCTCTATGAACTTGATCAATACGATGATGCGGAATTAGTCAGAAAAAAGACTGCAGCAATGTTTGCGGGATTTATTACGAGACTTGATCCTGAAGCGAACATCATGGGAGAAGGAGAGAATAATGAACATGGAGTAGCGCTGTCAGGCTTAGAACCTGGGACTATGCAATTACTTGATCCCGGAGAAGATATCAAGTTCTCGGAACCATCTGATGTTGGAGGAAGTTATGAAGCATTCATGAAACAGCAGCTCAGAGCAATAGCAGTAGGCATAGGAATAACGTATGAGCAGCTAACAGGAGATCTAAGTGGTGTCAATTATTCATCAATCCGAGCAGGATTAATAGAGTTTCGCCGGAGGTGCGCGATGTTACAGCATAACGTGGTAGTATTTCAGCTTTGCCGGCCAGTATGGGATAGGTGGCTAGAATTAGCACTACTCTCTGGAGAACTGGACATAGGTGAAAATTGGGCAAAAGAAACAGCAAAAGAGGTAAAATGGATACCGCAAGGGTGTGCTTACGTAGATCCGCTAAAAGACCAGCAAGCACAGCAAATGGCGGTAAGGAATGGGTTTAAGAGCAGGTCAGAAGTGGTTTCAGAACTTGGTTATGATGTAGAGGAAATAGACCAGGAAATTGCTGAAGATCAAAGACGTGCGAGTGAATTGGGTTTAAGTTTTGATTCTGATGTACAAAGTAGTTTTGCGGAAATGACATGAAACAACAAGCAATGTGGCTGAACAGACCGGTAATGATGGAGCAAAGAAGTTTTGATCTATTGTCATTACAAGCAGGAAAGCAGTCGATTTTTAAAAACATAAAACATGCAGTAAGAAATAATGAAAGGGGAATAAAAGTACATGGAATCTTGACGAAGAATTCAGAGGCTTTTGACGATATTTTGGGGATGACATCGTATGAGAAGATACGTGAAGAGATAGAAAAAGCTTTAATAGATGAAGAAGTAGAAACAATAATTTTGGACATAGACAGCCCCGGAGGAGAAGTAAACGGTTTATTCGACCTTTCGGACTTTATTTACGAAGCAAGGACAAAAAAGAGGATTGTGGCGATAGCAAATGATGATGCTTACTCTGCTGCGTACGCTATAGCTTCTAGCGCTGAAAAGGTGTATGTAAGCAGAACATCGGGAGTTGGAAGCATAGGAGTAATAGCAAGTCACATTGATCAAAGTGGATTTGATGAAAAGCAAGGGATAAAATATACAACTGTTTTTGCTGGAAGTCGAAAGAACGATTTAAATCCGCATGAGCCGATAACATCAGAAAGTGTGGAAAGCTTACAAGATGAAGTAGACCGCCTATATGAGATGTTTGTCGAGCTTGTAGCAAGAAATAGGAATCTTTCCACGGAAAAAATCAAATCAACGGAAGCAGGGCTATATTTTGGTGAGAAAGCAATAGAGATTGGACTTGCTGATGAAGTGATAACATATTCTGAATTTATAGATAGGAGAAACAATATGAGTAAAGCTGAATTTAACTATAAGGGCCACACCATCGATGCTGATGAGTTAATGGAAGAATCAAAACGAATAGGTTATGAGAGGTGCCGCAAGGAAGTATTAGAGGTAATAAGATTGTGTAATTTGTCAAAGATGCCAGAGAAGATAGGAGAATTTATTGAGCAGGATGTAAACGCAAAACAAGCCCAAGAGATATTAATGTCGATACTGGCGGAGAGAACGAAGAAGACAGAGATACTGAGCACAATACCACAAAGTTCATCAGAAGATTTAATGATGCAGGTAGCAAGAACTCGAGCGCAATCTGGCATTTGAGAAATTTAGGTACCAGCAATTACAAATGCCGCGGTAAACAAGTCCGCCAGAATAGCCAATTATAAAGTTTTTACCGCGACGTATAGCAACTTTAAACACCGCGGTAAACAAATCTTATAACCGCCGTATATAACACTAACAAAAGCGGCGGTAAAACAATTAAGGAGAAACATTTATGAGTTGTATAACTGAACAAAATAACCTTGGTGACCTATTAAAGTATGAGGCATCAAACCTATATTCAAGAGACCAAATAACAGTAGCAAAGGGGCAAAACCTAAAGCTTGGTACGGTTGTTGGTCGTGATAAAGATGATCTAATTAAAATTATAAACTTAGCAGCGACAGATGGAACGCAAACAGCGATAGGTGTAATAACAAGTGATGTAAATGCAACGGAAACCACCAAAGCAGTAATCATTACTCGTATAGCAATACTAGCTGATCATGCAGTGGTGTGGCCAGGAAATATCACTGAGGAGCAAAAAGCTGCAGCAATAAAGCAACTTGAAGCACGGGGTATCATCATCCGCAAAGGTGTCTAAACTTCAACTCAACTTAAATTAATAGGGAAAACAAGGGGAAAAACATGCAAAATCCATTTACAAATCCGGCATTTAGTATGACAGCATTAACAAATGCAATGAACATATTGCCGATAAATTATGGTCGAACAGAGAATTTAAATTTATTTCCAAGTAGGTCAGTAAGATTTCGTCATATTACGATAGAAGAACACCAAGGAGTTTTAACTTTATTACCAACGCAAGTGCCAGGAGCACCAGCAACAGTGGGTAAGCGCGGAAAGAGAAAGGTAAGAACTTTTACCATTCCACATATTCCCCATGATGATGTAGTGTTACCAGAGGAAGTGCAAGGGATAAGGGCATTTGGGTCAGAGAATGAACTGAAAGCATTGGCAGATGTAATAACGGATCATTTGCAGATGATGAGAAACAAACACGCGATAACGTTAGAGCATTTGCGGATGGGAGCATTGAAAGGGATTATTCTGGACGCAGATGGCAGTGAATTGTTAAATCTGTACAACGAATTTGAAATTACGCCAAAAGTAGTAAATTTTGCACTGGGAACAGCAACCACTGATGTAAAGCGTAAGTGTCTGGAAGTATTGCGTCATGTTGAGGACAACTTAAGTGGTGAATACATGACTGGGATTCATGCGCTGGTAAGTCCTGAGTTTTTTGATGCTTTAACTTCTCATACCAAAGTAAAAGAAGCATATGAGAGATGGCAAGAAGGAGCAGCGCTAAGGAACGATATGAGATCAGGATTTACGTTCTGTGGAATAACATTTGAGGAGTATAGAGGACAAGCAACTGACCCTGAAGGTAATGTGAGAAGATTTATAGAAAAAGACACGGGCCACTGTTTTCCACTTGGTACAGCAAGCACATTTACGACATACTTTGCACCAGCAGACTTTAATGAGACGGTAAATACACTAGGGCAACCGTTATATGCAAAACAAGAGCCAAGAAGATTTGATAGAGGGACCGATTTACATACGCAGTCAAATTCTTTACCAATGTGCCATCGTCCAGAAACATTAATCAAAGTCGTTGCAGCATAACAATACTGAACTATAAAAGTGGTGAGGTATGATACCAGTATGCCCCTTCTTAGCGTGCATGTAGAGATTAGTGCATAAAGGAACAAGATGCAAGAAAATATTAAAAGCCCAGAACAGATAAAATCTGTAAAACCAAAAAGAAACTCCCTCTTTACTTTATGTTCTTTGGGTATAGTGTTATGAAGAAGCGCTTCTGCAGCTATAACCGAAACAATCAATGGTGCTATAAATGCCCGTTTGAAAGCATGGTTTTGGGGGAAATGGTAAAACCATTGATGGAGTTCTTTTTGGGCTACCTCGTTTAGAAGATTGTATAACCTAACCGTCCCAAGCTGAAGTGCTTCTTATCATAATAATATAGGAGGGATTTTATATGGCAGAAGCAAAAAGTAAATTAAAAACAATAAACCTTGATGCAGCAGGGATTGATATTGGCTCGACTGTACATTATGTATGTGTACCTGAAGGAAGAGATGAACAACGTATCCAAAAATTTGGGTGCTTTACAGTAGATCTACACAACTTAGCAAAGTGGTTAAAAAAGTGTCAGGTTAGAACTGTAGCCATGGAGTCAACTGGAGTATATTGGATTCCCTTATTTCAAATATTAGAATCACATAAATTTGAAGTAAAATTAGTAAATGCGCGACATGTCAAAAATGTGCCTGGTAGAAAGTCTGATGTTCAAGATTGTCAATGGCTGCAACAATTGCACAGCTATGGACTGCTTCAAGGATCATTTAGACCGGATAATCAAATGTGTGTACTGCGTAGTTACGTTAGACAACGTGCTAATCTAATTGAAAATGCAGCTAAACATACTCAACGTATGCAAAAAGCGCTAATTCAAATGAATATTCAATTACACAAGGTTATTAGTCATATTACTGGGATAACTGGTATGAAAATCATTGAAGCTATAATTGAAGGCGAAAGAGATCCTGAGAAATTGGCTAAATTCAGGGATGCACGAATAAAAAATGATCAGTCTACTATAGCAAAAGCGTTAGCTGGTGATTATAGAGAGGAACACTTGTTTGTGCTAAAACAAGAATATGCAGCATATACTTTTTTTCAAGAGCAAATAACGGGATGTGATAAAAGTATAGAAAATTACTATAAAACATTTGAAACAAAGTCGAATGAGAACAGGGCATTGAATAAGACACGAAAGAGAAAACAGAAGAATAGTCCAGATTTTGCCGTAGATGAAGATTTATATCGAATAACGGGGATGGATTTTACTAGAGTTCCAGGACTTGATGTATTAAGTATACAGGCTATCATTTCAGAAACAGGTATAAATCACAATAAATGGAGGACAGAAAAGCATTTTTCTTCCTGACTCGGATTAAGTCCTGCTAATAAAATTACAGGAGGGAAAATTATTGGAACAAGAACTCGTAAAGTTGTTAATCGTGCTGCAACTGCCTTGCTACTTGCTGCTCATTGTGTATCAAGAAGCAACACTGCACTTGGTGCATACTGCAGGAGGTTAAAGAAGCGACTAGGGATACCAAAAGCGATCACTGCTACAGCAAGGAAATTAGCATGTATTTTTTATAATATGCTAAAATATGGACAAGAATATGTAGAAAAAGGAATGAACTATTATGAAACACTCTACAAAGAGAGAGTAGTCAAAAATTTGACTAAAAAAGCAAAGGAATTTGGTTATATACTAATGAAAGAGGAGCCGATAGATGAAGAAGGTTCTTAGGAGTTTCTTAGAAGATTGATAAATTCTTCATTTGCATCTGATCCTGTGGTTGATATTGTACCATCTAAATAGTTACTTTGAGCACCGAAGCCATGCTCTATTTGTATTTTTGTCTCAGGTTTAAATCCTAATTTTGCACAGAATTTCTGAAAATATTCTTTAATAATGTCAAACAAGCTCTTGCCATTATCTTTATAATTTTTTAACTCTTTAGGAATAGTAAGTGACAATTTACCATCTCTGTATGTTACAAAGTCTTCACCATTGTGAGATTCAATTGTAAATTCCAATGAACTAGACAGATTACATATCTTATCGCCATGCATAACTTGATTTTTAACAGAGAGTATTGGTAGCCTCATATCAGATCTAATTCTCACATTATTTTGGTTAGCACAATCAATATTTATTACTTTTTTAGGATTTTCTACTATGAACGACTGTCCAAGTGCAAGTTGGGTTTGTATAAATGGAGCAGCCTCATACCCTGCTTGATTACAATTGGTAACTAGCTCTTCTAAAATAGCATCACTTGGAACTTCTGCCCCAGCGTATCTGAACATTTTTTTGAAAACTTCTTTTGCAAAGGAACGGTAATCCTTGTTTTCATCTTTCTCTGTTGGTAATAGATGGATATACCTTTGGCCAGCATTGTAAAATTCTTCAAATTCTTTCTTATATGAATCGGTTTTTTGATGATTGGCAGTTTTGGAATTTTCACAGTGATTTTTCCATAGCTCACCCAATGCATTACTTACAAGCTCTTTCTCAATATCTTCGAGTACTGAAGCAACAAAAGCTTTGCCATGATCCGTATCTATTTCTCTTGTTCCTTTTTTGTTAAATATTTCGTCATTATATATATCATCACTATTAAAAAGTTCGCTTTTGCGGTGCTTAGCTCCTTCCTTAAATGCAATAATAAGATTTTTATCTATTTCTTTTCCGTTAATAATAAAATTCATCCTTTGAAAATCTAAGAACATTGTTTCACCGGAATTCGCTAATTTATTATCTTGATCTGCTCTTAATTTACTAAAATTGAACTCTTTAGCTGTGGCCTTTAATCTAACTACTGGACTCTTATTATTTTTTCCTTTTGTCTCTTTCATAAATAACACCTTACTGTAAATATGCTGTAAGTTATATCATATAATGATGAATAATTTGGTAATATATTAAGAAAATCGACAGTATATTTCTTTATTTAAGGGGTGTAGGAAAGGCGTAGATTTCTCTTTCCATTTGTAGCGTACTGCATTAATATTTATGTATTAATCTAGAAAATAATGATGAATAACATTGTAATTGTTGGTCTGCAATGGGGTGACGAAGGCAAGGGTAAAATAGTAGATTATCTTTCTGAGAATGCAGATGTAGTTGTGAGATTTCAGGGAGGAAATAATGCAGGGCACACTATAGTAGTAGATGATGAGGTTTATAAATTAAATTTACTGCCCTCTGCTGTTTTGAGGCCAGGCAAAATATCTATCATAGGAAATGGCGTTGCTCTTGATCCACACGTTCTAATCTCAGAAATAGAGTCATTGAAAGTTAAAGGAGTAGACGTAAACTATAACAACTTGATGGTATCCGAGAGCTGTCCATTAATACTTAGCATACATAAGGACAAGGAAAAGCTATTTGAAGATTTAAATGGAAATCACAAAATTGGTACAACAAACAAAGGGATAGGGCCATGTTATGAAGATAAAGTTGGAAGGAGAGCTATACGCCTTTGTGACTTAGAAAACGCAGATGAGCTCAATAAAAGAGTGGATACTCTTTTGAATTACCACAATGCTATCAGGAAAGGCCTTAACTACCAGGTGGTTAAAAAAGAAGAAATATTAAAGGAAATTCAAGAGATTTCAGAAAAAATTCTTTCATATAAAAAACCTGTGTGGAAGATATTAAATGACTTGATGAAAGAAGGTAAGAAAATAATATTTGAAGGTGCCCAAGGCGCATTTTTAGATATCGACCACGGAACTTACCCTTTTGTTACTTCAAGTAATACTGTAGCATCGCAAGCAATAACAGGCTCAGGGTTATCCTCCAATGCTTACATTATTGGTGTGGTAAAAGCTTATACAACAAGAGTGGGCAATGGCCCATTTCCTACTGAGCAGAAAAATGAAGTAGGAGATAGCTTGTTTACTATAGGTAAGGAACTTGGAACAGTGAGCAATAGAAGAAGGCGTTGCGGATGGTTCGATGCAGTTTTAGTGCGCCAGGCCGTACAACTCTCTGGAGTTTCAAGCATTGTATTAACCAAATTAGATGTGCTTAATTCTTTTGATACAATTAAAGTATGCACTGGTTACAAGTATAGCGGAAAAATGTATGATTATTTACCCGCATCGCATTCAATACAAGGGGAATTAGAGCCAATATATGAAGAGTTTCCTGGCTGGAAAGAAAACACTCAAGGTAAAAGGTCGATTGAAACATTGCCTATCAATTTAATAAAATATATAGAAGGGTTAGAAAAATTAATAGGTGTACCAATTCATCTAATCTCAACTAGTCCAAAGAGAGAGGATGTTATTAAGCTTAAAGATTTCTGAAAACGTCTTTGTATCTTAGAGCCTGTACGTAATCTCAAAAAAGAGATAAAGTGAGAGGATAAAGTATATAAAGTAGGATATGCGAAGTTTATAACCAAGTGACATAAGTCGAGAAAAGTTTGAGATTATTGTAGCAGATCTGGAATCTTGCAGAAAGAAGACAAAACCAAGAACACTTGATTTACATGATATATTTTGTGGAGTGTTATACGTGTTAAAAAGTGGTTGCCAGTGGAGAATGGTATCAAAAGAGTTCCCAAAATGGCGCAATTGTTACGACTATTTTAAGAAGTGGAGTGAAAAACCAGATGTAAATAAAGAAAGTGTTCTGGAGCTGGTATTAAAAAAAAATAATTGCGACAAAACAATGGTCGGAAAAGCTTCTGCATAATTGATGCACAGAGTATAAAAAATGCAGATACTGCTGAAGCTATGATGCAGGCAAGAAGATTTCAGGGCCGTATTGCAGTAGATACGCAAGCATGCAATTTATACAACAACAGCAGAGATAACTGACCGTAGCAGTGCTGTGAGAATGGTCGAAAATGCAAAAGAAAACCTCTCGGGAGTTAAAAATGTACTGGTTGATGCAGGCTATACTGGAGAGAATTTTGTAACTCAAATAAAAACGATTATTGGTGCAACCGTTGAAGTGATCAAAAGAAATGAATTACGTTCCTTTGTTGTATTGCCCAAAAGATGGGTTGTGGAGCGATCTTTTGCTTGGTTAGAAAAATGTAGAAGATTGTGGAAAAATTGTGAGCGAAAACTCAATACTAGCCTACAAATGGTAGTTCTGGCTTTCACTGCCTTACTTCTGAAAAAATTATGAACAGGCTCTTACTAACTCTTATCTAATAAAAAAAATACTTGTGTAACTTCGAATAGTCTATTATGCAAGACAGCAGTATAAACATGTAGTAAGAAATGTATAATGAAAAATAAAAGCTCAAGTTTAACACTTGCAGTTATTTTTACACAATTAAGTAATCATAAAAGTTAGTGTAGGGCGAGGTTATACAGTTTGATTTCTTTTAATATATGTTAATTGGTATAATATAAATATAGTTAAGGAGGTGTATTATGATTGGAAGTTTGGCTAAAGAAGAAAAAACAGCAGAGGCAGGAAAAACAGGTGATCAACTTGAAAAGTGTATTGGACCAACTTCACTGAATAGGGAGGTTTATTACTCTACGCTTATCTACTATACATTAAAAGAGTTATATTCACAATTAGGTGATATCTCTTATGCTAATAAAACAAGATCAGAAAAAGAAATAATCAATTTTTATGTTCTACCTCAATTTGCACGTTTTAAAGAAATTATTGATGAAGATATAAAAAAAGATCCTTCGTTTGCAAATTCTGCTATTGTAAAGTTTTGCTCCTCAATTATAAAAAATAACAAATTACTTAAAGAATTAGAAGAAGTTAGTATTCCTGCCAAAAACTCTAGTGTAAAGGCAAGGGTAAGCTTTCAACTGAAAAATCTGAAAGAAAAGGTGTGGTTCTTAGGAAAACTAAAGGAAAAAAAGAATTTCACTTACGTGCAGAGGGCTTTTGGGGATAAGTGGAGTTTTTATGACCTAATAAATGATGGAGATTTTAAAAAAACGTACATAGATAAAGCAGTAACAGAGTCTGCTAATAAGAGCTTTAAGGAAGATATAGATAAATGCATAAAGTTGGCAGAGCAGGGAAAAGAAGCTGCAAGTAAATATCTTGGAGAGAAAGGCGTAGAGCTTCAAGCTTATTACACAGAAACTGATAACGCTTATAGAGTTTTGAATATCAACTCTATTAATTACAATAGAAGTGAGCCAACCAGGATTAGTGACATTTTACAGCAAGAGAAAGATATTAAAGAGCTGAATATCTATTGCAATAAAAAACATGAAATACACGCTCATCGGAAAGGTAAGGAAAGATATTATGAATTTAAAGAGGGCGCATATTATGAAATGAAAAGCACTTGGCCTGTAAAGGATGGATCCGAAATGTGTACCATGATTATGAATGTGAGTAGCGATGGCATAACTGAAGTACTAAAATTTAATGATGAAGATTTTGTGCTATCGGATGAGATCTTAGAATTAATAAAGCAAAACGATGAATTATATATTCAAGGTCTCTCCTTATATGATGCTGTACTAGAAAAAGGTAAGGCTGCTGATGTTGTACCTACTGCTAATAATAATTTTCAAAATGAGTCTATAGCGGCCTATCGCGAGGAACCAGAGGGGGAATTAGACCCTAAAGTTGATGCTGACAATAGCCTTCCTCCTTCTATTAATAGCAATGCATCAACTCAAACGGAAGTCAATTTACAACACACTGAAACTCAAACAGAAGTTGCTTCACAACAAATTGAAACTAAAACGGAAGTCAATTTACAGCACACTGGAACTCAGACAGAATTTGCTTCACAACAAATGGATGAATTGATTTTAAATAATCAGATGCTGTCCGAAAAAAACGTTGAATTGAAGCAAGAAATGTCAAATTTGAAAAAAGAAGCTGTTGAATTGAAGCAAGAAATAGAAGCAGGGTTGCAAGTGATAAATAAAAAGCACCATGAATTAATACAAGAAAATTAGCGACTACAGGAGAAACTAGAAACAACCCAAGCAGAAGCTAATCAAACAATTGTAAAGTTAGAGAAGCAGAATAGCAATTTACAAGACAGGTTTGAAAAAGAGGAGCAAAAAAACACGGAATTGCAAACTGAACTGGCACAAAAAAATGAAGAATTAGCAGGTGTGTTAAAAGAGCTACAAGGGAAAGCACAAGAACTTAAAGGTGTATATGAAGAAAAAAGAAAGCTAAAGGAAGAGCTGAAAATTGTTAATGCAGGAAAGAAGAATTTGGAAAAAGAGCTAAATCAAGCACGAGAAGATGCGGAACAGATAATGGTTGAACGACGCCAGCAGAAAGAGCGCTTGAAAGATCAGCTAAGAGAATTAGATCAGGAATATAAGGTACAAGTAGAAATTGAGCAAAAGATTAAAGAATCAGATAGGCAGGATAGCGATTTACAAGATACACTTGGAGAAGAGAGACTAAAACTCAACATTGAAGAACTAGAAAACGAGTACGAGGAATTTCCAGGAGATAAGGTGCTTACACTTGAACTCACTAAAGATGAAGATAAAGTCGAAGAGTTAAGAAACGAGCTAGAGCGTGAGAAAGAAAAGTGTAAACAATTATTAGAAGAAGAAAATGAATGGGGTGATGAATTGGTAGGAATGCTTGATGGACTGGAAGAAAAAATTCGTGCTGATGAACAAAGGAGCTTCAACAATCAATTAACGGGAGAAATTTCTAATGAGTCTGGTAATGCTCCACGACAGAAGAAAAGGTTATCCAAATCTTCAAGCGTTGATAATGAGTCTTATGTTCCACTGAGAGAGAAGACAACATTACTCAGATCTTTAAGCGTTGATAGTGGACTTGATAGCGATGAAGAAAATTGTGATAATGATTTATCTTTCAACATAAGTCCTATAAGTTCTATTGAGAAGGTGGCAGAGAGTAGAAACGTAGGTAGGGTATCATTGTGAAGATGGTTGGGGTTAAGTTGCAACTTAAGTGGGGCGCAAAAGGTCTTTTGTGTTGATAATAATTTAAAATCTATAGTAGACTAAAAAAGATTATTAAATTATAATATAACATATGATAAAAGACGAGAAATCGAAAACAATTTTTGAAGTGGAAGGGGCAGTAACTGCTTTACTACCTGCAGCAGAATTTAGAGTGAAACTGGACAATGAACATGAGATTATCTGTCATGTATCAGGGAAAGTGAGAAGAAGTAAAATACGCATCATTATAGGGGATAGGGTGTTAGTTGAGATGAGCATTTACGATAGGAATGCGAGAAAGGGTAGGATCATTAGAAGGCTTAAAGGTACAAGTGACAGAACGATCTCTAAATAATCTTATTCTTGCTTCATCATCGAAAAGGCGTATAGCTTTACTAAAACAAATAAACATTGAGCCAGGTTTAATTTTGCCAGCAGATATAGATGAAGCCCCTTTAAAAAAGGAACTTCCGAAGGATTACTCAATCCGTATGGCAAAAAGTAAAGCTGAGAAAATACAAAGTTTAAATCCAAATTATTTTGTGCTTGGTGTTGATACAGTTGTTGCTTGTGGTAGAAGGATATTGCTCAAAGCTGAAAACGTTGAGCAAGCAGAAAAATGTATCCGCTTGTTATCAGGAAGAAGGCATAGAGTATACACCAGTGTATGTCTATTAACTCCCGATCAATCTAAACAACATATCAGGACTGTGGTTACAATAGTGAAATTTAAACGTCTCAGTGAACAAGAAATTAAGTATTATTTAGCATCAGAAGAGTGGAAAAATAGGGCGGGGGGATGCAATATACAAGGCCTAGCTGGAGTGTTCGTATTGTTCTTACGCGGCTCCTACTCTTCCGTTATAGGGTTACCATTACATGAAACCTATTGTTTGCTAAGCAATTATTTTAACTTCAATTTATATTGAAATACCTTTATTAGTATCTTTTTTTTGTTGTGACTCAGCAACCTGTTTAGCCCAATCTAGTGGTCTTTTATTTCTGTTAGCTAATGCAATTCTATTGCGATCATAACCATCAGTGTGTTCTGTTAAAGTATCTCCTCTTTCTTCTTCTATTACTCCAGCTTTCAGTTGTGCTTCATCTTTCTCTAGTAATTTATATAGTTCGCTATTTTTATCTACAGTTGGATTAGTGTCATTATTTTCTCGTTCTGCCACTGTTTTTTCTAACCACTTACGTATAGGGTCATATTGTTTACCTTCTCCTATCTTTTCTAAAATGTTTTCTGAGAATGAATCTTTAGGAATATTTTCTTTAGTAGCCTGTTGTGCCGGTTCTCTTAACCCTTTATCCGGGTTTCCCAATGCTCCTTTTAACTCACTCGTATCTCCGATTTCTTTTGGTTCAATGTTTTCTAAGCTCTTCTTTAACTGTTCAGGATTTACTTGAGATTGTTCATTATTGTCATGAGTTGGAGATGAATAGCCCGAATCGTTTGCTTTTATGTCTGTTGAGCTGTCTTTTAGCAACCCAACTTCTCTCAAGCGTTTTTTAGTTTCTTCGCTAATCTGACTCTGATCAGCTGGTTTTAACCCGAGATTTTCTTGACCTAATGTATTTTTAAGTTCTTCAAATAGAGTTAGATTACTTTGTCTAATATGTTCTTCTAATTTCCTTCCTACCTGTTTTAAATCTGTTTGAGATTTACTATCACTATTAGTTGGAGATATATAGCCTGAATCACTTATACTATTTGGTGTTGAAGCAGAGACACTAATAGTTGGACCTTCCACTATTTTTACATCTGCTAAATCGTCTTTTTGCAATCCATCTTCTTTATCTTGTGACAGTTTATCAGTAGGATCAACTTGCCTTAATCCTCTATTATCCTGCTGTGATCTATCTCTGATTTCTTTAAGAAGATTTTCAGGTGGAGTTTGATCACTTTGTTCAATGTTCTCTAAGCTCTTCTTTAACTGTTCAGGATTTACTTGAGATTGTTCATTATTGTCATGAGTTGGAGATGAATAGCCCGAGTCACTTTTATTATTGAGTGCTGTAGCAGAGAGCGGCTGTTCACTTTCTTTCCACTTAGCATCACTAGCATCTTGGTTATCACTGTTATCTGGAGAAGATGAATAAGGAATTATGTCCTTTAATGTCTCTAACGGTGATGGGTTATTTTTTCTACTTCCTGCAATTGATGCTTTTCTATCATCAACATCAATGTGCCGTAAGTTGTTTTTCTTGAAATTTCTGATGTCTTGTAACAGATCGCCTTTGCTATTTCCTTCTTGTTGCTGGGTTTTAGGTTGTTGCTGATCATTAGGTGTTTGCTCACTTCTATCTGGTTTTTGGCTTCCAGGTACAGCATGTCCAAATGTAGGATTGTCATACCGTTCATCTTCTTGCCTATTATCTTGATTGTGGCTTACAGACTTGGTGAAAGTAGAACTATCTGAAGAATCAGAAGTTGCACCTTTTTGCTGATTATTAGGTGTTTGCTCATTTTCGCGCAAGTCATCTGGTTTTTGGCTTCCAGATTTGGCTCCCCCTTGCTCATCGAAAACACCTTTTTTAGGTGGTAGTGAACTAGTTCTAGGTGGAAGTGGCGGAGGAGTTTTTTTGTTCTGAGGATTCTCCTCAAAAAGCGATTGTAGGTTATAAACTTGACCTCCCGAATTTGCTTCTCGTGCTGCTTGTCTAAGCTCACGCTTTTCTTTAGCCTCCTGAGAATTAATTTTATCGTCAAAATCTTTTCCAATTCCGCTATCGTAAGACTGCCTTCTGCTGTTAGATTGTAGTCCAAAATGTGAATGGTGGTCTTCTTTTTTTTGAGTTATATCAGTAGCTTGAACGCTAACACCTCTATTAACATCAATTCTTGTTGTAGTTTCAGATGATAGCTCGTTACTGTCTTTATTATGTTGCATCTCATTCGCTTTTCCTTGTCCTTTCTCCCTGAATTGTATTTCATGCAAGAATAAACCACCTATTTTTACATCTCTGTTTACTTCTAACCGTTCTAGAGAAAAATCATCACCTTTAACAAGGTCTACAACGTTAGCATCAATCTTAATTTTGATCTTACATTCCTTCCCCTCCGCATACCACTTTAAAGTCATTTCATATGAACCATCAGTTACGACATAATGTCTTATTTTTTTCCCTTCTTCCTCGGCAACAAAACCATGCATTCCGCTCTTTCCATCACTATGCAATGTTGAAAATCCCGAGATTTCATTCTTCTCACAAAAATCACTGTTTAAAAATTCGCTGATTTTAAACTCTTTTTTGTTATTTCCCAGCGTAATACTTGCGTGATTACCGTATATTGAAACTCCTGCAACATCATCAACATACTCTTTCAACCTTTCTTTAACTTCACTTTCAAGGTCTTGTCCAGCTTTCTTTGTCTTGTCGCATTTCTGAAGAATAACTCCATATGCTTTATCTTTGTTTTCTTCTTCGTCCCAATTCCAGTTGGCGTGTTTTGTTAAAAACTTTACTGTGTTAAAATCAACTCTAGCATTATAAATTGGGTCGTCTTCCTTTTTTATTTTATCAAATAAAGGAAAAATTTCTTGAATGCGCTCATTATAAATGTGTTCTTGTTGTGTATCGTTAGTGCCCATATATCCCTCACTAATAACCCTCTGCCTTTAGTTCTAGCTAATACTAGCTAATATAATTATCACAAGCATTGGTTGAATTTTTATTAAGGAAGGTTGTGTTACTAATGTGATGACACAAGCTATTTTATGGTAACATCAAACGATTTAAGTTGTCATTCCAGTCTGGAATCCAGCCTTTCACGAACCCCATCAAAAATGTTGTGTTTTAACATAAGATTAGCTACTTTTATGCTCACTAACTTAGTGCCAATCAAGATTCCTGGATCCCAGTGTCTGGGCACTGGGATGACATCCTTCTTGGCGGAAATCACTCTTATATCACAACAGCTGCATAGCCTAAATTGCTTTAGCTATAGCTCTGTTTTTGCAACTTCAAATATCTGCTACTCATAGTAAACACTTCTGGATCTTGAGAGGTTAGCTTGAGTATAGCGAGTATGTTGATAAACAACAAAGCAGCAATCGAGATATCAGCAACATCCCATAGCAACCGGACTTTACCTATCGCACCAAGCGGAATGATCATGGTAAAAATTACAATCCAGATTTTAGTGTATTTATTATCCATAGACACATAGCGTATTGTCTGTTTTGAGCAAAAAAACCAAGTAAAAATAGTAGTAAAGGCAAAACAAAACATTATGGCCATAATTAAATAGTCAATATAGGGCCAATTCATAGCTTTTCTAAAAGCAAATATGCACATGTTAGTACTCTCTAAATCAGTGACCCAAGAATCTGTGACAAGCAGTACCATTGTTGTAATAAACACTATGAATGCAACTATAAAAGGCGATATTATTGTGATTAGGCTCTGTTCAATAATAAATTTATTATTATTTTTCTTAGGAACAATTGAAGAATGTACGATTCCTTCGAGGCCAAGCCCTATATCTGTTGCAAAAATACCTCGCAAAGTTCCAACTTGAATAATAGTCAACATTTCTAAAATCAAACCTAGAGATAAACCAGAGTTAAAGCTACTAGTTGTAAAAAAACTGCTTGTTATTAGTTTTAGAGAAGGAAGAATATTTTCACTAAATTTAAATAATATGATACCGCAAAGTGTGAGGTAACTTACCGTCATTATCGGTATCATAGCCGATATAAAAATTTTAATTTTTTTTAAGCTGAGAGCTGCAACAACAAAAAATATTATGGCCATTACAATGCCACCAACAACTACAGGCACATCTATCATATTAAGTGGTATTGATAGAGAATTTACCTGAACAAGGTTACCAACTGTTATTGAAACCATCATCATGATAACTAGAAAGACAATTGTGGCCTTCCTAGAGTTAAACGCATCAGTCATGTAGGCTACAGGGCCACCTATAAACCGTTCGTTCTTTTCCTTTCTGGTTTTTATACTTAGATAACAAGTGACATATTTTATCACAGAAGTGATAACAATAATTATTGCCATCCATAAAATAGAGCCCGGTCCTCCGGTTTTTAGAGCAACAGCAGTTCCTGAAATATTTCCTACTCCTAAATTTCCCCCTAAAATTGTAAACAGAGCGGCTATAGAAGAAAATTTATTTTCTCCTTTTTTAGCTCCAAGGAGTGAAAGGGCGTATGGTAATCTAAATACCTGTAGCCATTTTAGTTTAATCGATAGGTAAACACCAGCAACTAGCATGAGTAATATTGTTGGCAGTAATAAAACAAACTTTACTGTATCCATCTGTAAAAGTGAGATTTTTATTTGAGTATACAACAAAAATTGAAAATACCTAACCTATTTTCTATGTATGACTTCGTTTCCGTCATTCTAGAAACCTTTTCTTGTCATCCAAGTAGCGTGACACATAACTGTACGAACATTGTAATATGGTACAATGTTAAGACGATGTCATTCCAGTGCTTGACACTGGAATCCAGCTTTTAATGCAACCCCTCACCAAAAATATTGTGTTTTAACATAAGGTTAGCTACTTTTATACTCACCAACTTAGTGTCCAATCTGGATCCCAGTGAGCTTTGTTGCATAGCAGCAGAAAAATTAGTGATTACTGACAAAATTCATTATAAATAGCGATTTAACTGTTGAAGAAAAAATATGCCACAAAAAATGAGGGTCAGTAACCATAGCGAATATAACAAATTTCTAGAAAAAAGAGGAAATATTTTTCATTATATCAACGAAGCCATAGAAAAGTGGTACGAGAATGGTCCAAAAATACCAGGTGGCAACAATATTTATAGCGATAAAGTTGTAATTTTGGTGCACATAATAACTTGTTTATTTAGAATAGGCCTGAGGCAAACAGTTGGGTTTATAGCAGGATACCTTGAGCAAATTGGGAAAAATTTGCAAGTTATCAGCTATTCACAATCATCAAGAAGGTTTAAGAAACTCAATATTAAGATCAATGATTGCAGAATTGATAAAAATAATATGGAAGATATCGAAATTGCTATAGACAGTACAGGAATTAGTATATACAACAACACTCCTGGTCATAGCAAAGAAAATAGCGAAGATAGAAAGTATCGCAGCTATGAACAGACAAGAAAATTGCATGTAATGTTGAATACAAACAGCAAAAAAGCCATAGCTGTAAAATACAGTAACGGTGTCTACTCTGATCACTATGGAGCTTGTGATTTGCTAAAAGAAGTCGATTTTCAGTATGTCATAAAAGTACTATATGCAGATAGGGCATATGACAGAGAAAAGCTCTATAAGCTGTGTAATCAATATGGTATAAAAACGAAAATTCCTCCGAAAAACAACGCAGCAGAGCATCCAAAGTTAGACTATATGGCTGAGAGAAATTCTGCAGTCAAGCTCATAAAGTCATATGATGAAGATAGTATAAAGAAGTGGAAAAAAGAGATGAGTTATGGAAAAAGATCTTATATAGAAAGTTTTTTCTCGCGACTGAAACAAACATTCGGGTTTAGTTTTAGGAATAAATCTGAGACAAATAGAGAGAAGGAACTACTTGTTAAATGCTATTTGCTCAATAAGTTCACTGATATTGGTATGGCTAAATTTGAGATAGCTTCATAAATTTATTGTGCGTTACCTACTATCCGAAGAGCGATGCAACAAAGCCCACTGGGATCCAGGAATTTTATTAAGTTGGTAAGCATAAAAGTGTTATGTAAAATACAACGTTCTTGATGGGATTGCGTGAAATGCTGGATCCCAGTGTCTGGGCACTGGGATGACATCATCCTTTTTTTGGGGTTCCAGCGTCACGCGCTACCTTCCGTATAAATATTAAAAAATTTACCAAATGAAAAAAAAGGCAAAAGAAGCCCCGTGGTTGGCTAATTACTTACATTATACTTTCAAGTATGGCGTTTTTTTATTCTAAACGCTTAATAACCGCGATTTAGTTGCTTTTAAGCCGCAACTAATCTAAATTATAAACATTAAGAAATTTACTAAACAGAAAAAAAGGCAAAAGAAACCCTAGGGTAGCTAGTTATTCACTATCCATTTTTTAAATCGGCGTTTTTTGATGTTTTAAATGCTTTATAAGCGCATTTCAGCTTATATTAGGTAAAAACCTAGAAATTTTATAAAGACATAAGGTGCACATAGTGCAAAAAATTAAACATGGGACGCCAGATACGTGAGTTTTTTTGTCATTTAATCTGTACAGAGAAGATAAATAAATAGCTTCAGTTTCATGATAAGGGGGCTGGCGGAGTTTGTCAAGGAAGTTTTTTTTGTTTCTATGGGTCAGTTGGTACGCGCTTTGCCTTTTAACAGATGTAAAAGCACAATTATTACGAACAACATTCCACCAACAACTGATATAGCGCCACCTATAATGAAGCACGTGCGTGCTAACATTGACGAAATACTTGGCAGATCTGCAACCTTCCTTAAAGCACCATATCCACCAAGCCACACAAGGCCAGTGATATGGAGAAAATGCCCTATACTGTAGGCATAAATCTGTAATCTTACCATGGAACTTTTTATCTCTTTAAAGTTTAATTTAGGTAACATCCAGTAGACAAAATTCATAAAAGCTATAGTGATACCAACTACAGAACCGTGATAATGAGCAGGAATCGTGACATTACCTTCAATAGTCAACACTCCGAGCACATCTCCATAAGTGAACAACAAAAATGAATGTAATAAATAGTTGCTTTTATCATTAATAAAAGTTCTGATGTTGTAGCACACTAATATTATCAAAAAGCACGGCAAAACTGCTCCAGCAATCCTCATATGCCAAGTAAAAAACTGTATTAACTTGGCACTATCAACTGGATAAACAAAATATACAAACGGTGCGCCTACAGCTAAAATCGTGTTTATAAATAGTGGTAAAATAGTAATTTTATTGTTTGAAGCTAAACTAATATCATTGGAACTTAGCATTATTAAATAGACTAAAAACATTCCTTGAGTAAAAGCAAACTGCAATAAATGTCCGCCTCCCCAAAAGAGATATTCGTAAAATAAATTATTATCTGAGTGATATAGACCTGGAGGCATATTATTATATGCTAAAACAAAGCAAAGAAATGACGATACAAGTATAATAACTAGCCCAATTTGCCCAACAGAGAGAAATGAAACCTCTTTTTTTGATGTGTATGCTAGCATTGTATTTACTAATATACTGGCAATAAATAAACTGAGTCCAAGTAAAAATAATTTGTTTTGTAATACGGGAATATAGTTACTTTTGATAACTTCAGTGTTTGGAACGAATGCGGATATAAACATGAGCAGCATCGAAAGGGTTGATAGAACCCATGAAAAGTTAAACCAACTATTGGTATTTTGTAGGTTTATGATAAAGAGCAGAGATATTATAGAGCACATCCACACTAAAATTGACAAGTTCACGTGTATTACCAGCGCATTATCAAAAATATATTGTGCAGAAGGAACAAGAGAGGAGATAAAAGGCAATCGTAGAAAAATAACAATTATTGACAGTAACCCAGAGCAAGCAAGAGCACATACTGCCAAGAACATCCATTTTCTACAGAGCGGAGCGTTGTCTTGTATATTAAGCACAATCTTTTTTCTCAATTTTGTTCAATACAATATATAACACTGCAATAATACCTAAAACATAGCAATAGTATACGTGTGGCACGACTGCCAAAGGTGAAACTCCAGCAATAGTGCTAGCCAAAAGCAATTGAGCGCCATACGGTATTAATCCTTGAAATACACAAGAAAATATGCCTAGCCATGCTGCACTATAGTGAGGCGGTATTTCATATTTCTTAGCAATATCTCTAGCAATTTCACCACTAAAAATTATAGCGATGGTGTTATTTGCAAGTAAAATATCAAATATGCTGACTATTTTTGCAATAAATAATTGCGCAGTTTTTTGTCCACCACGTTGTATCATAACCCAAGATGAAAGTTTATCTGCAAGCTCCTTAGAATTTTTACCTACCAGTCCTGAAAGCCCGCCAACCATCAATGACAGTAGCATAATTTCATGCATACTCATAAACCCTTTGGTGATGTTTTGGCTTAAAAACAATAAACCATGATTGTTGTTATTTATAAATCCAATGATTCCAGCAAAAGTTATGCTTAAAACCAATGCCGTAAATACATTTATTCCAAAGTTTGCAAGCAATATAAGTATTATGTAAGGAGTCACAAGCAATAAAGAATACTCCTTAACTGAAATAGCAGCACTATTGCTTGAGCTATAAAATAATATAATTATTGTGAATATAGAAGCAATTAGTGCCACTTTTGCATTCAGTTTTAATTTTTTCTTTATATCAGCCTTTTGAGACATCACAGATGCAATTGTAGTATCAGAGATAATAGATAAATTGTCGCCAAAAATTGCTCCTCCTACAACGGTTGCAACTCCTAAGGAAGGAGAAATCCCAGCTTGTGTCAGTTCAACTGCAATAGGAGCAATTGTTGCAATGGTGCCCATTGATGTACCAATAGCAGTGGAGATGAAAGCTGCTACAAAAAATAATCCTATGAGTAAAAATTGTGTTGGTATAAATGAAAGAGCCAAATTAACTGTGGCATCAGCACTACCGATTGCTTTAGTTACTTCACTGAATGCACCTGCAAGTAAGAAAATGATACACATAGTGATAATATTACGATCTCTTACCCCATCTAGAAAGGCATACATTTTTTCTTCAGTATTGCCCTTGTATAAAACCCAACCCAGAGCTATGGCAGGAACAATGGCTACCAGTGGAGATAACTGATAAAAAGCATTTGACACGCCAAGAATAGTAAAATATATACCACTTCCTACAAAAAGAAATAGGAACAGTAAAATAGGCAAAAAATTTGTAAGATAAAACATACCTCTACTCCAGCTCTGATAAACGCAAATCAACTATGATATGATTTATATTATTATAAACCACAGTTAGCACCTTGACCAAGGTTTTTCTAGAAAGCAATCTACCAGAAAAGGTTTCCATGAAAAGGACTATTATAATATATCATCTACTTGAATTAAACTGGGAGATAGAATAAGTAAAAAATATGAATGACATAACAACAAAGCAAGTCATATCCTTATGGGATGCACAAGTTGGTGGATTTTTGCCGGATAAAAGAGAAATGGAGATTGATAATATTTTTTTAATCTAATGCTTCAATGTTTCCGACATAGGAAAAGTATCATCTTTACTTTCTATAGAGGAAGGCACACTATTTTGATTATCATCACCATTAATTGGAGTAGTAGGGTGCATTAAAGCAACTTTCATAACTTCATCAATATTCTTAGCAAAAACTACGTTGATCCCCTCTTTGATGCTTGCCGGAATTTCTTGCATATCTTTCTCATTTTCACTTGGTATAATCACAGTTTTGATTGATCCTCTGAGCGCTGCAAGCAATTTTTCTCTCAAGCCCCCGATAGCTAAAACTCTACCACGCAATGTCACTTCGCCTGTCATAGCAACATTTTTGTTAACTGGTATATTTGTCATAAGAGAAACAATAGACGTACATACCGCGCCGCCAGCAGAAGGGCCATCTTTTGGTACAGCACCCTCAGGTACATGCAAATGTATATCATTATTTTGGAATTTTTCGGGCTTTATACCAAAAAACAAACAATTTGATCGAATATAACTATACGCAGCTTTTATAGATTCTTGCATAACCTCTCCAAGCTTTCCTGTGTATTTTATTTCTCCCTTGCCCGGAATTAGGACTGATTCTATCATCAAAATATCACCACCTGTTTCAGTATAGGCGAGCCCAGTTACTATTCCTACTAAACTCTCATTTTCCGCAATGCCAAAGGTATATTTACGTACCCCTAAATAATCTTGTAAATTGTCAACCCCTACGGATATTTTCTTATTTTTATCAGTCAATATTTCTTTAACTGCCTTTCTCATGAGCTTTGCAAGCTCCCTTTCCATACTCCGCACACCACTTTCACGTGTATATAAACGTATCAACTCGTATAACGCCTCATTAGTTATGTCCCATTCCTTCTGATACAAACCATGCTCCTTCTTTAACTTCGGAATAAGGTGGTGTGTAGCAATACTGATTTTTTCATCTTCAGTATACCCGGACAATTGTATAATTTCCATCCTATCACGCAAAGGATGTGGTAAATTTAAGCTGTTTGCCGTAGCTACAAACATTACACTTGAAAGATCAAACTCAACTTCCAAGTAATGATCCGTAAAGTGTTTATTGTGCTCAGTATCTAAAACCTCAAGTAATGCAGACGCAGGATCGCCACGCGAATCAGAACCCATCTTATCTATTTCATCAAGCAGAAAAAGCGGGTTGCATGAATTAGCTTTTTTCATGTGTTGAATGATTTTACCAGGCATTGAGCCAATATAAGTTTTCCTATGCCCTCGTATCTCAGACTCATCACGCACACCACCAAGAGCTATGCGAACAAAATCTCTTCCTACTGCTCTTGCCATAGACTTAGCTAAAGAAGTTTTACCAACACCTGGCGGTCCAACTAAGCAAAGTATAGGACCTTTTATCTCTTTTACTCTTTTTAATACCGCTAAAAATTCTATTATTCTATCTTTTACTTTCTCTATGCCATAATGATTTTCATCTAAGATTTTCTTAGCTGCATTTAAGTTAATTTTTGCATCTTTGTACTTTCCCCATGGCAACTCAAGCAACCAATGCAAGTAACTAGATATAACTGTAGCTTCAGGAGAAATGGGATTCATTTTCTTGTATCTCTTCAAATCAGTTATAGCTTTCTCTCTTGCTTCCTGAGAAAGCTTTGTTTCATTTATCTTTTTTTCAAATTCATTGAGTATATTCCCTTCATCACCATTCTCAAATTCGCCTAATTCTTTCTGTATAGCTTTCAATTGCTCGTTAAGGTAGTAAACTTTCTGAGTGCTTTCAACTTGCGATTTAATTGTCTTATATAAACGGTTTTGTGCGTTCAAAATACTCATTTCTCTCTCAATAAAAGCAAAAGCTTTTTTTAAACGCTCTTCTGGGTCATAAGCCTCAAGTATACTTTGTTTATCTGATACTTTTATATTTAAATGTGAAGCTACCGTGTCTACAAGTTGATCAACTTCTTTGATTTGATCAATGGAGTTAATGGCAACCTCGGGTTGATTTTTCTTGTTTAGCTTACACCAGCTATCGAACGCGTCTACAACAGACCGCCTTAAAGCTTCTAAATCAATATTGTCTTCATCTTCTTTATAATAATTGTCTAACTCTACCCTGGCTTGTAATAAAGTATGAGAGCTAATATATTCTACAACTCTTCCCCTTCTTATCCCCCGGATTATAACTTTTACTGCATTGTCAGGTAATTTTATTAACGGTTGTACAATGCTTGCTAACACACCTACTTCATAAAGATCTTCAGGCTCTGGATTATCAACAGAGCCATCTTTCTGTGCTACAAGAAAAATCTCATTTTGGTGATTACTACTACTTATTGCATACTCTAGTGCATTAACAGATTTTTCTCTGCCTATGAATAAAGGCACCATTATATTTGGAAAAATTACTACATCTCTTAAAGGTAATACTGGCAATGCAGTAAAACTAGAGCTTACAGCACGTTCAATGTTCATAATATATGCCTCAAATTAATCATTAACCGTTATAACATTGCCATTGTTATTATGATTAACCGTTGCTTTTCCTAATTCTACCATTTTCTTAGTGATTACTATAGTGCTACCTTCAAAGCCCCCGTTTCCAGATGTATACATAATGTCAAGCAAAAGTGACTCCAAGATAGCACGTAACATTCTTGCACCTGTTTTGTAGCTTATAGCCTTTTTAGCAATAGCTGATATTGCTTCATCTGAAAACTCAAGGTTTACTTTGCTAAACGCAAGCAATGCTTTGTACTGTTTTATTAGTGCATTCCTTGGCTCTGTCAACACATGTATTAAATCTTCATGATCCAGCTCATCTAAAACAGCAGTTATTGGAACCCGCCCTACAAATTCGGGTATTAAACCGAATTTGATTAAATCTTCAGGTTGAACATCATGTAAAGCATTCTTTTTCTTTTGCTCTTTAGACTGACTTATATCTGCTCCAAAGCCAACTGACGTTCCCTTTTTTCTCGCTTCAATAATTTTATCGAGGCCTTCAAAAGCTCCTCCACAAATAAACAGTATGTTACTAGTATCCACTTGTATAAACTCTTGTTGTGGGTGTTTTCGCCCTCCTTGTGGCGGAACATAAGCAACTGTACCCTCCATAATCTTAAGCAGAGCTTGCTGGACCCCTTCACCTGAAACGTCACGGGTTATTGAAGTGCTTTCAGATTTTCTTGTAATCTTGTCTATTTCATCTATAAACACTATACCACGCTGTGCTTTTACAACGTCATAATTTGCAGCTTGTAATAAACGCGACAACACGCTTTCTACATCATCACCCACATAACCTGCCTCAGTTAAAGTTGTCGCATCAGCCATAGCAAATGGCACATCTGAAACTTTAGCAAGTGTTTTGGCTAGCAAAGTCTTACCAGAACCAGTGGGACCAATAAGCATTATATTTGACTTCTCGATTTCAATATCACTTATAGCATGAAATTGTACCATGGATTGACAATGGTTATACATAGCTACAGATAAAACGTGTTGCGCGTGTTCTTGACCTACAACATGCTTGCTGAGAAAGTTTTTTATATCCTCAGGTTTCTTTAGTAATAGCTTCATATCAGATATACGATCTGAATTAAAAGATCTATCTTTCTTTTGACTTATTGCTTTATGGGATAATTCTATGCACTCATTACAAATAAACACCTTTAAACCATCCGAAGAGTTAGTAATCAATTTATCTACTTCATCTTGCGCCTTGTTGCAAAAAGAACAGTAGTGTAAATCATTATTGTTATCCATTAACCCACCTTTTGTTTAACTTTAATATTTTCAATTTCAATATCTGTACGCTCAGCTATCACCCTGTCAATTAAGCCAATTTTCCTTGCTTCTTCAGGATCCATGAATTTATCTCTTTCCATCATTCCTTCAATTTTCTTCAGTGAATTTCCAGTATGTTTTTCATAAATTTGATTTAGTTTTTTCTTAACCCGCAAAATTTCATTAGCATGTATTTCTATATCAGTTGCTTGACCATGATAACCACCAGATGGCTGATGTATCATAATTCTTGAATGAGGTAGAGAGTAGCGCTTACCTTTTGTACCAGCTGCAAGCAATAAAGAACCCATAGACGCAGCTTGACCTATACATAAAGTTGAAACGTCTGGGTTTATATACTGCATTGTATCGTAGATCGACAAACCAGCAGTTACAACACCACCTGGTGAGTTGATGTACATACAAATGTCTTTATCGGGATTTTCCGATTCTAAAAATAAAAGCTGTGCTACTATTACACTGGCCATATTGTCTTCAATAGGACCTGTTACAAAAATTATTCTTTCTTTCACTAGTCTTGAATATATGTCATAAGCGCGCTCACCGCGACTAGTTTGTTCAACTACAATTGGTATAAGAGTCATACCTTTTCCTATTAAATATTATCAAATAATTCCTTTAATTCTTTCACAGAAACAATCTGCTCTTCTTTACTAACTTTTTCTATTATATAATCTGTCACTTTATACTCAAGCGCTTGCCCTCTAACTAATTCTTGAAATTGTTTATTTGATTCAAAATGCTTAAGTACTCTGTCAAATTGCACATCTTTACTGACATATTGATTTACAATAACACTCAAAACATCATTTTGAGTTAATGATATTTTATGTTCTGCACTAAATTTCATAAATAACATAGCAAGCTTTACACGTTTTTCAGCTTCTTTACGAGAATCATTTTGAGCACCCAATTCTCCTTCCATTCTTTGTTGCTCCTGTTTTACTATGTCTGTGGGTAAATCAAAACTATAATTAGCATCCAAATAATCAAACAGCTCCTTTTTAATTAAGAGATTTCTCATTTCGGTGCACTGATCACCAATCATTTTTTTTGCATGATTTATTAGCAAAGAATAATCTTTAAACCCAATACTCTTAGCTATTTCATCATCATTTTCAAAATCTTTGGCAATTTGAATCTCATTAACTCGCACAGAAAAATCAGCTTCCTGTCCTGCAAGGGAAATGGCTTGGTAATTTTCAGGAAATTTCAACTTAAAGTTCTTTGTTTCTCCCTTTTTCATACCAGTTAATTGATCTTCAAAACCATTAATAAATGTGCCAGACCCTAAATTAACGGCAAAATCTTTGCTACTTCCACCTTGAAAGAGCTTATTCCTAATCCGCCCTTCAAAATCAATTATCAATTTATCCCCATCTTTCGCTTGATAAGAAGCATCATCAACAGAGGCAAAATTGGGGAACTTTGTTTTGATAGAATCAATAAATTCTTTTATATCTTCCTCTTCAATCTTTGCTTCAATTTTCTTTAAGTTTATTTTGTCAAGATCTATCATCGGTACTTCAGGCATCGACTCAAAAGATAGCTTGTATACAAAATTGCCCTCCTCATTTTCTTTGCCCAGATCTGGTAATGATATAACATCAACCTTAGGATAAATGTGAGACTTGACTTCAATTTTTTTCATCAAATCACTTGAGCAATAATCAATTGTATTATTTATCACATATTCCAAAGCCTCGTTTTTATAATTTGCAACAACAAGGTCATAGGGCATCTTTCCAGCCCTAAATCCAGGTGATTTTGCATTTTCTGCTATCTCTTGCAACCTGGAATTTACCTTTTGTTTTATATAATCACTACCAACTGTGATTTCATACTCATACTTTAGTTTATCTATACTAAGCTCTTTGTAGGTATATACGCTACTTACTTCGACTGTATTTTGAGGTATATTATTAGACATCATAATTCATTTATTAACATTTTAATTCATATCTTAATAGAGTAATTTTACCAGAATTTAAGTTAAACACAATCCTTAAGAACAGGTTTTTACACAAACAAAAGTGTATTTAGTGATTATAAATTTTCCCTTAAAACCTAAGTTACATGACTTTAAAGTGCGGATAGAGGGACTTGAACCCCCACGAGCAAGCTCACCAGGACCTAAACCTGGCACGTCTACCAATTCCGCCATATCCGCAAGAAATTTTCAGTACCCTATTATAGGTATTCCATTAAAAATATTCAAGGTTTAAAGTCTTACTTAATTTATGGTATTTACACAATCAAAAAAGCTTATTAACATTTCTTAATGAAAGCTCTAAACCCTGAAAATCAATAATGAGATTAATAACAAGCTTCTTACTCGCAATTTTTTTGATTACACAAAGTGGTTGCACAACCCTTATAATAGGTGGTGTGGTGGCTACAGCAATAACAATGCAGGACAAATCCTTGGGAAATATCATTGATGATACGACTATGGTCATCAGAATTAATAAGGGGCTCTTAAAACATGGGCTATTTTCATCCATAAAGGTTAAAGTAAGTGAAGGAAGAGTATTGCTCATTGGAAGTGTTGACACTCCTGAAAAACAACTTACAGCAGAAAAAATAGCTTGGCAGCAAAAAGAAATTAAAGAAGTGATAAATGAAATAAGAGTAATACCAATTCAAATGGCTTCCATGCTAGACACTACTGTAGATGGCATGATAACAGCGGAAATAAGAACAAGACTTCTGGGGAAAAGAAATATTAAATCAATTAATTATAGCGTTAATACGGTTGATAGAGTTGTTTATTTGATGGGTATAGCCCAAAATAAAGCGGAATTAAAAGCTGTAATAGCAATTGCAAGAAAAGTAAAGGGAGTAAAACAAGTTGTAAGTTATGTACGATACAGGTACAGTAAGTTACGCCATTAGGCAAAAATCGCTTTCAAATTATAACATTTGTACAGTTGTGACAATAGGTAGAGAACATAAATGAAAATTGCCTTTCAGATGGATGAAAATATAAATTTTGAAACTGATACTACATTTGCGCTAATAAAAGAAGCACAAAGGAGGGGGTATGAAATTTTTGTTTATACTCCTGATAATTTAGCACTAAAGCTAAACTATCCAATTGCTTTTGCTCAGAAAGTCAGCGTTGATGATTTTAGTTTTATCTCCAAAAAAGATGTAGCTATCAACTTGAATGAAATGAACATCATATTTATCAGACAGGATCCACCTTTTGATATGCGTTACATTACAACAACATATATCTTAGAAAAAACTAGCGCATTGGTAATTAACAATCCAACAGAAATAAGAAATTGTCCTGAAAAATTGATAACTTCATTATTTCCAGAACTAATTCCGCCAACTTTGATTACTGAAAATATATCAATGATTAGAGATTTCTACTACAACTATCAAGATATTATTCTGAAGCCATTGTATAGTTATGGAGGAAACGATGTGATAAGAATACAAGATGAGAATAGTATTCAAGTAGTAGTGGATCTCATGATAGCAAAATACGAATGCCCTGTGATTGCACAATCATTTTGTAAAAACATAGATAAAGATAAAAGAATATTGCTACTTTATGGCCAACCAATTGGTGTAATGAAACGAATTCCAAAAATCAGTGGAGAGATCAGAACAAACATGCGACTTGGAGCAAGTTTTGAGCCCGCTCAAATGAACGATAGAAACAATGAAATATGTAACAAAATTGGTCCTGAATTAAAGAAAAGAGGGCTAATATTTGTTGGTATTGATATTATAGATGACTTCCTGCTCGAAATTAACACAACTTCACCCACGGGAGTAGTTTATATCAATAAATTGTATAATATATCGCTAGAAAAGGATCTTTGGGACGTGTTTGAAGAAAAAGCAAGCAGCCATCAACTAAACCTGTGAACAATCACCTTAACAAACTCAGTAGTCCCATTCTTTATCCCTGTTTTTTCTGTACTATTGGTCATATCACGCAATTTTTGAGAATTATTTAATAGATCAAATAGTACCTCTGTTAGATTTTTTTTTGCTTCACTATTCTGCTTAACTATTATAGCTGCTCTCGAGTCTTCAATATATTTTGCGTTATAAAATTGGTGATTATCTTTTGAGTAAGGGTAAGGAATATATATAGCAGAACGCCTAGCAAGAGTGATCTCTGCTATTGAAGTTGCTCCTGCTCTGCTAATTACCAAGTGAGCATTGGCCAGTCTATTCTCCATATCATCAAAAAATTCACTCAATTCACAATCGATCTTTTCACTTTTGTATAGACTTTTGACCTTGTTTACATTTTTCTTCGTACATTGCTGCGTCACTCTAATTTTCTTTTTCATTTTAATAGGTAAATCACAAATTACGCTGCTTACTACATCATCAAAAAAATTTGCACCTTGGCTGCCTGCTATGACCAATATATTTAGGATTTTCTCAGTGCTAGAATGGCTCTGTGCTTTTATATCAACAAAATTTCCTGTAAAAATACATTTATTGCCCTCTGCATATTTAGTCTCCGGAAAGCTGGTTGCAATTAATTTTGCACTCTTGAAAAAGAATCTATTTACTCTCCCTAAAACTGTGTTTTGTTCATGTAAAATTATAGGTATAGAAAGAACTCTTGCTGCAAGAAGAGTTGGAAAAGAAGCATAGCTACCAAAACCAATGACCGATTTTGGTTTTAATTTTCTTACTTGATACAGTGCTAACATAGAGCTGTATATCAAGAAAAGGAAAAACTTAAATTTGTTGCTGCTTGGTCTACGTAATGGTAAGGTGTAGCTTTCTATGTCGGTATTTTTATTTGTTTTTTTATCAGTGAATAATATGCAATTGTATCCTTGTGTCTTTAGTGCTTTTGCTAAAGCTATGGCCGGAAAGATATGCCCACCTGTGCCACCTGTTGCTAAAATAATATCCATCTGTAAATAATAAATCCTAGATTGTTAACTGTTATTTAACAATTTGCACGTAGAATCTTATTAAGCGTTATGATAGTTGAGTTAAAAATGCCTAAAAGTAATAGTAAAAAAGAACCTAATGAGAAAAATAAACCTCAAGAACAAAGAGAAGGCAGAAGCGGAGGTTTTTTAGAACTGCTAAAAAATATAATAAAAATTCTTTTCAATTCGGTCGTTGACCTACCTGAGCACGAGCAGCATAATAAAATGAAAAGCACTAATCTACAACAAGGTTTGGATACTAAAGGAAAAGGCCCAGAAGATCTTCATCCAAAGGCAAAGCTTGAAGTTAAAGAAGCAGCTAAGGGATTGAAAGAAGAGTTACAGAATTCTGATGCTGGTGGTAATCAATCTATTGAAACTAAAGTGCCTAATCAAACTACTACTCAAGACATTGACAACTCTAAAACGATGGAACGTTAGTTCAACTATTTAACATCTGCAGCAAGCACTGATTCATGTATCATCTCTGAAATGGTTGGATGAGGAAAAATCGTAGATTTTATGTCGAAGTCTGTTCCTTCTAGTTGCTTTGCAAGAGCAAAATTGCTAATTAACTCCGTTACTTCTGCACCTATCATGTGGCTACCCAGAATTTCTCCGGTTTTTTTATCTATAATCGTTTTCACTAACCCTTCAGTTTCACTGAGTGCAACAGATTTACCATTAAAGTTAGAGTGAAATTTTCCTATTTTTATATCATACCCACCTTTTATTGCCTGTTCCTCAGTAAGGCCGATGCTCGCTATTTGTGGATGAGAATAAGTGCAATTTGGTATGCATTCTTTTTTTAACGCATGAGCATTTTTACCAGCAATCTTTTCAATGCAGATCACGGCTTCATGGCTCGCTTTATGTGCTAAACATGGTGGGCCAGCTACATCACCTATTGCATACACATTTGATTCACTAGTTTCATACCATTCATTCGTTTCAATAAAGCCAGAAGGGCTTAATTTAATTTTTGTATTTTCTAAACCTATATTTTCAATATTTGCCTGAATTCCAACCGCAACAATCACCCTCTCAAATTCTTTGCTCTCACCACTACTTAGTAGCACTTGAGCAGAGTCTTTACTTTTAGTAAGAGCTTTTACGCTACTGCTTGTATATATTTCTATCCCCTGTTTTGTGAATATTTCTTGTGCTAAATCTGAAATGTCCTTATCCTCCAGCGGCAAAATAGTGCTCTTTATCTCTATGATTGTTACATCAACACCCAAAGTACTATAAAAACTTGCAAATTCTATTCCAATTGCACCAGACCCTATAATTAGTAGCGATTTTGGTAATCTCTCTGGAGTCATAGCGTGCTGCGCATTCCATATTAAATCTCCATCTGCCTCTATTCCAGGCAGATTCCGTGCCCTCACGCCTGTTGCTAAAATGATATGCTTGGAAACAATTTCTTGTTCTTCCTTATCGCTAACGACTTTTATAGTACCATTGCCTGCAAGTTTACCAAAACCTTGATGAACTTTGATATTATTTTTTTTCATCAAATATGCAACACCGCTTGACAATTTATCAACAACGTTTCTTGAGTATTTCACTATTGATTGTATATCAAAATTCGCTCCCTTTACTTCTATACCAAACTCTTTTGATCTTTTTATTAGCCTATAAACCTCAGATGCTCTAAGCAGTGATTTTGTTGGTATACATCCCCAATTTAAGCATATACCGCCTAAATTTTTTTCTTTTTCCACAATTGCAGTTTTAAACCCAAGCTGTGCCGCCCTAATTGCCGCTATATAACCACCAGGACCGCTACCTATAACCGTAATATCATACTCATTCATCAGTTTTCTTCGTATTCAAAAAGATTATATATAACAGATGGAACCCATACAATCAATGGTCTGTCATCTACCGTCTTAAGAGTCAAGATAAAAGTTGTTATTTTTTATCATGGCATTTAAACAAACGATAATTTTTCTCATGACAGCAACTAATGCAACCTTAGCAGCTTTGCCAGAATCAACCAAACGCTGATAAAACGCTTTCATTTTTCTGTTGTGGCGCATAGCAACAAGAGCTGACATGTATAGTGCTTTCCTTGCATAAAACCTGCCTCCTTTGATTTGAGCTTTGCCAACTTTTCTTCCACTTTCACTAGTTTTAGGTGCAACTCCAACTAAGCATGCAATTTCTCTATTCTCTAATCTACCAAGCTCAGGCACCTCTGTCAGTAGAACGCTCGCCGTCTTTGATCCAATACCTTTATAGCTGATTAAAAGCTCATTTTTTCCTTTCAATTCAGCTATTGCGTCTTCTATGTCTTGCCTAATTTCTTTCAATTGTTTTTCAGCAAACCCTATCTGTCTTTCTATGTATTCTCTAGCTTTTCCCGTCGCACTTTGCAGGCGACACTTGTTTGCATGAATTGCATCATTTAAATTACGCTCAACTGCCCCCAGCTCCTTTAATTCCTCTTGCTTTTGTGAAATTATACATCCTTTTACTTCACCGTCTTTACTGACAAATTCAGCGTATTTTTCCAGTAATTTAGCATCTAACTTGTCAGTTTTTGCAAAATGATTGCAAGCTTTGGCAAATGCATATACCCGATTCGGGTGAGCTTTATGGACAGTTATCTTGCAACAATTTTATAATGAGCTTTTCATAGCCACCAGCTTACACATAACTTGATGGGTAAATCGACTATATTTGTTTCTATAAACTTAGATATAGCATCACTCACGTTTGCTATGCGCTTATGCTTGCCATTAATTGAGATGTCCAATGCTTCCTTGGAAACATCTACTCCCATGAAAATTATTCTAGCCATTTTTGTACCTATAAATATAATCAAACAATAATGCAAAATGCTGTATACAGGATTGTAATTCGATCTTTTAGATCCACCTACCGTTCGTACTACATTTTGCTTTAAGCCTTACTATTACCCACAAATAAAAACATAGTATTGTATTTACTCAAATAATTTAATTTTATTAACCTGAAAGCTTATTAGATTAAAATTATTAAACTAAGAGTTATAATTTTAGCAACTAAAAGCTGTAAATTGCACCATATAAACAGTTATTTCAAGCAAAAGTTATGCCATTAAGAGCTATGCAACAAACATTTATATTTGTGGGTAATAGTAAGATCTAAATCCGATAGAGCATTGTTGGCACACCATCAAAAGTCGCCTCAGACCTCTAATGCATCAATGTACAAACTTACACCTTTTAGTTGGTAATACCATTTTAGACGTTTATCATTCGTTTTAGAAAATACTATAGGAGGTTGTCCGGAAACTAGTAAATTCAAGCATATTCCCTCTTTAACATAACCCTACTCATAGCTAGGTATATGAAATTCTCAGTGGATGTTGTGAGTAAATCATACTCCTTCGATAGCCTTCTATTCCTATTAACCCAAGCAAAAGTCCTTTCTACAACCCATCTTCTTGGCTGTACTTTAAACCCTTGTTCTCTTGTTGGTAGTAGCTCAGGTGGCGTATCTTTGTGCACCCAAAATCTACATGGAGGCCTTTTAACAATTTCAATATCTATGTCATATTCTTCCTTTATGTGATTCTTTAAATTTCTTCCTTGGTATCCCATGTCAGCCCACATTTTTTTAACTTTAGTATATTTTGTTCTCATATTGTTTAATGCTATTTTAATACCATCTCTATCATTTTCGTTAGCAGCGCCTACGTAACAACCTAGTATAAAACCCTGAGTGTCTGTAATTATATGCCTTTTTCTACCCTTTACTTTTTTACTTCCATCATAGCCTTTGATCCCCCCTTTTCTGTAGTCTTTACAGATTGACTATCTACTATACAGGCACTCGGCTGCTCATTCCTTCCTATTTTTCTTCTACTATATTTTGTAATTTCATAATTCATTTTCTCAAAAATTCCCTGCTTCTTCCATTGCCTGAACTGCTCATACACAGTCTTCCATAGCGGAAAATCATTTGGTAAATACCGCCATTGACACCCTGTACGCAATACATAGAAAATTGCTTCTAATATTTCTTTTTTGCTATACTTTGGCGGCCTTCCTCCTTTCTTGTATGATACTCTGAAGTGTTTTTCTATTCTTGCCCATTCCCTTTCGCTTAGATCTGTTGGATACTTTTTTCTCATCTTTACCCCGTACTAAAATTTCAGATATTATAGCCTTTTACTTGTTTCCGGACAACCTCTTATACCAATTCTCATTATTAGTGAATCAAATAAGCGATATTGTAGAGTTATTTAATTGTGGAGTGAGAAAGAAAGGCAATAGTATGGCTTTTTTTCCATTGTTATCTATCCGTTTATTGTGCAGTGGGAATTGGTATTAGCTGAACGGACACTATTGTTATACTATATCTTATATACAATTGTGCAATATGGACAATGGCAACAAATTTACTAGCGAAATTCAGTGATTTATGATTGATAATTAAAGTTCTTAATTAGTAACCGTTCACACTTAATTCTTCAATCTCACTAATAGAAAGGCCAGTAAATTTGACAATAGTGTTGACATCAACATTGTTAGCCAGCATTGCTTTTGCGACTTCGATTTTTCCTTCGATTTTTCCTTCCTCTTTACCGATTTTGATGCCTCTTTCTTCGCCAATTTGGATGCCTTTTTCAGTAGCAAGGTCAAGTCTGTATTCAAGAATGGCTTCTTCTTTCCGTAGATCCATTATTCTTTCTTCATAAGCTACTAAATCTTTTTCATTCCAGCTAAACCTGTCTAATTCATCGTAGGCTAACTTTATTATTGGTGCTTTTTCTGCTATTTTCCTTAAGTCTTCTTCCGTAGTTTCATCTGCATATTTGAAGAAAAATAACCAACGATCCACTATGCTTTCTAGCTGTTCTTCCTTATTCTTAGGAAATTTAGGTAGTTCAATAAATACAAATTGAAAATCTTTTAAGTCATGCTCATTGGTTTTCTCATCTCTTATAGTGTGGCTGGATATATAATCAAGCTTATCAGGAAATAAATTACAATTAGAGATAGCAATAAAGAAAACCTTCTTTAAATCAATGTACTTACCAGATTTATCAGCTTGCCTTGAGTAAGCCTTAGCAGCATATAGTTGAGCTCGTTTTTCGAAGCCTTTATCGCGAGTGAGCTGCATTTCAATCACATACCTAGCCCCACTAGAGTCCCTGCAAAGAACATCAACTATACTTTGCTTATCAGAGGCAATTTCAGGATCCATTATAGTACTGAGGAATTCCACTTCTTGTATAGTATTTATCTCGGTAAACCCTAAAATATCATTCAAAAAATGTATGAGAATATTCTTATTTTTTTCAGTGCCAAATATTTTTTTGAAGGTTAAATCCAGCTTAGGGTCGAGAAACTTAGATAAAGCCATAGCCAAAGTGCTTAAAAATATTAATAATTATACACTATTATTAACAATTATTCAACCATATTTTTGAAGATAGCTATGCCGCCGCGAACCGTCATACCGCCGCGGTATCTCTAGATCCCGCTAACAAGCAGCGGGATGACGAATTACTTAACCGTCATACCACCGCGAACCGTCATACCGCCGCGGTATCTCGGCATAGATTCCGCTAACAAGTAGCGGAATGACGATTGTGTATCGTGTTTTGCTAAAAATCACAGAATGCAGTCTGGTTACCTTAATTAGAAGTTTAGCTTTAACTTTAAATGGACTACTCAACCGTGACAGACTTAGCTAAATTTCTTGGACAATCTGCATCTAACCCTTTTTTTGCTGTAGTAAAGTAAGCAAGGAATTGCATAGCAACACTGTAGATGATTGGAGAGATAAAATTATCAGTGTCTGGAAGTTGCACCACATCTGCGCAAACTCCCCTTAGGAATGGCGCTCCTTGTTTATCACTGAAGGCAATTACTTTGCCTTTTCTTGCAATAATCTCTTGTATATTAGATAGCGTTTTAAAGAATAAATCATCATAAGGGATAATTGCTATAACAAGCACAGTAGAGTCTATTAAAGCAATAGAACCATGCTTCATTTCTCCCGCTGCAATACCAGTTGTATTGATATATGAAAGCTCTTTTATTTTCAATGCGCCTTCCATTGCAACTCCGTATGAACTTCCTCTGCCGATTAAAATAACGTTATTGTGTTCTAATATACTGCCCGATATATGTTGTATTTTCATCACATTCAAAACGTGCTCAACATACTCGGGAATAGAGTTAATAGCGTTGCTTAGCTGTTTTATTCTCTCTCCACCCAGTACACCTTTTATTTTTCCAAGCTCCACGGCAAAGCATGCTAAAGTTGCAAGTTGCGCAGAAAAGGTTTTTGTTGAAGCAACACCAATTTCTGGCCCAGCAAGAGTATGTAACACAATATCTGAGATCTTTTCAATGCTGCTGCTAAATGTATTAGTTATACTAATGATTGTTTGCTTCTGTGATTTTGCATAACGCAGCGCTTCTATGGTATCTGCAGTTTCACCAGATTGAGAGATAAATAACCCAATGCTGCCTTCTTCCAGCTTGACGTTGCTATACCTAAATTCTGATGAGATTTCTAGATATACTCGAACTTGAGCGACATTTTCCAGCCAATACTTTGCTATTAGCCCAGCAAAATAAGATGACCCGCATCCAACTATAGTAATGTAACTCAGCTCAGAAAACAATTTTTTGTTAGCAAATATTACCTCTTTATATTGCTTGTAAAATTGATTTATTGTTTTGTTTAATGCACGCGGTTGCTCAAAAATCTCTTTTAACATGAAGCTAGGGTAACCATTTTTGCTAATTAGAAAATCACTTGGACTACTATTTTCTATACTGCGTTTAACTTGTGTACCATTGTTGTATATACTAACTCCACTAGATTTTATCACTGCAATGTCATCATCTTCCAAATGCGATATTCTTTCCACAAATGCACTTAAAGCATTAGAGTCAGATGCAGCAAACACTGTGTTACAGTTATAGCCTATTGCTAAAGGCAAATTTCTCTTCGCAACAAATAAGGCGTCTGGATATTCTGCAAATAATAAGACCAAGGCAAATGAGCCATGTAAGTTGTTTAAACACTTAAATAGAGAATCAATTGGCGACAATCCTTCATCAAGATATAAGGTTAGCATGTTTGGTATGATCTCTGTGTCAGTGTCAGTATGGAATGACATGCCCCTTTCTTCTAGACCCTTTTTTAGCAGATTGTAATTCTCAATTATGCCGTTATGAGCAACAACAACATTATTTGTACGAATGGGGTGAGCATTTTTAAGGCCTGGGACTCCATGTGTAGCCCAGCGAGTATGTGCTATACCAACTGTACTGTGAGACATCTTGCTTTCATCAACAACTTCACATAACCTTTCGACTTTACCTTCTGATTTTTTGACTTCTATCTCGCCTTCATTATTTATGATTGCTATACCTGAGGAATCATATCCCCTATATTCCAATTTTTGTAACCCAGTTAGTAAGGTTGGTATTACTGAATCACCGCTACTTACTACACCAAATATTCCGCACACAAATGGATCACCAAACAAACTTTTTTCTAAACATGTTAAGCATTTTTGCCTTTATTACTGGTTGATTTATATTCTTTTTATCATTCTTTCGATTTTACCTTTTTAATTGGTTTAGCTGCTACTTTTTGAGTTTCTTTGCTTAAAACCTCAGATATAGCGGACTTTAGAACTTTTATCTCAACTTTTGGTGCTATTTCTATTATAAATTGTGCATTTGCCTCATCAACTTTATTAACTTCACCTATTATTCCACCAGAAGTAATGACTGTATCACCACGTTTTATTTGATCTATCATCTTTCTATGTTCTTTTAGTTTTTTTTGTTGCGGGCGAATAATGAGAAAATAAAATACCACAAATATTAAAATCAGTGGAATAAAACTAGCAAAAGATGCGCCGATACTTGATGTATTGCTAGTTGCATCTGCTGCAAAAACTTCAGAAATGAGCATATTTAATCCTAATTGTTAATGATAAAAACAAACCTATTTAAGTATTAATTACAATACCATGCCATGTCAAGTTTGGTGAAGGCGTTTCTCAATACCGGCAATAATACTGCGAATTCTAAGTTATGCTAAAACTAATATGGCGGGAGTGATGAGACTTGAACTCACGACCTCATGCGTGACAGGCATGCGCTCTAACCAACTGAGCTACACCCCCCTAATTTCTTTTTAGCATTTTCGGGCTTCAACTTTAAAGCTAATAAACATGTTGCCCTTTGTCAATATTTTTTGTTTGCGCTTTGCTGTCTTTTCTATTACTATGTAAATAATTTAATTTCACACATGGCTTATACAAGTAGTCCCATTAGGGTTATGCCATGGAAGATAAACTATTTGGAGGAATGATATATGACAAATTTGCCTAAAGTCACTGTGCGTGATTTAGCTGAATCTGGTGTACATTTTGGTCACAAAATTAGTCGCTGGAACGCAAAAATGGCTCCATACATATATGGAGTGCATCAAGAAAATCGTATACATATAATTGATTTGCGAAAAACACTACCATTGCTACAGGTGGCCATGAAGGCTTTATATGACGTTGCATTTCAAGGTGGTCGCATTCTATTTGTTGGTACAAAGTTTCAAGCTTTTGATATTATTGCAAGTGAAGCGATTCGTTGTGGTCAATATTATGTGAATCATCGTTGGCTTGGTGGTATGCTTACTAATTGGGGCACTGTTTCTTCTTCGATAAAAACCTTGATGCAATATGAGAAAATATTAAATGACGAGGATAGCATTTTAACAAAGAAAGAATTGGGAAACATTGAAAAGAAAAAGCAAAAGCTTGATAAGGCGCTTGGCGGTATTAGAGAAATGGGAGCAATTCCTGATATCTTATTCATCATTGATACTAATAAAGAGCATATAGCGGTTAAGGAGGCTAAGAAGTTAGGAATTCCAATAGTTGCAATACTTGATACTAATTCTGATCCAGATGGTATTACTTATCTAATACCTGGAAATGATGACTCAAGAAAATCAATAGAGCTCTATTGTAAATTAGCTACCGACTCTATATTAGCTGGAATAGAGTCTAGTCTAGCAAAATCTGGAGTTAAGATTGATGATATAAGGGGTGATGAGTTTATTCAAGAAAAAGAAGATGGTATTGTGCAAACTAAAAGGAGACGTAGTAAAGTTTACAAAGAAGAAGAAAGGGAGGTAGTAACAAATGAAGATGAATCCAGATGATATAAGAGAATTACGTGATAGAACAGGGCTTGGCTTAAGTGACTGTAAAAAAGCATTAGAAGGATGTGATGGTGACATTAAGAAAGCCGTTGATAAGTTACGTACAATAGGTCTTGCTAAAGCTGACAAAAAATCTGATAGAGTAGCTTCAGATGGGCTCGTTGCTATGTGTTTGACTGAAAATTGTGGTGTATTGATTGAACTCAATTGCGAAACCGATTTTGTCGCAAGGAATGAGAAATTTATAGAGTTAGTTTTAAATTTAGCATCAATTGCTCATCAAGAACGCTGTACTAGCGTTGATGAGTTAAAAAATGCCAAGTATGAAAGCATTGGCACAGTGCAGGAAGCTATTATGAATGGTACGTCAGTTCTTGGTGAGAAGCTAGAGTTAAGCAAGCTTTGTTACTTAGAAGCTAAGGATGGAGTTATTGCTGGATACGTACATGGTGATGTGTGTGGCTTAGGTAAGATTGGTGCTTTAATTGCATTGCAATCATCTGGTGATAAGGCGAAGCTACAAGAGATTGGGAAACAAATAGCTATGCATGTAGTTGCTATGAAGCCTGAAGCTTTGTCTATAGATGATTTAGATCAAATGAAGTTGAACAACGAACGTTCTATAATTGAAGAGCAAGTGAGGAGCTTAAATAAACCTGAAGAAGTAGCAAAAAAAATAGTAGATGGACGAATGGCTAAGTACTATGAAGAAGTTGTTTTACTGGAGCAAAAATTTATAAAGGATGATAAGATGAAGATTTCTGATTTTATAAAATCAAGCGAGTTGAGTGCTGTTAAACTCTCTAATTACAAGTTACTTGTTTTGGGTGATGCAGATTAAATAGCAAAAAATGTTTATTTCAACAAATGAAAAAAGCGAAATAAAATATTCCAGGGTGTTATTTAAAATCTCTGGTGAGGCTTTGATGGGATCAAAGCAATTTGGTCACGATATGGAGACTATAGGTGAGTTATCTAAAGGCATAGTTGAAGTTTGTAATCTTGGAGTTCAGGTATGTATTGTTGTTGGTGGTGGTAATATCTTTCGTGGCACATCTGCGTCTTTAAGTGGTTGTGAAAGAGCAAGCAGTGATTATATTGGAATGCTTGCAACTATAATCAATGCTTTAATTTTACAAAACTTTTTAGAAAAAAATTTAGTAGCTTCTAGGGTATTATCTGCAATACCCATGGCCACTGTATGCGAACCTTACATCAGAAGGAAAGCTATTCGTCATTTAGAAAAAGGTAGAGTGGTAATTTTTGCAGCAGGCACAGGCAACCCATTTTTTACTACAGATACAGCTGCAGCCTTACGTGCTGTTGAAATGAATTGTGATGTTATTCTAAAGGGTACGCAAGTAAATGGTGTATACTCCGCTGATCCGAAAAAAAATGAGGATGCTGTAATGTATGATAGGCTTTCTTACACGGATTTATTGACTCGTGATTTAAAAGTTATGGATGCATCAGCAATTTCACTTGCTCGTGAGAATTCTATTCCAATTATAGTTTTTTCTTTGAAGGGAGAAAAAATAGTCAATATTATTAAGGGTCAAGGTACTTATACTATAGTTTCAGATTGTAAACAGTAGGTAATTTATGTTAAATGAAATAAAAGCTAAAACAAAAGAAAGAATGCTAAAAACTATTCAGTCCTTTCATGATGATATTAAAGGCGTACGCACTGGTAGAGCTAGTGCATCTTTGCTTGATGGTATAGTTGTAAACATCTATGGTGGGCATCAAAAGTTAAATCAAGTTGCAGGCGTTTCGGTTATAGATAACAAAACCCTATCAATTAAAGTTTGGGACATTAGTGTTGTAGGTGAAGTGAAAAACGCTATATTAAATGCTAACCTGAATTTAAATCCTGTTGTCGAGGGTAGCACCATACGTATAGCTCTTCCGGACTTGACACAAGAAACCCGTGAAAAATTAGTGAAATTATTGCATCAGTTTGCTGAAAATGCACGGATTGCCATTAGAAATATACGTAGAGATATTATGGAAGAAACAGAAAAAATGAAGGAAAATAAAGAAATCTCAGAAGATGATTTTCATGGTGCTAAGAAGGAAATACAAAATATTACTGATGATAATATAAAAAAGATTGATGGTGAATTGTCCATCAAAGAAAAGGATATACTGAATCACTAAATGATATGGAGAAAGCTTACATAGCAAATGATGTCATTCCAGTGTTTGACACTGGAATCCAGTCTTTACTATACAACTATCTGATGCACTTGTTTGAAATCAAATTTCCTGGATCCCAGTGTCGGAGCACTGGGATGACACCAATTTTGCATTCAAGTATCAACTATTGGTGTCACTACAGTAACTCTCTTCCTGTCATGCAAGTAGCTGACACCTTCCAGGTGTCCATTGAAATCCAAAAAATTTCACTCAAGTCAAAATTAGGTTAAATTTAAATGTTGAATCAAGAATCTTTACCGAAACATTTAGCAATTATTATGGATGGTAATGGTAGATGGGCGAACAATCAAGGAAGGGTAAAAATTGATGGTTATAAAAAGGGCAGTGAAGTTGCATACGATATTGCCAAGTATTGTACGGACTTAACTATACCCTACTTAACTTTGTATGCATTCTCTATGGAGAATTGGCTTAGACCTAAAAACGAAACTGACTGTCTATTTGATTTATTTTACTCCGTTTTAACTAATGAAGATAAAGTCAATTTCATTTACAATTGTAACATTAAGTTGAATTTTATTGGCAATTTAAGTCTGTTACCCAGTAAAATATTGGATCAAATTAAAAAAGCAGAAGAAATGACACATAAGAACGATGGTTTATTACTCACTGTGGCAGTCAGTTACGGAGCAAAGCAAGAAATTACACAAGCTATAAGCAATATTATAAAAGAAAATATTGCTTATGTATCAGAAGAGGAATTTGAAAAGTTTCTATATACTAAAGATTTGCCAAAATTGGATTTATTAATTCGCACTGGTGGCGAAAAAAGGTTAAGCAACTTTTTATTATGGCAAGCAGCTTATGCTGAATTGTATTTTTGTGATACTTTGTGGCCTGATTTTTCTTGTCAAGATTTGAGCAAAGCATTAGAAGATTATACAAAAAGAGAGAAGAAATATGGTAGATAATAATTTTATAGTTAGAATATTGTCCTCAATAGTAATATTATTCATATTTTCTTTTGCTACATATTTCAGTGATTTATCGTTTTACCTATTGATTTTTTCGATAGCAGTTTTATCTTCTTTTGAATGGTATAATCTAACCCAGGGAAACAAAATTTTATACGTTTTTGCATTATTATTGATTGCACTACCAAGCGCCTCATTAATATATTTATATAATCTACCACAGGGAAAATACGCATTAGTATGGTTCGTCTTAACCATTTGGGGAATTGACGTTACTGCCTACCTGTTTGGCAAGAATTTTGGTGGAGCTAAAATTTGCCCAATTATTAGCCCTGGAAAAACTTGGGCAGGACTTCTTGGTGCGATTTTAGCTGGAGTAGTGTGCACAATTTTTGGATCAATATTTTTTGGTCTATTTTCAATTTTTTATTCTCCAATCATTGGCCTTGCAATTGCTATTCTAGCGCAACTTGGCGATTTCACTGAGTCGCTTGTTAAAAGAGCTTACGGTGTTAAAGATAGTGGAAATATGATACCTGGCCATGGGGGAGTGCTCGACCGTATGGACAGTTTCATTTTTACTGCCCCTCTTATTGCTATTTACATAAGCTAAGTCTGCAGAAGTGCCATTAGAGCTCATCCCTAGTCAGCTCCCCAACCGCTTCTACAGTGCAGTCATGGACAAACGTCTTTTCACAATAAGGGCAGGCTATTTCCTCTTCTTCTCCCATATCTAAATATATTAATGGATGGCCGGAACCCTCATCATTCTCATCACCATGACAACAAACTTTTCTATTATTAACCCTCACTTTTGACATGCTGCTCCTTTAGCTTATAACATTTTATATATTGAATATACCCATTCAGAAATAAAAAACAACAAGCACTATTCTCCATTTTTTATCCTATTCAGGTTAATCAATTCGTTTTGAACACCTTTTGATACAAATTTGCTAACATCTTCTCCTAATCTTGCTATTTCCTTTACAAAGCTTGATGAGATAAATTGAGTATCTTCAGAAGCAGGAAGAAATATGGTTTCGATTTCAGGAAGAAGTTTATAATTTACCCAGCTCATTTGAAACTCGTAATCAAAATCCGATACTGCTCTTAATCCCCTAATAATAACAGAAGCATTCTGCTCTTTGGCAAACTTCACTAGCAACCCATTAAAAGATATAACATCTGCATCAATTCCTAGCCCTTTGATTTCATTTTCAGCCATGCTTGTGCGTAGCTTTGTGTCAAAGGCAGTATGCTTATTAACGTTTTCTGCAACTCCTATTATTAATTTATCGACTAGTTTACACGCTCTTTTGATTATGTCAAGATGCCCAAAAGTTATAGGGTCAAATGTGCCAGGGTAGATTCCTATTTTGTCATTAATGTTCATCCTTTATTTTTATAAACTACTTTAAAAACTTTTGATAGACATAATAACATTTTTTATCTAAAAATAAAAGTATACAGTTGGCCTGATAGCTCAGTTGGTAGAGCAAAGGACTGAAAATCCTTGTGTCGCTGGTTCGATTCCTGCTCAGGCCACCTTCTCTTTCTTGGCAAACTTGCCTTTTTGTTATAAAATACTCTATATCGTAATATAAATATTAGGGAGGCAAGTCATAGTATATAAATATTATAATAAACTATTTAATATCTTATTAATTATAGTTCTATTATTAAGCAATATTACTTATGCTGGCGTTAGTGAAAAACCGGCATCTCAACATGTAACCAGAAAAGAAGAACCAGCGTCAACTGTCTTGACGGCAGAAAATACAGTAAATAATGACGTAGTTGTTGGTTTGTTGAAAACGGAAGAAGCACATGAACTTGGGCTATCTCAAAATATCTATGAGATGTTTAATAACTTTGTGGTTAAGACTGTACTGATTGATTATAATAAGATAATTAGCCTTAAAAAAATTCAGACAGAGTCACTTAATCTCGCAAAACAAGATGAAACATTGGCAAAGAAGCTAACATTAGACCGAATAAAAGTTGAAGTTGCAAAGTTTGTTAAAGAGCACAAAATAAATAGAATATTTATTCCGGATAATTTACACTCAGCACCCACTCCTTATCGCCAGCTTGTTACTGAAGCAATTGTAAAAATAGTTGATGATAACCCTGCAATTCATTTACTTGGCATATGTGAAGGCATAATGAATGCAAAGGGAATTGAAGTAGTGAGTGTTGTGAGTGATGAAGAGAAACGGAGATCTCATTTAAAATCAGCACCTAATCCACAGAAAGAGGATGTACCTCTCCAGCAGATAAAGATCGTTCCAAATAGTCGTTTAGCAGAAGTAGTAGCCAAATTCCTAATACCTAATGAAAATGGCTGGTTTTCAACATATTTTCCAGATGCTCATTCAGGAGCAGTAAGTAATACACCAGAAAATAGAAGAAAATTGGAGTCACTTGGATATAAAGTTGCAGCATTTTCCAGTGAGGGGGTAATAGAGGCTATTGAAGATAAGCATGGTAATGTTCACTTTCAAAGTCATCCAGAAGCCCTTGTTGTGAAGTCAGATAAAAACCTCTATTTATCAAATCACAAGGAACGTCAAGTGTCTACACTAGTTGCTATAGCGATTATGAATGATTTTCTTTATCGTGCTTAATGGCTATAGCTTTAGGCTTACCGACGATTTGATAAACGATAGATTTGTCATGTATCCGTTCAGGCAATGGCGTCAACTTAAGGAAAAATATCAGCGATAGTGTATAAAATTTCTCTCCAAATTTTTTATCATTAAATTATCCAAAGAGTGCAAGGGACAGCACTTTTGTTTCTATTTTATTGCAACAAAAAAGTTTAAAATGTGTCTTTTTTAGGTGAGGCATGCAAAAAGGAAAAGATCTTATCTTACAAATTAAAAATGCAATATACTCGAAAACTTTTCAGAAAATCCATTGTGTTGAGTTTTACACGAACAAGAAAACTTCCTTTTTCGACAGTATTTTCTATGATTTTAAAGTTAGTTAAAAAAAGTTTGGGAATAGAATGTGAACTTATGGAGCCATTGACATGTACCCTCAAAGCAAGCTTTTTCTAAAGCAAGGTATAAGATTTGCCATACAGGCTTTCAAGAATTTAAGCATCCAAACAGCCTATCAGGATGAACCTGAGTTGGAGAGGCTATAGACTTATTGCAGCAGATGGTTCTGGTATGAGATTACCCAGCTCTGGGGAAATTGTATCCGAGTTTGAACCAAATGGAAACTGACCTTACCCAGAAAAAGTGGAGAGAAAGTTTGGAATGTTTTTCACAAAGAGAATGATGAATCAAAATGCTCAGGAATGCAATAGTTAATAGTGACGTTGTTTGTTATAAAAAATTTCTATGTATTCAAATATTGCAGTTCTAGTTTGTTGAGCAGAGTGTTGTGAAGTATCAATAAGTATTTCTCTTTTCAATGAGCTAAAGAAGCTTTCCACAACAGAATTGTCGTAACAACAACCTTTATGACTCATCTATGTTTTTTATGGATAAGAGATATTGATAACCTTGCGAAGTATATTGTGAACCTTGATCACTATGTAATAGTAGATTTTTGGCAGGTTTACGCTTGTTAACGGCCATTAATAAAGAGTCCATAACCAATTGTTTATTTATTGAACTGCTCATTAACTACCATGCGTGAATATAGATCGATTATTGTTGCCAAATATAGCCATCCTTCTTTGGTTTTTATATAAGTAATCCCATACTTTATTTGGTTGATCGACAATAAAGTTTTGGTCTAATATATTGGGAGCTACTGTCCGTTTGTTGTTTCTTAATTTTAAATTTTCTTCTCAATATAGCCTGAATACCATTTTTCTGCATAATACTTTGCACTGTTTTTAAGTTGCAACTTTTACCCAAAGCCTTTAATTCAGCATGAATTTTAGGAGCTCCATATCTACATTTAGAAGCTTGATATATTTTTTGAATATCTGCTAATAACTCTTTATTTGCTGATTCTCTACTGCTTATTTTCCTTGTAGTCCACTTATAGTAGCCACTAGCAGAAAACCCTACATAATTCCTGCACTTTATAGTGTTTACTATGCTCTTTTATGAAAAAATATTTTACTCTTTTTGACTGGCCAGGGCTTTTTTTAAAATGTCTCTTTCTCTTGTTACTTTTGCTAACTCTTTCTGTAAATCAAATCTCTCTTTGTCATAAGGTGCTACATCTGGAAATGCATTTGCCGCTGACTTTTTTTCGTTATATTTCTTCATCCATTTTCCTAATACACTATCCCTTATTCCTAGATCTCTTGCTACTTTTGCAACTGGTTGACCTACCTTTCTTTGTTCATTTGCCAGCTTAACAGCTTCCAATTTGAATTCTGCCGTGTATTCTCTTGCCATTTCTAATCCTCCAAAATTTTATTTTACCCGAAAAAACTCCTTTCTTTCTCTCCACTTTTTCTGGGTAAGGTCAGTATGGGAAAAGGTGAAAGATGTACTAAAAAACCCAGAGATGATAAAAAAGGAATACCAACGTAGAGTATTAGAAAATAAAAATGATGAATCATCAGAGAAAAAGTTTGCAAGAAGAGAAAATCAAATAAAAGAAGGTATCGAAAAATTAATGGAAGATTATTATAGTCAAGAAAATGCAGGAGAGAAAGGATATATAAGCGAGGAAGAATTTAAACAGACAATGAGAAAAATGAAAGAACGCTTACAAGGGATAGAAGAAGAGAAAAAAAAGGTAGTTGATCAGAAGGCAGTAGAAAAAGGAATAAGTCTTATTATAAATAGCATAAAGAATTTTTATTCTAGTGTAAAATCGAACCTGGAACAGCTAGATTGGCAAACTAAGCGCGGCATTATTAAAGCATTAATAGGACAAATTAACATTGGTTGTGATCAGGTAGAAGTAGGATTTCAGATCGAAGAACCAGCACAGGATGGGGGAATTCTTAATTTGTATCATTGTACTACACATCATAATAAGGGGGTTGGCAAAATGTGTGCGCCAAGAAGTGCGTAAGGAACAGTTGGTGAAAATCCAACACGGGTAAAGCTTAGCCGGCAACCTGGAACAAACCATTATGCTGCGTAAGGTAACGAGCGTAGTAAAGCTAATGGAATGGACAACATAGGGTGCAACGAAAGTGAAGGTATTGAGTCCCGTAATTCACGCGTCATGGGGGCTGACACTTTACATTTGGTGGAAGGCAACATGGGTAATAACGCTAAGGCAAGATATTACTCACCTCATCGGGATCGAAGGCCGCGTCATGTGTTGAGATGGACCTTACGTGAACTTGGGAGATCCTTTGTATTCCTGTAAGGGTACTCTGGAACAAGTCAATAAAGGCGAGGACTGGAGGAAGATGCAAAGGAAGTCGGACTAACTGATAGTACTCGGAGTGTGGGAAAGCCACATACAAGGGGAAGCGGTTAGCAATATAGTGACTGGTATAGGGATTGCTATACCAATACAACAGAGATTGGAGGAGTATGCAAGGAAAACTAAACCAGATAGCAGTAAGGGCTAAGCAAGATAAGCGAGTAAAATTTACATCATTAGTTCATTTGATTAATGAAGAGAATCTTGCAGAGTGTTATAAGGAACTAAAACGCAACAAGGCTTGTGGTATAGATCGTGTGAAAGTGGAAGCTTATGGAGAAAATCTAGAAGAGAAACTTAAAACACTAGTGGATAGTATGAAGAGAAAACAATATCAACCGCTACCAGTGAAAAGGGTATACATACCCAAAGCCGGGAGCAAAGAGAAGCGCGGTCTCGGAATACCATCAACGGAAGATAAGTTGGTACAGGTAATGCTAAAGAAGATATTAGAAAATATTTATGAAGCAAACTTTATGGACAGCTCGTATGGATTTCGACCAGGAAGAAATTGTCATCAGGCGATAAACGCTCTAGATAAAGCAGTTATGCACAAACCAATTAACTATATTGTAGAAGTGGATATCAAGAAGTTCTTTGATAATGTTCAACATAAATGGCTAATGAATTGTCTAAGGGAACGAATAGCTGACCCAAATTTATTGTGGTTAATAAAACGATTTCTAAAGGCAGGAATAGTCGAAGTTGGATGTTATAAAGCAACCGATCAAGGCACACCACAAGGTGGTATAGTAAGCCCTGTATTAGCTAATATATACTTACACTATGTGCTGGACTTATGGTTTGAAAAGAAATTTAAGCCAAAAGCCAGAGGATATTTACAGCTAATAAGGTTTTGCGACGATTTTGTAGTTGGCTGCGAGAGGGAAGAAGACGCAAAAGAATTTCTAGAATTACTGAAACAAAGACTAAGTAAATTTGGGTTGGAAATAGCTGAAAATAAAACAAAAATAGTAAAGTTTGGTAAGAAAGAATGGTATCAAGCAGAAAGAGAGAAACGTAGGACGGCTAGCTTCAACTTTCTAGGATTTACACATTATTGTGGAAAAAGTCGTAATGGTAAACTTATGATGAAGCAGAAAACTTCAAAAATAAGCCTAGCCAGAAAGATTAAAGAAATCAAAGAATGGTTGAAGATGGTACGAAGTCGTATCTGTCTCAAAGATTGGTGGCAGAAACTTAAAGCCAAACTAACAGGACACTATAGCTACTTCGGAGTTAGCGGAAATTATCGGTGTTTGATTCAATTCTATCGACCGGTAACAAAGTTAGCATTTAAGTGGATAAACCGACGTAGTCAAAAGAAAAGTATGGATTGGGAACAATTTATACACTATTTAAAAGTAAATCCATTACCAAAACCAAAGGTATATGTTTCTTTATACACAGGAGCACTAGTGTGAACGCTGTATTGTGGAGCCGTGTGCGGGAAATCCGCAAGCACGGTTCTTTTGGGGAGACTATGGTTATGAGACCAAATCGCTGGTTTCAAGGTCATGAGTCTCTACCAGACGTCAAGCAAGTTTTTTCGTTTCTATAAATCTGGATTTCAGCGTTATGCGCTGGAATGACAACGTGAGGTAAATTTTTCAACATCCCAAAATTACAGAATTCAGTCTGTTTAATTAAGTGTGAACTGTTACACGAAAATTTTGTAAACAGATTAATATACCCTGTTTTTGCTATTCATCTAAAAATGGAACCATAGAGTACGTTGAGGAGCGTAAGCAAATTTTAATGCAAAAATTACTATCAAAAAATAGATTATGCAAGAGGTCTAATTATTCTGCCGCAATTTTGCTCTATCACACTTGCCACATTTAATATTCCAGCTTCATCATAATAATTTCCAATCACTTGCAAGGCAAGTGGTAAACCCTCATTGGAGAGCCCAACAGGAACAGAAATAGCAGGCAATCCTGCCAGACTTGCCGGCACAGTAAACACATCATTGATGCACATAATTAGCGGATCTGGCTTTTCATTTAAGCCAAAAGCTTCTGTTGGAGCAGATGGCACAAGTATGTAATCTATTTTTTCAAACGCTTTTATAAAATCATTTCTGATTAATGCCCTGATACACTGTGCTTTTTCGTAATATTCATTGTAATGACCTGAGGAAAGCGCATAAGCGCCAATTAAAATTCTTCTTTTCACCTCTTTACCGAAACCTTCTGCTCTTGTTAGTGAATACATTTCTTCAAGGGTATCAGCATCAACCCTGAACCCATAACGCACACCGTCATAACGAGCAAGATTGGATGAAGTTTCAGCAGAACAAATTAAATAATAGACTGGTATTGCATATTTAGTATGTGGCAGAGTAACGTCAACAACTTCAGCGCCATTTTCTTTTAAATAGGAAGCAACTTTCTCCCAATTATGGACTATTTCCTCTGAAATTCCATCCATCCTATATTCTTTTGGTATACCAATACGCTTACCCTTGACATCACCATTTATAAAGCTAGAAAATTTAGGCACTGGCTTTTCGCTTGATATTGAATCTTTTGTATCATAGCCACAGATTGCTTCCAGCATTAATGCTGAATCAGAGACAGAACGAGTAATGACTCCTGCTTGATCTAGAGAACTCGCAAATGCAATCATACCAAAACGCGAGCATCTTCCATAAGTTGGCTTTATTCCAACCACTCCACAATAAGCTGCTGGTTGGCGCACAGATCCACCGGTGTCACTCCCTAGTGCTCCAGCGCATAAAAATCCAGCCACCGATGCTGCAGATCCACCAGATGATCCACCAGGAACAACTTTTTCCCCATCACTTTTTCTAATCCACACATTTTCGACAGGGCCAAAATAGCTGTTTGTGTTCGCAGAACCCATAGCAAATTCATCCATATTAAGCTTACCGAGCATGGCTGCTCCACTTTTTAAAAGCAAGTCAGACACCGTAGATTCGTAAGTCGGAACGAAATTTTCCAGCATTTTTGAGCATGCTGTTGTTTTTATTCCTTTTGTACAGAATAGATCTTTGATGCCAACTGGTACACCCATGAGCGGCGAGATTAAATCATCCTTTTGCCTAGAGAAATGTTCATCTGCAGCTTTAGCAGCTTTCATTGCTATCTCTGGGGTTTTTGTTATAAATGCATTTAATTTCTCATTTTCAACCGCACTGATGTGCGCCTCTACGAGTTCAACGGCAGAAAAACTCTTTTTTTTGAGCCCGTCATGCATTTGTGTAATACTTAACTTTCTTAGTTCATTCATCAATATTTAATTTTTAGCAAGACGTTAATTATAACATGGCACGATAAAAAATCCATACATTTATAGTTACAGCTAGAAATGTAGCTAAGGTAACTTAGATTCACCGACAATCGTCATCCCGCTACTTGTTAGCGGCTAAGAGATACCGCAGCGGTATGACGTAGAAGCTATACTTTTATACTCACCAACTCAGTATCCAATCCGGATTGTATCTTAAAAAGGTCAAAAGACTATAATAAGCAAAGGAGTGATACTGTGTCTGAGTGAAAATCGTTGAGATCCCAGTGTCTGCTGCTTGCATAGCATTTATTTACAAAAAAATAGTCATGCAAGAGACTTTGCTTGGATATTTGATATAATTTAGGTCTATTAAAGCAAAAAATACTAACATGAATGAAGTGATAACATTTGGTTGTCGTCTAAATTTTTACGAGAGCGAGTTAATCAAAGAAGCATTAAAAAAAGCAAAGAGAGAAAATGTTGTTGTGGTGCATAGCTGTGCAGTGACAAACGAAGCAGAACGTCAGGTAAAGCAAAAGATACGTAAGATTTACAAAAATGATCCAAATAAAGAAATTATCGTAGTTGGTTGTGCTGTTCAGTTGGATCCAGAAGTTTACAGTAGCATTCCTGGTGTAAGTAAAGTGCTCGGTAATCAAGATAAGCTAAAAGCTGAAAATTACTTACTAAATGACGATAAAATCTTGGTCAGTGATAACCAAGTAGAACCTGTTCTAATTAATGGATTTGAAGATAAGTCAAGGGCATTTATTGAAATTCAAAATGGTTGTAATCATAGCTGCACATTTTGTTCAATTACTGAGGCAAGAGGGAATAATCGATCTGTGCCAATAAACAGTATTATAGAGCAAATCAGGATCTTTGTAGAAAATGGATATCAAGAAGTAGTGTTTACAGGGGTTGATATTACTGACTTTGGTACAGATTTGTTGGGTAAGCCATCACTTGGTTCAATGATTAGGAGAGTTTTAAAGGATATACCAGAGTTGAAGAGGCTAAGACTTTCCTCTATCGATGTTGCTGAAGTTGACGACGAATTAATGGATTTAATAGCTAATGAGTCAAGACTTATGCCTCATTTACATTTGAGTCTACAATCTGGTAATAATTTAATACTAAAGAGAATGAAGCGTCGTCACAACAGAGAACAAGTGATAGAATTTTGTCATAAAATGAAGAGCTTGAGGCCTAATATAGCATTTGGCGCTGATATTATTGCTGGATTTCCAACAGAAACTGATGAAATGTTTCAGGATACAGTTGATTTACTGAAAAAAACAAATATAGTTTACCTACATGCTTTTCCATATTCAGAGCGGAAAAATACACCTGCTGCACGAATGCCACAAGTACCAGAGAATGTGCGTAAAGAACGAGTAAAAAATTTAAGAGAAGTAAATAAAGAAATTATGAGCAGTTTTTGTCAATCCTTGATCAACACTAAGCAAAGTGTTCTGGTTGAGCAAAATAATGTCGGTAGAGCAGAAAATTTTGCATTAATAAAGCTTGAATCAAAAGCTCAAGCCAAGAGTATTGTGAAAGTTAATGTTAAAGGAGTGGAAAATAATTATCTAATTGGAAATATTTTTTCTTAATTTTTGTACATTGAAGAAATATACGATATAGTAATTATACTGTAAATGATAATTGTGAATTCATTTATGATAACTAGAATATCTATTACTTTATTTTTGATTTTCATTTCATGTGTCTATTTTTTTATTACTTATATTAGTAATGATACACACATTGAGCAAGTACAACCCTTAAAATTAGAAACAGACAATAATAAAAGTGTGATACGTTCTGAGGAGGTTACTGCAAAAGAAATACCAATAAAATATCAAGAACTTGAAAGTAGTCCACCTTCTGTTTTCCAAGTAGCTGATCAGAAAAATATGTGGTCACGTATTGCAGATCAAGCTGAGCCTACAAAAGAAAAATCAAAAAAACTTGATTTTTATGTTAGCGCTAACGGTGGTAAGGTATACCATGATAATTCAGAAATATTTGTAAAGGGTATAAAGGCAATAGGGGAGAGAGTCCTAACTTTAGTTGAAAGTCATTATGGTTTTATAATAAAAAATATAGTGGCAGATGAAATTAAAAGTATACAGCAATTTGATGGTAAAATTGATTTCCAGTGGTTTAGCAGCATGTCTTTAGGTTACTATGCTGGAGAAAATGGTAAAATTGATTTTGAAGCCGCGTATTCTATAGCCAATATTGAAGATAGTAATTCTCCTCCGGTATTTGATAAATCAGCAAGTATATTTGCGTTTTTGTTAAACTTCTATTATAATCCCAGCGTTCAGGATACACAATTTGCTCCGTACATCGGTCTTGGTATAGGACCAACAGTTTTTAGATTAAAAAGGATTAATGGGTCACCCCAAAATTCAATGCCACTGAATGTTCCTTGGTTTGCTTATCAAATAAAACTTGGTGTTGATTATTCAATAATCCCAGAAATCAAAACCTTTCTCGGCTATCGTTACTTTAGCGTTCCGATACCTGTTGCAGATGACATATCTACTCACAATATTGAAGTTGGTTTGATATTTAATTTTTAGTGATAATTTAATATATATATAAATTCTTATCTTTTCTATCTAACAAACCAAATGTTGGTACGATTGTTGCTTTTAAAAAAATGACAGTTTCTACTGTTCTAATATTATTCGCTAGCCTTTTTGATTTCTGATGCAATAAGCTTTGCTTATCTTCTCTATGTTCTATAAGCCCGCCGATTACCATAATTTCACCGCTCTTAATTTTTAACATAGAGTTCATTTCTCTGATTTCAACAATTGGAATGTCGCTATTTAATTTCATTTTACTCTGCTGTGCGACGTACTCTATATCTGGATCTTTAGTGTAGCCGTTAATTCTTGATAAAGTTGGATGTATATCCATGAATATTTCACTAGTATCAATGTTAATGCTTGGGTGGATTATTAGCACAACACCTATTGGGACGCTATTCATCTTGGTAATTAAGGTCTGATTAGAGTTTCTAGTATCTTTTTGTATATCGGAGGTAAAATAAATATGGTTTTTAGTAAATGAAATCATCGCTTGCTGATTATTTATAGCATGTACTCTGGGGCTTGAAATTACAGTTGAAGTGCCAAATTTGTCTAAATTTTTTACTAAATCTCCTAGATCATTTGCACCAAAGTTCATTGCTAGGTTAATAATGGAGTTATCTTGATTTATTATAGACTTAGTTCCATCTTGTAAGTCATTTAAGTTCATACCAGAAAGGTATTTGTCATCTAGCACAACTTCAACTATTTTTGCCTCTATCATTACTTGAGAAGACGCTAACTTCTTAACCTTATTAATATATTCTTCAACAGCTTTGTGGATATCTTTTCTAGCATTCAAAATAATAACACCAGCTTCTCTGTTGGATGAAAGGAATTCGCCATCATCCACCCCGTTAACATCCATTATTGCATTCAAGCCTTTTTCTAATGAATTCCATAAGTCACTACTGTATTGAGACTTCATAACATTGTTATAGTCCCTATCAACGTTACTTCCATCACTGTTAGTAATATTGTTATTAATGACGAAACTGCTTTGAGCAGAATGTTGAATATTGATGAAGTCTACGTAATAATTTTGTGCGTATGGCAAGTCCTGCTCAATTCTAATTACACCATTACTTGTTGAGTAACGCAGTTTGGCGCTATTTGCTATACTCTGAATTACTTCGTTTATATCCTTATCTTTTAGCTTTAAAATAATATTACCTGATATTTTTGGGTCCATATCCAAGTTAACGTCAGAAAGTTTTCCTATCTCAATCAGCAAATCCTTTACTGATACTTCTTCACTAACATTAATAGAAATAAGCTGATTACTGATTGTGAGATCGGGAAACTCTATTGGTAAAGGCATAATTTCTGGTATTGCCGGTTCATTAATCTCCAAAGAGGTGTTATATTGTTGCAACGGATAATCGTGCTTATAATTGTCTATGTTAATAGGATATTGCTTGGTAGGTAGATGTGTGCAAGAAATAATGAAGAGGAGTATTAAGCATTTAAAAATAGCCATTAGAACAGCATACAAAATCTATACTAATAGATTTCTATAAAAATATTAAAAATGTATTTAATCTCATTTTCATCGAGCAGATAATTGTCGTGTATTAGCTTTGGCTATGTATTTTTTGTATACTCTTCTTGTACTTAAATGTAGACCAGCATAGCCCTAATTTTTTTATATATTGTACTTCTTTCTCTGTATTTAATAATAGGCTTGAAAATAAATGGTAAGCCTATAATTGTTAAGCTTAGAGCTAGGGTTGAAAGTATACAACAGGCTTTGTGTTTACTATGTAGCTCTTTCAGATAAAGCATCAAAAATCTACAAAATTTTTTGTAATTTTCTTCGATGTTTTTTTTGCTATGAGCCTTGCTAATGAACATATCTATTGCGGTATGACCGTTATTGCACTTAATGTTAATGTCTGCACCTTTTTCTGTTAACAACTGAGCTATATCAAAATAATCCTTTTGAACAGCAAGATGTAGAGGTGCAAAACCTTGTTGCTCACAAATGTTCATATTGGCTCTAACTTCCAATAACATTTTCACAATTTGTGTATGGCCTTTTTTAACTGCGAGTAGCAAGGGAGTTCTGTTACATTTAGTAACAGCATTAACGTTTACCTTAAGCTTCAATAAGAGCTTAACTGTTTTAGTGTTACCATTATGGCTAGCTTTATGCAGCCTAGCGTTACCATTAAAATCTTGATCGTTTGCTTCTATTCCCTTTGAAACAAGAAATGTTACCATTTTTCTATTATTATGCTCAATAGCGCAATCTAACGCATCAAAACCATGGTTGTTTTTTGTGCAAAAAAACTCTTTAAGTTTAATTTTATCGTTACTTGCTTGCTGTTTTTTTGCAATAAGTTTTACTATTTGCATTTTGTTGTTATACGCTGCTAGGAAAAGCGTAGTGTTATTTTCTGCATCTTTGGCTTCTATATTTGCACCTTTCTTTATCAGATATTCTATAATTTCTGCTCTGCTGTCATAATGTGCGGTGCATTGATAAATGGTTAAAAACAAAGGAGTACGAAAATTGTTATCTTCACATTCGAGATTTGCTCCGCTATCAATTAAAATTTGGACGCTTTTTTTAGAACCGTATAGTGAAGCTATATGAAGAGGAGTATAGCCCTCTTTGGCATCTTTTTCATTAATTTTTGCGCCTTTTGTTATCAAAAAATCTATTAATTCCGTGTCATCTTGTAGTGCAGCAAGGTGCAGTGGAGTGAATCCATTTTTATCCTTGGAATTAATTGTCAGTTGGTTAACAAAAAGTTTAGCAACTTTCTTGTGTCCATGCATAATGGCGTAATGCAGAGGGTTTCTATTTTCGTTGTCTACGACATTGAAATCAGCTTCGTGCTCTAGTAATGACTTTACTCCAACTAAATCGCCTTCTTTTGTGAACTTATGCAAGAGAGTGATTCCACTTGCATCTTTTGAGTTAATATCAAATCCATTTTCTACTAATTGGTTTATATCTTCCTCACGCGCCATATCACTTAAATCTCTAATTAAACTCTTTTCGCGTTAATAATACTCCTACTTGATTAAGTTTAAATGAATCTGTGAGAAATGGCTAGTGCATTCTTGCATAACAAACTTTTGGCAGCGCATTGGATGAAACGAAAAACTTACTTGACAAACTCCGCCAGCCCTCCTATCATGAAACTGAAGCTATTTATTTATCTTCGCAATCTCTGCAGTGGATTAATGACAAAAAACTTAATGTATTTGGCGTAAATCATGCTTAATTTTTTGCACTATGTGCACCTCATGTCTTTATAAAACTTTTAGGTTTCTACCTATACAAGCCGAAACGCGCTTATAAAGTGTTTAAGACAGTAAAAGACGTCAAATAGACAAGGGAGAATTTGAATACTAGCTACCCTAGGGTTTCTTTGCCTTTTTTTTTATTTGGTAAATTTCTTAACATTTATAGCTAAACGACAACTGTCATTCCTGTAAAGGTCAAGTATCCCGCTACTTGTTAGCGGGATCTAGAGATACCGTGACGGTATGACGTAGGATTGCTGTCATTCTGCTACTTGTTAGCGGCTGAGATACCGCGAATGAATCGCGGTATGACGGTTAGCGGCGGCATGACGTAGGATTGCTGTCATTTCGCTACTTGTTAGCGGCTGAGATACCGCGAATAAATCGCGGTATGACGGTTAGCGGTGGCGTGACGATAAGCTCGTCATTCCGCTACGTGTTAGCGGCTAAGAGATATCGCGGTGGTATAGCTATAAATTGTTGATATCTTTTTTATATCACATTTTTAACTTACAATAGTTAGCCAGCGTTCCTTACATTAACCAAATCTTTCAAATTCTGCACTCACCACTACCTATAACTCACTTTCACGCAATATTGATCGTTCTTAAAAAGCAATCTAACATTTTTTATTCCTTGATTGCGAAGCTTTGATGCAGCTGATTTAGCAGCCTGAGCACTTTTAAAAAATGCAACATATCCCTTACTTTCTGCACTGTCTTGTTTCGGGTGACGTTTCTGCATTTCTTTTTCATATTGCTTTCTGTAATGAGGAGTATTTTGTATCAATTGTTCTGACATCTTTCTTAGGTATTGAACTTTTACTTTTGCAAGCCCAGATTTATGAAATCCTAAGACTTGAGCTGCTTTTTCTGATAAGTCTATTATTCTGCCTTCAATAAAAGGCCCTCTATCGTTAACCCTTGTAACAAGCTTTCTTCCATTTTCTAAATTAGTGACAAGAACAAAGCAGGGTAAGGGCAAAGTCTTATGCGCTGCAGAGATCAAGTGACGGTTAAACGCTTCACCATTTGCTGTAAGTGTGCCATGATCTTCTATTCCATACCACGATGCTATCCCTATCTCTTCATAGTGTTTACAGTTTTTTGGGTGATAAGTTATACCATTTATTGTGTAGCTGCTGCCAATTTTATAATGACCTGCAGTGCAGTTAAACCTGTTGCTAAAACTGCAGCTACTTATCAAAACAAATATTAGACATAGAAAGGTTAGGTTTTTTATCATTGTATTCGGTAAGAGGGTTCGATACTATGAGGATTTTAAATTATACTATAATAAATTTAGTAATGAGTAAACATCTACTGCTAAATATTAACAAAACTCAAAAAGGAATAATACATATTATTGGTATAGGTGGAATCGGAATGAGTGCCATTGCTGAAATTCTTCACAATTCCAATTGCAAAGTTCAAGGCAGTGATGCACAATCAAACGACAATATAAATAAGTTACAAAAGCTAGGTATAGAGGTTTTTATTGGTCACAATGCTAATAATATAAGCCAAGCTCAAATAGTTGTACATTCTTCTGCAATAGAATCTGATAATGTGGAGTTAATTGCGGCAAAAAATAACAATAAAACCGTTTTGCATAGATCAGACATACTTGCTGAAATTATGAAAGGTAAATATGTGATAGCGGTTTCAGGTTCAAGCGGAAAGACAACAACAACCGCTATGATTGCTTCCATTTTTGATCATTCTGGCATTGATGCGACTGTAACTGTAGGAGGGATATTAAATTCCTATAAGAGCAACTTCAAACTTGGAGGGAGTGACACTTTTCTGATCGAGGCTGATGAGTCTGATGGAACTATGCTAAAAATCCCTGCAAAGATTGCTGTCATAACAAGTATCAACAATGACCACATAGATTATTACGGCACATTTGATAATATCAAAAATGCATTTTCCCAATTCGTGAATAATGCAGGTTCTGCAGTTTTACCTGATTCTGTAGACATCGATTATGATGCGGGTAATTCTATAACGTTTGGGTTTGAGAATGGTAGCATAAGAGCCAGCAACATTAAACAGCATGCTAACAGCATAGAATTTGATGTGTTGAACAACTGGATTCCAGCATTACGTGCTGGAATGACAAAAGGAAAGTGTACAGAGATGTCATCCCAGTGCGTGACACTGGGATCCAGCCCTTTAAAAAACATAGTACTATCAAATGCAATTGGAATTCACAAAGTAAGCAACGCCCTAGCTGCAATATCAGTTGCGATAAAGCTCGGAATTAGCGATGCAGATATTAAAAAAGGCCTTTTGGAATTTCAAGGAGTAGCAAGAAGATTCTCTTTGATTGCCGATATTAAAGGTGTTAAGTTAATTGAGGATTATGCCCATCATCCAAATGAAATATATGCAACTTTAACGGCTGCACGTTCGATTACTAAAGGAAAAGTAATAGGAATTATCGAACCACTTCGTTTTGCCCGCATTCGTAATTTTTTTGATGAATTCATACGAATTTTCATGATGTTTGATTATGTCATCCTCACTCCTGTTCATCCCCCAGAAGACAAGCCTATTCCTGGTTGTGGGATTGATGATATACAAAAAGCTTTAATCAGTAATGGATTTAATAACACAAAAATTATGAATGATGCTTTGCTCATTTCACATTTTATTAGTGATTCGACAAGTCCAAGTGATATAGTATTATTTATTGGTGCTGGTAGTAATATAGCTAAATTGGCAAAGGAAACTGCAGCACTTATTGCGGAAGTTAAGGTTTAATGTAATGAATAAGATAATCAATAACGTATTTGCAAGAGAAATTTTAGATAGCAGGGGTTACCCCACTATTGAGGTAGAAATTGAGCTCTGTGATGGTGCAATAGGCAGGGCATCTGTACCTTCTGGAGCTTCAACCGGTAAATTAGAAGCCTTGGAACTCAGGGACCAAGATGAGAAAAGGTATTGTGGTAAGGGAGTGCTGAAAGCTGTTCAAGCTGTAAATGGGATAATAGCAGATGAAATCATTGGAATGAATGCAGCGGACCAAAATGCAATTGATAAAGCATTAATTGAACTGGATGGAACAAAAAACAAATCAAAACTTGGAGCAAATGCAACTTTGGGTGTGTCTCTTGCAGTTGCAAAAGCAGCAGCAAAAAGTTTCAAAATGCCGCTATATAGATATTTGGGAGGAAAGCAGACGAGTGTTATGCCGGTTCCACTCATTAACATAATTAATGGTGGAGTACATGCAGACAATAAGCTCGATTTCCAAGAATTCATGATTCTTCCGGTCGGTGCTGAGACTTTCAGCGAAGCGATTAGAATATCTGCGGAGGTATTCCACAACTTACGTAGCATTCTTAAGAAAAAAGGTTATAGCACAAATGTAGGGGATGAAGGTGGTTTTGCACCAAATATTGAAAGTACTGAAGAAGCACTTGATTTGATCATATACGCTATAGAATCAGCAGGTTATTCAGCGCAAAGTGATTTTGCACTAGGCCTTGATGTTGCTTCATCTACTTTTTATGAAGATGGAATTTACAAATTTGAACACAGAGATCTTACTTCAGAAGAGTTGACTGAATATTATTGTAATCTTGTGGAAAGATATCCAATAATTTCTATAGAAGATGCAATGAGTGAAGACGACTATGAAGGTTGGAAATTACTTACTGCAAAATTGGGGAGTAAAATTCAATTGGTTGGGGATGATTTGTTTGTTACAAATTGTGAACTGATATGCAAAGGAATAGAGGAAAAAATGGCAAATGCTGTACTGATCAAGCCAAATCAAATAGGGACGTTAACAGAAACTTTTGCTGCTATTGAAATGGCAAAATCAAATGGCTATAAAGCTGTTGTTTCTCATCGCTCAGGTGAAACAGAAGACACAACAATATCTCATATAGCAGTTGCGTCAAATTGCGGGCAAATAAAAACCGGGTCGCTATCGCGTTCTGATAGACTCGCGAAGTATAACGAGCTAATCAGAATAGAAAGCGCATTAGGAAAGGATGCTAAATATTATCGTGGGTTAGCATGGGTTTTATAGACGAAGTAAAATTGTGTTTAAAAGCTGGTGACGGTGGTGATGGCTGTGCAAGTTTTCGTCGAGAAAAGTTCGTTGAATTTGGTGGTCCAAATGGTGGTAATGGAGGAAAGGGTGGAAACATAGTTTTCATCAGCGACGCTAATCTCAACACTTTGCTTCATTTTCGTTATAGAAGACACATTAAAGCAGATAGTGGAAAAAATGGTGCAGGCAGGGATAGATCTGGCACAGCAGGGAAAGACGTTATACTTAAAGTTCCAGTCGGTGCACAAATAATTGATGAAGAAAGTGAAGAGATAATAGTAGACCTTGACAAGCCTGGTATGGAATTTCAAGTAGCACAGGGTGGAAAAGGTGGACTTGGAAATACTAATTTTAAATCTTCTACTAATAAGGCACCAAGACATTTTACTTACGGTCAGCCTGGCGAAGAAAAACATGTATTATTAAAACTAAAAGTTTTATCAGATGTTGGAATTATTGGCATGCCAAACGCAGGTAAATCAAAATTTTTGACTCGCTGCTCAAATTCCGATACAAAAGTAGGCGATTATCCATTTACCACCGTAAGACCTCATTTAGGCATGGTAAAAGTGGATGATAGCGAAGTTGTAATAGCAGATATTCCTGGAATAATTACTGATGCTCACCTTGGAGTTGGGCTCGGGCATAAATTTTTAAAGCACATAGAAAGGTGTCAAATTTTACTTCATTTAATCGATGTAACTCACGATAACGTTGTTTCGGCTTATAGTTGTATCCATAATGAATTGGAACTTTACAATAGTGATCTTGTTGAAAAAGAAGAGATTGTAGTATTAAACAAATGCGACTTATTGAGGGAAGCAGAAATTCTGGAAAAGAAGAATCACCTAGCTAATTATCTCAATAAAGAAGTGCTGTGCTTATCAATTAATGGTGATTTACAGCCTATTTTAAGATTATTAAGTGAAAAATTGAAAAAGAGTAATTCTAAGGAAATCGATGTATATGATCCTTTTAAAGCGTAAATTTTCTATTTATGGATGTACAAGAATGGTAGCGTGCAACCAGAACTAAGCGTACAGCTGTGCAAACATCGTGATTTGAGTCCACCAGAAGGGTGTCATCCCAGTGCCCAGACACTGGGATCCAGGAATTTTATTAAGTTGGTAAGCATAAAAGTAGCCGTTTTATGTTAAAATACAACGTTTTGATGATTATGAAAAGGCTGGATTCCAGACTGGAATGACACCATCATAAAGTGAATCAGTGTCAGCTACTTGCATCTACCATGCAAGTTAACTGAAAATTGCAATGTTCGTACACTTGACTACTTGGATCTAGTATGATTTAATTAACCAAGAAGTAGGCATGAAAAAATTATGTAGTGAACCAGTTTGCATAACACCAGGAGGAAAATATGGATAGAAAGACGAGAATAGAATCAGACAGCTTAGGGGAAGTAAAAGTACCAAGTGAACATTACTGGGGAGCACAGACTCAGCGTTCTTTAGAAAATTTTAAGATTGGCACAGAAAAAATGCCAGAGCCTCTGATTAAAGCATTAGCAATAGTAAAACTTGCAGCAGCGCGTGTTAATATGAAACATGGTGTTATAGATGATAGGGTAGGGGACGCAATTTGCACAGCCGCGAGGGAAGTAATAGATGGCAAATTTAATAATGAATTTCCGCTTGTTGTTTGGCAAACCGGATCCGGAACGCAGACTAATATGAATATGAATGAAGTGATCAGCAATCGTGCAATAGAGATTTTAGGTGGTAATTTGGGTAGTAAATCTCCAATACATCCAAATGATCATGTGAATTATGGTCAGTCGTCAAATGACACCTTTCCAACAGCAATGCATATAGCAGCAGCAGAGCAAATAAACTGCTTGCTTATTCCAAATCTTGAAAAATTGCATAAGGTGCTGGATAATAAGGTTCAGGAATTTAAAGATATAATAAAAGTAGGACGTACTCATCTGCAAGATGCAACGCCCCTAACACTAGGACAGGAGTTCTCTGGCTATGCAGTCCAGATTAAAAAGGGGATAGAGAGAGTAAAATCAACTTTAAGTGGTATATACGAGCTTGCACAAGGTGGCACTGCGGTTGGCACGGGACTCAATACTAAAAAGGGTTTTGCTGAAGATTTTGCAAAGCAAGTTGCAGGAATTACTAACCTTCCATTTACTTCAGCAGGCAATAAATTTGAAGCGCTAGCAGCAAATGATGCTTTAGTTGAGCTCAGTGGAACACTCAATACAGTAGCAGTCAGTTTAATGAAAATTGCAAATGATATAAGGTTGCTTGGTTCTGGTCCAAGATGCGGAATTGGGGAAATAATGTTACCGGAAAATGAGCCTGGTTCTTCAATTATGCCAGGTAAAGTGAATCCAACTCAGTGTGAAGCGGTGACTATGGTATGCACTCAAGTTATGGGAAATCATGTTGCTGTAACCATTAGTGGTTCAAACGGTCATTTTGAATTGAATGTGTTTAAGCCAGTGATAATTTACAATGTTTTGCAGTCTATAAGACTTTTAGCTGATGCAAGTTTAAATTTTACAGAAAAATGTGTAATTGGTATTAAAGCAAATGAAGAGAGGATAAAAGATTTACTGAATCAGTCGTTGATGTTGGTCACTATATTAAATACGCATATAGGGTACGACAATGCAGCAAAAATAGCGAAGCTTGCTTATAAAGAAAATATCACTCTAAAAGAAGCAGCAGCAAAACTTCAACTGCTCACTGAGGAAGAGTTTGAAAGGATAGTGAAACCAGAAGAAATGGTAAATTATTTGTAACCGCTCACACTTAATTCTTCAATCTCACTAATAGAAAGGCCAGTAAACTTGACAATAGTGTTAACATCAACATTATTATCTTGCTTTGTCTACCTTATTTTGCCGCTCCCCTGAACGGATACGGTTTAAGACATAAGATCCTTTTTCATAGCTATACTACGTTATCCAGCGTCTGGGCACTGGTTTCTTGGTACTTATTCCGCAATAATTTTTTTTTCCTTCAATAAACTTTGCAGTTCGCCTTTTTCGTACATCTCGCGAGTGATGTCGCAACCACCAATAAACTCTTCCTTTATATATAATTGTGGAATTGTTGGCCAATCAGAAAACTTTTTTATAGATTCACGTATTTCATCATTCTCCAACACGTTAATATACTTAAACTTCACGTTCAATTTTTTTAGGATTGACACGACGAGTCCAGAGAATCCGCATTGAGGAAAATCAGAAGTGCCTTTCATATACAATACCACATCATTTTCTGTTATATCTTTTTTTATTTGTTCAAAATTGCTCATAAATTCACCTTATTTTTAAGTATTAGTTTCCAGTTGCAAGGCGTGTATAGACTGACCTTCCAGAGCTTTATATACCATTTTATGCTGTTCTATTTTTGTCTTTCCAAGAAAACACTTGGAGTTTATTTTTAAATGATAATGGTCATCATCTCCAGCAAGATCATGAATCTTTATATCAGCGTCGGGGAACGATTGTTTGATGATCCTCTCTAATTCGTGAATTGCAATAGTCATTGATTTGCTTTAAATTACAATACTTTCATTATAAATCTAAAACGATTGAGCGCAATAAAAAGTTGCTATCATAAAAAATAGAAGCATACTATAATAATGGAATGACAAATTATGCAGGGAGGCTTTGTGGTGGGCGAAAGATTTAAATTCACATATCTATTGGTTTTGCTAACTTTTTCATTTAGGTGCTTATCTTACGATGATAAAATAAATAACTTAGAGAATGTTTACATCAAAGCTAACTATTTTGGAGCATTCTTCAATGCAATAGGTTCTCTAGAAGGAAAAGAAGATGCAGGTGACAATATAACAGAGGGGGTTTTTAGTTTTAATAAGAAGGAGCGAATTGAAGCTGGATACAGTCCTAAATATGTTCCAGGGTTTGCCGGTAGTGCTGCAATAGGGTATTTATTCAAAAATATGAGAGTTGAGTTTGAAGGCTTATATTCTCAGACTAACTTATATGATGAAGATTATTCAGATAAGAAAAAAGCAAGATATATTGAACTTCGTCGTCACAATGATGCGTCTACTGGAGCGGAATGCAATTCACCTTGGAGAAGTGGAAAGGTTGATATTCACATTCAAGAAAATTGTAGTGTTGAAGCAGAGTTCAGAGCTGCATTTAAGATGAAAAATGAAGGTTTTAATAACTTAGCTGGAATGGTCAATGTATATCGTGATTTTAATATAGCAAAAATGCCATTCACCCCATATGTTGGTATTGGTGCAGGTGTAACTAGGGTTAAATTTCTAGGAAAAACCAGATATGCCTTGGCTTACCAAGCAAAACTTGGTATCAATCACCAACTTACAGCACAAACTCAAGCATTTGCTGGTTTACGCTATTTTGGTATCCTTGATAACCAATTTAAAGATATTGTACCAGGAATAAAGATACTAGCTGGTGAAGGATATATTCCTGCCGGTGGAGGAAGTAAAGTTGATGAAACTGCACGTGTTGAATCAACAACTGCAACCATTACCAATAGGTTTGGCATATATGGCTTAGAGTTTGGGTTGGTTTATCACTTTTAACTTTATCCAATAAATTACATATGTGAAGATAGTAAATTCAGCGTGCTGAGAACATTAGAAAGACGAGATTTTAATTGATTTTCATATTTACTCCAATCTTGTATTGCCTTTCTTGCAACACCTGAATCAACTGCGGCTTTTGCAACAGCAGGAGCTACTATAGAAATTAATCTTGGGTCAAATGGAGTAGGTATTATATATTCACGTCCATAGCCCATTTTACGACCGCCATAGACTGCAGATATCTCACCTGGTACTGGCTCACGGGCAAGCTTTGCTATTGCATCTGCAGCTGCAATTTTCATTTCATCATTTATTGTTGTTGCATGTACATCAAGTGCCCCTCTAAATATATAAGGAAAACCCATTACGTTGTTGACTTGGTTGTTGTAATCTGACCTACCAGTTGCAATTATTGCATCTGGCCTCACAGATTTTGCAAACTCAGGCCTTACTTCTGGATCGGGATTGGCAAGAGCAAAAATAATCGGGTCTTTGCCCATACTCTTTAACATCTCTTCATTTAACACATCTTTTGCAGATAGTCCGATGAATACATCAGCGCCTTTTATTGTATCAAGTAGAGAACGTTCGGAAGTATCAATTGCATACTTTTCCTTCCACTCATTCATATCCTCGTTTCTACCTTTGTATATTACTCCTTGCTTATCACACAGCACTATATTTTTAGCGCCCATGGACTTTAGTATTTCTAAACATGCAATACCGGCTGCTCCAGCACCATTCATAATGATCTTAACGTCCTCTAATTTCTTTTCAACAATATCAAGAGCATTTTCTATGCCAGCTGCAACAACCACCGCAGTTCCATGCTGGTCATCATGGAACACTGGAATATCCATCAGTTCATTCAGGCGTTTCTCTATTATAAAACAATCGGGAGATCTTATATCTTCTAAATTTATCCCCCCCCAACTTGGCCCAAGATACCTTACTGCATTGATGAAATCTTCTATATTTTCTGTACCAACTTCTATATCAACTGCATCAATATCAGCAAAACGCTTAAATAAAACAGCTTTGCCTTCCATGACAGGTTTTGCAGCAAGAGGACCGATATTACCAAGTCCAAGCACTGCAGTGCCATTTGAAATGACAGCAACACAGTTGCTTTTTGCTGTATAATCATAAACAACCTCAGGATTTTTAGCTATTTCAAGGCACGGAGCTGCAACACCAGGGGAATAAGCAAGTGACAAATCATACTGGGTAGATAAAGGTTTTGTTGGCATGATTGAAATTTTACCAGGGTTACCACCTCTGCTGTGATACTTAAGCGCTTCTTGTTTTGTGGTACTATCTAAATCATCGTTCATCATTACATCCTTATATTTTAAGCTTGTATTTTTTAAGTATATGGAGTTTTTATAAATGTTCAATTGTAAATTATTAACTTGTGAACTCTGTTGTACTTCTGTATAAGTTTACCTATTACGTAAGATGATATTACATGCTTAAAAAAAACGTGCCTAATTTGCTTACAATTTCTCGTGCACTTGCAATACCAGCAATAATATTAAGTTTTTATATAGAAAATAAATATGCAGGCCTGATAACAATATCAATCTTTGTGTTTGCGTGCATTACGGATTTTTTTGATGGTTACCTGGCGCGTGCGTGGAAAGTCCAATCAAAGTTTGGCAAGCTATTTGATCCAATTGCTGACAAATTAATAGTGGTTTCAACGATAATTATGCTAGTTTATAAGCATAAGATAAATGATTTTACAATAGTACCATCGATTATCATCATCTGTCGGGAGATATTAGTCTCGGGTTTACGGGAGTTTCTGATAGCTACAAATGTTAGTCTACCTGTAAGCAAAGCTGGAAAAATTAAAACATTTTTGCAGATGGTTGCTGTAGTAGCGCTAATAATGAACGATTATTATATGATTCAATATACAGGTGCGATTTGTTTATGGGTTGCAGCTATTATAACTATGTGGTCAGGCTATAATTATATCCTAGCCGGCATCAAATAGATTGATTAAATCTCCTAGGAAATAGTTAATAGACAAGAGTAGTTAATATCTTAGTGATATTGACTCAGAAAGCAAAAAGGTGTATAATTGTATTAACTTACTACTAATTAGGTTAATATTATGAAAATACCTAGTGGCAAATTTTCTTCTACTAAAAAGGTTCCAGGAAAGAATAAGAAAAAAAGAGATTTTGAACCATTAGAAGAGTTTTTTTGGGATTTTTGGCCAACAGTTGATAAAGAAGTCAAAAGAGAAAGGCTAGAACAAGAACTATTAGCACTAAAAAAAAGAGAGCTATATAGAAAATGTGCATCATTGGCAACAATGGTCCCATTTACATTGCTGATGGCGATTGAACTGGAAAAAACATATAGCGATCAGGTATTACTTGGCGTGATAAGTGGCGCGCTAAGCCACACTATATTACCTTTTACAGTCTTATCTCTTATTTGTACGCTATATTTAATTTACAATAATAGGAAGATAGCACAAAAAGAACGAGAGTTGGAGATTATTGAAAATGGAGAGGAAGTAAAGGAAAAAGAGCACAATATTTCTGATATAGGTCAGTGTTTGATCTATATTGAGGCTATAACAACTGCACTGGTTATTGTAGGTATGATAATGGGTGAAACATCTTCACTTGAAGCAGCAGAGGATGCAATTTTATTTCTTGCCAATGCAATTGCTTTTCTTGCAACTCTTGTTTCTTATATTGATAAGCATGAAAAAAATAAGAAAAAGGAAACAGAAAAGTCTGATCTTGATGAGAAATCTAGCAAGAAAACTAGCAATATATCTGTAGCCGGATTGGCGCTTGCTGGTTCTTCTGTATTTTTAATAAGAAGGATAATGTTAATAGCATTAGCATCGTCCTTAAATCCTGCTGTTGGACCTACTTTAGGCTTGGTAGGTATTGCAATTTTTATGGCTGTACAGGTCTTAACTATACATTCCTACAGTAAGACGCTGAAAGATCCAAAAGTGGAAGGACGAGGTGAATCAAGAAATGCAGGTAGTTCTGACCGTAGTTATAAAGAAGAAGGACCGGCTGTTGCCTAAGAAATTTATTTATTTAAGTAATATTTAGGTCTATACTTTATTTTGATCGAAAAAAATCTTATGTATAAGACTTTAATCACGTGCTTTATTTTCCTAATTTGCTCCTTTACACAATCGTATGCGGATGATCTTGAAAAAACTGAAACTGAACTATATGAAGAAGCAGTTGAACTTTTTGACCAGAAAAAATATAAACAAGCTATTAGGGCATTTCATAAGATAGAGGATTTGTATCCTTTTTCTTATTGGGCAATGAAAGCAAAATTATTATCTGGGGTCTCTCACTATAATATGGGTAACTATAGCAGTGCTACAAGTGATATGGATGATTATATATATGTTTATTCAAATGGTGAAGATTTACCATATGTATACTACTTAAGAGTATTATCTTATTACATGCAAATTAATAAAGTGCAACTTGGACAGCAAACTGCATATAAAACTTTAGAGCTAGCCACTGAGTACATTAATCTCTTTCCAGGCAGCGAATATGTAGACGAGATAAAGGAAAGAGCAAAATTAATCACAGAACATATATCAACAAAAGAGTATTCTATCGGTAAATTTTACTTGAGGCGTGGTGAATATTTAGCAGCAATTAAGCGTTTCCAGAATATGGCAAGCTATAAGGATTCTAAATATTTTTCTAAATCTATTAACTATTTAATAGCAGCCCATTCAGCTATTGGCCTTGACTTAGAAGCTGAGCAGTATGAAAGTATGTTATTAGCAGAAAACCTGCAAGATGCCAAGCCGGAGGCTTGAAAATTTGCTTTAGCTTTTTCTATGCTTTTATATATAATTTAGATTTTTAACTATTTGAATATGGCTGGTCATTCACAATTTTCAAATATAAAACACCGGAAAGTTGCTCAGGATGCAAAGCGCTCTCAAAAATTTACGAAGCTGATTAGAGAAATAGCAGTTGCTGCAAAGCAAGGGCTACCCGAACTCAACCCGCGCCTTCGCTCTGCTATATTTGCTGCACGCAAGGAAAATCTACCAAAAGATAAAATAGAAACAGCAATAAAAAATGCAACTGGTAACGTTGCTGGAGAAAATTACGAGGAAATACAATATGAAGGTCATGGGCCTTCTGGTACTGCACTCATTGTCCATGCCTTGACTAATAACCGCAACCGTACTGCTTCTGAGGTACGTTATATCTTTTCTCGTAAAGGTGGAAATTTAGGAGAAACAGGAAGTGTTAGTTACCTTTTCGATCATGTAGGCTTAATCGTCTATAAAGCAGAGGGTGTGAATTTTGATGATTTATTCAGTCATGGAATCGAATTAGAAGTATTGAATGTTGAGGAAAATGACAAAGAAGGATTACACGTTATAACTTGTGAAATAAAAGATTTTGGTAAAGTACGCGATGCCTTTTATGCAAAATTCGGAGAACCAGAACTTGCTCGTCTTTCATGGCAGCCAAAAGATCTGATTGAAATTAGCGATAAAGAGTTGATTGATAAATTATCTGCATTGGTTGAAGAATTAGAAGATAATGATGATGTACAGTATGTGGAAGGTAATTTTACTTTTGTTGATGCTGTTTAAATGATGAAGCTGATTGTATTTATGCTGCTCTTTATCTTACCGTTATATACCGCTGAAACATCAACAGATCTTGCACAGCCATTCCAGCATGGAATCAGAAAAAAAAAAGCTACTTTGACGACAGAAAGTGATAGAAAGTTGTTATTCATATCCAGTACCATAAAATCTTCCTTTTTTGCCACGGAAGGGTTGGCGCCAAATACAGTGGTGAAATTGATCAACATATATAAAGATTTCGGTGTTGATTTTAAAAAAGACATTGTGCCGAAGAGTAAATTGGAGGTTCTTTTTGAGAGATTGCCTAATAATCAGAAGACTGAAGAAAAAATTTTATATGCTTCACTGACAATAAACAAGAAAGCTATTAGTTTATATCATTATAAATCGCAAGACGGCAAAGAAAGGTATTTTAATAAAGAAGGAATAAGCTTAAAAAATGGCGAAATTTTTGCAAATCCTTTAAATGGAGATTATCGCATATCCTCAAAATTTGGCAATAGAAAGCATCCTGTTCGCGGTAAAATTGCTTTTCACAAAGGAGTGGATTATGCAGCTAAACTTGGCACTCCCATATACGCTGCTGCAGAGGGTGTGATAGAATATATAGGAAAGAATGGTGGCTATGGAAATTACATCAAAATAAAACACAAAAATGAATATTCAACCTGTTACGCGCATATAAGTAGATTTAGTGGCGATATAAAGTTAGGCTCTAAAGTAAAGCAGGGGCAGATCATCGCTTATGTTGGTAGCACTGGTGTTGCAACAGGACCCCATTTACATTACGAAGTTATATATAATGGCAAACACATTGATCCGCTTACGATAGCACATAAAACTAAAGTAAAATTGCCTGATCATGAATTAAGAGAGTTTAAACTATTTGTAAATAAGATAAATAAAACGATCAACAGAGAGGGTTCAAGTGAAAAAGAAGTTTAAAGACAATATGGATAAGAATACGATAAACGATAGAAATTTGAGTCAAATTCGGTTTTTTCCTGCATTAATACTAGCGGTAATACTAATGGCAATACCGTTATCACTACTTGCGATGTATGATACTCTGGCTTTAATACACAATAGCCTGGTTTCAATGGATGGTACTGCTTTAGTATTAATAATCCCATTTGTGATCCTATTCGTGATCCTATTCATAATTTTACCTACAGGGTTTTTTATCAATCATCCTAATGAAGCAAGAGTGATAGAATTTTTTGGTCATTATATTGGAACTTATTTTAAACCAGGAATGTTTATCACAATCCCATTTACAAACAAACATGTCATTTCTCTAAAATTTCAAAATATCAACACAGAAAAAATAAAAGTGAATGATGCAAATGGAAGTCCAATAGAGATTTCTGCAGTAATTGTTTGGAGAGTGAGCAGTCCTGCAAAGGCGTATTATAATGTTAACAACTATCACGAATTTGTTTTTGTACAAAGTGACTCGGTAATTAGAGAATTGGCGAGCAATTATCCGTATGATAGCGAAAGCGATGAGGAGTCTTTACGTAAAAATTCTGATAAAATTTCAGATGAATTGCGGTCAATGTTACAACAAAGATTAGATATTGCAGGAATTGAGATTACAGAAGCAAGAATATCGCATTTGGCGTATTCGTCCGAGATTGCACAAGCAATGTTAAGGCGTCAACAAGCACATGCTATCACTTCGGCAAGAAGGCATATAGTGCAAAATGCAATAGGAATTGTCGAGGAAGTAATAGCTCATTTTGAAAAAAACAAAAGCTTACAATTAGATGGCAAGCAAAAGGTTCAATTGATAAATAATTTGTTGGTTGCCCTAATCTCTGAGCAAGATGCACAACCGACGATTAGTTTAGATAATAATTAGCATAGAAGCCGATTGGGTTTCATAAATGCAAGTCACTATTAATTTCTTGATTAATAGACTAAATGATGTTATAAATTACACGCATTAGGGGTGCTCTAGAAAAGCTGAGAGTACATAAAGTACAACCCTTTGAACCTGATATTGTTAAAGCAAGCGTAGGAAAATGTATGTATATAAATATTGAAGAATGCTTCGGCTTCATTGCGTTAATTGCATCTCTAATTGGATTATCACCTCAAGTATATAAAGCATATATCACTAAAGTTACTCGTGATGTATCGATGTTAATGTTAGTAAACTATCTTATTTGTTCATTGTCTTGGATTGGCTATGGTCTTTACCAGAGCTCAATTTTTGTGGTGCTTAGCAATATTGCTGGATTAGTGATTAGCATAATATCAATTATTCAAAAATGTTACTACGATGCAAAACCTGCACCATGATCATGTGCTGCACTGCAGTACACAACAACAATATCGTTCTATTGTAGTGCTAAATGGAAAAATACCGAGCTCATCGTTTTTTAAACGAGATATACCTATTATTGCTGTAGATGGAGGAGCAAACAAGCTTCTATCAATTGGCGTAAAACCCGATCTTGTAGTAGGAGATTTGGATAGCGTAAATCTGGATTTACGTGCTAATTTGAATACGATATATCTACCTGATCAAGATTATTGCGACTTTTCTAAAGCAATGGCTCACTTAAAAACAGTAAAGTTATTGCCATCAATAGTAACGGGTATTACTGGAGGAGCAATTGATCACATACTACAGAATATTAACATTTTTCTAAGTACGGGCAGTATCTTTTACACACCTTCACCTCCCATGGTAGGTTACACTTTACAAAAAGGTATTACCCATTTTTTTTCTTTGCCAAAAAATACTAAAATATCTTTACTTGGTATACCGAGAGCTCAAATATCAACTAAAGGATTAAAATGGGAACTGCACCTTAGTAATCTTGCTTTTCCGGGAAAAAATTCTTGCTTTAATCGAAGTTTAGGCAATAAGGTATCCGTAGAAGTACACAGTGGTATATGTCTAGCAATGATTTATTTAGAGACAGTAGATGATGCTGCAAGACATCATGTGCGTCAAGTTAAGAAGTAAATAGACTTCTTGCATAACCCAAACTAAGTAGAAAAAAGGTATCATCCAAGTAGCTGACACTGGTTCCTTTATGACGTTTCATTCCAGTTTCAGCTACTTGAATGACAGCAGTCCTACGTCATACCGCCGCGGTATCTCTTAGCCGCTAACAAGCAGCGGGATGACGAATTGCTTAACCGTCATACCGCCACAGACCGTCATACCGCGATTCATTCGCGGTATCTCTTAGCTGCTAACACGTAGTGGGATACTTGATCTTTACAGGGATGACGGTTGTCAGGCTAGCCTGTCATCCCAGTGCCCAGACACTGGGATCCAGGAATTTTATTAAGTTGGTAAGCATAAAAGTGTTATGTAAAATACAACGTTCTTGATGGGATTGCGTGAAAGGCTGGATTCCAGCGTCACGCGCTGGAATGACAGCAGTCCTACGTCATACCGCGATTCATTCGCGGTATCTCAGCCGCTAACAAGAGATCCCGCTAACAAGTAGCGGGATGACGGTTGTCGTTCAGCCACAAACATTAAGAAATTTACCAAATGAAAAAAAAGGCAAAAGAAGCCCTGAGGTTATTATCCGCTTTAAAATATTGGCGTTTTTTATGTTTTAAACGCTTGACAAGCGAGATTCAGCCGCTTTTAATTGCAACTAACCTACGCTGCAAATGTTTAAGAAATTTACTAAGCAGAAAAAAAGACAAAGAATCCCCGAGTTAGCTAGTCTTTTACTATCTCTGTCGAGTATTGGCATTTTTTGATGTCTTGTAACGCTTTATAAGCGCGTTCAGCTTATTTAGATAAAAATCTAGATGTAGATGAAGTTTTGTAAAGACATACAGTATCTATATACTGCAAAAAATTGAACATAAGACGCCGATACATTAAGTAATCCTTACCTTTTAATCTGCAGATTGGCGAAAGCAAATACAATAGCTTCAGTTTCATGATAAGTGGGCTGGCGGAGTTTGTCAAGCAAGTTTTTTCGTTTCTACTGAATGACAGTTGTGGCTTGGGAGGTAGTGCAAGAAGTCTATTGTATTACTGAATTATTAATAATTCAGTAATAGTGCCTGCTATGTAGCTAAAATTTTCCTTTAACTTAAGCTATATGTAGCTAAAATAACTTGGGTTTACCGACAACCGTCATCCCGCTGCTTGTTAGCGGGATCTAGAGATATCGCGGCGGTATGACCCTGACTTGCATTAGCTATGTATAATAAAGGGAATCTATGACAAAAGAATCATTGGTAAAAACTGATATAGTGAAAGTTGAAGACAAAAAGGCGGTAAGAAGATTTTTTAAAATACTAGGTGGAGTGGCAGATGCTGTAAGATCGTGGATTGGTAACATCAGTCCTGATTTAAGCAACAGTCGCGATATCGATAGTTTAGTCTTGAAGATGAACGAGTGCTTAAACCCAAAGGGAGGGGAGGTTTCAGCACGTAAGAACGCTGTATCTCTTGGTAACCTGTACTTGAGCTTATCAGAGAAAGGTGAAATAAAATTTCTACAAACCCTGGCAGAAAAATTTAATCCGAATAAAGCGGAAATAGATGAGAAAATTAGAGAGTATAAGAAAAACCAAGATCCCGAGTTAAACTATAAATTTGAACAGGATTTAATAAAAATTCTTGAATCACCGCGTTCTAAAATATTGAAGCAATTTATTTCTTTACCAGAAGGCCTTAAGTTTATTGTTGATATGCGTTCTGACGTGCTTAAGCTAAAGAACCAATATAGAAGCTTGAATCCACTAGAAAGCGAATTAAAAAATATACTCTATACTTGGGTTGATGTTGATCTACTTGATCTTCGTCAAATCACCTGGGATTCACCTGCATCATTGCTAGAAAAACTTATAAAATATGAAGCTGTGCATAAAATTTCCTCTTGGGATGACTTAAAAAACAGGCTGGGTCTCTGTTTTGCTTTTTTTCATTACAAGATACCAAACGAACCTCTAATTTTTGTAGAGGTTGCATTGGTGGATAAGATTGCAGATAGCATTCAACACCTTTTAGATGAGTCAGTACCTTCAAATGATCCGAGTAATGCAAGCACTGCTATATTCTATTCAATATCAAACACTCAAGCAGGGTTATCTGGAATCAGCCTTGGTAATTTTTTGATCAAAAGGGTTGTAGAAAAGCTATCACAGGAGTTTAAAAGTATAAAAACATATGCAACTCTTTCTCCAATACCTGGCTTTACGAAATGGCTAAAAAACAATCTAAACCAAGATGTCACTTTATTGGGCAAACTAAATATAAAACAATCTAGTGCAGAAATTTTAGAAAGTGCAGAGCAATTAAAAGCTAATGTTGAATGTACAAATGAAACTAAACAATACATGCTTAAACTATGTGCATATTATTTACTAAAAGTGAATAATAGTAATGGAAATACTTATGACCCGGTGGCGCATTTTCATTTAAGCAATGGCGCATCAATAAAACAATTAAACTGGATGGCGGATACTTCTGAAAAGGGTATTAGTCAGTCAGCCGGGATGATGGTAAATTATCTATATGAGTTGCCTAAAATAGATAATAATCATGAAAACTATATGGTTAATAAAGTGATTTCCTGCTCGAAAAAAGTGTCGTCTATGTTGAAGGAGTAAATAGTCTCTTAATAAAGGATTGCCCTCACAACACTTAAAATGTAAAATGGTTCTACTTAAGTAAAATAGCCATAAATGAACAACATAAGAAATTTTGCAATAATAGCGCATATAGACCACGGTAAGTCAACGCTTGCTGACCGTTTAATAGAGGAATGTAACGGCCTTGAAGCAAGAGAAATGATCAATCAAATACTCGATTCAATGGATATAGAACGCGAACGTGGGATTACAATTAAGGCACAGACGGTAAAACTCAATTATACGGCAAACGACGGTAATCAATATTGCCTAAATCTCATGGACACCCCAGGTCACGTTGACTTTTCTTACGAGGTAAGCCGAAGCTTAGCCGCATGTGAAGGTTCACTTTTAGTGGTAGATAGTAGCCAGGGCGTTGAAGCACAAACCCTTGCAAATGTATATAAAGCTATTGACAACAACCATGAAATAATAGTTGTGCTCAATAAAGTTGATCTTCCTGCTGCAGATCCAGAAAAGGTAAAACTCCAGGTTGAGGAAATAATCGGTATTGATGCAAGTGAGTCAGTTTTAATATCAGCAAAAACTGGACTTGGAATAAAAGATGTACTGGAAGCAATAGTAGCAAAACTTCCAGCTCCTCAAGGTGATGTAAATGCTCCATTGCAAGCAATTTTGGTTGATAGTTGGTATGACACTTACTTAGGAGTAGTAATTTTAGTGCGAGTTAAAAATGGAGTGCTAAAAAAAGGCATGAGAATTGTTATGATGTCTAATAATGCTACATACCAGATAGATAATATCGGTATTTTCACCCCTAAAAAAGTGATGACGGGTGAACTTTCAGCGGGTGAAGTTGGTTTTATAACTGCTTCAATGAAGGAAGTAGCAGACTGCAAGGTAGGGGACACTATCACTGAGGAAAAGAGACCTTGTAGTGAAGCACTTCCTGGATTTAAAGAAGTTCATCCTGTGGTATTTTGTAGCATTTTTCCTCATAAAACGGATGATTTTAAATATCTAAGAGAAGCTCTAGAAAAGTTACATTTAAATGATGCAAGTTTTACTTTCGAGGCTGAAACTTCAAATGCACTAGGCTATGGATTTCGTTGTGGTTTTTTGGGAATGTTGCATCTTGAAGTTATTCAAGAAAGACTCGAAAGAGAGTTTGATTTAGACCTAACAGCAACTGCACCGAGTGTTATATATAGGGTTACAACACGAAGTGGTGAAGTTTTGAATATTCATAACCCAAGTGATATGCCAGATCCAACAAAGATTGAAATGGTAGAAGAGCCGTGGATTACCGCAACCATAATGGTCCCTGATCAATACTTAGGTGATATTCTATCTCTATGTGAAGAAAGGAGGGGAGAACAGGAGGATTTATCTTACATTGGTAACACAACAACAGCATTGTTAAGATACAAATTACCACTGTCTGAAGTTGTTTTTGACTTTTATGATCGATTAAAATCAATTTCCAAAGGATATGCAAGTTTGGATTGGGAAATTTCCAGCTATCTGGTAAGCCAAATAGATAAATTAAGCTTTTTAATTAATGGAGAGCCCGTAGATGCACTGGCTTGTATCGTTCACAAAAGTAGGGCAGAAAAAAGGGGGCGTGAAATATGTGCACGCTTGAAGGATTTAATACCACGTCAGCAATATAAAATCGCGATTCAAGCGGCAGTGGGCGGAAAAATCATTGCCAGAGAAACGATTAACCCATACAGAAAAGATGTAACAGCTAAACTCTATGGTGGGGATGTAACGCGAAGAATGAAACTACTTGAAAAGCAAAAGAAGGGTAAAAAAAGGTTACATTCTATAGGGAACGTAAATATTCCACAGAATGCTTTTATTCAAGCCTTGAAGATAAGTGATTGATCTTAAAAGACTTCTTGTATAGTTTTTGGCAACAACCGTTAGAAACGAAAAAACTTACTTGACAAACTCTGCCAGCCCCCTTATCATGAAAGTGAAGCTATTTATTTATCTTCTCTGTACAGATTAAATGACAAAAAAACTCACGTATCTGGCGTCTCATGTTTAATTTTTTGCACTATGTGCACCTTATGTCTTTATCAAACTTCTACCTACATAAGCTGAAACGCGCTTATAAAGCGTTTAAAACATAAAAAAACGCCAACTTAAAAAATGGATAGTGAATAACTAGCTACCCTAGGGTTTCTTTTGCCTTTTTTTCTGTTTAGTAAATTTCTTAATGTTTCTAATTTAGATTAGTTGCGGTTTAAAAGCAACTGAATCGCGGTTATTAAGCATTTAGAATAAAAAAACGCCATACTTGAAAGTATAATGTAAGTAATTAGCCAACCACGGGGCTTCTTTTGCCTTTTTTTTCATTTGGTAAATTTCTTAATGTTTATGGCTAAACGACAACCGTCATCCCGCTACTTGTTAGCGGCTGAGATACCGCGGCGGTATGACGTAGGACTGCTGTCATCCCAGTGCTTGACACTGGGATCCAGTTGAGCTATTTCAACAAAAATACTGCATTTGAGATGAACGTTCCAGACTTATTTATAAATATAACAATTAAAGTCTGGATTCCAGCGTCAAGCACTGGAATAATATCGTTTACTATGTCTATATTACAATATTTGTGCAGTTGTGTGTCAACTACTTTTGTGGCACCGTTTGTTATTCAATCTTTATGCTAGTTTTACTAAAAATTATAGTATTTTAGGTATAATTGCAATATCTAAATTTAAGGTATAGAGATGAACCCTAGGAAAGTTTTTAATATTCTTTTTATAGTATTATTTATTTCTTTTTCTCATGTTGGGAGTGCTGCCGCTGACACTAATACTGATACAACTGCTCAAGTAATATGTAACATTATTGGCTACGTTTGGGGAATAGGCGGACCGCTTATGACCGTAGTGATAATAGGTGCAGCTTTGCTTGCGATATTTGGTAGAATGCCATGGCCAGCTCTTTTTGCACTCGGTATATTTTGTGCTGTATTTTTCGGTGCTAAAACTATCGTCATAAAAGTAATGGGTGGTATAGGCGGCACTGGAAATACTTCTTTGATGGACCAATGCGGAACAGGAGACACAAAAAAGAACTATTTTTTTCTAAAACAGACCTGATGCACGGCTTCAACTATATCTTCCACTTGCGGTAATGCTTTTTTTTCTAGATTTGCAGCGTAAGGTAAGGGGATGTCCTTGCCAGTTACACGTACAACTGGAGCATCAAGGTAGTCAAATCCTTGTTCCATAACAACGGCTGACAGCTCTGCTCCTATTCCTGCAAATGGCCATCCTTCTTCTACACTAACTAACCTATTAGTCTTCTGAATAGAGTTAATAACAGTTTGAGTGTCAAGTGGTCTTAAGGTTCTGAGGTCAATAACTTCAGCTTCTATACCTTTACTCGAAAGTAAATCTGCTGCATTTAAGGCATCCATTAATTTAAATGAAAAAGCAGTGATAGTTACATCCTTTCCTTCCCGTATAACAGCAGCTTTGCCTATCTCAAGTAGATAATCTTTGTTTGATAGCTCAGAGTCAGAAACTTCATGCTCATTTCCATAAGCTATTTCGTTTTCTAGAAATATTACCGGATTAGGGTCACGAATTGCAGCTTTAAGCAGACCTCTGCAATCTGAGGCAAAATAGGGTGCTATTACTTTTAACCCCGGTATATGCGAATACCAAGCTGCAAAGCATTGAGAATGTTGTGCAGCAACTCTTGCTGCAGCGCCATTTGGTCCACGAAATACTATAGGGCATCCAAGTTGTCCGCCTGACATATAATTTGTTTTTGCTGCGGAATTCACAATTTGGTCAATAGCTTGCATAGAAAAATTAACAGTCATAAACTCGACTATTGGCTTTAATCCAGCAAATGCCGCTCCAACAGCAAGGCCAGCAAATCCATGTTCGGTAATAGGCGTATCAACTACTCTGTTTTCTCCAAACTCTTTCAGTAATCCTTTCGTTACTTTATAAGCACCATCATACTCTGCAACTTCTTCACCCATGATAAGCACATCAGAGTCGTTTTGCATTTCTTCTCTAATTGCTGTGCATAAAGCTTCTCTTACACTTAAGGTTGCCATTTATAAACTTTTATAGACTTTAACTAAAGTAACTATATCAGAATTACTGGGGGTAAGTAAAGTGTACAAATTAAGTTTTACAAACATCATGACCAACTCATTCCAAAAAAAAATCTTCTCACGCTTGCTGGTTTTGGTTGCTAAAAATGATTGTATTGCTTGTGTTTTTAATAATATATACTGCTAAGTTAATAATAATTCACTTGGGAATAACAGAAAAATACATGATAATTTTATATTTCAAATAGAATAAAATCCTTTTTATTGATACTGTCTTTTTTTGTAAAAAACATTCCTAACTTTTCCACCACTTTTTCTGGCTAAGGTCAGTATAACTTTTGCTTGAAATAACTGTTTATATGGTGCAATTTACAGCTTTTAGTTGCTAAAATTATAACTCTTAATTTAATAATTTTAATCCAATAAGCTTTCAGGTTAATAAAATTAAATTATTTGAGTAAATGCAATACCATGTCTTTATTTGTGGGTAATAATAAGAATAACGAAGGTTGGCTCAGCTACACTTCTATAATTTCAATTTTTATGTTTACCGTGTAAAAGAAGTTTCTTCTACCTGTGTCTTCGCGTTTGAAACTAACTTTATTCTATCTCTTTCTTGTTCTGGACTTAACCTGTGAAGCGCGTAACTGAAATCTTCCTCACTCACTATAAGCCTTCTTTGCGCACCAGCGCTAATTTTTGCTTCATTCACTAATTGCTCTAACTCAGCCCCAGAATAGCCTTCAGTCTTGTCTGCAATGTCTTGGAGGCTTAGCTTTTCATCAGTTTTTGTACCTCGCATATAAAGTGCCAATATCTTTTGTCTCACCTCTATGTTTGGATTAGGGACATAAACCTTCTGACCTAAACGTCCAGGTCTAATAAGTGCTGGATCTATACCACCGATAAGGTTAGTTGCACCAATTACTATTATATCTTTTCTGCTCTTAAATCCATCTATTTCAGTTAACAACTGTGTTAAACTCTCTTGACAATGGTAAGCTGAGTTATTAGCGGTACTTCTTTTTTGAGCAACTGCATCTATTTCATCTATAAAGACTATACAAGGAGAATATTTTTTTGCTATTTTAAAAAGCTCGCGTACAGCATGTGCACCATGACCAATATATAGTCCAATAAGTTCAGGACCTGAGATGCTTATGAAATTCATATTTGATTCACCTGCAATTGCACGAGCGATAAGTGTTTTACCATTTCCAGGAGGGCCATATAATATGTAACCTCTTAGTGAATTAATACTTTTATTTCCAAACAGCTTGCGCATTTCTTCTGTCATTTGGTCACAGCAAATCATCTGCAACCGTTGTCTTAAGGAGTCATCAATTATAGCATCAGCAAATGTTATTCTTTTATCATCTGAATTAGCTAATTCTATTGATATAGGCAGCTCTACTTCCTTTAGTTTGCTGAATACTCGATCATATACAAACCAAACAATAAAAAGGAGAACGAAAAGTAACACACAAGGCATAGCTTCACTAACATAATGTGCAGCTAACTCATACCCTTTACTAAGCAACATTGTATGCATATAGGCAAACAAAAAAGCGATAGAGATAATAGTTGCCACGCATAGTAAACAGATTGAAATTATTTTTAGTAATTCTGAAATTTCAATTTTTTTCATCTTAATACCTTATACCAATTTTAAACTAAGAATAATTTTATCTAGCTTACCTATTTTAGCTTGATTAGAGTGTTCAGAAAAATTATCAAGTACGTACTTTAATTTATTAAATACTAAAAACAATATATCACCATATTGTCACATACATCTTTAAAGTTTACCAAATTCATTTTCAAAAAACAAGATTTTATTATTAACCCGAATTCTGGATTAGATTTTAGGTAAATTATTGAAAGTCTTGAATTTTACTAAATTAGTAACTAGTCTTAAAATGCTTACTGCTTTATCGTAAATGCTAAAACAATAAGCTATTGATATTCTTGTTTTTTTTAATCTCCAATCCAGAATTCGGGTTAAAAACGCTAACTTGTATCTTCAAGAAGTAAGACATAATAGCTCTAAAATGTCTTGCAAGGAAAGGTAAAGCTGAACGCTAACTTATGCCAGAAAAATACCGTCTTGTTTGCCTTTTTGAGTAGTATCATCTTATTTTTCCTGTAAATTTTGTTTATAACGCCTAAGATTTACGATATTTTAATCCCGGTAGAATATCTTATAAAATCAGATTATATGTTATACCTATGGAAATAGATAACTTTCAGCAATATTACAACCAAGAAGAAATGAAGACAGTAACATTAGCTCAAATTTATAAAGACTTGGTAATAAAGATATTCGATATAGCCACAAGCAAAATGTAAGCTACTATTAATGGTATTATGGAAATAGCACCAACGATACCACCTACTATACCTACTACCAGAGGTGACGTAGTAGTAAGGCTTAATATAATAAGTGGGAGAGATATAATTGATAGTATTATAGAAATTACACCTACTGTTTTCAGAAGAGATAGAAATCCTTTTGAATCTGAGAGTTCTTTAATTCCTTAAATAATATAAAGAAAATGCTTATACACATTATAGCACAAAGTATTACTGCTGCTATAAGTGCTGCTAAATAAGCTATATTCATTGCAATTATCACACACCATAATAAAAAAGTCAACTCCATATGTTTAGGTTGTAAAATCCCAAAAAGCAGCCAGAATAGAATAAGCAAACATTTACGAATTGAATTTAGTGCAAACAAGGGTGTTGATATCAACCATACTCTGCAGAATCGCAATATGGTATGACTACATGCTTTTTATTGATTTGATTAACATAATCAGCAGAGAGTTTTGTTTTGCAAAAGATGTCTACAGTAACATACTGCAATTATTTGGAATTGTAGGGCTAGGTGCAATTGTAAGGCCACTTGGTGCATTCATATTTGGTCACGTTGGTGACAGGTATGGAAGGAGGATAGCATTAATAATTACTATCTTGCTAATATCGATACCATCAAGTCTCATTGCATTTATTCCAAGTCACAATCAAGTAGGTATAATTTCTACTATATTGCTTCTTGCAATCCATATAACACAAGGAATTGCACTTGGTGGTGAACAAGGAAGTTCTGTTTATCTTATAGAGCATTTATCCAGTAGGAAAGAGAACTTAGGGATGTATTTTGGAATGATGGGTTTTGGTCGCTCCATTGGCGTCTTGCTTTCTGCGGTAATAGTGATTATCTGCAAAAAAACTACTGATTTTTGTACCTGGGGTTGGAGATTGCCATTTATTTTCTCAGCTATTTTAGGATTAATTAGCGCGTATAGCATATACACATTGGGAGAAACTCCAGCATATGAAAAAAATCGAAAACAAAGAAATTTACCTGATTTGCCAATAATAGAGCTTATAAAACGCCACAAGAGAGCTCTTATACTTGCTATTTTAATATCTGTACCTGTTAATGTTGCTGTTGGATTTACCATATTTCTTCGAACTCTCGCAAAGGAAATAGCATCAGTGGATGTTTATGTAACAACATATATCAACGAAATTGTATTGATTATAACCAGTGTATTAATGCCGATATCTTCAATAGCGTTTGGAATGTTGGCTGATAAAGTTGGAAAAGAGCGCACTGCAATCTTATTTATAGCAATTACAATGGCACTGTGTTGTCCTGCGTTATCTATTGCATATTACTATAAAAATTATCTTGTGATTGCGTTGAGCGTAATGGTTCTCTCTATAATAGAAAGGGGTATAGTTCCCATAGGAATAGTTGCATCTGAACTCTTTCCTACCAATGTTAGATTTAGTGGTGTGAGCTTATCACGCAATATCTCTTATGCGTTACATGGAGGATTTACTCCTATGGTTTGTATTTGGTTGACTGTAACATTTCCTCAAACAAACCTTGCTGCTGGGCTTTATATAGTCTTCTGCTTGTTGATCAGTGTGGTAGCAATATTGCAAATAAAACCGCAAGATAAGAAATTTGATTGGTCTTAGTTTTCTCTTAAGTGTGTATTCTCCTAAGTTGAAAAAAGGTGTGAAAAATGCGCTAATCTCGCTAAATGAGAAAATTTTATTGCGGAAAAATTAGAACGATCAAAAACACATGCCATGATAAACTTTTTTATGCGTAACACTAATTTCTTATTCTATTCGTCTAAAAAAACAGTATTTCCAACTGTAAATTTAAGTCTTTACAAGCGTCACAAATATAGTATGATATAAGTTAGGCTTTATAGAGGGTATATGGCAACAGATACAGAAAATAATAATAGAATTAATATAGTACGTGAACAAGCAGGAAATGCTGTTCATTCAGATATTGCTTACTCAGAAAGAATACAAAAATCAGTAGAAAATGAAGCATTGTGTGATGCGTGGTCTAATTTTGAGTACTTTGAAGATGTGTTGAGAATAAAAAACAGCACCGATAGGGAAAACAGAATTAAGCAGCTTATCAAGGAAGATTTAGATATAAATGCTACAAAAAATGGCAAAACTATTCTAGACGTTGCTATAGAAAAAAAATGCTCATCAAAAGTTATAAGTTCATTAATAAGCAATGGCAGTAGGATTGATACTATAGATGCTAGCGATCGTACTGTACTGCATAGATCTGTTAGGAATGAAAATAGAAAAGTTGTTGAGTTGTTTTTAGAAGCTAATGAAAAAGAAGTGTCTCAGTACCTGGTAGCAAGGTTTTTGCCATTGTCTATGTTATGTCAAAAAATAGAAGTAAATGCTAAGGATAATGATGGTTGTACTGCTTTGGATTATGCTCAATATGGCAGTGAAATGTATAGCTTGCTGCAAAAATATGGAGCACAACATAGTGAAAAGTTTTTATACTCACGCAACCTTAATATAGGGGAATTAGATTTAAATAAACTTGTTTCTGACCATAACTACTGCTTTGATGTGCTTACAAAAGCATTAGAGATTGAGGACAGATGCGAAAAGGAAGAGGTTATAGATTGGTTGCTAAAAAATGGTGCTAACATTAATGTTAATAAAGGTGATCAAGCCCTACTGAGTGTTGCAGCTGAAAAAGGTGATGTTGAAAATGCTGTGCTATTGCTTGAAAGGGGAGCACATGAAGGAGTAAATTCTCAAGATGCTGAAGGAAGAACGTTATTACTAAATGCAATTATTCAAGATAAGTTGGGCCATGCAAAATATCTCATAAAACAAAGAGTTAACGTTAATATACCAGATAATAATGGAAATAGCTCACTACACTACGCTGTTGTCAATTTTATTAAGCAGCGCTTAATTGAATGTGATGAAACCTATACAGCTAACGCTACTTTTTATGATTTTCTTAAGAATGGTGCAGATCTCTATATCAAAAATCATGATAACCTTACAGCATTTGAATATGCTTTTCACGCAAGAATAGCTCCTAGGGAAGCTGTTTATTTATTCAAGCTATATATAGAAAGAGGTGATCAGAGTGAAAACATGCAGTTAGTAAAAAATTTCAAATTGCCTTCTGGTGAAACACTATTGGAGTATTTTTTCAACAATAAATTATTTGATAGTGCTCAATCTTGTATAGATCTAGGAGCAAATGTTTCGCATAATGGGTCATCTTTACTGATACAAGCTCTTCAGAATCGAGATATAGAAGGTATCGGGTTTCTTTTACGAAACAGAGCAGACATTCCAAATAACGCAAACATTTCAAATAATAAGAAAAACTGTAAGTTGTATTTCCAAGTAGCGGTTGGATGTGTAGCGATGTTTTCGCTTGGTATGGGAGCTGCAGCCACGTTTACTCTAATTAAAATGTCTCCGCTAGTGTTAGTAATAGTAGCTGTGACCTTCTTTTTGACTGCAATAGCATCTATGTCTCTGTTTGTATTATATAAAAAAGTAAAAGGGGAACGCAAACACGAGGTGATTGTTAATAATGCTGTATTTAACATAAGTCTAGAAGAAGCAGCTAATGATTTGTTTAGCGGGTTATCAACTATAGCAGAAAGAGGAGCAGAAGCAGGTGCACTATACCTGGAAGTAAAGGAAAAGACTGAAAGTGTAGCTAAAAAAATGACATCCAAAAAGGAATTAATTGAAGCAAGATTTCAAAATATACAAGAAAATTTCATTAATAAGTTAAGTAATTTTGAAGAACTTCAAGGTGCTAGAGATTCTAGTACTTTAAAGAAATTCTATGCTGCTGTTAAAGATGTTCTAAAGATACGCTCCAGCATTCCTATTTCCAATTTACATCTATTATCGCTTGTTTACCATTTATCAGAAGTACAATTTTAACTGCCATAAGTGAAAGAAAATTGCCTGAAGATAAGCAGTGGGCTAAGGTATTAAAAAATACAGTACCAAACTTAATAAGAAATCAAGAAGTTGTGCGGAATGTTATAGTACCAACTCTTACTGATATTTTAAAGAGCCTATCAGAATCAAGAGAAGAAAGAAAATTTATAATCTATACTCTGGTCTGCCTGAAAGAAGTGATTGATGAAGTTTATACGACATCGGTACAAGAGTCATTGTATAGGATATTAGGAGTAGAACTTGCAAATAGTCTAAATGGTATGGTACAGGCAATAAGTAACCTATTAGGCTGCTATGGACACGAAGAAGTAGAACGTGCAAGAACCGCAAATGAGTTAGATTACAGAGTAGGTAAACTTACACCTGAAGAAACGCAGCAATTCGTTATAAACTTAGGAGAGAGAGTAGGATCTCTCAGGGAGTTTGAGGGTCGAGTTACAAATAAACAGTCAATTAGTAAATTGATAGATTATTGTTTGGACCCAAAACTGAATGATAGGGAAGCAGCCGCAACACTATTAAATTATATACTCACATGTACTGAAGATGGTCGTTATTTGGCCGCTGAAGCTGGTACTAATAATAATTTATCTAGCAACTCTAATGTTGTACTTATTACGCACGTGGCAGCAAATCGATCTGCACAGTTAGACTAGAGGCGGCTATATGGAAAAAAGTGAAGATAGTTTCAGAGATAAGCAAGCAAATGACAATTGATAGACTTAAACTATGTTCTCAATTTCTCAAAAAAATCCTTTAACAAAAAAGAGCATTCTGTTTCTAATATCCCACCATAAACTTCAGGTATATGGCTGCAAAATTGAAATATCTTAGCACCATTTTCAATTCCTCCACCTTTTGGATTATAAGCTCCAAAGTACAATCGTTTAATTCTGGCAAAGGAAATAGCTTGAGCACACATCGGACATGGTTCTAATGTTACGTACATATCAGCATCACAAAGCGTGGGAGTTGAAAATGCTTGTCTGATCGCTAACATCTCTGCATGTGCAGTTGGATCGCTGGATATATTGTGTGCAGAAGAAATGATATTGTCTCCACTCACTATTACAGCACCTATGGGCACCTCATCATTTTTTTGAGCGAGTTTGGCTTGCTCTATGGCAAGCTCCATATATTGATACTTAAACACTAGGCACTTATTTCTTATCAATTGCTGCTTTAACGAACGACACGAAAAGAGGATGAGGAGAAAACGGCTTTGATTGAAATTCTGGATGAAACTGCACACCAATAAACCACGGATGACTCTCTAACTCCACTGCCTCTATGCACGTTCCATCTTCTGATATGCCACTGCATAACAGCCCATTTTTTTCTAAGTCATCTTTATAATCTGAATTGATTATGTACCTATGCCTGTGTCTTTCTGAAATAGTAGTGTTACTATATGCATCCATCATTTTAGAGTTTGCATTTATATTACATTTGTATGCCCCAAGTCTCATGGTTCCACCAAGATCGTCATCTTGATCGCCAGCTAACTTAACGATTGGATGTTTACAGTTACGAAATTCTTCAGAGTGTGCATCTTCAAGCTTAACAACATTACGAGCAAACTCAATAATTGCAAGCTGCATACCAAGGCAAATTCCGAAAAATGGGATATTATTTGTACGGGCATAATTTATTGCTAATATTTTACCCTCTACTCCGTCATCACCAAACCCCCCTGGAACAAGGATTGCATGAGAATTCTGTAATTTCTCTCCTATAAGTTTTTCATTTATAGGTTTTTCTTCCTTCTCTCTTGAGTTAACCCAATTTATCCTTACTTTGACTTTATTACTAATCGCACCATGATTTAATGCTTCAACTAGTGATTTATACGCATCAGGGAATTCGGTGTATTTTCCCACTATAGACACAGTAACTTCCTGTGTTGGGTGCCTTATGGAATGCACTATTTGATCCCATTCAGTCAAGCTTGGTCTTGGCTTACTTAAATGAAAGTGCTCCAAAATTTGCGTATCAAGCCCACATTGGCTATACAACACCGGTAACTCATATATATGACTCACATCAGGAGCAGGTATCACATTGGATAAAGAAACATTGCAAAGCTTAGCTATTTTCTCTCTTTGATTATCGAAAATTTCTTTCTCACTGCGGCATAATATAATATCTGGTTGTAACCCCGCGGAATTTAACTCTCGAACTGAATGCTGCGTTGGCTTTGTCTTTAATTCTTGCGCTGCGGTAAGATATGGTATTAAAGTTAAGTGAATAAGGATAACTCTTTGTTTTCCTAATGTGTAGTTAACTTGGCGTATAGCCTCCAAAAATGGTTGGCTTTCAATGTCACCTACAGTTCCACCTATTTCACATATTACAAAATCTAAACCTTCCGTACCATTAAAAATGAACGATTTGATCAAATCTGTTACATGAGGAATGACTTGCACAGTTTTGCCCAGATAATCACCACGCCTCTCTTTCTTCAATAACTCATGATATATCTTACCAGTTGTTATATTGTCATCTTTTGTTGCTTTAATTCCAGTAAAACGCTCATAATGCCCAAGATCCAAATCAGTTTCAGCACCATCTTCGGTAACAAATACCTCTCCGTGCTGAGTTGGGTTCATTGTCCCAGGATCAATGTTGAGATACGGGTCAAGTTTTCTGATACGGATCTTAAAACCGTGAGCTTGAAGAAGCGCACCAACACTCGAAGCAACTAAGCCTTTACCAAGCGATGACACAACTCCACCTGTGACAAAGATAAATTTAGCTTCCTTCATTAATTTTCAAATGGAACAGAAGTAGATTCACTTTCTTGCTTTTTTTCTAATATAATTTTTTCTGCGATCGATTTTTTATGTACGTCTTTTGAACATAATCCTGACAATAGCAATGTGTTTATAATAAACAATCCAGCAACAATAGCCGTTATTCTGCTGAGCGGGTTTTCAGAAGATTTCACCGGAATCATCGAATTGACCCCCTGTTGTGTATTACTAAAACCACTTAACGAACTACTTCCAGGCGGCTGCAAGAGCACTAAAATTACTAACACAACAACCAATATTATTTGAAATATACTTAATACCGCTACTGACATTATAGATAGGGCTGAAAATAAAAATCTTAGCAGTACAAAGCACGTAAGTCAAGAACATCTGTCACCCAAGTAGTTTGAAATCTAAGTATGTATTTACTGCTTACCTTATTTTGATTAACATATGCATAAGACTTTGGGCTTAATATGTATCACATTTTAAAATACAAAGATTATGAACCAAAAATAGACGAAAGTGCTTTCATCGCAGGTGGTTCGCATATCATATGCAAGGTTGAAATAGGAAGAGATGCAAGCATCTGGTTTAATTGTGTAATCAGAGGGGACGTTGGATCAATAAAAATAGGTAATGGAACAAATATTCAAGATGGAACGGTAATTCATGTGGATAGAAACCCAGGTGGTGACACAATTATTGGCAGCATGGTAACAGTGGGACATTTTTGTGTGTTGCACGCATGCACGGTGCATGATAAGGCGTTTATTGGTATGGGCTCTACCGTGATGGACCATGCAGTTGTGGAGCCTGAAGCTATGGTAGCTGCTGGCTCACTGGTAACACACGGAAAAGTGATAAAAAGTGGGGAAATATGGGCTGGCAGGCCAGCAAAGTTCTTCAAAAAGATGTCGAATGAAGAAATTAAACATATTACACAATCAGCACAAAATTATATTATGCTAATGAAGGGATATAAAAACTGAAGTTCGCGTCAAGTGTTTTACTTGACACGTACATTTCGGCTTAACCCTTGTTACTTCTTTTTCCCATTCTCATTTACTTCTTGTGCTTTTGCCCCATCTACTTGAGTACTAGGTAATACTGCATATGTAATACCACCGGCTACGAGTGCAGATGCTACTGCTATACCAATCATTACTAACATCTCTAACTTAACTGTACGTTCAAGTGCAGTAAATGCTATCAGTCCAGCAGCAAGACCCATACCAACAGTAGCAGTGTACCGTGCTCCATTGCCTTGTTTTGGTTGCTCAGTTGTTTTGCTTTTATCTTCTAGTTTTCTATTTTTCTCCTCAGCTTCAGTCAATCGATTTTGTAAGTCTTTTGTTTCATCCTTTTTGGCTTTTAACTGAGCAGCAGTATCATTTGGTGCTGCTTGCAACTGCTGAACTTGATCTTTTAATGCTATTATTTCATTCTCTTTGGCTTTTAACTGAGCAGCAGTATCATTTGGTGCTGCCTTTAACTGCGCAACTTCATCATTTAGTTTATTTATTTCATCCTCTTTGGCTTTTAACTGAGCAGCATTTGGTTGGTTGTTTAACTGTGCTTCTAAATCTTTTATTTTATTTGTTAGTGTTGTTTTTTCACCCTCTAACTTCGTAACAGCAGCATCTGGTTGAGCTTTTAATGCTGTCATTTCATTCTCTTTCTCTGTTAACTTTTGCTGTAACGCCACAGCATCTAATGCTTCCAATTCTGTTATTTTAGCATTTTTCTCTTCTAACTGCTGCTGCAACGCTGTAGAATCTATTGCCTTTAGTTTTTCCACTTCAGCTTCTAAGTCTTGTTTTTCCTGCTGAGCTGTGTCCAATTGATCTTGTAATTCTTGTGTTTTAATTCTCAATTCCTCCTCAGCTTTCTTCTTTGCAGCTTCTAATTCTTCATTTTTCCCCTTTAACTGCTCTTCTGCAGCTTCCAATTCTGTTATTTTAACATTTTTCTCTTCTAACAATTGTACTGTGGGATGGCAAGATAGGGCTTTTACCATAATCTCCTCTTTCCCATCGTTAAAGCCTAACAGATTTTTCATTTCTTCTAGGCGACTAAAATATTTGCCACCCTTTTTCCCAACGGATTTTACATTCATGATTGTATTATCTCCTAGTTCTTCTTGAGGATAAGAACCAGTAATATATAGTTGTTGATCATTTAGCGTACAGCCCACATAAAACTTGTCATCAATTATAGCACCACTCTTATCTACGTTTTTATACTTTTTAAATTCTTCATAATCATCTTTTTTTATAACAAGCACTATTTTATCATCGGCAACCTGTATTGTACCATTCTTTAAGCTTAGCATAACGAACCTCAATTATAATTTAACATTACATAATACCCTTAGAACCTAAGGTCAAGTAATATTTTTATCATAGCATAGAAAATTTATGTTCGTAAACAAAAAATTTTGGCGTAAAATTGCCGTAATTGTGCTATAGCTAAAGTAATTTAGGTTTACCGACCATCGTCATTCCGCTGCTTGTTAGCGGGATCTAGAGATACCGCGGCGGTATGACGTTGCTAGCTTAAGGTTTAAAATTGAGAAATATTTATGTTAAAAGAAAAATACGGCTTTAAAGAAGTTGAAGACAAATGCAACATATTGTGGGAAGGAAGTAAAGTTTATAAATGGAATGGTGAAAAGGATAACACTTTCACTATAGACACACCTCCGCCGACAATATCGGGAAAACTCCATATTGGCCATATATTTAGCTATTGCCACACGGACTTTATTGCAAGGTTTCAGCGCATGCTGGGAAAAGATGTGTTTTACCCAATTGGGTTTGATGATAATGGGCTTCCCACTGAAAGATTGGTTGAACAAACCTATAAAACCCGTGCAAAAGAAGTTGGCAGAGAAAAATTTATAGAGATGTGCCATGAGGTTATTGAAAAATCAAAGCAAGAATTCAAGGAACTATTTAAATCAGTCGGCATTAGTTATGACTGGGATTTGGAATATCACACGATCAGCAAGGAAACTGTGACGCTTTCACAGATGTCGTTTATTGATCTATATAATAAAGGGTATGCATATAGAAAAATGCAGCCCATCCTTTGGGACCCGGTTGATAAAACAGCAATTGCGCAAGCAGAAATAGAAGATAAAGTTTTTGAGTCATCCTTAAACACGATAGTTTTCTCTACTCAAGAAAATGAGCAGATCAATATTGCAACTACGCGACCTGAGTTACTTCCAGCATGCGTTGCAGTTTTTTGTCATCCAGAGGATGCGCGCTACACTCATCTGATCGGAAAAACAGCCATAGTGCCAATAACAAAGGAAAAAATTCCAATCATAGCTGATGATAAGGTTAAAATAGATAAAGGCACTGGGCTTGTTATGTGCTGTACGTTTGGTGATGAACTCGACATATATTGGCAGCAAAAGCATAATCTGCCGATGAAAATTATCATCGATCAGGATGGGAGGATGAACCTGAATGATGTCATTCAAGTAGCTGACACTGGAATCTATAGTGAAATAAATGGATTGAAAGTTAAAGAAGCAAGAAAGCGGATAATCGAAATCCTAACTCAAAGAGGCCTTTTGATAGAAAGCACTAACATTTCTCATTCTGTTAAGTGTGCAGAAAGATCTGGTGCACCACTTGAGATATTGCCTACTTATCAATGGTTTATCAAGACCTTAGAGCAAAAAGCTCAAGTATTAGATAAAGTAAAAGAATGCAATTGGCATCCAGCTACTATGCGTAAACGCATGGAAGTGTGGATAGAAGGGCTAAATTGGGACTGGTGCATCTCAAGGCAACGTTATTTTGGTGTGCCATTTCCAGCGTGGTATTCCAACCGTAAGGGAGAAGAAGGTAAAATTATTCTAGCTGAGATAAAGGACCTGCCTATAGATCCATTGAAAGATTTGCCAAAAGGGTATAGCAAAGAAGAGGTTATCCCAGATCAAGATGTAATGGATACCTGGGCCACAAGTTCAATTACTCCTCAACTGAGTGCACTGGCAGTAAACAGTGAGTTTAGCTTACCAAATCATCGCTATGATACGATATTTCCTGCAGATCTGCGCAGCCAGAGCCATGAGATAATAAGAACTTGGGCTTTTTATACTATTTTAAAGGCACATTATCATGCAAATTCTTTACCTTGGAAAAACATTATGATCAGCGGTTGGTGTTTAGCAGATGATAAGAAAAAGATGAGTAAATCAAAAGGTAATATCATCACTCCTCATGTAATACTTGAAACTTATGGAGCTGATGTAGTGCGCTATTGGGCAGCGAACTCAAGGCTTGGAGTTGATACAGTCTACTCTGAAAATACATTCAAAATTGGCAAGCGCCTCGTTACAAAACTTTGGAACGCTAGCAAGTTCGTTTCCATGTTCATGGAAAAGCATCAAGTGATGAGCATAAATTCTGCTCACGAGACAATGGATAAGTGGATATTGTCTAAGTTATACAAAGTTATAGAAAGAGCAACAAATAACCTATTACAGTTTGAATACTGCGAAGCTTTGGGCGCAATAGAGGAATTTTTTTGGAAGGATTTTTGTGATAGTTACTTGGAGTTAGTAAAAAAACGTGCGTACGGAAGCAGTGAAGCAACCTTAAGTGCAAAACAAAGCTTGGCGTATGTGTTAAATGTTATTTTGCGGTTATTTGCACCTTTCTTGCCATACATTACAGAAGAGATATACCACCAGTTGTATAGTTATAATTCTGTACACAATCAAAGTAATTGGCCAAGCAAAGAAGAACTTATCTACGATAAATATTCAGAGGAAATGGGAGATAATGTTATTCAGATATTAAACATTATCAGAAAGATAAAGGCAGATAATAATGTATCAGTTAAGCATCTGATAAAAAAGTTGATGATAAAAGCAGATCTACGAGAGGATAAGTTGGATCAATCCGCACAGAATGATTTGCAGGCAGTTTGCAATGCGGAAACGATAGAGTGGATGCAGTCTGAGCTTGAAACTGAAGACGAGAAATACATAGTGAATATAGATTTATATTGATTTTTATAGCTTTACTTCCTTTAATATCCATGCTATTGTAATCATTATTAGTATGAGGGAATAATAATGGGGGATTTATATAATAAAGCCAATGCACCGTATCTTATAGCTGGTGCTCTTGCTACTTTGGTATTGCTTGCGTCTGGGACACTTGCCGTTGCCCCTTATGTTGAGTTCTTGTCTTCAGTTGCAGCCTTTAATGTAGCTCTTCCTGTTGCTTTGAGTTTGTCTATACTTTCTGTTCTGGTGCTTGTACTTTCATGTAAAATGATCAGCCAGAATAAAAAGCTTGATGCACAAAAAGCAGAACCTAATGAAAAAAATGGATTAGCTAAAGAGCAAGAAAATATAATACAAAGCTTAGAGCCTCAAATCAAAGAGCTAAATAAGAGGCTTAGTAGTCAGTACAATGAGATTGAAAAGCTAATTGCTAGTGCTGCAAAAAAAGAGGAGCTAAATAAGCTTAACAATGAAGTGAAAGAGCTAAAGGTAAAGATTGCTAGTGTTGCAACAGAAAGTAAAACACAAGAAAAGATTTTTATGAAATTTTGCGCAAAAGGTGAAAAAAGAGGGAAGAAAGCATTTGAGGATTTTATATTTATAAAAGAGATAAAAACAAAATTAGTAAATATTTATGAATCAATAAAAAATAATATTAATATAGTGTCTTCAGCAAAATCAGGTGATTCAGAAGAAGAGCAAGAAAAAATATCAAGAGGATTCATTTTTCACGGTCCAGGAGGAACTGGTAAGAGTTCAATTGTTGAGGCGATTGGGGATCAGCTGATATCTCTAACTACATTTATAAAAGTTTCTGGAGCTGATTTGCTTGAAAAATCAAATATAAATGAGCTTTTTAATAAAGCAAACGAAAACGCTCCTTGTATAGTTCTTATAGATGAAATCGACAGCTTTGGCAAGGGACGCACTGATGCCAATCGAGTACCTTTAAATTATTTTTTCACTAGATTCGATGAAGCTGATAAAGGTGTGACGGTGTTTGCTACAACTAATGTTAGTCTGCAAGATTTAGATGCATCACTTGTTAGGGGAAGTCGTTTGAGTAGTAAACTCAAGTTTACTATGATAGAAGGAAGTATACTTAAGAATATACTGAAGGATGGTCTGAATGAAAAATTAAAAAATAAAAAGTACAAGCATGCTATCTTAAGAATTTTAAACGAAACAAGACTTACAACACTCTCTATCTCAGCAGCAGATGTGGAATGTTTTATAAATTATATAGTTGAAAAGTTAAACAACAAGATTGGAACTTCTGCTTATACTATAATTAAAGATTTTTGTATTGAATATAATATTGGAGAGGTGTCGAATAAGCAGACTAACAGGAAAATTGAAAATTCTATAGGAGAATCACAGCAATACACATCCAGACCATCACATAAGCTGAATGACGCTTTATGTGATTCTGGATATACCAGTATGTTCTACCCCGATCAGAAGATGGGAAGTTTGTTGTAGGTGCAGCACTATAATTCCTCCACAGATAAGAGAATTTTAATAAATATATACAAGACTGCTGAACGTGGGGGGAGGAGGGGAGTAATGAGCAATTTGCTTAGTGAGGCTAACACATTTTATTTTATAGCTAGTTCCTTAGCTACTCTTACGTTACTTACATCTTTAGCGCTTATTGTAACTTCTAATGTGCCTCTTCCTCTAATTCTTGCTTTAGCTACATTATCTATTTTGGTGCTTGCACTTTCATGTAAAATAATTAGTAATAATGTAGAATTGGAAGCAAAAGTAAAAGGTCAGTTAGAACATAAGGAGGAGATGCTTTCTCTTGAACACCAAGAGTTACGTGATGAAAATACAAGATTGAATGAAAGAGTGGATTCTTTAATGGAGGAATTGTGTCAATGCAAATTAGAAAGTGAAAAGAATAAGTTATGTTTAAAGTCAGAATATGAAGATGAGTTACGCTTAAGATTGGAATATGAAGATGAATTAAACTTGGAATTAGAACATAAAAGTAGGGAAGCTTCTTCTCTGCGTACTCAATTAACTATGTTAAGAAAAAAAGTAGAAGTAGAAGAAGTAAAACAATTAAAAACTTTAGAATCGGAAGAACAACATGAGAGCTCAGAAAGCGACATAGAAGAATTAGAGAAGAAGTTATGCCAGTCGGAAAAGGAAAAGAAAGAATTAGAAGGTAAAGTTAGTGATGAACGTCAAAAGCGCACTGATCTTGAAAGTAAAGTTGATAAATTGTGTACAAAGGAGAAAGAGTACTTATCTAAAATTAAGGAGCTGGAAAAGGAGTCATTATCTTTACAAAAAGAAGAGAAAGAATCTGATAACACATTAACAACAGTGAATGATGATCGCGATAATAAGGTGAAAGAATTAAACAGTTCACTTTTGAAGCAATCCTCTCAAATAGAACAACTTCAAAAAGCTTTGTTGGAAAAGAAAAAAGAAGAAGTGCTTTTTTTGCAACGGATGATAGAATATGTAACAGATGAGGTAGAAAAATTAGTAAGGGAAAATGAAGTGATCAGAGATGATGATAAAAAAGTAATATTACAAGTGATTCAAGCAACAAAGTCTGTGTTAGTAGAAGAAGCTGCACAATATTTGCCAGGCGAAACGTCTGTTCCTTCATTTGTGGAAGATCCTGGATATACCAGTGGATGTTCTACCCCGATCAATAGCCACTAGACATTTTGAGTACAGTTGTACACTGGATACATAAAACCTTAGCCATTTTTAGCTAGTAGACTGAAAAAGGAAAGTTTGTTGTAGGTGCAGCACTATAATTCCTCCACAGATAAGAGAATTTTAATAAATATATACAAGACTGCTGAACGTGGGGGGAGGAGGGGAGTAATGAGCAATTTGCTTAGTGAGGCTAACACATTTTATTTTATAGCTAGTTCCTTAGCTACTCTTACGTTACTTACATCTTTAGCGCTTATTGTAACTTCTAATGTGCCTCTTCCTCTAATTCTTGCTTTAGCTACATTATCTATTTTGGTGCTTGCACTTTCGTATAAAATAATTAGTAATAATAAAAAAATAGAGGTTGAGAGAAATAAATTCGCTCAGAAAGAGCAAGAGTTAGAAAATAAAATAACTCTAGGAAAAGATTGGATCAGAAAGTAAATGAGTCAGAAGTTGAGAGAGAATCTCTTCTTGAAGAAAAAAAATCTTTAGAGAAAAAATTAGAAACAGCAAAGAATCGTACGTTTGAAATAGACAATGAATTGGACAAAACAAGAAAGGAAATAGGTAAGCTTAATGAGCAGGAAGAGAAATTAAAACTTGAAATCTCATGTTTAAAGAAACAGTTGGAAGAAAGAAGTAGATTTATTGCAAAGCTGAAGATGGAAGTGGATGATAATAAACATTTAGAGCTAGAGAATAAGGGGTTAAATGATAGAATAGAAACGTTACGTGAAGTACAAAAGGCACTACGTGAGAAAAAACATGAACTTAGTGAAAAAGTAGAGGCATTGAATAAGGAAAAAAATAAACTTTCTAAAGAAGTAGAGGAATTACGTGAAGAACAAGAAAGGCTGCATGCAAACTTAGATAAGCTACAATGTAAAATTAAAGAGGTCAACAAAGAAAAGAAAAATTTATCTAAAGAATTAAAAGAGAAATTTGAAGAGTTAGATGAAGCAAATGGTTTAATTAAAAATCAATCTTTTGAGTTAGATGGGATAAGAAAAGATTGTAATAATGAAGTAAAAAGTTTAAGAAATTCACTTTTAGAACGAGACAGTCAAATAGAAGATTTTTTGAAAGAGAAAGAAAAACAAGTGAATTTTGCGCAACTGTTGATAAGATGCGTAACAGACAATATAGAAGAACCAATAAGAAATAATGATGGAAAAGCAATATTAGATACGATTCAAATATTAAAGTCTGCGTTACAAGGAGAAATTGCACGGCTTTTGCCAGACGAAACGCCTTCTTCTTCGCTGGAAGATCTTGGATATGAATCATTATTTGTCAGTCGCTCATCCACCCCGACCAAGTTGCCAAATTCACTATTGACAGAATCTTATGAACGCAGTCAGTTCAATCAGAGTGAAAGTATTTGCAAAACACAACAATGAGTCTTATTATAAGATAAATCATGCAAGATAATGAACCCAATAATATGCGCACTGGATACACAAGACTTAAATAAGGCTATTTCTCTAGCTAATGCTCTGCGTGGTAAAGTTGGCATGGTAAAGCTGGGATTAGAATTTTTTGCTGCTCAAGGTCTTTCTGGAGTGCAAGAAGTTGCAAAATGCAATGTACCAATTTTTTTAGATCTGAAATTGCATGACATTCCAAACACTGTAGCCAAAACAGTTGAAGTAATAAAAGTTCTGAACATTGAAATGTTAACTCTGCACATCAGCGGTGGAACAAAAATGCTTGAAGAAGCGCTAAGTGTAGTGCAAGGCACAAAAATAAAGCTGATTGGGGTGACAGTGCTAACTAGTATGAGCAATGAGGATTTAAACGAGCTTGGAGTAGCAAGAGAAGTAAAATCACAGGTAATTTTGCTTGCAAAGCTTGCAAAAAAGATTGGACTCTATGGAATAGTCTGTTCTGCATTGGAAGCTCAGGAAGTGCGCCGAGAATGCGGTGAAGACTTTAAAATTATTACTCCAGGAATTCGTATAGATCCAGGTCATGACGACCAAAAAAGAACAGCAACACCAAAAGAAGCAATAAATTCAGGAGCTGATTATATCGTCATTGGCAGACCCATTACAAAAACTACAAGTAGTGCGGAGCTAATATTGAAATCCATGAAAGAATTTTAATATAATAACTTAATTTATAAAAATACTAACATATTAATTAGGAATAAGCATGAGTAATATCAATAGAATAATACGCGAAGTAATCAAGGAATTCCGCTCAAAATTACCAGATAAGGAAATAGAGGAATATTCTGGCAAATTGAATAAGCTACATATCTACCAGTGCAATAAGCATATAATAGAAAATAAGAAGCTATATCATTATACAATAAATGGGAAAACCCATGCTATGGGTCAGCATGGGCATAATTTTGTCAAGAGTTTAGAAGTTATCTTGAGGAATAAGCCACAAATTTCCTTAGAAGAGGTAATTGATTTTATGGAAAAAATAATTAATTTTGGTATTGATAGTTGTTATGGAGCATTTGAGATGATATTTGAATCTCGCTCTGGTGTTACAATAGATGATGCAGTTAATTTTGTAAAAGATAGCTTATCTAGTAAATTTTATAGATTCCATGGCAGTGGGATTTTCAAAGTAATATTAGAACTTAATCCAGAGAGCTCTCTTGAAGAGATAGAGAAACAATTTAGCAAAGTAGTAGATCCTTACTTTCTTAATGCTTGGAGTCGAGAAAGTGAAAGGGCTTTTGCTAAGATATGTAGGTTATGTAGAGAAGGACATGTGGAGAATATGCAGAAATTTGATTTTAGCAATTTTAATTTAGATAAAGATAGTGCTGGAGCATTAAGAGCACTGTTACAGTATTGTGTTGACGTTTCTAATCAAAAAGCTTTAGGTGATTCACATGAATTGCATAGAGAAGAGATGGAGGGGATATATAAATTTGATGATAATTACGATTTAAATTTAGATAGTGATCATAATGATAGTATCTGGCATTGAAATTATACTACAATAATAAAATAACTGGATAAAAATTATCACCAAAAAAATTCAAAAAAGTGCTTGACATAAAAGAACGAACATTATATAGTGTCATTATCTTTTATTTTACCTCGCTTAATTTAATTACTGGATTAAGCTTACAGTACTAAGCGTGGCACAAAGTGCCACGCTATTTTTCGGTTTACATTTTCAACAGATAAAAAATGATGCCATTTCAGTGCCAAGCACATAACTGTACGGATATTCATTTTTAAAGGTAAATTGCACAACAGATGATGTCATTCCAGTGCTTGACACTGGAATCCAGAAATTTTGCTTATAACTGAGCTGATGAGCTAAAGGTAGTTGTCTTACGCTAAAACAAACGTTTTTAATTAAGTTGCATAGAAGCTGGATCCCAGTGTCAAGCACTGGAATGACATCGTTTACTATGTACCATATTGCAATATTCGTACAACTGTGGGAAACATCTATGGATGCCATTCCTATTACCTTATTTCCATTTTTATTTCATTTTCAAAGGAGGCTATTATGTCACTTACCGATATCGCTCACCGTATCAATGAACTCGCTTCATCATGGGAGCAATTTAAATTAATAAATGATCGCAAACTAAAAGAAATTGAAAGCAAAGGGCGTGCTGATTCTGCAACAATTGAGCAGCTATGCAAGGTAAATAATGCCATTGATAGTTGCAAAGAGCGTTTAGACTTGATCGAAACTGCAGCTCAACGCCCAGAAGTAAATACAGATTTTAGCACAAGCGATAAATATTTTTCTGATTATATCCGCAAGGGAATGGAAAGCGGTTTATCACACAAAACCCTCAGTGGAGATGACAGTGATATCGGGGGGTATCTAGTTACTCCGCATATTGTAAAACGCATAAACAAGCGCGTAACTGATTCGTCCCCAATGCGACAAATATGCTCCAGTCAAAGAATCTCTACTGAAACATTGGATTACATTATAGAAGATTTTGACCGCGCCGGTGCAGGTTGGAGCAGTGAAACAGTAGATGATGAGGACGGTGGCAATAAGTCTAAGTATGATTTTGCAAAAGATACGGACACGCCCAAAATCCAAAAGATTTCCGTCACAACTTACGAGTTATATGCTCAACCACAAATATCACAAAAGTTACTCGATGATGCGTTTGTCGATGTTGAGAGTTGGCTGGTGGAAAAGATTGCCGAGACTTTTAGTAAGGAAGAAAGCGAAGCCTTCATTAAGGGTGAGGGCACTTTTCAACCAAAAGGAATTTTAGCTTATGAAAATGGAAACAGTTATAATAAAATAGAGCAAGTTAAAACTGAAAAATTAGATAGTGATTCAATAATGATGTTGTATTACTCTCTGGACGAATATTATTCCAAAAATGCGTCATTTTTGATGAACAGGAGTACGTTGAAGGATATCAGGCTGCTAAAATCTCAAACAGGTCAGTATCTCTGGCAGCCAAGTCTGTCGCTTGAAGCTCCAGATACTTTAATGGGAATACCAGTATATCAATCTGCCGATATGCCACCAGCGCCAAACAATCAGCTACCAGTAATTGCGATGGCAGATTTCAAACAAGCTTATAAGATTGTAGATAACAGAGGAATGAGAATATTAAGAGACCCTTATACGAATAAACCTTATGTGAGGTTTTTTGTCACTAAGCGTGTCGGCGGAGAGGTTGTAAACACCAGTGCTATTAAATTGTTGAAAGTTGCGAGCAAGTACTAAAAACTTCCGCAGCATCATCTTTATAGCTGATCAAAGCAACACGTCATACCGCGATTCATTCCATAACTGTACGAACATTGTGATTTTGGCCCATCAGGAGGGTGTCATCCCAGTGCTTGACACATATAGCTAAACTGACTTAGATTTACCGACAGTTTGAAAAACAAAAATTCGTCATTCCGCTACTTGTTAGCGGAATCTATGCTGAGATATCGCGGCGGTATGACGTAGGAAAACCTTTCTTGGGTTAGCTATAGTTTGCTATATTATGTGATTTTATTTTTAGCATTGCTTCTTACATTATGTAATTTTGTTTTCCATAATGTATATTATGTAATTTTCGATGCTAAAATCTGTTATAGCTCTCAGTATGATATGAGTGATTCTCTTTTAATAATTATTTTTTAAATAGTTTGTTGGTTCATCAATTTCTTTAGGATTGATATCTACAATTATTTTTCCGTTTTTTAACAGAATAATCCGATCTGATATTTTTGTTAAAAAATCCAAATTGTGAGAAGCGATAATCATAGTAATACCCATATCTCTAACTGATTGTAATAGTTCCACAACGTCGACTATTGTTGCTACATCTAAACCAGACGTTGGCTCATCGCATAATAGAATCCTTGGATTCATCATTAAGCTTCTGGCAAGCGCAACCCGCTGTTTTTGCCCACCGGATAGATTACTAGGGTAATCATTTTTTTTAGAGGCAATACCCAAAGACTCAAGTAGTGAATCACTTTGATCCTGAGTTTTGTTTTTAAGTTTGGGAGCATATGTAAGATTTTCCCAGACAGTCATATGTGAGAAAAGTTGAAAATCCTGAAATACAAAACCAGTACTATCATTGCATTCAATGCTACCAGAATCTAAAACTTCGAGTTTTTGTATACAACGTAACAATGTTGATTTACCACTACCAGAAGGACCAGCAAGACCAACTATAGATTGCTCTATAATCAGGTTAATATTATTAAGTACTGGAATATTATTAAATAATTTACAAACATTATGCATTTTTATCATATATACCTTTCTGTTCAATCTTTTTGCCTATATATTCAATTAGTAATACAAGAGCGTAATGATAAGCCCCAGCAAGACAAAGTGGTATAAAATAAGTAAATTGTTCTGCTGCAAGAATTTGCGCAGAGCGCATAATATCAACACCACCAATAGTAGAGATTAATGCCGTTTCTTTAAGGAGTGCAATGATCTCATTTATCATTGCAGGAAGAATATTTTTAATAACTTGTGGTAATATAATATCTCTCCACATATAGAAACTAGGTATTTGTAAAGTTTTAGCTGCTTCAAACTGGTTTTTTGATATAGTTTCAATACCAGCTCGTAAAATCTCAGCAATATAAGCACAGCTATTTAGACCAAATGCTATAATGCCAGCACTAAATATGTTTAATTTAATTCCTGCAATGGTTGGGGTCATAAAATAAACAACACTTAACTGTAATATAAGGGGGGTGCCACGTATTACAGATATAATTCCATTAATTAATGGAATACAGATCTTATTATATCTGAGTACTGACAATAATCCCCCTAGACTCACACCTAAAAGCAGTCCTCCAATCAATAATTTTAAAGTAAAGGCAAGGCCTGTTCCAACAAACAAGAAATTAGAAATTAATTCCTGCATCAGTTATCTCCTAGCCATTTTTCTGCTATTTTTTGTATTACACCTTTACTTTCTAAACTTTTTAATGCCTCGTTTATTTTATCCTTTAAAGCAGATCCTTTATTCACAGCAATAACATAACCACCATCTAACTTGGCAGTGGCTGACCATGATAGACCAGGATTTTTTTTGCTAAATACTTTACCTTGGAATTCATCAATTAGGACGCCATCAACATAACCAGACTTTAATGTTTCTACAGCTTGATTATTATTGTCTATAGCAATAATTTGAGCTGTTGTAGGAACATGCTCTTTTAGCCAAATTTCCATGACAGTTCCTAGTTGAACGGCTATCTTCTTGTGAGTTAAGTTGTTTATACCGGCTATGGGTTTATTTTTGTGATATAGAATACCAAATTCCCCTGTATAATAACTATTTGAAAAATCAAAATTTTTTTCACGCTCTTCTGTGCTACCAATAGTAGATATAGCAGCATCTACAGAATTACTTTGCAATGCTGCAAGTATAGCACTAAACTGCATATCTTTAAATATCGCTTCTTTACCTAACTCTTTTGCTACTAATTGAGCAAGCTCAATGTCAAAGCCAGTAAATTTACCATTTTCATAATATTCAAAAGGTGGATAATCTGCAGAAATTGCAAATCTAATGATATTATCGTGTTTATTTTCCTTGCATCCTGTTAATAGAATACTTATCACTATAATAGCATTTAAAATATATTTTTTCATATTACTAATTTATATTCATATTTTATTCATCTTATGAATATAGACATTAAAAATTGAATAGTCAAGAAATAATGAATATAATTTCAAATATACTTATTACATATTCAATATGAGGAAAATGCATAATGCATGACAACACACTAGGTGAACATATTTTAAATATTATTCAAAATCACGAAATTTTAGAGCAGAGCGATTTACAGACCTTGCTTAAAGAAAGAGGGCACAACATTCCTCAGGCTACTTTATCAAGAAAATTAAAAAAACTTAAAATTGCCAAAGTTGCTGGTATGTATAAAGTAATTGACATCAACCAATATCGATTACCATTAATACTTAATATGCAAATTTCGGATTTTGGTTTAATAGTACTACACACTCAACCAGGACAAGCTAGCAGCCTAGCTTACTTTCTAGATCAGAAGTATGTTATTTATTCATTAAATAATAGCAAAAACATAGGAATTATAGGAACTATAGCAGGTGATGATACAGTATTATTGATCATCAAAAGTAAGGCTGAACTTAACAAAGTATTACAATCAATTTATGAAACATTTCCATATTTAAGTCCTGAATAAGAATGTTGTAAGTTAAAAATGTGATATAAAGGAGATAAGAGGGATTTCTTTGTTTAAATCTTTGTCTTCTTTTTTTCAATATACCTACATATCAGAATGGACAATTCATATAGAATCAGCATAGGTATTGCAAGCCCTACTTGGCTTAATACATCAGGTGGAGTTAAGATTGCAGCGATAATAAAAATTACCACTATCGCGATTCTGCGTTTATTTGACAAACTTTGTGTAGTGAGTAACCCTACTCTCACCATTAATGTGAGTATTACTGGAATTTGAAATGCAGTGCCAAAAGCAAACATAAATTGGAGAACGAGGTCTAAATATTCGCTAACTGATGGCATAAACTCTATCGGTATATCGAAGGATTTACCACTGTGTTCGAAGTTGATAAAAAACTTCCAGGCTAAAGGAAATATATAGTAATAGACTACAGTAGCTCCCGTTACAAATAAAACCGGTGTTGCAATTAAGTATGGCAACAACACTGCCCTTTCACTTTTATATAACCCAGGTGCTAAGAACATATAGAATTGCCATGCAAACACAGGAAAAGAGAGCAAAAGTGCACTCATTACAGCAACCCTAAGATATACAAAAAATGCCTCTGTTAAGTCTGTGTAAATCAAAGAAAAACCTTTGCTACCTTTTGTTGCTTCTATTAAAGGTGCAAGTAAAAAACGGTATATATTTTCCTTAAAGTAGTAACAAAAACCAAAAGCAACGCAAAAAAATAGAAAGCAAAAGATAACTCTTTTTCTGAGTTCCGCAAAGTGCTCATAAAATGAGGCGTATTTGTTTGAGTTCCAGTTCATACTTTACTATAGCTCAATAATGCTATGTCTAACATTCTCAGCGAAAAAGCCCACTCATTGTCATACCACGCTGCAACCCTGCATATATCACCTGTAACATATGTACCAGTTAAATCCACAATTGCACTATAAGGGTTATGCACAAAATCTATTGAGACTAAAGGTTCCTCGCATATAGAAAGTACATTTGACATTGGATAACCCTCTGTCATCCTAGTACCCTCTGATGTCATCCGAGTAGCTGACACTGGATTAGATTCCAGCGTCACGCGCTGGAATGACGTAGACGAGAGAGCTGCATCCTTAAACATTTCATTGATTTCTTTAACGGTCGCTTTCTTATCAGTCGTAAATGTAAAATCAACCATAGAAACATTGCTAACCGGAACTCTGACGGCAGTGCCATCTAGCTTGCCCTTTAATTCAGGAATTATAGAACCAATTGTTTTTGCTGCCCCGGTTGTAGTTGGCACCATAGATAATCCGCAAGCCCTTGCTCTACGCAAATCTTTATGATTACCATCAAGAACATTTTGATCATTCGTGTAGGCATGTATAGTAGTCATAAAACCGCTTTTTATACCTAAACTGGAGTGTAGGACTTTCACAATCGGAGCAAGGCAATTTGTAGTGCAAGAACCTGCTGATATCACTTTATGCTCTTTTTCGAGCATATCGTCATTCACACCATAAACTATAGTGACATCAGCATCCGGAACTGGAGCAGAGACAATTACTTTCTCTGCATTGTGCCTTATTGCTTCTTCACGTTTATTGAATGCACCAGTACATTCAAGTATTACATCAACATTCCAAGGAATATTTTCAGGATTCCGTTCTCTATATAAAGAAAACTTTTTGCCATTTATAGAAATCCAATTTTGAGACTCATTAAAATCAATATCACCACTGAATTTGCCATGAACAGAATCATATTTAATCAAATGTGCATGCTGCTCAGCACCGAGCGATCCATTGATAGCTACAACTTCTATTTGCTCACTATACTTTTCTATTTCATAAATAGCACGCAATACACTTCTGCCTATTCTACCCAGACCATTAATTCCTACGCGAACCGTCATCTCTTCATTCAAAAAATTTAATTATAGAGGATATCACTTGATATTTCATTCTATTCTTTTGCTTTTCTATCGATATGAACATTATAGCAAGGAGACAGGGCTAAAAACTTGCTTGACAAACTCCGCCAGCCCCCTTATCATGAAACTGAAGCTATTGTATTTGCTTTCGCCAATCTGCAGATTAAAAGGTAAGGATTACTTAATGTATCGGCGTCTTATGTTTAATTTTTTGCAGTATATAGATACTGTATGTCTTTACAAAACTTCATCTACATCTAGATTTTTATCTAAATAAGCTGAACGCGCTTATAAAGCGTTACAAGACATCAAAAAATGCCAATACTTGACAGAGATAGTAAAAGACTAGCTAACTCGGGGATTCTTTGTCTTTTTTTCTGCTTGGTAAATTTCTTAAACATTTGCAGCGTAGGTTAGTTGCAATTAAAAGCAGCTAAATCTTGCTTGTCAAACGTTTAAAACATAAAAAACGCCAATATTTTAAAGCAGATAATAACCCCAGGGCTTCTTTTGCCTTTTTTTTTATTTGGTAAATTTCTTAATGTTTATAGCTAAAAGAGCCCAAGAGAGGTCAATGCCCCTGTGATGTCATTCCAGTGCTTGACACTGGAATCCAGCCTTTATTATGCAGCCACTTGGTTGAAATTAAGTCTTCTGGATCCCAGTGGGCTTTGTTGCATCGCTAGCTATGATGGATTAAAGATAAAAAAGATAGGGAATATCAGTAGCTTATTATTCTGGTATTTATAACAAGAACGGTCAATGAATACCTAAATTTGAGTAAAAGAAATTTCACTACCATTTACCAATCCGGCTAAAATTCAAGAATTTCAATGCTTTAGCTATTTTCAATAGAATTAAATTTATTAATATAAATAACAAATTACTATTCTTAAATTTGATCAGATTGATTGCAAAAAAACAAGATTTTCAATAGGTTGCTTATAATCCTAACTATAGTTAGCCTTTCATAAGTAGCGATGCAACAAAGCCATCCCAGTGTCAAGCACTGGGATGACAAAAAAAGGAGGCTACTCGGATGACAGGAGAAGGTACTGCCGTCATAAAGGAACCAGTTTCAGCTACTTTCATGACATCGTTGTAACATTGTACCATATTACAATTTAGCGTTTTTAGTAACTAAGAAAAGTGCTTCCCCCTTTTAGAGCACTGCATATAATAGAATTATATCGCAGTGCATTGCGAAACAAAATTCCCAATACTACAGGAGGCTTTATGAATAAGAAATTTCTCTATTCACCATTGTCAATAAAAAGTATAGGAGAAAACGGTGTATTTTCTGGTTATGCGAGCGTTTTTAACATAGTTGATAAACAAAATGATCTGATATTGCCCGGAGCATTTAAGGAAAATTTAAACAGAAATAAAATAAAACTCCTTTGGCAGCATAATCCTGACGAACCTATAGGTAGTATCATAGATATTTATGAAAATGATGTTGGCCTGTATATAACCGCACATTTACTTTTGGGTATTCAGAAAGCAGAAGAAGTGTATTTGATGCTCAAAACTGGGGCAATTAACGGACTTTCCATCGGCTATATACCTATAGAGTATGATGTTGATCATAAAAGTGGAGCTAGAGTGTTAAAACAAGTGGAATTATGGGAAGTCAGTTTGGTCACTTTTCCTGCAAACTTGGCTGCTCAGGTAATCAATGTGAAAAATCAGAACAATGAACAGGAAGTGTTAGCAAGAGCGATAGAAAAAGCAAATGCTGTACTTGCAGACATGTACATTTCTGCTTAAAGTGTATTAGGCGGGCAAAGACTTTACCATAATTTGACACCTGTGTTAGTATTTTTTTAACATTTATACTAATATATATAACTTTATTGCTATTAAAATTTTCTGTAAATTAAAGTTAAAAAATAAGGTAATTTTATGCTAAATATTAATAATAAGGTTAATTATGAAATTAACATTAAGCGAAAGGAAAAAAAATACAGCTGGTCTACTGTATTTGCTTGGTTATATCTAAAAACGATTGGACGAATATTGCCCAAGAGATGGAATAGATGGGCAGAAAATATTTTGTACTACGATAAAACTACTGCAAACAATGAAGTTCAAACTGATGCTTTTAAGACAATAGATGGAAGTGTTCAAGTTGACTTAAAACCTGAAGTTGTAGAGAAAGAGAGCCAAAGTGTAGTGATAAACAAAGATGGAGGGGTTCAGACTGATGGAGTAGCATTGATAACAGAGGAAGATGATGAAGCATTAGAAGAACAGCTGGAGGGCATAAATCAGGAATTAGAACTTGAACGTTTACAAAATGCTTCCTTAAAAGAAGAAAATAGAGAATTACGATCTGAAATTGAAGGACTTGAAAAGAGTTATAAGGGACTTACAGAAGATGCAGGCGAACGAGAAGAGGAACTAACCAAATACAAACAAGATAAAAAAGCAATGCAGGATAAAGTTGATGAACAACAGAAAACTATATTTGATCAATACATGATAATAAGAGAGCAAGGAGAAGAAATTGAAGCTACTAGGAAAGATAATGAAAGTCTGAAAGCACAAATAATAGAACTTAAGAGTAGGTTAAAGGACAAGGAGGATAAATTAATTGAATTGAATCAACAATGGCAAGCTAGCAAATTAGTGGCTTTACTTAAATCACAGACTGATAAATTGTGTCAGGCTAAAGACAAAAATACTGAATTAGAAAATAAAGTCAGTGACTTAGGTCATGAAAACAAAGCTCTACGATTAAGTGTGAATACATTGACTGCTCAATTGGGTGAAATGGAGAACTTGGGGAAGCAATTACAAAGTGTTCAAGAATCTAAACAACAATTGGAGATTGATTTAGAAGGTCAATTGAAAGCTGACACTAAGAAACTACAGGAAGCAAAAGAAGGTCAATTGGCTAAAAAGGCAGATACAGTGAGTACAGTATCTACTGCAAAATCAACTACTGGTTCTATGAAGTCAAAAATTCCAAAGGGTTTATCTAAGCTTCGTGGGAATGAGAATTGCGATAAATTTTTATCTGATAAAAATAAAGAGTTGAAAAAAAGTTTTTCTGAATTTGAAAATAAATACTCTTGCCATAACGTGCTTAATGAAACTATAAAGTCTCTATCAAATCAAGATGATGGCAAATTTGAAAGCAGTAAGCTGCTTGAATTATTAGAAAGTAATTTGAAAAAATCCGCAAGGGAGATCATAGAAGCTAAGGTTAAAGAAGTTGTCAACGAACATTGTAACATTGGAAAAAATATGGGTAAAGAACTACGAGATGACACGTTAAAAGCCAAGTTGTCACCTTCTGTTAAAAAATGCGTAAAAAAATTAGAATTTAACAAACAAGAAGGGGTAAATAAGATTGTAGACTCTATCTTGCACAGCTTTAATAGCAAGAATAATAATAATAACGACTCAGGAGAATTGCTTAAAGAAATTGTTACAGGAAAATTAACAGAGGCTAAAATGAAATGTTTTTCAAATAAGATTCAAGAGTTACAACTGGCATTAAGCATAAGAGATAAATTTTTATCTCCAGATCAGGGAATGTGTAATCAAACTCAAGGAGGAGTAAACGAATATCAATTAACAGAAAAAGCTAAAAAAGAACATATACCTAATTCCTCTATGAGTTCCCCTAATATTGCAAGCATACATTCATTGAACAGTCAGAAAGCAGTTAGAATAGGCTCTTAGCATAAAGCACCAGCTCCTCTTTTGTTAAAGTGTAGGAGCTATCTTCCCAATGTTGTTTTAGCAATTCCAAGTTTCTACCTAAACTTTTTCCTGGCTGGTGACCTATACTTATTAAATCATCGCCAGATAAAGGAAATTTTGGAATATTGAATGTGTTAGCAAATGAAATGTATTCATCAACATTTTCTCCAGACTCAACACCACAAATTTTCACTAAATCACAATATAATTCTCTACCAAATAAAGATATGTATTTTTTTTGCTCTTTTTCTGAGAGTTCTGTTTTGATATCGTTGGATAGTAAAAATAGCAGCTTTTTCTTTTGCTTGTTTGAAAGACGTAAAAATTTGCTTACATATTCTCCAAGACTTAGCCTGTCATTTTTTTTAGTAGTCCTAAGGAGTAACGCTAATTTTACTAGTGCATCAGTGCCCAAAAGAAGTGGCGAAGACAGAATTTCGCATTTTACTTCTTTTGGGATAATCTTTTGCAAAACATCAGATTCTTGCATGCTCTTAAGTGTTGGAAAAGGATCATTGCACTCCAGCAATTTAAGTATTTCATCTCTTATTCTCTCTCCAGAGAGGTTTTGAATCATATGCGAATGCTTTTTGCATACGTTTAGTATTTCATCACTCAAATCTCCGACACATATTTTTGCATGAAAACGAAATGCTCTTAAAATACGTAGATAGTCTTCTTTAATTCTATCTTCAGCGTTGCCTATAAAGTTTAACCTTCGCGCTTTTAAGTCCTCTATACCACCAAAGTAGTCATATATATGGCCATGCTTATCTGCATACAGAGCATTAAATGTAAAGTCGCGCCTTGAAGCATCCGCTTGCCAATTATTGGTAAATTCTACTTTTGCATGCCTACCATCACATTTCACATCATGCCTTAGTGTTGTGATCTCAAAAGATCTTTGATTTAGAACCGCAGTGATAGTTCCATGTTTTAAGCCAGTTGGAATAGTTTTAATATTACGGAGTTTTAGCGCTTTAATCGTTTGATTGGGAAGCAAATTAGTAGCTAAATCGATGTCGTGGACATCACGCTGCAAAATTGAGTCTCTCACACACCCGCCGACAAGCCTAGCCTCACCACCAAATTCCTCTATGGCATCAATAATTAAACTAGTCTCATGGTCAACTTGCATTTAGGTTAGTACGTACTGCAAATTCATATTATATGAAATGCTTGCAAAAGCCCTATATAAAAATATACAGGGCTATGAAGATTTATTTTACACTTCCAATTATGATATTTGTTGTTGATGAAATGTTTTTTCTGTTCTTGATTCCTCCATACTACATCTTGGTAAACTTGAAGGGTTTTGCTCTTCAGAGCACTCTATGCGCTGCTTTATCTCACTAACGCACTGCTCTACAACATCACCAATTTTTCCATCAGCATTTTCTGCCAATAACTTATCAAATCCCTTTTCAACCTCTGCTCTCTCAGAGATATCCTTTGAAAGGTTACAATATTCTAAGATCTCGTCTAGCTGCAGTTTTTTTGCTAATAGGAAATCTTCTTGTTCTTGCTCTTGTTTAAGTTTGGTTTCCTCTTGCAGTTGTTTTGCTAAACTTTTATTTCTATCAAGCAATGGTTCGAAATGCAATCCGCCTTTGTTTATTATATGCACAATACTACTATCATCATAATCAACTTTATTGTATTCACCTGCACTTTTTGAACCTGAATTGTCTATTAATTCATGCAAAGACAGATCTTGGTTATCAACAGTCTGGTTCTCTATAACATGTAGCTTTACCTTATACTTTTCACAAAGTATTCTGCCTTCAACGTCAGGATCACCCCACCTACTGTTACGCATAATGTCTGCTGTATAATCATCTACAGTTTCACTACGGTGCTGGCCATTGTTATCATGACTATTGACAATTGCATTTGTAAACCACTTTGGTGGATTCTTTTGCGCAAATTCCCTACAATCATTTCTTAATTTTTCGGCAGTAACTTGCTCTCCTGTCTGTTGTTCTAGACTTTGCCTGAACGAGTCAAAAAAACAGCTTCCATTACCAATTGCTTGTCCTACATAGAAATTGTCAGGGTAAGGGTTACTATTTAAAAGAGTTATTTCTTGCCCTGAGATCCTGGGCCTTTTTATTCCAACCTCAACATCATGAAAGTCACTTGGTAGTTTCCGTTTCTTAGCTGTAGTCATAGTTTTACCTTAATTTAAGCTATATATTACTATACCAACAAAATTGTCAATAAGCGACTAATTAAGTATAGCAGAAATTTTTAAATTATGCAATAGTTATAATTTTACATAGCAAATATGAGTTTTAACTGCGGTATAGTTGGGTTACCAAACATAGGAAAATCAACCTTATTTAATGCGCTTACAGAGTCAAGTGCAGCCGAAGCTGCAAATTATCCTTTTTGCACAATCGAGCCAAATATAGGCAAGATTTCGATAAAAGATCAACGTTTGAAACAAATCGCAGCAATTGCAGGCTCAGAGAAGGTAATCTACAACCAATTAGAAGTTGTAGATATTGCAGGTCTGGTAAAGGGTGCGAGCAAAGGCGAAGGGCTTGGCAATAAATTTTTAAGCCATATCAGAGAAGTTGATGCCATCGTTCATCTGCTCAGGTGCTTTACGGATGACGATATCAGCCATATACACAGTAAAATAGATCCAATATCAGATGCTGAAGTGGTAGAAATGGAATTAATCCTAGCTGATATTGATAGCATAGAAAAAAGGCTTCCTCAATTGGAAAAGAAAGCAAAGCAAGGTGATAAAGAGCTAAAGAGACAACTTGAATTAATGCAAGAGGTATTAGCTACTTTAAAATTAGGTAAACCTGCAAGAAGTTTGGAGAATATCAATGAAGATGAGATGAAGTTGCTTCAATTGCTGACAACAAAGCCCGTTATGTACGTTTGCAATGTTGAAGATACAAATGTTATAACTGGCAATGAATTATCTAAAAAGGTAGAGAGGATGGCGGAGGAAAATAAAAGCAAATTTTATTGCATTTCAGCAAAACTCGAAGCAGATATTGCAAATCTTGATAGTGAAGAGGAAAAACAGAGTTTTTTATCAGAATTTGGCTTACAAGAATCAGGCCTTGATGGAGTAGCGCGTATTATGTATGAAGTGCTGAGTATGATAACTTTCTTTACTGTGGGCCCCAAAGAAGCACGGGCATGGCCAGTAAAAATAGGGTCAACAGCCGATAAAGCAGCAGGTGTAATCCACACTGATTTTGAGAAAGGCTTTATAAAAGCAGAGACAATAAGCTTTGCAGACTACATAAAGTATGGAAGTGAATCAGCTTGCAAAGACGCAGGAAAAATTCGCTTTGAAGGCAGAGATTATATCGTGCAAGATGGCGATATAATGCACTTTAGGTTTAATGTGTAGTTTATTATGCAGCCACTTATTTAAAGTTAAGTTTTCTGGATCCCAGTGTCTGGGCACTGGGATGACATCCTCCCTAGCGGAGATTGCTCTCAAATCACAATGTTCGTACAGTAAGCACTGACCACTTTGCTTCAATATTTGCGATGCCCCTGAACAGATACAAAAAATCTATTGTTTTTTTATAAATTAAATCCTAAGGCATTTTTTACTGTAGATTAATCATTTGATTATAGTATCATTTTAATTAAGCTTATGCTTGGGATATTTATGAAGAATATTTTATATTTTATATTATTAGCTGTCGTATTCGGATCACCCATCCTGTTTGCCGTAGAGCAGCTTGAAGAAAAGAAAATTGAATCAGTTCATAAAAACGAAAATGTAGGTGTAAGGAAGCAAGATAGCACAAATCAAAAAGATGAGTTAAAAAGCAACGTCGATGCTAAACAAACACAAGAGGCTGAGAGCAAAAGATTAGACGGCACTACCGATAAAGAGAAACTGCAACACAACGAGAACAAAGCTTTCGTGGTTGAAAAAACTATAAGTGAAGGTGAAAGGATTGATAAAGATTTGCCAAATGACCAGCTAGAAGGAAGCACAGACAAATTTGCTCAAAATTTACCAAATGTGGCCAATAAAGAAGTGAATAAAGATTTGAAACCAGAGCCTTTGCCTTTAAGTGCTGATTTAAATGAGAATACAGCTAACCCGCAAAAAAATCTACAAGCTGATCAGAAGATTGATATAAAAGATAATGAACTTTCAAAAAGTGATGCGAGTCAATTATTAGAGGGAAAAAAAGAAAAAGTAGAGAATCAGTCTGAAGAAAAAAAAGTGAAAGAAACAAACAGTAATTCCAAGGACCGCAATAGAGTAAAACCTATAACTAAAAAAGATGAAGAAGAGCAAAGTGAAAAGAAAAGTTTACAAAAATGGACAAAGCTAAACAGAGAACCAATAAAAGAATGGGGTCATAAAGACATACAAAGCAAGTCAATATATAAACGACAATATGATAGCCTTAATGAGCATCTTCCTACAACTGTGTTTATTGATGATTACAGTAAGCAATTTTTTTACTGCATTAAGAAGAACAACTTAACTTGCTTAAGAGGAGTAATAAGTAAGCTAGAAAAAATTGGATTAACAATTCAAGAGATACTAAGGTTTAGAAATAAATTGGGTGATACTCCTCTCATTTATTCAGTTAAACAAGGTGAGGTAGACATAGTGCGCTTTCTCTTATTACAAGGTGCTGATCTTAGAGTAGTTAACAATAATTTTCAATCCCCAATTGATATAGCAATCGAAAAAAAGCAGATCAATATAATAAATGCGATTGCCGAAATGATGCCACATCTTTTGGAGGATAGAAAAATAGACAATAAAGAAAGCTCAGCAATGTACGATTGGGCTGTGAAAACGAAAGAAATACAGTGCGATAAGCAAGATGATTAGATTTTTGATATTAATTTTAGTTGGTCATTTATGTTATGGAAACGAAACAAATGATGAAAAAAATCAGATTAGTGATTTTTTAAACGCTTTGCGTGATGCAAAATACGTATCTTACAGTAAAAAAGACTTTGCTGAATTTTTGGTGCAGTGCCACAAAGAGGGCGTGCCAGAAGATTTTAAGAAAGGTTTTGGTTCTAACTTAAATGGAGCTAATTTTAACCAACTGTACCTAAGTAAATCTGTTTTTGATGGAGTAAGTCTGATTGGTGCCGATTTTTCTAACACCGATTTATCCGATGTGTCTTTCATTGATGTTGATTTACGTGGTGCTAATTTTTCCAATGCTAATTTACATGGCATTAAAATAAAAGGTACAAATTTGAGTTTTACAAAATTTGTTTCTGCAAACTTAACAGATATCGTATTTGATCAGTCTAATGTTAGTTATGCTGATTTTATCAGTTCCGATCTCAAAAAAGTAAGTATGCACAACGTAATTGGTTTGCATACTAATTTCTCGAATGTGAAAATGAATTTCTCCAACTTATCAAACTCGAATGTTAGCCACGTAAATTTTAGTGATAGTGAAATAAACGATACTGTTATGCAGAAAAACAACCTTGATAATGCAAGTTTCTTTGGAGTGGATGCATATAAATTAAAGATACAATTTTCTTCATTAAAAAATGCTAACATATATGGTGCAGAGTTAAAAGAATCAGACTTTACAGGTAGCAATCTTTCCGATGCTTGCCTTAATTCTTCTACCATAATTAACAGTAACTTCGACGAAACTGATTTAAGCAACACACAAATTTCCTATGTGAATGACGATAATTCAAGTTTTGTTCAATCTATACTAAATGGTTCCAAGATAAAACATGCATATGTTTCTGAAGCAAATCTTCATGATGCTGATTTATCCAATATTGATTTTAGTTTTAGTGAACTGCATCAAGTTAATGTCTCTAATGCTGACATTCGTCACGGAAAGTTTCATAATACTAAAGTTGCAAATTCTAACATGAATGGCTCATTTTTTGACCATTCACTATTCACATATGTGAAGATAGAAGATTCAGAACTTTCTACAACTTCAATGTATAAGATAAAAATCCAAGACTCTCAAGTTTATAACAGTACACTTTCTCGCCATAATATTGATTCCAGTGAAATAGAAAATTCAACATTCTTTAATTTATTAGCTGATAATTCGAGCTGGTCCAATTTAAAAGTAACTAATTCAAATTTTATTGAAAGCGATTTCAGATCTTCTTTGCTTCACGCTAATGCCTTTAGGAAAACTAGCTTTTTTCTTAGCAATTTGAGTAATTCAACAATTAGTGATATGTCTTTTCTCTCTTCAAGCATATATAAAAGTTCAGTTGTTGATGCTCACTTAACAGGTTGCAAATTTGATAATTCAATTTTGATTGACAATAAAGGACAGAAAAAACTTGCAGGTTCAGAAAATGCTATAACTTCGATTAAAGATTTGCAAGAGAAAATATCACAGGGTGAAAAATTTAATGTAAATTATTCTTACTTTGAATTTAAGAATATGAATTTAGAAAATGCCGATTTTTCTAATTCAACATTGAGTAGAGCAAAGTTTGTAAACGTTAATTTGAATAAGGCAAATTTTGAAAAGACCGATTTGCGCTATACTGTCTTTGATAACTCTTCTCTTATTGGCACCAACTTATCAAATTCTAATTTAGAAGGTTCTAGCTTTTTAAACTCTGATCCAAAAAGCACCATGTTAAAAAATGCAAAGAAAAATGACCGTAAAAAGTGAGGGCGTATTATTGGTTCTATCCTCCCCTTCTGGAGCTGGAAAAACTACTATATCAGCAAAATTACTTGAGCAATCAACTAATTTAGTTAGGTCTGTTTCTATGACTACACGCAAGCCTCGCCCCGGCGAAAGAAATGGAAAAGACTATTTTTTCGTTACCGAAGAAAAATTTCACGAGTTATGCAAAGCTGGCCAAATGCTTGAATACGCCAAAGTTTTTGAGAATTTTTATGGTATACCAAGAAATTTTATAGAGCAAAACTTAAGCAATGGAATAAGCGTTTTACTCAGCATAGACTGGCAAGGAGCATTTCACTTATTCAAGCTCATGAGAAAAAAAGTTGTAAGTGTTTTTATACTTCCCCCTTCAATGGAAGAGCTTAGGTTGCGTTTGCAAAAGCGTAATAGTGATGATGCAAGCGAAATAGAGCGCAGATTAGCCGAAGCTCAAAAAGAGATAAGCAAACGTGATAAATATGATTATGTAATAATCAATGATGATATTGATAAAAGTGTAGAAGAGATAAGCTCCATACTAAATAAAGAAAGACTTAAAAAATCAGAAGAAAAACCAAGCCTGGAAGATTTATAAAAAATCAATTTGGATATTTGCAGCTATAGTTTCTTATCCTATTTTAGCCAATAGCACATTTCACAGTTTAGCTATATTTATTATTTTTTAAGATTAAATGGTTAAAATAGTAGCAACTGTTCAAGTGAGGATTTGACTATGACAACAGATTTTCTAATAGAAACTAGTTTTCTGCCTTTCCACCTATACATATACAACGTTTAGCTCAATTTAAAAGTCAAACTTCTTGGTTGTTAGTTTAGTGCTGACAACTTAAATAGCTTTTAATATTGAGGTTTTAGTATGGGTATAGATATAACTGCACTAACTACTAATGCAGATAAATTAGGTGAATGCATAGATAAAAATAAAAAGCAAGAGCAGGATAGAAAAGACGAACAATTATATGGCATTATAGAGAGAAAGGTAAAAAAAGAAGAACACAAGCGTGAAAAACCAAGAGATCAAGATGGAACCCTCAAGAAGTGTAAAAGGTTATTTGAGGAAGGTGCTAGCTCTGAAGTACTAACTAAATTAGAAGAATCACTTAGAGAACAAGAAAAATATTATAAGTATTATGTCCAATGCTTTCTTCCGGTATTGAATAGAAAAATATCGAAAGAACTAGACCCTATAAAAAAAGAGGAAATAGGACAAGCAATTTCAGAAATTACTTATAATAGCAGATATTGTTTTACCCACAACCGTAGGGACAGCGAAACAGAGAGTGGCTACGGCAGTGATGTTGAAGATGATCATGAAGTAGAAATAAGCAACGAAATAACAAATAACAATGCTCTACTACTAAAAGCGATCAAAAATGGAAATAACAGGAAATTTAGAAAATATCTAAAAGATTGTACGGATATTAGCAGCATAAAAGCTGAAGAAGGGAAAAATATTTTACACCTCATTGCGTCGTTGGAAAAGAAACAGAAATGCAAGTTTCTGGGTACCCTAATAAAAACGGTCACCAAGGAAGATTTAGCACAACTTGTTGATAGTGAAAATCAGGACGAAAAAACTCCTCTTCAGGTGGCACTAATTAACAAGATAACAAAAGAAAAACATGAGTCTCATACAATCCAAGATAACGATAACACACTTAAGTTTCTTACAAAATTGTTAGAGCATGGGGCCAGCTCTGATAATTTAGGATTATCTACAAAAAAATTACAAGACTTAAAAGAAGAGCAAAAGACATACTATCGTAATTTCTTAGAAAAATTAGCAGAGCAAGGAAAGAACTCTAAATTAAAGCCAGAAATAAAAATCAATACAGAAGCAAAAATTAAAGAAATTATACCACGTACCATAAATACTCCAGATAGTAATGATAATTATCAATTACATTTAGCAATTAAAAATAATGATAAAGAACTTTTTAAAGAACTATTGCAAAAAGGGGCAGATATTAGCCTTAAAGACACAGATGATAATAATGCTTTACACTTGATTGTTAAACCTGAAACAAAACAAAAACTTAAACTTCTCCATATATTGCTAGAAGCAAGCCAAAAAGAACAATTTATAAAAGCTGTAAATGATAAAAAAGAAGGGCAAACACCGCTCCACCAGGTACTCCAGTGCATACAAGAGAAGAGTGAGAACCGATCACTTAAGAAATTTGAGAAAACTAAGAGATATAAAACCCTAGAGCTATTACTACAAAACGGTGCAGATATTACTGTGCAAGATAAAGATGAAAAAAATGCTCTGCACTATATTGCTTCATTCAAAGGAGAACAAAAAGTTGCATGTTTGAAGTTGACTTTAGGTAAGGATGAATTTAGTAAGGCTATAAATGCTGTTAACGGGAAAGAGCAAACACCGCTCCATCAGGTACTCCAGCGCATACAAGAAAAGAGTAAAGAACCTTCATTGAAAAATAAAATAAAGAATGTAATAAAAAAAGAATTTAAGGATACTGGCAGGTATAAAACCTTAGAGTTATTTCTACAAAACGGTGCAGATATTACTGTGCAAGATAAAGATGAAAAAAATGCTCTGCACTATATTGCTTTATTCGAAGGAAAACAAAAAGTTACATGCTTGAAATTAATATTAGGTTTAGTAAAAGAAAGAAAAATATCTGAAGATCAATTAAGAGAGGCTGTGAATGCACCTAATGGAGAAGGGAACACACCCCTAGAATTGGCATTAAAGAAAAAAGCAGAAAAAAGAAGTATCGAACACCTATTGCAAGGAACAATTTTTGATACAGCAACTGCTTATGACAATACAACAAAATTTTGTACAATGCTGCTAGAAATAGGCGCTGATCGCTGTTCTCTGGAGCTGAAAGATCCAAAATTCCATACTAAAAAGTACTATTTAACTTTACGAGATCTAAAAGATTATTCAGAGACTCCACAGAAAGCACAGGAGAAAGCTAAAGAACTAAAAGAGAAGCTTGAAGAAAAATACCACTGTAAAACTGCTTCAAAAAAATGCAAGTCTGGCATTAAAGAAGCAGGTTCTGGTATAAAAAAAGGAGTATCTGCTGTAGCAGGATTCATAGATCCAGCAAAAAGGACCCGCGAACTGTTAGCAATCACGATAACGATTACTGTTATTGCAATGGTAACATTTGCTTTCTTTCAGGGTCAAATGGCAATTGGAGCAGCCATTCCTATCATAGCTACTGCTGGAGTTATATGTCTTACTTTAACTTTAGGATTTAGTGGTATTAAGAAATTTTTTGAAAAATCAACCAACAAAGCACAGGACATATTTAACGACAAAAACCGCTCTAATTCAACAACAGAGCAGAATCAAGCTTCGAAGAACCCTATTGACAATGATCAACAGAATTTAGGAAATGATTCTGAAGACCTAGCAGCAAAAAGACAACAAAATCAATCAGAGCATACAGAAAACCCAGCTACCAAAATGAGCGATGTATCAATAATGAACTCGTTGAAAAATTGTGTAGGGATAGTGTAACTAGTAAACCCTCTTCTCTGGCGCTATGAAATCAATCTCACCGCTCAGAGTTTTTTCAGCCACTTTTTTATAATCAATTTTTACGTTAATTTGCCCTTTCTTTTCTTCAAGCCACGCTATAGTGTGCTTCATCCAGTTTTTGTCATCACGTTCAGGAAAGTCTTCACGAGCATGGGCACCTCTGCTTTCCTCGCGATTAGCTGCGCATTCCATGGTAATAACCGCTTGTGGGATCATGTTAGCAAGCTCCAGTGCTTCAACTAAATCACTATTCCACATCATACTGCGATCCTCAAGTGAAATATCAGGCATCATTTTTGCTACCTTTTTTATAGCTTTTTTGCCTTCTTCTAAAACTTCAGCAACACGGAACACTGATGCGTACTTTTGCATAGTGTTCTGCATTTCACTGCGTATTTTTGCTACTTTTAGCCCACCGGAAGCAAATCGCATTTTATTGAATCTATCTACTATCCAGTCTGTGCAGTCTGAATGCAATTTTTTATGTGGTGTACCGGATTTTAGTTTCTCTCTTGCTCTGAGCGCTGCAGCTCTGCCAAAAACCACAAGATCAAGAAGCGAGTTAGAACCAAGTCGATTTGCACCATGCACAGAGACGCACGCAGCTTCTCCAATTGCAAATATTCCATCTACCACTTCTTCCTTACCTTGCTTCAGCGTGATCACTTCTCCATGATAATTGGTTGGAATGCCACCCATGTTATAGTGAACAGTCGGAATGACCGGTATTGGATCTTTAGTAACATCAACTCCTGCAAAGGTCTTTGCGGTTTCGCTAATGCCCGGCAATCTGAGTTTTATTACTTCCGGATCAAGATGCGCTATAGTTAAATACATGTGATCTTTTTTAGGTCCAACTCCCCTTCCCTCTCTAATTTCAATTGTTATTGCACGACTTACCACATCACGGGAAGCTAAATCTTTTGCTTTTGGTGCGTAACGTTCCATAAACTTCTCGCCCTGAGAGTTAACAAGGTATCCCCCTTCGCCACGGCATCCTTCTGTCATCAAGCACCCTGAGCCATATATTCCTGTCGGATGAAATTGCACAAATTCCATATCTTCAAGTGGTAATCCAGCTCTTACTACCATGCCATTACCATCACCTGTGCAGGTATGCGCACTTGTTGCAGAGAAATAAACACGTCCATATCCACCTGTTGCTAACACCACTCTATGCGCACGAAATCTATGTAATGTGCCGTCGCATAGCGACCAAGCAAGAACTCCGCAGCATGTTTCGCTATCCATAATTAAATCAATCACAAAGTATTCAACAAAAAATTCAGCGTTGAATTTAAGACACTGCTGATATAGAGTGTGAAGGATTGCGTGCCCAGTCTTATCTGCTGCCGCACAAGTGCGCTGCGCTGATTTTCCTTTACCAAAGTGAGTTGTCATTCCACCAAAGGAACGCTGGTATATTTTGCCATCTTCTGTACGAGAAAAAGGTACGCCAAAATTTTCAAGTTCAATAACAGCTTTAGCAGCGTTTTTACACATATATTCTATTGCATCTTGATCACCAAGCCAGTCTGAACCTTTTATTGTGTCATATGCATGCCAGCGCCAATCGTCTTCACCGATATTACCTAAAGCTGCACTAATTCCGCCTTGTGCTGCAACTGTATGACTTCGTGTAGGGAAAATTTTAGAAATGCAGGCAACTGAAAAATTAGTTGCAGCCATCCCAAGCGTTGCTCTGAGCCCTGCTCCACCTGCACCTACTACTACCACGTCATACTCATGTTCTATGATCTCATACGCTGACTTATCCATATTTACTTATTTTATCATTACAGGCTTATGATATCACAGAAGTAGAAAAAATCTATACAAGTTTTCTATAGTTAAGACGTCATGCCGCCGCGGCGCTAACAAGTAGCGGGATGACAGCAATCCTACGTCATACCGCCGCAGTATCTCAGCCACTAACACGTAGCGGGATGACGAGCTTATTGTCATGCCGCCGCGAACCGTCATACCGCCACGAACCGTCATACCGCGATTCATTCGCGGTATCTCTAGATCCCGCTAACAAGCAGCGGGATGACGATTGTCGTTTAGCTATAAATATTAAGAAATTTACCAAACGAAAAAAAAGGCAAAAGAAGCCCCGTGGTTATTATCCGCTTTAAAATATTGGCGTTTTTTATGTTTTAAACGCTTGACAAGCGAAATTCAGCTGCTTTTAATTGCAACTAACTTACGCTGCAAATGTTTAAGAAATTTACTAAGCAGAAAAAAAGACAAAGAACCCCCGAGTTAGCTAGTCTTTTACTATCTCTGTCGAGTATTGGCATTTTTTGATGTCTTGTAACGCTTTATAAGCGCGTTCAGCTTATTTAGATAAAAATCTAGATGTAGATGAAGTTTTGTAAAGACATACAGTATCTATATACTGCAAAAAATTGAACATAAGACGCCGATACATTAAGTAATCCTTACCTTTTAATCTGCAGATTGGCGAAAGCAAATACAATAGCTTCAGTTTCATGATAAGGGGGCTGGCGAAGGATGTCAAGTAATTTTCTTATTTCATTTAAATTGCTTGTAACCTTCTTATACACTCATCTTTACCAAGAATCACCATGATATCAATGATTCCAGGTGCATCCATTACTCCAGTTATAGGGGCGCGTAATGAGTGGTATACATCGCTTATTTTCATATCGTGCAATTTTGCACATTCCTTGATCTGAGAAGATAAAAAACCCTTATTCCAATTTTCATCACCGATCTTTGACAGAAATGACGCGAGTAACTTGATTATATCGAGGTTAGATTTGACAATTTGCTCAGCCTCTTCACTTAAATCAAGTGGCGGATCTTGAATATAAAATTTTGCTAAATCCAATAATTCGGTCAGGTAGTTTGCTCTTTTTTTTAGCTCTGTCAGTCCCTGCAGTAAATAGCCCTTTTTTTTGTCAGTTAGAGTATTTTCTCTAAGCATTAGAGTCAGAATATCTTCATTGCTCATATTACTAATATAGTGGTTATTCAAATGCTCCAGTTTTTTGAAATCGAGCCGTGCAGGTGAACGACCAATACTTTCTAAATTAAACCACTCTATTGCTTGCTCATCGCTAATAATCTCATCGTTGCCGTGACTCCAGCCAAGTCTCAGCAAGTAATTACGCATCGCTTTTGGCAATATTCCCATCTTTTCATAATCGCAAACGCTTGTGGCACCATGCCTTTTGGATAGCTTATTCCCATCTTCCCCATGGATAAGCGGCACATGTGCAAAGCGTGGAATGTCAAAATCAAGAGCCTGGTATATTAGCAGATGTTTAAAGGTATTAGTGAGATGGTCAGAACCACGTATTATATCAGTTATTCCAGCATCATGATCGTCAACTACCACGGCAAAAATATATGTTGGAGTGTTATCAGAGCGTAAGATCAATATATCATCAAGCTGGTCGCTATTTACTTTGATTTGGCCGTATATTTTGTCATCAATGACGATCTCTTGCGAATCTGGCACTTTAAAGCGGACAACTGACCTCACACCCGATGTCATTCCAGCGCGTGACCACATATTTTTCCAGTGTCGGCTACTTGGATGACAAGAAGGAGGTTTTGTAGTACATTTATGCTTGTATATCTTGCCCTCTTCTCTTGCTTTTGCCTTCTTTTCTGCAACTTCATCTTCAGGGCAGTAACAGTGATACGCCCTACCCTTTTCAACTAAAAGGTTTGCTACTTCTTTATGCCGCTCTATTCTTTTTGACTGATATACTATTTCCCCATCATAGCTCATACCGAGCCATCTTAGCCCTTCTATAATTGCATCAATTGCTTCTTGTGTTGAACGTTTTCTGTCGGTGTCCTCAATTCTTAGCAAAAACCTGCCACCATGATGCTTTGCATAGAGCCAATTAAATAACGCAGTACGAGCTCCTCCAATGTGCAAAAATCCTGTTGGTGATGGAGCAAATCTCGTGACTATACCTGGCATATTTGTCTGTTACAGTAATGTAAATGATGATAGCTAAAATTTATGTTTGTAACAATTTAGAATTTATTTGTTCTGAGAGATAAAATTTACTTGTTTTTCATAAATTGTGTTGTATAATTTAGTATTGGTTGAATATAGCGAGGTGAGTTATGGATGGACTTGTAGATATAGCAAAATTGCTTTCAGATAATGAAGCTAATATCAATTGGCGTTACACCGGCCCTTTTGATAAAACAAAACAAAGAGTACAGGCAGGTAATTTCCTGCATTTAGCTGCAAGAATACAAAACAAAGGTAAATTTGTAGACATTTGTAAGAAGAACATTGCTTCTGTAACTGCGCATAATGAATATGGAGATAATCCATTTCATGAAGCAGCAAGAAGTGGAATTTTGCTGCCTGCAGTACAAGAGATTGTGAATGACTTAGAGAAGGAAGCTAATAACAAAATTACGAAAGCAGAAGAAGCTGGAGATCGGAAAGAAGTAAGCAGATTGAAAGAGGAACTCAAATGTAATAAAAAATATATTAAAGATGCGCTCTGCAGTAAAGGCTATGCTTTTAATAAGAAGAGGGAAACTCCTCTTTATTACTTAAATGCTGCACAACAGAAAGAAATTAAGCAAATCGCAGGCATAAAAGACAGCTTTATATGTAACCAGAAGTTTCACCTGTGCTTATATATAATAGGAGCGATAGCATGTATCGCTGCTTTATGTTTGTCTTTATACTTTTTATTTTTAGTTTCGCAACCTTTTGCACTAAGCTCGATGGTTGCAATAGCTTCTGGCGGAGTCACATACCTGTCAGTTAAAGCATGTAGCGAGATACATGCCTTGCATAACGAAAGCACTTTAGTGGAAAATGCTAATGTACAACTTGCAGGAGAAAGTTTAGGTGTTTGATGAAGCTAGAAATTACTTGCAGGCAATGATATAGAAATTTACTTTCTTAACTTCAGAAAGTATACTCATACGATGATAGAAAAGAAGTACAGTAAGATTTTAATAGCAAACAGAGGAGAGATTGCCTGCAGGATTATCAGAACTGCCCATAAGATGGGTATATCTTGTGTGTGCATATACTCGGATGCAGATGTAAATTCTGTGCATGTAAGACAAGCAGATGAGTCAAGATATATCGGCCCTTCGCCATCTTGCCTCAGTTATTTAAACATTGAAAAAATATGTGAAGTAGCAGTTGAAACAGGTGCTGAGGCAGTTCACCCTGGCTATGGTTTTTTAGCAGAGAATCCAGATTTTCCACGTGCTCTTCAAAAACATAATATAGACTTCATCGGTCCCAGTGCAGAAACAATAGAAGTTACAGCCAACAAAATAACAGCAAAAGAAGCTGCAAGAAAAGCTGGAGTGAATGTAGTGCCAGGATATATGGGTAAGATCAGCGATGCTGCCCACGCAGCTCAAGTTGCTAAAGAGGTCGGTTTTCCCGTTATGCTCAAAGCTGCATCAGGCGGTGGTGGCAAAGGAATGCGAATTGTAAACTCCAAAAAAGAAATTGAACTAGCATTTACATCAGCCACAAATGAAGCAGAGAAAAGTTTTAAGGATGGCAGTATCTTTATAGAGAAATATATAGAGTTGCCAAGACATATTGAAATACAAATCATAGCAGATAAATATGGCAATATAGTTTGTCTTGGAGAAAGAGAATGCTCGATACAAAGGAATAATCAGAAAATAATAGAAGAAACGCCAAGTCCATTCATTAGTGAAGAAGTAAGACAAAAAATGTATGTTCAATGTGTTTCTCTGGCAAAGCAAGTTGGCTATTTTTCAGCAGGCACTGTTGAGTTTGTTGTAGATAAAGACCAAAACTTCTATTTTCTTGAGGTAAATACGAGATTGCAAGTTGAGCATCCAGTAACAGAATTTATAACTGGAATAGACATAGTAGAAGAAATGATTAGAACTTCCTGTGGAGAGAAATTGAGATTCAATCAGGATGATATTAAACTTACTGGTTCTGCAATAGAAAGTAGAATTTGCGCTGAAGACCCATCGAAGAAATTTTTCCCTTCCAGCGGAAGAATAAAATATTACGATAAACCGGGTGAAAATGATTATGTAAGAATAGATGATGGAGTTGCTGCAGGTTCAGAAATTAGCATGTTCTATGATTCGATGATTGCCAAAGTGATAACATATGGAAAAGATAGAGTAGAAGCGATCAGCAGAATGCAAAAAGCATTGTCTGAATGCTATATAGAAGGAGTAACAAATAATATAGAATTTCTAGAATCCATCTTCCATCACCCAAATTTTATCGCAGCAAAGCTCCATACGAGATTCATTCCAGATCATTACCCTAGTGGGTTTCACGGCGATTTTGTTACAGAGGAGTATATTAAAATATTTATTTTCACTGCGTTATATGTTCATTTGGAAAATGAAGAAAGGTACCATCATAAAGCAGTGAATGAAACATCTCAGGTGTCATTCCAGTGCGTGACACTGGAATCTAGTAAAAAAGAAGGGGCACCAGTATCAGCTACTCGGATGGCAGGTGACCGTGCAAGAGATTTATTCATAGTGAATATAAATGACAATGAGTACTCCGTAAATGCAAAATACCAAGATAATATATTAATAACGGTATATAATCACAATAAATACTCCGTTATAGGCAAGTGGAAATCAAGTTATAGATTGCTATATATCACAATTAATGACGATACCAATATAGCACTTAAAATAGAAAGACAAGGCAGCAAGTACTTCATAAGGCATGCAGGCATGAAAGCTGAGTGTTGTATATTTAAGCCTCATGTAGCTGAATTAAGTAGGTTAATGCTAAATAATGAAACAGAAGGGATTTCAGCAGATGCTGTAAAATCCCCAATATCTGGTTTATTAGTTAAATTGCACGTAAATGTAGGAGATCAGGTGGAAATAGGACAACCTTTATTTGTGGTGGAGGCAATGAAAATGGAAAATATCATATGTGCTGAAGCAGCAATGGTGATAAAAAATATTCCCGTTCAAGAAGGAAAAAATGTGCAGATTGGTGATGTAGTCTGCTTTCTTAAATAACATAAGAAGTACAAACTTGACCCAAACAAGATAAATGAAAACACTTGATGAGCTATGGCAATGGCTATTGGTATGTGCAATAATAGAGTAATTACACCTAAAATGATCTGAATGACGACGGAGAGCAGCATAATATATACCGGTTTTATGCTAGCATTTTTTACTGTGAGTATTACTACCAAAGTTAGTATTAGCAATGCCAGTGCTCGATGTATAAATTGCACTGTCGCTCTGTTCTCAAAGATATTCAGCCATATAGGCTGTAAGAAAAATAAATCTTCTGGAACGATTTGTCCGTCCATTAGTGGAAAGGTATTGTAAATCAAACCAGCATTTAATCCCGCAACAAATGCGCCGAAAATTATTTGTATTACAATTAGAATCAGAATAAGTATTGTGTAATATATACTACTGTTAGTAGATTGAAATCCTGTCATCCGAGTAGCTGACACACAACTGTACGAACGCTTACTTTTGAAAATAAATTGCACAGCAAATGGTGTCATGAAAGTAGCTGACACTGGAATCCAGCTTTTACTATGCAGCCACTTATTTAAAGTTAAGTTTTCTGGATCCCAGTGTCTGGGCACTGGGATGACATCTTTCTTGGTGAAAATTACTCTTATACTGCAATGTTCGTATAGTTGTGTACGTAACACTGGGATCCATATTTGGTAATCAAAAAATTGATATGACAATAATGCAAAGATAATTAATGCTAATAATAAGTGAAGTGCAAGCCTATAGTGGCTAACATGAGGTTCAGTTACTAAACCACTTTTAACCATATACCAACCAGCAAAAGCTTGTAAAGCTCCAAATAATAATGCCACACATAGCTTTATTACTACCTTTTTAGATATTTTTCTTCTTAATATGAAATATATAAATGGCAGGACAAAAACTAAACCTGTTAGTCTTGCAACCAATCTGTGTACATATTCTATTAAGTATATAGCGCGAAACTCCTCCATACTAATACCATAGTTAAGTGCTTTATATTCAGGTGTAGCTTCGTATTTTAATTTTTCTTGTAGCCAGTCTTGTTCACTCAGTGGTGGTAATGTTCCAGTAATTGGTTTCCACTCCGTGATTGACAATCCTGCTTTTGAAAGTCTGGTAAATCCACCAATCCCTACCATGAGAATTACCATGACCGAGCAGAGAAAAAGCCAAATAGCTACAGGTTTTGCTTCCATAAACCATGCTGAGTTTTGTTCCATCGCTCAGGGTAAAGAATAAATTCCCATAAGGCAAGAAAAGCTGCAACACTATGTAGCAGACTATAGACCGGAAAAAATATCGATACTATATAAAAATAAAAAGGCATCTTTTGCTGTTTGACAGCTATTACCAAAAGAATCAGGTTAGTAACGTATACCACTACAAAGTAGTACAAAAATAATTCATTTAAAACTTTAGTTAATATCAATGAAAGCAGTAAAAATGGAGTAGTAAAAAATATAAAAGCTGCAGAGCCAACAAAAAGATTCAATAGCAAAATTCCCTTAAATCCAGTGTGTTTATAAAGTGACTTTATATTTTTTAAATGAACAATATAAGTTTGCATATAGCCTTTGATCCAGCGCGCTCTTTGCTTAATCCAAGCAAATACAGCAATTGGTGACTCTTCCAATGTTTCTGAGTCAATCATCCTGGTTTTATATCCCATTTGTGCAAGTCTCAAACCAAGGTCAGCATCTTCGGTAACACTATAAGCATCCCAGAAAAACACTTTTTTTAGAATTTTTACTGAAAAATGATTACTGCTACCACCCAAAGGCATCGGCATGTTCATTTTTTGGAATCCAGGCAATAAGTATTGAAACCAGTTCATATACTCCAGAGAAAAGAATTTTGTGAGAAAATTATAATCACAATTGTAGTAATTTAATTTCGCCTGTACACAGGCAAGCTTATCGTCGTCCTTATTAAATTCAATCAGTGCTTTTTTTAACTGCAATGGGTCTGGTTTATCGTCCGCATCATATATTACTGCATACTTTCCTCTAGCAAAGCTCATAGCATAATTGCATGACTTGGCTTTTGTTCTAGGCAAAGAATGAGGCACTTTTATTACTTCAAAATACTGCGGTAAAGTGTACTTTTCTATAGCTGCTAGCGTTTCTTGGTCATCACTTTCTACCTGAAGCTTCACATCTAATTTTGATTTTGGATAATCCAAACTTTCAATGCTTTCAACCAATTGCTCTATCACTGCACTTTCTTTAAAAGCAGGCAATAAAATAGTATATATAGGAAAATCTTCTTCACTCAGCTTACTATAATCCACTTTTTAGTTGGAGGTTTCACATAAGTTAAAAATTGTAGCTATAAACTTGAATAAATAGCTAGAACATCCGATTATAAATATCAACATCAAAGCAAAATATGTATATTTCTCTGTTAGTGTTAAAATTGAAGTTACAATAAAGAAAGAAGCAAAAAATATTGAGCTTAGTTTAATGCTTTTGGCTGAAAAATTAGGATTCTTGTAATATAAGTAGTTGCTTGCAAATTCTGAAATACCAAAGTGCGAGTTAAGAAGATTTAAAATCTGTTCGCTATCCACTTTTATTAATACATAGTCAATACCGTAATGAGCTTCGACCCAACGGTTGATATCTCGGCTTGTGTCTTCAACCATAAAAAAAGTAGTATTATTTAATTTTTGCCAAGGAATTATATTAAATTTATAGTAAAAAAGTTTCTCTGGCTCTTTGCACAAACTAGAATCAAACTTAATTTTTTCTACATTATCAGCTTGAAGTATAGGCAATTGTTGCATTGAACCTAATGCAATTTTTTATTTAAGTCACGTGAAAATGAAGATATGACCTCGCTACTACGCTTATCATCTTTACGTTCATGCATTATTTTTTTTACAGCATCAGCAGCTATATTCGCTGTGTTAGCCTGTAAATCTCCAAGAGCTTTTTCAACTTGGTCAGTGACTTTCTTCAAGTTAGAATGGGCATTGTCATCTAATGTCTGATCTAGCTGCTGTCTATTGTGCTTAATGATACTATTAGCTTTATCAAGTGCTTCATTCATCATTTTATTAACTTCTGCATCTAATTCTTTGTATTTTTTAGAAGATTTTTTGTAATACTCCAACATATCTTTCCTGAATTTTTCAGTTTCTTCACTTGAAAATTTGCTTTTGTTACGCTTATTGTTAAGCGCATTTTTTATCACTTTCTTTAGCAATTTATACGAAAGGACAAAACTTACCAAGAAGGCAAGACCGATAATCAGTGATGTAGACATAAAAACCCCTAAAATTCTTTGGACACCAAGTCAGCAATAAATTCCTCTTCAATTTCAGAATTAGTCAATTTAGTATAATAAATTAAAGCAATACTAGTAGCCATTTGTTTTAACTGATCAGTATATTCAGATTTAAATTCTGCCACTTTTTTTTCAATAAGCTTGCTCTTTTTTTTATCTTCCTCTTCTAATATATTCTTAACATTAGCTCTCATTTCTTCTACCTGAGCAAGTGCATCATCTATGATTTTTTTTGCCTGTATTCTAGCTTGGGTTAAAGCTGCGTTATACTTGGTAATCTGATCTTCCGTAAGTCTTAAAAGATGAACAGAACTATTAAAAGAACCCAATACTTCTTTACTTCTAGTGCTTATTATTTCATCTAACTTTGGCAAAAATAAACAACTTACTACGAAAAAAAGTGAAGAGAAAAAAATTAAAAACCAAAAAACTTGAGAAAAGAAGGTTGAAACATCAAGCTGTGGCATCTGTTAAGCAGCAAATATTAATAACATTGCAAGTACAAACGCAAGCAATCCCATGATTTCAACCATGGCAGCACCAATATAAACATAACTTTTCATTTTACCTTCTGATTCAGGGTTTCTCGCAATCCCATTTAACATAGCAGAGAAGATATTAGCTATACCTAAACCAGCGCCGAGCATTCCAAACACAGCTAAACCAATTGCTATAAATTTTAAAGCTACTAAATCCATATATTACCTTTAATTATTTCTTTATAATATAATTGTAAAATATTCTACAAGGAAGTCAATTACTTTACTGCATCTGACAAATATACACATGTTAATATAGTAAATATATAAGCTTGTAAAATTGCAACAAATACTTCAAATCCTATCAATGCAATTATGAACAAAAACGGCGCAGGAGTGAAAAATATGTTCATATTTACAATAAACCCTGCTATCACTTTGATGATTGTATGACCAGCAATCATATTTGCTGCAAGCCTTATTGATAGGCTAACCGGCCTTACTAAATAAGCAAACAACTTAATAATAATTATTATAGGTGCAAGCCACGAAGGAGTTCCTTTTGGTAGCAATATGCGTAAAAATTCTACTCCCCTTTCTTTAAATCCAACAATCGTTATATAAATAAAAACCACCATCGATAAAGCGAAGGTGACTATCACATGACTTGTGACCGTGAAACTATAAGGAAGAACACCAACTAAATTACACGATAAAATGAAAATAAACACTGTAAATATCAATGGAATGTGCTGCAAGCCTTTGCTTCCAGTGTTATTTTCTATTATTGAAATAACAAAATCATATACATACTCAACTGCAGCTTGCAAATATCCTGGTATTACTGCCCCCTTCTTTATTCCAAAAAGCAAAAAGAGTATCACCAATATCACCGAAATCATCGTGAAAAGAGATGAATTGGTAAAGCTTACGTCATACCCAAATAACCTAGGTAACTCTATTACCGTATATACTTTAAACTGTTCCAGCGGATTTAATGCCATTTTAATCTGAATTATAAACAGTAAATAAAGTATGAATTTTATAGGACAAAGTCAAGAATTAAGATAAGGCTCTGTATTATTATAACATTAACATATTAACAAAATATGTAATTAGAATGTTAATTACAGTCAGCTCTGTATTTTAAAATTTACTAATCTTGTTAAATTATTCAATATCTTGACTTAATATCTTATTTTGATTATAATTTAATTTTTAGTGAGGTATATAATGAACGAAATAGATTTTATTAACACTAATCATCCTTTAAATTTGGAGCAGGAATTTGGTAACGGATACATCGAATCAGTAGATTGTTTCCTTGACGAAGATACTCGCGATTATTACATAGGACTCAACAATGCAATAAGAAGTATTCCACTACAACAAGCTTTAAAAGCACTACATTTTATATTACAATAACTTTTTTGTTTCTTGTTAGATCGATGAAATTCACGTTATCTTGGTTACTGGAGTATTTAGAAACCAATGCTAGTTTAGAAGAAATTACCGATAAATTAACTCACATAGGGTTAGAAGTAGAAGATGTGATCGACAATACCAAATTAGCTGGTTTTATTGTTGCAGAAGTATTAGAGGTGATACAGCATCCAAATGCTGATAAATTAAAATTATGTAAAGTAGATGACGGAAGTAAAATTCTACAAATAGTTTGCGGAGCAAACAATGTTAGAGAAGGTATGAAAACTGTGCTTGCATCTCTTGGTAGCACATTGCCAGAAAGTGATTTCACAATCAAGCCTACAAAAATACGAGGAGTGCTAAGTGAAGGGATGCTCTGCTCTGCTTCTGAACTTGCGTTGGTTCAAGAGGAAAGTGAAGGAATAATCGAGCTTTCCGATGATTATAAAGTAGGGGATAAATTTTTCAATTGTGACCCTGTAATTGATATAAATGTTACTCCAAACCGTGGAGATTGCTTAGGCATTTATGGAATAGCTCGCGACCTTGCTGCAACTGGAATTGGAACATTAAAGACTTTAAGCATTCCACAACTTACCAGCTCCATAAATTCACCAATCGATGTTGAAGTTACTGACGGAGAAAGTTTTATTAGTGGAATATACATCGCCAATGTAAAAAATCAAGAAAGCCCAAAGTGGCTAAAAGATAAATTGGAATCGATAGGAATGCGCTCCATTTCTACAATAGTTGATATCACGAACTATATTATGATATCTTTCAGCCGCCCAATGCACGCGTATGATGCAAAAAAAATAGAAGGAGAGCTCACAGTACGCAAAGCAAACGACGGAGAAAAATTTGCTGGTTTAAACGGTAAAGAATACTTATTAAACAAAGACATGAGCGTTATTGCAGGTGATAAAAATATTCATGGAGTTGCTGGAATTATAGGTGGAAAGTGCAGTGGATGTACACTTGAAACTACTGATATCTTTTTAGAGTCTGCTTGGTTTGACCCTATATCTATCGCTAAATCTGCAAGGCAAATAAACATCTCCACAGACGCTAGTTACAGATTTGCACGTTCTGTTGATCCCGAATTTACTTTTGATGGACTCAACCTTGCAGCTAAAATGATTCTGGATTTATGTGGTGGAGAAGCCTCAAGCGTAGTGTCTGCTGGCAGCTTAGATAGGGCTGACACCAAGGTGAGCTTTGATTACCAAGATGTAAACAAGTTTGGAAGTGTATCTGTATTGCCTGATGAAGTGTTCGATATCTTGACGAAACTAGGGTTTAATATTGATAAAAAAACCGAAGGCAATTGGAATGTACAAGTACCAAGCTGGAGACCGGACGTGACAATACCGGTTGACCTAATTGAAGAAGTAACAAGGATATACGGCTATGACAAAATAAAAGAAGAACCACTACCAAATAATGTTGAAGAAGTAGATAGTACATACGACAATTTGCGTATTTTGATGACAAACAGAGGGTTTCATGAAGTGCTAACCTGGTCGTTTATGAGTGAATCAACAGCTGAAAAATTTGGTTACTCGAATAAGTTATTTATCATCGATAATCCGTTTAACAATAACTTTAATATAATGAGACCAAGTATTATGCCAAATTTATTGCAAGTTACTGCTGATAATATTGCCCATGGAATATCTGATCTTGCAATCTTCGAAATCGGGCCGATTTACGATGGTGAAGCTCAGTCTAAACATGTTTTAAGTGGAATAAGAACAGGAAATAATTTACCGCGAAACCATTATAATACTAATAGGAAAGTAGATGTTTTTGACGCAAAGGCTGATTGCATAGCAGCTTTGGAGTTTTTTAACGTCAATTGCGATAATTTAACGATAGAGAGAGCAGAAAAAGAACATTACCACCCAGGAAAGTCAGGCACTCTCTCTTTTAAGAATAAAGTAGCAGGTTATTTTGGAGAGTTGCATCCTAATATATTAGATCTTTTTGACATCAAGCAAAAAGTTGTAGGTTTTGAGGTGATATTAGAAAATATTGAAAATTTACCTGTAAGTAGAAAGAAATTTATCGATTATAAATACCAAAGTGTAAAACGTGATTTTGCATTTATTGTAAATAAGGATGTGAAAGTAGGTAACATAATCAATGTGGTAAAAAAAAGCTCAGAGCTCATCACAGAAGTTTTAGTATTTGACGTATACCATGGAAATAATATAGAATCGAATAAGATGTCTATAGCATTGTCAGTTACTTTCTGCTCTCCAACTCACACTTTAACTGAAAAAGAGATCCAAAAAGAATCAAGTGCTATAGTTAATTTAGTATGTGAAAATACCGGAGGAACTTTGAGAACTTATCGTTGAGTCACAATCATAGTTTCCTGCCGTTGCTGTGTCACACTTACTTCATCCAATTTATTTCCAATATTGAATTCAATATCCTTGAAAAATCTATCCCACATTCCATGCAAATGCTCTTCTATTTTAGGCCACACATCATTTTTAAATGTTACCCCATCATCAGAAAATAAATTACCTAAAAAGGCTCCAACACCTTCATAATTTAACTGAAAACATTGAAGAAATGTCTCTCCTTCTTTATAAGTATTATGTGCCACATTTAACGCTTTTCTCTCTGTAGTCTCTTTATAAGCATTTGATGCTCCAATCTTTATTGCACCAAACATAACTTTACTCCAGTTCTTAACTTTCTGTATACAACCTTCACTATTTCCTGGTATATTATTTATTATATCTTTTGTCAAATTATCTATCAAAGGAGACAATAAACCTTGATAAAAGTGCTTGATATTATTTTTTGTTTTTATCACAGGACTTTTTATGCATTTTTCTGCCAAATAGTATTCAAGTTCCGCTTCCTCTAACAACTTCTTAACTGCTTCTTCGTTAAAAGTTTCACGCTCGAACTCCTTCAGTAAATCATCCTCTATTATTGCAAACTTTATTTTTTCGCGAGATTCTAGTTCTTCTATATAATCATTTTTTGTTTCTTCATTTATCAACAATCCTTTTTCTTCTAATTCTAACTGTTTTAATGCTTTGAGAATTTCTTGGTTATTTTTCAAATGCTTCTCTATTAATTTTGTACTTGGATGCTGTTCTCCTTTCCTATTTCGCTCACCTTCTAAATATTTGTTTAAATCCTCATTTTCTTCTATTACTTTCCTTAACGATATAGGTTGCTCTAAGCATTCTGCAATTTCCGCTCGGTGCGCATTAATCCTCTGTACTAAATCCGGCTCCTTTTCCTCTAACAGCTTACATGAATCCTCTATACCCTTTGCTTGGCCTTTGAGTACATTTTGTATTTTGCATTTCGTTATTTCTAAATATATCTTTGCTACAAAAGCATTTACTTTATCTGAAGCTTCTTTTAAATTCTCACTCAAAGAACCTTTTATCTCCTTTTCTAAATCCCGAAACTGGTCTATTAAGCTGAGCATGCCTAATAGGCCTAACTCACCCTTGGCTTTTTTCATTACTGACTTTACTAGCCTTTGCTCAACTTCTTGATCATCATACTCGAACTTAAAAAGACCTTCTAACCTTCTTCTTAAAACATCACCTGCTAAATTATTCTTTTTTACATCTCCATATATTTCTTTCAATTTTTCATGTATCCTAATATATCTTTTTTGTCCTTCTTTTTTTAAAAGATTAATCTCTTCTTTAGCATTACCTAGAGCTGTCTCTGTTTCTCTACTATGTATATATTTATAAACATCAATAATTGTTCTCTTAGCTATCTTCCCTTCTTCTTTAAGCCGCTTCCATTCTGCTTTAAATATAGGAAGCTCACTATCATCTAAAACATCCGGTAATTTTGCTCCTGCTTTTTTCAGATCTCTTATTATCATTTCTTTCTCACCTGGTAATTCCTTACCTTGACTCTCTAATTCCTGTCTCACTAAAGAATTTTTTATCTCATCTTCCAGTGAAAAACCTTCTTTCCGTCTATCCAGCTGAAACCTAACTGCTTGTATAAAGGCAACTTGATAGGCGTTGTACATTAAGTGAGTTGTCAACTTAAAATCTATGCTACTTACCACTTTTAACCTGAATTCGTCCAACAATTCCTTCAATTTATCATATGTAATCTCTTTCTTTTCTAGCTTTATCAGTTCTTCCATAGTCTTCGCAAATTCTTGAATAGAAGTTGCAAGCACATTCTTGATCTCATTACGTAAAGGCTTAAGACCATTTTTTAAGTGGATATTAGCTGATAATTTCAGTATGGTATTATGTTCTGAATCACGTGCAACATTAAACCAACTACCATCTTTATCTTCGTATAAATCTCTAAGTAGTTGTTTAAATTGCGGTGGAAACTTAACTTCCATATTCCACTTAATGTCTGCTTCAATAGCCTCTATCTCATGAAAAGACACCTCAATATTTTGGTGTTCATTTTGACATAACCCATTACTTATTTTAATAGCAGCAATCAAAAAATGAGATAATTTTTTATTTAAAAGATAAAAAGTAGCCAAAGCGAGTGTTGCAGGAATAAGTAATGCTGCAAGCACAGCGATATTAACAAGAATCACTATTGCAGCAAGAACACCATATGCCAATCTTTTTGCTGTACTTTCACTTACTTCACTTTTTTTTGTTTTATTCTCCTCTGAACTGATTTGTGTCTTATCATTTGTTTTTAATTTATTATATACGGCTAATCCTAACGCAGTGAAAACTATATAAGGAAACATTAAAACTGATAGAGCTAAATTTAATACTTTCTTCTCCGGGCAAGCTCGATTTACCTCTTTAAATATTCTACTTGATATATTATACCAAGAAGTAAAAAAATCAGAGTTATAATCTTTATAATGAAATATACTGAATGGAACGTTAAAATTAGCTAACGGCTCTTGTTCTTCCACAGCATCAAAAAATTCTTCTTCCTCTTCTGAAGTAGCAAGACCTAAATCATTCCCTTCTTCTACATTAGAAACAGCTTCCATAGCATCAAAAGACTCTTCCTCTTCCAAAGTAACATTGGAAATAGATTCTACTTTACCTAAATCATCACTATTGTTATTTAAGTCAACAACTTTCTTACAATCTACAACAGCATGCATACCATAACCTTACCTCAAGTAACCTAAGTATAGCATAAACAATGACAACTTTCAACTACTAATAATTTAACCTAATACCAACTATCAAATTTTGGTACTCCTTAAAATAAAAGTTAGTTCCAATTTCTGTATTAATGTCCAAAGATAAGGTAAGGGTCTGCTCTTTTATATATTCAATCCACGTATTTATTGCTTCCTTAATTTTCTCATCTTCTGTTTTGATTATTACTCTGATTCTATCGGACATATGAAAATCAGCTTGTTTCCTGGTTTCCTGAATGAGCCTCACGACATCTCTTGCAAGCCCTTCTAGAATTAATTCATCATTTAGTTCAGTATTTAGAATGACAATCCCTTTATTGTTATCAAATACAGAGGAATATTCACTGTTTGCTTTTAACAATAGTTCATATTCGCCTTTTTCTATGATGCAATTTTCTGACTCATTACCTAAAAAAACTTGCTCATTTTCAACTTGCTTCCATTTTCCCTCTTTGACATATTGAACTAGTTTCTTAATTTTATCTGGTATTCTCTTTCCAAGCAGGGGAAAACTTAGCTTTAACTCTAGTGATGCAATATCTTCAAGTCTGTTTACTAACTCCAGTTTTTTTACATTTACCTCATCTTTTATCATCTCTTGATATTCATTCATGCTTGGTGTCATTCCAGCACTTTTTTCTTTCTGGATCCCAGTGTCAGCTACTCGGATGACAGGAGAGAACTCTGGGATGACGGGAGAGAGCTCTGGGATGACAGAAAACGGCTCACCTTCAAGAAAACTACAGGAAGACTGATGATAAATGATCATACTGCCAAGTGGCTGTCTGATACGTATGTTAAAAGTGTTTCTAATAGAGAGTGCAGAGTTGCATATCTCTCTCACCAAATCCATCTTGGCAATGAGCTGACTATCAAACTTCTCTAATTGTGGAAAATTAGCCAAATGAACAGATGTTTCTTCATACTTAAGCCCTTGCCATATATTCTCTGTTATAAGTGGCAACAAAGGAGCTGCAGCTCTTAGTATGTAATAAAAAACCGTATATAGAACATTATAAGCATCAGTTTTATCCTGATCCAAATCACTTTTCCAAAAACGCTCGCGACTGCGACGAATATACCAATTATTTAGCACTTCAAAAAAGTTCATTAAAATTTTGCAAGCCTCTTGGGAGTTATAGTTGTTCATAGAAGCTTGGATACCTTCTACAGCTTCAAAACACTTGGAAATCATGTAACGATCAATAGTGCTTTGATAATCCTTACAAACTTCAGCTTTAATTCCATCTGCATTTGCATACATAGTAAAAAAGTGATAACTGTTCCAAATAGGTTTTATTACGTTTTTCAGAACATCTCGTATTGAGTTTCCTTCTTTATCGAGTAGCAAATTACCACCACAAACAATAGATCCAGAAAGCATAAGAAAACGCAGTGCATCAGAACCGTATCTATCAAAAACCTCCATTGGATCTGCATAGTTATTCAAACGTTTGGACAATTTTTGCCCTTTTACATCCAAAACAACACCGTGGCATATGCAGTTCTTAAATGGTTCCCTATTAAACAAAGCAGTGGACAATACAAAGAGCGTATAAAACCACCCCCTGGTTTGCGCTATGTATTCAGTGATAAAATCCGCAGATTCAAACCACTCCTTATTTTCAAACGGATAGTGGATTTGCGCAAATGGCATCGAGCCAGATTCAAACCAGCAGTCAAACACGTCAGGTACACGGCGCATAACTGATTTTCCTGTTGGATCATCAGGATTTAGTCTTGTTAAAGTATCGATAAATGGTCTGTGCAAGTCGTCTATTTTAACATTAAAATCTCTCTCCAGTTCTTCTATTGAACCATATACATCTACTCTTGGATATCTCGCATCATCTGATTTCCATACAGGGATTGGCGTACCCCAGAATCGATTGCGTGAAATTGACCAGTCGTGTGCCCCTTCAAGCCATTTTCCAAATTGACCATCTCTAATGTGGTTTGGTATCCAATTAACTCTCTTATTTAGCTCTACCATTCTGCTTTTGAATTTTGTAACAGCAACATACCAAGAAGGCATAGTTCGATAGATCAAAGGAGTGTCAGTTCTCCAGCAGTGTGGATAATTGTGAATATATTGCTCAGTCTTAAACCAACTTCCCTGCCCTTTCAATTTTTTTATTACTGTATCATTGGCATCAAAAACATGAACCCCTGCCAAATCTGAAACTTCAGCAGTAAATTTTCCACTGTTATCAATTGGACAAATAACTGGAATATCATGGCTTTGGCAAAGGTAAAAATCTTCCTCACCAAATCCAGGAGCAGTATGCACAACGCCAGTACCGTCTTCTTCCGTCACATAATCAGCAATAAAAACGCGAAATGCATTTTTTGTGTCTTTAAAATAGTCAAACAGTGGTTTGTAAGAAAGACCTGCAAGATCATTCGCTTTAAGTTTTATATTGCAGTTTTCATATGGAATATTGTTTTGTTCAGAGTGGCTGATAAATTTCTCTAAGTAGCTTTCAGCAAAAATGTATATTTCACCATTCATTGAACTTCCTTCACTACTCCCTGTCATCCCAGTGCCCAGACACTGGGATCCAGAAATAGATTCCAGCGTCACGCGCTGGAATGACATCAAAGGGTGGACTGACACTGCACAATACTTAATATCTTTTCCTATTGCTAAAGCCAAGTTGCTCGGCAACGTCCAAGGAGTTGTAGTCCAAGCAAGTAATTTACACTTTCGTTTAACACTTTTAAATTGCTGTGGGTTTTCTAAAAGCTCAAATGCAACAGTTACAGCTTTGCTAACTTTTTCTCTATACGCGTTATCAAGCCTTGTTTCGAAATTAGATAATGGAGTTTCGCATGCCCAGCTATATGGTACAACGCGCACTGATTCATACACCAGACCCTTATCATAAAGCTGCTTGAATGCCCACATGACCGACTCCATGAATGATTTATCCATAGTCTTATAGTCATTGTGAAAGTCTACCCACCTTGCTTGCCTATTTACATACTTCTCCCACTCTGATGAAAATTTCATCACAGAAGTACGGCAATGATCGTTAAATTTATCTATACCAAACTTCTCTATCTCAGTTCTACCAGATATTCCAAGTTCTTTTTCTGCACCCATCTCAGCCGGCAATCCATGGCAATCCCAGCCAAATCTACGTTCAACCCTTTTTTGAAGCATAGTTTGATATCTTGCAAATGCGTCTTTGATGAAACCAGTGAGTAAATGTCCATAATGCGGAAGTCCATTTGCAAACGGAGGCCCATCGTAAAAGACAAAACAATTATCCTTGGAACGTTCTTCAACTGACCGCTCAAAAACTTTGTTTTCCTGCCAAAATTTTATGATTTCCTTTTCTAACGATAAAAAATCAGGACTACTTACTGTATCAGGATAATGCTTTGACTTCATGTTCGCTATGTAAAACTAAAGAATATAGGGCTTTCTGAAAAATTACAAATTCAAAAATATTTCCGTAGCTCACACCCCAACAAACTATTCTGCCGAGCTTCCAATACCTTTTTTTAAGTTTTACTTGCAGTTTTTATTGTTTTACTTAACATTAACCCAAGCTTTAGGGGTATTTTATGGATCAGAAGACAGATAAGTTTCCACAATTTTTAAAAATGTTGTGCTTTGTTGAAATGTGGGAACGTTTCTCTTACTATGGAATGAGGGCACTTTTGGTCCTATTTTTGACTTCTCACTTAGGTTTCACTGATGAGAGGGCCTTTACTATTTACTCATTATTTGCTGCAACAGGTTATGCTATACCAATACTTGGAGGTTTTTTAGCTGATAAGTTGATGGGATTCCGCAACATGGTGTTGCTTGGAGGGATAGTGATGATAGCAGGTCATGCTTGCATGTCATTGGTTAAGTTTGAACCAGGTTTATTATATTTAGGTTTATCTCTAATAGCCATAGGTACTGGTATGTTTAAAGGGAACGTAACTAACTTACTTAGTTCATGCTATGGCAAAGACGATCCTGAACGTAGCAGAGGCTTTACTTTATTTTACGTAGGTGTGAATATTGGAGCAATATTGGCTTCTATTTCATGTGGTTATGTAGCCCACTTGTTTGGCTGGCACTACGGCTTTGGTTTAGCTGGTATTGGGATGTCTATAGGGCTAATCTTTTTTCTCAAATTTCAGAATCTTTTAGGAGATAGCGGCCTTTCTCCTTATCCAGAGCTTATGAATAAGCGCATATTAGGGATTAAAATTTTTGGTATAGTATTGATAGGAAGCTTTCTGTCATCATCAATAATTGCTAAAATGCTTATACATAGTGAATTTTTTACTAATATGCTCATATTTATTGGAATAACAGCTCTGGGCATATTTATTTATATAATATCTAAATTATCAGCAGAACAAAGACGAAAATTAGTGGCATTATCTATTCTTGTGGTATTTTTCTTGTGTTTTTTTGCTTTAGAAATGCAGCTTGGCTCTTTGGTTAACTTATTCACCGAAAGAAACGTTATTAACAATGTATTAGGTATAACAATCCCAGCTTCAGTTTCTCAAGCCATAAATCCTGTGTCAATTATAATATTTGGCTTTCTTTTTGGAACATACATGAAGTTTAAGCAAAAATATGCAACTTCCATGTTTACCCTTGGCCTTCTGACAATGGCTATGTGTTTTTTCACACTGTACATAGGATGTTTAAACTCTAACATTGAAGGTAAAGTAGAATACTTATATTTAATAATTGCTATCTCCTTTATGGGACTGGGAGAATTATGTATTGCTCCATTAGTCCAAGAACAAGCAACTACACTAGCCCCCAAAAACCTTAGAGGAGTAGTGATGGGTATAGTAATGCTGTCATTAGCGTTTTCTAACCTAGCCGGAGTTGCAATATCAAAATTTATGTCAGTTCCTTCAGTAAATGGTAAAATAAATTATTTAGAATCTTTAGAAATATATAAAGAGGGTTTTTTAAAGGTGGGAATATTTAATTTAATGCTCGTTATTGTATTTTTATTCTTCTTCAATTTTATACATAAAGTTGTTACTAACTCATCTTGTACAAAAAATTGATATAGGTAAGCTCAAATTTGTAGGTTTAAGGTACCCGTTCAGCAGAGGTAGCAATTAAACTTTGTAACTTTTGAAAAAGATTATGATTGCATTTTTTCAATACTCTTTGCTTAAGATTTATATTTAACGCTGCTTAAAATCAGTGAAATGCACACCCCAGCAAACTACTCTGCCGAGCTTCCAACACTTTCACATTTACTATTTTGTCCCTGTATTTATCTTCAGAATCATCAATGCACACTGATTGCATATATGGGCTTTTACCAATAATTTGGTTTTGGTGTTTACCTTTTTTATCGCTAAATAGAACAGGTATAGTTTTACCTACCATACTCTGGTTAAACTCAAGTTGTTGCTTACTAATTAATTTCTGTAAACGAAGAAGGCGCTCTGTTTTAACCTCTTCTGGTACTTGATCTTTTCTTTCCGCTCCCGGTGTGCCTGGTCTTGGGCTGTATTTAAAACTATAAGCCTGAGCATATCTAACTTTTTCTACTAATTTCATAGTTTCTTCAAAATCTTTTTCGGTTTCTCCAGGAAAACCAACAATAAAATCAGAAGAAAATTCGATTTCAGGTTTCAATTTGCGAAATCTGTCTATTATTTCCAAATACTCCTCTGCAGTGTGTTTCCTGTTCATCGCGTGCAATATTTTATTCGAACCAGACTGCACAGGCAGGTGAACAAACGGCATGAGCTTTGGCTCTTCCGCATGTGCCAAGTAGAGAGATTCATGCATATCTCTTGGATGAGAAGTTGTATAACGAATCCTCTCTAGCTTTTCAATTTTAGCAATATGACTAATTAATTTTCCTAAATCCCACACTTCCCCTTCGCACTCCCCATGGTAAGCATTGACGTTCTGACCAAGCAAATTGATCTCATTTGCCCCATTTGCAACTAATTTCAATGCTTCACGAAATATTTCATTCACTGGCCGTGAATACTCAGCTCCACGAGTATAGGGCACTACACAAAACGTACAAAATTTATCACAACCCTCTTGTATGGCAAGAAACGCAGAAGACCCCTGGCTATTGCCATAGCATTCATCTGGCAATTTATCAAACTTTGCAACTTCAGGAAAATCAGTGTTTATTACATGACCTTTACTTCTGCTTGCTTTGACTATCAGCTCCGGTAAGGTAGCGATACTCTGCGGACCAACAACAATATCAACAAAAGGAGCCCTTCTGAACACTTCTTCTCCCTCTGCTTGCGCTACACACCCAGCCACCACTATAGTCATTTCTTTTCGTAACGAATGAATCTTCCCAAGCTCTGAGTAAAGTTTTTCTGCTGCCTTCTCTCTAATGTGACAAGTATTCAGTATCACTAAATCGGCTTTCCCTGCATCACTAACAACGTTGAACCCCAAAGGTTTAATTACATTTTCCATTAAAACGGAGTCATAAACGTTCATCTGACAGCCGTAAGTTTTAATATATAGGCCTTTCATATTTGGTATGTCTTTTTCAAAATTTCTTCACCCTACACGTAAATGTCTAACAGACCAGCGCGTGACGCTAGTGAACTTGCTAGCACAATAGATTTTGACAAAATTATACGAAAAACTGGATCCCAGTGTCAAGCACTGGGATGACAAGTTCTCGGCAACCCCTACGTCATACCATCACGGTATCTCTAGATCCCGCTAACAAGTAGCGGGATGACGGTTGTCAGGGTGTCATGAAAGTAGCTAACACTGGCTTCCATCCAAGAGGGCAGTGCCCTCTTCTTGTCATCCCAGTGCTTGACACTGGGATGGCTTTGTTGCATCGCTACTTATGAAAGGCTAACTATAGTTAGGATTATAAGCAACCTATTGAAAATCTTGTTTTTTTGCAATCAATCTGATCAAATTTAAGAATAGTAATTTATTATTTATATTAATAAATTTAATTCTATTGAAAATAGCTAAAGCATTGAAATTCTTGAATTTTAGCCGGATTAGTGAGTGGTAGTGAAATTTCTTTTACTCAAATTTAGGTATTCACTGACCGTTCTTGTTATAAATACCAGAATAATAAGCTACTGATATTCTCTACCTTTTTTATCTTTATCCATCATAGCTAGCGATGCAACAAAGCCCACTGGGATCCAGGAAAAAGAATGGTGTCATGCAAGTAGCTAACACTGGGATCCAGGAAAAAGAATGGTGTCATCCGAGTAGCTTGACACTGGCATCCAGGAGACTTAATTGCAAGTAATGCATTGAGTTTGGTGAGTATGGGTTTTGCGTTATAGAATGAAGCACTTTTGGTGAATTTGTAAAGAAAGCTGGATCCCAGTGTCAAGCACTGGGATGACAAGAAAGGGAGCACTGGAATTTTTATTTCAGTATTGTACATTAGCCATGCATCTGAACAGATACGAGCTTTCTGCTTTTTTTGGGTAAGGTCAGTCAAAAAGGTTTTACAACAACCATAATAACTATAACTATTATCAATACTGTAACTGCTTCATTTAAAACGCGAAAATAAATATGTGACTTCTTATTCGAACCCATTGCAAAATTTTTCCTATATTTTGCAAGTAGCATATGAATAATTAACATCAAAAGTATTGCAAATGCTTTTACATGAAACCATCCTTCACGATATGCTTCCCTAATAACCATTAGTGTAATTCCAAGACCAAGTGAGAAAAGCATTGCAGGGTTTATGATATATCTAAGTAGCCTCTTTTCCATTGTTTGAAGCAAGCTATCATTTTCCGATCCCGGTTTTACAGTTGCATGGTAGACATAAAGCCTGGGTAAATAAAGCATACCTGCCATCCACATGATAACAGAGATAACGTGAAAAGCCTCAAGCCAGTGGTAATAGTTCATTAGCAAAAATTTAAAATTCCTGGTATTGTGTTAGTTTAATGAAAAAGAAATCGATATGAAAGCAGAAAATTTCACTAAAGAACAGATAATTGGATTCTACAGGAAAATGCTACTCATACGCAGATTTGAGGAAAAAGCAGGACAATTATATGGGATGGGATTAATAGGCGGGTTCTGTCACCTATCAATAGGACAAGAAGCAGTTGCAGTTGGAACTCAAGCTGCATCAAAATTAGGTGACGCTTTTATCACAAGTTATAGAGACCATGGCTTAATGCTCGCATGTGATTCTGATCCAAATGTTGTAATGGCAGAGCTTACCGGCAAAGAAACAGGATGCTCGAAAGGTAAAGGTGGTTCGATGCACGTATTTGACGTTGAAAAAAAATTCTTCGGCGGGCATGGAATAGTGGGAGCACAAGTTCCAATTGGCACAGGAATAGCATTTGCTAATAAATATAAGAAAAAAGATAATGTGGTATTTACATATTTTGGCGACGGTGCTGCAAATCAAGGACAAGTATATGAATCGTTTAATATGGCATCTTTGTGGGAGTTGCCTGTGGTTTACATCATAGAAAATAATGAATACGCAATGGGAACCTCCGTGCAAAGGTCAACTTTAGTAACAGAGTTATATAAAAGAGGAGAAAGTTTTGGTATTCCTGGAAAACAAGTTGATGGAATGGATTTTTTCTCTGTTTATGAGGCTACAAGCGAAGCAGCGGAACACACACGCAGCGGAAAAGGGCCTATCCTGCTTGAAATGAAGACATATCGATATCGCGGTCACTCAATGTCAGATCCTGCTACTTATCGCTTAAAAGAAGAAGTTGAAGATATGAAGCAAAATCATGACCCTATAAGCACTTTAAAGAAATACATGACAGATAATAAAATGGCTTCAGAAGAAGAGTGCAAAGTAATTGATAAGGAAATACGTGATTTAGTAAAAAAGTCGGAAGATTTTGCCAAAAATAGTAAAGAACCAAGCGTTGATGAGCTGTATACTGATGTTTATAAATTTGTTAGCTAATTTTTTTATCCAGAACTGTACAAACATTGTATAGTAAACGATGTCATCCAAATAGCTCCTTCTCCCGTCATCCAAGTGCCCTCCTTTTTTTGTCATCCCAGTGCTCTGACTACTTGGATCCAGCTGAGTTGGTGAGTATAAAAGTATAGCTAACGCAAGCTCTACGTCATGCCGCCGCGAACCGTCATACCGCGATTCATTCGCGGTATCTCTAGATCCCGCTAACAAGCAGCGGGATGACGGTTGTCAGGCTAGCTGTCATCTCAGTAGTCTCCTTCTCCTGTCATCCGAGTAGCTGACACTGGTTCCTTTATGACGGCAGTAGCCCCTTCGGTGTCATTCCAGTGCTTGACACTGGAATGACACCAATAATTGACATTTCACTAGATATTCATTATAAATAATGGAATGCTACAAAGTATAAAAACCATATTAATAGAAGACGATAACGTTAGGCTGGATAGGTACATCAGAAGAATCTTTCCTGATCTAAAGCAATCTGTAATTGAAAAATCTTTAAGGAAAGGATTAATCAAAGTTGATGATTGCAAAGCAAAGTCCAGTGATAGAGTAAATTCTGGGCAAACTATAACGCTGAAGCACTTGAATTATATTGAAAACGCTAATTCTGATCGCAAATATAATGAAAAGTTAGTGAATCTACTAAGAGAGAACATATTATATGAAGACGAATATATACTAGCTATAAACAAACCCGCATGGGTCATCGTTCAAGGTGGCGTAAAAGTAAAGATTAGCATGAGTGATTTGCTTGACCAAATAAGAGAGGGAGAAACATTTAAAATTGTCCATAGGCTAGATAGAGATACGAGTGGAGTGATAATATTCGCACGCAACGCTAATGTTGCCAGATACCTTATGGAAGAATTTAAAGGACGAAGAGTAAAAAAAACTTATTTAGCATTAACTTCTGGCATACCTAGCAAGGATAGTGGAACAATAGACTATCCATTGGTGAAAAAATATGTTTCAGGTCAAGAAAAAGTGGTCGTTGATGAAAATTCACCTCAGAATGCCACTACGCATTTTTCAATTATAGCAAAATCCAAACACAATGTTGCTTATTTAAAATTACAACCAATTACCGGCAGAACCCATCAGTTACGTGCACATTTAGCTCATATAAATTGCCCTATTCTTGGTGACGGTAAATATGGTGGTAAAAAAGCTTTTATTGATGGGATAGCAAATAAAATTCACCTTCATTCGCATTCTTTATCTTTAAAACTGCCAAACAATAAAGAAATCACTATCACCGCTCCTATCACTAAACACATCGAAAAATCCATTGAAGCGCTATTTTTCGACTGAAACGATTTCACCAATCAACTTTTCTGTCTTTGGCTTTAATTTGAAGCACAGATATTAGGCTAATTAATGCGCAGGCAGTAAGATAAATGCCTGCTGCAAGTTTTGTTTCGGTTTTTTCTATAAGCCACATGCATATGTATGGAGAAAGGCCACCAAAAATTCCTGCAGATATATTATTTGCTAAGCTTACGCCAGTGCATCTTACTTTTGTTGGAAACAGTTCACAAATAACAGAACCATATATTCCAAAAGATGCACCTACTGGTATAGTAATCAATAAGTAAGTTATTATTACGACATAGTGGTTAACGGAAGATAATAATGGTAATACACATGTACCAATCAGAGATAGCATAATCAGTACAGGAATCATTACGCGTTTTCTTCCAACTTTATCAGATAAAATTGCAAAAAGTACCGCAGATGCTGCAAATACAACCTGTATTACTATCCTCATTAAATCTTTAACACTAATAGATAAAATAACTAGCTCTTTTATTGATATATTATAAAACATTATTGCTGCGTAGACAATTGCATTCTGAGCAATTCCCAGATTGATTGAAATAATAAGCGGTCTTTTATAGTTTCTTACTAGTTCTAACAATGGTGAATGTGCTAAATTATTAGCGTACTTATTAGTTTTATATGCTAAGCTTTCTTTTAATATGTACCTAGTTAAAAAACCTATTGTCCCCAAAAAAAAGCAAAAATAAAAAAGCAACTTCCATCCCCATATTTCATAGTTCTCACCTGTAACTCTTTTGCAGATAAATATCATTGTTATGCATAAGAGCGTTCCCAGGGCTCCGCTAAAGGGCTTCATACTTCCTAAGAAACCTAGATTTTTTTTATCTTTTGAATGCTCTATCGTAAATGCTGTATTAATGCTTGTTTCACCTCCTGCAGTTATTCCTTGCACTATTCTACAAAACACAAGCAATACAGGTGAAAGCAACCCTATTTCTTTATACCCAGGTATAATTCCCATAATTGTGGATGATATTGAAATTAATATTACTGAAGTAAGTAAAGTCTTTCTTCTGCCATACTTATCTCCCATATAACCAAAAATTACTGCACCAATTGGTCTAAACGCAAAACCAATTGCAAAAACACCAAGGAATTTGAGTGTACTCAAATAATGATCTTCTGATGGGAAAAAAACGTTGATGATTGTATCTGTTAATACTCCAAAAAGAGTGAGTTCATACCACACAATCATGTTACAGATCATGCCCGATAGTATTGCTTTTTGGATATTATTCATGGTCTTTCAATTTAACATAACCTAATATATCATTAACCGGTGCTCCTTGCTATAAAATTTTTCATTCAATAACCTTCAAGGATAATTCACGTAAATGCTTATCCTCCACCTTGGAAGGAGCACCCATTAGAACATCTTCACCTTGCTGGTTCATAGGAAAACAGATTACTTCACGAATATTTGGCTCATCAGCAAGCAGCATAACTATTCTATCAACTCCTGGTGCTATTCCACCATGAGGAGGAACACCAAATCTGAATGCACGTACAAGTGCACCGAATCTTGTATCAACTTCTCCCCGGCTATAACCTGCAATGGCAAAAGCTTTATACATGATATCCAGTTTGTTATTACGAATCGCCCCACTTGACAGTTCTATTCCATTGCAAACAAGATCATATTGGTAAGCAAGGATATCCAGTGGATTTTTGTCCTCTAAATCTTTCAGACCACCGTGTGGCATGGAGAATGGGTTATGAAAGAAATCTATTTTTTTACTTTTATCGTCATATACAAAATATGGAAAATCAATTATCCAACAAAACTTGAAGATATTATCATCTATAAGACTGAGTTCTGACCCTAAAAGAGTGCGTACTTTTCCTGCAATGTTTGCCGCCTCATTCTCTTTGTCAGAAGCAAAAAATACACTATCTCCTGGCTCTATGTTTGTTGCTTCTCTTATGTGGTTTAGCCTATTTTCATCAAGAAATTTAGCAATTGGGCCTTTCGCAGTTCCATCTTTATCAAACGTTATATATCCGAGACCCTTAGCACCGAATTCTTTTTGCGCATGTTCTATCTTTTTATCAAAGAAGCTGCGTGGTTCCTCTGCTGTTTTAGGTGCAGGGATGGCTCTCACTAACATACCACGCTCAATATTGCTTTTGAAAATATTGAACCCTGAATCACGAAAAATTTCTGTAACATCGCTGATTAATAGTGGATTGCGCAGATCTGGCTTATCAGAACCATATTTAAGCATTGCTTCTTTATATGTAATACGTGGAAAATCTTTATCAACAGACTTACGAGAAAATTTAGCAAACACTCTATATAAGGTAGACTCAATAATCTGAAAGATGTCTTCTTGAGTTACAAAAGACATTTCAAGATCTAGCTGATAAAACTCTCCCGGAGAACGGTCAGCCCTTGCATCTTCATCACGAAAACACGGTGCGATTTGGAAATATTTATCAAACCCTGAGACCATGAGCAACTGTTTGAAAATCTGCGGAGCTTGTGGCAATGCATAGAACTTGCCAGGATTTAGCCTGCTTGGCACTAGGTAGTCGCGTGCTCCTTCAGGAGAGGAAGCAGTGAGTATTGGAGTTTGAATCTCTAAAAATCCTCGCTCTATCATGAGCTTGCGGAGTTCTGCAATAATTTGTGAGCGCAGAATAATATTGTTGCGGGCTTTTTCACGCCTTAAATCAAGAAAACGATATTTAAATCTCATATTTTCCGGATATTCTTGTTCGCCAGCAATGCTCGCTAATATACTTCTTTCTTCTTTCGCTATTTCTTCATCACGGTGGAACTCGACTTCCGATTCAACGTGCAAATTGCTAACTACAACCTCAATTTCCCCAGTTGCGATAGAGGTGTTTACCGTATCTTCAGTTCTAGCTTCAACTATTCCTGTAACAGTAATTATACTCTCCAATTTTAAATTTGATATCTCATCAAAAAAGTCTTTGTCATTATTCAATACTAGTTGAGTGATTCCATAGAAGTCTCTTAAATCAACAAAGATTAGGTTACCGTGATCGCGCTTACGGTATAACCATCCAGAGAGGGTAACTTCCTTTCCTACATCATTCTTCCTTAATTCATTGCACGTGTGAGTCTTGTAGCAGTTCATATTTGTTTCACTTCTAAATTCTTTAAAAAGTATAGAAATAAACCTTACTACATACAAGCCCATTCTCAGATATTTGTCCAATTTACGAAATAGAGCAGTATTACTTTTATACTGTCTTTACCCGCAAAAAAATTGCACAATTTCCATAATTATGGTATAATAGTAAGGGTATTTTTAATGAATTAGATACAGGAAATGCCACTTACACAGATCATATTATATAGCGTAACATTACTTGCTGTAGCTGCAGTATTTCTCTTTTTGAGAAAAATATACAAAAATCGCATTAGAAAAATCATATTTCCTAGAAAAGTTTTTAAAGAAGAGTGGGAAGAAGACAGAAAATTCAATGAATTATATCAAAAAAATAAGCAAAAAGAGTTGATGAAACAACAAGAAACGCTACGCGAGAAACAAAAAGATGTGCAAGTTTATAAAGAAGATCCAGAAATAGTTGACATAGCAAAACCGGTAGGTAAATGGACAAAGATGGTTATGATGGGTAATGGTTTAATGCAGCGTTTTGCACAATTGATACATAGAGAAGGCGGACAGAAAGGATTTTGGGAGCTGTTTGTAAAAGCTCAGGCTTCAACTCAAGGTAAACATAAGGGAAAGGGCAGATAATCCATGCTTGAATGTGAAAATTTATCCTGCACTCGTAATAATAAGGTACTATTTAAGAATCTCAGTTTTAAAGCTGAGCTAAAATCAAAGATTCTAATCACTGGTCCAAATGGTAGTGGTAAAACCAGCTTAATTAGAAGTTTATCTGGACTTTTACCGCCGGTATCAGGCAATATAAGGCACTGCGGAAAAGATATATATGATGATCCAAAATCCTATATATCTTCTATGGTCTATATAGGCCATAAGAATGCCTGTAAAGATAGCTTAACTGTTGCTCAAAACGTAGAATTCTGGGCAGGAATACGAAATACTAGAGAATTGATTGTGGCAGCTATTTGTTGCTTGCAGTTGCAACCTGTACTTAATATTAGATATGGCGAACTTTCTGCAGGCTGGAAAAGGAGAGTTGCGCTTGCTCGCCTCTTGATTTCTAATGCAAACGTTTGGCTGATAGATGAACCATTTTGTAATCTTGATAGTGCAACGTGTGAATTAGTGCTGAACCTAATCTCAATACGCTCTGAGCAAAATGGTATAGTAATTATTACAGGGCATAGCTCTACAGAGCAATTGTGTGATTTTACAACGATTGATATACGTAATTTCAATAGACTTCTTGTATAGTTTTTGGCAACAACCGCTAGAAATAAAAAACTTGCTTGACAAACTCCGCCAGCCCCCTTATCATAAACACTGAAGCTATTTATTTATCTTCTCTGTACAGATTAAATGACAAAAAAACTCACGTATCTGGCGTCTCATGTTTAATTTTTTGCACTATGTGCACCTTATGTCTTTATCAAACTTCTACCTACATAAGCTGAAACGCGCTTATAAAGCGTTTAAAACATAAAAAAACGCCAACTTAAAAAATGGATAGTGAATAACTAGCTACCCTAGGGTTTCTTTTGCCTTTTTTTCTGTTTAGTAAATTTCTTAAACATTTATAGCTAAGGTTAGTTGCATTTAAAAGCAGCTGAGTCGCGGTTATTAAGCGTTTAGAATAAAAAAACGCCATACTTGAAAGTATAATGTAAGTAATTAGCCAACTACGGGGCTTCTTTTGCCTTTTTTTCTGTTTAGTAAATTTCTTAAATATTTATAGCTAAACGACAACCGTCATCCCGCTGCTTGTTAGCGGGATCTAGAGATACCGCGAATGAATCGCGGTATGACGGTTCGCGGTGGCATGACGATAAGCTCGTCATCCCGCTGCTTGTTAGCGGCTAAGGGATACCGCGAAGGGATACTGCGAATGAATCGCGGTATGACGGTTAATTATTCTGCGGCGGTATGACGTAGAGCTCGCGTTAGCTATACTTTTATACTCACCAACTCAGTATCCAATCTGGATCCAAGTAGTCAGCTACTTGGATGACAACCTGTTGAGGCTGCGCTTACACATTCCACTTTCTATGCTCACCAAACAAATTTGCTTACTCGCAGCAAAATTTTCTGGATCCAAGTAGTCAGCTACTCGGATGACATCTTTGTGTTTGAGGCAAAACCAGCTATAACATTTCTTCGCAAACAAATGTTCGTACAGTTGTGCGCGTGATGCTGGAATCTAGACAACAATTAGATCCTATTGTCAAGCAATAAGCTACATGTGCTATTTATTTAGTAGATTAAATATGAAGTTTAAAACTCTGCTATTGACTTCCTGTAGAACTAGTGAAAACCAAACTTGCTTAAAACCACTTAATTAGTTATAGTTATAAGTTTAGGTACAGTAAAATGACAGCTTTTGTCCCCTTGATTATTTTTTTAATCTTGTATCTTGGAAGTGGTGCTTATTTTTCTTTTATCGGAACTGATAATCCACTTCATCAGGTTTCACCAGTAATCTGCTTATTACCAGCACTATTTTTTGCTGTCTCACGTGGTACAAATAAAATTCAGCATAACATCGATACTGTTATCAAGGGCATGGGTGACAAAAACACCCTTACTATGTGTTTAATTTTTTTATTTTCTGGAGCATTTTCTGCGGTGACTCAATCAATCGGTAGCGCAGACACTGTTGCTAATTTAATTCTTAATTTCCTTCCAGCAAGATTACTGCTGCCTGGAGTATTTTTGGCTTCTGCTTTTATTTCAACTGCAATTGGCACATCTATGGGAGTTGTTGCGCTGATGGTACCTATAGCTGTTAATCTGGCAAAAAGTGGAGCTTTTGGTCTCGAAATAGGAACTGCAACTGTAGTAGGTGGTGCCGTGTTTGGCGATAACCTTTCGATGATATCTGATACCACCATTGCATCTGTTTCTTCACAGGAAGCTTCAGCAAAAGATAAACTTAAAATGAACTCTAAAGTTGCACTTATTGCCAGCATTATAACACTCATCTACCTAGCAGTTGCCTCAAATAGTACAAAAATTATTTCTATATCAAATTTAGATTATTATTCTATAATAAAAATTATTCCTTACATTTCTTTAATAATCATGGGGCTGCTTGAAGTCGCCACTTTAGTAACAATAACTATAAACATAATTATTGCTGGTGTGCTAGGAATAACTTTTTTTGACTATGCTATCATTCAATTTCCTCATGACGTGTATGACGGTTTCAAAAAAGTAAACGAAATAGTGATATTTGCTCTATTTATCGGTGGATTGAGCCATATAATGTACAAGCAAGGTCAAAAAGCGTTGCATAAACTCATCGATGAAAGCAATATCACAAAAACTAAAGCTGAATTTGTGATAGCAGGAATTGCGTCTATGTTTACTACCTTAGTTGCCAATAATACCATTGCTATTTTACTAAGTGGTGGCATTGCAAAAAGGCTTGCACAAAAACACAGTATTGCGCCACATCGCAGCGCATACTTATTAGATGTTTTTGCTTGTGCTACAAAAGGTATCTTACCTTATGGTTCCCAACTATTGCTAGCAGGTAGCATCGCCTCTGTATCACCTATTTCTTTATTAACACAGGTATATTATTGCTTTATTCTAGCGGCAGTTACAATAGGCGAAATAATCATCAACAGCAGAAAAGAGAAACATTGTGCGGCTGCAACTTAGAGTTTCTCTTTTTTTACCCATAAGGAACGGAATTACTTGACACCCTTCGCCAACCCCCTTATCATGAAACTGAAGCTATTTATTTATCTTCGCAATCTGTGCAGGTTAATGACAAAAAACTTAGGGTATTTGGCGTCTCATGTTTAATTTTTCGCACTACGTGCATCGCATGTCTTTAAAAATTTCTGGGTTTTTACCTATATAAGCCGAAACGCGCTTACAAAGCGTTTAAGACAGCAAAAAACGTCAAATTGACAAGGGAGAATTTGAATGCTAGCTACTACGGGGTTTCTTTGCCTTTTTTCCTGCTTAGTAAATTTCTTAAACACTTGCGGTGTAGGTTAGTTGCAAGTTAAAAGCAGCTAAATCGCTCTTAATCAAGCGTTTTAGAATAAAAAAAACGCCGATATTTTAGTACATAGTAAATAGCCAACCACCATGGGGCTTCTTTTGCCTTTTTTTTCATTTGGTAAATTTCTTAAACATTTATAGTTGCAATTTAAGAGCCCGTAAAGGGTGTCATTCCAGTGCCCCTGTGATGTATTCCAGTGCTTGACACTGGAATACAGTTTTCCATATAATCTCATCGAAAATGTTGTAACCACTTTCCATGCTAGTTTGCTTGTTCACAAGCAAACTTTTCTGGATCACAGTGTCTGGGCACTGGGATGACAAGAGAAGGTACTAGCCTGACACCCTGACAACCGTCATCCCGCTGCTTGTTAGCGGGATCTATGCTAATGCCCTTTTATTCTTTCAATTATGTTATTTCCATTTAAATCTGTCTGTTCCGCAACTTCAGTGAATACAGTTGAATACTCCCTAAAACTGATTGTCATAACTTTACCCTACTTTGAATAATATTTTGATCATTACATATTGTAACAAAAAAAAATCAACTCATTTCTTCTAACGGCTCTATATTAAAGATAGAAAGTCCAGAAGCAATGACGTGTGCTAAGGCTTGGACAAGTTGCAGCGGTGAGATCTTTCTTATATTTTTAATTGTGTAATCTTCTGTGTTTGTAAATGTTTTTTCTATACCCCACTGCAGTAATAAGTACTTTACGTTCTGAATGATTTATGATGTAAATTATACGGTAGTTGCTAACCCTTATCCTATATTGCCCTCTAAAGCTATGACATAAAGGCTTTCCTAGATTAAAAGGATCAACTGTAAGGCGTTTCTTTATGGCCTCCTGAACCATTAATTTAATCTTTGCCGGAAGAGCTGGAATTTCTTTTTCAATAACATTTTTTAAGAATTTTATAGTGTAAGTTTTATTTCCAGATGTTTTCATCATCCTCTACTTCTTCTTCACCTTCAGAGAGGCGATCGTCAGCTATTTTGGATAGCTCTACATCTTCTTCGAACTCTTCTTCCACTAAATCTACTAAAACTTCAGGAATAGTTTTATTTTGAGTCTCTGCCATTTCTGTAAGATACTGAGCCAATTTACTGTCAAAACTTACATTAACATTGAGCTTTTTTTGACTGTGAGCCATATATTAACCAGAAAATACTACTATAAACTATAACATTTTTACTTAATTTTGTCAACTTCTCTATTCGTTGAAAAAACAATCTTGCATAAAAAAATCAACTCATCTCTTCCAAAGGCTCTATATTGAAGATAGAAAGTCCAGAAGCGATGACGTGTGCTAAGGCCTGCACGAGAAACATTCTTGCAGCGGTGAGGTTTAAGTTGTCTTCCAGTATGAAACGCATGTTTAAATCACTCTTGCCATACCCCCATAAAACGTGAAACGCTTCTGCAACTTCAAGTAAGTAGAAAGTAATTCTGTGTGGCTCACAAAGCCTTGCTGCAATTTCTACCACATCTGGCCACTTTGCTAAGGTTTTTATGAGGAAGAGCTCTCCACCTGTCCTTAAAAGTGAAGGATCTGCTGTTGGGAGCTCTTTTGGAGCATTACGCATTAACGAATGAGCACGAGCATGCGCATATTGCACGTAAAAAATAGGGTTGTCTTTTGACTGTTCTTTAACTTTAGCAAAATCAAAGTCCAAGACCATATCATTCTTGCGTGTTAGCATTATAAAACGAGTTATGTCCCTGCCAACTTCTTCCACTACATCTCTTGCTGTTAGGAAGTTTCCTGATCTTTTGGACATCTTAACAGGTTTGCCGTTCTCGAAAAAATTCACAATATTATGCAGTTTTACCTCTATTTTTGCTTGATCATCACTGAGCGCAGAGACGACTGCTTTGAGTCTTTTGACATAACCGCCGTGGTCACTACCAAGCTCTACGATCATATTGTTAAAACCACGCGATATCTTATCAAAATGGTAAGCGATATCCGAGGCAAAATAAGTCCAACTGCCGTCCTCTTTCTTCAATGCACGGTCAACGTCATCACCAAATTTTGTAGAGCGAAATAGCATCTCTTTTCTGGAAGTCCAATTTTCGCTTTCTTTGCCTTTTGGTTTCTCCAGGTACCCTTCATACACTAGACCCTTGTCAGACAATATCTTTATACTCTCTTCAATTTTGCCACTTTTTTGTAGCTCATACTCTGAAGTAAAAACATCATGATTTACTCCAAGTAAGTTCATGTCTTCCTTTATGATTTCTAAGATAGAACTTAAAGTATAGTCTCTAATCACTTGATTATCTTGCTTTTCTAGAAGCTCTGCGCCATATTTTTTGGCCAGCCCAGTCCCTATTGGTTTTAAATATTCACCTGGGTATAAACCTTTTTCGATGCTGATTTTTTCTCCCAGAGCTTCCTTATACCGCAAATATACTGACCGAATTAGCGTATCTATCTGCGCTCCAGCATCATTAATATAGTATTCCTTAGTAACTTTATAACCAACTTTTTTCAATAAATTTGCCAGAACGTCACCAAATACTGCCCCTCTTGCATGACCAATATGCAGTGGACCAGTTGGATTTGCAGATACAAATTCAACATTAATGGCCTGATTGTTCCCTATATCTAGGGTGCCAAACTCTGTTTTTAGCTCATTTATTTGTTTTAAAATTCCATGCCACACTTCTATTTTTAAGTGCATGTTGATGAAACCAGAGCCTGCTATTTCCACTTTTGCAACTTCATCAAAAAGTTCAAATTCTTTGGCTAAAACCTCTGCAATTTCAATGGGATTCTTCTTTTCATGCTTTGCAAGCACCATAGCAACATTTGTGTAAATGTCTCCATGGACTCTATTGCTTGGAGGCTCTATGATAAAGTTTGCTGCACTTGTGCTTATAACACCCCTTTGTTTCAACTCATTCAATTTACTAAAGATTAGAGAAGAAATCTGCTTAAAAATGTTCATTCACTATATTGCTATAAAATCTATAGCAGTATAGTGAATAAGTGGGACTAGTTGAAGGTTTATCTTAACTATTTTATCTTCCTGGATCAGAGTTTATATTAAGTCGTTGCCGTAACCATGGTAAGAGAAAGCCATACCTTCGCTGTAACCATCATTACCAGCATCAGGCTCTTCAACATCATCAGTTACTACCTGATCTTCAGTTGTGATTTTATCCTTGATCGTCTCGTCTACACCCTCATCACTATAAGAAAATTTGTTAGTATATGAATAGCGATTATTGATTTTATCACTATAGTTATGTTTTAACATAGAGACCTCCTATACAGTCAAAATTGGAATTACATTAAGATAGAACAAGCTATGAATATAACGTGAATGAAAGAAACTACAGATCACGAAATTTCCGGATAACTATGGAACCATTATAAAATAATAAAATTAAAAATTTAATAATTTTAATTATAAATCTAGCATATCAACTAACGGTATGATTTAAATTCTCTTTCAATTCCACTGTATCTTCGCCAGTTTTGCATATAGCCCGTCTTTACTTATTAGAGAGTCATGAGTGCCTACTTCTTCTACTTTTCCATGATTAATTACTATAATCTTGTCAGTCTTGAGTGCGGTTGATAGCCTGTGTGTAATTACGATTGTTGTTCTGTTTTGCATTAACTTGCTCAATGCTTTTTGCACGAGGTTCTCACTTTTGTAATCAAGGGCAGAGGTTGCTTCATCCAGTATTAAAACCTGAGGATTGTTGAGTATGGCCCTTGCTATTACAATACGTTGTTTTTGTCCTTCAGAAAGTTTTAATCCTCTTTTTCCTACAAATGTATCAAATTTATCAGGCAGCTTATCAATAAATTCCATCGCATAAGCGCTGATGGCTGCTTGCTTCACTTCCTCATATTCGGCACCTGGTTTGCCATATAGTATATTTTCCATTATTGAGCAAGAGAATATCATGTGATCTTGTGGCACTAAGCCAAACAACGATCTGAGGTCATTTAGCGCAATTGACTTAATATTGTACCCATCGATAGTAATGCTACCTTTGTTTGGATCATGAAAACGGAGCAGAAGCTTTAAAATGGTGCTTTTACCACTGCCAGATGGTCCAACAATTGATACTGCTTGACCTGCCTCTATAGAAAATGATACGTTATCTAATGCTGGCTTATCAGCATAAAAAAATGTTACGCCATTAAACGAAATTCCCTTTTGAACACTACAAATTTTTATAGGATCATCGGGATCTGCTATAGAGCTTTTCATATTTTTAAATTCAAATAAACGCTCTACTATTCCAAGACCTCGTTGTAAATCACTGATATTATCGCTCAAATTATTTATAGCTCCTGCTGCGAGCGCTGAATAAAACACAAATGAGGAGAGTTCTCCAATAGTTATATTATTGCTTAAGACTTCTTTAATACCAAAAAAGAGCAAAACAACTAGTGAACCTATCACACACGTGATAACTAGAGTTACTAAAATAGCACGCAAGAGTACTAATTTTACGTATGATTTTGATACTGAGTTTAAATGTTCCTTAAAACGGATTTTTTCGTTTTCCTCGAGTACAAACGATTTGATAGTCACTATAGATCTAAAATTTTCCTCACTAAATGACGCAAGCTCACTTAATTTATCCTGAGCAAAGCGTGCATAGCTACGCACTTTTTTTCCAAGTGAGGTCATGATAATGAGTAGTATAGGTATTATTGCGGCTGCATACGCAGTTAGTTGTATATTTGTATATAATAACATAGCAACACTGCCAATCAGAATCACAAAATTTCGTAATATGGTTAGTAAGCTGCTGTTTATTATTGATTGCAGCACAGAGGTATCAGTAATTAACGCTGAGATAACATCTTGTACGCCTGTGTTCTCAAAGAAACTTGGTTGCAAGTTAGTGATACTGCTATATAAGTCATATCTGATTCTTGCGATAACTTTCTCGCTGCCAATGCCAATGAAATATAACCGAGTAAATGCAGTGAGAGAAATGGCTAAAACTATAAGTATTGCAACTAATAGTTTGGTAGTAAAATCGTGCTCTGTGCCAGAATCAATTATATTGCTTAAGCCTCTGCCAAAGAGGAGGATCGTTAAGGCTGAAAATAAAACTGCAATAAAAGCTATGATGAAATAAGATAGATTAGGCTTTATATAGTAAAATAACTGCCTAATATTAGATCGCATCTTATTTTAAAGTTTCTAAAGTTAAGTATATAGATTTTAGTTTCAGGGGAAAGGGGAAAGGTGTAGTATGAAGCAATTTAGGTTCTGCAGCTGTTGTGATTTTAGTCCACCAAGAAAGGGTAGTAGCTCGCAGAAACAAAAAACTTACTTGACAAACTCCGCCAGCCCCCTTATCATGAAACTGAAGCTATTGTATTTGCTTTCGCCAATCTGCAGATTAAAAGGTAAGGATTACTTAATGTATCGGCGTCTTATGTTCAATTTTTTGCAGTATATAGATACTGTATGTCTTTACAAAACTTCATCTACATCTAGATTTTTATCTAAATAAGCTGAACGCGCTTATAAAGCGTTACAAGACATCAAAAAATGCCAATACTCGACAGAGATAGTAAAAGACTAGCTAACTCGGGGATTCTTTGTCTTTTTTTCTGCTTAGTAAATTTCTTAAACATTTGCAGCGTAAGTTAGTTGCAATTAAAAGCGGCTGAATCTCGCTTTTCAAGCGTTTAAAACATAAAAAACGCCAATATTTTAAAGCAGATAATAACCCCAGGGCTTCTTTTGCCTTTTTTTTCGTTTGGTAAATTTCTTAATATTTATGGCTAAACGACAACCGTCATCCCGCTACGTGTTAGCGGGATCTATGTTAAGGTATGACGGTTAAGTAAGGGATCTATGTTAAGAGATACCGCGGCGGTATGACGGTTCGTGGCGGCGTGACGATAAGCTCGTCATCCCACTACGTGTTAGCGGGATCTAAAGATACCACGGCGGTGTGACGGTTCGTGGTGGAATGACGATAACCTCGTCATCCCGCTACGTGTTAGCGCCGCGGCGGTATAGCTATACTTAAAAATATGGTTGAATAGTTGTTAATAATAGTGTATAATTATTAATCTTTTCTCAGTATTTTTACTATGGCTCTTTCTAAATTTCTCGATCCAAAATTGGACCTAACATTTAAAAAAATATTTGGTACTGAGAGAAATAAGAATATTCTTATTCATTTTTTGAACGATATTTTAGGATGTACTGAAGTCAACACTATACAAGAAGTAGAATTCTTAAGCACCATTATGGACCCTGAAATTGCTTCTGATAAACAAAGCATTGTTGATGTTCTTTGCAGGGATTCTAGTGGGAACAGGTATATAATTGAGATGCAGCTCACTCGTGATAAAGGCTTTGAAAAACGTGCACAACTTTATGCTGCTAAGGCTTACTCAAGACAAGCTGATAAATCTGGTAAATACGTTGATTTAAAGAAGATTTTCTTTATCGCGATTTCAAATTGTACCTTATTCCCTGATAAGCTTGACTATATATCTAGCCATACCATAAGAGATGAGAAAACCAATGAACATGACTTAAAAGATTTTCAATTTATCTTCATAGAGCTGCCAAAATTTCCTAAGAGTAGAGCAGAACAACTAGAAAGTGTAGTAGACCGTTGGCTATTTTTTTTCAAATATGCAGATGAAACAACGGACGAAGATCTCAGAAAAATTGCGGAAAAATCACCAATAATAAAGCTAGCATATGATGAATTAGATAAGTTTCACTGGAATGAAAAAGATCTAATAGCTTATGAAGAAAGAATAATGGATCTGCGCAAAGAAGAAGCCATTCTTGAATACAGACTTGATCTTGCTAAAGAGGAAGGTAGAAAAGAGAGGGAAATTGAAGTCGCAAAGAATCTACTTAAAGCAGGTGTTTCTTTTAATATTATAGCTCAAACTAATGGTCTTTCTATGAGTGAGATCAAAGAATTGCAGAATTAAGTGTGAATGGTTACGAAAAATATAAGTTTTTGCGATAAACGACATAGTGATGTATTTGTTGTTCAGCATGTCAGTGGAATATTTTCTGAAAAATTTCCACATAACTCTTTCAGATTTCATAATATCTCTTGCCACTCATCTGAACAGATACCCATTTTGGAGGGATACCAATAATAGTTGTGAGCGGTACAAGTTTAGTCCATATACCTTCCAAGCATAACACGCTCACGAAACTTTAATGCGATAGCTTGGTTTCTACTAAAAGACAGCATTATGCAAAGTGCGATGCTCGAAGATAAAAGAGAAGAACCACCATAGCTAAGTAGTGGCAGGGTTATGCCGGTGGTTGGAAAAACACTCAATGTTACCCCTATGTTTATTATGAATTGTGTGATGAATTGAATTGAGATACCGAGAATCACTAACAGATTAAATAATTCATTTTCCCTATATGCAACGTAAAGCAAGCGGGCGGAAATGATACCAAATAACATCAATGTGGCTAAGCACGTAATCAAACCAAATTCTTCTGCTAAAACAGAAAACACAAAATCTGTATGACAATCAGGAAGAGAGGCTTTTACGCTACCTTCACCAGGTCCAACTCCAGTTAATTGACCTCTTTTAAATGCTTCTAATGATTTTGTGACTTGAAAGTTATCGCGCTGCGCAAAAAAGACAAAATTGTAAATCCTTTGCTTTATATGCGGGAGACATAAGTAAGCCGTGGTAATTCCAGTTGTGACCACTCCTATTATACATAGAAAGTATAAAAATGGTATACATGCAATAAACATTTGACCAATAAAAGAATATGTTAAAAGCATGGACATACTGAAATCAGGTTGCAAAAGTAACAACACAAAAACTAACAGAAATATTATGATTGATATGTGCATTTTAAACCTCATTTCGCTGGCCAAGATACTAGCTATAACAACAGAAAAAAATGGCCTTACGAACTCAGATGGTTGAACAGAAATTTTGACAATATGTAACCATCGTTTCGCACCTTTTACCTCTATACCAAGTATTATCGCAATTGCTACTAGAATAGTAAATAAAATGAAACCTGCGAATGAGAGGTTAAGTATAGTTCTTGTGTTGAGAAAAGAAAATGTCACCAAGGTAATTAGTGACAGGACTATATAAATTGTATGGCGCCGTATAAAATAATCCTGTGGCAGAAAAAGACGCTGCGCAATTACAGGGCTTGCTGAATAAACAAGAATGAAGCTTATAGTGAGCAAAAAAAACACTGGAAGGATGAGATAATAATCCAGCGTTCTATACCAGAGTTTAATATTCATTTTGTTCCAATGTGTAATGCCACTATTCCATAGCTCATATTATGAAACTCAACATTCTTAAAGCCTACCTCTTCAATTTCCATTTTAAAATCAGCCTGAGTTGGAAACTCTCTAATGCTCCTCACTAAATATTCATAAGAACTCTTGTCTTTAGCAACTATGCTGCCAATTTTAGGAATTACTTTAAATGAATATAAGTCATAAAGTTTGGTAAATATCTCATTTTGATAGTGCATAGGGGCAAATTCTAAGCAGATAAATTTCCCATGTGGTTTTAATACCCTGTGCGCCTCATTTAAAGCCTTCTTGCGGTCAGAAACATTTCGAATGCCAAAAGCTATTGTGCAATAATCAAATTCGGAGTCTTCAAATGGTAAACTTTCTGCACTTGCACATACCCAATCAAAATTAATTTGGTTTGAATTTATAGCTTTATCACGTCCTCTGTTTAGCATGTTTTGATTTATATCGCATACTGTAACCTTAGCACTTGGCTCTTTTCTTACTACTCTTATTGCTATATCTCCAGTTCCTCCAGCAACATCTAAAACCTTAGAGTTTTTTGTAAAATGCACACTATTTACCATCTTATCTTTCCATAATCTGTGCATTCCGAGGCTCATTATATCATTCATGGTGTCGTAGCAACTTGCCACGGAATCGAATACCTCTTTAACTAATTGTGATTTCTTCTCGATTTTTATAGTAGACATTACGTAAAAACCCCTTTATAATTAGTAAAAATTAATTTGAATTAACACAAATGTCAACGACAGGCCTTGAGCCTGTTAAAATCTTCTTCAGCGTGGTATGATGACCGAGTTAGTGGGCTTGATGCAACCACTAGGAACCCTTTGGAGTAAGCAATGTATTTATAATGCTCAAACTCTTCTGGGGTAACATACCTATCAAGTTTTGCATGTTTTGGAGTTGGTTGTAGATATTGACCAATTGTAATAAAATCAACCTCAGCACTGCGCAAATCGTCCATAACCTGCAGTATTTCCTCTTTTGTTTCTCCAAGACCAACCATAAGCCCTGACTTTGTGAAAACTTTAGGATTAATCTGCTTTACCATCTTCAGCAAATATAGTGAATGAAAATAGCGAGCTCGTGGTCTTATTTTTGCATACAATCTCGGCACTGTTTCAATATTGTGGTTATAGACATCAGGTGATGCAACAGCAATTGCTTCAAATGCTCCTTTCTTATTTAAAAAATCAGGAGTTAAAATCTCTATTGTTGTTTCTGAAGTTATCTTTCTAATTTCTTCTATGCACTGTATAAACTGATTTGCGCCACCATCTGGCAAATCATCACGATCAACAGAAGTAATGACAACATGTTTTAAGTTTAACTTTTTTATCGCTTTTGCTAAATTTTCTGGCTCATGAGGGTCTAGTTTATCAGGAATGCCAGTTGCAACGTTGCAAAATGCACAAGCACGAGTGCAAACAGAACCAAGAATCATCACAGTAGCATGACGTTTATTCCAACATTCACCAATATTTGGACATGCAGCCTCTTCGCACACTGTATGCAAGTTATGCAGTTTAACGATGTTTAAGGTCTCATTGAATACTTCACCGGTCGGAGCTTTTGCTCTGAGCCATTGAGGTTTGCTATGCATCTGAAACTGCTAACTCTACCTCTTGCTTTACTAAAACTTTTTTCAACCTTCTTTTTATCTTCTGCGCTTTCTCACTTAGTTTAATCGTTCTTGTGTTGAGCAAAAAAGCATCTAAATCACCTTTGTAATCTATAGTTCTCAAAGTTCTTGTTGCCACACGAAATCTAAACTTTTTATTCAATATATCACTTGTCAACGTAACCTTATGTAAATTTAAAAGAAAGGTACGCTTTGTTTTACGATTCGAATGTGATACCTTATTACCAAAAGATTTTTTTCTATTTGTTAATTCACAAACTCTACTCACTTCAATATACCAAATTATTCTATGTACTTAGATTACCTTATATAGTCAAATAGTCAATACTCTCTTGCTTAATTTTTATACCATATACTGCTTTATAACCAAAAAATATCGTAATTTTTTCTATTATAAGAGAAATCATATGCTGAATTTCCAATGCTTTACTGCCATTTGTTACTACCAGATGCAATACACCCGAATTTATATTCTGTGCATATGAGATCTTTTTCGGTTTTGTACACTCTGCTATTTCTTTCCCTACTATATTTCGCCAGTTTAAAATAAGACGTATTTCATTTTTACTAATCTTATTTTTCATGCATTTTAATGCATAGTTTTCAATTATAGACTTTAATTTTTTTGGACCGCTACGTTTGAGCATTTTTCTGTTTTTTTAGTAGGTAGATAATATAAAAGTATACATATAACTTGAGATTTTGTCATTACTGCTACATGTTTGTGAGATACCGTGACGGTATGACCATAATCGTCACTCCGCAACGCATATTGCATAGTCGTCATTCCGCGGCGTGTTCGCGGAATCTAGCTCTGGTCACGCTACTTAGATGACAACCTTCTAACTGCTTTACAAAGGCTCTACCCTCTGGCCTCACACCGTAAAAGCAGTATTTTTATGCAAAACTTATCTCAACGTAGCACTTGCCAAGATCGTTCCATTTACCAAATTTTGTGCTGTCATCTTTACCTCATAATTAACCTTATAGCTGTTTTAATTGTAATTAGTTAAATTATTATTAACTTGCCAGGCTAGATCCAAAAAATAGCATAATCAATATGCAAATTGTAATAGAAATCACGTTTGCGTATGGTTTATTGCTATGCGGTTAATCTTTCCTCAATCCAAGCTGCTTGAATAGCTTCGAGTATTTTTTCGTTACAGCGTTTTTCATCATCATCAAATTCCTCTAAACTCAAGACCTTTTTTTTAAGCTCAGTGAATCTGATACTAATTATATTCTCATTTGGAAATTTTTCCTCCAGAGCTTCCACAATATCTTCTATATCAAGCCATTTCATACTTTTTTGTATTTATCTGCTAAGTTAAATTGGTGCCCATGGGGAGACTTGAACTCCCAAGGTCGCAAAACCCACGGATTTTAAGTCCGCTGCGTCTACCGATTCCGCCACACGGGCTTTTTTTATCTATCTAGAGTAAAACTCTACTACTAAATTGACTTCCATGTCTGCTGAATAAGGAACCTCAGAATATTGAGGTGACCTCAAATACTTCACTGAATGCTCTTTACTATCTGCTTCTAAATAATCCGGAGCCTTGCGCTCTTGTTTTTGTTCAGCCTCTACTACTACAGGGATTTTTGCTGCCCTTTCTCTTATTTTTATTATATCACCTGGCTTCACTCGATAACTCGATATGTTAACCACCTTATCATTAACTGTAACGTGCTTGTGAGATATGAGCTGCTTTGCTGAGTAAATTGTTGGAACAAGACCAGAGTGGTATAAAACAGAACTTAATCTCGATTCTAAGATACCGATAAAATTATCAGCCGTATAACCCTTTCTGTTATAAGCATCTAAAAATGTACGTCTGAGCTGCTTACTTGAAATCGCATAGTAAAACTTAAATTTCTTATGCGCAGCAAACTGCTTACCAAAGTCGGATAACTTCTTGAATCCAAGAATACCGTGTTGACCTGGAGGGTATTTCCTTTTGTTTACTGGGTCTTTAGCTCTACCCCATAAATTTACACCAAGTCTACGGCTAATCCTATACTTTCTAGTGATAACAGTTGTCATATAAAAACTCTCACGATTTAACTTTAGATTATTAAGGATTTTAGCACTCAGTGTCAACTTGTTTTTGCTGATATAATCTTTTATACTTCATTTTTAAGTTTTTCTATTAACACATGAATCATTCACATTTAAAATCTATGGCAAACGCCATCCGTTTTTTATCAATTGATGCAGTACAAAAAGCAAACTCTGGACACCCAGGTATGCCACTTGGCATGGCAGATGTTGCAACTGTTTTGTTTGCTAAATATCTGAATCATAATCCTGATGATTCTAAATGGTTCAATAGAGATCGCTTTGTTTTATCAAACGGTCATGGGTCAATGTTACTATACTCAATATTATATTTGACAGGTTATATTAGCATAGATGAGCTAAAAAACTTCAGACAAATGGGATCCAAGACCCCAGGTCATCCAGAGTTCGGCTTGACTTCCGGGGTAGAGGCAACAACAGGCCCGCTCGGTCAGGGGTTTGCCGCTGCTGTTGGCATGGCACTTGCTGAATCGATACTTGAAAAGCAGTTTAGAATCAATCACTACACTTATGTGATGCTAGGGGATGGCTGTCTTATGGAAGGAATAAGCCATGAAGCAGCATCACTTGCTGGGCATCTTAAATTGAATAAGCTTATAGCTCTTTTTGATGATAATGATATTTCTATAGATGGCGCTACTTGCCTTTCCTGTTCTGATGATGTAGAGAAACGCTTCTTAGCGTATGGGTGGAATGTTGACAAAATTGATGGCCATGATTTTGATGCCATATCCCTTGCAATAGAGCAAGCAAAAAAGTCTGATAAACCTACAATGATCTGCTGCAAAACTATTATCGGAAAATTTTCAAGCCGTGCTGGCACATCCTCTGTTCACAGTGGTGCTTTTTCGGAGGAAGACATAAAACAGATGAGAGAGAAATTAAACTGGAATTATGAACCATTCCATGTACCAGAAGATGTGAAAAATGCCTGGAAGAAAACTGTTGAGAGAGCAAAACAAAACTACACGATGTCATTCCAGCGCGTGACGCTGGAATCCAGGAAAGAAGAAAAAGAATGGATCCCAGTGTCAAGCACTGGGATGACAAGAGAGAGTACTGGGATGACAGAAGAGAATGCTGGGATGACAGGGTATCATGCAGAACTTCAAAGACGGTTAGATAAACATCTACCAGATAATATCGCTGGTGTTTTAGCTGACCTGAAGAAACAAATATGTGAGCTAATGCCAAACGAAGCTACTCGATCTTCTTTCGGCAGAGTAATGGAACTTTTAACTGAGTCTATGCCGGAATTAATCGGCGGTTCTGCTGATCTTACCGGGTCAAATTGCACTAAATATGAGCACATGCAGGTAATAAATAGCAATAATTATAGTGGCTCTTATGTCCACTATGGAGTGAGAGAGCACGCTATGGCAGCATGTATGAATGGTATGGCACTTCACGGCGCGATTCTTCCTTATGGCGGCACTTTTTTGGTATTTTCCGACTATTGTCGTCCTGCTATACGTCTTTCAGCTCTGATGAAGCAGCAGGTTATGTATGTCATGACTCACGACTCAATTGGAGTGGGAGAAGATGGCCCGACTCATCAGCCAATAGAGCATTTAGCCTCTTTGCGTGCTATACCAAATCTATATGTTTTTAGGCCAGCCGATGCAGTTGAAACTCTGGAGTGTGTTAGCATTGCACTCGAAAAGAAAGAATCTCCAGCACTGTTTGCGCTCTCAAGGCAAAACGTAAGTTACATGCGCAAGTTCTACTCTGATATCGATCAATCTGCTAATTTATCGAAGTTTGGTGCATATATTTTGTGTGAATGTTCAAAAGAATTAAAAGTGACGATATTTGCTACGGGGTCCGAGGTTGAAATTGCAGTTGAAGCAAGGGAGAAATTGCAGGAAAAGGGTATAGGTACAAGGATTGTTTCTATGCCATGCTGGAGGCTTTTTGACGAGCAAAGCGATGAATATAAAGCGGCAATATTAAATAATGACAGCATTAAAGTTGCAATTGAAGCCGGAAGTGAAATGGGTTGGCATAAATACATAGGTTCAAACGGTATATTTATTGGCATGAAAAGCTTCGGAGAATCAGCACCTTATAAAACACTTTATGAGCATTTTAATATCAACGCTGATCATGTGGTAAAATGTGTGTGTGAGAAGTTAGGTTGCATTCAGTAAACCTCTTGCATAACCATATGAAAGCCCACTCTTCTTTGTCATTCCAGCGCGTGACGTTATTTCCATCCAAGATGGTGTCATTCCAGTGCTCCTTTTTTTGTCATCCCAGTGCGTGACACTGGGATCTAGCCTTTATTATTTGGTTGAAATTAAGTCTTCTGGATCCCAATGTCAGCTACTTTCATGACATCATCATAAAGTAAAATGAGATCCCAGTGTCACGCACTGGGATAACAGGAGAAGGAGGCTACTTAGAGAGGATGTCATTCCAGCACTTGACACTGGAATCCAGTTTTCCATCCAAGACGGTGTCATCCCAGTGCTTGACACTGGGATCCAGTTTTCTTTACAAATTCACCAAAAGTGTTTCATTCTATAACGCAAAACCCATACTCACCAAACCCAATGCATTACTTGCAATTAAGTTTCCTGGATCCCAGTGGGCTTTGTTGCATCGCTACTTATGAAAGGCTAACTATAGTTAGGATTATAAGCAACCTATTGAAAATCTTGTTTTTTTGCAATCAATCTGATCAAATTTAAGAATAGTAATTTGTTATTTATATTAATAAATTTAATTCTATTGAAAATAGCTAAAGCATTGAAATTCTTGAACTTTAGCCGGATTGGTAAATGGTAGTGAAATTTCTTTTACTCAAATTTAGGTATTCATTGACCGTTCTTGTTATAAATACCAGAATAATAAGCTACTGATATTCCCTATCTTTTTTATCTTTAATCCATCATAGCTAGCGATGCAACAAAGCCATCCCAGTGTCAAGCACTGGGATGACACCTTTTCCGGTAGAAGATCACTATCAAATCACATTGCTCTGGTCATTATGATCACCATTATTTTGTTCAACTGATTGATCGACCCCAGGTGAAGAAGAATCATCATAAGGTTGTGTGTCAGACTTTTCTTCGTCAGACCCAAACAACCATGAAAAAAAACCACCAAAAAATGATGCAATTAATGAAAAAGGCTTCATAAGTATACTAAACAAACTACCAAAAAAAGAGCTCGGCTGTTCTTCTGTTTGTGCAGGTTCTGTGGAAGCAACAGGACCTACATCGTTGTCTTGTACATCAGTTCCTTGTTCTGCACTGGTGGTGCTGGTTTTTTCCCCTTCTTTGCTATTATCTGATTGTAGTTCAGTATCATCACCTACTCGTTTTTCTTCCTCTTGACCCCCTTCACTATCTGTCGATGATCCACCCGCTGAACTATCATCAGATTTTTCTGCTGGTTGCAATAGAGTTTTTATTCCTTCATCAGTGGCTAATTTGAAAGGAGTATTTCCATCTTCATTTTCTATATTAACATCTGCTCCTTTTTTATTAAGAATTTTACTGTTTCCGCAGAGGCGTTTGCTGGACGATCTGCATAACCCATAAACACTTTATTTTTTGTAGCAAAATGTAAAGGAGTCCATAGATCGTTATCTTGTATATTAACATTCGCTCCTTTTTCTAATAAAAGTTCTGCTATATCCGTATAACCTTCTCTAGCAGCCCAATGCAAAAGAGTATGTCCATATGAATCTACTGCATCAGCATTTGCTCCCTTGTTTAATAAAGCTTTAACTACATCTTTATGGCTACTATTGTAATTATATTCCATCATACTCTGAAGAAGTGATTCCATTACTGTATCAACCTTTGCTCCATTATTTAATAAAACTTCAGTTGCATCTTTATGACCATAGAAAGCAGCTTCAAATAAAGGAACCCTTCCATCTTTATCTGCTATATTAACATCTGCCCCTGTTTGTATTAGAGCTCTTACTATTTCTACATTGCCCTTTCTAGCAGCAAAATGTAAAAGAGTTTTTCCATCGTTGTCTATTGAATTAACGTTTACTTTTTTACTTAATAGACTTTGAACTTCCTCATAATTATCACTTTTAACGGCTGAATACAAAACTTCGATGTCCTTTTGCGTTTCTTCTAGAATTTTTACTATATGTTGCCTGCCTTGTTGAGAGGCAAGATTTAAAGGAGTGCTGCGAGTATTATCTAGTGGAGTAACATAAATTCCTTTTGCTTCTAATAGAACTGTTACTATTTGCTGATTGTAACTTTTAGCAGCTTCATGTAAAGGAGTCTTTCCATCTTTATCTACTGCATTAACGTTGATTCCTTCTACTTTTAATAGAGCTTCTATTATGCTTGTATCGAGTGGTTGCGTTTTGTTGGCTTCGTCAACAGCAACATGTAAAAGAGCGCGTCCAGTTTCAGACTGTGCATTAACATCTGCTTTGCTATCAATTAAAAGCGAGACCATATCTTTGTTTCCTTTGGCAATAGCATGCCGTAAAGGAGTAAATCTGTTTCCATCTAAAGCATTAACATCTGCTCCTTCACTTATTAGACGCTTTAATCCATCAATATCACCTCTTTCAACAGCCTCAAATAAAGCAGCATTTTGTGGAACTTGGCTTTCTTCTTCATCATCTTGCAATACTGGACTAGCATCATCAGATTCTTCTGCGGATTGCAATAGAGTTTTTATTTCTTCATCAGCGGCTAAACCTAAAGGAGTATTTCCATTATCATCCTCTGCATTAACATTTGCCCCTTTATCCAATAGAGCTTGCACCACCTGCTGATAACCACTTTCAGCAGCAAAGTGTAAAGGAGTCTTTCCATCTTTATCTTGTGCATCAACATCGATCCCTTTTACTTGCAGTAGGGCTTCTGCTACTTCTTTATGGCCATTTTCAGCAACCCAATGTAAAGAAGTCTTTCCACCTTTATCTACTGCATTAACATTTGCCCCATTACTTAGTAAAATTTCTACTTCCTCTTTATGGCCATTTTCAACAGCCCAATGTAAAGGAGTCTTTCCATCTTTATCTTGTGCATTAACATCGATCCCTTTTACTTTCAGTAGGGCATCTACTGCATCTTTACGGCCATGTGCAATAGCCCAATGTAAAGGAGTCTTTTTATCTTGACCTACTGCATTAACATCTGCCCCATTATCCAATAGATCTTTTACTATCTCTGCATCGCCATTCGTAGCAGCATAATGTAAAGGAGTCCTTTTATATTCATCTACTGCATTAACCTCAGCTCCTTCACTTATTAGACGCTTTACTTTATTAGTATTACCTTTTATAACAGCAGAAAACCAATCATTATTTATACTTTGTAAATTACTCATCCCATACCTCCTGTAAAACTATATTGTTATGATAAAGTCGTTAATAATCTATGAGCTCTCACCCCCTGTAAAATTATATTATCATGATAAAGTCATTAATAACCCATGAGCTCTGGATCACGCAAATAATGGTTATTCCCTGTGTTTTTCAGTACATTTGAGCTGGCTGTACATAAGAATTGCAATTGTAGAGCATGCTATTGTTAATAGTAAATTTGGTAAAATACCATAGCGAAAAAATTTTCCTACTATATATATTCCAATAGCCCCAAACATCATATTGCAGAATGAGAGAACTGCACTACCAAGCCCTATACCTTTGATCGTTTCTAAAGCAGAAGTTACGTTATTGCTTATTATTAATGCAAGTCCGATATTAGCTGGAATCCAAGCAGTTTGAAGAATGAATATATTCAACTTGTCCGCGAAATAAAAATATACCAATAAACTATCGGATATTATCGGTAACACCAAACCTATTATTAGCATTTTGCTAACCCCTACTTTTGGTACATACCTTCTATTAATTAAAGTTCCAATTATGTAAAATATGACTATGATCGATATGAGGTAGCCAAAATACTGTACTTCAATGCCCATCGATTCAAATATGAACGGGTAGTTAGCAATGTATGCCCAAAGCCACATGAAAGTTAATCCATGAATGGCTGAAAACCCAAGGAAACGATAATTTCTAAATATTGATATATATTGCTTGAAGATATTAGTAGTTATGTTAGTTATACTGGTTTCATTTTTATTTACAGTGAGTGTTTCTTGTAACTTAAAGTAGATAAAAATAAGTATAGCAATTGCCGCGAGTGACATAATAAAAAACAAAAATTTCCAATGATACCCATGTGAAATTATATAACTGCCCACCACTGGAGCTATTCCAGGTGAGAGTGCCACAACCATATTTAATTTTGAAATTACTCTCGAGTATTCACTACCCGAGTACATATCCCTTATTGCTGCATACCCAACAACACCTGCAACACCAGCTCCTGCCCCTTGTATGAAGCGAATTAGTATCAAGAGCATAATACTGTCGGCTATATAACACATGACACTTGCCAAAGTAAAAATTGTCATACCAATCAGCATCATTGGACGCCTACCATAATGGTCCGATAATGGACCATAAATTAAGCCAGATACCGCAAATCCAACTAGATTTAAGCTAATTGTAAGCTGCACTACACTGCCTTCTACTTTAAAATAATTGGCAATGCTTGGTAGTGCAACTGAGTATAGGTCAGTTGCCATATCGACAATTGCTACAGACAATATCATAATAAGAGAGATGATATTTTGCGAAAGAGCTGTTTTCACTTAATGATTTACTGGATTAAATATACTTAATTATAATGTATTTTTTTCATTAGTATATTAAATTAACTACTGAAATTAAGAGTAGCTATTCAAGAAAAAGCCTGTGAAGGCTCTATCCAGTAGGGCAGTGCCATGACTACTTGGATCTAGTTTCCATTATACAATTTCATCAAAGCAGTTTACTTACTTGCAATTAAGTTTCTGGATCCAAGTAGTCATGGCACTGGGATGACAGGAGAAGGAGGCTACTTAGATGACACCCTCCTAGTGGATTCAAATCACAATGTTCGTACAGTTATGTGCTTTGACACTGAAATCTTAAGCTAAAATCATGAAAAGCACGAATTTCAATATCTTACCTTTGATTATTCACTTTAAGCTTTAAGTCTTCAACAGAAGATGCATTTGCCTCACTTACTACCTTTAGTGGTTCACCAAGGCTATGTTCCACTTTTGTCTCAAATTTAAAGCCCAATTTTTCGCAAAGCTTCTGAAAATATTCAACAATAACATCAAACAAATTCTTACCACTTACTTTGTAGTTTTTTAGCTCTTTAGGAATGGTAAGAAGTACTTTACCATCTTCATATGTTACATTTTTATCTTCACATTTCAGTTTAAACTCCGCTGAACTGCAAAAACCTGGTGTTTCGATATATGTACAATCATCATAGTTAAGCATTTTTGTATATTTCATGCTAAAACTAAGCTTTATACAATTGGGTTCACGACAATCCATAATATACTCTCTTGTCATACAGTTGCTTTGCGTTGACAAATGAAAAGATCCAAGAGCTTGACTCATATCATTAGGAAGAAAATGAGTATATCCTCCCTGATAATAGTTATTTATTAACTCCTCAATAATAGAGTTATTGGGAATTGTTGCACCAACGTGTTTAAACATTTCTGTAAAAATTTGTCTGAGAAATGGACGATAATTCCCTTTTCCGTTTTCATCCCGTAGAATTAGATTTTTATGTTTTGAATACAGATTGTTAATAAATTCGTTAGTTATTTTTTGTCCGTTAATAGCAAGGCCGTGTGTTCTATTAAGGTCCTTATATGTTCCCTCACCAGAAATTACTTCGTCCCAAGTGTTAGCTTTGAAATCAGCATATTTGAGCTTCTTCACTTCAGCTTTCAACGCATTGACCATTTCCTTTGACATGCTATATCTCTACCATTAATACCTGTATATTAATTCTAGCACTTACTTTAGAGGTTGTCCGGAAACTAGTAAATTCAAGCATATTCCCTCTTTAACATAACCCTACTCATAGCTAGGTATATGAAATTCTCAGTGGATGTTGTGAGTAAATCATACTCCTTCGATAGCCTTCTATTCCTATTAACCCAAGCAAAAGTCCTTTCTACAACCCATCTTCTTGGCTGTACTTTAAACCCTTGTTCTCTTGTTGGTAGTAGCTCAGGTGGCGTATCTTTGTGCACCCAAAATCTACATGGAGGCCTTTTAACAATTTCAATATCTATGTCATATTCTTCCTTTATGTGATTCTTTAAATTTCTTCCTTGGTATCCCATGTCAGCCCACATTTTTTTAACTTTAGTATATTTTGTTCTCATATTGTTTAATGCTATTTTAATACCATCTCTATCATTTTCGTTAGCAGCGCCTACGTAACAACCTAGTATAAAACCCTGAGTGTCTGTAATTATATGCCTTTTTCTACCCTTTACTTTTTTACTTCCATCATAGCCTTTGATCCCCCCTTTTCTGTAGTCTTTACAGATTGACTATCTACTATACAGGCACTCGGCTGCTCATTCCTTCCTATTTTTCTTCTACTATATTTTGTAATTTCATAATTCATTTTCTCAAAAATTCCCTGCTTCTTCCATTGCCTGAACTGCTCATACACAGTCTTCCATAGCGGAAAATCATTTGGTAAATACCGCCATTGACACCCTGTACGCAATACATAGAAAATTGCTTCTAATATTTCTTTTTTGCTATACTTTGGCGGCCTTCCTCCTTTCTTGTATGATACTCTGAAGTGTTTTTCTATTCTTGCCCATTCCCTTTCGCTTAGATCTGTTGGATACTTTTTTCTCATCTTTACCCCGTACTAAAATTTCAGATATTATAGCCTTTTACTTGTTTCCGGACAACCTCTAGTAGCGGAATGACGAATTTTTGTTTTTCAAATTGTCAGTAAATCTAAGTCAGTTTAGCTATATAAAACATAGTATAAAAAGAGCTATTTTAGCAAAATTTTAAACAAATAAAGTTAATTACTTCACAATTGATACCTTACGAGAAAAGCACATTTGATACAGATTTAAAATACAAGTTAACGAATTATTATGATTTTTACCAAGATAATAATATAGTAAGGTTTGGTAGTGAGGTATCAAAATGGAAAAATACACCAACGCATGGTTTAATAAGAAAGATAATCATGATTGTGCAAATGATGGCACTTGCGGGCAATCTATAAAGGATTTTAGGATTGGTAATTCTGATATTTCTTTTTTTGATAGTAACAAAAACTTAATTGCCAAAGTACCTAAACTACCAAAGTATTCTAGGGATAAATATGGGCATCAATTGTATAAGGAAGCTGAGTCAAAGCAGTTCAATTATTTTTCCACAAATATACATGATGTTTTGTCTAACAGCTTTACCGTTAAATACGGGTATATAAATTGTACTATAAAATACGACAACTTATCTGAGCAGGAACAAAACCAAATAGAAACAGACATTAAAACTGCCTATGAAGCATTTAAAGAAAAGTTTTGCTTGAAAAATAGTAATGCAAGTTACAATATAACGGTTCACATTTTTAATAATAGAAGCGATTATACAAAGTATAACAATCTTCTCGGCTTAGATGAAGATGGTGGTCCAGGATATATTACACGAGGAGTAACAGATTGTCAGAATATTCTGACATATAAGCAAAGTGCCATGGATTTTGTTCTAGGTCATGAGCTAGGCCACATATTTCAATTGTGTTTTTCACCATCGGCAACAGTCCAAACTTTGAGTATTCTGGATACTGAACTCATAGCAAATGTTGTTGGACGAGAAGTAGAAGAAAAAAATTATAAAGCTATTTGCAAGCAGATGGGTGTAGATGAATATAAATACGATGGATGGAGTTTTATTTTTAAATACATAGGTACAACTGGTAGTGTATACCGCCTAAACCTTTCAGAAGAAGAGAAATTTCAAATTATACAACGTGTCAAGAGTTCTGGACTAGATGAATATGAAGACCATGGATGGATGTTTAAATTTAAATATAAAGATACAACTGGTAGTATATACCTCAAGGACCTTTCAGAAGCAGAGAAATTTCAAATTATACAACGTGTCAAGAATTCTGGACTAGATGAATATGAAGATCGTGAATCAATGTTTAGTTTTAAATACAAAGGCACCACTTATAGAGCAGAACACAGAGATTATCTTTCAGCAGAAGAAGAAAAACTTCAATTTATCAAAGACATTAAGAACTCTCATGAATCGCTCGTTAGTGAATGTGATGGATTGGGGAATGAGAATACAACTTTAGTGATTTACGTTGATGAAAATAAGGAGATAAGTCAAATGTATTTTCATAATCTAGACAAGAATATATTCAAATGGTTAGATAAGACACTTATAAGCAGAAGTAAACCTGAAGAAGATGTGGATGACACAGCAGGAAAAGAGCCTGAACCAGAATCAGCCGAAGAGGATACTCAGCAACCCAGTAATTTCTTATCCAATATTTTTTCAACAATTAAATCCATTATTGATTCTATCTCATCACTCTTTTCATGGTTATTTGGGTCGAAAGAGAAAGAGTCTAATCAACAATCTGATGATAATCCTTCTTTGTTTAAGCTCGATGCTAATGAGTTAGATCACGAAGTTAAGCCTGATGCCAATGAGTTAGGTCACGATGTTAGAGATCACTTATCAGACAATTATAACCATTACAACTCATCTGATGGGCTAATGTAATATAGCTAATTTACAGTATCTGTTCAGATGCATGGCTAATGTACAAATATTGAAACAAAAATTCCAGTGCCCCTGTGATGTCATTCCAGTGCTTGACACTGGAATCCAGCTTTTAATCGAAAATGTTGTATAGTACACAATCAAATTTTCTGGATCCCAGTGGGCTTTGTTGCATCGCTCAAGTGAAAAGAACTGGCAGTTACTGACAAAATTCATTATAAATAGCCATTTAACTGTTGAAGAAAAAATATGCCACAAAAAATGAGAGTCAGTAACTGCCATGAATATAACAAATTTCTCCAAGAAAGAGGAAGCATTTTTTGTTATATCAATGACGCCATAGAAAATTGGTACGAGAATTGTCCAAAAATGCAGGGCGGCAACTATATTTATAGTGATAAAGTTGTGATTTTGGTGCATATAATCGTCAGTTTCTTTAGAATTGGTTTAAGACAAACAGTCGGGTTTATAAAAGGGTATTTGCAACAAATAGGAAGAGATTTGGCAGTTATCAGCTATTCACAAGCATCAAGAAGGTTTGAGAAACTTAATATTAAGATAAATGATTGCAGAATTGATAAAAATAATATGGAAGATATCGAAATTGCTATAGAAAGTACAGGAATTAGTATATACAACAACACTCCTGGTCACAGCAAGGAAAATAGCACTGACAGAAAATATCGTGGCTATGAGCAAACGAGAAAATTGCACGTAATGTTGAATATAAACAACAAAAAAGCCATAGCTGTAAAATACAGTAACGGTGTCTACTCTGATCACTATGGAGCTTGTGATTTGCTAAAAGAAGTTGATTTTCAGCATGCCATAAAAGCACTATATGCAGATAGAGCATGTGATAGGCACAAGTTTTATAAGTTGTGTAACGAATATGATATAAAGACAAAAATTCCACCAATAAACAATGCGGCAGAACATCCAGAAATAGATTATATGTCTGACAGGAATGCTGCTATTAGGTTAATAAAATTATACGGTGAAGATGGCATGAAAGAATGGAAAAAAGAAGTAAATTATGGGAAAAGATCTTATATTGAAGGGTTTTTCTCAAGATTAAAGCAAATATTCGGATTTAGTTTTAGGAATAAATCTGAGATAAATCGAGAAAAAGAACTAAATGCTATTTGCTTAATAAATTCACTGATATTGGTATGGCTAAATTTGAGATAGTTACATGAATTTACCATAAATCACCATCTCATAAAGTGTGATGCAACAAAGCCATCCCAGTGTCAAGCACTGGGATGACACCCTCCTTATGGGCCAAAATCACAATGTTCGTACAGTTGTGGATTCATTCGCGGTATCTCGGCATAGATTCCGCTAACAAGTAGCGGAATGACGAATTTGTCGTTTTTCAGATTGTCGTAAGTCAGTTTAGCTATAGCATAATGCTATATTAATAAATAATCTATATAATACTATTAAATATAATAATTAAAATCTAAATTACTTTCTCTATAAAAGGAGAAATTTACCTTAATGAAAATATATATATATTTAATATTATTTTTATTTTTTTCTTGCGCTCAACTATATGCTGACGAGGAAATTGCAAAATTTGATTTACTTATTGGCGAGATAAATGAAGCAAGCTTCACTCTTAAAGGTGCAATAAAGGTTACAGTAGAACCAGGCTGGCACATATATTATAAAGATCCTGGAGATTTTGGCCTTCCCACGTCTATTAGTTACAAAGGTAATGCATCAGATATAAATATTCACTGGCCTATTCCAAAGGAACATAAAGATAAAGTAGGGAGAGAGACGTTTGTAAGTAACGTATATGAGGATATGGTATTATTTCCCTTTAAGATGAATATATTTTTAAATCAAGGGTATATTGACCTTAACTTCCATATAAATTATGCGATATGTAAAGATAGGTGCATCCCTAAAAATGTTGAGATAAAAATCAGGCAACCATTAAAGGATTTTATAGATTCTGATATCAATAAACTTATAAATGAGTGGTATGAAAAATAGAGTTCTCATGGGGTAGGTGTCATTCCAGCGCGTGACACTGGAATCTCATTTACTTTTTTGTTCACTATGTGAGGAACTTGGGCCTACAAGTATATAAACATAATGGTTTCGCATAAAAAATTTAGATCCCAGATACTGTCTCTGCTGTCAAACAAATTATCCAACAAAATTACAATTAAATGGTTGATTATTTTTAAGAATACCAAAAAAGACATGCATTAATTTTCGCATTAACGCAAGAACTATGACTTTTGGACATTTGCCTTTACTTGCTAGACGCTGACAAAACTTTTGAAAATGATTATTATGGTTTTTGACTACTATAGCTGGCATATAAAGAGCTTTTCGAATACGCTCAGATCCTATTTTGCATATGCAACTTCTCTTACTTACTGACGATCCCGATTGATAATGTCCTGGATTTAGACCAGCAAAAGCTGTAAATTGTTTAGCATTGTCAAAGTTATCAACTGATGGCATTTCTGCGACAACAGCAACAGCAGTAAGATATCCTATACCTTTTATAGTCTTAAGGTTTTCCACCATATTTTTTAGATGTGGATAGTTATTTATATGCTCATTAATTTCTTTTTCGAGAACAATAATTTGCTCCTCTATTGCCAAAATTACTTTAGATATAGCTTCTTTGCAACTGGAATGCATATTTTTGTTTTCCAAGCGATTTGTCTGTTGCACCTTATCATCTTTTAGCGATTGCATGCAACGGTAAAGCTCCCTCAAATGCCTCATTTCAGGTGCAATGGGCTTCCAAAGAGCAGGTTTGTTGGCGATACAAAATCTAGCTATCATAGCTGCATCTGATTTATCTGTCTTATTTCTGAGCAGCTCACTTTTGCCAAAAGCTTTCTGGGTTTACTATACTGACATTATGTCCTAAATCGTGCATAAAAGTAGCCAAATCTTCTCCATACCAACTAGTTGCTTCAAGACATAAATGAGTAAGATTTGCTCCATGGCCATTGCACCAAACTACAAGTTTTGCAAAACCATCTTGATTATTTTGAAAGACTTTGTGTCGTTTTTTACTGTCCACTAACAAACAAACATCAAATTTCTTTTTTGAAATATCCACACCCAAAATAGCATTTACTTGCATAAAATTGCCTCCAAGACTATAAATAAACTGAGAGTTTAGACTAACCTTGTAATACGGGATATAATTCCAAAAGATACTGTTCAGTCTTTAACTCTATGGGAGGGAAGCAAAATCTGGCTTAATGGCATTAGTGTCGCATCAGCTTCACCCTCCCTGTGAGGTATTTTAGCTCTAATGCCTCACATCATAAAGATACAAGTGTCACGCACTAACTGTACGAACATTGAGATATAAGAGTAATTTGTACCAAGAAAAAAGATGTCATCCCAGTGCCCAGACACTGGGATGGCTTTGTTGCATCGCTCTTCGGATAGTAGGTAACGCACAATAAATTTATGAAGCTATCTCAAATTTAGCCATACCAATATCAGTGAACTTATTGAGCAAATAGCATTTAACAAGTAGTTCCTTCTCTCTATTTGTCTCAGATTTATTCCTAAAACTAAACCCGAATGTTTGTTTCAGTCGCGAGAAAAAACTTTCTATATAAGATCTTTTTCCATAACTCATCTCTTTTTTCCACTTCTTTATACTATCTTCATCATATGACTTTATGAGCTTGACTGCAGAATTTCTCTCAGCCATATAGTCTAACTTTGGATGCTCTGCTGCGTTGTTTTTCGGAGGAATTTTCGTTTTTATACCATATTGATTACACAGCTTATAGAGCTTTTCTCTGTCATATGCCCTATCTGCATATAGTACTTTTATGACATACTGAAAATCGACTTCTTTTAGCAAATCACAAGCTCCATAGTGATCAGAGTAGACACCGTTACTGTATTTTACAGCTATGGCTTTTTTGCTGTTTGTATTCAACATTACATGCAATTTTCTTGTCTGTTCATAGCTGCGATACTTTCTATCTTCGCTATTTTCTTTGCTATGACCAGGAGTGTTGTTGTATATACTAATTCCTGTACTGTCTATAGCAATTTCGATATCTTCCATATTATTTTTATCAATTCTGCAATCATTGATCTTAATATTGAGTTTCTTAAACCTTCTTGATGATTGTGAATAGCTGATAACTTGCAAATTTTTCCCAATTTGCTCAAGGTATCCTGCTATAAACCCAACTGTTTGCCTCAGGCCTATTCTAAATAAACAAGTTATTATGTGCACCAAAATTACAACTTTATCGCTATAAATATTGTTGCCACCTGGTATTTTTGGACCATTCTCGTACCACTTTTCTATGGCTTCGTTGATATAATGAAAAATATTTCCTCTTTTTTCTAGAAATTTGTTATATTCGCTATGGTTACTGACCCTCATTTTTTGTGGCATATTTTTTCTTTCAAGGTTAAATGGCTATTTTATAATGAATTTTGTCAGTAGCCACCAGATTTTTTCAGTTGCTATGCAACAAAGCCATCCCAGTGTCAGCTACTCGGATGACAAAAAAAGGAGCACTGGGATGACAGGAGAGGGAGGCTACTTGGATGACATCATAGGGGCACTGGGATGACACCATTCTTTTTCCTGGATCCAAATAGTCAAGGCACTGGAATGACAAAAAAAGGAGGCACTGGAACGACAAAGTGGAGTGTCTGCTTCTGTCATCCTATGATAGCTAAAAAGACCTGGTCACGCGCTGGAATGACACCGAAGGGGCTACTGCCCTCTTGGATGGAGACCAGTGTCAGCTACTTAGATGATACCTTTTTTCTACTTAGTTTAGGTTATGCAGAAGTCTAATACAATTATAGAACAAGCTTAAAAATTCTGGTAAAGTAGTTTTATTTACAAAGAAAGAATATGCTACTTGAAATTGAAAAGCGCAGCATAACAAATGCATTGTGGAAGTTGCAAGAAGCAGATCAAAGGCAAATCTTAACTCTTACACAGAGATTTGAGTTACCAGAAATATTAGCAAGAATATTGGTTACTCGTGGTGTTAACATAGAAAATGCAAGCGACTTCTTATATCCACTAATCAGATCGCTATTACCAGATCCCTTTCACCTTCTTGATATGGATAAAGCTGTTTCTCGTATAATACGGGCAATAAAAAATGATGAAAACCTTGCAATATTTGGTGACTATGATGTTGATGGTGCAACGTCGTCAGCATTGATTAACAGGTACCTGAGAGCAATCGATATACACTCTATAATCTACATTCCAGATCGTGTTGATGAGGGTTATGGATTAAACACAGATGCTTTATTACAACTTAAAAAGAATGGAATTGATTTATGTATTTCCGTTGATTGTGGTACGCTTGCATATCAACCAATAGAAGATGCAAAGGCTTTTGGTCTTGATATTATAGTTGTTGACCATCACCTTGGTACGGAAAAATTACCAAGCGCCGTAGCAGTTGTGAATCCAAACCGCCTTGATGAGAGCTCTCCTTATAATAACCTAGCAGCAGTTGGAGTGTCATTTCTGCTAATTGTTGCTCTTAATAAAAGCCTACGTGAGCAAGGATTTTTTACCAACAAAAAAGAACCAGATTTATTTGATCTGTTGGATTTGGTTGCCCTGGGAACTGTCTGTGATGTTATGCAGATCACAGGCCTCAATAGAGCACTTGTCTCACAAGGATTAAAAGTTATGTCAACAAGAAAAAACGTTGGCTTGCGTGTTTTATTTGATGCTTTGGGAATCCTTGAAAAACCAAGTGTTTCTCGATTAGGGTTTAGTATTGGGCCATGCATAAATGCTGGAGGAAGAATTGGAGAAGCATCGCTTGGTGCAAGGTTGCTTTCCACCGATGATGATGAAGAGGCACATTCAATCGCGCTAAAATTAATAGATTTGAATAATGCAAGAAAAGTGTTAGAAAATGAGGCTCTCTTGGAAGCTACAGCACAAGCGGAAAAGTCTGCCCAATCAGGTGCGAATTTTATAATGACAAGTGGCAATTGGCACCAGGGAATAATTGGTATAATTGCATCAAGGCTAAAGGAGCAGTTTCACTTGCCAACAGTAGTGATATCTTTAAATAATGGAATAGGAAAAGCAAGCTGTAGATCAATTTTGGGAGTTGATATCGGTGCTGCAGTCCTTTCCGCAAAGTTTATAAATTTGATTATTGAAGGTGGTGGCCATAGTATGGCGGCAGGATTTTCAATTAAAGAAGACAAAATAAATGATTTGCATGATTTTTTTACTGAAAGATTTTCAAACTCTATAAATGAGAAAACTTTAAAAGCTGATAGTATAGTAACTGCTAAAGCAATAAACTTATCTCTGTGGAACCAACTGCAACGCTTGGGACCATTTGGAGTTGGAAATCCTGAACCAAGGTTTATTATCCAAGGAGCAAAGATAAGAAAGCCTGAAGTTATAGGAGTTGACCATATAAAATGTTTTATTGCTGATGATAATGTTATGGTAAGAGCTATTGCATTTCGTTCTGCAAATACTCATCTTGGCTCTGCTATCATGCAGGGTAATGTTAAAGCTATTTTGGGTAAAATCTCTATGAATTACTGGAATGGCAATGAATTTGTACAATTTTTAATAGAAGATGTATTGACCATTAGTTGAGTGTATCTGTTCAGCAGAGTGGCAAAATAGGTAGACAAGATAAACCAAAAAATCGAGAAAAAGTGAGTTTACAACAACTGGTGTCATGAAATTATCTGACACTGATTTCCATCCAAGAGGGTGTCATCCCAGTGCTCCTATAATGTCATCCCAGTGCGTGACACTGGGATGACACCCTACTTAACCGTCATACCGCGATTCATTCGCGGTATCTCTTAGCCGCTAACAAGTAGCGGGATGACGAGCTTATCGTCATGCCACTGCGAACCGTCATACCGCCGCGAACCGTCATACCGCGATTCATTCGCGGTATCTCTAGATCCCGCTAACAAGCAGTGGGATGACGAGCTTATCGTCACGCCGCCACGAACCGTCATACCGCCGCGGCGCTAACAAGAGATCCCGCTAACAAGCAGCGGGATGACGGTTGTCGTTTAGCCATAAACATTAAAAAATTTACCAAATGAAAAAAAAGGCAAAAGAAACCCTAGTCATTGTCTATTTTCAGTATTGGCGTTTTTAAGTCTTAAACACTGCAATTTAGCTGCTTTTGAATGCAACTAACCTACGCTGCAAATGTTTAAGAAATTTACTAAGCAGAAAAAAAGGCAAAAGAAACCCCGTGTTAGCTAGTTGTCACTCTCTAATCCTGCAAATTGGCGTACTATACTGTCTTAAACGACTTATAAGCGCGTTTCAGCTTATATAGGTAAAAACCCAGAAATGTTGTGAAGACATAAGGTGCACATAGTGCAAAAAATTAAAAATAAGACGCCAACTACGTTGTTTTCTTGCTGTTTAATCTGCACAGATGAAGATAACTGAATACCTTCAATACCATGATAAGGGGGCTGGCGGAGTTTGTCAAGCAAGTTCTTCGTTTCTATATGCGCTACCTTAAGACTTCAACGTCTTAACGCACCTAACTCCATCTGCATATAAATTTGCATGGCTCTTTCCAGTATTAAGCAATGCAAATCCAATGTTGTCTACACTAGAGCGCAGTTCCCCTATTTCCTCATTGTTTTCATTTGTCACTTTAGTGCCAATATCTGGAAGTGCGTTATCCCCCTCAACAAGGTAAAGTTTTCTTCTGAATATTTCTTGTCTGCTCATTCGATTTACAACTTCCTGACCTATATAACACCCCTTATTAAAGCTTATACCGTTTACTTTATCGATTAAAAATTGCAGCGGAAACGATGAATTCTGCACCATATCTTTCGCTCCATCTGGAACGAGATTTTGAATTCTGACTTTTTCATACTGAGTAAAATCCCCAACCGGCTCTTTTATTTCATCTTTATGTATGATCCTCATTCCTAGCAGCTTGTGCCTTGGATCTTGAAAAATAACTTGTGACTTACCACTACACTCCGCCAACTTAGTATTAAACAAAACTCCAACCTTATATAGTGCGCTAACGTCTTTAATCTTCACTCTCAAGTAAGTTTTAAGCAAATCCAGTTTCTCGATTATTTGCTGCAAGTGCATGTTTTCGCACTCTAAGAGGGTGTATTTACCATATTCAATAAGAAAAAAATCATATAGATATTTTCCCTGAGGGCTAAGCAATAAAGAGTAAATGGCTTTTTGGCTATCCAACTTATTAATATCATTGGTTATAATACCCTGCAGAAAATCTCTAGTGTCAGGCCCATATAGCACTATCACACCACGACTTAAAAATGGTATATAACTCATGAAATCTCTATAAATAAATCTAAATTTTATTATATAACATTAGGCTCTTTTAGAAACTGCTTTTGGCGTGCATATTTTATAATGGCGTGCATATTTTACAAGCTCCAGCCCTTGAAATCTAACTTACGAGTATATATATATAAACTCATAAGTTAATTTGTTGATGAGGAAAAACAAATGTCAAGTATAAGTTTAAATGTATTAGATGATAGCGTGCTGATCAAGCCTATTAGCGAAGAAAAGCAAGGTGGAATTGTGCTTCCATCAAGTGCTGAAAAGAAACCTACTAAAGGTGAAGTTATAGCAATTGGTGAAGGTTCACGCAATTCAAGTGGCGAACGCGTAACTTTAACTGTGAAAGCTGGTGATAAAGTGTTCTATCGCCAATGGGCTGGTACAGAAATAGAACATAATAATGAGAAGCTTATCGTGATGAAAGAGTCCGATATACTTGCTGTCATTAAGTAGCAGTCTTTATTTTACTAAACTAAAACAAAGCACGACATAGTGCATTGTAAGTAATTTTATTATAGTTTTCTAAATTTTTTATTAACAAGAGGTGATAAAAATGACTAATGTAGTAGTATCAGGTGAGCAGTTGCAAGAAGCCTTTCGTGAAGTTGCAGCAATAGTGGATTCAACGGTAGCAATAACTGCAGGACCTAGAGGAAAAACAGTAGGGATTAATAAGCCCTATGGAGCACCAGAAATTACAAAAGATGGTTATAAGGTGATGAAGGGTATCAAGCCTGAAAAACCATTAAACGCTGCGATAGCAAGCATCTTTGCACAAAGTTGTTCTCAATGTAACGATAAAGTTGGTGATGGTACAACAACGTGCTCAATACTAACTAGCAACATGATAATGGAAGCTTCAAAATCAATTGCTGCTGGAAACGATCGTGTTGGTATTAAAAACGGAATACAGAAGGCAAAAGATGTAATATTAAAGGAAATTGCGTCAATGTCTCGTACAATTTCTCTAGAGAAAATAGACGAAGTGGCACAAGTTGCAATAATCTCTGCAAATGGTGATAAGGATATAGGTAACAGTATCGCTGATTCCGTGAAAAAAGTTGGAAAAGAGGGTGTAATAACTGTTGAAGAGAGTAAAGGTTCAAAAGAGTTAGAAGTTGAGCTGACTACTGGCATGCAATTTGATCGCGGTTATCTCTCTCCGTATTTTATTACAAATAATGAAAAAATGATCGTGGAGCTTGATAATCCTTATCTATTAATTACAGAGAAAAAATTAAATATTATTCAACCTTTACTTCCTATTCTTGAAGCTATTGTTAAATCTGGTAAACCTTTGGTTATTATTGCAGAGGATATCGAAGGTGAAGCATTAAGCACTTTAGTTATCAATAAATTGCGTGGTGGTTTAAAAGTTGCTGCAGTAAAAGCTCCAGGTTTTGGTGACAGAAGAAAGGAGATGCTCGAAGACATAGCAACTTTAACTGGTGCTAAGTACGTCATAAAAGATGAACTTGGAATCAAGATGGAAGATCTCACGCTTGATGATCTTGGTACGGCTAAAAATGTTAAAATTACTAAAGATAATACCACAGTTGTCAGCGAAAATAGCGATTCTGACAGTGTGAAAGCTAGAATCGAGCAGATTAAATCTCAAATTGAAACTTCAACTTCTGATTATGATAAAGAAAAGCTAAGAGGACGTTTAGCGAAATTATCAGGTGGCGTTGCTGTGCTCAAAGTTGGTGGAGCAACTGAAGTGGAAGTTAAAGAACGTAGAGATAGAGTCGAAGATGCGCTGCATGCAACAAGAGCTGCAATTGAAGAAGGTATAGTTCCAGGTGGTGGGGTTGCGCTTCTTTATGCTTCATCTGTTCTCGACAAATTAAAAGGTGCAAGTGACGAGGAACAAATAGGCATAAACATTATCAAGAAAGTTCTCAGTGCTCCAATTAGAAGGTTAGTCAAAAATGCTGGTCTTGAATCTGCTGTTATAATTGACTATTTGATTAAGCAGAATGATAAAGAGCTTATATACAACGTTGAGGCTATGAATTATGCTAATGCGTTTACAGCTGGTGTGATTGATCCAGCAAAAGTGGTGCGTATTGCTTTTGAAACAGCGGTATCTGTTGCGAGTGTGCTGATAACTACTGAATCTATGATAGTTGATGTACCAAGCAAAGAAAATGCTTCATCTCCTATGGGTGCAGGAGAAATGAGTGGCATGGGTGGATTCTAAGTAGAATGAAACCGTGGAGCAATTGCTCCACGGTAGTTCCAAAAAATCTCACATTTTACTATTCGTTAAAGGTAATACGTTTGGTGCAGAAATGCACTACTGTTTGCATCCGTTTCACTCCTTTATATTGTGGTTGTCTAATAACAAAAAGGCAGCATAAGAAAACTATAACCCCTAGTATATTTATACTATAGCTGACCCAAGCAACACGTCATACCGCGATTCATTCCACAACTGTACGAACATTACAATATGGCACATAGTAAACGATGTCATGAAAGTAGCTGACACTGGAATGACACCCTTTTGGATGGAAACCAGTGTCACGCACTGGCATGACACCCATTTGTTCCTATAGTTGTCTTTTCTCGTCTACCTTATTTTGCCACTCTGCTGAACAGATACAATTTACAACCACCCCCCTACCCTTTTTAGTTGTTCAGCAAATATAGAGAGGTTAAAGGGAGTGGTATTACTTAAACAACTAAATAAAAAACCAGGTAGATCATTCTGAAATTCTTGCATTTTTGTCCATAATTTTGTTAAATAACTTCCCTTTTGGTCATATCGAACCAAATTTCTTTTTCACGCCACCTTTTAAGCCACTTTCGTTAGTTTTTGTCATAATGCGATCAAACACTCCCAATAACCTCTTTAATAGGTTTGGAGTTAGCGAAGAGATAAGATCAACAGATACGTTATTGTTTTTGTCATCACCACTTGCTTTATAGTCTATTGAAACGATTCCCCTACTTTTCCCACCAGTAAGAAGTTTTCCAATTATAGGAATTTTTAACAAAGATTTATTAATTGAATATGCTGGTATTACTTGTCCTGCAACCTGGAATTTATAATCTTTAATATCGAGCTTACCACCAGTGCTAATACCTAACTCCGCCCCTTCAAGCCAAGATTCTTCAATTTCAATAGTGCCATCTTTGTATGAAAAAGGTGCATTACATTTGTAAAAGTATACACCTTCATTTTTTATGGCATTTACAATGCCAGGCAATGAAGACATCGACAATAAAGTAGTAAGTAGTGGAGCATCTTTGATGTAGAAATTGCTAATGGATAACGTACCATAATGTTCTCCACTTTCTCTCTGAGGAGAGAGATAAAAAGACAATTTGCCGTTTTTAATTGATTTACTAATGCCTAAGGAACGCGAAAGTATACCTGCATTATCCGCATATATTTCGAGCCCTATTCCACTGTATTCCGCTAGTATGTTGCTGCTATCTTCTAGAAACTGTCCTGTAAATTGACTTCCATTGCAATTACCTTTAGTACAGGTTACATTCAGCTTAGCATTTTTGATAACGATGCCTTCTTTCATCATTACATTGTCAACATTCATACTAATCTCTATATCTTTGTTTAATCCATTACTGTTTTTACCAAGCAAGCCTAAAATATCACTTAAGTTAATTTCCTCACCATGAACAGTTATAACATTTCTCTCCTTACCTGATTCAATTTCTATACTAAAATCATTATCAGGCAATTTAAAGCTACTAGAATTTAAATATAAATTTCCATTTTCTACTCTTCCGCTGAATTTTATATCTAGGTCATCTCCTATAACATCTAATCTGTCTATTAACAATTCATCGGCACCTTTTAATTTTACAGAGAACAAAACTTTATTGTGATCTTCAAAACGATTTTTCCACCCAAAATAACTTGAACGTGATTCAAGCTCTGATAAATCCATATTACCATTAACATGTCCAGTCTTATCTTGATTTATCACCGATTCTATATTTGCATTAACATAGCCACCTATATTTTCATCAAAATTAAGTATTTGAGCGGGTAAATCTCCGGTCAAATTCCAGGCGAAGATTTTATTCCTATTGCTACTTTTCAGGTCAAATAATAGCTGTGTGTTATTCACCATACCACTACCATTTAAATCTATAAAGTCACTGCCAAAACTAAGCTTAATATCATATTTACCAAGACTTGCATTATAGACGGCCAAATTGTCAATTTCAGAATGAAAATTTGCTGAGAAGTCTACTTTTTTGTCATCAGCATTTAGATTAAAAATGCGAAAATTAAATATAGATTTTGCCATTCCACTGACTTTATCCCTTTCAACCTTCACCACATCATCCAGCTTAAATCTTATAGGCTCATATAAACCATACGCATCACTTACAGCTTGGCCATTAATGGTTAGAACTGAATTTTCCTTATTGAGAGATTTCATTTCAATATCACCACCATTAATAGTGAAATTCTGAAACTTAGCACTATTTACAGTAATTTTAAGATTGTTATTCTTGATGATCAAATCACCCTTTAATTCCTTTACTTGCTCAAAATCTTCATCAAATTTTACGCTACCGTTTTCTATATCAGCAACAATTACAATGTCTGACAGATCGTCATCAACCAAATTGTTAATTTTGCCATTGAAACTTACAATGGTATTTAAAACATCCCCATCAATATTATCACAATACCAGCTTTTAAATTTATTATTCACTACACCATCTGGTACATAAGTACATAAATCTTTTGCAGCAAACTTACTAATATTAATTCTAAGCAAAGCATGACTTGTACTAAAGTTCATTTTGCCTATTAAAGAGAGATACGTGTCATTTAACTTAAAATGGAAGTTTTTTACACTAATAATTCCATTACTATATGTTAAATTTATATTTACATTAGTTAAGGCCAAATTTTTGTTCAAATAATTTTCTGTATTTAATACGTATATATTTCCATCTACAATTTCATCCTTTTTATTAATTTTCACTGAGAAGCTTCCTTTGAATCCTATATTTTTGTCCAAATTGTAGCTTTTAACTAATGTAGAAAACTTGCTCAATAGTCCCAATTTTAGATCATAAAATGTCCCGTACACATTTAGCAAATTGTTGCGATTTTTTATCGTAATTGATAAATCATCCAAAAATCCCTTTCCATCTTTTGTATTCACATGAATATCTAAAACATTAAAATCTTCCCCCTTCCCTATATATAATTTATCAATAAAAAATTCATCTTCTGTGCTTTTATCAATAGCGATGTTAGTAAATTCAATTTTTGAATCCGCACTTAAGTCAAAAAAAAATTCCCTTATTGTTTTTACTGAGTTTTGCAGATTAAAATTTACTGCTTTAAAGTCAGCTTCTTTCTGATTGATACATACATGCACATTATCAGCTGAAACCTGAGAGAGATTTGTGCTAGCTTTAAATAAGGAACTTAACTTAAAATGTACAAAAAGCTCAGGAACTTTTATAGTAAAATTAGGGTTTGCTATTGCCAAATCTGTAATGACTAAATACGGATCTTTGCTACCTTTCTGCCAAACAACTGAGGTATTCTCCATATTAACGCTTGAGCCAACAAATATTTTTGATATTTTATGTTTAACATAAAAATTAATATAATTAATATTGATTTCTAAAGGCTTTAAAAAAATAAAGAAGCACAATATGAACAATAAAACTACGGAAAATAATATAGTAATTTTTTTAAGCATCGATTATTGCTTTTCTCGCTAAACTATCAGCCTCCTCATTATACTTATCGCCACTGTGTGCTTTAACCCACTTCCAATCAATTTCGTGTTGTGAAGCAACGTTGTCTAGCTCTTTCCACAATTCCATATTTTTTACTGATTTTTTATTACTTGTTTTCCAGCCATTCATTTTCCACTTATTTATCCATTCTGTTATGCCATGCTTAACATAAAGACTATCCGTATATAAATTAATATTACAAGAAAATTTCAATACTTTCAGCCCATTGATCACCGCTGTTAACTCCATTTTATTGTTTGTGGTATTTTCTTCTCTACCATAAATGTCTTTTCTGTAATCTTGAAATAATATGATAGCTGCCCATCCTCCCGCTCCAGGATTACCAGAACACGCCCCATCCGTATATATTGTCACTTCTTTTTTACTCATCTTTGTTTATATCGGTTAACAAAGTATATAGTTGCTTTTATGAAAGCACAATTTCTAAAGGTAGTTTAAGCTGCACCTTTAAATTTTATTATAGAAACAAAAAAAAGTGTGACAACGAGCATTACCAAAAGGAAAAGTAAAAAATAGTTTTTATGCTTCTGCCGTTCTTTCATAACTAAAATAAATCAATAGAACAAAAAATAATACTGGCGAATAGGGAAAATAGATAAGAAATTGAATAAGAAAACATTTTTTTCTGTGAGCTGTGATTCTTGAACTTCATAACAGATACAGCGTACCAAATAAAAACGCAACCTTCAAAGGTTGCCATGCTTAGATAAAGTAAAGCCTTTTTCAAAAATAGAGCCGGAAGCAAGCTAGTTAGCACCAGCAAAACACTATAAATTAATATATATTTTCTTGTTTTTTCCGGACCATAAACAATATTGAACATTGGAATCGATGCCTTTGCATAGTCTTCAGACTTATTTAAAGATAGGGCCCAAAAGTGTGGTGGAGTCCACATAAAAATTACTAAAAATAAAATGAAACTTTCCCAACTTACAGAATTAGTCACAGCTGCCCAGCCAATCATTGGAGGGAAAGCACCTGCTGCACCACCGATAACGATATTCTGCGGAGTACGCCTTTTTAGCCAAATTGTATATATGAAAACGTAAAATAATATGCTAACAGCAAGCAAAGCAGCAGAAATATAGTTTACTGCTATTGCCATGATAAATACTGACAATATTCCAAGAGTTATACCAAATTCAAGCGCACTTTCTGCAGAAACTCTACCTGAGGGTATAGGGCGGTTTTTTGTCCTTTCCATGAGCAGATCTATGTCTCTGTCATACCACATATTTATAGCACCTGCAGATCCTGAGCCAAGAGCAACACATATAAGAGATATTAGTGCTAGAAAAGGGTGCATACTACCTGGTGCAGTAACCATACCAGCAACTGCAGTAAATACCACAAGATACATTATCCTTGGCTTCAGCAAACGCCAAAAATCCAGTATTGTTGATTCAACATTTAGCAAAACACTTGTGTACATTCTATTTTACCACTGGTGGCTTTTCGAAAGTATGAAAAGGCGGTGGTGAAGATACCGTCCATTCCAAGGTGTCACCTTCCCAAGGATTATCTCCAGCTTTCTTGCCCCATTTAAAAAGATGTATAACTATAAACACAAAAAACATAACTGAAACAAAGGACATATACGAACCAATTGAGGATATATAATTCCAAGGGATAAACGCATCAGGATAATCAGGTATACGCCTTGGCATACCAGCTAATCCTAAGAAATGTTGAGGTAAAAAAGTGATATTGGTGCTAATAAAAGTAAGCCAAAAGTGGATTTGACCTAAGCGCTCATTATATTTTTTACCCGACATTTTACCAATCCAATAATAAAAGCCAGCAAAAGCTCCAAATAATGCAGCAAGTGACATGACATAATGGAAGTGAGCAACAACATAATAGGTGTCGTGCAGGAGCTTATCTATTCCACCATGAGAAAGAATTATTCCCGTTATGCCACCGCCAACAAACATGAAAATAAAACCTAGTGCAAATAGCATAGGGGTCTTAAACTCAATTGCTCCACCCCACATAGTTGCAATCCAGCTAAAGACTTTTACACCAGTTATAACACCGATAAAAATTGTGGTAGTGCTAAAAAATGCAGCAGCGTCAGCACTAAGCCCAACAGTGAACATATGGTGAGCCCAAACCATAAAGCCAAATACTGCTATACCTATCATTGCATAAACCATCCCTATGTAACCAAATACAGGTCTGTGAGAAAAAGTTGATACAACCTGACTTATGATGCCAAATGCAGGAAAAATAATTACGTAAACTTCTGGATGACCAAAAAACCAAAATAGATGTTGAAATAACACAGGATCGCCGCCACCGGCAGGATCAAAAAAGGAAGTACCAATATTGCGATCAGTAAGAAGCATAGTTATAGCACCGGCAAGCACTGGTAAGGCAACAATCAACATAAATGCTGTTAGCAAGACAGACCAAACAAACAGTGGCATCTTAGTTAATGACATTCCTTTTGTGCGCATGTTAAATATAGTAACTATAAAGTTGATCGCCCCAACAATTGACGACATACCAGCAACATGAAGTGCAAGTATAGCAATGTCAACTCCTGCACTTGGATGGGACATTACCTGTGATAGAGGTGGATATAAAGTCCAACCTGTACCTGGACCTTCACCAATAAACACTGAGAGAATGAGCAAAATAAAAGATGACACTAATAACCAAAAACTTAAATTATTCATACGAGGAAATGCCATATCTGGTGCGCCAATCATGAGAGGTACAAACCAGTTACCAAATCCTCCCATGAGGGCTGGCATTATCATAAAAAACACCATTATCAACGCATGCCCTGTAACCATTACGTTATATAATTGATAGTTATTGTTAAGTATATTAATGTGCATTAGCTGAGTGCGAATAATCACCGATAATAATCCACCAATAATTCCAGCTAATATGGAAAAAATAATGTACAGTGTCCCTATATCTTTATGATTGGTGGAAAACAACCAACGCTTTATGCCCTTTGGTACGTCACTCATATCTATACTCCAAATTTAACTCACTAATTTTCTATTTTCAATCCACTTATTAAAATCTTCTTTGCTTACTGCTTCAACAACAATTGGCATAAATCCATGGCCTTGACCACACAATTCGTAGCACTGCCCATAATAAACACCAGGCTTTTTGATATTAAACCACGCCTCATTCAGCCTACCTGGTATCGCATCAATTTTTACACCGAAAGCCGGTACTCCCCAACTGTGTATCACATCTCCTGCTGTAACTTGTAAACGAACGTTAGTATTAACGGGTAAAATGATGTTGTTATCAACAGAGAATAGCTTTAAATCTCCTTCGATAAAGTCTTCTTTTCCCTTAATATAACTATCAAATGACACACCTTGATATTCTGGATATTGGTAACTCCAATACCATTGATGGCCAATAACTTTCAGTGTTATATCAGCTTTCGGTATTTCTTCCTGTAGCTTCAGTAATTTAGCGTTTTCAAAGGCTAATATTCCAACAATGATAGTTGGTATAACAAACCAAATAATTTCTAAAGGAACACTATGGGTAGTTTTACTTATGCTTGTTACTTTGCTTTTACGAAAGCGAAACGCTATATAAGCAAGCAGCGCCCACACAAAAAGCATTATTGTAACCATCACAAGCATCACAAACGAATGTGACCTAACTACAGCCTCCATTACTTCAGTTGCAGGAGCAGGAAATCCAAATTGCCAGGAAGTAGGAGCAGAGGCAACAGATATATTTGAGTAAAATATTATCAATAGTGCAAATAACTTCACCATATCTTTTGTTTGTTTGCTATAAAACTAAGTGATATACTGTATAATAGTATATATAAACTTACTATGCAAATAGAGATTAGTGATGGTTAATAATTTTTTAGCATTCAACAAGTATAATAGTACAATACTAATTGAGGAAAAAAGCATTTACATAAATCTATTGTAAGTAAAAATATTATAATATTTTAAATTAAGTATTTACTTTAAGTAAATTCTATAATAAGTTTAATAGTGTCTGTTACTGCTAATAACCCTCTAGCCTCACACCTAAAAGCAGTAACAGACACTATTAAACTTTATGACAAGTTTATAATCTGTAAGATCAAAGTCTTACAAGTTTCTTTATTTCATTATACATTGCAGTTTGTTAATTAACTTTTAATGCCTATGGTGGCATTTACAGCTTGGACCAAAGGTTTATGTATTATAGAAAATAATTATAAAAAAAACACACTATTTGTATACCATACAAACTTTTTTTATTCTGCATAGCTGAGTTACTAGATTCTGTAAACGAAATCTTTAGAGAAGCCAAATGGGCAAAGTTTCATGAAGGTCTTTGGCATCTCTTAGCATAGATCCCTTACTTAACCATCATACCGCGATTCATTCGCAGTATCTCAAAGCATAGATCCCGCTAACAAGTAGCGGGATGACGATTGTCGTTTAGCCATAAACATTAAGAAATTTACCAAATAAAAAAAAAGGCAAAAGAAGCCCCGTGGTGGTTGGCTATTTACTATGTACTAAAATATCGGCGTTTTTTTTGACCTTATCCAGAAAAAGTGGAGAGAAAGTTTGGAATGTTTTTCACAAAGAGAATGATGAATCAAAATGCTCAGGAATGCAATAGTTAATAGTGACGTTGTTTGTTATAAAAAATTTCTATGTATTCAAATATTGCAGTTCTAGTTTGTTGAGCAGAGTGTTGTGAAGTATCAATAAGTATTTCTCTTTTCAATGAGCTAAAGAAGCTTTCCACAACAGAATTGTCGTAACAACAACCTTTATGACTCATCTATGTTTTTTATGGATAAGAGATATTGATAACCTTGCGAAGTATATTGTGAACCTTGATCACTATGTAATAGTAGATTTTTGGCAGGTTTACGCTTGTTAACGGCCATTAATAAAGAGTCCATAACCAATTGTTTATTTATTGAACTGCTCATTAACTACCATGCGTGAATATAGATCGATTATTGTTGCCAAATATAGCCATCCTTCTTTGGTTTTTATATAAGTAATCCCATACTTTATTTGGTTGATCGACAATAAAGTTTTGGTCTAATATATTGGGAGCTACTGTCCGTTTGTTGTTTCTTAATTTTAAATTTTCTTCTCAATATAGCCTGAATACCATTTTTCTGCATAATACTTTGCACTGTTTTTAAGTTGCAACTTTTACCCAAAGCCTTTAATTCAGCATGAATTTTAGGAGCTCCATATCTACATTTAGAAGCTTGATATATTTTTTGAATATCTGCTAATAACTCTTTATTTGCTGATTCTCTACTGCTTATTTTCCTTGTAGTCCACTTATAGTAGCCACTAGCAGAAAACCCTACATAATTCCTGCACTTTATAGTGTTTACTATGCTCTTTTATGAAAAAATATTTTACTCTTTTTGACTGGCCAGGGCTTTTTTTAAAATGTCTCTTTCTCTTGTTACTTTTGCTAACTCTTTCTGTAAATCAAATCTCTCTTTGTCATAAGGTGCTACATCTGGAAATGCATTTGCCGCTGACTTTTTTTCGTTATATTTCTTCATCCATTTTCCTAATACACTATCCCTTATTCCTAGATCTCTTGCTACTTTTGCAACTGGTTGACCTACCTTTCTTTGTTCATTTGCCAGCTTAACAGCTTCCAATTTGAATTCTGCCGTGTATTCTCTTGCCATTTCTAATCCTCCAAAATTTTATTTTACCCGAAAAAACTCCTTTCTTTCTCTCCACTTTTTCTGGGTAAGGTCAATTCGGAACTCTATTTCTTTTTTACGATCTTTACTTTTATTCTTATTGTTCATATAATATACCCTTCACTAATAATAAATTATTTTTAAATGTTTACTGTTATTTTCTTAGCAGTATTGGCATAAAGCCATAGCTTTTGGGTGAAGTCAAATCAAATTTTCAATTTTTTTTTGTTTATTTTTTTATGAAAAGGTAGAAGATATTAATAGCTGCTAATTTCTTTAAACGATGTTGTCGTAGATTCGTATTTTTATACACCAAAAAGGGTATCTTTGATGTCTCCTACAGCTCCAAACTCATAGCATCCATTTGCCGGCCTTTTAAGGCGCTTTATAGAAGGGTTAATAAAAGATGTACAAAAGGACGTCTAAGGTGCGTAGTAGCATTCTAAAGCCATCTATGGGAGACATTTTTTTCATCAACGCATTCAAAACTTAAAAAAATAAAAAACTTGAACATTTCTTCAGAATTATGTATAATTATTAATGCTTTTTAAGGTTCTTTCTTATGACTTTTTCTAAGTTTCTTGATCCCAAAAATGATGTATCGTTTAAGCGTATCTTCGGTACTGAAAAAAATAGAGATATCCTTATTCACTTCCTCAATGATATTCTTGGCTTTACTGGTAAAAATGAAATAAAGGATATAGAGTTTTTAAGTACTATTCAAGACCCCGATATCGCCGCTAAAAAGCAAAGTATTGTTGATGTTCTCTGTAGAGATTCTACAGGTGCTCAATACATTTGCGAAATGCAGGTCGCTAAAACTAAAGGCTTTGAAAAACGTGCCCAATACTATGCTGCTAAAGCTTACTCAAGGCAAGCTGATAAAGGTGACCAGTATCATAACCTTAAGGAAATTATCTTCATTGCTATAGCAGATTGTGTACTGTTTCCTAATAAATCTGAGTACAAATCAAAGCATACTATTCGAGATGAAGACACTAATGAGCATGATCTAAAAGATTTCTATTTTATATTTATTGAGTTGCCAAAATTTCCAAAGAATAAGGAAGATCAGTTGGAAAATATAGTTGAAAAATGGGTTTATTTTTTTCGATATGCAGATGAGACTAGTGAAGAAGAGCTGGAAAAAATAATAGGTAGTGATGTAATAATTAAAAAGGCCTATGAAGAGCTAAATAGATTCAACTGGTCAGAAAAAGAATTTATTGCCTATGAACAGGAAATAAAACGTATTCTTGATGAACAGGCTGTCCTCGCTCAAAAACTTGATGATGCTACTGAAAAAGGTAGAGAAGAAGGTAAAGAAGAAGGCATCCAAATCGGACATGAAAAAGGCAGAAAAGCAGAGAAAATCGAAGTGGCAAAGAACTCACTTAAGGCCGGTGTCTCTATTGATGTTATCGCTCAAATTACCGGCCTTTCGATAGATGAAATTCAAAAATTAAGGAATTAATACTTTACCTTGACCTCTAGCTTGAGTTAAATGACATTGAACAGAAGTATTATTTAGATAACTTTTAGGCTCCAAGCTTATTTGTTGTTCTTTTACGTCACTCACTTCTAATCTGCTTAACATTTGTTGCATTAATTGATTTATTACTGGGTCTATTCTTCTATTAAATTCAGCCATAAACTTATCAAACTTTTTCGGACTTAATCTACCGGGATCTCCGGGTTCTCTACCAGGCAATGCTTCCTCTGCGTATGATTTTAAAATCCCTGAAATTTCATTAAATTCACCACTCCTAATTTTTTCATTAATCTTCTCAAATAATTTCTCAAAATTAATATCTAAGCGGTGCATTTTTATACCACCTTTCGATTCAGCTTGCTTCTCTAATACTTCCTTGAACGACTTTATAATATCCGATGTGTAAAAAAGAGCCTTTACAGGATTAACATCAGAAAACTTAGGAAGAGGACACTTTTTATCTAGAAAAGCTTGTAACAAGAAAAACATCAAGCTAGCATTATTACTCGCACAAACTTCACGACTAAATTGGCTAGTATATTGGATATTTGGGTTTCTTACTGTATCAGAATGATTGGAGCTACTTCCTGCTGTACCAGAACGGCTAGAGCTATTTTCTGAAAATGAAGGCAACGCAGCCCTTAAAGGGGAAGAGATAAACTGAAAAACACCTTTAACAGCATCTATCCATGAAGACGGCTTACTTGCTCCGCTTGTAGCTCCTATTTTGTTATAGCCTATTTCGTCACTTTGCGATGAATTGTCTGATGCATTATCATAAGATAGATCACACTTAGCTTCTTTTGTAATACTATATTGTACATCACGCTTCTTGCGAGTAGATCCACAATCCTCAATTTTCCATTGACATGGACTATCTTTGCCCCTGGCCTCCAAGTAAATACTCTCCTTCTATCCCTATCATGGCTAAGATAATCACTAGCAGGATATAAATACTCATTAAAATAAGTGCTTTTTATATATATGTTGTTACCTTCAGGTTCAAATTTCCATTGACATGAACTATCTTTGCCCCCTGGCCTCCAAGTAAATACTCTCCTTCTATCCCTATCATGGCTAAGACCATTACCAGCAGGATATAAATACTCATTAAAATAAGTGCTTTTTATATATATGTTGTTACCTTCAGGTTCAAATTTCCATTGACATGAACTATCTTTGCCCCCTGGCCTTCAAGTAAATACTCTCCTTCTATCCCTATCATGGCTAAGATAATCACTAGCAGGATATAAATACTCATTACTATAGTAAACACTTTTAATACATACCTCCGATGAAAATACTGCATTCTTTACTGACTCTGGTAATTCTCCTTTTATCCTTTCAAGCTCAGATTTTTTTTCCGAATGAACATTATGGTAATTACTCATCTCCATAATTCTTTTTACATAACGGGCTAACCTAAACTCCGCATTTTCTACACCTTTAACTTCAATACTAGCTCCAATATTGAGAAGATTTGTAACTTCACTAACATTCCCACTTTCTACAGCAGCAAATAAAAGTCTATCATACTCACTTTGCTTTGGTCCTAAAAAGTTTACTACTTCTGACTGACGAGAGGTATTTGCTACATCTAAAGGTTTTCCACCATCCTTATTTTTAGCTCCAATGTTAGCCCCCTTATCTATAAGAAATCTAATTATCTCTAAATGACCTCCTTCAGCAGCCCTATGCAAAGATGTGTAACCATCACTATCTCTAGCTTCAATATTAGCCCCTTTCTCAAGAAGTTCTCTAACGTCACTAAGGCGTCCTGCTCCTGCAGCACTAACTAATAAATCATCATTGTTTAAAGTCATTTGTCCCTCCACATTTATAAAAACTTACCTAACTTAACTAAGCAATCACACTATAACAAGCCACTCTTACCCTGAGCTTTTTTCTTTCCTCAAGCAACACAGAAAGGACCATCTTCCCTCAAACAAGAATTCTGGAATGCCCTCACATAACATAGCCCGCTCACAAAAGTAAAATTACCTTAGCCATCACACACTTACATACCATAAAAAATTAGTAATCTAATGTATTTCAGGAATAGTACTCCACTTTTAAAACTTGTCAACCCCTAATTTAAAATTTTTTTGAAATAATTTTTGATGAAAATTTTTAATGAATTACTATTAATTTAATATTAAATATTACTAAGAACCTAAATAATACAACCACTTTCAGCAATAAAAACCAGCTAGCATGAGAAGATTTTTTTGGAAATCGATTGGTCTTGCAAATGTGCTTAAAATCTTCGTTTCAAGCCCTGGATGTAAATTTATTTGCCTTTTTTTGACTATTTGGGGTTCCTTCTCTATCTCTTGGTGTTAAAAGTTCAAATGAATCTGCACTTGTACGTAAAGCCTTTGCATTTCTCCCATTTTTTCTATTATTTTCTTCACTTTCAGCCAATAAGTGGTTTTCTATTTCACCTTTTTATATCAATTTATTACTTTCTTTTTGATTTGACACACTTTTTTGAACATCTCTATTGTGGAACAAACTTTCTCTTGGTTCTCCAATTTAGACACATGAGCAAAGATTGTGAGCTTTCTCCTCTTACTTCAAAAACCAATATCTTCTTTAATATGATTACTTCTATGTACTTACTAAATTAGGCTACTTAAATTCCTTAGGCAGGTTATAAACGGATACCTTTGCTGAGCTTTCAAAGCTCTTTATAGAGGTAGGTGATTCTAATGTTCCAGGTACGTCATCATAATCAGATAGTTGCGTAGAAATTGAATTCGTCCTAATACCCTGAGATGTACCTTCTTGAAAATGAAGTAATTTATTTTCCAACTTATCTCTTGCTTCTCTAAAACTGTCCAATTTTTTTTGCAAGCTAACACTTTCTTCTTTATACTTTGAAAGTGTTAAATCGATAAAATGATTACACAACACTATTAGACCTGTAGCACTAGAAAATAACAACAAGAGAGGATGAATGGTAACACCTGGCATATCTCCACTTATTGCATCATGAAAATTTTTATACATATTAAGACAAGAGCCAAAAGCTGCAGAGCATACAAAAGCAAGTTTTGTTCTGCACAGGAAATACTCGACTTGCGCTAATTTTTCATTGCAATGTGCTAATTCTTTACGCAAATCATTAATTTTATCACTATAATACCTAATAAACAATTGTTTTGTTTCTTCATTATTAACATATTTCCATGCTCTGTAAGATCTTCCATCTATGAGCTCAACGTTTACATGCTCTGATTTTAGAAGCGCACTAATTGCGTTACTACTTCTAGAACGCACAGCTTCATGTAGAGGTGTGTAATCGCTTTTAACATCTTTCCTTCTGTTAATATTTTCATAAGTTAAATACTTGAAAAGAGCCGAAATACATTCTGGGTCATTACCTTCAATAGCCAGAGTAATTGCATCTTTTCCGTCTTTATCCTTAGAATTAATAACTTTAGAAAGCGGCTTTTCATTTTCTTGCTTATCTTCAAAATACTTGCACTTATACACCTTATTCGAACGATATGGCTCCTTAAGAATACACAAAAGTTCTTTTACAAGATCAACCTGATTTTCTTTAATAACCACATGCAAAAGTGTGTTTTGATTTTCCTCATCTTGTAACAGTAAAACATCATACAAATAAGCATTTTCATGTAGATAACTAATCTCTTTATTGAAACGTGTTTTATCTATACCTTCTCTTCCTCCTTTACAGATACTGAAGAGTCGTAAACTACCTTCCAAAGCATTGTGATCAATTGCAGAGGCACGTTGCCTTCTGTATAAAATTGGCGCTCCTTCTACGCAAACACTTCCGAAGTAACGAGCAATAGGGGAATGGATACATGCACTTAAAAAATTAGTAAGAGGGTTACAAGTGTTCACACCATTCCTACCTTCAAGCAGTCTAACTACATCTAATTTATTATACGAATCAGCATAATATAAAGGATCCCGATCATAACAGTCCTTAGCATCAATTATAGCATCACATTCAAGAAGAAGTTTAGCTACATCTAAATGACCTTCCCTAGCAGCATAATGTAAAGGTGTTCTAGCTTTTTCATCCATGGCCTCAACTTTAGCACCTTGGCTTATAAGAAAGCTAACCATACCCTCTCTATTGTAGTAAGCAGCATAGTGTAGAGGAGCTATACCCAAACGGTCTTTAGCATTAATTATAGAATCATGGTCAAGAAGAAGTTTAGCTGCATCTAAATGACCTTCCCCAGCAGCATAATGTAAAGGTGTTTTATCTTCTTCATCCATGGCCTCAACTTTAGCATCTCGGCTTATAAGAAAGCTAACCACATCCTCTCTATTGTAGCAAGCAGCATAGTGTAGAGGAGTCATACCAAAACGGTCTTCAGCATCAATTATAGCACCACGGTCAAGAAGAAGTTCAGCTACATCTAAATGACCTTTCCCAGCAGCATAATGTAAAGGTGTTTTAGCTTCTTTATCCACGGCCTCAATTTTGGCATCTTGTTTTATAAGAAAGCTAACCATATTTTTTCTATTGTGGTAAGCAGCATAGTGTAGAGGAGCCATACCAAAACAGTCTTCAGCATCAATCATAGTACCACGGCCAAGAAGAAGTTCAGCTACATCTGAATGACCTTCCCTAGCAGCATAATGTAAAGGTGTTTTTCTACTATCATCTTGAACGTTAACCTTAGCATTTCTACTGAGAAGAAGTTTAAGGACATACAAATTACCCTTACAAGAAGCTACACACAAAGGCGTTTGATTGTTTATACCTTTAGCCTCAATATTAGCACCTCCATCAAGAAAATCACTAACCTTTCTAATATCTTTTCTTTCTATAGCAGAAAATAAATATTTATCTAGCTTTGCTCTCAAAAAGTTTGCTACTTCTGTGTTACCAAGCTCATTTACTATGCGTAAAGGTGTCTTAACATTATTATCCTTAGCTAAAATGCTGGCACCTTGATCAACAAGAAATCTAACCATATCGTATTGACCTGCACTAACAGCATAGTGTAGAGGTGTCCAATTTTGGTCACATCTAATGTCAATATCAGCACCAATACTAAGAAGAAGTTGAGCTACATTTACACTATTTTTACAGGCAGCCCAGGACAGCAAAGGCAACTTATCTAAAAGTTCACGATTAACATTATATTTATCAATATGTTGATCAATATATTCCTCCAACCGTTTAAAGTCGTCATTTTCTATAGCATGCGTAAAATCCGTTGTAAGGCTCGTTTGATCTTTCATAAACTATATAAAAAAAACTATTTTCCTACTCAGTACAATACTCCATTTTTAAAACTTATCAACCCCTATTTAGAAATTTTTTATGGAATAATTTTTGATGAAAGTCTTTAATATATTGCTACTAATTTAGCAATATATACTGTTAAAAACCTAAACAATATAACCATTTCCAGCACCCAAAACCAGCAAGCGTGAGAACAATTTTTCTTGGAATCGGTTGGTCTAGCAAAAATTACATTACTAATTCCAAGAAAGCGGAGCATTTGGATCATCTGGAATTTCATAAAAAGGCAGCCTATCAATTAACAGACTTTCTTCATCTCTACTAAGATCTCTTGTTACAATATTGCAAAAATCTCTATTGCTCCCAAAATTAGCTGTTACTGCAGTCCTTAAATCTTGATTTCCTGCCACAGCTTCCTGAAAGCTGCTGTTATTGGCAAGATGAGTTTCCAGCACAGGTTTTGCGTCATTACCAAATTTGTTTTTCACATTCAGAATAGCTTGTCCCAATTTATTTGTGTTGCTACTAATTAATTTTTCTGCCACTCCTTCCTGCAAAATACGACTACCTGCTAAGATCTCTCTATTTTCATTATCCTTCACAACCGCTTTCCCTATTTCATCTACCTTGGTATTCAAAAGGTGCTGAGTTACGTTATTGACTAACGTCTTCGACTCATCTATATTATCGCCTAAGCCACTTGCATTAAACAAATATTCAGCTAATTTTTCAGGGCTAACCTTCCCTTCAGTAATTCTTTTTGCTTCACCTTTCTCTATACTGCCAGCATTAAATAACAACTCAGCTAACCTAGAAGTGCCGACATTTTTTATTATATCTTCAATAAAGCTCTTTTGATCCCACTGATAATTCTCTGCTAGTGCATTCTTAGCATCGTTAAATACTAGTTCAGAAATCTTATACGAGCTAACTTTATCTTCGGCAATCTTTTTGGCTGCAAGTTGATCTAAGTTACTTTTATTAAAAAGCAACTCAGCGAGTTTTATTGGATCAGCTTTATTTATAAAATCCTGCGAATTAAGATTTATTTTATTAGCAACATGAGTAGCAAGATTTTGACCAGTGCTATCAGTTATATCAAGTACTGTTTTTCCCAATATATCTTTATTTTCATCAGTAAGTAGCTGTACAGCGACTTCCTCAATTGATGGGCTTTTTCCATCTCTACCTGCCGGACCTTGAGGACCATCTGCACCTTTTGATCCCTGCACCCCCTTGTCTCCTAAAAAAGCTTTTGCTATCTTACCATCATAAGCATTTTCGTTATCAGCAGTTTGATCAAGAAATCTGCCTAATTTCTCCACTAAAATTGATTTCTTTTTCCCATCTCCTATATCCTCTGTTGCATCAAGTATTTTTTTCGTGAATTCTAAAATTTTTATATTAGAGCCATCAGCTTTAGCAAAATTACCCTTTTCTGCCAAAAAATCTTTTGCTGTTTTATTATCACCATATATTTCATATTTTTCATCAAGAAGCTTCCCTAATGTATTAACTAAAATTGAAGTTGCATTGGGATCATGTTTATAAAATAATTCCCTTGCTAATCTATTGATTCCGTCACTGTCACGAGAAATAAATCCTCTATCTGTATCTTCCTTAGTATATACATTTTCAACATCAACCTTTTTATTTAATCCTTCATCTACTTCTTCCTTAGTATATACATTTTCAACATCAACCTTTTTATTTAATCCTTCATCTACTTCTTCCTTAGTATATACATTTTCAACATCAGCCTTTTTATTTAGGTAAGCAGGCAGAACATCTCGCCTAGAAAATGTACTATCTAGTATCAAGTTAGAGATTCTATCACCCTTATCAAAATCTTTTGCATAAAATATCGCCTCCACTATGGACTTTTCTGCTAACTTCTCTTCAAGTACTGTATGTTCATCATTGTTAGTACTTTTCATATCAAGTAGACTTTTAAAAGCTGCCGCTAAACCTCCTACTTTATAGCTTATTTCACCTTGACCATCTTGTTTATATTTTAATTCCAGACTACCATTGCTTGCATCTAAAGTATACTTATTACCTTTCTCATCGCTCAAGGTTATAATTTTAACATTTTCCAAATTTGATATTGATGTGCCGTGATTATCTTTAAACTCTACATTAGGTGTCATATCACTTCATATTAATTAAAACGAAAGGATACGCAAAAAAATATATTTTTTTATTAATACATGATGCAAAAAGAGCTTTATTCTATTTTAAATATAGAATTGCAATGAATTTTCCTTTTATTTCCAAATAAACTAATTTTCACTCTTTAACATTAATTACCACTAACTCAAATAACACAACCATTTCCAGCATTCAAAACCAAGGGTCGTGAGAAGAGTTTGTTTTGGGATGGATTGGACTACCATGTGTACCATACGAACTTTTTTATATTCTGACTTTGCTATACGCTAAAACTAGCAATATTAGCCCATTTCATCCATATCTACATACGAACTATTTTGCATAACTTTGTTGCAAAGATTTCAAGCTTCTATTTTTATAACCTTATTTTACGTGGCTTGTTCTCGCAAATGTATGACCTTTTTTGAAGGAGTAAATAATTCAATTCCTTATAACACTAGCTAGCATGGTATCTTCACTAAAATATTTTTTTAAAAAGTTAGTTGACTTATAAATAATTCTCTACTAATACTAGCATATGTTTGTTTATTCTGCTGAAGTGGCTCCGCAGGTTACTGTATAAGCTTCAGCAGTTTTTGTACTCCTTTAAAGCATCATATTCCTATATATTAAATATAGCTGGTGTTCTCAATTTTGTTGATCTATAGTAAAATCGGCTAAAACTTCCAGTAATAAACAACTTTTAACCTAGCAGTACTTACCATAAAAACTTAACAAAAATATGAGTAGTAAAAAGATTATGTTGAAATTAGCTTGACACATACTACACATTCTATATAATATATTCTATATCTAGAGCTAGCAGGTAATATGGGTACAGGGTCAGTAAAATATATTGCAGAACCTATCAGTGAACAAAGCAAACACACTGATGAGCAAAAACTGAAGTGTGACCTAAGTGCTGGACAAGAGTGTTCAGAAATAGGTAGCCCAAAAACAGAAGCAACTGAATTACCAGTAGATAGTTATTATGAATTCATTAAGCGAGATTTATTTTGGGCTGATAGAAGTTTGATAGATGATAAAAAATACTTAGAGAATTTAATAGATGAGTGGCTTATTCATGCACCTAACTTAGGACTGGAAGAGAGTCAAAAAAAGTTAAATCAAAAATTACTCAATAGTATTATAAAAGATTTTAATATGGGAAATTATGACTCATTTTCAAATCTTAAGCAGTTTTTAGAAAGTAACGAGAAAAATAAAGACCTGAAGTACGTTCTTAATCTAAAAAGAGGGCATCTAGGAACAACAATATTGAACGTGTTTCTCGAATACGACGAAATTATTCCTTCTCTTCTCAAAGCTGGTGCTGATCTAAATATGCAGGATAATAAAGGTAAAACACTTTTGCATGATACTGCTATTTATTCTAGTGGATATGAAGATCTTGGGTATCTCTTAGATGCAAAAGCTGATCCAAATATACAAGATGAAAAAGGTAACACACCTTTACACTATTATGCTGCTAAGTGTAGTGATCAAAGCAGAAAAACTATGGATTTGCTCATAAGCAAAGGAGCTGATTTAAGCATAAAAAATAACGATGGAAAAACTCCACTGCAAGTTGCAATTGATAATGACAACATTATAGGATGTTTATTAACTAATAGTCAAAAAAAATTAAGAGAGCAACTAGGTAAAATGCTTCTCGCTACAAGTTTTGATGAAGATTGGGATAATGCTTATGATCCAGAGGTTGAAAATCTAAGAAAGTTTTTAAATCAATATGAAAATGACAACGACTTAAAGATAGTTTTAAATGTTAAGGATGATAGTTCAGTACTTCTTGATTCGCCATCTCGTCAATTTCCTAATGTAAAAGCCTTGCTCTTAAAAGCAGGAGCAGCTGATTTTATAGGTAAAAAACAAGACAATTATGAAAAATGCGATAGTTTTTTATCAGAGATTTATCAAATAAATTACCTTGCTAAACGCAATGAGTTTTTAAGTAAGGTAGTAAAAGCTAAAAGCATGATTGAATTACAAGAAGTTGTAAATGAGATTATAGCTTCTGGAATGAGATTAAATTTTGCTAAAGACAAAGATTATTACTTTGCAGATCACGTACTAGAAAAAATTGCTCAGCTAGAAGGAAGCTATGGAATTGCCAGTGATATAGTATGTACATTAATATCAAGAGGAGCAAAGTTAAAAAGGTCAGAAAGTTTAAAAGTCATTGATACAATAGAATTAAAGTTCAAAGCTCATAAGGCTAATATGATCAGTGCTCATTTAGAGTATGTTAGTAATACTGAGGAATTTTTTAGAATTGCAAAGGCTGCTACCAGCGGTCAACTATATGATGGAAAAATCGATAATAATGTATCTTACTTAGAATACTCAGAGGATAGTATAATAGATGTTGCAAGAATCACAGATAGAACAAGAAATCTGGAACTAATTCAGGAATCATATAGAAGGGATATAATAAAAATTGGCAAAAGTGAGGTGGAAATTATAACCGAAAACGGCATAAGGTATTACACAGATCTTACAGAAGGCAGCGATATAGTATTAACTTTCTATACTAGTTTGGGAAATATAGACCTTAGACTGTATCCTGACATACAGGATAAAAGCAAGATTATAGTAGAAGTGAGTAATAGAGAAGAAATATTAGAAAAATTCAAAGGTCGCGAAGAAGAGTTAGGCAATGATTGCGCGCTCGGTGACTACTGGGTCTACAATGCTATTGAACAGGGATATTTTGAAAGGTCTAGAAAATTAATGCGTCCTGAAGTAATAAGCGAGTCTAACAACAAATGGACAGAACGTGAAGAGTTAAGAAGGGATTCTATGGAGGAAATTGCTAGAAGGCATAAGTTATTACAAGATTTACGCAATATTGAGTCTAATATTGTACAAAAGGAGAAGAATTTTGACATAAAAACTTACCTGATAGACATCTTTAAAACTTTATCTAGGTTCTATGAAGAAAAAGGGGATATTTCTAAAACAGACTTAGCTAAAGCAGCAGAAAAGGAAAGTAAAAAATTGGGGTTAGAAGGTAAATACAACTGGAGTAAGATTTTTGGTTTAGAGGAAGAAATTATTGAAAAGGTAGAAAAACAAGGTGATAAAGAGCAAAAATCAAACATACCTGATGACTTCTATTTAGGGCACGCAATCAATAATGGAAGCTGTTTTTTTGATTCATTCAGGCAAAGTCTAGAACAACAGAAGGGAATCAAAGTTACTGTAGAGCAGTTAAGGAATGAGTGTAAGAGATTTGCGCAAGACAATCCTCCAGAGTGGTTTATAAGTAAAATTGGCAATGACTTTGATGAGGTTGAAGGTGAGTTCGTAAATCGTGGAATTACGTGTAACCAATATATCAATAGCATTGGAAAGAATGAATTTTGGGGACGTTACGATATCGAGGGCAGAGTACTTTGTAGTAAGTATGGTGTGAAATTGCATGTTGCAGAGAGTAATCCATTGCACACTATTGATAAGCAACAAGATCCGTTCTTGCATCAGTTAATAGATAGCTCAGGATCAAAAGCATGTAAGATAGATTATAGTCACAATAGTGTCTTACATATGGTAAATGGAGGCCATGATCATTTTCAACCCCTACTTTATAGAAATAAGGTCTTGGCAAAACAAACACAAGAACAAAAAGATTCCTTGTTCTATTCAAGCTTGCCAAGCTGTAGTATGGATGAGTTAAAAATAGAAAAAGCATCTCATCAACAGAAGGCACTGCTTGTAAGTAGACCATAGCTTTGTATATGATTTGTTACACAGCAATGATGGGAGAAGTTTATTTAGTAAGTTGAAAAAGAAACTATTTTATTTAAAAAGTTTACTTAATGTTTATGGATTTTCAAGTACACTCTCAGATTCAAAAGGGGCTATAGATTGCTCAACATGTACTACTTTCTGGAGTTGTGTGCTGTGGTTTAGAGTATTGCTTTTTTTGATGTTTACAGAATTTTCCTCCAAATCTACCATTAAAATATGCAGCTAAAATTGGATACATTTTTTATCACTATTGCATCTGATATGCTAAAATCTTCATCATTTACATTGATATTTTCATATAATTGATTCTGTAACATTGATTTACTTTTCTATATCAATCTCAACATCTTTTGGCATGGCCCTTTTCTGTTGCTTTTATAAATCAAGACCGTAGAATTTCTCCAATTGCTCACTCCACAGCATCGGTATTTCTCTCAAATCAACTAATTTTAAATCTCTTGGCTGTCTCCCATTCACTATGTCTTCTTTAATCTTCGGAGCTAAATAATTTAATCTTAAAATTTGTTGTATGCGTCTTGTACCTATATTAATTTTGGCACTCAGTTCCTTCACACTTCCATATTTTCCCTCTTCTAGCTGACGTTTCCAGGAATGGGCTCTTACCACTGCTTTCAGTAGCGCATTATTTGTTTTTCCTTCTGGCTCTACTACTGTGCATTTGTTTCCTTTCTTCTTTATTGGTATAAACTTTTCCTCTGATTCAGAACTCACTTCTATTCCATCTTCCTTAACCATTACTCCCTTTATTAACTTTTTCACTACTTCTTTCTGCTTTCCAAAACTTAAATTTTTCCATTTTTCTTCGGTCTTTTCTCCCCGTTTTTCATATAGCTGCTCTGTCTTTCTCATCACTTCTTTTTCCACCTCTCCCGCTACTATAGTTCTGTTTATTGATTCACAACCTTTTCCCCTTAAATGGTTATTGCACACGTAATATCGGTACCTTTTATTTTCTTTTTTTGCATACGTTAGTGTCATATTTACACCACAGCTCTTGCACTTAATTATTCCCTTTAGCAACGCTTCCTCGTATTTCGCCTTTCTATATGGTTGATTCTTTATCAATTCCTGCGCTTTTTGCCATTTTTCCTCTTTTATTATTGCTTCATGCTTTCCCTCATACTCTTTCTCATAATGCCGTATTTTTCCCATATATATTGGATTTGTTATTATTCTTCTCACTGTCGCTTTTTTAAAGATATCTGATTTTGTTCTGTAACCTTGACTATTTAGCTCCCTTGCCAATTCTGCCATTGATTTTAGCTCCAAATATCTTTCAAATATGTGCCCTACTATTTTCGCTTCTTTTTCATTTATTATTAATTCTTTATCTTTTACATCATATCCAAGCGGTAAAGTTCCACCCATCCATAACCCCTGCTCCTTTGATGTTGCTATTTTATTTTTTACTCTTTCTACAATCATTTCTCTTTCTAGTTGTGCTGCTCCTGACAATACCGTTTGTACAAATTTTCCCATTGGCGTATTATTATCAAATATTTGTGTTACTGCTACAAAATTTACTCGGTGCCTTCTAAAAAATGACGTTACTTCTATGCTGTCTTTTGTTTCTCTTGATAGCCTATCTAGCGTATATACTACTACACAATCTACTTCTCCTGTTTTTACATCTTCAAATAATTCCTTTATTGCTGGTCTTTCTAAATTTTTCCCTGAATATCCACCATCATCGTACCTTTTTACCAATGCTACCCATCCTTCTCGGCTTTTTATATATTTTTCACATGCTACACGTTGCGCATCAAGACTATTAAATTTTTGTTCTAGACCATCTTCATTTGACTTCCTAGTATATATCGCACATCTTACCTCTTTCAGCATTCTTTCTCCTTATCTCTCATTCCAAATAGAAGCGGCCCATTGTAACTCATTCCCATTATTTTTCCGGCTACTGCTGACAATGACGTGTAAAACTCTTCTCTGTAGATTAAACCCTTATCTGTTACCATTACCGCATGCGTCTCTTCTCCTCTCTCTAATATTAGCTCTGTTCCTGCTACTGGAAGTTTGTCACTACTTATTCTTTTTCCCTTCTCTAGCCGATCTGCCAGATACTCCAGTCTTTTTGCTCCTTTTCTTGACATTTCTCCATACGCTTTTTCCTGCATTCTATAAGCTAATCTTGGTATCAGATATTTCTTTGAGTATCTAGGCGCTTCTTTCCCAAATACCTTCTTCCATATTTTTCTCAGCTCACCCAAAGGTTTTCTCTCTAAATTCATTACTTTCTTTTCTATTTCTTCCTCCATGTTTTCAGCCTCTCATAAATAACTTTTCAATTCTGTCCGTTTCTTTCTTCAATACTTCAGTTACTTCTTTACTATTTTTCGCATAATCTATTGCCGTCATCCCACATTCATCCTCTTGCTCTATTTCTCCTCCTGCCTCCACTAACTCTTCCACTATTTCTTTTTCACCTACCATACATCCTAGATGCAGCGGTGTGCATTTATTTCCATATTCCTCAGCATTTACGTCTGCTCCTGATTTTATCAATTCCCTCACGATTTCTAGACGTTTCTCCGTTACCGCTAGGTGCAGTGCTGTATATCCTCCTACATCTGTTGCATTTACATTCACTCCTTTTTCAACTAATACCCTCACTGTTTTTGCGTTTATTGCATAATGCAGAGCTGTTCTTCCATTCTCGTCTCTTTCATAAATATTTTTAAACGAGTTCTCTAATAGTGACTCCTCTTTTTTACCGAGCTTTACCATAACTACCTCCACCTTTCTTTAAAATTAAGTCCCTTTTTTAAGCCTTTCTTACTACTACATTTTCTGCCTCATCTATCATTTCATTCACTTGGCTGATTATCTTGCTTGCTAAATTTTGACATTCTTTCTTTATTAGCGATTTGTCTCTCTTCCTTATTTCTCCTATCTCTATTATTTTTAGCTCCGGCATGTAGCTTCCATTCAACATGTCTGCTATTTCTCCCACTAGCACCTCTATTCCATAGCACGTCAGTTCTCTACTTTTTGTTACTCCCCCTTTTTCTCTTAAAAATTTACTTGCCTTTTCACTCTCTTTGCTATCACATAGACAATACTTTTCACTTTCCCAGATATAGTACATTGGTGTTGCACCATATTTATTCAGTTGATTAACTTCAGCTCCGGCCTTTACTAGCTCTTTTATTATTTCAACTCCTGCTCCTCCTATTTTGCACGCAGAGTGCAGTGGCGTACATCCAGTGACATATTGAGTGGCATTTACTTCTGCTCCCGATCTTAGCAGCACTTTTACATTTTCTAAACTCTTTGCGAATACTGCACAGTGTAGAGGTGTATAACCATTTTTATCTCTTGCATTTACCTCTGCTCCTTTTTTTATTAATAATCTCACTGTTTTGTAATCAGAGATTTCTACTGCTTGGTGTAATATCGTTTCTCCTTCTTCATTTCTTTTATTAATGTTTTTAAACCCGTTACTTGATACTTCTTTAAAAAACTTACTCTTGCTAAAACTCATTTCATACCTCACAAAATTAGCTTTTCTAGCGCTAGATAAATTTCTTATGTTTACCTGCTGCTATTCAAGTTATGTCCTTTTTAGCATGAGAAAGCAAGTCTTTTTCTTTTTATTTCATACACTTTTACCTATTATTAATATAATATATGAGTATCTAAATATAAGCACTTAACTTATTAGAGATATTATTCGACTATCTTTCCAACTTCTGTGCAAATGTCGATGTTCATGCCACTTCAGTACTCCCGGATAAAATACTAAAATATGATTTTCTAATTCGTGTATTGAGTCTTTTTGCTCTGAATCTAAGTCGTTTTTATAGTAAATGGTGTGTTCTGCTAAAACATATTTTGTGATCTTTTGATCAGTATAATTTTCTACTTTATAATCATGGGTAACGCTAAACCTTTCTAAAATTGGTTTGTGTTTTAAATTCCAACGTTGCCCTGAAAGTGTATCGTTTCCCAATACAAATTTATTCCCTCTTTCCTCTATACTACCAACTGGAAAACATGCGTTTATTTCTCCTAACCTCCAACTGTCTGATAATACTATCTGTGCTTTTGTAAACTTTATTTCTGGCAATAAGCTCTGTGGTAGTGGATGTAGTGCTTTTAAGTTATACCACTGATGATTTCTTTCATAGATGCCTTTGTAATTCCTTGTGTGAGGCTCTGTTTCCCCAAGCACTGCTACATTCAACCGATATATGTCATTACTAAATGCTTGTTCATAATGCTCTCTTAAATAGTTGTCTACAATCTCTACTAACGGACCTCTAGAACTGAAAAAATTTATTCTTCCAAACGATAACACTGGCCCATTTTTTTCAACTTTTATACCAGAGTAGTCTGACAACAAACTTCCAAATAAACTTTCATCTAAAATAAACCTATCAACGTTATAGTGATCATTAAAAATCCTCATTAGCCGCGATCTTGCTGGTAACGATAGTTTTGCAAGCTCTACAACCGCATCTACAAAAAAGTTATTTGGAACATCCCTTATCCCTATCTGCAGTTCAAAAAAATGTTTACCAGGTGGTTCTTCGATAATTGTAATATCTTCTATATTTGCCCATTTTAGTGCTATTTTTAGTGATGCAGATGTTCCTCTCAGTCTTTGAAATTTTACTCCTTCTACTATCGCTCTTCTTTTATCTTTTACCCAGCGCAGTATCTCTTCTAAACCATATTCTTCTATTATCCACGGCAATGTTTCTTCTTTCAGGTTGAACTTAAACCCTCTTTGGATATCTACTTTATAATCTATCGCATCTACTAGCTCTTTCTCCTGTTTTGTTGCATTTGGTGGCAATAACATTACTCAACCTTTAAATTTCTTAATGCAGCGCACTCATTTCCTGGTACTACAACGTCCTCTTTTGGCTCGATTAATTCCACATTTTCTACACCCTCTACAAATAGGTTTGCTATTATCCACGATCTTGTTACACTCCACCCTAATCTTTTTGCTAATTCAAACTTCTTAATAAACTGCTTCTTAATTTCTTCCTCTGATATTACAGGACTTACGCTCACTCTGCTGTGAATATCTATTTCCGTAATATTGCAACCAATTACTGTTACTGTATCTGTTAAAACCCTTATATCATCTCTAATAAACTGCTTTTTTACAATTTCTAGTAGCTCTTCTGACACCATGCCAGTTGTGGATAATTGTGTTGATAAGATTGAAATCTGCACTTTACCTGGTGTAGGCGATTCTACTAACGCATCTTGAACTCTACTATCTGCTGACAGTGCATGATAACGATAATACTCTTTACTTCCTCCTGTACTCCAGCCTTTTATTTTTGCTTTTACCCTCTTTCTAAATCTTTCATCATCTTCTTCTTTTTCCCTCTCTACTCCGTAAAACTCAGCCAAATTATCAAGATCTTCTCCCATTGCAAACTTAAGTAAATTACTTTTTACAGCTTCGTTTATTCTTTGTCTTAGTAACAATTCCCTCCATGCTGCTACTTCTAATACCTTCATCGCTGGGTCACTTTCTACTAATGCTGTAAAACTTTTCACTAACTCTTCCTTCATTCTCGAAAATATTTCCTCATAGCTTAGTTTTTGAATAATATTAGATGTCTGCATTTCTAAACAACTATTCCGCTAATATCTATGAACTTGCCTTCTGGAAGATAAATACCTTCAAGTACAAGAATTACTTTTCCCTCTTTTACTTCTGTAATTTTTACTTTTTCCAATTTAAACCTCTTTTCCCATTTTTCCAAAGCTTCTGCTACTGCTGCATAGATTTCCAAAGTTAAATCTCTATTTATTGGCTTATCTACTAATTCAAATAGTCTTGACCCATAATCTCTCCTCATTACTCTACTGTTAATAGGAGTGGTCAGTATATCAATTATTGATTGTTTCAGATGTTCTATTCCTTCTAATTCCTTACCTGTTTCTTTATTCATTCCTTTCACTCTTAGCCTACAAATGTACTATTGCTACCACTGATCACCTTGGAACCACAAGAAACCATATCACCAACTCTTCCCACTCCAAACCCATTGGCAAAAACTGTTTTTGATCCTTCAATTAATACTCTTCCTTCTGTAAAATTATCTCCTTTACGGCAACCTGGCTTACCATTCACAAAAACATTGTTACTGCCACTAATACAGAAATGCGGTATAGCTTCTCCGCACTGATTTCCTAGATGTACTATCTTCACCTTTTCCTCAATTTAGATTTATTCTTTTCGCTTTTAGGCTTATTTCGCTCTTTGTCATTTCTATACTCGATTCCCCAGCCTTCAGTGTTATTTTGTCTACTACTTCAATCTCTAAATGATGTTTATCTTTATCGTACAACAACCTTGTCCCATCTTGAAATTTTATACTGTTTATTTCTTTTTTATTCTCTGGTGCAGCGTATTTTTCCTGATATATTCCTCCTAATACCACTCCTAATGATAGTTCACCAAAAGGAGAAAATATCACAACCTGTTCATCGATATCTGGCGGAAACCAATCTCTATCTTTTCCTGCTTTACTTGTTATCCAAGGTAAATAATCTGTTAAAAGTTCTCCTATTTGTACTCTTACTTTTGCTTTCTCATAATCTACTTCTTTTACAACTCCTATTCGTATAATGTTTGCTAACTTTCTTTGCAGCTCTGAAATAGCAAAATTACTCTCTAACATTTTCTCCTATTATAATCGTATGTGACTTAATCTTATTTTCTGTCCATATCGATTTACCTAAATGAAGCTGATGACTCCAATCAACCATCCACACCAAATATGCATCTAATTCGGGTCTAAATCCATCAGGCTCTGCAGAGAGAAATTCAGCAGGAGAAATATTTTTCACGTTCCAAGTATTTTTATTTACTACTCTTGCTACTTCTGCTGCTAATGACCTTACAACTAACAAGGAATACTCGACTGTTCCATCAACTACAATTCTCGCTTCAAATCTTGCTTTCAGCGCTAATTCTTCTGTTCCGGGATCATGTCCTTTTTTAAATCCGCTAAGTTCCACAAACACCGCTGGCGCTACTAATTCTTTTCTTATCGATGGATAAATTTCACATGTCTGTATAGCCGGTATTTCTTCCTTCAGTGTGCTGCAAATTGCTTGATGTAAATCTTGCCAATTCATATAGGTGTAATGTCACTTAATTCGCGGTGGAAGAATTTTTCAAATACCTTTTCAACTTCATAATTAACAAGATTCCCTATTATCCTTGAAGCCTCAGGTTCTAGTGGCAACTTAACTTCCTTTATTGGCAATGCTACTCTTCCTTCACGTTTAAACATACCGCTATTTCCTTTTGGCATAACCGCTGCAAATCCTCCTATAAACTCATGCTTTCCTACTTTCGATCCTCTTCTTGTTTTTTGTATTTTGCCAATTGTCGATGCTCTAATTTCGTAGAGATTTGCTCTAATTAACACTTCTAATCTGCTAGTTTTCACCTTAAAAATTCTTAATCTCTTTCTTATCAAACTTAATTTTATCTTCTTTTCCTCACTGATTTCCTTAGCTGCTTGCGCTTTTAACCATAGTGCTGTTCTATTTAGTGCTTTTATAGCTGCCAGTTTTACTTTCTGCTCTTTTTCGTCAATATTGTAGACTATTTCATTAATATTGTTACTAATTTTAATATCAAACATTTTCTATTGCCTCAATTTTCCATATTTCACTCGAAGAATCTTTTAACGGTGGTTCAAAAATCTTGTAGAACCTTTTTTCAATCTTGATATAATCACCTATGCTAAAGGAAGTAACGTCCTGATCACGTATTTCTATAGAAGCAATTTGCTGAGTTAATGCTCCATCTGCACCTAGAGAGTACGTAGTCTCAGGACGTTTAATTAGCACTTTTATTCTACGAATGCCCTCCTTATTTTTATTACAATATGTGGCTTCCACTCCTAAATGCTCAAAACAATCTTCCAATAATTTTCCTATATTCATCAACTAGAACTAATTTTTACCAAAACTCCCGAACGATGGCACATTGGCAATGGATTCGACTGCGTATGTAAATCAGTTCCTCTATCAAATCTTCTTGGCTCTTGTTTTGCATAGAGTGGCTGTCCAAGAGTATTTACCGTCTCATTAAAATCTGCTGGTGCAAAATATGTTGTAAATGTGCTTGCTGTTCCTACTGGAAAACAGTGCCCTGTATCTCTTTCTATAAATCTTCTCACGATTCCTTCAGGGTCAGTTGCTTGCCCTCTATATTCCTCAAATGTTATGCCACAGAACGTAAATCCTGACCTCATATCATTTCGAAGTGCTGCTCCTTCTTGCCATCTTTCATATGCTTCTTTTACTTTAGCATGAGAACTTAATGCATCAAAAAACTCAGGGCTTACCAAGGCATGAATTCCAGTCATATATTCACCACTTAGATTATCTTCTATGTGCCGGAGTACTTCCAGACACTTACGTTTTACGTCAGTTGTTGCTGTTCCAAGGGCAAAATTTACTACTTTTGGTGTTATTTCAAATTCGTTGTACAGATTTAATAATTCTGACCCATCAGCATCTAAAATTATTCCTTTGAGCGCTCCCATTCGCAAATGCTCTAATGTTATTGCATGTTTGTTTCTCATTAGCTGCAAATGATCAGTTATTACATCTGCAAGCGCTTTAAGTTCACTCTCTGATCCAAATGCCCTTATTCCTTGTACTTCTTCTGGCAGCACTACATCATCATGCGGAATGTGCGGAATCTTAAATGTTCTTACCTTTCTTTTTCCTCTTTTTCCTACTGTTGCTGGTGCTCCGGGTACTTGCGTTGGTAGTAAACTTAACACTCCGTTGTGTTCTTCTATCGTAATATGTCTAAATCTTACTGACCTACTTGGAAACAAATTTAAATTTTCAACACGTCCATAATTTATCGGCAATATATTCATCGCATTTGTTAGTGCCGTCATGCTAAATGCTGTATTCGTAAATGGATTTTGCATTCTTTTTCCCCCTTATTAATTTAAGTTACACTCCCTTGCGGACAATGATCCCTCGTCCTTCAAGTTGCTTTATTGCTGCAGCTTTTTGCTCTTCAGTGATACCTGTTGGCCACACAATTGCATGATCTGCTAGCATTGCTATACGTGTAATGATTACTGCTTTGACATTTTCTGTCGCATTTACATCACTTACTATCGCACCTATTGCTGTTTGTGTACCATCTGTTGCAGTTGGATTTATTATCTTAATCATGTTATCCTTATCACAACAACTGTACCAAGTTTAAGATTTTGTCCCTTGGCTACCGTTATTTGGTCTCTTGAATATAGACTTGATGCCTCATACTTTAATAAGTCACCTAGATTATTTTGTTCGATTATACAACTCATAAAATTTCCTCATTTATTTTCCCCTTTAGTTTTACCGCCATGTTTGTAATTGTTGTACGCGGCGGTTATAAAAAAACTTAAATACTTGATTGCGCTCTAGTCCTTGCTACCTCCATCATCAACTCTTCTCCTGAATTCTGCGGTATTGCACTCAGTATCTCTGTCTTTTTCGTTCTCTCTGCAAGTAATTCCATTAAAACTTCCCTGGCTTGCTCAATACTTACGCCTTGCTCTATAAATTCTTCTATTTTCTCTGGCATTCGTGATAAGTTACATAAACGTATTAATTCAAGAACTTCAGTACGATACTTAGTTAAATTATCAGTTTCTAGGTCAGTTGTAGTTTGTTCATTCATAGTAATACTCCTGTTTTTATTAATAGATGAAAGAATTGTAATTCCATCTGCAAGACCTATTTCTATTGCTCTCTCGCCAAAATATAGCCCTGCCTCCGTTGATCGAATCTTTTCAATTGAAAGACCTCTGTTCCTCGCTATTAGCTGCACAAACATTTCATATAGTCGGTCTACTTCTTTTTGTAAGCTTTCCAGACTTTCAGACGTCATTGGCTCATGTGGATTTAAATCATTTTTTCTACTTCCTGCAAATACTGTGGTATATTTTATTCCACATTTTTCATTAAATCCACTTTGATCTATATGACTTGCAATTACCCCTATGCTTCCTACTCCTGAGGTTCTGCTCACAAATACCTTTTCAGCGCTAGAGGCTATAGCGTACGCAGCAGAATATGCATCATCATTTGCTATCGCTATTATCCTCTTTTTTGCTCTTGATTCATAAATAAAGTCAGCTAGGTCAAATATACCGTTTACCTCTCCTCCGGGGCTATCTATTTCCAGTATAATTGTCTCTATGCTACTATCTGCTAATGCTTGTGTAATTTGTTCTTCTATTTGCTCATATGATGTCATTCCGAGCATTTCATCAAATGCACCAGGTTTTTTAGTTAAAATGCCATGTATCGGTATTATTCCTCTTTCACTATTTCTTACTGCATGTTTCATATTTTTAAAGATAGGCTGCTTTCCTGTTTGTAGTGACAGTAACTCAAAACTCCTTGGTTCTACCATTACACATCTGTTTAGCCATTGTTGTTTCATATCACCTCTTGATTTGCAGTAACCTCAGAATCAAAACTTAAGCCCAGTTCGCTTGCACGTCTTTGATCTTCTGCTATTTCTTGGTCAATTTCTTCAACATCGTAACCCATTTCTGATACTACTTCCGATCGACTCTTAAATCCATTTCTTACTGCCATTTGTTGTGCTTGCTGATCTTTCAGTGGATCCACCCAATCAAATCCCTGTGGTATCCATTTTACTTCTTCTTTCGCTGCTTTTACTACTTTTTCATCTATACTCAGTTCTCCACAAAGCACTGCTAATTCTAGCCATCTATTCCAAATAGGTCTACAAAACTGGAACACTATCACGTTATGCTGTAACATTGCACACCTTCTGCGAAACTCTATCAGCCCTGCTCGAATGGATGAATAATTAACACCTGTTAAATCTCCTGTTAGCTGCTCATATGTTATTCCTGTACCTATTGCTATTGCCCTCAGTTGCTGTCTCATGAATGCTTCATAACTTCCTCCAACATCCGATGGTTCTGAAAATTTTATATCTTCTCCTGGGTCTAAAAGCTGCATTGTTCCAGGCTCTAAACCTGATAGTGCTACTCCTTGCTCATTACTTTCACCTTCTCCCATGATATTTGCTTCTGGATCGAGTCTCGTAATAAATCCAGCAAACATTGCTGCAGTTTTCTTTCTCACCAGCTCTGCATCATCATATTGATCAAGCTCATAAAGTTTCAGAAGTATACTCGAAAGCCATGGCTCTCCTCGAATCTGACCAGGTCTTAGTGGTCTATAAATATGTAAAACATCGTTTGCTGGTACTCTCACTGACTCTCCAAACGAACCTTCTCCTGGATGTTCTCTAAATAAGTAATATGCCTCTCTTTGCCCAAGCTTGTTAAACTCAATCCCGTTTCTTATTACATTACCATTTCCTAAAGTTTGATTTGTTTTATTATCTAAATGTTCAGACTCAAGTACTTGCAGTTGTAATGGCACAGAAAATCTATCTTCCAGCTTTCTCGTTCTTAAACGTACAAAACATTCTCCTCCCTCTATCATACTTCTGCATACTAGAGCTTGTAATCCATAAAAATCACTTATTCCACAGCTATCTGCTTCATCTGTCCATCTTAGCCATAATTCTTGCACCTTCTTTCGAAATTCTCCATCTCTTGCCTTTGATTGTGGTTTTATTCCTGTTCCAATCGAGTTACTTACTATTGTATCAATTATATTTGCTGCATATGGATTTTTTCTTACCATATCACGTGATCTACTACGCAAAGTTTCAAGGCTTTGAGAGAGTAAATTGTTTATACTTCCTGTTTCCCCCTGCCAATACATTACTCTTCTTCCTGAGCCTGCTGCATCCCAAGCAGAACTTTTGATTTTTGGCTTACTAAATAGTTGTTTGAAATTTTTCAGCATCATACTAACCAAAATTCTCTTAATTCTTTCAAAGTTCCGTTAAATTTATTTCTGTCACATTTTCCGATTCCTTCTACTTCATGTGGCTCTGGATTTGTTTTACCGTCAGTATATTGCCATAAAATCCAATCATTCCAGCCTTTTGGTAATGTGAGCTCTTTTCTCCAGCTTGCTATCCATAATGGACATTTTGTCAAAGTTGGCGTGGCAAAATCCTTAAGAAAATAGCTACTGCCATAAATTAGGGGTAATCTTCCTGTTACTTCTTCAACTCTCTTTACAAATTCCTCAGCTTGCTTAACTGCAATATTTTTGCCACTTTTGTTTTCTTCAATATCCAGCGCAAGTATGGTATTTTTGCTTTCGCCTACCGTTTTTAGAAAATGATCAGCTTGATTCTTGCCGTTTCCTTCTGTGCCAAAATGATATGCTCCCCAGAGTAATCCTTCTTCTTCAGCTTTCTTTCTTCTCTTCGCATACTTTGAATCCACATATTTTAGCCCTTGTGTTGCCTTGTGAATTACTCCAACTATACCATTCTCTTTGTCTAGCTTAAAATTCACATTTTCTTGCCAATGTGACAAATCTATTATTCCATTTACTGGACTCTCTCTATTCTCCCATAGTTTTATAAAAGTTTTTAATTGCTCTAAAAATTCAGAATATTCCTCTTTTACAACTTTTCTCAGAAAATTTTCCCTCATATAACTCCTTTATTTGTTGCAAAAATAATCTTTCGTTTAGGCTTCATTCCAGCAATCTTTAGTTCACCTTTGATGCGTTGTCTGAGGCTGAGCAAATCATTTATCTGAACTTCAGCATATCTCACCACATGGTCACCATATGCAATTGATACCACTCTTTCGCCACTCTGAAGCTTCTTTATTGCTTGTTCAACTTGAATTAGATAATCTTCGTTATACATTTACTACTCGCTGATCCATTTGCTTTTCACTATTTTCTTTGATTTTTTACTTTCTGGTTTTTCACTTAAACTATTCCATTTACTCTCTGGCCATCTATCTATTCCCAGTGCTATCGATGCTGCTCTTGCATAAATCCTACAGTCTAATACTTCATTTCTTTCTCTTACCTTTTGCCACTCTTGTTTGGTATAACCTTTTACTACTTTGCTGACTAATTGCTCTGCCGTTAGCTGCTTAAAATATTCAGGTGCATACTCGGGAAAATGACAGTATCCTGCTGGAGCTTCTTCACCGTCCTTTAAAACATTAAGTAATTGAAAAAGCTCTGACTTTAATATCGATACTCCTACTGGCCAGAGCTTTATTCCTCTTTTTAGCTTTTGACCACCAACTGTTATATCTACTCTACTTGGGCTGCTAAGTGGTACTAGAGCTTTATTTACACCTTTCACTGCCATTACTCTTCCAGAGCCTTGATGACCTCTTACCCAATTGTATACTTCTTGTGTCGCATACCCAGCATCAACCGCCATCATACTTATCATGTATTCAAGACCATTTTCACCGATAAAATGATGATTTAAGAGCTCAGAGAGTTTTCCCCATACTTCTCCTCTTCCAGTATCACCTTCAAATACTCGGTATTCTATTGACCAACTTTCGCGGCTTTTTCCCCATGCTACAACTTCTACTTCTAAACGATCTTTTTGGACATCTACTCCTGCAGTAAGCACCACTTCTCTCCTAGGTACTGTGCCTACGGGAAAAAATTCTCTCCTGTTAAATAATTGCTTCCAATCTGGTACTTCTCCTTTGTCTACCCAGGTTTCTCCAAGCGTAGTATTTATCCATACTTTTAGTAATTGTTCACTTTCTTTTGCATGAAGAAAATCTTCTACTGCTTGAGTCCAGCTATACCAGCCTACTGGACTATAAAGACTTGAAAGATGAAATCCTTTTTTCTCACCTTTTACTCTATTAGTAGGTCTCCATTCTCCACGCTCAAGCATCTCTGTCTTTTGATGATTTTCTATTTTGCCGCTACATTCAGTGCAGACATAATGTGCTGTTCTTGAGTCGTTGTTTTCCCATTTAATTTGTGACCATTTTAGAACTTGATAGTAATTACAATACGGACATGGTACAAAAAAGTACTGCTTATCTGTTGCTTCAAATTCTTTCTCAATTCTGCTTATTCCATGAATCGTTGGTGTTGATACTAAAAAAATCTTTCGCCGTGCAAATGTATTAGTTCGAGCAATACTGAGCAGCACTGGATCTCCTTCACCACCTGAATCTCCTGGATAGGCGTCTATTTCATCAAGAAAGAGATATTTTACTGGCATAGATCTCAGTGCTACACTGCTATTTGCTCCGGTTATTACTACTATTCCACCTGGAAATTCCTTACTTTGTACAGTATTGCCTGAGTCTCTTGACCTTGGGTCTTTTACTTTACTCTTTAAACATGGCGTACTCTCTATTAACGGCGCAAATCTTCCTTTTGACCAACGCTTTCCCATTTCAACTGTTGGCTGCACAACTAACATTGGACCAGGAGTCTGATCTATAATATAGCCTATCCAATTGTTACCAGCTTCTGTTCCTCCAATCTGCGCTCCTTTCATGAATACTACTTTTTCTGCTGGTGAGGACGGAGAAAGTGAATCCATGATTTCTTTTAAATAAGGAGTTCTTTCTGTTCTCCATTTACCTGGCTCTGATGCTGCAGTTGGCGCTAAAACTCGATACTCATTCGCCCACTCTGACACTTTAAGTAGTGGATCTGGCTTTAAACCTTCAGAAAAAGATGTAGCATATATCATATCGCTAGCTCTTCACCATCATTAGATGATACCTCAACATCACTTAAAATAGAACTGCACTCACTTGTTTTCTCACTTTCGAGTTCAATAAACATTTTCTTTTCAAGTGCTTCTTCTATGTACTTCTGAGTTAAATTACTCATTGCTATTGCAGCTATGAGCGCAACTATTCCCACCATTACCGCAGCTATAATGTTAGGGTAAATTCCCACTATCACTATTGCACATACTGTTATAGAAACACAGACGATATTGATATATTTCTTTATTTTTTTGTCTGCTATTTTCCTTTCTTCAAAATATTTATTGCTCAATAAATGAAATGTTGGAAAGTTCTTCTGTCTTCCAAATAACACTATTTCCTTCTCTTTGCTCAGTAATTTTATTAATTTTGCGTTGTTCGTTATTATTGCATACTGAAAAACATCCGTGGCATCTGCTCCTCTCTTTAGCAACAACTTTACTACGTTAAAGTGACCATGCTTTACAGCAACATAAATTCCCGTTTTTCCACTCTCATCTACAGCATCTATTTCAACTCCTTCACCAAGAATACCGTCTATTAGGTCTTCATATCCTTTTCTGGCAGCTAAATGAAGCAAACTGTTTTTATCAGCTCCGTATCTATTACTTGCTAAAATCTTTACTATATCTAATCTATTTGCTTCTTTTGCATAACAAAATGGTGTCTTGCCATTATCATCCTTAATTAAAGGATCTATATCTTCTCGCGTTAGTAAAACTTCTATTGTTTTCAGCCTTTCAGCATAATGTAGTGGCGTTTTATTTTCATAATCTTGTAAGTTAACCCCAGCATTAGGAACATTTATTAAGCATCTTACAATATCTAAACATAAGTCCCTTTCGTCGTAATTACTACTACTTATAGCTACGTGCAAAGAAGATAATTTCATTGCATTTCTGCCGCTGCCAACTACATTAACATTCGCACCAAGATTTGAAAGTAATTTTACTACTCCTAGCTTCTTGTTGTTTACTGCATAATGAATTGCTGCATGATTTCTCGCATCAAGAACATCTTTGTCCGCATTTCCTTCTCTAATTAAAATTTCTACTATTTGTTCATGCCCAGCTCCTGCCGCTAAGTGTAACGGTGTATGTAGTAAAGCATTCTGCTCATTAACATTAGTCCCTTTGTCGAGTAAAAACCTTACAGCATTTGCTTCATTCAACATCGCAGCTAAGTGAAGTAAGCTATCTTTCTCCAATCCATATTTGTGATTGATTAGTGCTTGTAATATCTCTTCTCTTGCACAATCCAGCGCACTTTTACCATTATCATCAGTGATCAGTGGATTAATATTTTTCCTATTTAGTAAGAGAGCAACCATACTAAGCTCGTTAATTTCTACTGCATAATGTAGTGGGGTTTTCCCATTTAATCCTCTAACATTTACATCCACTCCTGGTTGATTAATAAGACACTTTATTAATTCTAAACTTAAGTTAGCAGACATTATTTAAAACTTAATATTAGATAATTCTTGTAATGAGTTTGTAATCTCTTCGGTTAGCGCCATATGAATCTTTTCAGTGTCACTCAGTGATGCAAGCAGTGCTGAAACTCTATTTGGAATATTAAGCAAATTATTACGTACAACTCTTGCTACATTAAATGCATCGCGCTTTACTTCCTCTACTGCTACAAGTTCACCAATCTCAGCCTTAGCTTTCGCCTCAAGAAGTTTACCTCGTTCCATTTCATTTTTTATTCGAGTTTTTAGCAACATCGTGGAAAGGTTACTTGTATTTTCGTTTTCTGGATTTTTCCTCCTAAGTGGCTGACTTGGATCTCTTATTGCCGCTACTGCTTCATTTGCTTGTTCTCTATTTACCAAACCATTCTCCAACTCAATTATTCCTTTTTTTACTAAATAACAGACATATTGCTTTGAAACTCCTATCTCTCTTGCCCATTCCGTTTGTGTGATCTTTTCCACTTCTTTTGCCCCTTTATTGCTGTTTTTCTTCTTGAATTTGTGCAAAAGTTTTGCCAGTACCAGAAAGAATTGCTTCCCTACCTGTGTATACTTGCCAACGTTTTATCGTTACATCTACAAATTTTGAATCTAGCTCTATTGTTCTGCAAATTCTTCCTGTTCTCTCACATGCAATCAGTGTGCTGCCAGAACCGCTAAATGGATCAAGTACAGTATCCCCAGGTCTGCTGCTATTAACTATTGCTTTCTCCATTAGCTCTACTGGCTTCATTGTTGGGTGCAGTGAGTTATGTATTGGCTTATCATAAAACCATAGATCACTTTGATTTCTACCTCCATGCCACTCACGTTTATTGCCGCTTTTCCATCCATAGAGCATTGCTTCGTATTGTCTTTGATAATCAGACCTGCCTAGCGTAAAATGATTCTTTGCCCAAATGATAAATGTTGACCATTTTCCTCCTGCTTCCTCAAATGCTTTTTGCAGCGTTGAAAACTCTGATGATGATATGCAGATGTAAATTGCTCCTTTCGTATATGCTAAAATATTGGAACAGATGTCGTAGAGAAAAAGCTCATACTTTTCACCTTGATTATCATTCAATATTTTTTTATCTTCTCTCTCCTGGCTACTACCATAATCAACGTTATATGGAGGATCAAAAACAGTAATATCTGCCATTTTATCATCTAATACTGCTTTAAATGATTCAACTACGCAGCTATCACCGCAATAGATTCTATGATCACCTAAAATCCATAAATCCCCTGGTTTTGCTATTTCTACCTTTTTATCAATTAACTCCAAAACTCCTCTTTCTACTTCTTCTTTTCCATCAAAATCATCGAGAAAACGTTGAACTTTTTCCAATTCAAATCCAGTCATTTTAAGATCAAACTGCAAATCTTCTAACTCTTGAATTTCCACTTTCAAAAGCTCATCGTCCCACTTTGCCCAGTTAGCTGATTGATTTGCCAGTAACCGAAAAGCTTTAGTTTGTGGTTCATTTAAATTATCACTTAAGACCACTGGAATACTCTCCATACCAAGTTTTCTTGCTGCTTTAAGTCTTAAATGACCATCAACCACAGTTCCATCGCTTTTTGCAACTATTGGTATACGAAAGCCAAATTCCCTGATTGAAGCACACATTCTATTTACTACATCATCATTTTTACGAGGATTACGCTTATATTCGACGAGGTTTTCAACAGGATAGTAGTGGATTGCTAAATTCATATAATTTAAATCCTTAATAATTAAAAAGTTAATATTCAAAATATCTCTGACGCTAAAGAAGGCCTGGGGTTGAACCCACCAAATCCGCCATTCTGGCTGAAAGGACCCACTTTTTATGGATTTTTCGTCTTATTAATATCTTTACTAATATAGAACATTAATGCCAAAGCATCGGCCTCATTATCATCTCTAGGTGAAAAACTTTTTTCACGTATCGCTTCAATAACTTCACTCTTACTTGCATTGCCTTTGCCTGCTATAAAGCGTTTTATAGTTTTAACATTAACACCTTGGTAGGGAATATTGTTCTCTTCACACCAAGCAGACAGCACTGCAAGAAACCCACCGTAGCAATGGGCTGCATCAGTTCCTAAATGTCTTCTCACCTCCTCAAAGTACACTGCAGAAATGTCTTTCAAAGAATTGAGCCAATTGCAAAAGTTTAAGAAACACATTCCACCTCCGCTGAAACGACTACCATGAAAGCTTTTGCTCCCACTTTCAATTATTCCATCTGTTAGAATTGCCCAGCCTGTTTGCTTGCCGAGATCTAGCGTTAAGATTGACGTACAAAAACTCCTTTGTGTAATTAAAGTTCAATGCCCTGTATAATATATATGTACGATGACTCGCAAATTCGTCCGCAATTTTGAAAAAAAATTAAAAAAAATTTCATATCCTGCCATTTGAGTTTTTACTTATCTTAATAACTATTTTACATAACTTATATTACGCCAATATTTATATTATTATATTATCATATATTATATTTTACCTGTATTTAAATATATATATAATATATATAAGACTTCAGTAATCCGTAAATCCTCTTCACTGGCCGATTTTAGCCACTTAACTTTAGAAACGGCTTTTAGGAATAGAACATAAAAAAGACAATATTATCAATAACTTAACGATTACTGCTTTCTGAAATACTAATTAGTAATTCAGAAATTAGGTACGAAATTGGTAGTTTTTTACCTATGAAAAAGTAGCTTCAGTAGTGTATCAAAACGTTTAAATCTTATTTTAATTTTTAAAGATTTTATTCTTTTAGATAAAAAAATTATTACTACTTTTTTATAATAAATTAGTCATACAAAGTCTTGGTAAAAATCTCTATTCATGAAACTTTTGGAGTTTTTATGAAGAATTCTTATCAAGGAATCGATTCTACAATTGTTAAATATGTGAGATTTCAAGCTTCGCGCCTTAAATCCAAAAGCTGTTTTATTAACGAAAGTCTCGAAGATATAGAACAAGAGCTTTTTTGTCAGGTTTGGCAATATCTTAACCGGCACGATGAGAAAAGAAGTAGTTTTAGTACTTTCGTTGCTAGATTAGCTAATTATTGTGCTCGCAATATGTTACGCAATCAGTTATGTCTAAAACTTAATATAACTTTTGATGATATAAACGACGATATTCCAGATCATAGGAACTCGGAAATCGAAGCGATAATTCGCACTGATATAAATAATATAATTTCAACTTTGTCTGAAAAAGATAGTAATTTATGTCAATTACTTAAGGTATTTACTATTACTGAAGTTTCTGTAATAACCAAAATACCAAAGACAACTATCTATCGCACACTAGAACGAATACGCAATAAATTCTCAGTTTTAGAGAAGTTATAAGCTCTCGATTATATTTGCTCAAAAATTTTTTTTTGCAAATTGCGGACGAATTGCCTAGGTCATCGTACATATATATTTAGGTACTGGGAGAAAAATGAAAATAATGAACAGCAATGAACGGCTAAAAGTTCAAACAGGTATAAAAATGGTCATCTTTGGTCCTTATGGTATAGGTAAAACTAGTCTCTTAAAGACCATAAATGAACCAACACTTTGTCTTGATTTTGAGGCAGGTTTACTTGCTGTTCAAGATTGGCAAGGGGATTCTGTAAGTATTCGTACTTGGAATGAGGCAAGAGATATTGCATGTCTCATAGGTGGTCCTAATCCTGCGTTAAAATCTGACTCAGCGTATAGCCAAAGACACTATGAGCATGTATCCAGTAAATACAAAGAGCTTTCTTCAGAGTTTCTCAAGTATCGATGTGTTTTTATCGATAGTATTACAGTAGCCTCTCGTTTATGTCTATTATGGGCAAAAATGCAACCTGAAGCTTTTTCTGAAAGATCAGGAAAACAAGGTATGAGAGCTGCTTACGGGTTACTTGCTCAAGAGATGATAGCTTGGCTCAATCAGTTTCAACATATTCCAAATAAAGACATCATTACAGTTGGAACTCTTGGACAATACCTCGATGATTTCAATCGCTCGACTTGGCTACCTCAATGTGAAGGAGCTAAAACTGCAAGTGAAATTCCTGGGATAGTTGACGAAGTAATTAGTATGGTTGGAATCAAGAAAGATGATGGTACAGAGGTTCGTTCATTTGTCTGTCAGACGATTAATTCTTGGGGATATCCTGCTAAAGATCGAAGTGGTTGCCTTAATATGGTTGAAGAACCGCATCTAGGAAAACTTCTTACAAAAATTAAAACTAAAGCTTTTGCAATTCAACCTGTCACGCCCAACATATAGGAGGTTATTATATGCTACAAAACTTTTTAACTATTGGTCAAAAAATTCCTTTTTTCAGTGTGAAAGAATACTTGGACGATCGATCGCCAACACCAGAGGATATAATCTCACCAAGAATTTTAACAAAAAGAGGCTTATTGGTACTGGGTGGCCCACCTAAAATCGGCAAAAGCGACTTTTTGATTTCATGGCTCGTTCATATGGCTGCAGGTGTTTCTTTTCTTGGTATGGCTTCAAATAGACCTTTAAAAATTTTCTACATGCAAACTGAAATTGAATATGAATATATGAAAGAACGTTTGCAACAACTTGATAATGAACTTTTGAATGTAGCTGCTAACAACTTAATCATTACGCCAAAAGTGCACTTATCATTTAATCATGATGAAATAAGTGAAATTAAGGAGATTGTAAATGAACGCTTTAAACCTGATGTTTTGGCCATAGATCCATTACGTAACATCTTTAGCAGTGAATATGGGAATGAAAATGATAATAGTGCTATGCTGTTCTTTCTGCAAAAGACTCTTGAGAAGCTACGCAGTGCTGTCAATCCAGATGCTTGTATTGTACTCACTCATCATACAAAAAAATTATCGAAAAAGATGCTCGAAGAAGATCCATTTCAAGGCCTAAGTGGTGCTGGATCTTTACGTGGATTTTACAGTACTGGTATGGTGATGTTTGCTCATGATGAAGAAAGCAGTGCACGCCAGATAGTATTTGAGCTTCGCAATGGTGAACGCGTGCCAAACAAACTTGTCGATAAGATAAATGGTCATTGGCAGCTAATGGAATAGCTAACTTTCACTTTAAAGTCAACTTATAGGAGAGCGTATGCTACAAGATTTTTTAACTGATTTTAATAATGCAAAACTGCAGAGCAGTTTAATACCGAAAGGTACAATAGTCAAGGTAAAAATGGCAATAAAGCCTGGAGGTTATGAAAATTGGTTCACTAAAAACTACACTACTGGCAGTATCTATTTAAATGTAGAATTTACCGTCACTGAAGGCCCATATGCAAAACGCAAGATTTTTCAGATTATAGGTATCAAAAATGGCAAAGCAGAAGGTGAAGAAGACATCTGGGGAGAATCTGGACGTTCTATGCTGCGTAGTATTTTGGAATCATCCAGAAATATTCATGCAAATGACACTTCAGAGAAAGCAGTTACCGCTAGAAGAATAAACTCTATAGCTGATTTCAACGATTTAGAGTTTACAGTAAAAGTAGGCGTTGAAACTAATAATACATACGGAGATAGAAATAGGATTACTACAGTTATTACTCCAGAATTACAAAAAAGTTTTCAAGATGATTGGTTGCCATTTTGAAGTATGACGAAGGAAAGTTGTGGGCTGCTGTTATTACTAGAGCTATTCAGGATGCAGCAGGAAAAAACCCTAAACTTAAAAAAGAGGCTTGTCAATGGATTCGCTCACGATCTTTTGAAACTGTTTGTGAGCTGGCTAATCTTGACTTTAAACGTCTAAAAAATATGTTGAACAAATTTGGAATAAACAAGGAGAATTTTATGGATTTTTCATCTAAAAATGCTTTGAAAATAAAATCATTATTAATTAATAACATCAAAGATTGTTTATCTTATTTGTTACCTGAAGGCAAATCTTACCAAGATAAATTCTATATTGGCAGTAGAAATGGAAATAAGATAATAGTTGAAATGGAAGGAGAAAATGCAGGAAATTGGTACAACCTGATCGAAGAAAAGAAAGGAAATATAATAGACCTTTGGACTTTAGTTAAAGGTAATATAGATTCTGCTGAAACATGGTTGAACGGTAAAGATGAAAGAAGTTCCATATTACAAGAAAAACAAAACGAAGAAAAAGCATTTTCTGTAAACCATTACTTAAACGATAAATCACCAATGCCAAAAGATATAATAGGCCCAAGAATTTTGACACCAGGTGGTCTTTTGGTCATAGGTGGTACTCCAAAGATTGGCAAAAGTCATTTTCTTCTTTCTCTATTAGTACATCTGGCAGCAGGAAGATCATTTCTTGGCATGAAGCCTACAAGACCACTAAAAATATTCTATCTACAAAACGAAATGGAATATGATTACATTAGAGAACGTATACAACAACTCAACAAACTTCCTCATTTAGCAACAGAAAACTTAGTTGTGACGAACAAGATGAATTTGACCTTAAATGAAGAAGGTATAGAAAAAATAAAAAATATGGTAGAGGAAAAGTTTGATTTAGTTGTGATTGATTCTCCTTATAATTCCGTTAACTATGGTCTGCAGCATGCAATAGAAAAACTACGTTCCAAGATTAATCCTATGGCTGGAATAATCATCATAAATCACACCAAAAAAGTATCTACCTCTACATTGGAAAAGAATCCATTTCAAGCTCTCGTTGGTGCTAACGCTTTAAGAAGTTTTTATACATCTGGAATAGTAATATTTCAACCCAATAAACGTACAAATATCTTACAAGTAGTATATGAACTTAGAAACGGTAGATCTATACCAACAAAATTCATCAATAAGATTAATGGATGTTGGAAAACTGCTAACGTTATAGCTAGAACATAAAAATTCTTCAGGTAGGTATGGATATTTATTGTTCACAAAGAAATGGACATTATAAATTATTAGGGAAGAAAGAACAATTAAGAACTCAACTCCTATCAAATATAAGGTCATGTCTTTCTTATTTACTGCCAAGAGGAACTTTTCGTGGTGATAAGTTCTATGTAGGTGATCTACAAGGCAATAAAGGACAAAGTATGATAGTGGAGTTAACTGGCAGTAAAGCCGGATTATGGCATGATTTTTCTACCGAAGAAGGAGGAGATATTTTTGATCTTTGGGCTGCTGTTACTGGAAAAAATCAATTTACTGATACGATAGAAGATATTGCTAAGTGGATTGGTTATTCGGAAAAAAATAACACTCTGGGGCAACCAACGGCATCATGGAACTATTACGATGAAAGTGATCAAGTGATTGTTACAGTTTATCGTTATAACACTGATTCAGGAAAAAGATATCTTCCTTTTGATGTAAAAAGGTCTAGTTTTACTCTACCAGAGACCAGGCCTTTATATAATATTCCAGGTATCGTGAAATCTGATAAGGTGATTTTAGTTGAAGGTGAAAAGTGTGCAGATGCTCTGATAGAGCAAGGTATGACTGCCACAACTGCAATGTTAGGAGCAAATGCACCAATAGAAAAAACAGACTGGTCACCACTTAAGGGCAAGCATGTTATTATTTGGCCAGACAATGATGAACCAGGTAAACAATATGCTGAGAAAGTTGTGAAAAAGCTTACTTTTCTTGGTGTTTTATCACTTACTCTTCTTGAAATACCGGAGAATAAACCAAAGGGATGGGATTCAGCTGATGGTATAGAAGAAAAGATGAATATTCCTGAATTCATTGAAAATAACTCGAAAAAAATCATCGTTAAGCAATTGCTTAATATTCAAGAATGGAGCGTAGAACGTTTTATAGGTCCAGTACCGGAGCAAAAGTTTCTTGTTGAAGGGTTATTTCCTTTAGGAGTGACATCTATTCTAGCTGCAATGGGAGATACTGGTAAAGGTATGCTTCTGCTTGATTTAGCACTGAAAGTTGCGAGTAGAAAAGATCAGCCATGTGGTTTTGGTCCTTTAGTTACTGAACATGGATCTGTTGTAATATTCTCTGCAGAAGATGATATGAGTGAAATACATCGTCGTTTAGAGCGTCTTGACTCACAATGCGAGAGATTAAAATATAAGGATAGGCTCTTTATTGTACCATTACCAAATGTTAGTGGATCACTTACAATCATAAAGAGTGTTTCAGGTAAAGTTATAGAGACTTCTCCTGAATTTGAATTGATAACAAAACAACTTAATAAAATAAAAAACTTAAAATTAATCGTATTTGATCCACTTGCATCATTTGTGCACGCTGATTTAAATACTGACCCAGCCGTAGGCGATTATTTGATGTCTTTATTATCTGATTTAGCAGGTAGCACTGGAGCATCAATAATTACTGCTCATCATATGAGAAAGCCAAAAAGTGAAAAACCTATATCGACTGTTGAGCAAGCACGTGATGCCATTAGAGGTACATCTGCTCTTGTTAATGGTGTTAGGTGTTCATACGCTTTTTGGTCTGTGGAAGATACAGCTAAACCGACAATTTTTAAATCAATAGGAGAATCTGTAAGACAGAACGCATTATTTTATGGAGCAATTGTTAAAGCAAACGGTTTGGCTGATCGCACTTTACGCACTTATTTAAGAAATGAAGAAACAGGATTGTTAGAGGACATAACTGAAAGATTAAGAATAAAAAATATGAACGAAAAAGATTCAAAGCAGCATCTTATAACTGCAATTACACGAGCAGCAATTTCTGGACATCCATTTACCCATACAGGAAGTACAGGAGTGTATAAACAGCGGCATAGACTACCTGAGGAGTTTCACAGTATAGGAAGAGATAGAATGGAGCGTATAGTTCAAGAGCTGTTACAAACACGGAAGCTGGTTAAGGGAATGGCTACTGGTTCAAAAGAAGATAAATGGCTTGACATTCCTAGCGGACCATTTGCTCGCGGCGTTGGAAAGTTTAGCTGTGGAGCTGAGCTATTCTCCTAAAAAATTTTTCTGATATAAAAAAATATTTTGATTTTTGCGGACGAATTTTGAACTCACCGTACATATATAATATAGGGGGCTTAATTAAAAATGTCAATACTCACACAGTCAGGAAGAGCAGCAATAGCAGCCAGCATCAAAAAGCAATCTATCCATCTTGCTTGGGGAACAGGTGATTCAAGTTGGGAAAGTAGCCACAAAGTAGAAAAAACTTTCGTTAAGGGTGAAATAAAATTTGATCATCAACCTATTTTTGATCGTCAACCTATTAAAGATGTGAAGGTTTTTACAGGGCAAACAACTTATCAGCCAAGTATTGACTATACAGTTAATGGCAGTACTGGTGTAATAAAACTTACGGAAAATAGCTCTATTCCAGTAAGTGATAAAGTTACTGTAGAGTATAGTGAAAGCACACCACCAGAGCTGATAACTTCTGAAAAACTGCTCAATGAACTTGGCAGACGTACTGCAGACGAAGTGCTATTCTGCACAGGTGATGAAAACGGTGAACTTATAACTCCATCTGGAAGGTTTAGGCCCTCAAATGTACCAACTAATAATCTCTATCTCAAATTTACTTTCGATTTCACGGATGCAGCAAATCAAGTAATCAGAGAGCTAGGGGTTATGGTTGGTACTAAAATAAAAGAAGAATTACCTGAAGGACAGAGATATTTTGAACCTCAAGATATAGAAGAACATGGGATTTTATTGATTTTGGAACATACCGTACCACTTATCAGAACTGCTGCAACTCGGGAAACTTTTTCATTTGTTGTAACTTTTTGAATTTTTCTAGCATTAAATGACTTTAAACGCCTATTATAACCGCTTTAATCCTGACAAAGAATACGAAAAAAGCTTGTTTCTAGCAGGAAGAGGTCTACAGTCTGCAGAACTAAACGAGACTCAGGAGTATGCTCTCTCTAAGATTAAAGGCATAGGCGATGCAATATTTCGTGATGGTGATGTTATAACAGGAAGCAATTGTATTATAGATAGAGAAACTGGTAAAGTTACACTTGAGGGAGGAAAAATCTATCTGCGCGGTGCAGTTAGAAAAGTTGAAAAAGAAGAATTTGTTATTCCACTGAGTACCACAGTTCGCATAGGTGTTTATTATGTAGAATCTACGATTACAGAACTTGAGGATGAAAACCTTCGTGATCCTGCTATTGGTACAAGAAATTATCAGGAAGTAGGAGCTGCAAGGCTTAAAGTTTCCACCATTTGGGGTTATCAAGCAGAAGGTCTTTCTCCACGTTTTTCTGAAGGAGAGTTTTATCCAATCTATAACATTGAAAATGGAGTATTAATAGAACATTCACCACCTCCACAAGCAAACATAGTAACTACTGCTCTTGCTCGTTATGACAAAGAAGCAAATGGTTCCTACGTCGTAAATGGTCTTGAAGTAATGTTCCTGCAAAAGGAAGAGGGAGAAGGAGGAAAAAAAATATTTGTGATTAATGAGGGCAAAGCTCATGTTGATGGCTATGAGATTGAACTTCCTCACAGTATTCGTGTTTCTTTTGATGAAGATCCGGATATAAAATCAGTTGAATCAGAACCACATACTTTTCAGCCAAATAGCCAAAGAGTAATGGAACTGAAGGTTAATGATTTTCCAATAAGTGAAATTAAAAAAGTAGATATAACTGTTCAGAAAACCATTACTGTTACTCATGGTTCATACTCTGGAGCTATTGATCCGATACCTGACTCTGCAGTACTTGAGATTATTCAAGTTAAACAAGGCAATGTTATTTATGAAAATAGTATAGATTACAAATTAAACGCAGGAAACGTTGATTGGTCATTACCAGGTAAAGAACCAGCTCCTGGAAGTAGTTATCAAATAACCTACCGCTGTCGTACTCATGTAAGCCCTGAAGATATAAGTGAACAGGGATGCAAAGTAAAAGGAGCAGTTGATAACAGCTTGGTTCTGATTGATTACACCTGGAAAATGCCCCGCTATGATTTAATTACTATCGATAGCAAAGGAGTGGTAAGAAGAATAAAAGGAATTTCTCACCCTTGGCGACCATCAATGCCTAGAGCGCCTAGTGGACAACTTTTGCTCTGCTACATTCATCAGACGTGGAAAAAAGGCGAAGGGGTAAAAATAGTGAATAATGCTATTCATGCTGTACCGATGAATGAGCTTGAAGCAATGAAAAAAGGAATAAATGATCTTTATGCGCTGGTTGCAGAGGAACGTCTACGCAATGATGCAAATTCAAGAGAACCTACCACCAAAAAAGGAGTATTTGTTGATTCATTCTTTGATGATGATATGCGCGATCAAGGAATTTTGCAGTCTGCAGCAATAGTAAATAAGGAACTAATTTTACCAATAGATGTAACGATTGCTGATATTGATGGAGGAGAAAAAACTTATTTGTTGCCATATGAACTTGAACCGGTACTGGAGCAGCTTTTACAGACCAAAGGAGAAAAGATCAATCCATATCAAGCTTTTGACCCAGTCCCGGCAAAAGTTACCATGAACAAAAATATAGATCACTGGACGGAGGTTACTACGAATTGGAAAAGTCCAGTAACCAGAGTGTTTAATGTTAAAGAAACAACAGAGCTGCTGTCAAGTACCTCATACGAAACTGAATTTATGCGAGAAGCAACTCAAAATTTTGAGATTGAAGGTTTTGCAACTGGTGAAAAGCTTAAGGAAGTAAAATTTGATGGCCTAAGCATTCAACCCATACCATAGAGGAAAAAAGTGGAAAATCAAGGACGAATAAGTGGAAAGATAAAAATCCCAGCAAACATTCCAGCAGGTACTAAATTAGTACAGTTTTATGGGGATAAAGGAAGCTATGGAGAGGCAACTTATACTGGTAAAAAAACTATTACCATAGAAGAAAGAAGAAGAGTGATCGCAGCAAGACGAGTTGATCCTTTAGCCCAAACATTTACGCTAAATGAGAGCAGACACATAGGAGGCGTGGAGCTATGGTTTGTAAATAAAGGCAAAAAACGTGTTGTTGTGCAGATTAGAGAAACAGCAGTGGGAATGCCCTCGCAGACTGTCATTGCTGAAAGCTATATTGAGCCAAAAGATATAAAGATAGATGGCACAGCAACACGTATAACTTGGTCTCCTGTCTGGTGTGAATCTAGCAGAGAATATGCAATAGTTTTGCTAACCGATGATGCAGATACAGCAGTAAAAATAGCAGAGCTTGGCAAATATGATGTAGTAAATAGCCGCTGGGTAACGAGTCAGCCATATCAAGTAGGAGTATTACTATCATCAAGTAATGCAAGTACCTGGACTCCGCATCAAAATTTAGATTTAACGTTTCGACTACTAGCTGCAAAATTTAGTGAAAATTCTCATGTTATTGATCTTGGTAAAGTCACTGCAAACAACGTATCAGATTTAATAGTTTTAACAAATGTTGAAAAAGTAGCATTTGATACCAATGTAGAATTTATCTTAACAGATGAAGAAGGGAAAGAAAACTTTTTGTCTGATAATTTGCCGCTCGCGCTGCGTGAAAGACTATCTGGAGAGTTAACAGTAAAGGCAAATTTAAAAGGTGCAAAAGAAAAAAGTCCTGTTCTCTATCCTGGGTTACAGCTAGTTCTAGGTAATCTTTCAGAGTCCGGAGATTATGTTACAAGGAGCATTACAGCAGGAGCTAACACTAAGATAACAATTACCTATGATGCGCTAATACCTGGCACTGCAGATGTTAAAGCATATGTGGAACAAAGCGTCAAAGGATGGCAATTAGTAAATTTAACATCAGGAAAACCTATTGGGGAAAATTGGGTGGAGAGAACTCATGTACTAACAAACTTTAATAGCAATGAAACAAGGGTAAAATTGGTTTTAAGTGGAACGGTTATTTATCGGCCAAAGGTAAAAAACTTGCGGGTTGTTATAACGTAAGAAAATGCCAAATGATGAAACGAGGCGCGGATATCCTTTGCCACACCCAGAGAATATTGCAGTGGAAGATGTAGTACGTATTCGCAGAGCTATAGAAAAAGTAGATGAGGATATGAGTAATAGAGAAAATAAACATAATCAACTTAAAAGTAATTTTGAACGATTTAGATTTGAAACTTTTTTGAATTTTTGGGAATGAAAGAAGCAATAGAAGCGTTACATCAAAGGATAAAGGATTTAGCAGTAAGTAGCACACCTGATCAACTGGCATATCTTGCAAAATCGCTGGAATTGATAGCAGATAAAAAAGCTATTTCTGATATTGCGCAAATGACTAAAGTAAAAGAAATAATTGATGCACTACAAAAGAGGCTTAAGGATTTAGCAGAAAACAGTACACCAGATCAATTAGCATATCTTGCTAAAGCATTGGAATCAATAATCGACAAAAGTGCAGTTTCTGAAATTGTACAGATGACAGATGGTAAGCTAAAAGAACTTCTTGATAGTGCAAAAAAACACTTAACTGATCTGGATAATAAAAAAGCTAGTTCTTTAGCAGTGATCTCTGAATCAGAGAAGCAGTTATTAAAGAGAATTGATGAAAAAGGAACAACAAATTTATCGCTACTTGATACGAGAAAGAATGCCAATATTGCAGCAATAAATAGCATTAGTAACAGTCATAAAGATGGTCTTAAAGGTTTAGTGAATAACTTCCGTACTGTTAATGATGTGCCAAGTGGCTCATCAATTATTAGGGAAATAGAAACTCGAATTGAAAACATCCTGAATGAGGTAAAAACTCGGGATGAACAGTTAAAAGCGTCTCTTATAAATGAAATAAGAAAGCGCAACATGGTTGAACCAGGGTCATTACCTTTCTTATTTGGTGTACTTGGCAGAAAAAATAATTATTTTGGCCACGGAACTTTTACGACAGAGCTTGGAAAGTGGAGTAGTGATATAACAAAAACTGACTATATGTTACAACTACTAGCAGGTAGCCATACGTACAATACAGATTACGTTAGTTTTTATCGGCCAAGACAACTAAGTTTTATAGAGGGAAGTAAAGGAACATTTATTTACGGAGAGTTATGCACAAAAAGTTTTTCGGGTAGTTATGATGAGATATACTATTACCCGTATGCTGCACTTGGAGTAGTATTTGTAAAAAATACAACCAATGTGAACATAAATAAGACAATGGAATTTGTTGGATCATCGTATTCGAGTACGGAGTATGGGGGAGCAGGATTATTTGTGGGAACTCCTGATAACACTAATTCTAATAAATCAAGTATTTCAAAAATAGTATGGAAAAATGTTTACCAATACACGAGTTCTGATAGCAAGTTAGCCGGATCTGGTAATGTGGAGATTCCAGCAGGAAAAACAGTTGCAATATTACTTTACACATCATCTTATCTGTATTCCAGAACACAAGTTAGTCAAGGTATGCTTGCATCAAATTATGTACACAACTATGGTCAATTTATTCAGTGGGGGATTTATAACATACGTAGCAATTTTCTCACCACAGGGCTTGAGGTAGATGTGGAAAGGACGCTCAGGGGTTGGCAATGTCCAGGATTATCTAACACGTATGAGATTTGGAGGTAACAAACAATGTCTATCTACATTAGATTTGAAAATGATAAACAAGTAGAAACAACAACACTTGAAAGCAAGCCAACTGAAAATGATTGGTATGAAGCACCAGAAGATTTTGATTGGCAAAAAAGCTATTGTTTAACAGAAGGAGGAAAAATTGCTCAGCGTACTAAAGAAGATATACAAAAGGAGTTACTGGATAATGCGAAGCTTTGTGCATTTGATAGTATGCGTTTCTATTATGATAATCATACTCACCAATATGCAGGTCATTCTCACCAAAAAGCTAAATCTTATGAGATTCAAGCGGAAGCCGCAAAAAGCATTCTAGCAGCACCAGAATCTATAGATGAAAAGGATAAAGAAATTATAGAACCTTTAGCAAAAGTCCGTGGTATTACGGTTATTGAAATGGCAAGAATAATTGAGGAAAAAGTGAAAAAAGCAGTAAAAGCAATAATTAAATGTGAAGAGCTTGAAGATTTAGCCAAAAGAAAGATTGAAGAAGCCAAAAGTGAAAATGAGCTACAGACTTTGCTAGATGATTTCAGGAAAAAAATACAAAGAAATGGCTGAAGAATTTTTACATGGCGTAAATGTTATTGAGGTAACCTCAGGAGCAAAGACAGTACGTACAGCTAAATCATCAGTGATAGGTGTAATTGGTACTGCACCTGAAGCAGATGAGCAAAAATTTCCGCTAAATAAACCAGTGTTAGTTGCAGGAAGCTTAAAGGAAGCAGCAAAGCTCGGAAAGAGTGGCAGTTTACCTTCTGCAATAAATGGAATATTTTCCCAGATTGGTGCAACAGTAGTAGTTATTCGAGTTAAAGAAAGTGAAAACAGCGATCCAAAGCTCAAAGAAAGTGAAACTATTCAAAGTATAATCGGTGGAGTTGATAAAGAGACTGGAGAATATCAAGGGATAGAGGCATTCCTCAGTAGTGAAAGTATAGTTCATGTTGCTCCAAGAATATTAATTGCACCTCAGTTTACTCATCAGTTACCTGAAATAGATGGAGTAAATCCAGTAGTGAGTGCTTTAATTTCCATAGCAGAAAAATTAAGAGCAATTATTGTTGCAGACGGACCAAATACTAATGATGAAGAAGCAATAAAATGGAGAAAAAGTGTAGGCAGCTCAAGAGTTTACGTAGTTGACCCATGGATTAAGTTATTTATTGAAGGAAAAGAAAAAATCTTGCCATCGAGTCCATTTGTAGCTGGTTTAATAGCTAAAATAGACAGCGAACAAGGCTTCTGGCATTCACCTTCAAATAAAGAGATAAATGGTATTGTTGGCACAAGCAGGCCTATTGATTTTAGCTTAGGTTATGCAAATTGTAGAGCAAACCACTTAAATGAAAATGAAGTAACAACGATAATTCATCAAAACGGCTATAGGCTTTGGGGAAATAGAACATGTTCAAATGACTCAAAATGGGCTTTTCTGTCAGTGAGAAGGACTGCAGATTTAATCAATGATAGTCTACTTCGAGCTCATTTATGGGCAGTTGATCGCAATATCACCAAAACTTATATAGATGATGTGATTGAGGGGGTGAATTCTTATTTGGCCAATTTAAAAGTACAAGGAGCGATTATTAGCGGAAAATGTTATGCAACTCCAGAGCTCAATACACCAACAAATATTGCAAGCGGGAAAGTATATTTTGATTTCGAATTTACACTACCATATCCGGCTGAGCAAATAACATTCAAATCTCATCTCGTAAATAATAGTGTAATAAGTTAGGAGAAAGCAAAGTGTTACCGAAAATACTGAGAAATTTTAACGTATTTGTTGATGGCCGGGGTTATGCAGGAAAAATAGATGAAATAACCTTGCCGAAGCTTACCATAAAAACCGAAGAGTACAGAGCTGGTGGTATGGATATTCCAATAAATATTGATATGGGCATGGAAAAGCTTGAAGCAGATTTCACTTTTTCTGAATACGATACAGAACTCTTTAGGCTATTTGGTCTAATAAATGGGAATTCAGTTTCTTTGACACTCAGAGGTGGAATGCAAGGGAGTGGTAGTAATGATATTGAAGCAGTAATAATCAATTTAAGAGGCATTTTTAAAGAATTTGATTTTGGTAACTGGAAACCTGCTGAAAAAGCAACGCTGAAGTGTACTGTAGCTGCTCATTACTATAAACTTACTATAGGTGGTAATGAATTAATAGAAATCGATGCTGAAAATATGATTAGAAAGATAAATGGTGTGGATCAGATGGCTTTGCTACAAACGGTTTTAGGCATATGAAAAGATTTCGAAATTTTATTTTAAGGAGGCAATAATGCACACTATAACACTAAACAACCCAATTACAGTTGATGGAATTTCTGTCTCAGAGTTATCGATGCGTGAACCTAAAGTAAGAGATTTACTTGCTATAGAACGCATAGAAGGCGAAGCTTTGAAAGAGGTAGCTTTAATTGCTAATCTAGCATCTGTGCCAAAAGAAGTAGTTGAAGATTTATGTATTAAAGATTATGTAGAAATACAAAAGGTACTAAAAGATTTTTTGTCGCCGCTGGAACAGAGGAGTTAAGATTCAATATTTTAAAACTTAGCTCAACAACAGGAAGTGGAATTGAGCAAATTATTAATATGAGTATAAAAGAGTTTCTAAAGTGGTTAGAAGTAAGTGAAGGAGTAACAAAAAAATGTCAATGCTTTCAATAAAGATCGGTGCAACGTTAGATGGCAGTTTTAATAGTGCAATGACAGGTAGTGCAGCAAAGCTTTCTAAGTTGGGTGATAGTATAAAGCAGCTTGATTCGTCAATGAAATCGGTTTCCAAATTTAAGCAACTAAATCATGATGCCCTTGAAGCTATGAAGAATTGGAAGGAAGCGGAGAAGAAAGCAAAAGAATCAGCCGCAGCAATTGCTAAAGAGAAGAAGGAAAAAAAAGAGCCAAGCAAAGCACTGAGAAATGAATTTGAAAAATTGAAAGCATCAGCATCAAAAGCAAAAGAGGCTTATATCAAAAAGAGAGATGCTCTTCACACATTAAATGAAGAAATCAGGAAAAGTGGAAAGGATGTCAAATCTTTAGTGAGAGATCAAACTAAACTTGGTTCATCTATTGAAGTACTAAAAGGAAAATACAGTAAATTAGGATCTGTAATACAAAAACAGCAAAATGCTTTGGCAAAAAAAGCGCATTATAGATCACAAGCAATGGAGACTATAGGACTAGGTCTTTCACTTGCAGCTCCAATTAAAGTTGCGATTGACTTTGAAAGTGCCATGGCTGATATTAAAAAGGTCGTAGACTTTACTTCTGGTACAAACGAAGCTGAAGAATTTGCTCAAAAATTGAAGAAATTATCCCGTGAAATACCATTAGCAGCTGCAGAGTTAGCACAAATAGCTGCAAGTGGTGGACAGCTTGGTATCAACAAAGGTAAGCTACTTGAATTTACCACAACAGTAGCTAAAATGGCCACAGCATTTGATATGTCTGCCGAACAAGCTGGTGATTCCATAGCTAAAATCGCTAACATTTATGGAATTGCAGTAGAGAAGATGGAAGGAGTTGGTGATGTTATAAATTACCTATCAGATAATACTGCAGCTAAGGCAAACGATATGATTGAAGCACTTGCTAGAGTGGGTGGTAATGCAAAACAATTTGGTTTAGATATTAATCAGACAAGTAGTTTAGTAAATGCCTTCGTTAGTTTAGGTAAACAACCTGAAAAAGTAGCAACTGCTGTCAATGCTCTGCTTTCTAAACTTCAAACTGCTGAAGGGCAAGGAAAAGAGTTCAAAGCAGCATTGGAATCGATAGGTATCACTGCAGAGGAAATGTCACAAAAGGTTGCTGAAAACGGGCAAAACGCTCTACTTTATTTTTTTGAAACTCTAGAAAAAGTAGATAGACAGGAACGTTCACAAATCCTTCTAAATCTCTTTGGTCAAGAATATCAAGATGATATTGCATTAATAGTTGGAAGTTTGGAAGAATATAAAAAAGCAATAGATTTTGTGGCTGATAAAGAAAAGTATAACAAATCTACGCAAAAGGAATTTAATAACCGTGCAAGTACTACAGCAAATAATTTGCAGCTACTTAAAAATACAATAGCAGAGCTAGGAATGAACTTAGGGTCAGTTATGCTACCTCCTTTAAATTGGATAAGTAAGATTTTGAGGTCTATATCTATAGGTATAGCTTGGTTCGCAGAGAAGTGTCCAATTTTGACCACAGGAGTTATGAGCATAATTTCAGCTCTTATTATTGGCAAGATTGCAGTGGTAGGTTTTGGTTATGCATTTGCATTGGCTGGAGGTGGAATATTAACTTTTAAGGCTATTTTACACGGAACACTTTTGCCAGTATTAACTTCGTTATCAGCTCGAGTAATTCCAGCAGTAATCATGGGACTGAAAGCCTTAACGTTAGCCGTGGTTACCAATCCTATAGGAGCTGCTGTTGCTGGACTATCAGTTGGTGCAGCGCTTGTAATCGCTAATTGGCAAAAGGTAAAGGACTTTTTCTCAAGTATCTGGAAATCAATTGCAAAACCTATAGAAAATTGGATTGGTTTGGGAAAATTGTTTAATGATAGTCCAATAAAAGCATTAGAGAAACCAGTAAAAGCAAAAATAGGCGGTACAACTAAGATAATCAGTAAAAATAATGTTTTTAGTAAAGGAAATCCTTTACTGCACAATAATGCTTTTAGTGGAATTTCGAATAGTAGAACGAATATGATTGAAAGTGCCAGTGTAATTACAGAAAAAGGTTCTGTAGCAGATAATTCAGAGAAAGTTTTAAAAGACTGTGAAAAGTGTGAACAAAAAATTTTCAATCAAACTTTTACATTTAATATAAGTATAAAAGCAGAACCTAACCAAGATGTACGTAGTCTTGCTGATGCAGTAATAAAAAGAATAAGAGAAAAATCGCGAGACGTTCTGTTTGATTCAATAGAACCAATTTACTAATGCTATCACTTGGTCAACATAAGCTTTCTCCAACAAGTGTAAGGTGCAGTAAAGAAAATCGTTGGAGTACAATTGAGTGCATTGGTAAAATACCTTCATTACAAAATATTGGCCAAGGCACAGAAAATATAGACTTAGAAGGAGTAATTTATTTCCATAATCTCAATGATTTAAATCAATTAAAAAGTATGAAAGAAGCAGAAGAACCACATACTTTAGTAGACAGTTTAGGTAATGTTTTAGGGAGGTTTGTGATTGTACGGATAGAGAAAAAACAAACATCATTTTTTCCTTGTGGATTACCAAAAAAGGTTGAGTTTAGTTTAAGTTTGAGGAGATTTAACTAAAAATGGCAACATATTACTGGAGTAAGGAAGGAGAGATGATAGATCTAATTTGCTGGAGGCATTATGGAGCAACTAGAGGAGTAGTGGAAGTAGTTTTAGAGGCTAATCCTGGTCTTGCAGAGTATAGTGGTTCTTTACCATCTGGGTTAAGGATTAAACTGCCTTTAATACAAGAGCAATTAAAAAAATCAAAGTTAAAAGTGTGGGAATAAATGAAACCTGAATTTAGCATTGAGGGAATAAAAGATCATGTAATATCAGTGCATCTTACTGATGAATCTGGTACTATAGATGATGTTGCAGAGGTATGTGTTGATTATGGTAATGAAAATGTAGAAATTCCAAATGAATTAAACATAGCACTAGGTTATAAGGAAATTGGAATCTTTCCAATGGGCATATATACAGTCAACGAAGTTACAATACAAAGTCCACCTAAGACTCTACTAATCAAAGCTCATGCAACAAATTTAAGAATATCTTTGAAGGCAAAAGTATCAAAAGAATGGCATCAAATTACCATAGAAAACTTAGTGAAAGAAATAGCTCAAAAACATGGATATGGACATAAAGTTGCTGAGGAATTTAAGAATGTATTAATACCCCACATTAATCAGGTAGATGAAAGTGATATAAGTCTGTTAACAAAGATTGCAACAGAGCGTGAAGCAATGGCAAAGTTAGCTGGTGGGTATATATTGTTTATTTCAAAGAATATGGCAAAATCAGCCACAGGAAGAGCTTTAGGAACAATGACTATTAGACCTCAAGACACAATTAATTGGAAAGTGCATTTTACCGTACGTGATAAGTATAATTCAGTAGTAGCAAAATGGCATAGCTATGAAAAGGGCGAAACTATTAAAGAAACAGTTGGTAGCAGTGAACCAAGTTATATTATGCTGGAACTTTACTCAAATGCAGAGTCAGCACTAAGTGCAGCAAATGCCAAATTAAAACAATTGAAGCGTAACAATGAAACTTTAGATATAACTATGCCTGGTAATCCGGAGTTATTCGCAGAAGCTAAACTTAGTCTTATAGGTTTTAATCAAGCGGTGGATGGTGAATGGATAATTAATAGAGCGGAGCATACTTTAAATAGCTCAGGTTATTTTACCATATTATCAGCATCTTTAAGTAAATGAAAACGATGTTAAGGAAAAATAAGTATATAGTCTGTTCAATGTAAAGAAACTACTGAATATGAGTCAACTGAAATGTAATGAAAAAGAAAAAATACATTTTGTATGGTTTATAATATTAATGGTATGTATTGTTATTACATATTGCTATCAAAAATCTAGAGCTAACTCCTATTATAGGAAAATATTACAGACAGCGGCTGAAAGCTGCAGTTATGAGGTTATTGAGCTTTTGGTAGGAAAAAATGTAGTATATGTTGATGAAATAGGGTCTTCTGGTTTAACACCTCTTGGCTATGCATCAAATTCAGGATGTCTAAAAGTTGTAAGATTTTTAGTGGATAAAGAAGCAAATATACATGTTACTAGTAAGTATGGAAGTACAGCACTACATAATGCTACACACTCGGGAAACTTAGAGGTTATCGAGTTTTTATTAGAGAAAGGAGCAAACCCTAATATCATAGATAATAACGGAAAGACACCAAGAGGAATTGCCGCACTAAGGTCAAGACACAATAAAGACAAGCCCTATGATCAAATAATAAAGCTACTTGCAGAAGCAGAGGACCGATACGAATCAACAAAAAGTAATCACTAAAGCTGTAAGTTTTCTATAATCTGTATATAAACTTCTAAAACTATCCATAACAAGTTAATATTTTCACATGAAAAAGCAAAAAATCCCAATAGCGGTAATAATAACAATAGTTCTACAGACTGTAGGATTCATATGGTGGTTGGCAAAACTTGACTTACGTGTACACATCCATGATAAATTTATAGAAAAAAACCAAGAACTAATCGAAATAGTCTATCGACTTGAAGAGAGAGTGAAAAACCTCACTGAAGAAGTCAACGAACTTGAAGCTATTCACAAACACAAATAAATTTTACAGTGAAAAAGTACATTTTATCTGTAGATGGAGGTGGCATTAGAGGGATAATACCTGCCATTATTCTTGCAGAAATTGAATCTAGGACAAAAAAGCCAATTTCCCAGATTTTTGATTTAATGGCAGGCACCTCAACCGGTGGGATTATTGTTGCTGGACTTTGTAAAAGCAATAAACTTCAATACTCTGCCAATGATTTGGTTGAACTTTACCAAGAGTATGGAGCATATATCTTCTAAGAAACTCCTAAGAACCTTCTTCATCTATCGGCTCCTCTTTCATTAGTATATAACCAAATTCCTTTGCTTTTTTAGTCAAATTTTTGACTACTCTCTCTTTGTAGAGTGTTTCATAATAGTTCATTCCTTTTTCTACATATTCTTGTCCATATTTTAGCATATTATAAAAAATACATGCTAATTTCCTTGCTGTAGCAGTGATCGCTTTTGGTATCCCTAGTCGCTTCTTTAACCTCCTGCAGTATGCACCAAGTGCAGTGTTGCTTCTTGATACACAATGAGCAGCAAGTCGCAAGGCAGTTGCAGCACGATTAACAACTTTACGAGTTCTTGTTCCAATAATTTTCCCTCCTGTAATTTTATTAGCAGGACTTAATCCGAGCCAGGAAGAAAAATGCTTTTCTGTCCTCCATTTATTGTGATTTATACCTGTTTCTGAAATGATAGCCTGTATACTTAATACATCAAGTCCTGGAACTCTAGTAAAATCCATCCCCGTTATTCGATATAAATCTTCATCTACGGCAAAATCTGGACTATTCTTCTGTTTTCTCTTTCGTGTCTTATTCAATGCCCTGTTCTCATTCGACTTTGTTTCAAATGTTTTATAGTAATTTTCTATACTTTTATCACATCCCGTTATTTGCTCTTGAAAAAAAGTATATGCTGCATATTCTTGTTTTAGCACAAACAAGTGTTCCTCTCTATAATCACCAGCTAACGCTTTTGCTATAGTAGACTGATCATTTTTTATTCGTGCATCCCTGAATTTAGCCAATTTCTCAGGATCTCTTTCGCCTTCAATTATAGCTTCAATGATTTTCATACCAGTTATCCCAGTAATATGACTAATAACCTTGTGTAATTGAATATTCATTTGAATTAGCGCTTTTTGCATACGTTGAGTATGTTTAGCTGCATTTTCAATTAGATTAGCACGTTGTCTAAGAGGTTGTCCGGAAACTAGTAAATTCAAGCATATTCCCTCTTTAACATAACCCTACTCATAGCTAGGTATATGAAATTCTCAGTGGATGTTGTGAGTAAATCATACTCCTTCGATAGCCTTCTATTCCTATTAACCCAAGCAAAAGTCCTTTCTACAACCCATCTTCTTGGCTGTACTTTAAACCCTTGTTCTCTTGTTGGTAGTAGCTCAGGTGGCGTATCTTTGTGCACCCAAAATCTACATGGAGGCCTTTTAACAATTTCAATATCTATGTCATATTCTTCCTTTATGTGATTCTTTAAATTTCTTCCTTGGTATCCCATGTCAGCCCACATTTTTTTAACTTTAGTATATTTTGTTCTCATATTGTTTAATGCTATTTTAATACCATCTCTATCATTTTCGTTAGCAGCGCCTACGTAACAACCTAGTATAAAACCCTGAGTGTCTGTAATTATATGCCTTTTTCTACCCTTTACTTTTTTACTTCCATCATAGCCTTTGATCCCCCCTTTTCTGTAGTCTTTACAGATTGACTATCTACTATACAGGCACTCGGCTGCTCATTCCTTCCTATTTTTCTTCTACTATATTTTGTAATTTCATAATTCATTTTCTCAAAAATTCCCTGCTTCTTCCATTGCCTGAACTGCTCATACACAGTCTTCCATAGCGGAAAATCATTTGGTAAATACCGCCATTGACACCCTGTACGCAATACATAGAAAATTGCTTCTAATATTTCTCTTTTGCTATACTTTGGCGGCCTTCCTCCTTTCTTGTATGATACTCTGAAGTGTTTTTCTATTCTTGCCCATTCCCTTTCGCTTAGATCTGTTGGATACTTTTTTCTCATCTTTACCCCGTACTAAAATTTCAGATATTATAGCCTTTTACTTGTTTCCGGACAACCTCTAACGTAACTACGCAGTACACACATTTGATTATCCGGTCTAAATGATCCTTGAAGCAGTCCATAGCTGTGCAATTGTTGCAGCCATTGACAATCTTGAACATCAGACTTTCTACCAGGCACATTTTTGACATGTCGCGCATTTACTAATTTTACTTCAAATTTATGTGATTCTAATATTTGAAATAAGGGAATCCAATATACTCCAGTTGACTCCATGGCTACAGTTCTAACCTGACACTTTTTTAACCACTTTGCTAAGTTGTGTAGATCTACTGTAAAGCACCCAAATTTTTGGATACGTTGTTCATCTCTTCCTTCAGGTACACATACATAATGTACAGTCGAGCCAATATCAATCCCTGCTGCATCAAGGTTTATTGTTTTTAATTTACTTTTTGCTTCTGCCATATAAAATCCCTCCTATATTATTATGATAAGAAGCACTTCAGCTTGGGACGGTTAGGTTATACAATCTTCTAAACGAGGTAGCCCAAAAAGAACTCCATCAATGGTTTTACCATTTCCCCCAAAACCATGCTTTCAAACGGGCATTTATAGCACCATTGATTGTTTCGGTTATAGCTGCAGAAGCGCTTCTTCATAACACTATACCCAAAGAACATAAAGTAAAGAGGGAGTTTCTTTTTGGTTTTACAGATTTTATCTGTTCTGGGCTTTCAATAATCATTTTGGAGAAAATCAATTGCTTCTTGGCTGAGTGGTTCTCAGTACTCGTATAGAAATATGGAATTTATTCTCAACAAATACTTTGGTGAAAGTACTATGGCCGATGTTGCGAGTAATCTACTGCTCACCAGTTATGACATTCACAATAGTTGTGAGTTTTTCTTCAAAAGTTGGAAAGAAGAAAACATTAAGTTGAAAGATGCACTCAGAGCTACAACAGCTGCCCCAACGTACTTTACACCAAAACGTCTAAAAATTAGCCAAACAGAGAGAGTGTTGATAGATGGCGGAGTGTTTGCTAATAATCCAGCGGCTTGTGCATATGCAAGTGGTAAGAGGTTATTTCCAAATGATGATACTCTACTGTTATCGATAGGTACTGGAAGAACAGATAGAAGTATAGCTAATTCAAGGAGATTTGGAAAAATAAGCTGGATAAAACCTTTGTTAAATGTGATGTTTGCCTCTGGATTGGACTGCGTAAATTATCAGATGAATCAAGTAATAGGCAATAGATACGTAAGAATACAATCGCAATTAAAAATAGCATCACCTGACATGGATAATATTACATCAAAAAATATCAAATCTCTTCAGCAAGAGGCAAAGGCAATGATAGAGGACAACCAGGAAGTAATAGATAGATTCTGCAATATTGAACGATGCCAAGCAAACTAAAGAAATTATACCACAAAGCAAAGAAAGGTTTAAAAAACATAATTTCGCCCAAAAAACATGCTAAGGGGCAAGAAGCTAAAACTTCAAACGATAAGCCAAAACCGCTCTCTGAAATTGTGATGAAACCTAGCCTATGCTCGAAAGTAACCTCTAAAGCAAAAAAAGATAAAAAAGGAATAAAAGAAAAAATAAAAAGCTTTAAAATAAAGAAAGCAAAACCCGTAGAAAAAGAGCTGAAAAAGGGTGACATATTCAAAAAAGGCTTCAAAAAGCTAAAAGGGAAAATAAAAAGCCTAAACCCCATAAAGTCCAAGAAAAACAAGATAATCGGGAGCAAAAGACTAGCATTTTTACTAACATCTGCTACAATCGTGGCAATTTTACCAACATTCAGTTTAGCTCCCTTGCCAGCATTAGCGGTAACTTCTGCATGTGTTTTCAGTATAAACTTTATCGCAGTCAAAACATTGAAGAAGTTTATCAAACAACGCAAATTAGCAGCAGAATCTAAAGAAGTAGCCGAACCAAACAAGCCGGAAGAGGAAATTCAAGATGTATCGGTTGAACCGGTAAAAGAAAAAGCCGCAAGCAAAACTTCAGAGAAATCTTAAATAGATTAACTATTTTCATCTATATCATAATATATTATATAAATTATCATAGTTTTAATTCCGTTGGGAGCGTAAGTTGCGCAATTTCCTCAACAGTCAAGCTAGTTATTGAAGAAATAGCATCAGCAGAAACACCTAGTATAAGTAGATTATTTGCTACTTTGATTCCCTCTATTTTATCAATCTTTTCTTTATAAATTCGCTTTCTTTGCAATAAAAATTCTACCCATATATCCAGTTCATCTTGTGATTCTTGATTGTTAATTTTTTTTAACTCTCTCGCCCAGCTTAATAGCTCTTTTTCTCCTTCACTATCTGTATCTTCGTCTTCACAACAGTTTTCTTCCGCTACCAGATCTTCAGCATTCACTGATAATTTTCTTGCTATTTCCCATAACCTCTCACCGAACATGGTGCTTCCTTGTTCATAGTAATGTATCTGTGGACCTCCTATACCAAGCTCCTTCGCTAATTCCTCTTGAGTATATCCCCGTATTATCCTCCACTTTTTCATTCCATCCCTCTTGTTGGAACGCTTAGAACTTTTTTCTTCTTTATTTTCATATTCATCAACTGATAAGCCTGTTGCTCGGTAGATAATATCAGCATCAAATTCTAACTTGAGCATATTTTTTGCCATTCTTATTCTTGCTGCTTTTATAGCACTTTCTTCCTCAGCTCGGATAGATTTGGTTAATGCGTAGATTGCCTTGCTTCCCCTTGTTTTTTCTATGAAATTGGACATCCATTGAGTCTTATCACAACAACGATTTTCTTTGAGTACTTTTTGTCTAGGAAGTAGATCACTAAAACTAACTGATAATGCGTCTGCTATTGTTTGTAACTCTTCATCTGGAATGCCACATACCCCTAGTTCATATCTTCGCAGCGTATGATAGTTTATACCTGTTTTGCCTGCTAAGTCTTTTACGGTATATTTTCTTTTTAACCTCCAGCTTCTTACTTTTTGCGCTATTTTGTATCTTATAGAGATATTTGCCATGCCGCAACGGTTTTACGGAAATAAACATGTATACCCTGTTAATAGGCTTTTTGCTATAACCTACTTTGTCAAAAGATTAAATTTAGCTTATGTTTATTGGAAGAGCTCGGCTTGGACTGCGATTTATATAAAGCTTTTACGCAGTCCAATTTGAGAAGGAAGTCCTTTGTTTAACGTTTCCTAAATGCTTCTTGGCTACCTCCACATGCCCTATTTACCCACGACAGTGTTTCACTTGAGTGATCCGCCCTTATCTCCTCTTTGACTGTCGTTCCCCCAAAGAGGCAACCTTTTCCTATTATTTCACCTCTTTTTTGTAGTTCAGACCACATTTCTGTATCTGCTACTCTTACCTGTACTTGGTGGTCGTTTTCTGCTTTGTGGTACAGTATAACTCTTAGTCCACCAATGCTTGTTGGAAATGTTACCTCAAAAACGCTATTGTCCGATATATCAGTGTAATTTCTCTCACCTCCTTTCTCGTTTTTGACTTCAAATTCTCTATTGCCTATTTTTATGATGTTACATCTGTTTAGACCTAAGCCTTCTATTACTTTTGCAGGCTCTACTGTGCTACCCTCAGAAAATTCCGTATACGATGTTGTATTGTCTATTTCCACATCTATTACAGCTCCTTTTTGAACAGCACTTTCACCGACTTTCCTCAGTTCTTCAAGTTGCTTGTCTAGCTGTGGCTGCACCTCTTTTTGCAGTTCGTTATAAGTTTCACCTACCAGCTCATTCTGCAATAGCCTGTCATGAAACTCTGCACCCTTCAGCATTAATTCACGCATTATTTTTTTTAGTTCACCTTTTTTGACTTTGTGAAAATGTGTGCCTAATATCACATACTCGGAAAAACTCCATTCTCCTTCATGACATGCATTTATCCTTATTCCAGCAGATAGAGCTTGATCCACAACCTTATGCATCTCTTTTGGGCTGCCTGCTTTTACCACTGCACTTTTAAACCAGCTCAACTTTTTATTTTCCCTTGCACTTAGCTTTATTTTTTGCAGGCCTGAGGCAAATGGATTTAACCCCTCTGGATAATCTTCTTGATTACTTGCTGGTTTTGTGCCATAAATACGGTCAAGTCCTTCTTCGAAGTTTATTTGGTTTTCGCGACCATCTCTACTAGGGGAAGGCATTGTACCTCCAGGATTCTGGTTATTAATTTTGCTCACAAAGTTAGACGGTTGTATATCAATGCCCTCAAGAGCACTAAATATTTTGCCCAATAACTTGCGGTTAATATTGAACTTACGATTCTTTTTATTTGGGTCTTTTCGAACCATTGTAATTTTTTTACTAGCCATATAAGCCTCCTATATTAAGCATATTATCTAAGTCTATAGCGCAATTTATTGCTTTACTATTAACTTAATATACAAATATTAGAAAGATCTTGTATGGTTTGCAACTATTTATAACAAAAGAATAGAGCTTTTTGGGCTTTTATTCGTTTATTATAACTTAATATGCAAGTTATACAAAGATCTTGTATGTTTTACAACTTTTGTTATGTCTTTTTCCAAATCTCAGCTATAGAAATACGCTTTTCTTAAAGCACTTATATTCATATTTCGTATTGTTTCCACTAGCAGTGGTAGCCAAACTTCCCAAACCTGAAAAATTTGGCATCCATCTTTATAACAGCTCTCTTTCCTTAAAGCTGCAATATCCTTTGTCCGTCACAATAATGTGATCCTCTAGCTCAATTCCCACCCCTTGACATGCTGACACTAATTCTCTAGTCATAACTTTATCATCTTCTGATGGTTCTAAACTCCCTCCTGGATGGTTGTGAGCTAATATTATCGATGCTGCCTCCATTGATAATGCCTTTTTTACCACTTTCCTTTCAGATAGGTGCACCTCATCTATTGTACCAAAATACACTTCGTCTCTTATCAAACGGTACTGTGTATCCAAATATATTATCTGGACAGCTTCTTTTGCTGAAAAGCCTATACTTACCCTTACATATTCTATGAGCTTTTCTTGGCTATCCATTACAGGGCCTCTCTTTAACCCTTCTCTTAGTGCCCTCTTGTAAGCTTCTTTAACACATTCAATTGCTGCGGCTGCATGTTCAGTCATTCCGTCTATTATTTTCAGGTCATCGATTTCTCGCCCTAAAATTTCTCCTATTCCTGGGCAATTATCCATTAAAGTTTTAGTCACATCTTGTGCTTGCTTTCTGTCATGAACTGCTCCTAGAAGCACTGCCACTATTTCGCGATCAAATAGAGCACTTCCTCCTCCGCTTTGTAGTACTCTCTCTATTTCTTCTGTAAGTTTTTCACTATTATTCATAAAATATACTCCTCGTTAATAACAAATTGTTTTTAATTGTTTACTGCTACTTTTTTAGCAGTCTTGGCATAAAGCCATAGCTTCCGAGTGAAGTCAAATCAATTTTTAAATCTTTTTTACTTATTTTTTCATCAAAATATTAAGATACTAACAGATACTTATTTTATCTAATTGAAAATTAATTCTTTATGTAAAAGAAGTTGTTACTATTTTAGGAATAACATCAGTAGAAAAACCTAACTGAAGTAAATTATTTACAACTTTCATTCCCTCTATTTTATTAATCTTCTCTTTGTAAATTTGCTTTCTTTGCAATAAAAATTCTACCCATATATTTAGCTCATCTCGTGATTCTTGATTGTCAATTTTTCTATATTCTCTTGCCAAACTTAATAATTCATTTTCTCCTTCACCATCTTCATAATTATCTTCTTCCTTTATCAGATCTTCAGCATTCACTGATGATTCTTTTGCTATTTCCCATAACCTTTCACTTAAAATAGTCTTGTTCGTAGTGATGTATCTGTGAGGGTCATATATCTAGCTTTTTTGCTTTGCGTATATCCCCTTATTATTCTCCACTTTTTTATCTCTTGTCCTCCGTTTGGCTCGTGTCTCTCTTTATCAGCATATTCTTCAGTTGATAAGCCTGTTGCTCGATAGATAATCTCAGTATCAAACCCCGCCTTAACTAGATTCTTTGCAATTCTTATTCTTGCTGCTTTTACATTACTTTCTTCCTCAGCTCGGATAGATTTGGTTAATGCGTAAATTGCTTTGCGTCCTCCTGTTTTTTCTATGAAATTATACATTTCCTGGCTCCTAGCTTCGTCAAAACAACTGTTTTCTTTTAGTACTTTTCGTCTTGGAAAGAGATTTCTAATAGGGATTGATAACGACTCTGCTATGATTTTTAACTTTTCAACTGGAATACCACATGTTCCTTGCTCATATCTTAGCAGCGTGTGATAGTTTATGCTTGTTTTGTCTACTAAGTCTTTCAGAGTATATTTTCGCTTTAACCTCCAGATCCTTACTTTTTGCGCTATTTGGTACCTTATGGAAACAGTAGTATGCTTTGCCATACAGAAATAGATATTATATAGGTTAATACTACCAAATAAAGATATACAAAAGGGATGCTTCTTTCTATGTTTGAATTTTAGTTGAATATTTCTTCACGATTGTGTACAATTATTAATACTTTTTAAGTGAATTTCCTATGGCTCTTTCGAAGTTCCTCGATCCTAAAAATGATATATCGTTCAAGCGTATCTTTGGTACTGAAAAAAATAAGGATATTCTCATTCACTTCCTCAATGACATCCTTGGCTTCACCGGAAAAAGTGCAATAAAGGGTATAGAGTTTTTAAGTACTATTCAAGACCCTGATATTGCCTCTAAAAAACAAAGCATTGTTGATGTTCTTTGTAGAGACGAAAGTGGGCTACAAGTGATAGTCGAAATGCAGGTCGCTAAAACCAAAGGCTTCGAAAAACGTGCCCAATACTACGCTGCTAAAGCTTATTCAAGACAAGCTAGTAAGGGTGATCAATACCATGACCTTAAGGAAATTATCTTTATTGCTATAGCAGATTGTATTTTATTTCCTGATAAGTCTGAGTATAAATCAAAACATACTATTAGAGATGAAGACACTAATGAACATGATTTGAAAGATTTTTACTTTATATTTATTGAATTACCTAAATTTACAAAAACGAAGGAAGATCAGCTTTCAAGTATTGTTGAGAAATGGATCTACTTCTTTAGATATGCAGATGAAACTAGTGAAGAAGAGCTAGAAAGAATAATAGGAAGTGATCTAATAATTAAAAGAGCTTATGAAGAACTAAATAGATTCAACTGGTCTGAAAAAGAATTTATTGCCTATGAACAAGAGATCAAGCGTATTCGTGATGAACAGGCTGTCCTCGCTCAAAAACTCGATGATGCTACTCATAAAGGTAGACTAGAAGGTAGACTAGAAGAAAAAATCGAAGTGGCTAAAAACTCACTCAAAGCCGGTGTTCCTATTGATGTTATCTCTAAAATCACTGACCTTCCTTTCAATGAGATCGAAAAGTTAAGGTAGCCTAAAATTCCTATCCTGAGTTACATGGCTTTGAATAGAAGCATTACTTAAATAACTTTGGGCTCTAAGATGTATGGTCCCAGAGTGTGATGGTGTGGATTTAGTATAAATAATTCTGGAGACTGTGTCCACTGATAACATATAAATTCATAAGGAGTAAGACCCTTAAGAGTTTTGAGTCTCTTTGCATAATTATAAGCCATAACAAAGTTATAAAGGTGTTCTTTAAGTTGCTGGTGCGATTGATAGTAATACTTCTTAACTGTAGCATCCTTTAAAGTTTTATTCATACGCTCAACTTGCCCATTTGTCCAAGGATGGCTAACTTTTGTCAAACGATGTTCAATAACATTCTCTTCGCAAACTCTATTAAATATGTGTTGGAAAGCATACTTATGACGCTTCTGGTTTGTAAATTGTATACCGTTATCTGTCAAAATATAGCCTTTCTTATAATAGTCCGAATGCGATAAGATATGTGTTTATGGCTATAGCAGGCCAGTAGCATATTACGGTCTGTTCGGATTATTGTAAAAAGAGCTATAGTATGGATTTTATACGGTAAAATTCTAATCAAATTACGTAAGAACTCAGCAGCTATGGGTTTTGTAGCACTGTTACGCAACTCAACATAGGTAAATTTGGATGTCCTATCAATAGCAACAAACAAATGTAATTTGCCCTCCTCAGTTCTAACTTCAGCAATATCAATATGAAAGTAACCGATAGGATATTGTTTGAATTTCTTTTTTGACTTAACTTCTCCATCAACAGTTGGTAATCTGCTAATGTTGTGTCTTTGTAAACAAAGATGCAAGCTAGAGCGAGTCAAACGCGGAATTGTAGACTGCAGAGCGTAAAGGCAATCATCTAGTGGCAGTAGTGTATACTTGCGAAATGTAACTATTATAGCTTCCTCTTCTAGCGTTAAAACAGTCGATCTTGGACGCTTTGGACCCATATCAGCATCTTTCGTAAATGAACGTTTTCTCCAATTAATAATAGTTTTTGGATTAAGTTTATAATGCTTGGAGAGTTTTGCTATGCTCTCTTTTCTATTTTGTATTGCTCTACGAATCGTCTGTGTTGTTTTGGCGCACCCATGCAATATTTGTCCCATAACTCCTCCTTTGATGGTATTTTTTTCTCATATTTTATCATACCATCACACTCCGGGACTGTACGTCTTTTCAAAGTGTGTCACTGATGCTTCATCAAATACACTAGAAGGATCATACGAACATGAGCTGAGGATATCTACCAGCAAATCTAGTTTGCCATTACTCAACATGTCCACAATCCTATCAAATCTCTCCTTAGGATTACTACAACTCTTACGCACTCCACTGGGTTTTATTACTTCATTAGAGAATGCTTCAATAATATCTTCACTACTAACTGAATTCTTAGCAGATTCACTAAATTCTACCATCGCTCTAGCTAGTACAAAATTACCAAGATTATCAGGGCAAGCAATCTTTTCGAAAATGAAGAAAGCATTTAGAAAATACTTTTGACTTCCTTCATCGTCACGTACAAGATAACGAGCTTTACCAATCTCAATCAACAAATTAGCTACTTCGTGACTATCATAGGAAAAAAACGTGATAAAATAACGCAAAAGATCCTCAAGATAGTAGATGCACCTATCATAATTGCCTAAATCTCTATGGGAAACAGCAAGTTTTACGACTATTTTAGCTAATTTTGGAACTTTATCGTGACCAACCTTCATAACGTGATGTAAAAGGCATTCAAGATACTTCTGTTCACCTTGCATATCATCTAGAAACACAGAGACTTGAGCTAGCTTTTCCAAGGCTTCAGTTACTTTATCGCTATATCCAGGAACCTTTTCAAAAACAGGTAAAAGACATTCAAGACACTCCTTCTGCTCCCTATGGTTGCCTAAACATTCATATGCTGCAGCGAGGCTCTCTCGCATTTCAGCTACTTCAATATGCTCAGGGCCATAAATCCTTATCAGAGTAGGCAGAACCTTTTTTATATACGCCTCTTGCTCCTTATGATGACCCAAATCCTCACAAGCTATTGCTAGCTTTTTCATTACCTCAGCCACCTTAGAAGTATCAGATCCATAAAACATTGTAAAAACAAACAAACACTTTTGAAGGTACTTCTTTTGCTTCTCATACTCACCAAAAACCTCATATATTCTAGCAAGGACCTCTTGCACTTCAGCTACCTCAAGACTCTCAGGTCCGTAAAGCTGAGTAAGAATAGGCAGAGCCTTTTCGTATAATTGTTTTTGTCTTGCGAAGCTACAACAATCAGGATGAGAGTTAGGTATCAATTTGAGTAACGACAGGTAATCTTCTCTTAGCGTTTTTTTGTCTCCACTCTCTTTTACTAGCCAATCACCCATATGGAAAAACAACTCTTCCGAGTGTTTCAAAAATTGCTTTTCCCTACCATAAACCTCACCGATGCCAGTACTATCAAAGAGAAAATCCATGAGTAATCCAAAAGTCTTTTTCATAACTTCTTTGCTTTTACCTAGTTCCTCTAATATTAGTCTCGTTGTTTCTTGAACCAACCGATGAACACTCACCGAGCTTTTCTCCTTTGTGATATCTACTATAGAACTTGCCACAAGCATCCGGATGGAAAACTTCAACTCACTGTTATCTTTTTCTACTAAACTTAAAAACAGCTCTACGGGAATATCATCTGACCCAAGGTAGGAGATAACATGAAGGATATCCAAAGCAAGCCTCCCATATTCTTGATTACCTTTTATCTTATCTACTGTGATTTTCCACGTCACAAGAGTCGTATGGAAATATTCGTTATTAATATCAGAAAGTAAAGTATAACTAAGAAGCTTCTTCTTATCGATCACATATAGGTTTAAATAATCATCAATACCAAACTTATCTACTAATCTTCGATCTCTGATATACGAAATTGCTTGCTGAATCGCTAAAGGGAAATATTGTAGTTTTTCCAGCAAAATTCCTATCTTTTCTTGAGATTCATCCTCTATGTCTAATCCATTCTTTACAAATATAACAGCATCTTGGTAACTCATAAGCCCTAGTTCTAGACGCTCCATTTCCCCTGCCCAGTCTCGATTACGAGAAGTAATCAAAATATGAGGCCAGCTATTCCCTGAATATTGAATATTCAATGGCAAAAAACAACTTATATCTTCAATCTTGTCAAGGTTATCAAAAATAAACAAACTTTTGTTAGTTGCAAAAAAACTAAACACCTTTTTAACAATGATCTCTATAGGCTGCACCTTTTCACCAGTAGCTGGTGTAGAGAAATTCAACCCATGATCTCTGTCAAGCTCAAGAAAAGATTCTACAATTTTTGCCTTACTTACGGAGTTTATCCATATCACATTTTCATTATAATCCTTGGCATATTTTTTTATATACTTCCTAGCTAACTGAGTTTTACCAATACCACCCAACCCAACTAAACATAGCATTCGTGACACGAGCGATAATCTCTTCGAACTACTCTGCATTTTACTATGTAAATCCTCTAATTCTCTTTCTCTTCCAGTAAAAAACGATACTGGATCTCTAACTCCAAACCAGACAGGTTGCGAACCTCTTTCCCCCGTTTCTTTAACATATTTCTTCCTTTTGTTACTACAGTCCTCAGGTGAATCACTTTTGCGTTTTATACTTAAGTGACATAGCGACTCCTCGTTATTATGTGAAGTCAAGAAGGTGTTTCCGATTTTTTCTGATAGGGAACTGATAGAGGAATCACCAGAACTCTCCGTATCACCACCAGGACCTCCTCTACCATCATCAGGTCCCCCTGGACCACCACCAGGACCTCCTCTACCATCATCAGGTCCCCCTGGACCACCACCAGGACCTCCTCTACCATCATCAGGTCCCCCTCTACCATCAACACCTGGGAACGCATATCTCGCGTAGGCTAGAAGAGTATCGACTTTAGCGTGGAGATTTTGCGTTGCATCAAGTACTTCAGAGCACTTTTGCGCAACAGGAAGTATATCGGACTTCTGAGCTCGTTCATCACGCAACATTTCTTCCATTATTAAATTACATTTGTTTACAACATCAATGTTTTGTAAAACATACTTATGAGGTTGCTGCTGAGAAAAGTTATTTACATCTACCATAAAGATTTTGCGATGCTGGGAAGAAGATTGACTTCCCTTTTTCTCAAAATTGAAAGGCAACCTAGTGCCATGTTTGATAATAAAATTTTCGGAATATGAGAATATTTCCCCTTCTGATACAAATACGGGTGTTTTATCATATATTTCATTAGTGTTCACACTGCTATCACCACTTTTTACACAAAACAAAGGTGATGACCCTTCATCACAACCACCTAAAAGGGCAGCTTCCACCATCAAATCACATGATAAATGTTGAATATTGAAATTTTTTGAAATATAGTCCACCATTCTAAAAGCGGCACAAGATGATAGAGTTGCTATTACTTTAGCGTTTGATTGACATTCCGTAACAGACTGAAACGGTCTTTCGAAGCCTTGAAAAAGCCTAACCCCAGACCTTAAGAGGCATTTTTCTAAATCACCAAAAGGCAGGGATTGCATTAATCTGGAAAAATTCTTGATCTCTTTTATTCTAGAAGCAGATAAACCTTGAGCACATTGATGAGGCGTGTTCGAGCGGAATAGTACGAGCTGATCTGGAAGTACAAGCTTTTCTACCAAGAACAAAAAACTCGATAAGAGCACCTTCGCAAAAAAATGTAACTTTTCCTCTGGCGAAACTATATTCGTGGAGGACATCTTATTGAAAAACGAAGTTGTTGGCTTCATCAGCAAAAACAAATTGGTTGGAAAAATCTGTGTCTCTTCATGACCATTAACATCCTCCTCACCTCCAGCATGTTGTACAGGGTCTAAATCAGAACTAAACTCACGATTACAAACCTCCAAAATCTCTTTTGCCAAAAATTTTAACTCTCCAGTAATCTGCCAATTAGCATTTTCCAAAGAAGAGTGAACACGAGGTATTTGGTTGAAACACATTTCTTCTGTAAGACAGTATTTGTACCTCGATTTTTCATCAACTTCTACTTCTCTGTAAACCAGATGGGGCAATTCTAGGAAGCATAAAGTCCCATCACGAATTACGCAACGATTAATCTCCCCAGGAAAGAGATCACGAAACCCCCATGATGATAATTCCTCGACATTAGAGTCTAATTCTAATTGGTAATAATCTTTATCATGCTTTATCCCTGGAGCAGAAATGAATTTTGCAGTAGAAACAAAGGTCTTATGTCCTCTTTGAAAATTAGGAATCCCAGAAACAACGGATCTGTACCTTTTTGAATTACCATGTATAACCCCTTTGAGCATTTCCTCGATATTAAATTCAGTTTCAGTATTTGAGGCAAAGTAGTCTATTATCCTGTTCACAGCATCATCTGCTAAATCATAGATTGAATTATAGATTCTATCTTTCCCTGATAATTCTTTTTCCCTTGCAAATTGCTCCTCATAAGCAATAAAAATATGCATAGCAACCTTAATGAACATAATCCTAGCATCTGGCTGATTGACATAAAACTTGTGTATCTTGCTAGCTAAAGATTCAACCTTTTTCTTTTGAAAAAATTTTGAGATAGAAGTCGCTATCCATTGTAAGCCACATGTCAGAGAGGTGAAGTAACTTTTATCATAAGGTAAAAAATCATAAGGATTAGAGAAGGCAGGAATGACTCTGTTGAAAAGCACAGCATACTTGCCTTCCTTATATCTTCCCTCAAGCAACCTTTTAGAAAATTCTAGAAAATGCCTTTCAAAGACAACAACAAAACGCGAAGAAAAAACAACCATATAAGTTAATAAGTCATGCCCAGCGGATAATGAACCGGTAAGTAACCTGCCTTCATAAAAAGAGTCTCTTCGTTTGCTTCTTTCGCCTTCATTCATAATGGATTCCTGCAAATTCATTATACTCCGTAAAGGCTTTGCAGATAATCCTCTTCCTTGCAATTTTTTGAGAAATTCTACATCCCCAGTATACACGGTCATCAATACATAATAACAAGCCCACCAACCACAGTCAGCAGAATTCCTTTGTTGTCCTGTAATATCATGAGTATCAATAAAATCTATTTCATCTTTTGAACAAAGGGGAACAAATCTCTCAAATTCTGAATACACGTGGGAAAGTTCGTGAAAATCTTCACTTTCTATCATTCCGGTCATACTTTGTACAAGTTTCTTAGGAAGTTTATGTTTAGCGAGAGAATCAAAAAAATAAACTCTATACTTATTATTCTCTATTACTTTACCACTTACATTTGTATATTTTTTAGGCAGCAACACCCAACCGACCCAGTGAGATCCCCCTTCTTTGTTAACATTTTGAGGTTTATTAGCAAAAACACTTGCAATATTAACTATAGAAACAAAAGGCTTATCTAATTCAATATCATAATGATCATTTATACAAGAACCATCTCTGGTTCTCCTTTTACAAACATGCTGAAGTACGTTTAGAATATAATCATCATGATTAAGACCAGGACAAACGGGAGCAATGTAGTAGGCAAGTTCACCTTTTCCAATTGCCTGATTCATAAAACTATCTATATTAAGATTATCTGCCCATGTTAAAGGATTACCTGAATCATCACTATCGAATTCTACTTTGCTTAAACTATTATAGATACTAGTTGCCTCCAGATGGCTTATGCAGAAGGAAGCATTTGTTTTTCTTTTACCCATTTATTTTATCACAAAATAACATATCCTAAATGATACGAATCTCAATATATCTTTGCAACAATTTTTATCTGTAAATTAATCTTTATTTTTAAACACGTTGCTATTAATTGAGCGTATATTATGTAGAAAACCTAAATGCTTCGAGAAAGCATAAGTAACACCCGTGAGAACAAGTTTTTTTGGGATGCGTTGATCTACCAAGTGTATCGTTCGAACTTTTCTTTATAATAATTTTATTATATTGCAAAATCAGCTATATTAGCCTACTTTTGCCACATTTAGGTATGAACTAATTTGCCCAACTTCGTTGCAACAATTTTACGTTTTTATTTTCACAACGCCGCTTTTATTTAAATTGTTCTCACAAAGGTACGTACTTTTTCGTGTTTTTTAGAAAGTAAATAATTAAATTGTTGTTGCCACTAGTTATTTAAAGTTTATGCATTAAGCTTGACTTGTGTTATTTTTTTGCTACTGGTTAATTCAGTATAAGTTAAAGGTAAATTGGGTGGATAAGAAAGGAAAAGTATACCTATTTAAAGTTTCTCTAAACAAAAAAATCTATCGTGAAATGGCATTGAAAGGTACATCTAGTCTTTATAAATTTGCAGAGATTATCATAGATGCTTTTAATTTTGAATTAGATCATTCATTTGGTTTTTATAGTAATATAAATGATATTTATAAAAGTAATGAAGTATACACTTTATTTTATGATACTGATTCTAGTCTGACTGTTATGCCTAATGAAAAAAGCGTCAGAAATTCTTATATCTATAAGGTTTTTGAGTCAGATAAAAAAATGATTTTTCTTTTTGATTATGGTGATAATTGGGAATTCTTAGTAGAATGTTGTGGTATCATTGAAGCAGAGGTTGGAAAAAGATATCCAAAAGTTACTAAAAAGCAAGGAAAAGCTCCTCCACAATATCCTGACTATGACGATGAGGAGTAACCACAGCAGGTAAACAACCTCTTTATATTTTTATGACAGTGATACTAAAATAGGCACAATGTTGTTAATCTGGCAGGCTTTTTTGCATGGCTAATTAACAAGCAGAAGCATAGTAGGCTCAGAGGTCAATGTCAGTGAAGTTTATGGATATCAAGCTAAAAAATACTAAAGTGAGAAAAACTATTCTTGCATTAGCTTTTATTTGTGCTATGTATTATACGTAATATTTTTGATAGATCAGAGGGAAAGCATGTCAAATGAAGATATTGAGTTTAAGCAGGCTTTTGAAACAAATCCAGGAGATGAAAAATGGTTAGAACAGGAAAAAGGGGAAGAATTCAAAAAACAGTCACCATGGGAAAATTTGGACGTGTCGGAAAAATTGAGCGAACAGAAAGAATTTAAAAGACGCCTAAAGCTGAAAAGGTTCGAAGAACAGCTAGAATCGGAAGGATTGAAGAACCAGCTAGAATGGGAAGAATTCAAAAAACAGCCACTAGAATGGGAAGAATACCTAAAGATGAAAAGATGGGAAAAACGGCTAGAACTTGAGGGAGGAGAGGAACAGCTAGAATGGGAAGAATTCAAAAAACAGCTAACATGGGAAAATTTGGACGTGTCGATAAAATTGAAAGAATGGCAAGATTGGCTAGAAGAAAAGAAGTGGTCCCTAGAGGATAATGAGCATGAATTGATCAGAGAATGTTTCTTCACACATGGTATTGATACTTTGATAGATTCTGCTAAAGGTTTATGTACTACTAATTTAATGCATGCATGGTTTTGTGATGAATCTGATTTAACAGAAAATCAAAAGAAGTTAAATAAAAAATTATTAAATATTCTCAGCGGATCTCCAGATACTGGTGGTAGGGATAGTTATAGCTATAGTTCAAAAGTTCATAGATTTTTAGAAAGAAATAAGGACGATCTGAAAACTGTTCTTAACCTTAAAAGAGGAGAATCTGGATTGACAGTATTGCATGCAGTAGTAAGTATGGCTGTAGAATATGGAGGGAGGTTAGCCGAAGAATATGTATCTGCTGCATGTTTACTCATAGAAGCAGGAGCTAATCCTAATATAAAGAATGATAGAGGACAGACACTCTTACATTATGCTGCTATTGGGTCTAGCGGTGATGGTATAGGTTACCTTATAAAAGCAGGAGCTAATCCTAATGCACAGGATATTGAAGGGAAAACACCTTTGCATTATGCTGCTGGCCTTGGTTATAGCAGCAGTATAGAATCGTTCCTATGGAATGGAGCTAAGTGCGATGTACTTGATGAAACAAGGAAAACCCCACTACAAATTGCAATTGATAATCATCAATACCATATTAAAAAATACTTTCCAACTGATAATCAAAAGAGGTTGAATGAAGAATTACATGGTATAATGCGCGAATGTTCCCATGCTAAAACAGTTAAAAATCTAAAAGAGTTTTTGGATAAACATGAGGGTGACCAAGATCTAAAAGTGGTTTTAAATTTTCATGATGAAGAAGGAAAGTCAATAGTGTTGCAACATGCCAGAGATATTTTTTTTGTTTCTAAAGCTGCTGCTGAAGTAGAAGACTTACTTTTGAAAGCAGGAGCAACTGACCAAAAAGACTATAGCAGGGAAAAATGTTTGCCTAAATCCAGGACCCTATGGGATGATTTAATACCAGACCAGAAGAAGAAGCTAAATGAATTTTTTGATAAAGTACATCGAGCTCAAGATATGAAACAACTGGAAGAAGTTGTAGACCAAGCTATACGGTCTGGAATAAGGTTTAACTTTCCTATTCGTCCAGATAAAGTGGCGTACCAAGATGCATGTAATTTTACAGATCATGTAATAAAAAAAATTAGTGCATTAAAAGAGAGTTCTAAAATTGCAAATCAGATAGAAGTTACTAGTGATATAGTATATAAATTGTTATCAAGAGGAGCAGTGTTTCATAACTTAAGTAGTATAGATGTAATCAATACACTGGAGTCAGAATTTAAAGACCACACAACCAATGTGAAAGAAGCTTGTGGTAAGTATATCAATAATACTTTAAAGTTTATGAAAATTGTTAAAAGTGCAGCTAATGGTAGAGTAAAAAATGTAAAAATGGATAATTCTACTTTTTACTTAGAATACTCAGAGAACAGCAAAATAGATATTGCGAAGATTACAGATGGAGCAAGGCGTTTATGGCTAACTCAAGGAGAAATAGAATACGGAAGAGATATAATAAAGATCGGTAAAAGTGAGGTAGAAATTATAACGAAAAATGGTATAAGGAATTACACAGACCTTGCGGATAATAGTGATATAGCATTGACTTTCTACACCAGTGAAGGAGAATTAGAAGTTAATTTGTACCCTGACAAACAAGATAAAGATAAAATAATAGTAGAAGTGAGTAATAAAAAGGAAATACTGGAAAAGTTCAAAAATTGTAAAGAAGAATTAGGTGAGAATTGCTCGCTTGGTGGGTGTCTGGTCTACAATGCTATTGAACAAGGCTATTTTGAAAGGTCTGGAAAATTGATACGTTCTGAGGCTATGAGTCAATCTAATGGCCAAACAAAAAAGAGTTCTTGGATAGAGCGTGAAGAAAGGAGAAGAGCCCCAAGTCTCGAAGAAACAGTAAGCCGTGCTTAGGGTGAAATGGAAATGTTCAAAATTTCATGGTGATGTTAAGTTAACAGCTTAAGAGATTTTCTAAAGAAATTATCTTGATGTTTATGATCTTTCAAGCATACCACTAGCTTTAAGATTTTGTGGATCCAGTTGTTCTACATCTTCCACTTTCTCGAGCTTGGTGTTGGGATTTATGATATTATACAGCGCAAAACCTATACACGCTAATCCAACTATTCCCACAACCGCTGCTACTACAGGCATTTTCATGATATACAATGCAACACAATTTACCAATAACACCGCACCAACACTACCAAATATGATTGCTTGCCTTTGTTGCAGTGCTTTTGCTGATAGGTTTTTGTCTGCAGCATCACCATTAAAACATGGTTCAGCGGAAGATGGGCTGTCAGCTCTATCAACGGAAGTTGGCTCTACAGTAGTTTCTACTTGCGCTTTTTCGCTGTTTTCACATATAGGTTGAAGATCTTCACTATTTATATTACATAATTTAGTGTCAGTTTCTGTAAACTGTATTGGTTTGCTTTTTTATTTCAACTTTAACTTCCTCAACATCTGCCGGCATCTCCATATCAGCTCCTTTTGCGGTAGTGGTACCTTTTTTATTTCTAAGCTTTTCAGCAATATCTTTCCATATTTTTTTCGGTGTTCTCATAATGTTTTTCTCCTATTTCTTTTGTAAATTAAGATCATAAAACTTCTCCAACTGCTCACTCCACAGCATCGGTATTTCCCTTAAATCAACCAACCTCAAACTACTTGGCTGCCTCCCATTTACTATGTCTTCCTTAATTTTTGGAGCTAAATAATTTAACCTTAAAATTTGCTGTATACGTCTTGTACCTATATTAATTTTAACGCTCAGCTCTTTCACACTTCTATATTTTCCTTCTTCTAGCTGCCGTTTCCACAGATGGGCTCTTACCACTGCTTTCAGTAGCGCATTGTTTGTTTTGCCTTCTGGTTCTACTACCGTGCATTTGTTTCCTTTCTTCTTTAAATTCATTGCTATAAATGTCTTCTCTGACTCAGAATGCACCTCTATTCCATCTTCTTTCACCATTACTCCCTTTATTAATTTTTTCACTGCTTCTTTCTGTTCTCTGAAACTTAAATTTTTCCATTCTCTTTCTCCCCTTTCTTCCCAATTTTCATATAAGAGTTCAGCTCTCTTCATTACTTCTTTTTCCACTTCTCCGGCGACTATTGTTCGGTTCATCGACTCGCAACCTTTTCCTCTTAAATGGTTATTGCATATATAATATCGATACCTTTTATTTTCTTTTTTTGAGTATGTCAGCGTCATGTTTACACTACAGCTCTTGCACTTTATTATTCCCTTTAGCAGCGCTTCCTCATATTTTACTTTTCGATATGGTTGATTCTTTATCAATTCTTGCGCTTTTTGCCATTTTTCTTCTTCTATTATTGCCTCATGCTTTCCTTTATACTGCTTCTCATAATGCCGTATTTTTCCCATATATATCGGATTTGTTATTATCCTCCTTACCGTGGCCTTTTTAAAAATATCTGATTTCGTTCGGTACCCTTGGCTATTTAACTCTCTTGCCAATTCTGCCATTGATCTCAGCTCCATATATCTCTCAAATATATGCTTTATTACTTTTGCTTCTTTTTCATTTATTATTAATTCCTTCTCTTTTACATCATACCCTAGTGGCACATTCCCTCCCATCCATAATCCTTCCTCTTTCGATGTTGCTATTTTATTTTTTACTCTCTCTACTATCATTTCTCTTTCTAGCTGTGCCGCTCCTGATAACACTGTTTGTACAAATTTTCCCATTGGTGTGTTGTTATCAAATATTTGCGTCACTGCTACAAAACTTATCCGGTGCCTTCTAAAAAATGACGTTACTTCTATGCAATCCTTCGTTTCCCTTGATAACCTGTCCAACGTGTATACTACCACGCAGTCTACCTCTCCGGCTTTTACATCTTCAAACAATCCCTTTATCGCTGGTCTTTCTAAATTTTTTCCTGAAAATCCACCATCGTCGTACCTTTTTGCTAATGCTATCCACCCTTCTCGGCTCTTTATGTATTTTTCACATGCTACCCTTTGTGCGTCCAAGCTATTAAACTTTTGTTCTAGTCCATCCTCATTTGATTTTCTCGTATATATTGCGCATCTTACTTCTTTTAGCATTTTTTCTCCTTTTCTCTCATTCCAAACAAGAGCGGTCCGTTATAACTCATTCCCATTATTTTCCCTGCTACTGCTGATAATGACGTATAAAACTCTTCTCGGTAGATTAAACCAGTATCTGTTACCAATACCGCATGCGTTTCCTCACCTCTTTCTAGTATCAACTCCGTTCCCTCCACTGGCAGTTTATCACTACTTATTCTTTTCCCCTGTTCTAGCCGATTTGCCAGGTATTCTAGTCTTTTTGCTCCTTTTCTTGATATTTCTCCATACGTTTTCTCCTGCAACCTATACGCCAATCTTGGTATCAGGTATTTCTTTGAGTGTCTAGGTGCCTCTTCCCCAAATACCTTTTTCCATATTTTTTTCAGTTCTGCTAGTGGTTTTTTCTCTAAACATTTTACCTCTTTTTCTACTTTTTTTTCCATATAATCACCTTTTCAAACACAGCCCTTCTGAATTTTTAAAACGCTATAGCACTTTCTCATCCACAGTTTCTAGCTCTTCCTTTGCCACTATCACACCTGCTGTCGTACTTTCCGATACAACCCTTATTCTTTCTATGAACTCTCTCTGTTTATTTGCCATTTTTACGTTCTCTAACACTTCTTTTATCTCTTTATTATTTCTCGCATAATCCATTGGGGTCTTGCCAAATTTATCTTTTTGTTCCACATTCCCTCCCGCTTTTACTAGCTCTTCTACTATTTTTATCTCTGCTACCATGCACGCAAGGTGTAACGCGGCAAATTTGCTACTTCGTTCCACTGCGTTTACCTCCACTCCTGCCTTTATCAGCTCTTTTGTGTTTTCTACACGTTGCCCCATGACTGCTAAGTGCAGTGGTCTATATTGTCCCGCATCCGCCACATTTATATCTGCTCCTTTCTTGATTAATAACCTCACTTTTTTTGGATCTGGCATTCCCACCGCGTAATGCAATATCGTCCTCCCTTTCGTGTCTTTTTTATTAATATTTTCTATTGAGTTATCTAATACTTCTTTCCATGACTTATTAAATTCTTCTCTTTCTTTCTTACTAAATTTTACCATAAGTTCCTCAGCTATTAATGCAATATAAAGTGGCTCCAATTTGGCTCACTTTAGCGCTTAGCAAATCTTGTTTGTTTACTAGCTACTTTTTCACTTAGGGCTGTTTTGGCATAAAAAGCAAGTTTTTTTTTACAAAATATACATATTTTTTCAGCATATTATATTAAGATATAAATCTATATGTTTAATCTGTTAAATCTACCTCCTGCAGTTGTAATTCATTTACGTTTCGTTTCTCCATTATCTCCTCTATTGCCTTGTTTGCTTCTCCATACATCACCGCCACATCTCTCATATTCACTCCCCTTTTCTCTAGAAAATTCGTTACCTTCTGGTAAATCTTCGCATAGTTTAGTGGACTACATCCAAATTTATCTACTGTATCAAGATCTCCTCCCGCCTTCATTAACTCTTCTATTGTTCCTTTCCTCCCTGCTAAACAGGCTAAGTGTAGTGGTACTGCTTTGTTGTTCGACTTTGCATTTACCTCGGCTCCTTTCTCTATCAGTGCTTTCACATTCTTTCTCTTTCCTAAAAATGCTGCTAGGTGCAACGGTGTCTCGCCTCTATTGTTTCTATCGTTTATACCTGCACCTTTTTCTATTAATAACTTTATTACTTCTGGGTTTGACACTTGTGCTGCTCGGTGCAATGCCGTACAACCACCTGAATCTTTTCCTTTTATGTTTTCTTCTGATATTGCTTTCAGTAACTTATCAAAAGCATTTTTTGTTTCTTTGTTAAACTTTACCATAATATACCTCAACTATCTATCTTTCATCAAATTCTTTAATCAGAGTGTTCATCTTGCCCACTACCCTGCTTATTACGTTGTTAAAATCTTCTATTATTAGCGACTCATCTCTTTTTCTTATTTCTTCTAAACTTACCACCTTCCCTTTTAACTTCGGTAAAAATTTTCTACTCCATACATCTACCATTTCTCCAACCGACTCCACTATTTCATCACATATCTCTGGTCTATCTCTTACTACACCTCCTTGCTTTTCCAGGAATTTCTTCACCTCTTTATTCTTTTCATTGTCCATTAGCCAATACATTGGTGTATTACCAAATTTATCCGGCTGATTAACGGCCGCTCCTGCTTTTACTAGCTCTTTTATTATCCTTTCTGCCCATACCATACACGCAAGATTCAGTGGCGTATATTTGCTAATTCCTTCAGTAGCATTTACTTCCGCTCCTGATCTTATCAGCTCTTTCACGTTCTCTAGACGTTTCGCCGATACTGCCCAATGGAGCGGTGTAAAACCCCTGTTATCTCTCGCATTGACATCCGCTCCTTTCCTGACTAGAAAACTTACTTTTTTTCTTGTCGACATTCTTGCTGCCTTATGTAGTATCGTTTCCCCTTTTTCATCTTTTTCATTAATATTCTTAAACGAGTTGTCTAATAATTCATAAAATGACTTATTAAAAGCTTCTCTCTTTTCCTTGCTAAACCTCATTACACACCTCACTATAAAAACATACGCCAATTTGGCTCTCTTTAGTGCAAGATCAATTTTTTTTGTTTACTTGCTACTATTTAAGTTATGCGTGTTTTAGTATAAAAAGGCAAGTCTTTTTTCGCGTAGTACACCTTTTTTAACTAAATACTAATATAGTATATGAAGATATAAATATATATGTTTAGTATATTAAGCATATGGGCTGTCTTTCTTTCCACGACCTGTTCAAATGCCGATGTTCGTGCCAAGTTGAAACGCCTCCGTAAAATACTAAAATGTAGTTTTCTAGCTCGTATGTTGCATTTTTTTGCTTTGAATCCAATTCGTTTTCAAAATGAATGTAGTGTTCTGCTACGCTAAATCTTATTATTTTGGGGGTAGAGAAATTCTTTACTTGATAGTGGTGAACGGCAAAAAATCTTTCTAAAATTGGCTTGTATTTTAAATTCCACAGTTCTTCAGATAGTTTGCTACTTCCCAATACAAATTTATTTCCTCTTTCTTCTACGCTACTAACTGGAAAGCACGCATTTATGTCTCCTAAATCCCAACTATCCGATAATATAACTTGCGCTTTCGCAAACTTAATTGCCGGTAATAAGCTCTGTGGTAGCGGATATAGCGCTTTGAAGTTATACCACACATGATTTCTTTCATAAATACCGTTATAATTCTTTGTGTGAGGTTCGGTTTCTCCAAGTATTGCTACATCTAGCCTATACAGATCATTACTTAATGCTTGCTCGTAATGAACTCGAAAAGTACCAAACTTAAAAGTTGGATTTAAGATTTTTAGCTCAAATGTGTTCTTCCGACCAAATGATAATACTGGTCCATCTTTTTCTATTTTTACCCCTGAATAATCCGATAACAAACTGCCAAAAAAACTTTCGTCTAAAATAAACCTATCAACGTTGTAATAATCGTTAAAAATCCTCATTAGCCGTGATCTTGCAGGTAATGATAGTTTTGCCAGCTCTACAACTGCATCAACGAAGAAGTCATTCGGTACATCTCTTATCCCTACCTGCAACTCAAAAAAGTGTTTACCGGGTGGCTCTTCAATAATTGTAATATCATCTATACTTGCCCATTTTAATGCTATTTTCAGCGATGCTGGTGTTCCTCTTAAACGCTGAAATTCTACCCCTTCTTTTATCGCTCTTCTTTTCTCTTTTGCCCAACGCAGAATCTCTTCTAGACCATATTCCTCTATTATCCATGGCAATACTTTTTCCCCTGGGCTAAATTTAAACCCTCTAATGCAACCATGGTCTACTTTGTAATCAATAGCCTCTACTAATGCTTTTTCTTGCTTTGTTGCGTTTGGCGGTAATAACATTAACTTTTACCCATTAGTTCAATATTTAAGCTTTGCAAAATAGCACACTCATTTCCCAGTACCACAACATCCTCCTTTGGCTCTATTAATTCCACGTTTTCTACTCCTTCCATAAACAAATTGGCTATTATCCACGACCTTGTCACCTTCCATCCTAATCTTTTTGTTGTTTCAAATTTTTCTATAAATCTCTTCTTCACTGTTTCAATAATGTCTGGTCTTTTAATGCTAATTTTGCTGTGGATATCTATTTCAATAATATTGCAACCAACTACTGTTATCGTATCTGTTAATACCCTTATATCATCCCTGGTGACTTGCTTTCCTACAATATCCAGTAGTTCTTCAGATGCTATGCCATTTGTGGATAACTCCGTGGATAAAATCGAGATCTCTACACTCCCTGGCACTTTTGATTCAACCAGCGCATCCTTTACTCTACTATCTGCTGAAAGTGCATGAAATCGATAATGCTCTTTACTTCCTCCAGTGCTTGAGCCAACTATTTTTGCTTTAATTCTTTTTCTAAAGCGTTCGTCATCCTCTTCTTTTTCTCTTTCAACTCCATAAAACTCAGCTAAATTATCAAGATCTTCTCCCGTCGCAAACTTAAGTAAATTACTTTTTACCGCTTCGTTTATTCTTTCTCTGAGCAAAAGTTCTCGCCATGCTGCGACTTCTAATACCTTCATCGCTGGGTCACTTTCTACTAATGCTGTAAAGCTTGCATCACGCTTCACTAACTCTTCTTTCATCCGAGAAAAAATCTCTTCAAAGTTCAGTGGTTCGATAATATTTGGCTGCTCCATCTTTATACCACAACCCCGTCAAAGCGAATATTTTTTCCACTTGGCAAGTACAATCCTTCTAAATCAAGCGTTACTTTCCCTTCTTTTACTTCTGTGATTTTTACTTTTTCTAACTTGAATCTTTTTTCCCATTTTTCTAGTGCTTCCGCTGTTGCCGCATAAATTTCTAACGTAAAATCACGATTTACTGGCTTATCTACTAATTCAAGTAACCTCGATCCATATTCCCTGCGCATAACTCTACTAGCAACCGGAGTGGTCAAAATATTAATTATTGATTGTTTCAGATGATCTAAACCTTCCAGTTCCTTCCCACTAGTAGCACTCATACCACGCATCTTTTTTACCCTGCAAATACATTTTTGCTATCACCCATCACATGAAAACCACACGATGCCAAGTCACCGGTTCTTGTTATGCCAATATCATTAACAAATACGCTGTTTGATCCTTGCGTTAGTGTCTCTCCCATAGTTAAGATATCTCCTTTTCGACACACAGATCTACCGTTTACAAAAACATCGTTACTACCACTCATACAAACATGTGCTGGTATTCCACTGCAATAATCTCCTACACAAACGATTGCTTTACCCATATACTAGTTTAGATCTATTCTTTTTGCTTTGAGTTTTATTCCCTTTTTTGTCATTTCTATACTTGATTCCCCAACTTTTAGCGTTATTTTATCTATTACATCTATCTCTAAATGATGTTTATCTTTATCGTACGATAACTTTGTCCCATCTTGAAATTTTGCACTATTTATTTCCTTTTTATTCTCCGGAGGGGGATATTTCTCCTGATATATTGCCGGTAACACCACTCCTAATGATAATTCCCCGAACGGCGATAACACTACTACCTGTTCATCAATATTCGGTGGTGACCAGCTTTCAGCTCGATAAGTTATCCATGGTAACCAATCTGTTAAAAATTCTCCTACTTTGACCCTTACTCTTGCTTTTTCATAGTCTACTTCTTTAACTAGACCTATACGAATAATGTTCGCTAGCCTTCTATTTAGCTCTGCAATCGCAAAATTATGCTCTAAAATTTTCGCCAACACTTATCGTATGTGGTATAACCCCAATTTCTGACCATATTGATTCCCCTGTATGTAGCTCGTGTACCCATTCTACCAACCACACTAAATATGCATCCAACTCTGGTTTAAAATCATCTCCTCCTGCTGATAAAAACTCTCCAGGTGCAATATTTTTCACGTTCCAAGTATTTTTGTTTACTACTCTTGCTACTTCTGCTGCTAATGATCTCACAATTATCGAGGCATTCTCTACTGTACTATCAACTACAATTCTTGCTTCAAATCTTGCTCTCAGCGCGAACTCCTCTGTTCCTGGATCTTTTCCTTGCTCTAAACTTGACAATTCTACAAATACCGCTGGCGCTACTATTTCCCTTCTTATCGTTGGATACACTTCACATGTCTGTATCTCTGGTATTTCTTCCTTTAGCATTGTACAAATTTTCTGATGTAGATCTCTCCAAAACATTACTTTATATATTCTAACTGTTGGTGAAAATATTTCTCAAATACTCTCTCTACTCCATTTTCGGCTAACTCTTTCATTGTTTTCCGAGCTTGCGTGTTTAGAGGTTGTCCGGAAACTAGTAAATTCAAGCATATTCCCTCTTTAACATAACCCTACTCATAGCTAGGTATATGAAATTCTCAGTGGATGTTGTGAGTAAATCATACTCCTTCGATAGCCTTCTATTCCTATTAACCCAAGCAAAAGTCCTTTCTACAACCCATCTTCTTGGCTGTACTTTAAACCCTTGTTCTCTTGTTGGTAGTAGCTCAGGTGGCGTATCTTTGTGCACCCAAAATCTACATGGAGGCCTTTTAACAATTTCAATATCTATGTCATATTCTTCCTTTATGTGATTCTTTAAATTTCTTCCTTGGTATCCCATGTCAGCCCACATTTTTTTAACTTTAGTATATTTTGTTCTCATATTGTTTAATGCTATTTTAATACCATCTCTATCATTTTCGTTAGCAGCGCCTACGTAACAACCTAGTATAAAACCCTGAGTGTCTGTAATTATATGCCTTTTTCTACCCTTTACTTTTTTACTTCCATCATAGCCTTTGATCCCCCCTTTTCTGTAGTCTTTACAGATTGACTATCTACTATACAGGCACTCGGCTGCTCATTCCTTCCTATTTTTCTTCTACTATATTTTGTAATTTCATAATTCATTTTCTCAAAAATTCCCTGCTTCTTCCATTGCCTGAACTGCTCATACACAGTCTTCCATAGCGGAAAATCATTTGGTAAATACCGCCATTGACACCCTGTACGCAATACATAGAAAATTGCTTCTAATATTTCTCTTTTGCTATACTTTGGCGGCCTTCCTCCTTTCTTGTATGATACTCTGAAGTGTTTTTCTATTCTTGCCCATTCCCTTTCGCTTAGATCTGTTGGATACTTTTTTCTCATCTTTACCCCGTACTAAAATTTCAGATATTATAGCCTTTTACTTGTTTCCGGACAACCTCTTACTTTAATTTCATCTATTGGTAACGGTGTCATATACCTTCGTCTGAAGATTCCTATATGACCATTTTTCATCGTTGCTATAAATGCTCCTTCATACATACGGCTTCCTGCCCTTGCTCCTATCTTTGTCTGTTTTATGCTCCCAAGTTTTGCTACTCCTATCCACTGCGAACTGAGCTTCACTATCGACCATAAACGCTTTCTATTTGCTTTATCCACACTTAACTTTTTTCTCATTGCTTTTTTTGGTATTTGTTTTTCTTCGCTAACTTGTTTGACAGTTTGCGATCTTACCCATAGTGCTGTTTTGTTTAATGCCCTCACCGTTGCTTTTTCCACTTTTTTCCTTTCAGCATCTATACTTTGTATTACCTTTTCAATACTACCGGTGACTTCGATGTTAATACGCATCTACACCCCTGACGCTTGAATTTTCCAGATCATTCCAGAGTTATCTCTGAGTGGCGGTGAGTGTACTTTGTATCTACGGTTACCAATAATAAAGATATCTCCTACCATTGGTTGCAATACATCAAAGACACTCACCTCCAAAATCAACATCTCCCCTACAAATTGTCCTTCACCAATACCATAGAGTTTGTCTGGTTGCTGTTTTAATATCTGCACCAGGTATGACTTATTCTTTGACTCATACAAAGCTTGCTGTCCTAAATGTGTAAAACAATCTTCTAAGAAACTCCTAAGAACCTTCTTCATCTATCGGCTCCTCTTTCATTAGTATATAACCAAATTCCTTTGCTTTTTTAGTCAAATTTTTGACTACTCTCTCTTTGTAGAGTGTTTCATAATAGTTCATTCCTTTTTCTACATATTCTTGTCCATATTTTAGCATATTATAAAAAATACATGCTAATTTCCTTGCTGTAGCAGTGATCGCTTTTGGTATCCCTAGTCGCTTCTTTAACCTCCTGCAGTATGCACCAAGTGCAGTGTTGCTTCTTGATACACAATGAGCAGCAAGTCGCAAGGCAGTTGCAGCACGATTAACAACTTTACGAGTTCTTGTTCCAATAATTTTCCCTCCTGTAATTTTATTAGCAGGACTTAATCCGAGCCAGGAAGAAAAATGCTTTTCTGTCCTCCATTTATTGTGATTTATACCTGTTTCTGAAATGATAGCCTGTATACTTAATACATCAAGTCCTGGAACTCTAGTAAAATCCATCCCCGTTATTCGATATAAATCTTCATCTACGGCAAAATCTGGACTATTCTTCTGTTTTCTCTTTCGTGTCTTATTCAATGCCCTGTTCTCATTCGACTTTGTTTCAAATGTTTTATAGTAATTTTCTATACTTTTATCACATCCCGTTATTTGCTCTTGAAAAAAAGTATATGCTGCATATTCTTGTTTTAGCACAAACAAGTGTTCCTCTCTATAATCACCAGCTAACGCTTTTGCTATAGTAGACTGATCATTTTTTATTCGTGCATCCCTGAATTTAGCCAATTTCTCAGGATCTCTTTCGCCTTCAATTATAGCTTCAATGATTTTCATACCAGTTATCCCAGTAATATGACTAATAACCTTGTGTAATTGAATATTCATTTGAATTAGCGCTTTTTGCATACGTTGAGTATGTTTAGCTGCATTTTCAATTAGATTAGCACGTTGTCTAACGTAACTACGCAGTACACACATTTGATTATCCGGTCTAAATGATCCTTGAAGCAGTCCATAGCTGTGCAATTGTTGCAGCCATTGACAATCTTGAACATCAGACTTTCTACCAGGCACATTTTTGACATGTCGCGCATTTACTAATTTTACTTCAAATTTATGTGATTCTAATATTTGAAATAAGGGAATCCAATATACTCCAGTTGACTCCATGGCTACAGTTCTAACCTGACACTTTTTTAACCACTTTGCTAAGTTGTGTAGATCTACTGTAAAGCACCCAAATTTTTGGATACGTTGTTCATCTCTTCCTTCAGGTACACATACATAATGTACAGTCGAGCCAATATCAATCCCTGCTGCATCAAGGTTTATTGTTTTTAATTTACTTTTTGCTTCTGCCATATAAAATCCCTCCTATATTATTATGATAAGAAGCACTTCAGCTTGGGACGGTTAGGTTATACAATCTTCTAAACGAGGTAGCCCAAAAAGAACTCCATCAATGGTTTTACCATTTCCCCCAAAACCATGCTTTCAAACGGGCATTTATAGCACCATTGATTGTTTCGGTTATAGCTGCAGAAGCGCTTCTTCATAACACTATACCCAAAGAACATAAAGTAAAGAGGGAGTTTCTTTTTGGTTTTACAGATTTTATCTGTTCTGGGCTTTTAAGCGAAAATCTCAGAGAGAGGTTATTGGGGTCAGGAGTTGCTCTAGAAGATGAAGATGTTGATGATGTTGTTGAAGTCAGAGTATCTACCGTTATAGATTTATTGAGTGATTATGCTAAATTGGAAGATAATAAAGAACACAGAGAGTTATTAATAAGTAAAGTAGCAGATAATTTAGGACTTTCCACTCAAGATAAAACAGCACCAGAAGTATTGATGGAATTAGGCTCTTTACCTTCTTTGACAAAAGGTCAGGTTAATCATAATCAAGTGCAGTCTGTTGTAAATACTTTTATTAAGTTAATTATTGAAGGGAAAAGCGAAGTATACAAAAAAGGAGGTGCGATTAATGCAATTGATGCAATTCATAAGGAGATAGATAAGGCAATTGTTGAGCAAGAAAAAAAAGCAACCAACAAACAAGATATAGAAAATGATAAATGGACAGATAGAATCAAAAAACAGAATTATTCTGCGGAATCACATGAACATTTACCTTAAAGATATTAGTAGGCTCTTTAAATATTTTAGAGTTCATGGTTACAACGGTTGCTATTTTACAGTGCATCTCACAACACTTTCTTCAAAAATATACATGTTAACATACCCTGGACGTACAAGATCACACTTATACTCAAGCTTTTCATAAAATACTTTCGCTTTTTGAAAATTCATGGTTGCAACGGTTGCTATTTTACAGTGCATCTCACGACCATAATCATGAACTTCTTCCATTAGCTGCTTTCCCATACCTTTTCTTCTATAATCAGAGTGCACCCAAAGCAAGTCAGTGTAAATTGAACCATAGATAACAAAACCGCTACAACCTACAATAATTTGTTCAGTATCATCGCGAATAAAAAAAGCAAATGGGTTACACGTACCTTTATCAACGGTTTCTTCATTAATCTTTTTGAGTAGGAATTCAATGTCTTTGCTACTTGGTGATGTGGTGTGTTCTATTTTCATCTCTCGGCCTAATACCGCATACTGATTTCTCTCTTTATCTTATATAAATTAATTAAGTAAAGTGAATACAGTATCCACACTACTAAAAAAAATGTGGCACAAAACATAAACATTGCAACCAGTGGCAACAGCAGGGAACTTTCTATTGCTATTCCACCTTTTCTCAAAATGCTTGCTGGCTGATGGAGAGTGGACCATAAATTCACGGAAAATTTTACTATAGGAATATTTATAGCACTAAAGATGGCAAATACTGCTGCTGATTTTTCTGCCCTCGCTTCATTATCAAAAGCGCTCCACAATGAAAGGTAGCCAACATATAGGAAAAATAAAATCAGCATTGAAGTAAGCCTTGCATCCCATACCCACCAAGTGCCCCAGGTTCCTTTTCCCCAGATGCTGCCTGTGATTAAGCATATTGCCGAAAAGACTGTCCCTGCAGGAGCAGCAGCATGTGCCAAGACACTAGCAATGCTATTGTTCCATACCAATGAAATGAAACCAAGTGATGCAATTAATCCATATATTCCAAGAGCAAGCCATGCAGAAGGCACATGAATGTACATGATTCGTACAATTTCTCCTTGTTTATAATCTTCTGGAGAGAAGAATAACGCCAAAGACATTCCAATTAAAAAACATGCGAAACAAATAACCCCAAGCCAAGGTAGAGCTTTCTTAGAAAAATAAGAGAAATTTGTAGGCTTTAATAAAAACATTCGTTTTGAGAATAATTGTGTTAAGAATTTACCAATTAGTTTGAGTTTTATCAACAGGATAGTTTTTCTATATTTACGTAGGTCAACAAATTAGCATAATTTCAGTAGCAGATTGCTAGCTATTATTTTTAGTATATGACCCTTAAAAAGCTTAATCTACACTTAGTATCAGATTCAAGTGGTGAAACTGTTATATCAGTTGCAAAATCAGCTCTGAAACACTTTCGTTCTGTAGAAACGATCGAATATGTTTGGTCTTTTGTAAAAGGAGAAGAGCAGATTGACAAAATTCTGGAGGAAATTAATAGGAAAAGTGATGAGCATAATTTTGTTATATGCACTATTACTGATGATGAGCTAAGAAAATATCTAAAAGATAACTGTATAAAGTTGAAAATTCCCTATAGAGCAATATTATCACATATTATTAGAGAAATTTCGTCTTATCTTGAAATTGAAAAAGACGAAAAGCTTGACTTGCATACTGAGATAAATAACGAATATTTTCAGCGCATTGAGGCAATAAACTACACTATTAATCATGATGATGGACAAAATATTCAAGATATTGATAAAGCAGATATAATTTTGGTTGGAGTTTCACGTACATCAAAATCTCCCACCAGTACGTATTTAGCTTACCGAGGCTATAAAGTTGCAAATATTCCTTTTGTTAGTGGAGTACCCTTTTATGTTGACTTGGCAAAATTAAAAAATAAACTAACGATAGGGGTAACAATAGACGTAAGTAGGCTAATAGAAATACGCAAAAATAGACTTACTTCAATTAACAACGAAGATAATAATATATATGCTAACCCTGAGAAAGTAGAAAAGGAAATTAAAGAAGCAGAGGAGCTCTTTAAACAGAATAACTGGCCAATTATCGATGTCACGCAAAAGTCGATCGAAGAAGTATCAGCAACAATTATACAATATTTTAATAAAATGTTATCAATTGACTAACTCTTGATAAGTGATTATAATGTAAAGTAATTTAATTCTTACTATAGATATGAAAGTCAAAGGGTCGCTAAAATCTCATCGTAACAGAGATAAAAATTGTAAAGTTGTGAAAAGGGGTGGTAAGATTTACATTATAAATAAGGTAAAGCCAAGGTGTAAAGCGCGTCAAGGTTCTTAGCTTTTTGTTCACCTTTTCATGTTATATATTTTTTATATGTGAAAGTACGGTGCTTATATCTAAAAAGAAGCAAAAGTTACTGTGTTTAAGCGCAGCCTTACTCATTTCTTCCCTTACATTATATTTCAGCATTAGCACAATTACAGGTAAACGTGGCTTATTGACGTTAATCGATTTAAAAAAAGAAATCGAGTACAATAAACTTTTGCTAAAGGATGTCTCTTCTGAAAAGGAAAAGTTGGACAACAAAGTATTTGGCTTATATGAAAAAAGCTTAGATTTAGATCTGCTTGATGAGCAAGCAAAAAATGCTTTAGGTTATGTGAACCCTAATGAACTTATGGTTGTTCTTGACGTGGAATAGCAGTAGTGACCTTACCCAGAAAAAGTGGAGAGAAAGAAAAGAGTTTTTTTGGGTAAAATAAAATTTTGGAGGATTAGAAATGGTAAGAGAATATACGGCAGAATTCAAATTGGAAGCTGTTAAACTGGCAAATGAACAAAGAAAGGCAGGTCAAACAATTACAAAAATAGCAAGAGATTTAGGAATAAAGGGTGGTTTATTAGGAAAATGGATGAAGAAATATAACGAAAAAAAGTCAGCGGCAAATGCATTTCCAGGTAGAGGTAACATGGCTCCTTACGACAAAGAGAGGTTTGATTTACAAAGCAAGAGTAACAAGGGAAAGAGACATTTAAAAAAAAGCCCTGGCCAGTCAAAAAGAGTAAAATATTTTTTTATATAGTAACTGCTATAAAGTACAGGAATTATGTAGGATTTTCTGCTAGTGGCTACTATAAGTGGACCACAAGAAAAATAAGCAGTAGAGAATCAGCAAATAAAGAGCTACTCGAAGCTATTCAAAAAATATATCAAGTTTCTAAATGTAGATATGGAGCTCCTAAAATTCATGCTGAATTGAAGGCTTTGGGTAAAAGTTGCAATTTGAAAACGGTGCAAAGTATTATGCAGAAAAATGACATCAGGGCTATACTGAGAAGAAAGTTTAAAATTAAAAAACAACAAACAGATAATAGAGCTGTAGCTCCCAATATACTAGATCAAAACTTTATTGTTGATCAACCAAATAAAGTATGGGATTACTTACATCAAAACCAAGGAGGGATGGCTATATTTGGCAGCAATAATTCTCACGTATGGTAGTTAATGAGTAGTGCAATAAATAAACAATTGGTTATGAACTCTTTATTAATGGCCATTAATAGGCGTAAACCTGTTAAAAATCTACTGCTGCACAGTGACCAAGGTTCACAATATACTGCGCAAGGGTATCAATATCTCTTAGCTGTAAAGAATATAGATGAGTAATAAAGGCTGTTGTTACGACAATTCTGTTGCAGAAAGCTTCTTTAGCTCATTGAAAAGAGAAATACTTATTGATACTTCACAACACTCTGCTCAACAAACTAGAACTGCAATATTTGAATACATAGAAATTTTTTATAACAAACAACGTCACTATTAACTATTGCATTCCAGAACAATTTGATGCATCATTCTTTTTGTAAAAAACATTCCACACTTTCTCTCCACTTTTTCTGGGTAAGGTCAAAGGATCTTATGTCTTAAACCTTATCACCAGGCTTAACAAATAGGTGGCCCAATACTATTAACTTTATGGGTTTATCTTCGTTATTTGCTACTATCCAAACCCCATCGCTCTCATGATCAACAATTTCTATTGGTGCAAATACTACATAATTATTGTCATCAACAATCTTTATTCCAAGAGCACCCTCGTCACTTAAGCTCAGGGCTGAAGAAGGAACTTTATATGCAAATCTTTCGCCTGAAGGTAGCCTTACGTTGGCAGTTAGTCCCTGCAAGGATATCATTTTATTATTAGTTACCTTTACTTCTACCCTATAAGACCCAGTTTTAGGCTCAGCAATTTTACTAATAAAACTTACTTCACCTGCCAATTCTTTTCCGTCCAGCAAATTAATTTGAGCTGTGCTGCCTAGCTCTATTTTATTTACTTCATTTTCCGAAACGTATAACACTACAAGAATTTGATCGAAATTAACCACGTCAGCTATTTTTTGCCCAGCATTAACAAAATCCCCTTCGTTTGCATTGATTTTATCAATATAACCATCTATAGGAGATGTGACTGCAGTATTTTCTAAATCCAATTCTAGCCTTTTTAGGTCAGCTTTTGCACTTTGTAACGCAGTAAAAGCTGCTTCTACTTGTATTTGTGCCCCATAGCCTTTTTTATTCAGTTTGTGAGAGGAATCATACTCAATTTCACGCTGCTTTAATAAAGCTTTGGCTTTCTGAGCTTGCTCAATCCTGTCATAATCTTCTATCTTTAACACTACATCATCTCTTTTTACCTTTTCACCATCAGGTAAATAAATAGCAATAATCTTACCACTTATTTTTGAGACAAGGCTAGCTCTATGTAAGGGATTTACTGTACCAGAAAAATTTAAATATATAGTGCGGTTTTGCGGCGCACATTCTTGAGTTTTTACTGAAAAGCTACTAGTTGCATTATCGCTATGAACCGCCTGATCTTTTTTTAAAAATGCACTACTGATAAAAAACAGTAGAATAAAAGCAATACTGGAAATGATGATTACTTTATTTCTCATCTTTAAACAATAGAATTTGTTGACCAATCTTGTTAGAAACAACTGCATAAATTTTCGAATCAGAAATGTAAGTATAATACATGTACCATTGTCACTCCATAAATAGTTTTATATGAGAACAAACACAAGATTTTCCTATAATAAGTAAGTTTTTTATTGCTAAAATGCAATTTTTAATCGAATAAAATTGCAAACAAAGTTGTGCATAAGACTGGATTTAAAAAAATCTCGAAAAACATACTAAAACTTTTAAATAATAACTTTATATCTAGTGGCTTTGCCTTCTCCAAGACGCTGTAAGTATTTCATCCCTAGCAGTTTCTTTGTAATTGCCTCTACTGTTCTTGGAGGAAATCCTAGAGCTTCTATAGCATCTTTTCTACTAAATTCTTTATCTGCAAGGCTAAGTGCCCATTCCCAGAAGAATAATTGTTTTCTTGATAATAAATATTCAGTATTCTCCCTCTCAAGAATATAATGCGCCTCATTTGCTTGCGTTTTGAGCACATTAAGAAAAAATATTAACCATGGGGAAATATCTTCTTTGCTACTTTTCCAGCTACTTTGTGTTTTATTAAGCGCTAAATAGTAATCAAGTTTGTTAGTTTCAATTATCTTTTCATGTGATACAATAGATACAAAATCATAACCCTGCTGCAACAGCATTAAATTAGTCATCAATCTACTAGTTCTGCCATTCCCATCTTGAAAAGGGTGTATTGCCAGATACTCAAAAACAAAGTTAGCAATAATAATAAGAGGATGCTTCAATTTATTATTTAAGGACCAGTGATACCAATCAATAAGCTCTTGTACTTCCTTTCTAACAAGGTAAGGTGGTGTGGGATCAAAAATTATACCAACAACTTTTCCATTCTGATCTTTTGCCTCAACTCTATTAGAACTTGCTTTGTATTTTCCTCTATGATACAAATCTTTTTCACTATAAAGTAGCATCTGGTTGTTAATGTGCAATATTGATGACTCACTAATTGGAATATCCGTATAATCATGAAATATTAGTTTAAGCATTTCTAAGTAGCCAGCAATTTCTTGCTCATCTCTATTTTTAAATTTTTTGACACGTAGGTTTTTATATAGATCCTCAACTTCTTTATCGGTTAGACGATTTCCTTCAATACGGTTAGAAGCGCCAGAAGATGTAACAATAACTGAATGAGTTAATCTTTCAATTGTTTGTGGTAGTAGTTTTTTCGTTATCTGCCAGCTATTTTTAACACTATCAACTGCAGTAATTAACTCGTACACTTGCTCAATTACAGGCCCTTCTAGGTTGAGACGCGTACTAAGACGAAAATTCTTCCAGTTCATATTCTTCTCACATGCATATTATGTGAGATAATGTGAGATAATGTGATAAAAGTCAATAGTAAACTTTATATGCACAGCAGAGCTAACTACAAAAATTATACATTTTCAAGTGATCCTAACCATATCAAAAACTACAGGGCAAAGCTGTTAGAGGAAGGCTTAATTAGTTAAAAATTTCAATCTTATGTAAAATATTGTCTTATTTTGTAATTTTCTTGTTGACTAACGAGACGATATCTACTTTTCAATAAACTCCATTTGCATTTCTTGTATACTGCTTTCTATTTGCTTTATTTGTTCTATCAACCTTTCCTCTAAGTCAAGATTACCGCTCAGCCTCGCCTCGGTTCTTTCTTTTCGTAATGCATTTAACTCTTTTAGTAACACTATATTATTCCACACAATTTCTGCAGATTTTCTCTCGTTCAGTTGGCTATTTAGTACACTAGTTTTTTCAAATACATACTTTATAACGTTAAACTGTTTCAATTCTTGTAACAAAGCCTCTTTATCGAGTTTGCTTTTGTTACTTATTACATCAATTATACGCTGTTGTAATCTTTTCATCTCATTAGTAAATTCAAAATGAGAAAATTGCTCAAAAAATATAGGACGGTTCAAGATTTCAGGAAATTCTACGGCTATACGCAAAATTACGGCCTGATTTTGCTCTGCTTCAATTAGCTCTGGAGACTTGTTATGAAGATACTCACCTTTTGTTGCTCTAGTTTTACTATTAAAAATCTGTTTTTTGAAGCTACTTCTTAGTTCACTAGCCTTATTGTAAAAATAATCTCTGTAATACCTTCTAATACTGCTGTTGCTAATAGTATTTACATATTCCATGAACTTGTGCTCAAGAATTGAATATTTTTCCGGAGCAAATTTTTCATAATTTTGCAAATTGCTATCGATTATGTGATGCCATAAATATTCAGAATGCAGTTTTGTTGAATGGTCAAGAGCAGTCAACACGTCTTCTTTCTTGTATGCCAGTTCGTTACATATATCGTATGGATCTTTATTACTTGGCAAAGTCACAAACTTTAACGTGTATCCAGGCTCTAATATTGGCAGAGCAAGTTCTGCAACTCGAGTAGCAGCATGACGTCCAGCACTATCGCCATCCATACAGATGGAGATTTCTTTAGCAAATCTCCATAGATTTTTTATCTGTTCTGCAGAAATTGCGGTACCAAGCGGAGCAACTGCATTACTAATTCCTGCTTGATGTAGCGCTATAGCGTCCATATATCCTTCAACAACGAGTATGTGCTGTTTTTTACGTATTTCGCTTAAAGCAAAGTTTAATCCGTATAAATTCTCCCTCTTCTTGAAGAGCTGACTCTCTGGACTGTTTAAATATTTCGGCTGTTGCTCAGAACTTAGCGCACGTCCGCCAAAACCAATAACTCTCCCTGCAATGCTCTGTATAGGAAATATCAGCCGGTCATAAAAATAATCATGAAAATTTTTGTTTACTAATCCAATATCAATCAAAATTCTGTCTTCAATACCTGAAGAGTTTAAATACTCTTTCAAACCAGAGCTTGGTGCATAACCTATCTTAAATTTATCTATGATTTTAGGTAAAATCTTACGCTGCTTTAAATAATCTACAACACCTTGATTTTTTTGTGCAAACCAATTTGCAGCTAAATCAAGCGCTAAAAATAGTTTATTGTCCTCTTTTGTAATACTAAGATTTTTGGGCAGTTCAACACCTGTAACCGATGCTAATTTTTCCAATGCTTCTTTAAAGCTTAATCCTTCAGTTTGTGAAATAAATTCAAATGCATCACCACTAGCCAAGCAACCAAAACAGTAATATAACCCCTTAGTATTGCTCACCGAAAAAGATGGGGTTTTTTCGTTATGAAATGGACAGAGCCCAACAAAACTATCTCCTCTTTTTATTAATCTGACTTTTTTACCTACTATGTCGGATAATAATAATTTTGATTTTATAATATCTATATGATCCATCTTGTTAAATTAGTAGTAGGATAAAAATTATATAGAATTTATACACATCTGACTCGAAATTTATTTCTATAACTAAAGCAATTTAGATTTACCGACAATGTAGCTATACAAATTCAAGAGCAATCCTGTCATCCAGGTAGCCCACAGAAACAAAAAACTTCCTTGACAAACCTCGCCAGCGCCCTTATCATGAAACTGAAGCTATTTATTTATCTTCTCTGTACAGATTAAATGACAAAAAAACTCAACGTATCTGGCGTCTCATGTTTAATTTTTTGCACTATGTGCACCTTATGTCTTTATCAAATTTCCGGGTTTTGACCTACACAAGCTGAAATACGCTTATAAAGCATTTAAAACATTAAAAAACGCCAACTTAAAAAATGGATAGTGAATAACTAGCTACCCTAGGGTTTCTTTTGCCTTTTTTTCTGTTTAGTAAATTTCTTAACGTTTATAATTTAGATTAGTTGCGGCTTAAAAGCAGCTAAATCGCGGTTATTAAGTGTTTAGAATAAAAAAACGCCATACTTGAAAGTATAATGTAAGTAATTAGCCAACCACGGGGCTTCTTTTGCCTTTTTTTTCGTTTGGTAAATTTCTTAATATTTATACAGAAGGTGTCATTCCAGTGCTTGACACTGGAATCCAGTTCTTATTATACAGCTATCTGGTGTACTTATTTAAAATTAAGTTTTCTGGATCTCAGTGCCAAAGCACTGGGATGACACCCTTCCTGGCGGAGATTATTCTCAAATCACAATGTTCGTACAGTTGTGGAATGAATTGCGGTATGACGTAGGAAAACCTTAGCTATAGCTTTAGAACTCCCAAAAGGTCAGAAGCATTGAATGACTTGACAGAAAGTTCAAACCCATATAAAATGTCCTTATTTCTTATATGTTAGGTATAGTATCAATTGCCTCAGATCATGCTGGTTATGAATTAAAATCAGAAATAAAACCTTACCTGGAAGCCCTAGGTTACAGAGTAGTAGATCAAGGCTGCACTGCTAAGCAAAAGTGTGTAGATTACCCAAACTATGCTGTTAAAGTTGTAGAAGATATAACAAGCAAAAAAGCAAATTATGGGATATTAATTTGTGGTACAGGTTTGGGCATGAGTACTGTGGCAAATCGTTTTGAAGGAATCTACGCTGCTTTATGTAACAGTGTTGAGATCGCAAAATTAGCTCGCGAGCATGGCAACGCAAATGTACTGTGTTTTGGTGCAGGGTTTACTGCGAGTGGATTAGCAAAAGACATAGTCAAACAATTCCTCGAAACAGAATTTTCAAAAGAAAGCAGACATAAAAAACGCCTTGATAAACTCAGCAATATAACCTCTAAGAAAAAAAAAACAAAAACTTATAACGAAGATGAAATATCAAAATTCGCTAAAATGGCAGGCCAGTGGTGGGATGAGAACGGCAAATTCAAACCATTGCACATGATGAATCCTGTTAGAGTATCTTACATTATTGAGAAAATAAAAGAGTTAAAAAAATGCAATTTGAAAGAATTATCATTGCTTGATGTTGGATGCGGTGGTGGCATTTTGTCAGAGTCAATGGCACGCGTTGGCATTAACGTTGTGGGAATAGATGTATGTGAAGAAAACATAAAAGTAGCGCATTCACATGCAAAAAAAGTAGGGTTAAATATAGAATATATACACACCAGCATTGAAGAGCTAAGCAATGACAAGAAGTACGACGTGGTTCTGCTGATGGAAGTAGTTGAACATGTGGATAATTTAGAGCTTTTCATGAAAAAAGCGATAGAACTGCTAAAACCGGAGGGGTTAATCTTTATATCCACAATAAATAGAACTATTAAATCCTTTTGTCTTGCAATAATTGGTGCAGAGTACATATTAAATTGGCTGCCAAAAGGTACACATAACTGGAATAAATTTCTCAAGCCGTCAGAAATTGCAAATCACTTAAGAGAAAATAATGTAACGCTGCAAAACATGGCTGGCATGGAGTACAACGTAATAAAGCGTGAGTGGAATCTAACTAAAGGCGTGGATGTTAATTATATACTCTGCGGTTTGTTAGATTTAACTCTATAAAAGCACCATTTTCACTTCCAATACTTTGAAGGATCTTGGCCAGCTTTTATACAGTAGCCTTTATTAGTTAGCGCCCAACCGGAACGACAAGCATAACCTGTACCTACACGTTCATATCCAGGAGCAGCAACACACTTTCCATTCTCCAAGGTTTGACCTTTAAAAAGACAACAAACTTCTTTTTCTGTTACCTTTGTTACAATTTGAGGAGCACCAAAAAACACAGCAACAAATATACCCAGTGCGAAAAGTGCAGGCCAAGGCATTCTGCCAAATATTGCAAGTAAGCTTGAACCAATTATTACCACTGTAATCATTGGTCCACCTATTCCATGAACGTAACCTATTACATTACACATTACATCTGTTGCTCCATCAGCGTGTGCATCAAATGCATAGAAAACTATAAATAGAATTACAAGAAAATTTCTCATTGTTCTTCTAAGAAACTCCTAAGAACCTTCTTCATCTATCGGCTCCTCTTTCATTAGTATATAACCAAATTCCTTTGCTTTTTTAGTCAAATTTTTGACTACTCTCTCTTTGTAGAGTGTTTCATAATAGTTCATTCCTTTTTCTACATATTCTTGTCCATATTTTAGCATATTATAAAAAATACATGCTAATTTCCTTGCTGTAGCAGTGATCGCTTTTGGTATCCCTAGTCGCTTCTTTAACCTCCTGCAGTATGCACCAAGTGCAGTGTTGCTTCTTGATACACAATGAGCAGCAAGTCGCAAGGCAGTTGCAGCACGATTAACAACTTTACGAGTTCTTGTTCCAATAATTTTCCCTCCTGTAATTTTATTAGCAGGACTTAATCCGAGCCAGGAAGAAAAATGCTTTTCTGTCCTCCATTTATTGTGATTTATACCTGTTTCTGAAATGATAGCCTGTATACTTAATACATCAAGTCCTGGAACTCTAGTAAAATCCATCCCCGTTATTCGATATAAATCTTCATCTACGGCAAAATCTGGACTATTCTTCTGTTTTCTCTTTCGTGTCTTATTCAATGCCCTGTTCTCATTCGACTTTGTTTCAAATGTTTTATAGTAATTTTCTATACTTTTATCACATCCCGTTATTTGCTCTTGAAAAAAAGTATATGCTGCATATTCTTGTTTTAGCACAAACAAGTGTTCCTCTCTATAATCACCAGCTAACGCTTTTGCTATAGTAGACTGATCATTTTTTATTCGTGCATCCCTGAATTTAGCCAATTTCTCAGGATCTCTTTCGCCTTCAATTATAGCTTCAATGATTTTCATACCAGTTATCCCAGTAATATGACTAATAACCTTGTGTAATTGAATATTCATTTGAATTAGCGCTTTTTGCATACGTTGAGTATGTTTAGCTGCATTTTCAATTAGATTAGCACGTTGTCTAACGTAACTACGCAGTACACACATTTGATTATCCGGTCTAAATGATCCTTGAAGCAGTCCATAGCTGTGCAATTGTTGCAGCCATTGACAATCTTGAACATCAGACTTTCTACCAGGCACATTTTTGACATGTCGCGCATTTACTAATTTTACTTCAAATTTATGTGATTCTAATATTTGAAATAAGGGAATCCAATATACTCCAGTTGACTCCATGGCTACAGTTCTAACCTGACACTTTTTTAACCACTTTGCTAAGTTGTGTAGATCTACTGTAAAGCACCCAAATTTTTGGATACGTTGTTCATCTCTTCCTTCAGGTACACATACATAATGTACAGTCGAGCCAATATCAATCCCTGCTGCATCAAGGTTTATTGTTTTTAATTTACTTTTTGCTTCTGCCATATAAAATCCCTCCTATATTATTATGATAAGAAGCACTTCAGCTTGGGACGGTTAGGTTATACAATCTTCTAAACGAGGTAGCCCAAAAAGAACTCCATCAATGGTTTTACCATTTCCCCCAAAACCATGCTTTCAAACGGGCATTTATAGCACCATTGATTGTTTCGGTTATAGCTGCAGAAGCGCTTCTTCATAACACTATACCCAAAGAACATAAAGTAAAGAGGGAGTTTCTTTTTGGTTTTACAGATTTTATCTGTTCTGGGCTTTCAATAATCATGCCTGATTGTTTCTTATTTTAATAAAATTTCAGTAAATAGCTTTTTTCAAAAATTATGCTTAACCCAATCAATATTTATTTATTACTGCCTTTTTAATACTATAATTAACTCAGTTGATTTTTATCAAAATGCTAAACCATGGAACAATTCGAGAACTTTTACATCACCACGCCAGTATATTACGTAAACGATAAGCCGCATATTGGTCATGCATACACTTCTCTCTTGTGTGACGTGGTGGCAAGGTTCATGAAACTAGCTGGGAAAAATGTCAAATTTACCACCGGTACAGATGAACATGGACAAAAAATAGAAAAAGCAGCTAAAGCAAAGGAAATGCAGCCAAAAGAATTTACAGATGAAGTGAGCGTTTCATTTAAAGAATTGGCTAAGTTCATGAATTTTGAGTATGACGATTTTATTCGCACTACGGAGGAACGTCACAAAAAAGCAGTTATAGCTTTATGGAATAGACTTGAAGAGAGAGGGCAAATATATTTGGATTCCTATTCGGGTTGGTATTCAGTTCGTGATGAAGCATTTTATCAGGAGTCAGAGCTGATAGATGGCAAAGCACCAACAGGTGCTGAGGTCCAGTGGATAAAAGAAGAGAGTTACTTTTTTCGCTTATCAAACTGGCAAGAAAAATTACTGGAACTCTATAAAAATCAGCCAAGTTTTATCTTTCCTGAGAGCAGAAGAAATGAAGTGATATCGTTTGTAAGATCAGGGCTCATTGACCTCTCAATCTCTCGCACTAGTTTTAACTGGGGAATAAAAGTACCAGGTAATGACAAACACGTAATCTATGTCTGGATAGATGCATTAACCAATTATCTTACATCAATAGGTTTCCCTAGTACTGAAGGTGAGGAATATAAGAGGTTTTGGGCAGAACCAGAAACACAGATTCCAGTGTCAAGCACTGGAATGACACCAAACCAAGGGAAAACGCAGATTCCAGTGTCAAGCGCTGCAAACCTAGCTGACAACTCTTTCAACGTTCATGTAATCGGTAAAGACATATTGCGCTTTCATGCTGTATATTGGCCAGCGATTCTCCTTGCAGCAGACCTGCCACTGCCAAAACAAATTGCAGTTCATGGTTGGTGGTTGAACGAGGGAGAGAAAATATCCAAGTCCCTTGGTAATGTCATAGATCCAATTGGCCTCGCTCAAGAGTTTGGTGTTGATCAGCTACGCTATTTTCTCCTCAGGGAAGCAAGCTTCGGCCAGGATGGTAACTTTAGTAAGAAAAATATGATCAGCCGGATAAATTCAGAACTGGCAAACAACATAGGCAATTTAGTACAAAGAACAATTTCATTTTTACACAAGCAATGTTCTGGAATTGTACCAACAATCGATCAAAGCCTACTTAAAGGTGAAGAAAGTTTGCCAAATTGCAAAGCTATACTAGGTCAAGTGATAGACCATTTATCAAAGTATGAATTTAACCATATCATACTTCTAATCATCAACATCTCTTCTGAAGCAAATGCCTACATAGACAAAAGTGCACCCTGGACACTAAGCAAAACTGACAGAGAGCGCATGAATTTAGTAATTTACAAGTTACTGGAATATATCAGGATAATAGGCATTTTATTGCAGCCAATTGTCCCGAGGTCAGCGGAAATGATACTTGATCAACTGCAAATCCCGAAAGAGCAACAAGATTTAAAATCTCTGTGCAACGCATGCGTAAGCTTAGGCATTACGCTGCCTAAACCTACGCCGGTTTTTTTGAGGGTTGATGCTAAAGAGGAGAAATAGTGTAAAAACTATTTCTCCTGGATGGGATTATCTTTAGTTAACAACGGTGCACACCGCTGTCTACATATTCAAGTTAGGTGGCAAGTGCCTTAGTTACTTTAGCAAAATATGGTTTAGTAACATCAGCATCTATCACTACTACTTCAGTCATTGCCGACTTAACCTTTCCTAGGCTCCATGCAAACCAGCCTTGACCATTTTCTTCTTTAGTTGGCTGACTTTCTGGGCTAGAAATCTCAGTACCTTTTTCATCACCAGATTCTGCATCATAAAATACATCCTGATCCTCAGAAAGACTCATTAAATAACTTTTAGCAGCATCAACATTTAAATGATCAGGTTGCTTAGGAACGTTATCAATATTTAAATAATCCAAACTATTAGCTCGTTGCTTTTGCTCACTGGAAAGAACCTCAAGATTTAAATAATCCAAACGAGTTAGTTCTTGCATGCTAGGTTTAGATCCATCTTCACGCTTAAACTGCTCTTCCGGACTAGAAACCTTAGTACCATAAATCCTACTGTACAAGCTGCTTCCAACGCTGTTAAGTGCTCCTCTTACAGATGCAATTGACGCATCATAAGTATTTTTCAAGCCACCTCCAATACCACTAAGTGTTCCTTTTGTAGACTCAGTTGATGGCACATAATTATCGTAAGCATATTTGCCAGAATACAAGACACCATTAACTGCTTCTTTTGCAAACCAAACAGCGCTATTAACTGTTCCTTTTGCAAGCTGAACAGTGCCATCAGCAATTGCCACTTTTAATTTGTCTTCTTCTATCTTTTTATTTTTTTCAGCTAGTTGAGTTTTTTGCTCAGAACTTTTCTGCTTTTGAGTGCGTACTTGATCTTTTAACTTAGAATTTTCTTCCTCTTGAGCTTCTACTTTATTTTTTAACTTAGAATTTTCTTCCTCTTTAGCTTTTACTTCCGCTTCTTTTTTAGCTAGTTAAGTTTTTTGCCCAGAAATTGTTTGCTCTTGAGCTTTCATTTTATTTTTTAACTCAGAATTTGTTTTGTTCTCACTATACGAAAGTGCAATAGTTACAACAGAAAACACAGCATAACCAATAATAAATGGCAGGCCAACACTTAATGCTGCAACTGGAGCTAAGAAACCAATATAAGGAGCTGCAGCAAACACTCCCGATGCTAACAAATTTGCAGTAGCCAGAGCACCAGCTATAAGATAGGGTACATTGTTTTTATTCATCATCTCACGTATTATAAAATATAATACCATTATAAAAGGATTTTTAAGAAGTTGTCAAGCTATCTTTACATAAAAAAAAATAATTGATAAACTTGGGAACAAGAAGATTGCTGCCAAGCTATGAACTATGCCTTTCCGTGTAATCTTTAAATGCACCTCTGTTAGAGTCAAAATATAGCTTCACACTGCCAATTGGTCCATTTCTCTGCTTCGCAATAATGAGCTCTGCAATGTTTCTAATTTTTTCCATTTTCTCTTGCCATTCCCGATGTTTATTGTTTCCTTCATTTGGCTGTTTTCTTAGTTCATAATACTCTTCTCTATAGAGAAACATTACTATATCTGCGTCTTGCTCTATGCTCCCTGAATCACGTAAATCAGAAAGTTGTGGTTTTTTATCATCCCTCTGCTCAACAGAACGAGAGAGCTGAGATAGTGCAACAATGGGAATATTTAGCTCCTTTGCAATTGCTTTCAAACCCTGCGTCACTTCCGAGATTTCTTGCACTCTATTTTCATTACTCCTTTTTGTTGTTCCTCTGATTAGCTGCAAATAATCAATGAATACCACTTCTACATTATATAATTGATACAGCAAGCGTATTCTGGTGCGAAGGGCACTAATTGATAGCGCAGGGGTGTCATCTATGATGAAAGGCAGTTCAGATAATTCTGTACTAGTATTGATAAATTCATGCAATTCAAAATCACTAATTCTCCCGGTTAATGCCTTATAATAACTAATTCCTGAATCTATAGTGATCAGCCTTGCAGTTAATTGCTCTGCTGACATTTCAAGCGAGAAAAACGCTACATAGTGTTGCTTATCTGCTCTTTTTTGCAACATCTTACAAGCATTAAGTGCGATGTTTAGCGCCAATGCTGTTTTACCCATAGAAGGCCTTGCAGCTAAAATTAATAAATCAGATTTTTGTAGACCACCAAGAAGCTGATTTAGATCTTGAAGTCCGGTTGTAACGCCTAGCGCTTCTGGATTATTTTTCAGTGTGCTGATCTTCTCAACTACATCTTTAATTGAACTTGCAAGTTTTATATATGTTTTCTCACCTTGTTTTTTTACTGCCAAATTGAACAATTTTGTCATTGCTTGTTCAATTTGCGCCTGTGCAGGATTTTCAATATCGTAGTTGTAGCTATCACCAACTATTTCTTGCCCGAGCTTAATTAAACATCTCCTTAAGTAAGTATCACGGATTATTCTAGTCAAACTATAAATATCAAGTGCAATACTTGCCTTCGCTGCAAGCTTTGCTAAGTACTCTACCCCACCACACTCGGTAAATGCTTGGTCGTTTTCAAAAAACATTTTAAGGCTCAGTTCATTGGCAACTATGCCATGTTTTCTGGTTTTAGATATTTGCGTAAAAATACTTTGATGCAGTGGATCATAGAAATTTTCTGCTGTAATTGTGTCTTCAACTGCATCACAGATTCTATTATCACGAATCATTGCACCAATAAGCATCTGTTCAGCTTCTAAATTATGCGGTAATTTACATATTTCCTTGTCTACACTTCTTGAACTGAGGAGATTGGCTAATTCATTCATTTTAAGTTTTGAGAGTAACTGTTGATTATTGTAGAATATTTAGTCCTCATTTGAAAGATGTAAAGGCAAAAAAATTTGACTAATTCCGTGTTGCCTATAGCATTAAAACTTAATGCCCCTGTGGTAGAATGGTAGACACGGCAGACTCAAAATCTGTTGCTTGCAAAAGCATGCTGGTTCAAGTCCGGCCAGGGGCACGTTAAATATTGGAAAGTATATATATGTTACATAAATTTTTTAATCGTTTATTTTCTATTTTTTCTTCTATAAATGTTATTCAAAAGGTAAAGAAAGATGAAAATGGGATATGTTATGTAACGGGCCTCAGGCGCTATATATCAGTATTGCTTGATTTAATTATTATCGTTTTGTTCTTGCAGTTTTGCAGCCAAGCCTTTAATCAGCTCTTTACAAACTCAGAGGATAGCAAAATATTCAGCCAAGTTGCTGCAAAATCCCCAATGCAAGTGCCACTTTCTATAGAAGAAAAGGCAATGCAGAGTAGACTTGTAAAATTAATGATTCTAAATCAAATAGTCCAGTTTATTATGCTCTTTTGCTATGTAATATATATGTGGGTAAAGTTTGCTACTACACCTGGAAAACTATTATTTGGGCTTAGAGTTGTGGATGCACAAACTTTCGAAAAGATGACCCTAAAACAAGCAACAAAGAGATTTTTTTCCTTTATATTGTCAGTTGCACCATTGTTCTTGGGCTTTTTATGGTCAAATTTCAACAAACGCTGTCAAACTTGGCACGATAAGATCGCAGGCACAGTGGTTGTCACGAGTAAAAGCCTTAGAAGGCAGAGCTAAAAACTACTTGACACCCTTCGCCAGCCCCTTTATCATGATAGTGAAGGTATTCAGTTATCTTCATCTGTGCAGATTAAACAGCAAGAAAACAACGTAGTTGGCGTCTTATTTTTAATTTTTTGCACTATGTGCACCTTATGTCTTCACAACATTTCTGGGTTTTTACCTATATAAGCTGAAACGCGCTTATAAGTCGTTTAAGACAGTATAGTACGCCAATTTGCAGGATTAGAGAGTGACAACTAGCTAACGCGGGGTTTCTTTTGCCTTTTTTTCTGCTTAGTAAATTTCTTAAACATTTAAACTAAGGTGAGTTGCGTTTAAAAGCAGCTAAATTGCAGTGTTTAAGATTTAAAAAACGCCAAATACTGAAAATAGACAATGACTAGGGCTTCTTTTGCCTTTTTTTTCATTTGGTAAATTTCTTAATGTTTGTAGCTAAACGACAACCGTCATCCCTGTAAAGATCAAGTATCCCGCTACTTGTTAGCGGGACCTAGAGATACCGCGAATGAATCGCGGTATGACGGTTCACGGTGGCATGACGGTTAAGTAATTCGTCATCCCGCTACTTGTTAGCGGGATCTCTTGTTAGCGGATGAGATACCGCGAATGAATCGCGGTATGACGGTCTGCGGCGGTATGACGTAGAGCTCGCGTCAGCTACTTTCATGACACCATTTGCTGTCTTTAAAAATGAATGTTCTTACAATTGTGCGTCATGCGCTTTATTAAATATTTTACTTAAAAATCTAATTTCTTATTATACAAGAGATAAGCAATTCATTGATGATGAAAAATTACAAAAAGGGGCATAGAAAGCGCCTAAGAGAGAAAATTATTTTAGATAATGGACAATCATTACTTGATTATGAAGTTTTAGAGCACATTTTATATTCAGCATATAGTAGAATTGATGTAAAACCGGTGGCAAAGAGTTTGATAGAAAGTTTTGGCAGCTTAAATAAAGTTTTTAATGCTGACCTGGAAGCGCTGCAAAACGTTGATGATGTCAGCAATGCAGCGATATCTGCCATCTTTTGTGTAAAACAAGCCTTTGTTCGTTCTGCAAGAGAAGAAATAAAAAACCTGCCTGTAATCGATAACTGGGAAAAATTGCTTGATTATTTAAGAATAAGTATAGGAAGCCTCAATAAGGAAAATTTTCGTGTCATCTATATGAATAAAAAGTATCGTCTAATAGCGGAAGACTTGCAAAATATTGGTACAGTAGATCAAACTCCTCTTTATGTCAGAGAGATCATCAAGCGCGCACTTTTGATTGGTTCAACATCCATTGTAATATCTCACAATCATCCAAGCGGAGATACACAACCTTCAAATAGCGATATATCTCTCACTAGACAACTAGCAGAAGCTTGCCAAAGTATAGGAATAGAATTAATAGACCACATTATTATTACATTCAGTAGCTATTTTAGTTTCAAGGAAAATAGGTTGTTGTGAAAGCCTTTATAGCTACAGTAACTTAGATTTACCGACAATCGTCATTCCGCTACGTGTTAGCGGCTAAGAGATACCGCGAATGAATCGCGGTATGACGTAGATTGCTGTCATCCCGCTGCTTGTTAGCGGCTGAGATACCGCCGCGGTATAGTAACTCGTCATCCCGCTACGTGTTAGAGGGATCTATCCGCGGTGGTATGACGGTAAGTTTTATTGTGGTATGATGGTGTAGTATAATGTTGGTAAACCTCAGTTACTTTAGCTATAAACGATTAAGATGAAGTTATCATATATCTATATACTTACAAATAAAGCTAATAGCACATTATATATTGGTGTAACTGCAAATTTGATCAAGAGGATTTGGGAACACAAAAACAAAATTGTTTCAGGTTTTACATCAAGATATAATGTAAATAAACTTGTATATTTTGAAGAGTTTGAAGATATAAGTTTAGCTATTGCAAGAGAAAGGCGCCTGAAAGAATGGCCAAGGCAGTGGAAAATTAATTTGATCAATCAAAAGAATCCTAGCTGGATTGACTTATATTACTTAGCTTTAAGATAGCTATGCTGAGATCCCGCTAACACGTAGCGGGATGACGAGAAAGGAGCAGCAGGATAACGGTTGAGTAATTCGTCATCCCGCTACTTGTTAGTGGCTGAGATACCGCGGCGGTATGACGGTTTGCGGTGGTATGACAGTTAAGTAATTCGTCATCCCGCTACTTGTTAGCGGGATCTATCCGCAGCGGTATGACGTAGGACTGCTGTCATTCCGCTACGTGTTAGCGGCTGAGATACCGCGAATGAATCGCGGTATGAAGGTCTGCGGCGGGATGACGGTTCGCGGTGGTATGACGTAGCAGCTATTTCTTGCAATCAAGTTTCGTTAAAAGTCAGATTGAATGGTTAAATCTTCCACCCAAATAACCACGCACTCTACTTGCTTGTTTGGATATATTTCTTGTACTAAGGTTTTATAGATTAACATCTGTTTTTTTATTTCATTTAATAAGGAAACAGAAACGTTACGGTGTGATTTGTAGTCAATTATGATTGCTTTATCTTGCGTTATGCATAGCCTATCTAGTCGTACTAATACTGACTTGCCATCAATTGTTCCACTCAGTGTAATCTCTGATTTGCCTTCCAAGTCAAACAAATAGCCATATTTTTCATTAAAGGCTAATATTTTACTGTAAATTTCATCCTTATCTTCGCTGATGTTATCAAGGTATTTTCTGACCCAATTTTTTCTCCTTTCTTTTTCTATCTTGGGCATATACTGCAATATGCTGTGAATAATCAGGCCTCTTGCATAACCATCTGTCATCCAAGTAGCTGACACTGGGATCCATTCTGCTCCTTCTTTTTCACTGGATTCCAGCGTCACGCGCTGGGATGACACCGAAGAGTGGGCTAAAGCTGGTGGAAGGGAAATGACCGGAACGTCAAAGTAATCACGTTTTTTATAAATGTAAGGGTAGTTTGCATTCACGCATAATACTTCAACTTTTTCTTTAAATATTGGCCGTAAACCCCTTTGTTTCTTTTCATATGGTTCTCCATACTTAGTGATTAGATCATACCAAGAGCCCTTTTGCACTGGCTCTTTACTTAAGATGTATAACTCATCTTCAGCACGCGTGAGTGCTACGTATAATAAACGCAAATATTCATTATAATCCTCTAGTTTTTTCTCTCTTTTTACTTGATCGCAATAAGCGTTGTTGTTTTTTCCACACCAAAATGGCACTTCTGTTCCATCAAAGATAATGCTTTCACTGTTTCTTGGCACTGTGTTTGTATCAACCAAAAATACTATGGGAGCTTGCAGACCTTTTGATTTGTGAATTGTCATTATTCGCACAGCATTGCGTTCTGATTGCATATCATTCTTAATCTCCGGATTATTCTCCTTGATCCATTGAACAAACGCTTGAAGAGATGGGTTTTCAAATTGCAACACGAGGTTCATAAATTCGTCTAGGACCTCAAAGCACTCAAGACCTAGCCTTGCAGCAAATTTCTTCTTACCTGTACGCAATATATGTGTAAATAGTGCAAGAGGAGACTCTATGCGAGATAAGTTAATGAGATAGTTTAATTCACTATAGATAACCACAGAATAATCCTGAATTCTTTCCCATAGTGAATGCTCTTTACGGTCGTATGCAATGTTAAATAAATCATCCTCGGTAAAATTAAATAGCGGTGATTTTAAAGCATTTGCAAGAGCTAAATCATTTGCCTGGAGGAGTAAAAATTCGGCCAAAGCTATTAAGTCCTGCACGGCTATATAGTCCATAATTCTAAAATAATCCCGGCCTACAACTGGCACATTTGCTTTTTTAAGTTCGCTTATTATGTAATCAACTAACACGTTTCGTTGTCGCACCAAAATCATAATGTCTCTTGGCTCTATATGGCGATCTTTAGCGACTAAAATTCGCCCTTCATTTAACCAATTGTGAATTCTGTTAGCTATTGTTTGAGCAAGTAATCGATCTGCTATTGTATAACCTTCCTTGCATGTCAGAGGAATTTGTAAAGCTCGCTGTTCTTTCTCTTTGCGCCTTGGTAACGCTGGCCAAATTTCAATATATCCTTGGTCATTTTCTCTATGTGGAACATGTTTTATTTCATTATCATTAAAAGATATTTCTGCGCGGAAGTTATTAAATATTCTATCTACAAGCATCAAAACTTCTGGAGTTGAGCGAAATGACTTTTCAAGTTGGCATGATATCCAATCTCTACCACCAGTTTTCGTATGAAAGTATTGTTGCATATAGTTGAATAGATGGGGATTTGCTCCTTGAAATCTGTATATGGATTGTTTTACGTCACCAACAACAAATAAGGTTCGCTTTTCATCATTACCGGCAAAAAATTCATCGCAGAGATTTGTTATAATTTTCCACTGGCTGATGCTATTGTCTTGTGCCTCGTCAACAAGGATGTGATCTATTTTTTGATCCAAGTTAAACAATATCCAATCTTTATAGTTTGGATTGCTAAGAAGATTTGTTGCTAAGTTGATTATATCATTGTAGTCAAGCAGTGCATTTTTTGATTTTTCACTATTATACAAATCAACATATACTTTAAATACACCAAGTAAGCTACTGGTTCTCTTGAATATTTGATAAGAGTTCATGTCTCTTATATGGGTAAATACTACATTCTGAACGCTCTCTATTATTTGCTCTGCATCTTTGAATTTCTCCAAAATACTTTTTGTTGCAATGGATGATATGCTCTTTTTTTCGTGCGATTCTGATTTTAAAAAGACCTTGGCTAGGTTTTCTACTTTAGTGTCATTCCAGCGCGTGACGCTGGTTCTTTTCTTCTGGATCCCAGCTGGGATGACAGTAGAATAAAGTATTTCACTATAACTCTGATCTCTTTTACTGCCTTCACTTAATATCTCGGCTAGTCTTTCCACGTGCTCAATTGTTTCACTCTGTAAGTCATGAATTTCATCTGGGGCGCTCAATTTATCTTTGATATATTTCGAATCATTTGCTGACGCTGATCTTTTTACACATAAAGTATAAAGCAAATCGCGTAGTTTATTTTCATCAATTTCAGTTGCAATAAGGTTGATATCATCCTGCACAGTTTCGTTATGAAGCACTTTATTGAATATGATGGAATGTAATTCTTTACATTCACTCAGCGTCCAATTTGGAGCAATGCCAGCTTCTATAGGAAAGCTGGAGATTAATTTGTAACAGAAAGCGTGTATGGTTTGTATAGTTAGACCAAGATTTTCCAGTTCAGAGAAAAGCCTTCTTGCTCTTGTTAAATAATCTTTATTTTTTCTGGATCCCAGTGTCACGCACTGGGATGACATTGGAAAGAAATCTAGTTGTTCTAGATCTGCTGCCAACACACTATCTGAACATATTGCCCACTTACTGAGTATGCTGTGAATGCGATTCTCCATTTCGTTTGCTGCAGCATTGGTGAATGTTAAGCAAAGAATATTTCTTTTGTTTTCTAATAAAAGTCTCAATACTCTGTCTATTAAGATTTTTGTTTTGCCTGTACCAGCGGACGCATTTACCCACACAGAGAAATTAGGATTTATGGCATTTGATCTCATCAGAAGTGCGAGAACCTTATAAAAGTTGACTAGAATAGCATTATACATATAATGTAAAAATAGTGTTAGTGAAGATATATAATGAAAAGTTTTTGTGTAAAGGCGCCTGCAAAAATCAATCTTTTTTTGCATGTTGTAGACAAAAAAGAAACAGGGTATCACTTGATTGAAGGTTTATTTGTCTTTGCTAATCTCTCTAATTTTTTGGAAATAAAAGTAGGTGAGAAGGATTCTAGATACGATAACTCTACAGTTGAATTTATAAACTCCGAGTCTAGAATAAATAACCAGTATAACACTGTAATGAAAGCGGTTAATCTGCTGCTTAGGCATGCTCCTGTACGCACTAAAGTCACTGTAAAGGTTGTAAAAAACATACCAATTGCTGCAGGACTTGGTAGCGGATCCTCAGATGCTGGAGCTGTGGTACGTACGCTAGGGAAGCTGTGGGAGATTGATAGGACGATTTTAAATGAAATAGCCTTAAACGTTGGTGCTGATGTTCCCGCAAGCGTAGATAGCAAGCCAGTTTTTGTTAGAGGTATTGGCGAAGAATTATGCCACATTAAAAAATTCTCTTTACCTACAAATGTGGTGCTTGTGAAACCGAAAAAAAGGTTTTTGAGTACACCAGAGGTATTTTCCAAACATGAAGGAAAATTTTCTGAGCCAATTAAATGGAGCGATGACGCTGAAAAGGATTTGTTGAAGTTTCTTAAAGAGACGAGAAACGATCTTCAAGAAATAGCAATAAGCTTTGTACCTGAAATTAAGGATGTGATATCAACACTTGAGTCACAAGAAGGCTCTATACTTTCTCGCATGTCAGGCAGTGGTGTATCATGTTTTGGAATATTCGATAGTGAGGAAAATGCAAAAGCTGCTGCAGTTAATATCGGAAAAAAGCAACCAGAATGGTGGGTATGTGACACTCAATTAATAGTTTGACTTATGCCCTTAATTTCCGAGAATAAAAATCTTATAAATGGTTACAGGGAAGGAAAATTTTTGGTGAATAATAGAGAATATTGCGGCTCAATTATAATTTTTCCTGAAAAGGTGATAAAATTGAAAGAAAGTGATATAAACAGCAAGGAGTATTTTGAATCTTTTTTAACAGAGGAAATAGAAATTTTGTTAATAGGTACTGGTAAAACACGCAATATACTAAGTTCTTCAGTGAAGTCCTATCTTATGGAACAAAAAGGTTTAAATTTTGAATTTATGACAACAGGTTCTGCATGCAGAACCCATAATATTCTGATATCCGAAGATAGATTTGTTGTCAGTTATCTAATAGCCATATAGCATGCTTACCCAGGACTTTTTCATCAATAGTCTAGTTGCAGTAGTTGTAATTAGCCTAGTAACAGGCGCTTTAGGATCGTTTATGATATGGCAAAGGTTATCTTATCTTGGTGATAGTTTGTCCCATTCTTCGTTGCTTGGTGTTGCACTTGCTTTAATCTTTAAGATTAGCCCATCGCTTAGCATAATGCTCATTGCAATTACATTTGCTATACTACTTTCTCTTAATTTTAACAGATTATATTCTGCTGATACGATATTGAACATTGTTACCAATGTAGTTTTATCATCGAGTTTAATACTTATGTCTTTTCTTCCATCTGGCAATAATAGTATTATTAGCTCACTGTTTGGTGATATATTAACGCTCGATCAAAGTGATATAGTATTGATTTTTTTAACCTCTGCAGTAGTTACTTTGATATTAATATTTAGATGGCGTTATTGGTTAATGATTTCAATTAATCAAGATTTAGCAGTAGTTGAAAAAATTAATGTTACCTTTGTTAGACTAGAATTTTTAATCACTCTTGCTACATTTATAGCAATTGCTGCCCAACTAATAGGAATATTACTCATTGCTGCATTTTTGCTAATACCAGCAGCATCTGCAAGGCTCATTTCGAAAACTCCAATGCAGATGATTATTGTTGCAACAGTTTTTTCTGTGATCTCTGGGATATCAGGTCTCATGTTATCTGCAAGTTTTGATTTGTTAACTGGACCTGCAATTATACTTGTTGCAGCGGTATATTTAATTATCGCTTATTTTATAAGGCTAGTATTAAGCAGGTTGGCTTAATTTTGATCTCGAATGTTAATAATTTTGTAATATACTCATTATAAAACATCACTATCTTAGCACAAAATAGTTTTTGCTATACTATTATTTATATGCTAATGATAAGTTGTTAATTTTATGGAGTAAGCAATATGAGCGAAGAAGGATTTTTTTCCAAATATATATCTCAACCTGTGAAAAAATTTTATAATTATATTACAGGAAAAACAGAAGAGTCAGATGATGTAGCAGGTGATGTGCATAATATTGCACAAGGAGACTCAGAGTCTTTGGATACTCATGTACAGTCAAATGAGAATTATATCATATAGATAGCATGAGGGTCACACCATCCAAAGTTAAAAAATTCCTAGAGAAACCTGATGCTTTACGTGGTGTGTTAATTCATGGAAGTGATAACAGTAGGGTTGATTTTTATGTACAAGAAATAATTGCTAATTTGGGTGAGTATTCAGTTCAGGTGATGGATTTTGCAATAGTGCATAAGTCACCCAGTTTACTGTTTTCTGAATTGGCAAACGTTTCGATGTTTACCAGCAAAAAATTAATTAAGCTGATAAATGTGAGTGGAGGTATATCCAAGGAGTTAAAAAATGTATTGGATTATAACGCAAGTGGTCATTATGTAATGATGGTAGCAAATGATCTTCCATATAATTCTGCGACTAAAAGTTATATGGAGAGTTCAAAAATTTTTGGTGTGATTGCTTGCTATAAGGACAGCAACAGCAATCTTTATGACATTATATCAAGTTACTTAAAACAAAATGATATAAAATGCACAAATGAGATAATCTACCATTTGCAATCTTACTTTAATCATAGCAAGCTGCCTATATGTTCAGAACTTGAGAAGTTAGTTTTATACTTAGGGGAGAGAAAAGACCTAAAACTTACTGATATAGAATTATGCTTTTCAACTTCCGGCAACGACTATGCTACACTTGATGATCTATGCTCTGCCATAGCAAGTAAAGATATGTCGCGTTTCATTAGAATTTCTGATGCATTGATATCGCAAGAAAATTTTTCACCGATAGCACTAATTCACATTATATCAAATTATTTCCTACGCCTTGAAAACGTTTTGCTGTCAGTGCAAGGTGGAATGAGTGAGCAGGCTGCGATTGATCAGCTAAGCCCTCCATTGTTTTTTAAACAATTGCAGAGTTTTAAATCTCATTTGAAAAGTTTGCAACTTTCAGAACTTAAGAAGATCTTGGAAAAATTGATAAGCTTAGAAGTTACCTGTAAAAAAACTGATTTAGATCATAAAATGATTTTTCAACATGCACTGACGGGTAGCTGACTACTCGGATCCAGCCTTTCTTATAATTTCATCAAAATGTTGTATTTTAACATAAAATAGCTGCTTTTATGCCTACCAAAATTCATTCTTTAGTGTGTGTCTCACAAGTATTCTTTGCTAATAGGATATTTTCGAATATAATTGAATATAACTAGATAAAAATACAGATATGTTTGACATTTCAAAAATTGTAATAACACCTGAAATGTTAAAATTAGTTGCTGAAATTGATGAATTTAAAGGAGCATGGCAATTGTTTGGTAATTTAGCTCCAGAACGTTTACAAATGCTCAAGAAAATTGCAACAATTGAAAGTATTGGTTCTTCTACTCGTATTGAAGGGGCAAGATTATCAGACCGTGAAGTTGAGCAATTACTATCCAAACTTGATACACGTTCATTTCGTTCTCTAGATGAACGAGAAATAGCCGGATATGCGTATGTGTGTGAAGAAGTATTTCAAAACTTTAACAAGATGCCATTTACAGAAAACACTATAAAACAGTTTCACATCTGGCTTTTACAATTTTCATATAAAGATCAAAGGCACATGGGAGAATATAAAAAATTCCCCAATCATGTTGAAGCGTTTGATGAATCTGGAAAAAGCTTGGGCATAGTTTTTGAAACAGCCTCTCCATTTGAGACAGCAACACAAATGCAAGAACTTATTTATTGGACTAGCCAGCAATTAGAGGTGAAATCGTTACACCCTCTATTAATTATTGGCATTTTTATAGTTACTTTTTTAGCTATTCATCCCTTCCAGGATGGAAATGGCAGATTATCACGCATTCTCACAACTTTCTTGTTACTAAAGTTAGGGTATATCTATGTACCTTACAGTTCCCTTGAAAGTATAATTGAAAGTAATAAGGAGAGTTACTACTTAGCTTTGCGTCGTACTCAACAATCCTTGAAGACGAGCAGCTATGATTTTAATCCATGGCTTATATTCTTTTTAAGGTCACTACAAAAGCAAAAATTTCATCTTGAACAAAAGGTGTCACATGAAAAAGTGTTAAATCTCTATTTACCACCACTTTCTGCTAAAGTATTAGCACTACTCAGCAAACATGGACGTCTTACAATTAAGGATTTGGAAAATATTACTAAAGCAAACTGCAATACCTTAAAGAAGCACGTATCTAATCTCGTAAAGAGTAATCACATCACTCAGCATGGAAAAGGCAAAGCAACCTGGTATGTAATATAGAGCTCAATAGGATATGTATTCATTTTGAATTGTTAAATTATTCAGCTATAGAATATAGATCACAGCTGTACAAACATTGTAGTTTGAGCCCACTAGATCCCAGTGCCCTATTCTTGTCATCCCAGTGCCCAGACACTGGGATCTCATTTTACTTTATAATGATGTCATGAAAGTAGCTGACACTGGGATCCAGAAAACTTAATTTCAACCAAATAATAAAGGCTAGATCCCAGTGTCACGCACTGGGATCCAGAAAAGTTTGCTTGTAAGCAAGCAAACTAGCATAGAAAAACGTTTTCGATGAGATTGCAGAAAGGCTAGATTCCAGACTGGAATGACATCGTTCACTATGTACCATATTGCAATAGTTGTGGTCAAGGCACTGGGATCTGAAATTGCAGTGTTCGTACAGCTATAGAATATAGATCAGAAGTGACAGAGCTTAAAAAAAGGCCTAACATTCTTAATAAACGTAAAAAGCTTTATGAAAATCAGAGTTGGAGTAATAGGCTGCTTAGGCAGAATGGGCAAAAAAATACTCAATGAATTAATTACAAATACCAAAGTGGAAATAGCAGGTGCTGTTGCCCGTTCAGGTAGTAAGTACATAGATTCAGATATTGGACCAATTATAGCCAATCTAGGAATTAAAGTTACAAGTTCTATTAGTGGCATATTTGAGTCATCTGACGTTGTAATAGATTTTACAACTAAAGAATGTATGTTAGACTGCCTTAAAGCAGCTGTAAAATTTAAAACACCGCTGGTTAGTGGCACAACTGGAATAGAAGGTGTCGATTTGAAAGAATATGCTGCTGAAGTTCCAATATTATGGTCAGCAAATATGAGTGTTGGGGTTAATGTGTTGCTGAAATTGGTAAAAAAAGCTGCTGAGCTTTTAGGTAATGAATATGACGTTGAGATTTGGGAAATGCATCATAACTTAAAAAAGGATTCACCATCTGGAACAGCTATAGAACTTGGCAAAACAATTGCTAACGCTTCAAAAGTGGATTTTCAGTCCAATCAATATTTACATAGTGGTTCAAACATAAGGAAAAAGGGGGGAATAGGTTTTGCAGTATCTCGTGGAGGTGGAGTAATAGGAGATCACAGCGTGATGTTTGTTAATTCTGATGAACGGATAGAACTAAACCACAAAGCAATTGATCGCACAACATTTGCTAGAGGAGCTGTTCAAGCAGCAGTATGGCTATACGAAAATAAAAGAGAAATTCCGGGGCTCTATTCAATGCAGGATGTGATATGAGCAATACACGTGCCTCTGTTAAAGATTTAAATCTCTGGTACGGCTCTAAGCAAGTTTTATTCGATATAAATTTGAATATTTATAAAAGAAAAGTTACTACTTTTATCGGACCATCCGGGTGCGGTAAATCAACATTTTTGCGTTGTTTTAATCGTATGAATGACTATGTACCAGGTTGCAAAACTGTTGGTGAATTAGATATCGATGGGCTGGGTGATATATATTCACGCGATATGGATGTTGTACTACTTAGAGCAAAAGTTGGTATGGTATTTCAAAAGCCAAATCCTTTTCCAAAATCAATATATGATAATGTTGCTTGTGGGCCAAAATTGCATGGTATGGCGAAGGATAAGCAAAAATTGAATGAGATGGTGGAAAATAGTTTAACCAAGGTTGGTTTATGGGAAGAATTGAAGGACAGATTGCAAGATAGCGCACTCAATTTATCCGGTGGCCAACAACAGAGGCTATGCATCGCTCGCGCAATTGCAGTGAAGCCAACTATTTTATTAATGGATGAACCGTGCTCTGCTCTTGATCCAATGGCAACCAATGCAATCGAAAATCTTATACAAGAGCTGAAATTAAGATTTACTATAATTATGGTGACTCATTCAATGAAGCAAGCTAAAAAGTTATCTGATAGTGTAATTTTCTTTCATAATGGCAGAATTGTTGAGTCTGGAAGCACTCAAGAAATATTCGAAAATGCTCAATCTCCCTTAACAAAGGAGTATATCCTGGATCATTAAATTTCTGACCTTACCCAGAAAAAGTGGAGAGAAAGAAAAGAGTTTTTTCGGGTAAAATAAAATTTTGGAGGATTAGAAATGGTAAGAGAATATACGGCAGAATTCAAATTGGAAGCTGTTAAGCTGGCAAATGAACAAAGAAAGGTAGGTCAACCAGTTGCAAAAGTAGCAAGAGATCTAGGAATAAGGGATAGTGTATTAGGAAAATGGATGAAGAAATATAACGAAAAAAAGTCAGCGGCAAATGCATTTCCAGATGTAGCACCTTATGACAAAGAGAGGTTTGATTTACAAAGCAAGAGTAACAAGGGAAAGAGACATTTAAAAAAAAGCCCTGGCCAGTCAAAAAGAGTAAAATATTTTTTTATATAGTAACTGCTATAAAGTACAGGAATTATGTAGGATTTTCTGCTAGTGGCTACTATAAGTGGACCACAAGAAAAATAAGCAGTAGAGAATCAGCAAATAAAGAGCTACTCGAAGCTATTCAAAAAATATATCAAGTTTCTAAATGTAGATATGGAGCTCCTAAAATTCATGCTGAATTGAAGGCTTTGGGTAAAAGTTGCAATTTGAAAACGGTGCAAAGTATTATGCAGAAAAATGACATCAGGGCTATACTGAGAAGAAAGTTTAAAATTAAAAAACAACAAACAGATAATAGAGCTGTAGCTCCCAATATACTAGATCAAAACTTTATTGTTGATCAACCAAATAAAGTATGGGATTACTTACATCAAAACCAAGGAGGGATGGCTATATTTGGCAGCAATAATTCTCACGTATGGTAGTTAATGAGTAGTGCAATAAATAAACAATTGGTTATGAACTCTTTATTAATGGCCATTAATAGGCGTAAACCTGTTAAAAATCTACTGCTGCACAGTGACCAAGGTTCACAATATACTGCGCAAGGGTATCAATATCTCTTAGCTGTAAAGAATATAGATGAGTAATAAAGGCTGTTGTTACGACAATTCTGTTGCAGAAAGCTTCTTTAGCTCATTGAAAAGAGAAATACTTATTGATACTTCACAACACTCTGCTCAACAAACTAGAACTGCAATATTTGAATACATAGAAATTTTTTATAACAAACAACGTCACTATTAACTATTGCATTCCAGAACAATTTGATGCATCATTCTTTTTGTAAAAAACATTCCACACTTTCTCTCCACTTTTTCTGGGTAAGGTCACTTTTCCACTGATCATATTTAATCGCCATAACTTTACTCCTACTTTAACAATATTTTAATTATCATATATTATGGCAAGAAAGTCAACCCTACCTAATTTTGCTTAGTAAGCACACTAACTATGAAACAATCTATATTACCATCAAAAACAGAATTTATATTGCCCACTTCATGTCCGGTTCTTAAATCCTTCACCATTTGATATGGATGCATAACGTACGATCTGATCTGATTGCCCCAGCCTATATCGCATTTTTTACCATATTCTTCAGCCATTTTCTGTTCTTTTTTTTCCAGTTCAATTTGGTATAAACGTCCTTTAAGTAATTTTAACGCCTCATCTTTATTTCTGTGTTGAGAACGACCATTTTGGCATTGAACTACAACACCAGTTGGAATATGCGTAATGCGTACCGCACTTTCAGTCTTGTTCACATGCTGACCTCCTGCTCCGGAAGCACGATAGGTGTCGATCTTTAGATCCTTTTCATCCACAGCAATATCAATTGAATCTTCTATCACTGGAGTTACTCCTACACTTGCAAAACTGGTATGACGTTTACCATTTGCATCAAATGGCGATATTCTAACCAGCCTGTGAATTCCACTTTCACTTTTTGCCCACCCATAAGCTTTTTCTCCAACGATTTTTATCATTGCAGACTTTATACCAACTGACTCTCCTTCTAATTTTTCTACAACTTCAACTTTAAAGTTATGATAAATTTCTGCCCACCTTACATACATGCGCATCAGCATTTCAGCCCAATCATTGCTCTCTGTTCCACCAGCTCCTGAGTGGATTTCTAAAAAGCAGTTATTATTATCTGCTTCACCAGTAAATAAGGACTCTGTTTCTTTATACTTGATTAATTTCTCTAGCTTAGCTAATTCATTTTCAACTTCAGAGAAAAATTCTTCATCATTTTCATCAATAGCAGACTTCATTAAGCTGATGGCATCGTTGTAATCGCTTTCCAGCTTTAAAAACGACTCTACGTCATTTTTAATTTTAGAACGTTCTTTTAAAACTTCTTGTGCTTTTTGGTTATCTTGCCATAGGTCATCATTCGACGCTTGGGAGTCAAGCTCTTCAAGACGCAACTTTAATTTTTCTATGTCAAAGACACCTCCTGATAAGAGAAATACTTTTATTTAAGCTTTGAAAGTGTTCAAGAATTTCTGGATAAGTTTTCATTATACTTTAGATTTTAATATATTTACTATCAATAACAATAACAGTAAACAAAATAGAAATTTAACCATATGATAGTTAATTTAAATAATTTCATTATACTTTAATGTTTAAGGAAATCAAGCGCGTATATTTATTAAAAAACAAGGTAAAGTAATGAATATTGAAATAAGTTCCCATTATGGTTTAGACAAAAAGGCTATTGATGACTTAATAGAGTCACTTGATAACGAGAAGCTAGAGAATGTTCGTAATATTGTAAAAACGATAGACAGTGTTCAGTTAGCTTATTTTTTATCTACTTCGATCAGTGATCACAGGGAGAAATTAGTTAATATCCTCGATCAACATTTGTTAAGTGATGCCCTAGTGCATGTAGTGCCAGATTTACAAATAGAGATCATAGAAACATTGGGAATAGAAAATACAGCAAAGTTACTAATGCTCCTTGATGTAGAAGATATAGTAACCATAGTGAAAGATTTAGATAGAAAGTCTGTAGAAAATATACTTTACTATTTGCCCAGCAAAACTCAGAAATCGGTAGAGGAGTTGCTATCATATCCAGAAGAAAGTGCAGGAAGGTTAATACATAAAGATATGGTTATAGCTCCATATTATTGGACAATAAATCAACTGACAGAATTTGTGTGCAACTATAAAAAAATACCAGAAAAATTTCACCAGATATTCATTATCAACTCAAAATTAGAGCCTATAGGCAGTGTTAATTTAAATAAGGTAATATCTCACTCAGGAGACACAATAATAAAAGAGATAATGGATCATGACATAAAAATCATTAAAACTGGAATAGACCAAGAGGAAGTAGCAAGAATATTTAAAGATTACTCTCTATTATCGGCTCCGGTAGTAAATAAGAATGGTAAAATTATTGGTGTGATCTTAATTGAAGATGTGATAAAAGTTGTTCAACAAGAAACAGAAGAGGATGTACTCAAAATAAGCGGTGTATCTTCTAAAGCCGATATAAATGCCCCTATACATAAAACTATAATTAAAAGGCTACTTTGGTTACTGTTTAACCTCTTAGCTGCAACAATGTGTTCCATAGTAGTTGGCTTTTTCGATGATGTAATAAAAAGTTTTATAGTGCTGCCAATAATCATGCCGATAATTGCATCAATGAGCGGAAATGCAGGATCCCAAACAGTAACGCTAACCATCCGGGCAATCGCAACAAAATATCTAACTGAGCAAAATGCAAAAAGAATACTGATGAAAGAATTTTTAATAGGTCTTATAAACGGGGTGATCTTATCTACTATTTCATTAGTAGTGTTAGCAATAAGGTTTCACAACTTCAAAGTGGAGATGATTTTTGTGGTCTCCATGATTATGATGTCAATTATTGCAACGTTCATCGGAACTTTCATTCCTATAATGCTTCATCGCTTAAAGTCTGACCCTGCCGTTTCTTCTTCAATCCTAACATCGGCAACAACTGATATTCTCTCAGCTTTTATATTTCTTGGTTTAGCTACGATCTTTTTATTAAATAGCTAATACTATCTATAGCTATACCGCCGCGAACCGTCATGCCGCGATTCATTCGCGGTATCTCTTAGCATAGATCCCGCTAACAAGTAGCGGGATGACGAGAAAGGGGCTACTTGGATGACATTCTTCCTGGTGTGCCCAAATCACAATGTTCGTACATCTGTGGATTTATTCGCGGTATAGATTCCGCTAACGAGTAGCGGAATGACGGTTTTTCAAATTGTCGTAAGTCAGTTTAGCTATAATATCAAATTTCACAACTTCACCAACTATTTCTTTCTATTAAATAAGAATAAATTGCCTATACAAAAATAGATTGGCAATATTTCAAGTCTGCCAAGCAGCATTAAAAACGATAGAAATAATTTTACTTCATTACTGAAAGAGGAATAATTACCCGAAGGACCTATTAAATTACTAAATCCCGGGCCAGAGTTTGTAAGCGTTGCAGAGACTGAACTGATGCTAGTTATAAAGTCTGCATTGCTTAAGTAAGACATCACTATTGATGAAATGGTAAACGTTAACATGAAAATTGCAAAAAATATAAAGACAGAGTGAACTTCATCATTCTCCAGGGTTTTTCCATTGAATTTTACTCCATTGTCTGCATCAGGGTTTAATAAAAGGTAAAAGTAATTTCTTATAGACCTTAAAAGAACAATCAAGCGGAAGATTTTGACACCACCACTTGAAGAACCACTACATCCACCAACAAAGGTGAGAAAAAAAGCTAAGACTGAAATGAAACTCCAATCTATATGATTACAGATTGCATAACCAGTTGACGTAATCAAGGAAGTGATGGTAAATGTGCTGCATCTAAATGATAATGACACTCCTAAATCAACATTTTTATACAACCAAAAACAAGCAAATAAAGATGAAACAATAGCTATCTTAAAAAAGTAAGAGACCTGCTCATCATAGCAAATGTCTAACCGTCTTATGATTTTTAAATAGCTAAGAAAAGGCAGAGAACCCAAAATCATAAAAACGATCGTTATGGCTTCTAGTATGGGATTATTATAGTGCCCTATAGAATCATTATAGTTAGCAAATCCACCAGTTGATACAGCAGACATTCCGTGACATATTGCATCAAATAGTGGCATACCAGCTAGATAATAGGAAAATATACATAACAAAATTAAGCCATAATATATTGCCGTAACATGAATTACTACGCTTCGCGTGTTCGGCAACTTCCTTTTGGTAGCATCTGAATATTCAGAATAAAGTAAATTATTTAGGCTGAGAACCTTAAACATAGGAAAAACTGCAATTCCTAAAGTGATTACACCAAAACCCCCCATGCCATGTAGCATTGCTCTCCACAGCAGTATTCCCGGAGATTGCTTTTCAATATCATTAAATATAGTTGCTCCTGTGGTTGTGATGCCAGATATCGTTTCAAACAATGCATCAACATAGCTCAGATTATCAAAATAGAAAGGAATAGCTGCAAACAGAGACAAGGCAATCCAGGTGCAACTAGTAATCGCAAAAATTGCTGGCATTCCATGCAATCTACTTAATTTACCGAGTAAAATAAAAATTGCGCCAGATGTGCAGGTAATTATGAATCCAGCGAGAAAATTTTTCCATTCGTAGCTGAGATACTTATTGGTAATAGCAGGAATAAGCATTGCTAAGCTAAACAGCAATAGGAATATTCCCACAATAAATACAATTGAACGCAAATTTTGTAAACGTTGATGATTTTTCATAGAGTTACTTCCTCGCTATACAAAGCCATAAAAGCTACTCTAACGTCAAGCACTTTGTTGGCCTTTATTAACAGTTATTAACAATATACTTGATTTACTTGTAAATATGTGTGATAATTAAATTTTTATTAGAGGTAAGATATGGTTGAATTAACTGATGCACAAGAAGAAATTCTAGGTTCATTAAGACAGGCAGTCTGGAATGGCAGTGTTCAAGAAGTCCAGAACGTACTCGACGATAATGAACATAATGATATACAAGCAGTTTTGAGCCACGAGGGGACTTTGACTAGTGACAAAGGTACCATTTTAGATTTTGTTATGTGTTGTAGCATTACAATTAAAGCTCAAGTAAAGATCATTGAACTAATTTAGCAGAAAGCTGATCAAAAAACTCATGATTTTTTGTGTGATTACAAGGTAATAGAATTTTTTGAAGGTCAACCATATTTTGCGGATACAATAGATGATCTTAAACGCTTTCAAGGAAAAATTGACTATAATAGCACAGAATATTTTGCTCTTGCACGAGTTATTCAAGAAATAGAAAAGCACGAGAGGGTAAAGGATCTTGATTCCAACTTACAAGAAGCAATAGAAAACCTTGATATTGATCAAGTTAAAGCAGCATTAGAGAATTGTGGTGAAGATGTAGAAAGGGTTTTAGAGCGAGAGGTATATTGGAGTAGTGGAAGAGTAGATGCCCTTTTAGTTTATCCTCTGAAAGTTGAATATAGTGAAGAATTGAACCAAGAAGATGTGGAAAAGATAAAAGAAAGCTTTAAATTAATGTTTGATGCTGCTTCTCCAGGGCTCCTTGGGTTCGAGCCCAATGGAAATAACTATGTAATGGATAAACTTACATGTGCACAAAAACGTTTTGCTAAAATACCTGGAGTATGTGAGCAATGCTTTCAAGATTTGATTCAAGAATTTGAGGAAAAACTTAGTAAAAATGAACTAGATAATGCCAAGATTAATGATCAGATAGCATGGGATAAAGAGTATGCGACTCGATTTTCACAAGAAATCAATCAGGATCCGTCTGAGAATGATGATCTTAACTTTATAGATGACACTGATCTAGATCAAAACACCGTAAACTCTGCACCAACTGCAGACAACAAAACCCCAGAAAAGAACGAAACAACCTTCTGGAGTGAACACAAAGGGAAAATTGCTCTGGGCGTTGTTGGACTGTGCGCAGTTGGTACTGTTGCAGCCTATGTGCTAGCGTATCCTGTAGTTGCACTGGCTTTAACAGTTTTGGCAGCAGTTATATTAATGGGTGCTGGTATTGCTAAGGTTTTAGAAGATCCAAGTGTAGAAAGAACGTTTACAGAAGTACAACGTTAATAATGTCATCCCAGCGCGCCGCGCTGGGACAAAGAATATAAAAGACCGTCACGTTATATCATAAACTTTTGCTGAAGCTTTTTTCATGTCTTCACTTGAAAGTGGGATTAGACCAAGCCTAGATAGGTACCCACCTTCAATACCGATTGAATCTATAATTTCTTTTACGAATTCTCTTAATCCATCAACAGTATCCAAGTGTTCCCTCTTTATGTAAAGGTATAGAGGTCTTGCTAATATATATTTTCCCGATGATATATTTTCGTAAGTTGGCTCAATTCCTGCAATTGTGCTCCCTTGTATTTTATCTTGATTCCTCATTAAAAAGCTGAAACTAAATATCCCTAAGGCGTTCTTGTTACTTTTCAATTTTTGTATTATTATATTTTCATTAATTCCAACTTCTATATACCTTCCGTCATCCCTTATATTACCACATGCTTTCTTTCTTTCTTCCTGATCTTTATAATTCTCTTTGAAAATTCTCGAGTTCATGCATGAATATTGATCAAGCATAATAGAATTAACCAAAGTTTCGTATGTACCTGTATTTTGATGTGGACCATAAATTTCAATTTCTGTTTTTGGTAAGGCTTGATTGACATTAGACCAAAACTTCTTATTATTTTTTACTAATTTATCATTTTCTTGAGAATATGCAGATAAAGTTTCAAATAAGTCCTTCTTTGTGAAATCAAATCTATGGCTTTGATTTGAATTTGCAATGACAACTCCATCATAGCCAATGATGGTTTCTATCACTTCATTAATTTTATTCCTTTTACATAGTTCTCTTTCTACTTCCTTCATAGGGCGAGATGAAGTGGTGATGTCTGGCGTGTCTTCCCCTATTCCTGAGCAAAACATTTTGAATCCTGATCCACTTCCTATCGATTCCACAACTGGAGTCTTAAAGGAGAATACACGGTTGAACTCTTCGGCTATAAACGAGATAAAAGGAAAAACAGTTGAAGATCCAACAATTCTGATGTATTTCCTGGCATCAGCATTTGATAGCGGCGTGAATAATACGAATACAAAAATCAGGAGAAAGTTTCTAAGCATTATTTTTAGTTAAGAACATAAATCTAATTATTGTAATAAAAAATCAAACTGAAAAGCTTTAATTGCATGACAAAAGCTACAGTTTACATTTAAATTTTATTTTATATTATTGTAAGTATTACACAACTTTAAGGGGCAATTATGGCAGTTATGCCAGATAAATGGATAAGAGAAAAAGCTGAAAATTTTGGAATGATAGAACCTTTTGTGAACCACAAAAGCAGCAAAGGTGTTATATCTTTCGGACTATCATCTTATGGTTACGATGCAAGAGTGGATAATAAATTTAAAATTTTTACTAATGTTAATTCAGCTATCGTGGACCCTAAAAATTTTTCTGAGAATAGTTTCATAGATAAGGAAACAGACGTATGTATAATTCCACCAAATGGCTTTGTGCTTGCAAGTACAGTGGAATATTTTCGTATACCAAGGAATGTACTGGTCATTTGTGTTGGTAAATCAACTTACGCAAGATGTGGAATTATAGTAAACGTTACTCCCTTAGAACCTGGATGGGAAGGTCATGTCACACTCGAATTCTCAAACACCACTCCACTTCCTGCGAAAATTTACGCTAATGAAGGCGCATGCCAATTCGTATTTTTAAGCGGCGAAAGTGAATGCGAGAAATCATATGATGATATGAAAGGAAAATATATGAATCAGCATGGTATTACTTTGCCGCTGGTGAAATAATTACTGCTTTCGTTGTGAGCTACCAAACTGCTCTATAGACAATATTCCACTATCACCAGATAGCAAAGTTCGCGCTGATTCACTTTGCTTAAGATGTTTAATTGCTTGCTTTTTGTCAGTTCCAGTGCGCATACTGTAGCCAAGTTAGAAATCTATTCCATTTTCAACAATGTTACATGAAAACCCCATAGCAGTAGCGAAACCTTCTTGTTTATTAGTAGCATTTCCGGTAACAACACCACAAGCAGTGAAGTTACGATCATTTCCAACTGTTCGCATCATCATTCCACCATCTCGTATACCATCATTATTTATATCCTTTGCTATAACAGTCTGGTCTACAAATCGCGTATTACCCACTTCTCGAGATATTACTTCTACATTCGGTTGATTATGTAGTTGACCATTACTTACTAATGCTTGATTATATGCTGAATGGTGTTGTTCTGAATTACTTTGACTATTACTCCTTAGTTCATTTTGCTCGTGCTCTTCATTATTTTGATGTTGGTCAGTTCCTAATATGCTAGCTTCTTTTTCAACACGCTCATTGTATTCTTTATCATTACTTATCTCAACTTTATTTACTGGTTGACCTTGACTGTTTTCTATGTCTTTTTGACTAAACATGTCTTTATTAATGTAATAAAAAATAAGACCAGGTATCAGTGAAATTATTAGATTTAATACAATGCACGGAATTAAAACCACGGTAGCAGCTATATAGATTAGAGAGCTAACTATAAACTTTATTACTTTAGATAATTTAGAATCATCTTTTTGAACATTAACAGCATTCAAAAAAAGCATAGTTAAGCTAAGAGATAATGCTGTTATAGCAGTAGGCACGATGATTGGAACAAGTAAAAAAGCATTGATTAATTTTTTTCCAGAACTAGTTGGTTTAGTGCTATTATTCAGTGATGTAAGATAGTTTTGACCAACATTAGTAATCCATTTTGTACCAGACAAGACTCTTTTACTATTTTCTTCCGACATTTCAAATTTCATTGGTACCCCCAGATTATAATGCTAAATTGTACTAAAAATTAATATAAAATCAACATAAATTTTTCACTTCCGCACTTTTTCATTGTTGCTTACAATAACTATAGCTACACGATTTACTTGTGTGCTTTTCTTAATTAAAAACTTCAACTATCCATTGTAAGCTGCTGAATTTCTTATCATAGTATCTGTCATCCCAGTACCACTTTCTTGTCATCCAAGTAGCGTGACACTTGGATCTTCTCTCAACAATTTCAAAAAAATCTATCAAAAGGAGGATTACCATGTCTACAATAATTTTATCATCAATTTTTGGTCAAGCAGGCAGCATTTTTGGTCCAATTGGCCGGATTATCGGCTCAGAACTCGGTGCTCTTCTTGGTGCACAGCTAGATGGGGCAATGTTCGGCCTTGATGCCGAGCAAAAAGTAACGCATGGTGCGAGACTAAAAAATCTGCAAGTTCAAACCTCAACCTACGGCAGAACGATTCCAATTATCTATGGCACTGCTCGTGTTGCAGGGAACATTATTTGGTCACAGCCAATAAAAGAAGAGGCGATAACCACCAAAAGCAAAATTGGAAGAGGTATGAACGTTACATATAATTACTACGCAACGCTTGCAATTGCGATCTGCAAGGGGAAAGTAGAAAAATTAAACAGAATCTGGGCAGATACAACATCACTTAGCTTTGATGAAATAGATTATACTTTTTACAGCGGCAGAGAAGACCAAAATCCTGATCCATTTATGTCATCAATTGAAGGAGAGGGGAATGTGCCGGCTTATAGGGGAATATCTTACATAGTCATCAAGAATTTTCCTTTAGCAGACTATAACAATCGCGTCCCGATATTTACATTTGAAGTGCGAACTGCATTAAAGCCCGTTGGGTTTTCAATAGCGGAAAATATTCGGAATATCAATATCATACCAGGTTCAGGTGAGTTTGTATATGATACAAAAATACAGAAGAAAATCGCGCAAGAGAAAATAAGCAGCAACCAATATATCCCATATGGGCTGGCGCAAAGGGTAAATCACAACAACCACACTAAAAAGAGCGATGCAATGCTTTCTTTGGATCAATTAAAAGAAGATTTGCCAAATGTTGAGTTGGTGTCGGTGGTAGTCAATTGGTTTGTGAATGATCTGAACATTAAAGATTGTAAAATATATCCTGCAGTTGAATTTCAAGATGATTCCGCAATATTACCTGATGATTGGCAAGTAGGGGGTGTAACCAGAGATAATGCTCAGCTAATTTCAAAAGATGCGAGTGGAAACCCAAGGTATGGTGGCACAGTTAGTGATGCAGCGTTGATAAGATATATAGAAGAGCTACACAGCAGAGGCTACAAGGTGATGCTCTATCCAATGCCCTTACTTGACACAAAGAACAAAGAGTGGCGAGGAAAATTGAGCGGGACCCCTGGGGATATAAGTGATTTTTTTGAGAATCAATATAACAAATTTATAGAGCATTATGCAAGCATTGCCAAACAAACTAAAGTGGAAGGGTTTATCATCGGGTCTGAGTTTGTCCAGCTTACCAGAGTAAAAGATGCTCAAGGTAATTATCCTGTGGTGATAGAGCTGGTCAAACTTGCAAAACAGATAAAACTTAATCTTGGAAAAGAAGTAACAGTTACCTACGCTGCAGATTGGAGCGAATACCATTCATATGATGGTTGGTATAATATGGATGAACTGTGGTCTTCAGAGTATATCGACGTTGTTGGCATAGATGCTTATTTTCCACTGACTGATGGTCCAGAGCCTCCTTTTGGTTATTCCGCGGAAGATGTAATGGGTGGTTGGAGCAGTGGAGTGGGGTATGATTATTTCTATGATTACTCAAAGAGTGAACCTGAAAAAGTAAAGTATAACGACAGCAGGTATGCGTGGAAAAATATAGAGAAATGGTGGAGTGAAACTCACATAAATCCAGGTGGTAGTAAAACGAAATGGCAACCAAAAATGAAAAAAATATGGTTTACTGAGTATGGATTTCCCAGTATGAACGGCTGCACTAATGAGCCAAATGTGTTTGTTGATAAAGGCAGCATAGAGAGCAAATATCCACGATATTCAAACGGAGAGGTGAGCTTTCTTTCGCAAAAAATTGCAATTGAAGGAACGCTAAAGAAGTGGCAAAGCTCGGAAATGGTAGAAAAAATGTTTCTCTGGGCATGGGATGCAAGGCCATTTCCTTATTTCCCCAATTTGTGTGATATGTGGACTGACTGCCATAATTGGCAGACAGGACATTGGATTCAGGGAAAGCTTTCACAGCTTAATATTTCCGATGTTTTATCGGATCTATTACAAAAAGCAGGTTTAAAAAGCGATCAGTTCGATACGAGTGATGTTAAAGGATTATTGTCTGGATATGTAATAAATGACCAGCAATCGGTACGTTCAATTATTAAAATGCTGCAAAGTTGCTATTTTTTTGATGTGGTTGAACAGGACTCTAAACTGAAATTTGTCCAAAAGGGCAGGGGAGTTACAACTGTAATGCCAATTGGTGAAATGGTTTTCAATAACAGTTCAAAGTCGATGCAACTTGTTAATATTAGTCAACTGGATTTAAACAATAAAGTTAACATCGTTTACTTTAACCGCAATTTTGGCTATCCAATTGATGTTAAATATGCTGAGTTGCCAAAGCAAGGCACTGCTATAATAGTTGAAATACCACTCATTATGGAGGAGGGAGAGGCGCAAAATATAGCTGAGGTTTTACTTTATTCTTCGTGGCAAGAGAGAAATATATACAATTTCAAGCTGTCGATAAAATATGCGTGGCTTGTGCCAAGTGATGTAATAACGATTTTAGACGGTGAGAAAAAGCATACGGTGAGAATTATAAAAACGAAATTTGAAAGCATGTCCATTCAAGTAATTGGCGTTGGTTATGATCGCTCTATATATAAGCTCTCTTTTCCTTCAACAAGGTCACTTATGCTGAAGGAATACCCTCCCTCTCACGTTAGCAAAACCATCATAGAAATGATAGATTTACCGCATGTTAAAGATAATACCACAAGCTTTACTTTAATTAGCGAGGAAAAGAATTGGAAAGGAGCAACACTCTTTATTTCGTACAACGATAAGGATTATAAGCCTATCGCAAGCACAAACAAGCAGTCTACTTACGGATATGTAATGGAATCTACCGACGAGGGGCTTATAGCAGTGTTACGTTTTGGTGTATTGAGTTCTTCATATAACCATTATTTAAGTGATGGTGTCATTCCAGCGCTTGACCATATTTCTCCTGGATCCCAGTGTCTGGGCACTGGGATGACAGAAGAGGGTTTTACAAGCACTAATGTTAGTACTATAAATGTAAGCAATTTAGCACTGGTTGGAAAAGAGATAGTAAAATTTCAGAGTGCCGAACTTATAGATAAAAATAAATATAAGCTTAGCAACCTAATTAGAGGGCAAGAGGGCACCAAAGAGTATCAGCACACCGCAGGTGAAAAATTTACTCTGCTTGATGATTCAGTAATATCTTTCGAAGTGCAAAGGGGAAAAAAGTTTTACCTAAAAGCAGTGACTTACGGTGAATCGCTGGAAAATACGGAAGTGAAAGTGATAAATTCATTTAGTAATTGAAATTTAATAAGAGGTTGTCCGGAAACAAGTAAAAGGCTATAATATCTGAAATTTTAGTACGGGGTAAAGATGAGAAAAAAGTATCCAACAGATCTAAGCGAAAGGGAATGGGCAAGAATAGAAAAACACTTCAGAGTATCATACAAGAAAGGAGGAAGGCCGCCAAAGTATAGCAAAAGAGAAATATTAGAAGCAATTTTCTATGTATTGCGTACAGGGTGTCAATGGCGGTATTTACCAAATGATTTTCCGCTATGGAAGACTGTGTATGAGCAGTTCAGGCAATGGAAGAAGCAGGGAATTTTTGAGAAAATGAATTATGAAATTACAAAATATAGTAGAAGAAAAATAGGAAGGAATGAGCAGCCGAGTGCCTGTATAGTAGATAGTCAATCTGTAAAGACTACAGAAAAGGGGGGATCAAAGGCTATGATGGAAGTAAAAAAGTAAAGGGTAGAAAAAGGCATATAATTACAGACACTCAGGGTTTTATACTAGGTTGTTACGTAGGCGCTGCTAACGAAAATGATAGAGATGGTATTAAAATAGCATTAAACAATATGAGAACAAAATATACTAAAGTTAAAAAAATGTGGGCTGACATGGGATACCAAGGAAGAAATTTAAAGAATCACATAAAGGAAGAATATGACATAGATATTGAAATTGTTAAAAGGCCTCCATGTAGATTTTGGGTGCACAAAGATACGCCACCTGAGCTACTACCAACAAGAGAACAAGGGTTTAAAGTACAGCCAAGAAGATGGGTTGTAGAAAGGACTTTTGCTTGGGTTAATAGGAATAGAAGGCTATCGAAGGAGTATGATTTACTCACAACATCCACTGAGAATTTCATATACCTAGCTATGAGTAGGGTTATGTTAAAGAGGGAATATGCTTGAATTTACTAGTTTCCGGACAACCTCTAACTTTGCTATTTTTCTCTCTAGATTCTTGCAAAGTTCTACAAGATTAACCACATTACCTCACGGTTTCTCTATGATTATTTTTTTAGATTACTTGTTTACCTTATTTGCCGTTCTCCTGAACGAATATACATAAGCTATAAAAACTATCTAATAGCTACCCAAAACCCTTATTTCCCACTCAAGTTCAACATTAAATTTATCCTTTACTGCACCTTTTACTTTGTTGCCAAGGTTTTCCAAGTCAGATGCAGTTGCATTATCGTAATTGAGCAAGAAGTTACAATGTTTCTTAGAGATTCTAGCTCCACCAATATTTAACCCTAGGCAGCCAGATTTATCAATTAACTCCCATGCTCGGTAGTTTTTTGGATTTTTGAATATGCACCCAGCAGTTTTTCCTCTTATTGGCTGGCTTTTATTTTTCCTCTCAATAACTTCCTTTAACCTTTGCAGTATAAGCTCATACTCTGAGTTTACTCCTTTAAACTCAGCTTCAACAAAAATCCAATTTCCTTTTAGGCTATGTCCACGGTAAAAATACCCCATTTCTTCGTTGGAGAACTCATATAGGTTTCCATCCTCTAGATTCACTGCTTTTATGGATTGTACAACACTTGCGATATCACTACCATATGCACCTGCATTCATTTCTATTCCGCCACCAACTGTTCCTGGAATTCCAACTAGAAACTCCAACCCACTAATCTGCTGATTTCCCGCAAAGTGAGCAAGGTTGCTGAGCAGCACAGCTCCCCCAGCTACAATAGAGTTGTTACCCTTACTTTTAATATATGCAAACTCCTTACCTAATTTTACTGTTATTCCTCGAATGCCACTATCTCGCACTATTATGTTGGATGTTGCACCAATAACGCTAACTGGCAGTTCAGTATTTTTAATCAAGTATGTTAAATCTTCAATATCACATGGTTTAAATAATACATCAGCTCGTCCACCAACATTTAACCACGTCGCTTTAGACATTAAGACATCATAACGATAGATTCCACGTACTTTAGGTAAGCTTATAAGCATTTTGATTTCAACTCTAATCCTGCATCCATACCCATTTTCTCCGCATCTTCTATAAATGAAGTGCGCTCAGTGAAGTATATATTTTTTCCACTTGCTAACATACAACGAAGGTGTAGCATATTTTCGCTCACATATTCAGCCAAAGCTGCAAGTGGTGTAAAACATGAACCATTCACTGTCTTCATAAAACTGCGCTCTGATTTCACTCCTATAAAAGACATATTATTATTAATTTTCTCTAAAAGATCGATAATTTTTACATCATTCCTTCTACATTGAATACAAACCGCCCCCTGCCCCACTGCACTTAACATAACTTTTGGTGGCAATACCTCTGTAATCAAGTGATGTTTTTCTAATCTTATGAGTCCTGCTTCAGCTAGAATTATTCCATCAAAACTTTGATTTTGCAATCTGGTTGTTACATTTCCACGTAGCGGTACTATATTTAAATCTGGTCTAACATTTAACAACTGAACTTTTCTTCTTATTGAAGAAGTGGCAATAGTAGCCTGCTGTGGCAAAGACTCAAGGCTATTGTGTTTATGAGAAATAAACGCATCGCATGAACTTAGCCTTTCTAAAACACAAGGAATTGTTAAACCCCCTGAGAAAAACGCAGGCATATCTTTTAGCGAATGAACTGCCATGTCTATATTATTTTCGAGCAATTCAGTCTCAATTTCTTTAATGAATAATCCTTTGCCTCCTATTTCAGCAAGATTTGCGTTTGCATACTTATCTCCAGAAGTTTTTATTTTAACAATTTCAATAGATAAGTTAGGAAAAGAATCCAGCAACTTTTGTTTTGCTTCCAAAGCCTGGGCAACTGCAAGCTTGCTTCCTCTGGTACCTATTTTGACTAGCATGTGTACGATTGTTTGTCTGATGTCATTCAAGTAGCTGACTACTTGGATCCAGTTTAATTCATTATATAAACCTTTGCATTTATTGTACTTTAACTTAAAACCAAAAGCAACTTTGACTTTACAAAATAATAACCTTTTATATGCATAAATAAGCTTACTGGATTCTAGTACTTGCATGACAAGGTATAAACCTTATCGTCATACCACCGCGAACCGTCATACCGTCACGGTATCTCTAGATCCCGCTAACACGTAGCGGGATGACGAATTATTTAACCGTCATACCGCGATTCATTCGCGGTATCTCTAGATCCCGCTAACAAGCAGCGGGATGACGGTTGTCGTTTAGCTATAAATATTAAAAAATTTACCAAGCGAAAAAAAAGGCAAAAGAAGCCCCGTGGTGGTTGGCTATTTACTATGTACTAAAATATCGGCGTTTTTTTTATTCTAAAACGCTTGATTAAGAGCGATTTAGCTGCTTTTAACTTGCAACTAACCTACATCGCAAGTGTTTAAGAAATTTACTAAGCAGGAAAAAAGGCAAAGAAACCCCGTAGTAGCTAGCATTCAAATTCTCCCTTGTCAATTTGACGTTTTTTGCTGTCTTAAACGCTTTGTAAGCGCGTTTCGGCTTATATAGGTAAAAACCTAAAAATTTTTAAAGACATGCGATGCACGTAGTGCGAAAAATTAAACATGAGACGCCAAATACCCTAAGTTTTTTGTCATTAACCTGCACAGATTGCGAAGATAAATAAATAGCTTCAGTTTCATGATAGGGGGGATGGCAAAGCTTGTCAAGGAATTTTTATGGCCTAGCGTCACGTGCTGGAATGACATTTGGGAATATGTTATCCGTTTGTCACTTCTAAATGATAAGAGCCTCAATGAATTTATTAGTTTATTACATGTCTCTTTTCATGTATAAATCTATAGAAAGTTTTATACGGAAGTTGTTTTATGAGCAAAATTATAGAAATCAGAGCACCAAAAACTCTTGGTGGTGAATCAGTTACAGAAGGTATAGTAAAAATAAAGAAGGGTATTGGAGAAGCAGTAAAAGTAGATGACTTGATCTTTGAAATTGAAACTGACAAAACAGCACTCGAATTAACTGCAGAAGCTTCAGGGCAAATAACTGAATTTCTTATAAAAGAAGATGATGTAATAAGTCCTGATCAATTGTTAGCGAAGCTTTCCATGGGAGAAGTAAAAGAGGAAGCGAGAAAAGAAGATAAAAGCGAAAGTGCTGCTAAAAAAGATGCTCCATCAGCTCGTAAAATTATGGAAGAAAATGCAATCAGTGCAGAAAGCGTCAAAGGAACTGGCATGGGAGGCAGAATAACAAAAGCAGATGTGATAGGCCATATGAACAAAGCTGAACAACCTGCAATAAAACAATATGAATTGCCAAAAAGTGTAGTAAATGGAGAGCAAAGAGAGGAACGAGTAAAAATGAGCAAAATAAGGCAAGTAATTGCCGCTCGTTTGAAAGCATCGCAAAATACTGCTGCAATACTGACCACGTTCAATGAAATTGACATGAAGAATGTCATGGATCTAAGAGCAAAATATAAGGACGCCTTTGAAAAAAAATATGGAATAAAACTTGGTTTTATGTCGTTTTTTATAAAGGCAGCGGTGCAAGCATTGAAAGAAATTGCTGAAATTAACGCTGAAATCTCAGGCGATGAAATCATATATAAACATTACTATGACGTAGGTGTTGCTGTTGGCACCGACAAAGGTCTTGTTGTACCAGTTATTCGGGGTGCCGATCAGATGTCATTTGCAGAAATTGAGTTGACTTTAGTTGCTCTTGGCAAAAAAGCTCGTGAGGGTAAATTACAAGTATCAGAAATGGAAGGTGCAACATTTACCATCTCAAACGGTGGAGTATACGGTTCACTTCTTTCCACTCCGATAATAAACCCTCCGCAATCTGGAATACTTGGAATGCATTCAATACAAAACAGGCCAGTTGCTGTTGGTAATGCAGTAGAAATCAGACCTATGATGTACATTGCTCTCTCTTACGATCACAGAATAGTTGACGGCAAAGGAGCAGTAACTTTCCTCGTTAAAATAAAAAATTATATAGAAGATCCAAATAGATTAGTTTTGGAAGTGTAGCTCAAATGAATTGTTGTTAATCCAGTATTGCTAAAAACCTAAATGTCATCTAGTTCTGCCAGCAGTTTAGCAACTTCCGGATGATCAGGGCCATAATGTTTCTCAAAAATAGGCAAGGCCTGTTCAAGCAATTCCTCTTGTTTCTTGTGATCGCCCAAAGCGCCATAGGCAATACCAAGATTTGCCAGTAGTTTGGCAACTTGAACATGACCAGAGCCATAATGTTTCTCAAAAATAGGTAAAGCTCGTTCAAACAACTCTTTTGCTTTCTGATGATCGCCAAAAGTGCCATAAACGATACCGAGGGTTGCCAGTAATTTAACAACTTCAAAATGGTCGAGGCCGTAATGTTTCTTTCGAATTGCTAGAGCCTGTTCAAGCAACTCTTTTGCCTTCTGGGGATTACCTAAAACCCTATAAGAATTACCGAGGTTTGCCAGTGTTCTAGCAACTTCAAAATGGTCAGGCCTGTAATGTTTCTTTTTGATTGCTAAAGCCCGTTCAAGTAACTCCTTTTGTTTTTTATAGTCACCTAAATCCACATGAGAGATACCAAGGTTTGTCAGAGTAATAGCGACTTCAAAATAATCGGGGCCATAATGTTTCTCTTGAATTACTAAGGCTCGTTCAAGCAACTCTTTTGCTTTCTGAGGATTACCCAAATCCCTGTAAGCGTTACCTAGATTCACTAGTGTCCTAGCAACTTCGAAATGGTCGGGGCCATAATGTTGTTCATTAATTGCTAAAGCCCGTTCAAGTAACCCCTTCTGTTTCTCGTAGTCATCTAAATCCCCATGAAAGACACCAAGGTTTGTTAGTGTAATAGCAACTTCAAAATAATTGGGGCCATAATGTTTCTCTTGAATTACTAAGGCTCGTTCAAGCAACTCTTTTGCCTTCTGAGGATCACTTAAATTCCTGTAAGCATTACCTAGATTCACTAGTGTCCTAGCAACCTCAAAATGATTAGGTTTATAATATTTCTCTTGAATTACTAAAGCTCGTTCAAGCAACTCTTTTGCCTTTTGAGGATCACCTAAAGTACCATAAACGATACCCAGGTTTGCCAGTGGTTTAACAATTTCAAAATGGTCAGAATCGTAATGTTTCTTAAAGATAACTAAAGCCCGTTCAAACAACTCTTTTGCTTTCTGAGGATCACCTAAAGCATAATGAGCGGTGCCGAGATTTGTTAGTATGGCAGTAACTTCGAAATGGTCAGGGCCATAACGTTTTTCATTAATTGCTAAAGCCCGTTCAAGCAATTCCTTTTGTTTCTTATGATCACCCAAATCCCCATAAGCGATACCGAGGTTTGTTAGTGCTATAGCAATTGTGAAATGATCGGGGCCATAATGTTTCTCAGAAATAGGTAAAGCCCGTTCAAGCAACTCCTTTTTTTTCTTGTGATCACCTAAATCTCCATAAGCATTACCTAGATTTATCAGTGTTTTAACAACTCCAGAATGACCAAAGCTATAATGTTTCTCTTGAATTATTAAAGCTCGTGCAAGCAGCGTTTTTGCTTTCTTGGGATCGCCTAAAACTATGTAAACGCCACCTAAGTTTGTCAGTAGTTTAGCAACTATAAAATGATCAGGGCCATAATGTTTCTCTTGAATTATTAAAGCCCGCACAAGCAACTCCTTTTTTTTTCATGATTACCTGACGCACCATAGGCAATACCAAGATTTGCAAGTGGTATAGCAACTTCAGGATGATCAGGACTGTAGTGTTTCTTAAGGACGGGTAAAGCCCGTTCAAGCAACTCTTTTGCTTTTTGAGGAGTACCTAAAGCCCTATAAGAGTTACCAAGGTTTGCCAGTGTCCTAGCAACTTCGAAATGGTCAGGGCCATAATGTTTCTCTTTAATTGTTAAAGTCCTTTCAAGAAGCTCCTTTTGTTTATCATGATTGCCTAAAGTCCCGTAGGAACTACTTAGGTTTGTCAGTATGGCAGCAACTTCGAAATGGTCAGGGCCATAATGTTTCTCAGAAATAGGTAAAGCCCGTTCAAGCAACGTCTTTTTTTTCTTGTGATCACCTAAATCCCCGCAAGCGATACCGAGGTTTGTCAGTGCCGTGGCGACTATAAAATGATCAGATCCATAATGTTTTCTAAAGATAGGTAAAACCCGTTCAAGCGACTCCTTTTGTCTTCTAGGATTACCCAAGTAATAATATCCATCACTCATTCGTATTAACAAATCCACAAGATAATCCTTCTCTATTGTTTGCTTTTCTAAAGGATTTTTTCCTAGCCAATCATCTATATGTGATAAGAACGTTTCTAAATGTGGTAACAACTGTCGTTTCTTAGCATAATCTTCTAATTTGTCACTGTCGTCAGGGAAGCTTTCTTTTAATAATTGAAAAACGGTTTTTATATCTTTTTTAATTTTTCCACTTTCCTTTGACTTTAGCCTAATTACATCTTGTACTAAACAGTGAATAGAAACACTACTACTCTGCTCATTGGACACTAGCATCGAATATCTCAATAATATACCTAATACTTCTTCAAAAGGTTTTTCTTCAGAATTGTTCTCTACAATCTCAGGAAATATTCTTAACAAATCTTTAGGAATATCATTGTCTAAATATGCACAAGCTACTAACAACTTGCTTGCTAGTTTAGACTCATTACGAATTGCGTCCATTGTAATATCCCAAGTAATAAACACAGGCTCATGGTTAGAATCCTTAGGTAGTGTTTTATGAGATAATAAATAAAGCTTCCTTTCTGCATAAATTTCTAAGTAACGTGAGATAGTCATTTTGTTTTCTTTGATGTAAGCGCAAGCCTGAGCTAATGCCAAAGGTAATCTACCTAACTTTTCTGCCAATATACCTATATTTGGCCTATCGCTTTCTGAAACCTGGCCTAGAATTTTCTTAACATATAATTCTGATTCTGGGGGAGTAAAAACGTCTACACCTATACTCCCTTGTGGCCATTCAGTATTACGAGACGTAACTATTATTTTGCCGCCTTTTGTAGGTCTGAGCTTAGAAATGACTTCATAATTTGATACATTATCATAAATCAACAACCAGCCTTCACGTTTAGAATCTTCTAGCCAGTTTTTCACATAATAAGCTCGCTGTGCAATAGAAATGTTGTCTTCATCGTGAATAATATTTAATTTTCTTCCTAAATTAACATATTCACTGAGTAGTTGATCTTCATCTTTTGCATTAAACCAACATATTGCCTTGTATTCTTTCCCATGTTTTTGAATAAAATCTAGCACTGACTGTGTTTTACCTACTCCACCTAACCCGTACAAAGCAGTTAATATAACTGGCTCATTTTTTGTCTTTAGATGATTTACTATTTCTTCATTGAGATATTCTCGTTCAATGAAATTTCCACTAGCTATTTTAGGTGGAATGTTCCACCGTTCAAATAGATCTTCTCTAGGTTTGAGACTATAAAGATGTTCTATAACTTCCCTAAAATAATCGTCTTTTCTTGTTAGATAAGAAACTTTGCTACCCTGTTGTGCCCACCATTTCCCTACCTTGTCATATACACGGACAAAAACTGTATCAATATCTTCTTCCCCTGATATTTTGTATATATTCCCTATTTCTTTCTTAATAATATCATCTAATTTTGAATGATTAGGTTGATAAACTACAAACCTTATTCTAAGTAAAAAATCTTCTATTTCATCGTCACTACCACAACTGAAGTATTTTTTCAGTTCAGTATGATTTTTTATTTTGTAGCACGTTCCTTTTTGACCTTCATAAATATTTAAAGTGTTATCATTTGTTAACTTTGACTCTTCCAGATACTTCTCTAATGTTTCTACGCTTCCTTGTTTCTCTGTACCTTTTTTTAGGTTCACATTGACATTAGTATGAATGACAAGCGTAATATCACTGTTCTTACACTCAGGGTTTTGCTTAATCTCAGGATGAGATTCAAAATATTTGTTTAACCCGAAATCTTCTTTCTGTTGCTTTCTATCATTTCCATCAATAAACAAATCTTCAAAAGTAATATTCTTCGAAGAGCGATGTGTATTGCAGTACTTAGCTTGAACCAAGATAATTCTCGATTTGTTCTTCTGATCTTTATACTCAAAAAAAATATCATCAAAGGCTCCAAAACCTTCTATGTTTGATGCTAACCAAAAGTCAATTTTACTACTTAACCCATGAAGTAGATACAGCATTAATAATTTTACTTCATACTTGCGACCATGATCACCTGTTGATGTGCCATCTCTCTTCTTAAATGTACGATTACTAAGTACTTCAGACTGTTTGTTTTCTACATTCATACCCTACTAAACCTACGAATAACTTCTTTCTATAAAAAATTAAAGTCACCAAGTGCCTAAGATAATGCAACAGATTCTTTAACATTGTAATAACAGTGCCGAACAGGGTCAATTTTGTTTGCTGTCTTAAGCATAAAGATTCCCCGAATCTAATATGTCATTGCTGTAGGCTGCATTTAGTAATATAATCTCATATTAAATAAGACTTTACTTAAGTTTATGCTAGATTCTCCGCTAATTTTGACAGCCATTCTTATATTTTTTATTTTTACGTTGTCATTCTTTTTTATAAGAAAGATATTTGGATCAACAAACAAGAAGATAATAAAATCCTTTAGGAAAATTGTTCAGCAAATAAATGCATTAGAAACAGAAATGCAGAGCTTATCTGATGAGGAGCTTGCTGGTAAAACTGAAGAATTCAATCGAGAATTGAAAAATGGGAAAACGTTAAATGATCTTCTCGTACCTGCATTTGCAGTTGTGCGTGAAGCCTCTCGAAGATTTCTTAACATGAGGCACTTTGATGTTCAACTGATTGGTGGAATGGTGCTCCACAATGGCATGATATCAGAAATGAAAACAGGAGAGGGAAAGACACTCGTTGCAACTTTAGCAGCATATCTAAATTCCTTAGAAGGGAAAGGCGTACATGTCGTAACTGTTAACGACTATCTTGCAAAACGAGACACAGAGTGGATGAGCAAATTATATAATTCTCTTGGGGTTTCTGTTGCGTTTATTACGAATAACTTGACAGACGAAGAGAGGAAAGAGGCTTACAGTGCAGATATCGTGTATTCCACAAATAACGAGCTTGCCTTTGATTACCTGCGAGACAATATGAAATTTTCTCAAGAAGACATGGTTCAGAGAGGCTTTCACTACGGAATAGTTGATGAAGTGGACTCAATACTCATTGATGAAGCTCGCACTCCGCTTATTATTTCTGGCCCGGTTGAGGAAAACAATCAGATATATAAGCATATCAATAAAATAGTAACCAAATTAGTTGACTCCGATTATGAAGTAGATGAAAAAGGTAGAACGGTATTCTTGACTGAAGATGGTATTTCACGAGTGGAGGAACTACTAAGGTCATACAATCTCATTCCTGAAAATTCCTCGCTCTATGATACTGACAGCATGATAATGACTCATTATATAGACCAAGCATTACGTGCATATAAGCTGTTTACTGCTGATAAAGATTATATAGTAAAGGATGGCAAGGTAGTGATTATTGATGAATTTACTGGGCGTATGATGGAGGGCAGAAGATATTCCGATGGTTTTCATCAGGCACTTGAAGCGAAGGAGAATCTTGAAATTCAGCATGAAAACCAAACTTTAGCATCGGTCACATTTCAGAATTACTTTCGTATGTACAATAAACTTTCCGGAATGACGGGAACAGCAGCAACAGAGGCAGAAGAGTTTCGTGATATATACAGATTAAATGTAGTAAAAATTCCAACCAATGTACCTGTAAAAAGAGTTGATATTGATGATGAAATTTACGGTACAGAAAAGGAAAAATTTAATGCTGTGTTGAAGTTTATAGAAGAATGCTACAAACGCCTTCAACCGGTCCTTGTTGGCACGGTGAGCATCGAAAACTCTGAGAAGCTTTCTGCGCTTTTGCAAAGCCATTCTCTTAAGCATTCAGTATTAAATGCTCGTTATCATGAACAAGAGGCGTACATAATAGCGCAAGCTGGAGTGCCAGGTAGTATCACTATAGCAACTAACATGGCAGGACGTGGAACTGATATTCAGCTTGGTGGAAATGCTGAAATGATTGCAAAGGTGGAGCTAAAGAAGATAAAAAATGCTGATGAAAGAGAAAAAAAATACCAAGAAATAGTTGAAAGAGTAAAAAAAGATAAGGAAATTGCTATAAAAGCTGGTGGTTTATGTGTGGTTGGAACCGAAAGACATGAAAGCAGGAGAATAGATGATCAATTACGCGGCCGTTCTGGTCGTCAGGGGGATCCTGGACTTTCTAAGTTCTTTTTATCGCTCGAAGATGACCTAATGAGAATATTTGGCTCTGATAGAATGAGAAGCTTTTTACAAAAAGTAGGGTTAAAGAATAACGAAGCTATTCATCATCCATGGATCAATAAGGCACTCGAGAAAGCGCAAAAGAAAGTTGAAGCTAGAAACTATGACGTGCGGAAATCTCTACTTAAGTTTGATGACGTAATCAATAACCAACGTAAAGTTATTTTTAAGCAGAGAAACAATATCTTAGGCAACGAAATTAATGATATATTTGAAGTGTATAGCGAAGTAAATGAGAGCGTAGTAGAAGGTATAATCCAAAGTGGCTATTACGAAGATTATGTTGAAGATATAGCCAAAGAATTCCATACAAGGTATGGAATAACGCTTGATAAAGAAGACTTGGCAAAGTTTTTGAATAAACAAGAAGCTTTGAATTATATAAATGATAAGATACAAGAATTTTTTACTGAGAAAGAAAAATATTTCAACAGTCAGCACACTACAGATTTGTGGAATACGATCGTGAAGCAAATGATGATAATGACACTTGATCATTTATGGAGGGAACACCTTTCAGTTCTAGAGAGCCTAAGACAAAGCATAAGCTTACGTGCTATGGGGCAGAAAGATCCACTGAATGAATTTAAACGCGAAGCTTTCTTGATGTTTGAGTCAATGCTTGAAAAATGGAAGGAACTCACCATTCACCGCTTAGCACACTTTAAGTTGGCAGACAACCAAGAGATAGGCAATAGGTTACATTCTGCTAGAAATAGCAGACTTCCCAAAGTCTCAAGAAATGACAAATGTCCTTGCAACTCCGGAAAGAAATACAAACACTGCCATGGTGCGGTTACTGTGGTGAACTAATAATTATGGTTATACAGTTTGTTTATTTCCATCAACATTACTGCAGCTAACCTCACTTAGCTTACTGTTTAATGAATGCTCTGATGACTTATATGCAACTCCATAGGTAATACCACCAACTATCAGTACAGATGCTACAGTAATTCCAATTATTGCTAGTGCAGGTAATGCAGTGGCATAGGCAAGTACTAGTGGAACTACAACAGCAGATATAACACCCACAGTAATTCCTGCTGTTATAGCTTTAGGTCTATGGATGCATGATGGATTTGCACCATAATTTAGCAGGAGTTTTGCCATCCTTGGACTAGGTTTGTAAGGTTCATAAAAATTACCTAGTAAAGTTGTGTCACAATCTAGTAGCAGTTTTCCTCCTAACCTTATATTACGGTAACTATAATTAAGAGTAGCATAGTATAAAGGTGCCCTTCCATCCTTGTCTTTTATATTAGCATCTGCACCTTTTTTTAATAGCATTTCTATTGTTTGTATAAGTTCATAACCAATAGCATAATGCAAAGGAGTTTTTCCATCCTCGTCTTTTATATTAACATCTACTCCTCTTTGTAATAAAAGTCCCGCTATCTTTGCTGCACTATCATCCTTCATAGGAGTACATATGTTAGCATTACATGTAGCATAGTGCAAAGCAGTTCCTCCAGATTTATCCTGTAGATTAACATTTGCCACTTTCTCCAATAACATTTGCACTATTTCTATATCTCTTTTGCCAGCAGCTACATGTAAAGGAATCTCTTTATCTTCATCTTGTGCATTAACGTCTGCTCCCTCTTCTAGCAAAACTTCTACTACTTGCGTATACCCATACTGAGCAGAATAATGTAAAGAGGTTTTTTTCCATACATCTTGTACATTAACATTAGCCCCGCTTTTTATTAGGTGTTTTACTACTTTTCCACAACCATTTTTAGCTGCTATAAGTAATAAACCACAATTAAGTACTTCAAATGTGTGATTTATATCAAACTGGTTACTTTCCCACTCACTGTAGATATCTGGAAGCTTCTGCTGTAGTTCATCTTTGATTTTCTCAACTACATTTTCTGCACTCAGGTCTGGACTACTGTTGACTTCTTGTAGTATTAACCTTAATGTCATTTCCTTCTCCAAGATATAAAATTTTATTATGGCATATGGAGTGGATTATGTCAATGAAGAACTAAGAAACTGGTTCTTCTTTTTTTCTATAGCTTTAGGTTTACCTACAATTTGAAAAACAACAAATTCGTCATTCCGCTACTCGTTAGCGCCGCGGCGGTATGATGTAGGGAAACCTTTCTTGGGTTAGCTATAAAGTTAAAATTCGACCAGGGCAGCCGCAATAAGGTAGCAAACGCCATCATGTCTTTAGGAGAGTTTGCTAATGAAGGCTCTTAAGTTGACGCCATTGCCTGAACGGATACGCCAATTTTTATGTTCATTTGTAACCGTCTATTATTTTACACCCCAGTCTTTTTCAAATATTGCTAGCCCTTGGTCAGTAAGTGGGTGATTAATTAATTGTCTAAGTACTTTTGCTGGCACAGTAATTGAATCAGCACCAAGCCTTGCAGCTTCTATTACATGCGCTGGGCTTCTCACTGATGCAACAAGAACTTTAGTATCAAAACCGTAATTAGAATATATAGTACATATATCTTCTATTAGCGATAAGCCATCATAGCTTATATCATCAAGGCGACCAACAAAGGGGGAAATAAAACAAGCACCGACCTTAGCGGCAAGCAGTGCTTGTCCAGGGGAAAAACATAATGTGATGTTAACAGGTATTTTATGCTCTGTCCATAACTTTTTACAAGAAATTAATCCTTCATGTGTAAGAGGTAATTTGATCACAACATTATCAGCAATTTTTGCTAAATTCAGACCTTCTGTGATCATCTCTTCATGGCTATCTGCAACAACTTCAACACTAACAGGCCCTTTTATAATAGAGCATATTTCACGCACTAAATCCTCGTATTTATCTTTACGCCCGGACTTTGCTATTAAAGAAGGATTAGTTGTTATGCCGTCAATGAACTCCTTTAGTCCTTTAATTTCATTTAAATCAACGCTATCAAGAAAAATTTCCATATTCATCTCCTATAAAAAAAATACCCTTGCAAAATCTTGTCATCCTACCGCTTGACTTACAACCGTATGAACTTTCTGCGTTGTAAACATCAAACAGCCGATAACACAACTGTACAAATATTGAGACATAAGAGTAATTTGTACCAAGAAAAAAGATGTCATCCCAGTGCCCAGACCCCTTAGACAATGTACCATCTTTTGATTTTGTCCATTCTGGGCGGGGTTTTCAAGTTCTTTGATCTTAAATACTACATCTACTTTATCAAGATAAATGTTGACTTCTTTTACTAATGTTCTAATAAGACTACGTTTGGCTTGCCAATCTAGGTCCGATTTAACACTAGAATAAAAGCCCTTTATGCTATTTGTAATAAGATTCATTTTCTGCCGTATTCCCTTTTACCTTTTTCTTCTCTCCTTCAATCTCTTTTAAACGTTACTTCATTTTTTTTATTGCCTGCTTAAAGTCTTCCTTACTTATAGTTAGTGCATACTTTGTTGCCGTAAAAACTTCTGGTACCCAAACAATTGTAATAAGTATACACAATCTTTGTCAACTATTTTCGGCACTGGTATATTGACCTTACCCAGAAAAAGTGGAGAGAAAGAAAGGAGTTTTTTCGGGTAAAATAAAATTTTGGAGGATTAGAAATGGTAAGAGAATATACGGCAGAATTCAAATTGGAAGCTGTTAAACTGGCAAATGAACAAAGAAAGGCAGGTCAAACAATTACAAAAATAGCAAAGGATTTAGGAATAAAGGGTGGTTTATTAGGAAAATGGATAAAGAAACACAACGAAAAAAAGTCAGCGGCAAATGCATTTCCAGGTAGAGGTAACATGGCTCCTTACGACAAAGAGAGGTTTGATTTACAAAGCAAGAGTAACAAGGGAAAGAGACATTTAAAAAAAAGCCCTGGCCAGTCAAAAAGAGTAAAATATTTTTTTATAAAAGAGCATAGTAACTGCTATAAAGTACAGGAATTATGTAGGATTTTCTGCTATTGGCTACTATAAGTGGACCACAAGAAAAATAAGCAGTAGAGAATCAGCAAATAAAGAGCTACTCGCAGCTATTCAAAAAATATATCAAGTTTCTAAATGTAGATATGGAGCTCCTAAAATTCATGCTGAATTGAAGGCTTTGGGTAAAAGTTGCAACTTAAAAACAGTGCAAAGTATTATGCAGAAAAATGGTATTCAGGCTATATTGAGAAGAAAATTTAAAATTAAGAAACAACAAACGGACAGTAGAGTCGTAGCTCCCAATATATTAGACCAAAACTTTATTGTCGATCAACCAAATAAAGTATGGGATTACTTATATAAAAACCAAAGAAGGATGGCTATATTTGGCAACAATAATCGATCTATATTCACGCATGGTAGTTGGCTGGTCAATGAGCAGTTCAATAAATAAACAATTGGTTATGGACTCTTTATTAATGGCCGTTAACAAGCGTAAACCTGCCAAAAATCTACTATTACATAGTGATCAAGGTTCACAATATACTTCGCAAGGTTATCAATATCTCTTATCCATAAAAAACATAGATGAGTTATAAAGGTTGTTGTTACGACAATTCTGTTGTGGAAAGCTTCTTCAGTTCTCTAAAAAGGGAGTTACCAATAGACACCTCTCGGCACTCTAAACAGCATATCAAAACTGCTATATTTGAATATATAGAAATTTTTTATAACAAACAACGTCACTATTAACTATTGCATTCCTGAGCATTTTGATTCATCATTCTCTTTGTGAAAAACATTCCAAACTTTCTCTCCACTTTTTCTGGGTAAGGTCAGATACTATAAACTATAAAAAAATTTCTCCGATAGTTCATATAGCAAGTAAATTCACAAAATGAAGACTATTATTTTTATTACAGGTGTATCTACGGTTGGAAAATCAAGTTTGGCTCATATATTAGGTTCAAAGCTTTTTATGCCTAGAAACTTTGCAATTCCACTAACTATAGCTAACCCAAGAAAGGTTTCCCTACGTCATACCGCCGCGGTATCTCAGCATAGATTCCGCTAACGAGTAGCGGAATGACGAATTTGTTGTTTTTCAAATTGTAGGTAAACCTAAGCCACTTTAGCTATACTTGTAGAGAAAAAAGAATAGATGATGATCCTAAATATTTAATAAATTTGACTACTGAGGAATTTCAAAAATCTCAATTTTTTATTAATTGTGATATGGTACATTCTATCTTCATATAGCTTTCCTCTTCATACCTCAACCAATGAAATCAGAAGCATCAACTCCCTTTTGCAAGCAAGCAGCAATAACAGTATTCATCATTAGAAATGCAATGGTCATTGGGCCAACGCCCCCGGGTACTGGGGTCATAGCTTTGGCTTTCCCTTTTATTCCTTCAAAGTCAACATCACCTACAAGCTTTCCTACGTTAACGCTATTTATGCCAACATCGATCACTATTGCACCTTTCTTTATCCAGTCTGCTTGAACAAAATTTGGCTTTCCGACTGCTGCAACTACTATATCCGCTTTAGAGCAATATTCAGCTAAATCCTTGCTTTGTGAATGCAAGATGGTGACAGTGCAGTTTTCTTGCAATAGCAGGTAAAACATTGGCTTGCCCACGATATTTGACCTACCAATTACCACTGCGTTTTTACCGGAAAGGTTCTCTTCAATTGACTTAATTAAATGCAAAGAACCTTTAGGAGTGCAAGGTATAAGGCAGTTTTTTTCACCTTTAACTAATTTGCCAACGTTTTCATCATGAAAGCCATCTACATCTTTTTCAACACTTACTGTGTTAATTACTCTGCTTGCACTAATATGATTTGGTAAAGGCAATTGCACTAAAATGCCATGCACAGATGGATCTTCATTTAATTCATTGATTTTTTCAATTAATTCATCTTCTAAAATATTATTAGGCAAAACAATGGTCTCAGAACTTATGCCTATTGATTCTGCTTTTTTCTGTTTGTTGCGAACATAAACCTGACTTGCTGGATTGCTACCCATGAGAATTACTTTCAGGCAAGGAAAAATGTTATACTCTCTCTTTAAAATATCAATTTTTTGTGATAGCCTCTCACATAGGTCGTTTGCTATTTTTTTACCATCAATAATAATTGTCACTTCCTTGCCACTCCTTAAAGTCGGGTAATTTGATATCAAATAAATCCAATACTTTGCCAACAGAATGATTAATAATATCATCCAACGATTTCGGTTTAATATAAAAAGCAGGCACTGGTGGAGCAATAATTGCTCCCATCTCCGTTAATTTTAACATATTTTGTAAATGCCCAAGATGCAGTGGTGACTCTCGCACCATAAGAACTAACTTTCTTCTTTCTTTTAGCGTTACATCTGCAGCCCTTGTCAATAGATTGGAAGTAACACCTGATGCGATTTCAGACATTGTCTTCATAGAGCATGGTGCTACAATCATCCCTGAGGTTTTAAATGAGCCGCTTGCTATTTTTTCTCCAATCTTTTCTTCAGAATAGTAAAAATCTGCAAGTGATGTAATATCTTCAAGTTTTTCTTTAATCTCGTGAGCTAAAGTTACTTTCCCAGCACGACTTATCACTAAATGAGTTTCATAATCGACGTCTTTCAACGCTTCTAAAATACGCACACCGTAAATAGAACCAGATGCTCCACTTATTCCAATTACAATTCTGCTATTCACTTAACTCTTCTTCGTAGCTCATTCCCAATGCACGTTTATAGGTATCAAGCAATATTTCTTGTTCCTCTCTGTCATCATCATCCATCTTCCTCAGCCTAATAATTTGTTTCATCACTTTTATATCCCAACCTTCATCTGCGGCTTTTGCATATACATCACGAATGTGATCTTGCACATCCCTCTTTTCTTGTTCAAGTTTTTCGATTCTCTCTATGTAACCCTTCAACTCTTCAGCCGTTATTTTTACTGTATCTTCCATGAAACTCGACTAATTAATTGCTGCCACTAATATTACCAATTTTTACTTGCACTTCAACAACAGTAATAATATTTTTATCTTTTTTTAAAATCTTAAAGCGAAAACCATACATGGAAAACTCCTCGCCTTCGTCAGGAATGCGCTCTATTTCATTCACAATCATACCTGCTAGAGTTGTAGCTTCTTCATCAGGGAGATTCCAGTATAACTGCCTGTTAATGTCCCTAATAGTAGATTTTCCTTCTATGTGATACATATTATCAGATATTTTCTTTATAAAATTCTCCGTAATCAAATCATGTTCATCCGAAATTTCTCCAACTATTTCTTCCAGTATATCCTCAAGAGTTACAATTCCCTGCAGTGCTCCATACTCATCAATAACAAATGCAAGGTGTTTCCTGTTCTTACGGAAGTTGTGAAGTTGCACGCTGAGCGGTGTACTTTCTGGTATGAACCAAGGCCTTGACATAACTTGGGTAATGTCAACTTCTTCCGCTTTATTATTCTTTTCACGCAAAGCATTTATTAGAGCTTTCACGTGAATTACACCTACAATGTTATCTGGTTCCTTCTGCCATAAAGGTACTCTACTGTGACTGCTGGTTAAAATCTCTCTTATTAACTCTTCTTTATTCCGATCTATATCAAGAGAAAATAGGTTTCTTCTATGGGTCATAATTTGTGATATCTCTGTCTCAGCCAAATCAAGTATGCTGCTTAGCATATCTAAATCCTGTTGCAACATAGTTCCTTCACTGCGGTGAAGAGTAATCATATTACGCATTGCATCCGCTGCAGATATCACTTCCTTATCTTTATGCAGCCCACATAATTTTAGGATGAGGTTAACAATAAATTGAATACCTAGTGTCAATGGAGAAAAAATCTTTACAAAAAACAATACAAAATAAGCAGAAAATGATGCAAATTTTTCAGGATTTTGAATAGCATAAGTTTTTGGTAGAACTTCGCAGAACAATAAAATACAAAATGTCATTATAATTGTTGATAGGAGAATGCCCTCATTTCCAAAAAGATTGATAAATATTGCTGTAAATAAAGCAGAGCAAGTAATATTAATAATTGTATTGCCGAGCAATACCGTTCCTATTGTCAATTCTTTCCTATTTAATAAGCGATCTATTACCCTGGCTTTTTTGTTACCGTCTAGCTTTAGCTTATTAACTCGAGAACGGCTAATTGAGGTTAAGCCTATTTCTGCTCCTGAGAACAAAAACGATAAAACTAACAAAACAAAAATTGCTGATGATACTAAGACCAATAACCAATCCATTAAAGTACGATGTTATTGTGATAAAAAATAAAATTAATTTTACATGTTATGAGAGGCATTTGCAAGCCTGAATTTATATTGCCGAATTTTATATACCTTTAATCTTAAAAAACAAATCATAAAGCATATTACACGCTGCGTTCACATGCTCATCCTCAATGATAAGTGGTGGGGTTACCCTTACTACTTTGTTGTTTAAAACCCTAGTTATTATTAAACCTTTATCAAGAGATCGACTAATAATTTTATCAGCTACAAGAGTTGCTAGTTCTATTCCCATTAGTAACCCTTCTCCACGAACTTCTAAAATCATCTCAGGAAATTCTTTAGCTAAAAGCAACAGCTTTTCTTTTAAATATTTACTAATTCTTTTAACATGATCAAAAAAGCCTTCTTTTAGCATTATATCGAGCACTGCATTACCAACAGTCATGGCAAGTGGATTGCCACCATAGGTTGATCCATGAGTTCCTGGAGTAATTGCTTCTGCTATATAATCTTTCACTAAACATGCAGCTACAGGAAAACCGTTACCCATAGCCTTCGCACAGGTTAGCATATCAGGTTCAATGCCGACATTTTGATAATGAAATAAAGAACCGATGCGTCCATATCCGCACTGCACTTCATCAAAGCACAAAATTATTCCTTGAGCTTTTGTTATTTCCCTTACTTTTTGAAGATATTCTACGTCTAGTGGATATACTCCACCTTCGCTTTGTATGGGCTCTAAAAATACAGCAGCTATTTCATTGTTGATTTTTTCTTCTAATGCTTTAATGTCATTTCTTGGCACTTTATCAAAACCAGAAAGGAGCGGAGCAAAACCTTCGCGTGATTTTTCATTGCCTCCAGCAGAAATTGCAGCAATACTGCGGCCATGAAAGCCTCCTTCAATTGTAATAATACGATTACGTTTTGCTTGCCCTTTTGAATAAAAGTAACGACGAATAAACTTAATTGCAGCTTCTGTTGCTTCAAGCCCACTTGAGCAGAAAAAAACTTTATCTGCAAAAGTAAGGGTTGTTAAACGCTCGGCAAGCCTTTCTTGCTCGGGAATAGTGAAAATGTTAGAGCAGTGCCATAATGAGCTCGATTGCTCTTTCAGCTTATCTGTAATGTATGGATGACAATGCCCTAAAGAAGTTGTAGAAATACCTGCAGCAAAATCTAAATATTTTTTACCATCTTTATCAAAAAGATATGCCCCTTCTCCCCTGACTATAGGAGTGTCAAGTCTATTATACGCATTAACAACATGATCCATTTTATAAGTATTGTGGTATTATCTATACTATACCTGAAATGAATCCATTAACACAAAGCTTTTCCTTTAACCTCTTATGCTACTTCAACTAAAAATTTGGCTAATGCAAACCTTTTTTGTCATTCTATAGCTAAAGTGACTTGGTTTTACCAACACTTATTAGCCATTGTAAAAGTTTTTGTTTCTATTGAATGATAGTTGTAGCCTATGCAAGAAGTTTATTGACTTTGAGCGCACTTTAGCCTATACAATTTTAATATCTTAAACTACTGGACATGCCCGATCTAAAGACAATGATGTTAAATTTTGGACCTCAGCACCCAGCTGCACATGGAGTGTTGCGTCTTGTTTTAGAGATGGATGGTGAAGTGATCGAGAGGGCAGATCCCAATATTGGGCTTTTGCACCGCGGTACTGAAAAATTAATAGAACATAAAACGTATCTTCAAGCTTTGCCTTATTTTGATCGCCTTGATTACGTATCACCAATGTCACAAGAGCATGCATATTCACTTTGTGTGGAGAAATTGTTGCAATGTGAAGTGCCAATTAGGGCAAAGTATTTACGTGTCTTGTTTTGTGAACTGACGAGAATACTAAATCATTTACTGAACGTTTCTTCTCAAGCACTTGATGTTGGAGCAATGACCCCTCTTTTATGGCTCTTTGAAGAAAGAGAAAAAATACTGGAATTTTACGAAAGAGCTTCAGGTGCAAGGTTTCACGCAGCTTACATCAGGCCAGGTGGAATTGCAGCAGATGTTCCAGAAGATTTGATTGAGGATATTGCAAAGTTTATAGAGCAATTTCCAAAATATATAGACGATGTTGATGAACTTTTAACAGAAAATAGGATATGGAAGCAACGCACTGTAGGAATTAGTGAAATATCAATTAAACAGGCACTTGATTGGGGCTTTAGTGGCCCAATGTTGCGCGCTGCTGGGCTTGCTTGGGATTTGCGAAAAAGCCAGCCATATGAGATATATGATCAACTAGATTTTGATATACCGATCGGCCAAAATGGCGACTGTTATGACCGTTATCTAGTTAGAATGGCAGAGATTAGGCAATCTATCAGTTTGGTGAAGCAGTGCATAGAGAAAATGCCTGAAGGGCAAATAAAAACTGAAGATAGAAAAATTTCTCCACCGTCAAGAGCAGAGATGAAAAAATCTATGGAAGCTCTGATTCACCATTTTAAGCTCTATTCAGAAGGATATCACGTACCAGAAGGTGAGGCTTACGCAGTTGTTGAGGCACCAAAAGGTGAGTTTGGAGTGTATATAGTTTCAGATGGTACCAATAGACCTTATAGGTGCCGAATAAGAGCACCTGGCTTTGCGCATTTACAAGCCTTAGACTTTATGGCAAAAGGACACATGCTTGCTGACGTTGCAGCAATTATTGGCTCACTCGATATAGTTTTTGGTGAGATTGATAGGTAATCATTGGTACCCGTTCAGGCAATGGCGTCATGCAAGTAGCTGACACATAACTGTACGAACATTTGTTTGCAAAGGCAGTATGTTAAGTGTTATAGCCGATTTTGCCTCAAACACAAAGGCAGTGCCTTGACTACTTGGATCCAGAAAAATTGATTGTGTACTATACAACATTTTTGATCAAAAGCGTAACCGTTCACTGTTAGACTGCATTCTGTGATTTTTAGCAAAACATGATCTTTCATTTGAGCTTCCTTCAATTTAAAATAAATACAGAAAATTGCTGCCTATAGCTAAACTGACTTAGATTTACCAACAATCGTCATCCCGCTACTTGTTAGCGGCTAAGAGATACCGCGGCGGCATAGCTATCTTCAAAAATATGGTTGAATAATTGTGTGTATAATTATTAATATTTTTAAACACTTTGGCTATGGCTTTATCTAAGTTTCTCGACCCTAAGCTGGATTTAACCTTCAAAAAAATATGTAGGGTCAAGAACTGGCGCGCCTACTTTAGGGTTTGGTGGCTGATCCATTGTTTTCACAATAGGCCTCAATCCAAATTCCCATGTTAACGTTTCCAGCTCCCGCCTCGTCAAACGCAGCATCCGCACTACGCTTTCCTAGCAGATTCTTTACCAAAGTTTATAACATATTGTGCTGGTGATGCTTTCGGTTTGTAATACCTTATTCTATAGTCTGAATATAGACCCAGCGTTTTGTATATCCATTCGCTACTCCACTTCTTCCAACCAAACCCTCTCTTCACTTTCAGCTAATAAGTGATTTTCTATTTCACCTTCCAAACTTGCCTCCAGCAGCTTTTTTATAAATGGTGTAAATGCTCCATCCCTTCCTGTTAATGGTCTGCCTTCCCTTATTGATGACAGTATATTTGCTTCCAGTTCTTTGTAATCTACCAAACCGGTAGTTCTGTTTACTACTTTCTGACTCATTGTCAAACCTCCATTTTTTTTATATCAATTTATTACTTTTTTTTTGGTTTGACACACTTTTTTGAACATTCCCTGTTAAGATGCCTAATCTACTTTCAGCTCCTCAGTATGTAAACTGCGTGGTAAAGACTCTAATTCCTTTGCAGCACTTAAACTTTTATTTTTTGCATGTATACCAAGCTTATTGAATTCTCGAGCAGCAGGAAACACCCTTGCTTCAAGAGAGCCAGCAGTTTTATTATAATGATCAACAGCACTTTTTAAGCTCCTGCGCAAATTATCAAAGTTTTCACCCATTGTGCAAATGCGCTCATATAAAATATGACCTAGTTCACTGATTTTCTTTGCGTTTTCAGCTATCATCTCTTGCTTCCATCCATACGCTATTGCTCTCAGCAACGCAATTAGAGTGATCGGTGTTGCAATGATCACTTTTTTTTCCACTCCAATCTCTATCAAAGCAGGCTCATATTCCAGTGCTGCGCTAAAAACCCCCTCCCCTGTTAAGAAAAGCACCACAAGTTCTGGCGTATTTTCAAATTGATTCCAATACTCTTTTTTACCCAAATCATTTATGTGTTTTTTTATTGCCAGGGAATGATTCTTTAATTTCTCCTTTTGTATTTGCAAATCATTTTGTGATATAGCATCCATGTAAGAATCAAGCGGCACTTTAGCATCTATTATTATTTGCTTTCCAGATGGCATTTTGATTATTAAATCAGGACGCAATAAATTATCCTCGTTTTTATCAACCACTGACGGCTGAGTAAAAAAATCGCAATATTCAATCATTCCCGCCATTTCTACCACCCTTTTGAGTTGCATTTCACCCCACTTTCCTCTGATGTGAGGCTTTCTCAAGGCATTAGCAAGGCTGGAAGTTTGGTTCATCAGCGCTCCAATTTGCTCCTTTAAACCTTCATAGGCCCCTACCCTCTCTTTTTCCAGCTCGCGTATTTCATTATCAAATTTTTCTAATTTTTCTTTTATTGGAGTTACAACTTCGTTGATCGTTGCTTGTCTTTTTTTGAAATCGCTTTCCGTTTCTTTTAATTTACTATCGATTACTTCCTTTGCTAAGTTCAGAAAATTATTGTTATTTGTCTGCAAAGCATCAAGAGAGAGCGCTTTAAAAGTGTTTGTTAATCTCTCCTCTGCTTTTGTTAGTAATTCTATTTCCTTTTTCTTTTCCTCACGTTCTTTTTGCAGAGTTACTTCAAGTTCTGCTTTTTTGACCCTTAAATCAACTATTTCTTCATTCTTCGTAAGCAAAGTTTGCTTTGTTTCTTGAAGTTCTTGCTCTAATTTACATAAATTACCCTCAAGGTTTGCTTTCTTTTCGCTCAGTTTTTTTACGATAATGTAGAAAAATAGTAATAGAGAGACAACCAGAGCTATAGAATTGAAAAGCATCAGAATAAAAAAGCTGTATTTACAATTCTATATGATTTTTGTGTGTATAAGAAAGAAAAAAGGAGCACCTAAAGAGGTGACCTTACCCAGAAAAAGTAGAGAGAAAGTTAAGACGTTTTTATCATGAGAATAAATTGTGCAGGAATGCAATAGTTAATAGTAGAATGTCTACGTTATTTGTTATAAAAGATTTCTATGTATTCAAATATGGCAGTTCTGGTTTGTTGAGCGAGAAGTATCAATAAGCAGCTCCCTTTTAAGTGAACTTTTCTGCAACAGAGTTATCGTAACAACAGCCCTTATGGCTCATGCTGGAAATGATGTTTTTTGTATTCAATAGAAATTGGTAATTTTGAGAGGTATACTGTGACCCTTGATCGCTATGTAACAGCAGATTTTTATCGGGTTTGCGTTTATCAACGGCCATCAATAAAGAATCTATAACTAATTATCATGTTACTCATTAACCACCATGCGTGAATATAGGTCAATTATTGCCGCCAACAACCTTCTTTAGTTTTTATGTAGGTAATCCCAAACTTTATTTGGCTGATCAGTAGTAAAATTTTGATCCAATGTGTTCGGAGCCACAACTCAGTTGCTTATTTGCTGTTTTTTATTTTTGAACCTTCGTCTAAACTTGGCTTTAATGCCATTTTCTTGCATAACACTTTGTACTGTTTTAATTTTTGCCTAAAGCTTTTAATTCAGCGTGAATTTTAGGGGCTCCATATCTGCATTTAGAAGCTTGATGTATTTTTTGAATATCTGCTAGAAGCCCTTCTTTTGCTAATTCTTTACTGCTTTTTTCCTTAGCAACCCATACCACCAGTACAAAACCCTACATAGTTCCTGTGTTTTATAGCAATTTCTATATAAAAGAATACTTTACTCTTTTTCTTTGCCCAGGGCTTTTTTTAAGATTTCTCTTTCTCTTATTAGCTCTTTTTTTAGATCAAATCTTTCTTTGTCATAAGGAGCCTTTGCCTGGAAATGCGTATGCTCCAGACATTTTTCCATCATATTTTCTTACTTAACATACTGCCATCTATACCTAGATCTTTTGCTATTTTTGTACTTGCTTGACCTGTTTCTTTAACCAGCTTAACAGCTTCTAATTTGAATTCTGCTGTATATTCTCTTCTATTTGTCATATTTTGAAAAAACGTTTTATTTTACTCCAAAAACGTCTTAACTTTCTCTCTACTTTTTCTGGGTAAGGTCAATTTACCGCCGCGGCGCTAACTAGTAGCGGGATGACGGGTTACCAAATTGTAGAAGTTGCTTTAGCTATAAATTCAAGTTTTATCAATGTCTTGTGTTGTTACCCAAATAATGGTTGTGCAAGCGCTTAATTTTTTGATCAAAAAGGAACAAGTTTAGTAAAAAATAATGATATTATTAGTGGAACATAAAACAGTCCCACTGCAGTACTGATTAGAAGCAACAGAGTAGCTTTATCTGGTTGATAATTCAAAATATTAGCAAGTATTATACTGGACCCAGAAACTGGAATAATAGCCAGCAACATCAGTGCTTTATATATGCTCTCATCGTATATACCTATAACATGCTTGTCTAAAAGGACAATTCCTAAAACAAACAGTGGCCAGAATACGTACTTTGCTGTAATAGTGATCAAAGCAAGCTTCCAATCTATTTTAAAGCTTGCAATATTCGCAATGCTCACTCCAAGTAGCACCATTCCTAATGTGACAAATGTACTTCTAATATTCATCATAACATCTGTTAAAAAAGTAGGTATTTGTATATCGTATATACTTAAAAAGAAGCCCAGAACCATCGCATAAAGCGAAGGAAGTTTGAACAACTTTAATATGCATTCTTTTGCGGTATAAATACCATTTGCAGCTATGTAAAATCCTAAGCTGTTTTCAAATAGCGCCATTCCTATATAACAAACAACATATACAGATACTGAATCTTCATCAAATAAAGCCATGGCAATCGGCAGGCCAAAATAACCCATACTTGTGCTGCCCGAGCTAAATGCTAATATGTTTCTTGTGTTATCCTTAAATAAAAAAGAAGAAAGATAATACACTGATAAGGACATAGTGCTACCTATAAACCATATCAAAATCGGCAGAGAAATTACTTTTAAGTTAACTTCTGTATGAGAGACTCCATATAAAATCACTATTGGATTAGCTATATAAAAAAGTATTTGAGATATAGTGTTTCTATCAATTTTAAGATATTTTCCTGCTAAGTAACCAATAAATATTGTAATATAAATAGGTAATATTTTGAGAAAAAGAGTAAGGAACATACTAGCCTATTGTAATATTTTTGATTGATAAAGTGACATTAGATCTTAAGGTGTTGTAAAAGTAAACAAAATTTATTTTCCAATTTATCCAGCTCATAGTTAATTAAATTAGTGCCAAAATTTGTTTTTACATAGGACTTAAGAATGACATTTGTATGATAAAATTATGTTAAGTTTCTGTAAAGCTTCTTGCATATTTTTGAATAATGACATATTTACTAAAAATTAAACTGCTTGTAGTAATTTAGACGGACTGTTGAAAAAGTAAGAGGAAATAAGTAAAGTTAGGACAGAGAGTAAGAGCTTTAACATAGTTGTCATATTTTTCTTTAATTAACCCTAGTGTCCAATTTATCCACCATTCCTTCACATGAGGTGTTTCTAACCATTTTAATAACAGTAAAAAATGTTTTCTTTCAACGCTTTAAATGTGATATTTTTATTCATTAATTAAAAATCTCAAATGTTACTACCATTTCTGTTAATCCTGTCTCTCATTGCCAAGTTCATTGAAATTGACATTTCCGTACCTAGTTTTCCTGATATGGTGCACTATTTTAACGTACCGGAAGGCATAATTCAATTAACTATTGCTTATAATTTCCTAGGCTTTTGCATAGGAGGGTTGTTTTTTGGTCCATTGTCTGAATGCTATGGCAGAAGGAGAATTATGATCATAGGTAACACTTTGTTATTAATCGGCGCTGTTGGTTGTGTTTTTGCACCGTCGATTTTTTGGCTTTGAAATTGTAGGATGGCGTGGTAATTATGCAACTGTTGCAATACTTTGTTTGATCTCTTGGGTTTTGCTGCTTTTAGCGTTACCAGAAACAAAAAAGAACCGCGATATTTTCAGTTTGAAAAAAACGATGAAAGATTACAGAAAACTACTATCTAATCCGAGGTTTGTTACGTTGTCTTTGATGTCAAGCCTCTTTTCTGCTGCGTATATGTCATTCATTACTTGTGGACCTTTTCTGTATATGAAGACTTTTGGTTTATCTAGCACTATTTATGCACTACATCAAGGTGCAATAGTTGGGTGCTTCTCACTCATCAGTCTATTTGCTGGCAAAATCTTGCAGAAACTTGGAGCAATAAAGTGTGTAATTTCTGGTACGAGCGTGGGTGCTATTGGGTCTCTATTGCTTGTAATATTCAGTATAATTGTACCCCACTCTTTCTACTTAGTAACACTGTCTATGATTATTTTTTCTATCGGTTGTGCAATTTTCCAGCCAGTGATTTTTAATGCATCAATAAATGTTTTCCCTGAAATTAAAGGCACAGCTTCTTCTGCAGTCTCGTTCATTAGAGCTTTTATCATGGCTATTTTTATCGGCTTAACAAGCTACATTTACAATGGTCAAACAATTAGTGTAGCTGTTCTTGTTTTATCCGCGATAGTACTAGAACTTGTTTTTACTGTCTATCTATTGCGTTTAAAAGATCCTATGTAATTAATAAAGATATTCCATTGTAGGCTGCTAACTTTCCCCTGCCAATCTTTCTGCTTCATTACGTGAGATTAATGCCTCAATAAATTCATCTAGTTCGCCTTCTTTTATAATCTGCTCTAGCCGATGTGAAGTTAGATTAATTCTGTGGTCTGTTATTCTTGATTGTGGGAAATTATATGTTCTTATGCGCTCGGAACGATCACCAGAGCCAATCTGACTTTTCCTCATTGTTGACCTTTCCATTTCTTTTTTTTGTCTTTCAATTTCGTATAGCCTTGCCCTCAATACTTTGAGCGCTTTAGCTTTATTTTTATGCTGCGATTTTTCATCTTGCTGTATCACAACTATCCCTGTTGGCAAGTGGGTGACCCTTACTGCGCTGTCAGTTGTATTCACTGATTGCCCTCCAGGACCACTGGATCTATAAACATCTATTCGTAAGTCTTTTTCTTCTATTTTAAAGTCAACTTCTTCTACTTCAGGTAATATCGCAACAGTAGCGGCAGAGGTATGCAACCTTCCTGAAGATTCAGTTTCTGGCACTCTCTGTACTCTGTGCACTCCTGATTCAAATTTCAACCTTGCAAAAACTTCTGTTCCATTAATGAGTGCAGAAGCTTCCTTATATCCACCTATACCTGTATTAGAAATGCTTATTGGCTCGAACTTCCAATTTCTTCTTTCTGCATATTTTTGATACATACGAAATAACATTGCTGCAAATAATGCTGCTTCTTCTCCGCCTGTACCTGCTCTAATTTCTAATATTGCATTTCTTGAGTCATCTTCATCTTTGGGCAATAATGCTAACTTTAATTTTGCTTTTATTTTTGGTAATAATACCTTGTGCTTTTCGAAAAATTCTTCTTTTGCTAACTCTTTTATATCACCTTCGCTGTTTTCATCTTTCATTATTTCTTCTAAGTCTGAAATTTCCTCTTTCAGCGTGTTATATTCATCAATTATCTTGATTATTGGCCTGAGCTCAGAGTATTCCTTTGAAAGGGTAATGAATTCTTTTTGACTTAAATTGGTAGGATTTTCCAAATTCCTCTCTATATCATTAAATTTTTCCTTTAAGTCTTGTAAATTATTTTCCATATCCATATAGCACAGATCTAGCTAAGTAATATATACTGAAATAAAAAATTTCTTATATCAAGCAATAACACTATAATATACCTACTACCTTCTAGTTGAATATAATGGCAAAACAGATAACATCAAACTGCAATTTCATATTTGGAGCTTCGGATATAAAATCATTACCAAATGAGTCGGCTCCAGAGATTGCGTTTGCTGGTAGATCAAATGTAGGAAAATCCAGTCTGATCAACTTACTGATAAACAGCAAAAAAGCTGCCAGAGTTTCCTCTAAACCTGGATGCACTAGACAAATAAATTTTTACTCTATGTACGATGATAAGTTCAGACTTGTTGATCTACCAGGGTATGGCTACTCTCATGCAGGCAAGGAGGAAATTATACAATATTTAAACTTAATTGAGTATTATCTAATTCAAAGAGAAAATCTAAGAAGAGTGTTTGTGTTGATAGATAGCAAGGTAGGATTAAAAGAAATAGACAAAGACTTCATTTATTGGTTAATATATAATAACATTAACTTTAACATTGTGCTAACAAAAATAGATAAAGTAAGTCAAAAAAGCTTAGGTGCTGTTATAGAAGATATTCAAAAATGGATTAATAATGAGAATGTGTCAATTCATCAAATGAGCATCCGTGTTAAGCATAAAATAACCAAGGTAAGAGATGAGTTTTTCAAGTTTACAAGATAAAAAAATGAAGAGTAGTGAATTTTTAAAGGGTGAGGTATCATTTGAACAAAAAGCAGAAATATTACTTGAAGTGCTATCTAACATACCTAGCTTTGTAGGCGAGACTTTTGTCATTAAATGCGGTGGTACAATAATCTTAGATGAAACACTATTTAATACTTTTGTGCATAATGTTGTCTTGTTGAAGCAGCTTGGTATAAATCCGGTAATAATTCATGACGGAGAATATGAAATTAACTCAGTGTTAAAAATGCTGGATATGAACAGTAAGTTTGTGAATGGTATCAGACTTACAGACAAAGACACTATGAAAATCATTGAAATGGCACTGTGTGGTTCAGTTAATAAAAAAATTGTTCAGTATATAAATTCTGCTGGTGGTTCAGCTATTGGATTATGTGGAAAAGATGGTAACTTAATTAAAGCCGAAAAAATAACCGCTACGCTTAGAGAAGATAGATCAAATAATATCGAAAAGATATTAGACATGGGGTTCATCGGTAGACCCACTGAAATCAATCCTGATATATTATTTTTTATTGAAGAATCAGATTTTATACCAGTTATTGCACCAATTGGTCATGGAAAAGATGGGGAAACATATCATATTGATGCCGATAGCACTGCAAGCGCAATCGCAATCGCAGTTTCTGCATCTAAAATGATAATCTTGAGTGACACAGATGAAGAAATAGATAAAATTGGTGGCAGGAAGATATCTGTTAAAAATTTAAATGCATCGATTGATTGTGGGAAAATTAAAGGGGAAAAATTTATTGAAAGGCTTATGGCATACGTTAAAATGGCGGAGGAATGTGCTGGAGTTGTTCACATAGTTGATGGTAGAATACCTAACATTATGCTTGATTTATTTACTGAGAGTAATTCAAGCATATCGATTGTGAGTGATTTATAGCTATACTGCTTGCAACTACACGAATACCAAGAGGGTGTCATTCAAGTAGCTGACACTGGAATGACAACAATCTACGTCATACCGCGATTCATTCGCGGTATCTCTAGATCCCGCTAACAAGTAGCGGGATGACGGTTGTCAGGGTGTCATCCCAGCGCCCTTATGATGTCATCCCAGTGCCCAGACACTGGGATCCAGAAGACTTAATTTCAACCAAGTGGCTGCATAATAAGGACTAGATTCCAGACTGGAATGACATCATAGAGGCACTGGGATGACAAAAAAAGGAGCACTGAACTTGTCAAGGAATTTTATGGCCTAGCGTCACGCGCTGGAATGACATCATTTACATTTATCACTTTTGCAGATACAATTTACATGCTATAATTGAGTCTTCATAGATGGTAAATTGGAGTGCAAAGAAGTAAAATTAAAGTAGAAATAAAAAGATTATCACACGGAGAAGACTTGTCTCTTCCATGTTATGCAACTACGCAGAGTGCTGGCATGGATCTTTATGCTGCATTGAATGATTCTGCTGTTTTAAATCCACTTGAAAGATTACTTGTTCCAACTGGAATTGTGATTGCAATACCAAACGGTTTTGAGGGGCAAATCCGCCCACGTTCTGGTCTTGCTGCAAAACATGGAATCACTGTCTTAAATTCTCCGGGCACTATAGACTCTGATTATCGAGGTGAAGTTAAAATTTGTCTAATTAATCTAAGTAATCAGCCATACGAAATAAAAAGAGGAGATAGAATCGCACAAATCCTTATTTCTCCTGTATCTCAGGTAATTTGGGATGACAGAGAAGAATTCTGCGCAGAAGAAACCGGTCGCAATGCAGGGGGCTTTGGCTCAAGCGGCAGGTAGCTTACGAAAAAGCTTGACTATGACAGTTTTTTTATTTAAGCATATTAATATTTGAGGTCGTTTATGCTAACTTCTAAGAAACTCCTAAGAACCTTCTTCATCTATCGGCTCCTCTTTCATTAGTATATAACCAAATTCCTTTGCTTTTTTAGTCAAATTTTTGACTACTCTCTCTTTGTAGAGTGTTTCATAATAGTTCATTCCTTTTTCTACATATTCTTGTCCATATTTTAGCATATTATAAAAAATACATGCTAATTTCCTTGCTGTAGCAGTGATCGCTTTTGGTATCCCTAGTCGCTTCTTTAACCTCCTGCAGTATGCACCAAGTGCAGTGTTGCTTCTTGATACACAATGAGCAGCAAGTAGCAAGGCAGTTGCAGCACGATTAACAACTTTACGAGTTCTTGTTCCAATAATTTTCCCTCCTGTAATTTTATTAGCAGGACTTAATCCGAGTCAGGAAGAAAAATGCTTTTCTGTCCTCCATTTATTGTGATTTATACCTGTTTCTGAAATGATAGCCTGTATACTTAATACATCAAGTCCTGGAACTCTAGTAAAATCCATCCCCGTTATTCGATATAAATCTTCATCTACGGCAAAATCTGGACTATTCTTCTGTTTTCTCTTTCGTGTCTTATTCAATGCCCTGTTCTCATTCGACTTTGTTTCAAATGTTTTATAGTAATTTTCTATACTTTTATCACATCCCGTTATTTGCTCTTGAAAAAAAGTATATGCTGCATATTCTTGTTTTAGCACAAACAAGTGTTCCTCTCTATAATCACCAGCTAACGCTTTTGCTATAGTAGACTGATCATTTTTTATTCGTGCATCCCTGAATTTAGCCAATTTCTCAGGATCTCTTTCGCCTTCAATTATAGCTTCAATGATTTTCATACCAGTTATCCCAGTAATATGACTAATAACCTTGTGTAATTGAATATTCATTTGAATTAGCGCTTTTTGCATACGTTGAGTATGTTTAGCTGCATTTTCAATTAGATTAGCACGTTGTCTAACGTAACTACGCAGTACACACATTTGATTATCCGGTCTAAATGATCCTTGAAGCAGTCCATAGCTGTGCAATTGTTGCAGCCATTGACAATCTTGAACATCAGACTTTCTACCAGGCACATTTTTGACATGTCGCGCATTTACTAATTTTACTTCAAATTTATGTGATTCTAATATTTGAAATAAGGGAATCCAATATACTCCAGTTGACTCCATGGCTACAGTTCTAACCTGACACTTTTTTAACCACTTTGCTAAGTTGTGTAGATCTACTGTAAAGCACCCAAATTTTTGGATACGTTGTTCATCTCTTCCTTCAGGTACACATACATAATGTACAGTCGAGCCAATATCAATCCCTGCTGCATCAAGGTTTATTGTTTTTAATTTACTTTTTGCTTCTGCCATATAAAATCCCTCCTATATTATTATGATAAGAAGCACTTCAGCTTGGGACGGTTAGGTTATACAATCTTCTAAACGAGGTAGCCCAAAAAGAACTCCATCAATGGTTTTACCATTTCCCCCAAAACCATGCTTTCAAACGGGCATTTATAGCACCATTGATTGTTTCGGTTATAGCTGCAGAAGCGCTTCTTCATAACACTATACCCAAAGAACATAAAGTAAAGAGGGAGTTTCTTTTTGGTTTTACAGATTTTATCTGTTCTGGGCTTTCAAAAATCACTGTGGTCAATTCCACAAAACAAATACTGCACTTGTTGCACTTACTTCTTTGTATGTCATAGGCGCAGCAGTAGCACTTTCAGCACCATATTGGGTGTCTTCAACTTGCACGCTTGCTCCACTTGCAGCTTTTGCAGCTACACCACTTGGAATCGGTATATTAGCAATTGTTGCTGTTGCACTGGTTAGTTCAGCAATGTACGCTATCAGCAAAAACAATGAAATATCTGAGTTGAGAGCTCCGAAGATTGTTGTTAATAACGATAGAAAAAACGGTAAAGAAACAGCATTGCTAGTAACAAAAGACACATTTAAGGAAATGGCAAGGAATAACCAAGTTAAAGATGAAGAAGGTAAGGTAGAAAAGGGTAAACATTATATAGCCTTCAGCTTAGAAGGCAAGAACTACCGTACTATTGTTGATATTAATCAGCTTACCAATACGCTAGGCAATACTTTACTCTTCGAGATAGGTTCACTAAAAGAGAAAAACGATGAAGGTAAGTTCGAGGCAGTAAATGAAACAAAGTGGAATAAAACATTAGGTTTAGACAAAGATGGTGCTAAAGGGGTTAACACTTATTTAGGCTCACTTATTGTTGAACAAGTTGCTTCTCAACAACAGACAGTATAGCCAAGTGAAATAAAAGAGGTAGATTAAGTCTGCCTCTTTGTTTTTTTTGATTTTTAGTGTTACGCGCATAACTGCATGGATGTTGCGATTCTCAAGGCAACGTATCTGTTTAGATGCATGGCTAATGCTGAAACAAAAATTCCAGTGTTCCCTTTCTTGTCATCCCAGTGCTTGACACATAACTGTACAAACATTCATTTTTGAAGGTAAATTGCACAACAGATAATGTCATTCCAGTGCTCCCTTTCTTGTCATCCAAGTAGCTGACACTGGGATGGCTTTGTTGCATCACACTTTATGAGATGGTGATTTATGGTAAATTCATGTAACTATCTCAAATTTAGCCATACCAATATCAGTGAATTTATTAAGCAAATAGCATTTGATTAGCAGTTCTTTTTCTCGATTTATCTCAGATTTATTCCTAAAACTAAATCCGAATATTTGCTTTAATCTTGAGAAAAACCCTTCAATATAAGATCTTTTCCCATAATTTACTTCTTTTTTCCATTCTTTCATGCCATCTTCACCGTATAATTTTATTAACCTAATAGCAGCATTCCTGTCAGACATATAATCTATTTCTGGATGTTCTGCCGCATTGTTTATTGGTGGAATTTTTGTCTTTATATCATATTCGTTACACAACTTATAAAACTTGTGCCTATCACATGCCCTATCTGCATATAGTACTTTTATGACATACTGAAAATCGACTTCTTTTAGCAAATCACAAGCTCCATAGTGATCAGAGTAGACACCGTTACTGTATTTTACAGCTATGGCTTTTTTGCTGTTTGTATTCAACATTACATGCAATTTTCTTGTCTGTTCATAGCTGCGATACTTTCTATCTTCGCTATTTTCTTTGCTATGACCAGGAGTGTTGTTGTATATACTAATTCCTGTACTGTCTATAGCAATTTCGATATCTTCCATATTATTTTTATCAATTCTGCAATCATTGATCTTAATATTGAGTTTCTTAAACCTTCTTGATGATTGTGAATAGCTGATAACTTGCAAATTTTTCCCAATTTGCTCAAGGTATCCTGCTATAAACCCAACTGTTTGCCTCAGGCCTATTCTAAATAAACAAGTTATTATGTGCACCAAAATTACAACTTTATCGCTATAAATATTGTTGCCACCTGGTATTTTTGGACCATTCTCGTACCACTTTTCTATGGCTTCGTTGATATAATGAAAAATATTTCCTCTTTTTTCTAGAAATTTGTTATATTCGCTATGGTTACTGACCCTCATTTTTTGTGGCATATTTTTTCTTTCAAGGTTAAATGGCTATTTTATAATGAATTTTGTCAGTAGCCACCAGATTTTTTCAGTTGCTATGCAACAAAGCCATCCCAGTGTCAAGCACTGGGATCTGGTAGACAATGTTCATACAGCAGCTACTCGGATGACACCTTGTGCTTGCTGGCTATAATTGCTAAGGATTTTTATTTAATTTAACTGCATCTTTTGCCTTATCCAATAACCCATTAATAAAACCAATTTCGCTTGGTTTATCAAGTAAATCAGATGCAATGTTAGTATATTCATTAATGACAACTGGAACTGGCGTATCACAATTAGCTAACTCACATATTGCAACACGCAAAATAGATAAGCTTATAAGATTTAACCGTGAAAGGGACCAACTTGGGTGTAAATAAGACTCTATTATTTTATCATATTCTTCACTGCTTTTTATAACCTTATATAACAAGTTTTCTAAGAACTGATGTTCAAATTCTTCACATTCAAATATATCTTTCAACTTATTTATGTAGTCCTTAAGCTCACAATTTTCCAGTTTAAAAGCGCTTTTGTTGTAACCTACGAAAATATTTGAATAAGCAATTTGTACAGCAAGAAATCTTGCCGTGCTTCTTTTTATGCGCCACTTTTTATCTACTGGTTTTTCCTCCATTATTTTAATTTATTGTGTAAATCTATCATACGCAAAACAGTTGAGGCTGCATGGCCACCAACGTTCTTTTTGTTTTTATCAGCTCTAACTAGTGCTTTATCTTTGCTGTCAGCGGTAATTACACCCATACCAAGGGGTATTGCATAATGCATAACAACCTCATTTAAGCCTTCAATTACTCCTTTACAAACATATTGATAATGATCGGTTTCACCGCGAATTACGCACCCAAGAGCTAAATAACCATCATAATTAGTATGCCCACTCTTGACTGCAAAAAGAATTGTAGCTGGTATCTCAAATGTACCAGGAACCTCAACTACATCGTAACTGGCATTACTGCCTTTTAATTTATCAATTGCACCTTCAAGCAAAAGGTTCGCTATTTCAGTATAATAAATCGAATTAACTATTAGTATTCTCGACATTTACTACCACTTTTTTTGTTAAAAACAACTTTATTAATGACTGTTGAATTAGAGTTATAATATTACTAAATATCCAATATATTACCAGGCCGGCAGGAAAAGAAGAAAAAATAAAGACAGAAATGTAAGGTAAAAACTTCATAACATTTACTTGAATATCATCTTTACTGGTTTGATCTTTCTCACTTAGCTTCTGCTGAATTATCATGGTGGCACCGAAAATTATAGGTAAAATGGCTATAGAAATAGGAAAGTTATAATTAAACAACCCAAATAATGTAAAGATGTTCGTTGGGTCAGGAGCTGAAAGATCCTTAATCCATAAAAAAAAAGGAGCATGCCTCATCTCTATAGTAACAAATAATACTTTATATAGAGCAAAAAATACCGGTATTTGTATTAGCATGGGAAAAATGCTCGACATTGGATTTACGTTGTTTCTCTTAAACAATGCAATTGTCTCTTTATGCTGCTTTAAGCTGTCATTTTTATACAACTCTTTTATACGAGTTAATTCAGGCTGCAGGCTTTTTACCTTAAACATCGAAATATATGATCTATTAAATAAGGAAAGCATCAAAAGTTTGATTACTAAAGTCAGCAATAATATTGCTAAGCCAAAATTTTTTAAAACGAAGTTAAAATATTCAAGCAGTAAAAACACTGGTTTAGTTATAAAGTAAAGAACACCAAAATCTACAGCTTTATCAAACAGGGGTATATTGAGAGTGTCCTTATAAGAATCCAGTAAATTCAACTTTTTTGCTCCAGCAAAAAAATAATTCACATTAGAAACGCTTGCACCAGGAAGTATGCTCTTGTAAGGTTTGACAAAATCTACTTGGAATTTATCAGTATTATTAACGTTTGTGTGTTTAATGCTTACATTTATTTTATCAGATTTTTCAGGTATGATGGCTGTGAGCCAGTATTTATCAGCAAAACCAAACCAATTTTTTTCACTCGTGCTTGCTTTTATTAAATGTTTTTTGGAAATATCCTTATATGTCCACTCCTCTAGTTTATTATCAAATGCACCCAGTACTCCTTCATGGGATATCCAATAAGATTCGTTGATATTGTCACGTTTACGGTTAATTTTACCATAAGGAACCAAAACTACATTATCCTTTGTATTATTTTCAACAACTTGCTCAACTTTAAACATGTAATTATCGTCGAGGTTAATTTTCATTCTAAATAAAATGCCATTCTCATTGTCCCAAGATAAATTGACCTCTTTTTGATTAAGTTTATCTGCTCGCCAGACTGCTTTAGAATCTGGAACTTTAATCTTGTTACTCGGATCGAGCCACCCAAATTCTGCAAAATATACATCTTTTGATTCTGCAGGTGACAGTAACACCACTTGTGGAGAAGAAGAACTCGGTTCTAAGTGGTAATTAGTTAAAATTAAGTCATCAAACCTTGCACCTTTCAGAGAAATTGATCCTTTAATCATGTTATTGGTTAAACTAACCCTCTGTTCTCGAGTAGAATTAATAATTTCAGAACGATTTTGGTATATTATAGGAGCAAGGTCGTTAAAAGATTCGATATGTTCAATATTTTCAATCAATGGCTGGTTTTGGTTTGTACTAAAAAAATTATCATAAATAATACGCCAAGACACCATGATTAACATGGAAAGGATAGCTGCCAAAATTAAACTTTTTGCTTCTGACATGAAATTAAATCAAACATATCTTCTTAAAGTGTATACTAAATATTGTACTAAAACAATGAAATTTACTTATTTTTAATAATAACTTTTAACGCTGATCTTTAAAATTTATTTTAATAGCTTCAAATTTTAACAATATGAACGCGGTGAAAAATCTAGTTATTTGGTTGCTAATAATAGCCACTACTGCAATGCTTATTGATTCACAAAGGGACAAACTAAGCGACAGATTTCTCAGTACTTTTTTACCATATAAAGGAAGAATTCAAAATAGCGGTCAGAATAGTGGAAGTATTGAATTTACGAAGTCATATGATGGACACTTTTATATTCAGGCTCAAGTCAATGATCGCAATATAACGTTTTTGCTTGATACTGGAGCAACCGATATTGTTCTATCACAAAAAGACGCATTACATGTTGGTATTAACTTACAAAATGTTCAGGATTTTAAAATATATGAAACTGCGAAAGGTCAAATAAAAGCTGGAGTGGTTCAAATACCTCAAGTTAAAATAGGAAATTTTTTGATTAATGATGTACAGGCAAGCGTTAACACTCATTCTATGTCTCATTCACTACTTGGAATGAGCTTTTTAAGGTATTTTCATTTCACTATAAGAGATAATAAGTTGATATTATACCGCGACTAAACACTTCTACAATCTACTTATCAAAGCTCTGTAGGTCAATATAGGAGCAGAAATAAATATTGCAGAACAAGTGCCAATCAAAATACCAAAAAAAATGATCAAGCTGAAGTCTCTCACTGCATCTGTGCAGATTAATACCAAAGGAAGAGCAGCAAGAAGGGTTGTACCAGAAGTTAATATAGTGCGAAATAATGTAGCGTTGATACTTGCATCTACTACCTCACTCATCCGCCCACTTTTACCACTCCTGCGATACTCTCGAATCCGATCATATATAATTACTGAGTTATTGATTGAATAACCAATGACAGTAAGGAGAGCTGCAACTGATGAAATATTAAACTCAATGCCAGTTAGGCTAATAAAACCAACAGTTAAAATCACGTCATGAATCAGTGCTGTTATTCCACTGAATCCACATTGCCAATTAAATCTAAACCAAACGTAAAAAAATATTCCAACAATCGCGATCAACATGGATAACATTCCTTCAAATATTTGTGTTGAGCTTATTTGTGGGCCAACATAGTCTATTTTACGATAGCTTATTGAGCTCCCCAGCTTTTCTTCTAGTATGCTTTTTATCTTTTTGATTTTATCTTCATCTCCTTCATCTTTAAAACGCATGACTAAATTATCACCCGCTTTTGAACTCTGCACTGTAAAACCATTTTCTTTTAATGCATCGAGAATAGAGTGATTCTCATCTGAAGATTTTATCTCTATCAAAATTCCGCCTGCAAAGTCTATGCCTAAGTTCACTCCACGCAGCACAACAGTGAATATTGAAAAGATGATAAGAATAATGCTAATTAATGCAGTCAAATCCCTATATTTACTAAACTTGATATCGAGGTTGTCTGGAATGAGTCTAAGTGCCATGCTATTTACTTAAACTTGAATTTTATATACTTTTCAAAAAATTCACTAGTTTATTCTGTGATTGTTTGATTATGTCAATTTTTCCATCAGTTAATTCTTGTCTGTCAATTAAGTTCTATCTAGCTTGCATACTACCATTTTGAAGTACATTACAAAAGCGAAATACTGCCAATTTGGCCCATCATTTTATCTCTGCAAGCTTATCCCCCCTTGCTATGTTAGCAACGCAACCTAAGCTAGGTTCCTTCATAGCAGTGTTAGGTACACTGCCATATCTTTCAAAACTTTCATGCTCTATAGCTTCCTCAACACTTTTTCCTCCTAAAAGACAGTTTTCCCCTAAACTTTTTCCCCTATTTTTTAACTCATTAAGCCTTGCTCTGTTTTCCCCATCAATCTCCACTTTTATTTTATTGCTGCCTTTCTCACTAGGACTTAGATAAATACTTATCTCTCCTACCTCAGTAGTAAAAGACATTTCAATACCACCTTTTGAGACATCCATGTAATTTCTTTTTCCCCCTATTTCTTCTACATTTTCAACTCTTACTATACTTTCTCCAATTTTGAGTATGCCAACTCTTAAATTTAAGTCTTTGGCTTTTTCATTGTTTAGGATTTCTGCAACTTCAACAATACTATCTTGCGAGTACTCTATACAAAAATATCTATTATCCTTGTCTACTCCTAATACATTTTGAGTCTGCTTGCTTTTGTTTACAATACTTTCATATGCTAAACCTTTTAGCTTGCTTTCAATTTCCTTACATTTCTCAGAAAGACCATCATCAAATCCATTACAAGTAACTATCTGCTCAAACTCATTCCCATCGAAAAAATTATGGCGTTTTACTTTCCCACCTTCTAACAATAAATTACTAACAATGCTTTTGATAATGTCCTCTTCGGACACTTCATTTTTTTTGTTACAGTTTTGATCTTCACTTTCTTTATTACAGTTTTGATCTTCACTTTCTTTGTTACAGTTTTGACCTTTACTTTCTTTGTTACAGTTTTTATCTTTACTTTGATAGGGAAAGTTATCAAATACAAAAGTGTTACTTCTGTTACTTATATGACTACCACTAGTAAGATCTTTTATTTCTTCAAATACTGTATTTGTTACAGTTTTGTTACAACAACTACATTTTAAATTTAACATTACTTCTTTTTCTAAGTATTTAGCTACTATGCACTTAATACTTTCTGGAGTATTTTTATATCTTTTTGTTCATTTTGTTCTGTTATACCTCTCACCTCCCCACAGCATTTATCAATCAGATCCTGTTTACTTTGAGTTAACGACATTTTTAGTTTCATAAAAAGTGAGTCTTTTAGAAAAGGATTATCATCTTCTAGGTCCCGATCATTTTCTGAATCCAAATCATCTGTTAACTCCATTGAATCAAGATTACCTGAACTATAGTACGAACCCTTTTTTGAGTCCAAACTATCTTCTGAGTTCCCATCACTATCTGACCAATTGTCAACTTTCGGAAATTCTGAGCTTTTCTGTTCACCTTCAAAAGTCTGATTACTACCACCAGCGCCCTTTGTCAAATTTTCTTTATTTTCACAAGAACCACCTAAAGAATAGCCTTGACCCTCTTCTTGATCTGAAGCACTTAATTTACTATAAGTTGCTTGACTATAACCATTGAAGTTATAACCTAAACCATTACTACCATGCTGTAAAGGATCGCTTTCAAAAGTTTGTGGATTATCACTTTCACCTAACAAACCACCATTTGTTGGATTACATACATTTTCTGTATATTTTTGATTATTTTGTGCTTCTATTTTCCTCTTCTTGTACAACGGTTCAAACTGATCAATTTCAATCGATCGTACTCGTTTCCTTGAAGGAAAGTCCTCTGGAATCTGATCCTCATCGTCAGAATTGTGACCTGAATCACAAATTACATGATCATTGCAGGTAGAATTATGCTCTTGACTAATCAAGGAAAGCTGAATTAGATTGCTAAAAACAATATTATCTAGCTGTACTGAATCAGTACTTTCAAAAATTTGTGGATTATTACTCACGTCTGGCAAATCACCTGATAAACCAGTCTGATGATTATTTTCACCTACCCAACCATCAGTTGGTGTTGGAATGCATATTCCTGTATATCTTTGGCTATCAAGAGAATCATTAGTTAATTGTACTGCTGTATAAGTTGTCCGGTCATCCTCATCATCGGAACTAATACCTGAATCATGGCCATCACCTTCTTCAATCTTTTGAGTTTCTATATCGTGTTCATTTATTTCGCTCGACGAATCATAGTTGGAAGGGTTATACTGTTGATTAGGACGTTTAAAAATTTGACGCCAATCGCTGTAAGGCTCCTTAAAATCGAAAGGAGTGCGTATAACTTTTTCCTTGCCTGATACCCCACCATTCATATTGTATAACCATTACTCACTAATCCCTTAGTGAATATCGTAATATATAGGTCTGTCAATAAAAAAATATAACTTTCTTTGGTTCTAACCTTTGCAAATCAGTATCTATAGCTCGGTAATTTCTCATACGTTGCACCCTGGACCTAGGAGCGTTGTTAATAAAATCCACGACAGCTAGACAATCCTTGCTCGTCCACTAAAAGGAAAAGCAGCAAGGAGCGAACCAAAAGCGATAAGAAAGGATCCAAGCCAGATTATAGACATTCCAGGTTTATAGTGCACTTTGGCTGCGATTTTGCTCTTACTCTTATCAATCTCTCCAATTACAACATAAATATCAGAAAGCAAATTGTGGTAGATACTGCTTTCAACATTTTTCTGACCTTCCGCAAGGTAAAATCTATATTCAGGAGTTACTTCACCTAATATCTTATTATTCAGCAAATTCCTGATATCCATTGTACCCCTCACTGCATGGAAATTTTTTTCTTTTATTAGCTCAATATTGCGTAAAGTAACTTTAAATTTATTGACTGTTATGCTATCCCCTATTTTTAAGTAATTTTCTTTTTTCTCCTGCCAACCAACTGAATAAGCTATACCAAGCACTAGAATTGCCACTCCAGCATGAGCAAGCATCATTGCATAGTAGGACTTAGAAACTCTTCTTGCTAATAAAATTGATTCACCAAATGCTACCTTAAATAAACGAATTCTTTTACTGTATGCTTCTAAAACAAAGATTAATAATGCTATGGAGATAGTAATTGATAGCACAATTATTAGCTCCATGTGAAAGATAAACGGCAAAATAGCTGCAGCACTGCAGAATGAAAATCTATATTCACGGAATATTGGCAATAGACTATTTCCCTGCCAACTGCAGTATTGCCCGATCATGGTGAGCACTAGAATAGCTAGTGCAATAGAGTTAAATAAAGAATTGTAATATGGTGCTCCAACTGAAATTAATTCACCGGTTAAATACTCAAGCACTGTAGGGTATAAAGTGCCAACGAACACGATGAAAAAGGCAGTGATGAATAATAAATTGTTCATCAGTATCATCGTAAAGCGTGAAAAGAATCTTCTACCCTCTGTCACTTGAGTAGCAAGTTTCTTTCTGGATTCCAGTGTCAAGCATTGGAATGACATCGCAGGCGTGTGATTTTTTCTCGTAAATACTACAAATATTACTAAGCTACTGACTGTAATTACACCAAGTAGAGCTAATATATATAGTCCATATCTTGGGTCATCTGCAAACGTGTGCACTGAGGTAAGTATTCCTGAGCGGACTAGAAATGTTCCAGTCACACTCAATATAAAAGTTGTAAGCGTAAGTAAAATAGCAAAGTTCCTTAAAACATTGAAATTCCGTACCACGAGCAACAAATGTGTCAGCGCTACTGCAATTAGCCACGGCATCAAAGAAACGTTTTCCACTGGATCCCAAAACCAAAATCCACCCCACCCAAGTTCGCGATATGCCCACCAGCTACCCAAGCTGATGCCCAAAGTGAGCAGCGACCAAGAAATAAGTACCCAAGGCCTGACAATTTTAGCCCAAACATTTCCTTCAGTATTTAAAATTAATCCAGCTATAGAGAGCGAAAAAGGAACGCTAAATCCAAGGTACCCCAAATATAATATCGGTGGATGAATAGCAAGGCCTATATCCTGCAATATCGGATTAAAACCCAATCCATCTGTTTCAATGCCTGGGATTTTAGTGAAGGGGCTGGATTCAATTAAAGTGAACAGCAAAAAACAAAAGCAAATCAGCCCATGAGTGATAAGAGATATTTTTTTTAATTTACTACCATTAGTTCGTTCTGGTGTCATTCCAGTGCTTGACACTGGAATCCAGTTTTTATTACACTGCCATTTGATGTACTCATTTGCAATTAAATTGTCTGGATCCCAGTGTCTGGGCACTGGGATGACAGAAGAAGAGACTGGGATGACAGAGGGGGAAACTGGGATGACAGAAGGTATATAAATATCCATTAGTAATAAATACATGACAAGCACTAAGGTCCAAAGCAACATGGACCCTTCTTTGTTTCCCCAAACACCACAAATCTTGTAGATCAAAGGTTTTGTTGTGTGTGAGTGGTAGTATACGTTTTCAAGTGAAAAATCATTTGTAATGTGGCAGTAGATCAAAATAGCCATTGACGCTGATACACAAAAAAATATGGCAGTGGTAATAAACCGACAAGAACTAAGCGGTAAAAACAAATATGTCAAAGACAATAAGCAGGCTAGCAATAGCAATATATTCCCAAGTTCAGGCATAAAAAATTATAGTTTTTATATAAACAATATTACTGATGACAAGTTAGAAGTTAAAGTGTTAATTGATGCTAGCATAATGCTCCCGTAGTTAGCTGTGCTAGTATTAATTAAAAATTAAAAATTAAATATTAAATCTTTATACTTTTATAGATAGCGTTAATATTGAGGTAACATTGTGGGTACAACTAAGATTAGTAAATTTCCATTCAATATAAAAGGTAAAGTGGCAAAACAACATGCCGAACCAATAATCGAAAAAAATCTCTATACTATTTTAGGATTCAAAGATATAGAAGATTTTGAAAATAAGACAAGTAAACTTGTTAATAAAAAAGTTTGGCAATCATTTGTTGACTGCTTTGCAAAAGAAATAGATTATGCAGCAACCGAAGAAGTTGTAAAAAACATCGTTTGTAACATTGCAAAGAGTGATCAAGGTAATGCTTTTACCAAAACTGAACATCTCATATTAAATGAAAAGCAAGATAATAAAAAGAGAGAAAAAGCGATTAGAAAAGCTATTAGTATTTTGAGAAAAATCAATCCAGAAAAAGCCTTTAATGAACTTTCAGTAATAAAAAAACAAGCTGAAGATTTTTTACAAACCGATTTTTGTAAAGCACAGAGTAAATCACTTCAAGGATTTGCTCCCTCTGGTGGACAGCTCTTTGCGGAAACTCTGAAATATATAGAAACACTAGAAAGATTATCCGAAGTAAAAAAAGAAGGGCTAGTTAGAGATTTCTTGTTAAATCATGTTAGTTTATTGAATAAAAAGTATCCTAAATCACAAGGTAAAAGGGAAGATGCTATAACAATACTATCAAGTGATGAGTTGAAGAATTTTTACAATAAAGGTGTAAAAGAAGGAATGTTACAACCAATGGCATCTTACAAAGGATGCAGAAACCTGTATGACAAAATGAACCAGATAAAAAATGAATCCAAAAGTATAATTAAAAGAGAAGAACGGGAAGAAAATTTAAAGAAAATAGATAAGTCGATAATCAGCGCAATTAATGACATAAAAAAACATAGAGAAGCAATCCTTAACTGTAAAGACTTTCAAAATTCTTACATAAAAGAGAAAAAAGAACATCCATTTAGAGGCAACGCATGTCAAAAAATGATTGATATATATCAAGAGAGAATTGTTGGATATCAGGAGAAAATTCGTCAAAACTTAAACCAAATAAAAGCGATATTAAAAAGTGCGCCGCAAGAAATGGATGATGTGGAAGAATTCGAGGAAATAATTGATGATATACATGAAGCAAAGCAGTGTGATGAAATTTTTGATTCAGCTTTAATTTGTTTATCGAACATACAGAATGAGCTAGATATTCAGCTGGAAAATCCTTCAACAGAACTCAGAGCTTCACACATTAACGTTAAAACTGAGCTAACTAGGTTATAAGAACCAAATCTTTAGGATAATGAAAGCACTTTAATTCAAGACAGCTCTTAGTCTGTGTTTTAATTTGGTTGTGTTTTATTAAAAAAACTTTAGATTTATTTTATAATCGATACTCAAATATAATGACTCAAACTTGGGATTTGTTGCAAACAGGGCAAAAGGAAGGCTATAAAATTGCGTATACTAATGCTCGTATTATCGACCCGGAAACTAAACTTGATATAAAAGGTTCATTATTGACTGAAGGGGATAAAATTGTTGACTTTGGTGAATCATTATTTTCAACAAGTGGAGTTGATGAAACAATAGACTGTAAAGGGCTTGTTCTAATGCCAGGCCTTATTGACATTCACGTACATTTTCGTGAACCAGGCCAGGAACATAAAGAAACTATATATACAGGCAGCAAATCTGCAGCTGCGGGGGGAGTTACAACTGTAGTTTGTCAGCCAAACACTGTTCCAGCAATTGATAGCGTTATTTTGGCTAAATATTTGAAATATAGAGCACTTGAAACTTCACATGTAAACGTTGAATTTTACGCTAAAATCACCACTTCGGAAGAACACCTGACTGAAATGGCACTTTTAAAGGAAGCAGGTGCGGTTGGGTTCACCGATGATGGCATGCCAGTTATGAACCCAATGATTATGAGACAGGCGCTGCTTTATTCAAGTATGCTGAATGTTCCTATTGCTCAACATGCAGAAGATTTAAATTTATCTGCTGGTGGCGCAATCAACGAAGGTAAAATTTCTGAAGAATTGGGAGTAAAGGGGATCTTGAGTGCGTCAGAATCGGTTATGGTAAATCGTGATATACTGCTAATGAAGGATATGGAAAATGTGCACTACCATATTCTACATGTCTCTTCAAAAGATTCACTTGATGCTATTAAACGTGCAAAAGATTTGGGATTAAATGTTACGTGCGAAGTAACCCCTCATCACTTCACTTTGACTGAAGATATAGTAAAACAACATGGAGCAATTGCAAAAATGAATCCGCCGCTTCGCACTGAAGAAGATCGTTTAGCTATGGTTGAAGGTTTAAAGACAGGTGTGATTGATTGCATTGCAACTGATCACGCTCCGCATGATCGTAGTTCTAAAGATCTACCACTTGAAAATGCTGCATTTGGTATTGTTGGTCTTGAAACAATGCTGCCCCTTTCACTTGAACTCTATCACAGTGGGCAAATGGGTCTACTTGATGTGCTTGCAAAATTGACATATAAGCCTGCAGATATAATACACATACCACGTGGTCGTATACAAAAAAACCTTGCTGCAGACTTAATTTTAGTTGACCTCAATCATGAATGGGAAATTAAAACTGACAACTTTGCTAGTAAATCAAAGAATTCTCCTTTCGATGGTCGCAAAGTAAAAGGACACGTAGTACGTACTGTTGTGTCCGGCAAAACTATATACTCGCAGAAGAGTTAGTTATCATATCTTATCTATTCCAATTTGTTATCACCAGAATGGGCTAAGTGCACCTAAATTTAAATTAAGAAATCTTACACTGTCTCCGAATAAACACATCCTCTTATCTTTCCCTAATCTGTAAAGTTATTTTGTCTATCAATCTGATTCCAAAACAGCAAAATTATTGTATAATGTTACTTTGAAGTTTTATTTTCAATGCACAAGTTTGCAATACTTTTTTCTATACTGCTTGCAATAGTTGCTTACTACCTAAACAATGAAATCATATTTGAAATAGCAAAGCTATTTAGTGATATCTTTATCAGCTTGCTCAAATTAATAAGCTTACCTCTGGTTTTTTTATCCATAGTTTCCACAATTTCCGGGCTCAAAGACTCAATTGAAATCAAAGTCTTAGTTAAGAAAACACTATTTTATACTCTGCTTACAACTATTATAGCTGCGTTTGTTGCATTATCGTTTTATTTGTTAATAGATCCAGCAAGAAAAAATTTCATAAGTAATACAATAGGGAGTATTAACAGCAATAACCACAGTTATTTTTCATATTTAAAATCACTCATTCCTTCTAATTTTGTGCAAGTTTTTCTTGAAAATAATATGATTGGTAGCATATTAATCGCTTTTTTGATGGGTGGAGCTATTGTTTCACTTTCAAAAGAAAAGCAGGATATATTATATCAAGTATTCTCTGCACTTTTTGATACGCTACTTAAAATTGCTCAAGGGTTATTAAAATTTATTCCGCTTGCTGTTTGGTCTTTTATTACATGTTTTTTGCATGAATTAAAAGGCGGTAGTGAGTTCTACAATCTTTTATGGTATTTTGTTTGCATAATGTCTGCAAATTTTGTGCAGGCATTTCTGATTTTACCGCTATTTATGTGGTATAAAGGCATATCACCAATTCAAACGCTGAAAGGGGTTATGCCAGCACTCACACTTGCGTTTTTTTCTAAATCATCCAGTGCAACATTGCCAACAACTATAGAATGTGTGCAGAACAAGCTAAAGGTGCCAAAGAAATTATCGTCTTTTATTTTACCAATATGCACAACAATTAACATGAATGCATGTGCTGCATTTATACTAATCACTGTAATGTTTGTTGCAGAAATGAACGGATACGTATTTTCCTTAAGCGAAATGTTGATATGGATTTTTTTAGCTACAGGGGCTGCAATTGGTAACGCTGGAGTGCCGATGGGGTGCTATTTTATGGCAACCAGTTATCTCATGTCGATGAATGTTCCTCTGCATATTATGGGACTGATTTTGCCTATTTATACAATCATCGATATGTTTGAAACTGCAATAAATGTGTGGTCTGATGTTTGTATCACTCAGATAATTAATAAAGAATGTAATAGTGAAACTTAAAAAATGATATTAGACGAAAATAACCTAATAATAAAAGAATTTAAAGAAGCAGAAGCAATTTTGCATGGGCATTTTGTTTTATCATCCGGGCTGCATAGTGACACATACATACAGTGTGCGAAGATTTTTGAAAATCCAAGCAGAGCCATGAAAGTTTGCGCATTATTAGCAGATAAAATAAAAAAAGAATTAAATAGCTCCATAGATTTAATATTATCTCCTGCAATTGGTGGAATAATTGTGGGTTATGAGATTGGCAGGCAGCTTGGAATAAAGACAATGTTTTGCGAGCGCGTTAATGGTAAGTTTGAATTACGCCGTGGATTTAAGATCAAAAAGGGTGAGAAAATATTGCTCATTGAAGATGTAATAACCAAAGGTAAATCTTCACTTGAAGCAGTGGAATGTGCAGAAGGGGAAGGAGGTAAAGTTGTTGCTGAAGCTTCTTTGATAAAGAGAAATAGTGAAACGAAACTGCCTTTTCCTGTCATATCTTTGATTGAACTGAACATCAAAAACTACAGCGAGGAAGAACTTCCAAGTGAATTAAAACAACTACCCATAACAAAACCTGGGAGTAGGGAATATTTAACAAAGTAATCCTATAATATCTTGGAAACACAGCATTTATACACAGCTTTAGTTATTTACTCCAAGTGTATTTTATGTATACTTATTACTAAATTAATTTTGAAATGATAGAAAATGAACGAATTTAAATCGATCCGAAATATAGCAATAATCGCACACGTTGACCACGGTAAAACTACTTTACTTGATAACATGTTAAAACAAAGTGGCACATTCCGCGAGAATCAAGAAGTTCAAGAACGAGTGATGGATAGTGGTGATCAAGAGCGTGAACGCGGAATTACAATACTTGCAAAATGTACATCAATAATGTGGGGCGATGAAAAGATCAATATTATTGACACGCCAGGGCACGCGGACTTTGGTGGGGAAGTGGAAAGGGTATTGTGCATGGCAGATGGTGTGTTGCTGCTGGTTGACGCTGCAGAAGGTCCCATGCCACAAACAAAATTTGTGCTCTCAAAAGCACTAAAAGCAAATTTGAAGCCAATTGTGATAATCAATAAGGTCGACCGACCAGATAGCAGAATTGATGAAGTATTAAATGAAATATATGAGTTATTTTTTAACCTTGATGCAACCAACGAGCAGCTAGATTTTCCAGTGTTGTATGCTTCAGGTAGAAATGGCTGGTGTGCTAAGGAGCTTTCTGATGAAAGAAAAGATTTAAGCCCATTATTTTCAACGGTTATAGATTATATAAAACCTTCTGTTTATAATCAAAATGCACCTTTTGCTATGTTGGTCACTCTACTTGAGTCTGATAAGTTTCTTGGCAGAATATTGACAGGAAAGGTTTATCAGGGCATTGCAAAAGTCAATTCAGATCTTAAGGTGCTTGACCTCGATGGCAAAGTAATTGAACGAGGAAGATTAACTAAGTTGCTCTCATTTTCTGGCTTGAAACGCATTCCAGTAGAACAAGCTGTGGCGGGAGACATAATTGCAATTGCAGGACTTGAGGAAGCTTCGGTTTCAGATACTATAGCAGCACCAGAAGTTACAACTGCAGTAAGCTCAACTCCAGTTGATCCGCCAACAATGGCGATTACTCTGAGCGTTAATGATTCACCTTTTGCTGGGCAAGAAGGTACAAAGCTTACTTCAACTGCTATAAAGGATCGTTTATATGCGGAAGCAGAAACAAATGTTGCAATTACTGTGACTTTGGCACCAAGCGGTGAAGCATTTGAAGTAGGTGGGCGTGGTGAGTTACAGCTTGGAGTGTTAATTGAAAATATGAGGAGAGAAGGTTTTGAGCTTTCGGTATCACGCCCTCGCGTGTTATTTAAAGAAGAAGGCGGTAAAAAACTTGAACCTATAGAGGAAGTAGTAATTGATGTAGATGATGAATATAGTGGAATCATCATGGAAAAACTCAGCTTCCGTAAAGGTGAAGTAACTGACATGAGACCTTCTGGTAATGGCAGGACAAGATTAACGTTTTTAGTGCCATCAAGAGGATTAATCGGTTATCAAGGAGAGTTTTTAACTGATTCTCGTGGCACAGGCATAATTAACCGTTTATTTCACAGTTATGCTCCACATAGAGGTCCAATTTCTGGAAGGCGCAATGGAGTTTTAATTTCTACAGATAAGGGTGAGGCTGTGGCATATGCAATTTTCAATTTGCAAGACAGGGGAATTATGTTTATTAAGCCACAGGATAAGGTATATTGTGGCATGGTTGTCGGCCAGCATAGCCGTGACAATGATTTGGAGGTAAATGTGTTAAAGGGTAAGCAATTAACAAACGTAAGAGCTTCAGGTAGTGATGAAGCTATAAAGCTCACTCCACCAAAGATAATGACACTGGAGGATATGATAGCGTATATAGATGATGATGAATTGGTGGAAGTAACTCCAAAATCTATACGTTTACGCAAGAAATTCCTTGATCCAAATGAACGTAAGCGTGCAGGAAGGGCAAAGAATAAGGAGTAATCAGAGGTTGAACATTTGCGAAAAATAGTGTATAATTATTCGTCTCCTAATTGTATTTAATTATGGCCTTTTCGAAATTTCTCGATCCAAAAAACAATTTCGCGTTCAAGAGAATATTTGGCACTGAGAAAAATAAAGATATTCTCATTCACTTTCTCAATGATATATTGGGCTTCGCTGGCAAAGATGAAATAGAAGAAATAGAATTTCTCAGCACTATCATGGATGCTGAGATTGCCTCTAAAAAACAAAGTATTGTTGATGTTTTCTGTACTGATTCTGCTGGAACCCAGCTAATTATTGAAATGGTGCGACCTGAAAGTCTTCGGTCATATTGTTTAAAAGGAGAGGAATTCCTTCAGAAAGAAACTAAAAGAGTTCTAAAACTTATTAAACCAGATGTTTTGCCATCTGAGTCTATGCATCAGTGCGAATCGGGTAACCGGTTGGTGCCAAGCGATGCGGACAATGAACCTCCTCTTGAAAAAGAAGATGCTCAATCGTGAAAGGAGCATAAACTACAAGCATCATGTGGTTGGAGAGCTAGGCTTAGTGGTATGGTGAACGTAAGTGAAGCTTCATAAGTATCGTAACGATTAAAGAGCTAAAGATGCTGATAAGCTCCGACCAAAAGGTAATGTGACATTTTTCATTTCTGGATGTACGCAAATCACCGGTATAGAGAAGTCACCTAACCCACTGTTGTATGACAGAAGGAACAGGGTAAGCCTGTATTTCCGCCTATATGGCAAGCAAACCGCAAGGAACGCTGATGAAAATGCAGGTAAAGGATAATGGAGAAAGCGAATGCCATTTTGTAAAGAAATGTATAGAATTTGTAACATTAATTCGCGTGAAAACGAGCAGATTTCCATTTGGTCCCTCGTGACAAGAAACTTTGTTAACCACTTGAGGTAGAGAAGCAGATGACCTTACCCACAGAAATGATGAAGAAATTAGGAATATTTTTTACAAAAAGGACAATACTAACAAAAGAACTTTATTCTATTTAAAATATAAAGTTACAATAAATTTTCCTGTCATCTCCAAATAAATTACATTAACTTAGTATTGTATATTGTTAATAACTTAAATAATACAACCATTTTCAGCAACAAAAACCAAAGGTCTTGAGATACAAGATATTTGTATGGTTACTATGATAGTTCCTTTTTTAAGAAAGTTTTAAATTTCATACCTAACAATAAACAACTTTAGGTTTAAATTTATGAAATCAGTTGTTATATACATCAGCAAATACGAATTTAACTGGTGTTATGGACTTAAATAAATTTACCGAAAAAGCAAAAAGTCTAATTCAAAGTGCTCAAATGAAAGCGTTGGGAGCTGGGCATCAGATTTTTATGCCTGAGCATTTACTAAAAGTGATGCTTGAAGATGAATCAGGTTTAGTTCAGGATTTGATAAACGCTTGTGGTGGAAGTGTGCAAAGTATTTCTGATGCTGTGGATAGCGCAATAAAAAAGTTGCCAGTAATTGAAGGTCCAGGAAGTGGTGGCCTTCAACTTTCAAGAGAAATAGCAAAAGTTTTTGAAGATTCAATTGGTATTGCAAAGAGAAATAAAGATTCATTTGTTGCTGTCGAGCGTTTACTGCAGGGCCTCACTGCACAAAAAGATGATACTGTAGGCAAAATTCTGGCAGAGAATGGTGTAACTCCACAAAAACTGAACTCAGTTGTTGCAGAAATGAGAAAGGGCAGCAGTGCGGACTCGCCAAACAGTGAGGAAAAATTAAACGCGGCAAAGAAATATACAAAAGATGTTACAGAGCTTGCTATGCAAGGAAAGCTTGATCCTGTAATTGGTCGTGATGAAGAGATCAGAAGAACTATGCAGGTATCACTGAGGCGGACAAAAAATAATCCAGTGCTGATCGGTGAACCTGGTGTTGGAAAAACTGCAATAGTTGAGGGGCTTGCAAATAGAATTGTTGCAAACGATGTACCACTTGGTTTGCATGATGCAAAGGTCTTAGCTTTGGATCTTGGTGCATTAATCGCTGGAACAAAGTTTAGAGGAGAATTTGAAGAAAGGTTAAAAGCAGTTATTAATGAGCTTTCGAAAGCGGAGGGAAAAGTTATCTTGTTTATAGATGAGCTTCATACTTTAGTTGGAGCAGGAGCAACAAGTGGTGCAATGGATGCCTCGAATCTGCTGAAGCCTGCTCTTGCGCGTGGAGAAATTCGCTGTATAGGAGCCACAACTTTAGATGAATATCGTCAGCATATAGAAAAAGATCCTGCGCTTGCAAGGCGTTTCCAGCCTGTGTTTATTTCTCAACCAACTGAAACTGATACCATTTCAATACTCAGGGGTTTGAAGGAAAGATATGAGGTGCATCATGGTATAAGAATTACAGACGGTGCAATAATTGCTGCTGCAACGTTGTCCAATAGATATATAACAGATAGGTTTTTACCTGATAAAGCAATTGATTTGATTGATGAAGCAGCAAGTAGGGTGAGAATTGAAATGGATAGCAAGCCTGAAGTTATTGATGAACTTGAGAGAAAGGTTATACAGCTAAAGATTGAAGCAGAGGCTTTAAAAAAAGAAAGTGATGAAAATTCTAAACAGCGTTTAAAAAAGATAAATGAGAAGGTTGAAAACCTAAATAGCAAATTTGCTGACTTGAACAGCAAATGGCAGATGGAAAAGAATAAAATAGCTAGAATACAAGAAACAGCCGAAAAATTAGATAACGCTAGAAAAGAGCTGGAATTGGCTCAGCGGAGTGGAAATTTAGGAAAAGCAGGAGAGCTGATGTATGGTGTGATCCCTCAGCTTGAGAATGAATTAAAAAATCAGGAAAAGGTTACTGATAGTTTCTTAAAGAAAGAAGTGACTGGAGATGATATTGCAAACATTGTTTCAAAGTGGACAGGAATTCCAGTTGATAACATGATGCACAGTGAAAAGGAAAAACTTCTTAACATGGAGAATGAAATAGGAAGAAGAGTAATAGGGCAGAAAGATGCAATAGAAGCGATAAGTAATGCAGTTAGGCGCTCCCGCTCTGGGGTGCAAGATACTAATCGACCTTTTGGTTCATTCTTATTCTTAGGCCCAACCGGGGTTGGTAAAACCGAACTTGCGAAAGCCTTAGCTGAATTTCTGTTTGACGATCAATCAGCGCTTCTGCGTTTTGATATGTCAGAATATATGGAAAAACATTCTGTTTCAAAGCTAATTGGCGCGCCTCCAGGGTATGTTGGCTATGAACAAGGTGGCAGATTAACTGAAGCGGTAAGAAGAAGGCCATATCAGGTTATTCTGTTTGATGAAATCGAGAAAGCAAATCCAGATATATTTAATCTATTGCTGCAAATCTTGGATGAGGGTAGACTCACTGATAGTCATGGTAAATTAATTGATTTTCGCAACACCATACTGATTTTAACTTCTAACCTTGGCGCTGAGATAATGCTAAAAGGGAATGTTGATTCTGTAAGAAATGAAGTGATGCAAATAGTTAAATCAGCATTTCGTCCAGAATTTTTAAACAGGCTGGATGAAATTATTATATTCCACAGTTTAACCAGAGATGACATCTATAAAATTATAGATGTTCAATTTTCTTATTTACAAAAAACACTTGCTAAGCGTAAACTGAGTATAAGTTTGTTGCAGGAAGCTAAAGAACTAATAGCACAAACTGGCTATGACCCTGAATATGGAGCAAGGCCCTTAAAAAGGGTTATACAAGAGTGTATTCAAAATAATTTAGCTAAATTAGTTTTATCAGGGGAAGTAGTAGAAAATGATGAGCTAATAGTGTACGCTCTTGATAATGAAATCTTAGTTAAAAAGGTTTAAGTTCACTGTGTATTTTTGTTAAAAAAAATGTGTATAGATCATAATGTTGACACTGAGTCTTTATTTAAGTTAGCTGATCAAGAAAATCAGCAAGATAAAGAAAAAATTAAAAAATTTATTAAGTATTTTTATAGTTTTGTTTATAAAAGCGACCTAAAAGCCAATGATAAGTTTTTGCTATATATTGTAAACGATGCTTACAATTTTGTTTCTCAAAAAGAGAAAGATGAAAGTAAGTTAGTAGTAAGCAATATAGATGATATACCAGGAATAGAAGGCGATTTTACCACGATTAAGATAACAAACGATGATATGCCATTTTTGGTTGACTCCGTTATTGCAACTATTAAGTCGCACGATTTAACCATATGCTATTACAGCAACAGCATAATTAACATTAAAAGAAAAGATGGCCTAATAGACGAGATTTACTCTTTGGAAGAAAGCAATGGAGTCAAAGAGTCAGTCATATATGTAATTATCAAAGGTATAAGTGACAGCTTTGTTGATACATTAAAAGAATCTCTACAGAAAACGCTGAAAGCGGTTAATTGCGTTGTGAAAGATTGGCACTTAATGCTCAAGAAACTTGATGAGGCAAGTCTTTCTGTCATCCCAGCTGGGATCCAGGAAAAGGACACGTGGATTCCAGTGTCACGCACTGGAATGACACCAGACCGAAATCAAGAGCAAAAAGATTTTCTAGTTTGGTTAAAGAATAATAACTTCGTATTTCTAGGTTATCAAGAATATATTGCTGGTAAAGATGAAAAACTCGTCTGTGACAGCAAAAAGGACCTTGGCCTGATGAGAGTAGGTCAAAGTACGTTGATTCCTTCTGCAAACCTTGATTCCCTATACATATTGAGATCAGATCTAATCTCAATAGTCCATCGGCGTACATACATGAATTGTATAGGAGTAAAAGAATTTGATGACCAGGGTAATGTGGTAAAGGAACGGCGTTTTTTCGGGCTATTTACTTCTGTAGCGGAGGTCCAAGATATTAGAACTATTCCAATAATAAGAGATAAAGTTAAAGTTATAGAAAAAAATGCAGGGTTTGTAACCGGGGGCCACAATAACAAAGCTCTAATTTATATTTTACAAGTATTCTCATGTGATGAATTGTTCCAGTCTAATGAGGAAGAATTATTTCAAATTTGTACTTCTATTATGTCCCTTGCAATAAGACCAAGAGTCAAGTTATGCTTAAGAAGTAAGGGAGCGTTTACTAGTTGTATAGTGCTGATACCGATGCGTTATGCTAGCTCCAGGCTAATGCTCAAGATAAGCAATATATTGAAGGATGAGATAAATGCAGAAAGTTCAGATATTTATAACCACCACATTATAAACGAATATGACTTAATGAAATTGCACGTGGTGCTAAAGGCTAAAAACGCTAGTGTTCCTGATGATGAAGTTTTGCGTATCGAAAACAAATTAAGGAACATTACGGAAAAATGGGAAGATCGTTTTATAGACAATTTATATAATACTTTTAGCACTGTTGAGGATATATTCATCCGTTATTGCAAGGCATTTCCAATAAGCTATCAAGAGAGTTTCGAACCTCATGACGCATATTACGATATGAAAAAATTGGAGATAGTGAGGAAAAAAAGAGTTAGCGAGGTCGATTTAAGACTTACTCGTGACAATCTTAATTATCAATTAAAGGTTTACACTTCGAGCAATGGAGGTCTTGAATTATCGAAGATATTAAGAATTACTAAGAATTTGGGAGCTAAGATTCTATCTCATAATGGCTATTACATAGAAATTAACGGCGGAATATGGATACACCATTTTGTGTTGTCAAGAGTCGATGAATTAATAGACAACATTACTCTAAAAGAGCAATTTGAAATAACACTTGCGAAAGTGTTTAGCAAGGAAATTAAAAATGACTATTTCAATAGTTTGATCATTATTGCTGGGCTCAAGTGGAAAGAAGTGCTTCTGGTTAGAGCGTTAAGTGCTTACCTAAAGCAGACGTCATTTAACTACAATCCAGAATATATCCAAAAGGTAGTCTCAGAGCATCCAAAAATAGTAAAGTATTTGATACAACTATTTCATGCAAGATTTGATCCTAACATAGACATTGATAGAGCAGAAACTACGGACATTGTCAGAGAAAAAATTGAGGAACTTCTAAAAGAGATCAGCAATGTTTCACATGATTACGTTTTGCGCTCGATATTTAACTTGATAATGGCTATTTTAAGGACCAGTTATTATCAAGACGATAAACCATATTTATCTACAAAATTTGACTCAAGTAAAATAAATGGTTTACCTGATCCTCGTCCGTATCGTGAATTGTATATTTATTCAAACCTTTTTGAGGGAATACATCTAAGAGGAGGGAAATTAGCCCGTGGTGGCTTAAGGTGGTCGGATAGGACGGAAGATTTTCGCACTGAAGTTTTGGGGCTCATGAAAGCTCAGATGACAAAAAATGCGGTTATTGTCCCTGTTGGTGCAAAGGGTGGGTTTGTAATAAAGCAAGCTTATAAAGATAAGAATATTTTAAGAGAGAAAAGTGTTGAGTGCTATAAGAGTTTTATCAGAGGAATGCTTGATATTACTGATAACGTGGTTGATGGTAAAATAATTCCACCAGAGAATGTGATTAGGTATGATGAAGATGATCCATATCTCGTGGTTGCTGCTGATAAAGGAACTGCTTCATTTTCTGATTATGCCAACCAGATAGCCTCTGAATATAACTTTTGGCTTGGCGATGCATTTGCATCTGGTGGATCAGTAGGTTACGACCATAAGAAAATGGGTATTACAGCAAGAGGTGCATGGATTGCAGCACAAAGGCATTTTTGGAAAATGAATAAGGATATTTACCAGGATGCAACTGTTATTGGAATTGGAGATATGGCTGGCGATCTATTTGGAAACGGTATGCTGCTTTCAAAAAATATACATTTAATCGGCGCATTTAACCATATGCATATTTTTGTTGACCCAAATCCTGATGCAGAAAAGAGTTTCACAGAACGTAAACGTCTCTTTAAGTTACCATTTTCAACCTGGATGGATTATAACAAAGATTTGATCTCTCAGGGTGGCGGGGTATTTGAGCGTAGCAGCAAGCAAGTAAATCTTTCTCAAGAAATGAAAAAATGCTTTGATATAACAGAAGATATGCTACCTCCAAGTGATTTGATTAGATATCTGTTGAAAGCAAAAGTGGACTTCATATGGAATGGAGGAATTGGCACGTTTGTTAAGGCAAAGAGTGAAAATCATAGCATGGTCGGTGACAAAGCAAACGATGAGCTGAGAGTAAATGGTAAGGATATTAGAGCTTCTATGTTTATAGAGGGTGGAAATCTTGGTTGTACACAGCTTGGAAGAATAGAATATGCTGAAAGAGGTGGATATATCAATGCAGATTTTGTTGATAATTCAGCCGGAGTGATATGTTCAGACCTTGAAGTTAACATTAAGATTGCATTTGTTTCAGCTATGAAAGCAGGGGGTATTTCTTTAGAAAAAAGGAATGAAATACTGGCAAGTATGGTGGATGAAGTTGCATCCAAAGTGCTTGAGAACCACAACAAAATTGAAACAAAAGCATTACTTCTTGAGTGTTTGCAAGCTAAAGAGAGATTGGAGCAGCACCACAGGTTACTGCTCAGTTTAGAAAAATCTGGGCTGTTAAACCGAAGCGTAGAATTTCTTCCAACTGAAGAAGAGATAGCAAGGATGTTAACTGGTGCAGAAGGTTTCAGTTCTCCTCAGCTCTCTGTTCTAATGTCTTATGCTAGAACAGCAATAAAAAATGAAATTATACATTCCGATCTGTCTGAAAAAGATCTTATATCTCATGACTACTTGCTAGGTTATTTTCCTAAAAAGATGGTAACAAAGTTTAAGGATTTCATATTAAAACACCAACTTCGTAGAGAAATTATCTCTACTTGCATTGCAAATGATGTAGTGAATAGAATGGGCTGTATATTCATCAATAATTTGGCTGAGAACACTGGAATTAAGATACAAGAAGCGGTTAACATATATATTGTTGTTAACCACCTGTATGATTTAAACAGCCTGTGGCAGAAAATTGATGAATTGGATGGAAAAATTGATGTTAACTCATACTTACAAATAGTGAGGAACGTGCAGAAATTTATTGGCAGAGTATCGTTTTGGTTAGTAAAAAATCTTAGCTTTGTAGAATTGGATGATGTTACAAAATTTAAAGATGCAATTGAAACTTTAGGCCATGATGTTTTAGATGAACACCTGTTAAAGGTCTATAATCATGGATACACTTCTTTAGTGGAACTTAATATAGATAAAGATCTAGCAAAAAAAATTGCTGACCTGTGCGTTCTTGCTTATGCACTGGATATTATATCTGTTGCTGAACAGACATCTTTGTCCATTCTTGATGCTGGTAAAATATACTTTGAGTTAAAGTCGCTGTTAAGATTCGATCTGATTAGAACAATTGCCATCAAGATGAAAAGCCGCTCTTCTTATTGGGATCGCAGCTTAGTTAATGATTTATTGGACGATTTAAGCAATTACCATCACAAGCTAACTGTTAAAGTCATAAAAGCTACTGATAACCCCGAAGATAAGGTTCAAACCTGGGCTTGTAATGATAAGGACTACATAGAACGTTATAATAGTTTTTTAGATGAGATGGTTGCTTCTAAACTTGATTTAAGCAAATTAATATTTATAATCAGAAGGATTAAAGTACTTGCTTCATAGGAAAATGTTCAATATAGGTCTTTCAGAAATTTTAGTTGTAGCTTTAGTGAGCATAATTGTTCTTGATAAAAATAAGGTACCTGTATTTATTGATTTTATTAAGACTATATATAGGTATTTTATAATTGTAAAGTTAAAAGCTAGGAGGTTATTGAAGGATGCCGGAATTGAAGACTTATATAAAGAATGTAATGCTGAGAAAGTAAATTACATAATTGGTAAAAATGGTAAGCTTTATCCTACTTATGATATAGATAATACATCTAAAGATAATGACAGCAAAGATTCTGGTAGTAGATGATGTACTATCTAATGTCAAGCTTTTAGAAGCTCGACTAAAAGCAGAGTACTATACGGTTATCGTAGCTCATGATGGTGAAGAAGCTATAGATTTAGTAGCAAAGCAGCAGCCTGATATTATATTACTTGATATCATGATGCCAAAGATGAATGGCTTTGAAGTTTGTAAGGAGCTAAAAAATGATCCCTTGACAACCCATATTCCAATAATTATGGTAACTGCGCTGCATGATACTCATGATAGAGTGCAAGGTATTAATGCTGGCGCGGATGATTTTCTGACTAAACCAATAAACGAAACTGCTTTATCTGCACGAATTAAGTCTCTCACACGCTTAAAGATGATTATCGATGAATTGCGTTTGAGAGGAGAAACTAACGCTGAGATTGGTGGAGTCGCAGGAAACAGTATTATGGATTATTCCAATCAGATTTTTGATGCTAACATACTTGTTATAGATGAGGATGTTCATCAAGCAGAGCAGATATATAATATATTAAAGCAACGCTTTAGGTCAATTAAAATACTGAGTGATCCAATGGAAGCATTGAAGGTTGGTATTGAGAATGGTTACGACCTGATCATTTCTGATATGCAATTTTCAAAAACTGACGGCTTGCGTTTGTGTTCTGAGTTTCGTAGTAAGGTGGAAACACGTTATACACCAATTCTGATTCTTTCTGAGGATTATGATAAAAACAATTTAGTAAAAGCACTTGATGTAGGTGCTAATGATTATTTAACAGTACCTTTGGATGAGGGTGAGCTAATAGCAAGGGTTAATTCGCAAGTAAAACGCAAAAGATATCAAGATGCCTTGAGAATGAATTTATTTAATAATGCGGAAATGTCTATAAAGGACCCATTAACTAACTGTTATAATAGAAGATATTTTGATGCACACTTAAGAAACATTGTTAAGGACTCTGTGGAAAAGGATAGAAGGTTGTCTCTTATGATACTTGATATAGACTATTTTAAGATAGTGAATGACAGTTTTGGGCATAGTGCTGGAGATGAACTTTTAAAGCAAATACAGAAAAGAATTTCTGAAAATATCAGAGTGACAGATTTACTAGCTAGGTTTGGTGGTGAGGAGTTTGTTGTTGTAATGCCAGATACCAATGTATCAGATGCGTATACTATTGCGGAGAGAATACGAAAAATTATTGCTAAAAAACCTTTTATACTTGCGGATAAAAATACAACCCACGATGTAACTGTGAGCATTGGAATTGCAGAAATGCAAGAATCTGACCTTGACAATATTAAAGAATTTATAGTACGTGCCGACAAATATTTATATAAAGCAAAAAACAGTGGTAGAAATAGAGTGGTTACTGGCTATAGCTAAAGTGGCTTAAGTTTGCCGACAACCGTCATTCCGCTACTAGTTAGCGGAATCTATGCTGAGATACCGCGAATGAATCGCGGTATGACGGTTCGCGGCAGCATGACGATAAGGTTTATACCTTGTCATTCCAGTGCTTGACACTGGAATCCAGTTTTCCATATAATCTCATCGAAAACGTTGTAACCACTTTCCATGCTAGTTTGCTTGTTCACAAGCAAACTTTTCTGGATCCCAGTGTCTGGGCACTGGGATGACATCATAGGGGCGCTGGGATGACACCCTGACAACCGTCGTCCCGCTGCTTGTTAGCTGGATCTATGCTAAGAGATACCGTGAATAAATCACGGTATGACGGTTCGCGGTGGCATGACGATAAGTTCGTCATCCCGCTACTTGTTAGCTGGATCTATGCTAAGAGATACCGCGAATGAATCGCGGTATGACGTAGGACTGCTAAAATTAAAGCGACAACATGAGGTTTCTCAGCTCTGGAAATTTCACGTTTAACTGCAAAAATAGATACTTATTTAAAAAATATCCTGTGACTTTCAGTCCTAACTGAAATTCTTGGAATGAGTAGCTGTTTTGTAGGTTATTATTGTATACATCATGTAACATTTGTGGAAAAGGTAGGAGTTTATCTGCATAATAATCTCCTACTTTTTTTGACACTGCTCTACCAGTTTTTGGAGAAATAAATTGTAAATTTTCCTTAACACCTGTTACAGCGCATTTGGATAAGTCTAACTTGAATCCCAATTGCGTAAGAAGCAGAAGCTCTAAGTTAAGATAATGGCTTTGCCAAGACTGATTGTTGTGTTTAATTACATCGATGAAATATCGAAAATTGTCATACAGCATGGCACAGGGTTCACTTTCTGGAAGCACTTTTTCTAAAATAGAGGAGAAAGAAACAATAGTAATGCTTTTTAACCTATCTTGAAAGAAATGATGGAATGGAGATTCGATTAATTCGCACTTAAAAAAACCTAGATTTTCAGGTAACTTAGCACTCCATTCTGCATGTAATAGATTACTTATCTGAAACTTATAATTGCTATTGTTTGTTAGCTTAGTTAATCCCCTGCGCTTTCCATGATTTTTTGTAAACAGAGAAAGAATTAAGTTTTTATCGCCGTATTTTTTAGCAGCTATAATGATGCCTTCATCTTTCCATCTCATTTAGAGTGTATTGACCGTATGATATATAGGATAGTGCACCTAGAGCGTGTAATCCATAAAAATCACTTACTCCGTTACTGTTTGCTTCCAAAGTTTCAAGGCTATGAGAGAGTAAGTTATTGGCTGCCACTCTTCTTCCTGAGCCTGATGCATTTCATACTGAGCTTTTGGTTTGCTAAATGATTGTTTGAATGATTTTAGTAACATTACTTTTCCTCGTCTGAAATTTTGGATAATTCAGCTTCTAATTCTTCTATCGTCGGTAAAGCTGTTTTTATGTTCTCTGGTAGATTTTCAGTTATTCGATATTCTGCTAGCCCTATTGGCTTGTTCATGTCTCGGAGTGTATATTTAGCAAGTACATCGTCTTTAGATTTACATAAGATTAACCCTATAGAAGGTTGATCTGTCGAGTGCTTCAGTAAATCATCAACTGCAGAAAGATAAAAATTCATTTTACCAGCATATTCCGGCTTAAAATCCTTATCTTTTAGTTCAATCACTACGAAGCAACGTAACTTTAAATGATAGAATAATAAATCAATATAAAAGTCTTTATTACCAACATCTAAATGAAATTGTCTACCAACAAATGCAAATCCTTCACCGAGTTCTAACAGAAATTTTTCCATATGCCCTACGAGTCCTTTTTCTACTTCTCTTTCATGAGCATCCTTACCTATACTTAAAAAATCAAAAATATACGGATCTTTTAATGTGTAATGTGCTAGATCGGATTGTGGAGATGGTAATTTTTCTTTAAAATTAGTTATTGCTTTTCCTTGACGTTTATGTAGTCCAAGTTCTATCTGCATCACCATAATGTTACGTGACCAGCCATGTTCAATAGCTTTTTTTACATAAAATAATCTTATTTCATGACTTTCTATTTTTTCCAAAAGAGTGATATTGTGATACCAAGTTAATTGTGCAAGAGGCTCCTGCACAAATTCAACATCAGGATATTCTTCGGCAAACTTACGCATATACTTCAGATTTCTCATGCTAAAGCCTTTCATTTCTGGAAATGTACTTCTCAAATCCTTACTTAATTGATCAATTACCTTAGCTCCCCAGGTATGTTCTTTTTGGCGTTTTAGGATCTCTGTACCAATATGGTGGTAAAGCAAAATAAGCTTACTATTTACTGCAAGTGCTGCTTTATAACGGTTTGTTGCAATATGATCCTTCAATTGCTCTAAAAATTCTGTATATTCTTTTGCTATAATTTTTGTCATACGGTTCCTTTTAATCCATTATACAATTCCTTTGTCTGTCGAGAAGACAATCTTCCGCTTGCCTTCAGCTTTGAAGGGATTCCTTATTGACTTCAAACTCGTCCATCAACTAAAATATATTGACTTTACGTGCAATATTAGCTTTAAACCAGTAAAACAAGCTGCTTAACATATGCGTTTTTTCTATTCGAGTTATATTCTTTTTTTGTCTTTATGTTGTTTTTTGCTTTTTTCGTTATCTTCAACAAAAGCCCAAACGAATGATACGTTAGCTGTTCCTATACCACAAAGGAAAAAAGAAATAGTTGAGCACACTGTTGTAGCACAACCGAGGCAAATTATCGAAATGCAAGAAGAAGTCATTATTAACGAGGGTAAAGAATTCATTCCAATTCCAAAAAGAAAAAAAAGTGTAGAGAAAAAACTAAGAAGGGATGTTAGAGGGGCAAAAAATGAAATAGGAAACGAAAAAAGCGTTGAGAGCAAAAAGGATGAATTAGTTGTAACAGAAATTATTAACTCTATAAGAGACAAGCTCACAAAATGCTGGAGCATTCCTGAAAGCATAGCTTACAAAGAAAATTTTAATATAAAAATTAACTTATTGTTATCCAGTCAAGGCGAGATAATTATGGCGGATGTAGCAGACAGTGATTCCTATCGAAATAATCCACTTTTCAGGTCGATAGCAGATAATGCAATGCGTGCAGTATATAAATGTAGCCCATTGACCGGCTTGCCTACTCAGCACCACCACATTTGGCGTGAAGTAACACTAGATTTTATTCTATAGCTAAAGTAATTCTATAATTTAATAAGCCCACTGTATCCGTTCAGGATAGCAGCAAGGTAGTATAACCATAGAGTAAAAGTGAGTTTACAACAAATGGTGTCATCCCAGTGCTTGACACTGGGATGGCTTTGTTGCATCGCTACTTATGAAAGGCTAACTATAGTTAGGATTATAAGCAACCTATTGAAAATCTTGTTTTTTTGCAATCAATCTGATCAAATTTAAGAATAGTAATTTGTTATTTATATTAATAAATTTAATTCTATTGAAAATAGCTAAAGCATTGAAATTCTTGAATTTTAGCCGGATTGGTAAATGGTAGTGAAATTTCTTTTACTCAAATTTAGGTATTCATTGACCGTTCTTGTTATAAATACCAGAATAATAAGCTACTGATATTCCCTATCTTTTTTATCTTTAATCCATCATAGCTAGCGATGCAACAAAGCCCACTGGGATCCAGTTTTCTTTACAAATTCACCAAAAGTGCTTCATTCTATAACGCAAAACCCATACTTACCAAACCCAATGCATTACTTGCAATTAAGTTTCCTGGATCCAAGTAGTCTGGGCACTGCCGTCATAAAGGAACTAGTGTCAGCTACTTTCATGACACCCTTCTGGTAGGCCCAAATCGCAATGTTCGCACAGTTATGGAATGAACCGCGGTATGACGTAGGAAGATCTGAGCAAACTTTCAATCAGAAACAGCCAAAGATCTCTCTAAGATGTCAGTTTCTTTTGTATCTTCAACTTTACCGTCCTGGTCGAATGAAATTTGCAGAGACTTACTACTATACTTCCTTTTTCCTAAAAAATTGGCTTGTTTAATTTTATATGAGACATAGTACCAAACATTGTCATCGAACTTTGATACTAATGTTGGTGATCCTAAAGTGTGAACCACTTTTTCTTTATCGTCACCTACTTTTATCTTGCTCCACAATTCAACACTAATGCCAGGAGCTCCGTGATTGTGAATAGTGTGAGTGCAGCTCACTGTAAATAATAAAATAAAAGATATTAATACTCGCATTTCTGTTGATAAATTACTTGAAGCTATAATACACTAATAAATTATCTGCCGTCAAATTTCAAAAAAGTTAAATTGACTGATTCTCAATATCACTTAATATAATATTTACTTTAGAAAATAATAGGTGTCTTATGTCATTGTTAGAAGCAGATCCAATATACAAACCTTTTAATTACCCTTGGGCGTATGATGCGTGGCTGCAGCAACAAAGAATCCATTGGATACCTGAAGAAGTTCCGCTCGCTGATGACGTGAAGGATTGGAAAACTAAACTTTCAAGTGTAGAAAAAAATCTACTAACCCAGATCTTTAGATTTTTTACTCAGGCAGACATTGAAGTAAATAACTGCTACATGAGGCATTATTCAAATATATTTAAGCCAACAGAAATATGCATGATGCTTGCAAGCTTTTCCAATATGGAAACCATACACATTGCAGCTTATTCTTATCTTTTAGACACAATTGGCATGCCAGAAAGTGAGTATCAAGCATTTTTAAAGTATGATGCTATGAGAAAGAAATATGAATATATGTTGGAATTCGAGGAAAGCAAAAAACACGATAAAAAACATGTAGCTAAAACTCTAGCAGTGTTTGGTGCATTCACTGAAGGGTTGCAGTTATTTGCATCATTTGCAATTTTGCTCAATTTCCAACGTTTTGGAAAAATGAAAGGAATGGGGCAGATAATCGCCTGGTCAGCCCGTGATGAAACTTTGCACACCAATTCAATTATCATGTTATTTAATACATTTATTAAAGAGAATAATGAAATTTGGGACAACGAGTTTAAAGAGGAATTATATTCTGCATGTCGCACCATCGTTGAACTTGAGGACGAATTCATAAATCTTGCCTTTGATTTAGGAGATGTTGAAGGACTATCCGCAGAAGAAGTGCGCAATTACATACGCTACGTAGCAAACAGACGGTTAATACAATTAGGTCTTGAGTCCATATATGATGTCAATGATAATCCTATTCCGTGGCTTGATGAAATACTAAATGGCGTTGAACATACGAATTTCTTTGAAAATAGAGTAACAGAGTATAGCCGCGCAGCAACTCAAGGCACGTGGGAAGAAGCTTTTACTGAAAATGACACGAATAATAAGTGAATGCTAATTTCACTCTTTTTTGTCATTCCACTTTCATTACACCATTTGCTGTGCAGTTTAGACAGTTTTGCTTTACTTAACAACTAACTTACCATATATATGTCCATAGGACATTGGTATATAAGAACGTGCTACAACTATTAATCTTACTCACGGTCATCACTTCAGCTGCATTCTTTGGTCATTTAGTTCCAATGGAAGTAAAAACCTTCTTGTACTCAACGAGCCTTAGTATAAAAGAGGTTTTGCTATTTATAATGCCTTTTATTATTTTTGCGTTAATCTTTAGCAGTGTTAACAATCTTAAGCAGTCAGCTATAAAGTTCATATTGTTACTTATTATAATGATCTTCTTATCGAATCTGGCTTCAAGTTTAATAGCTTATTCTGTTGGGCATTTTATCATACAAAACACTTATTCAATACAAGATATAACGTATGAAGAAACAATTGTTCCCTTATGGTCGTTTAGACTGCCTGCATTGCTTTCTAATTTTTATGCCCTTGCTTGTGGATTTGTGTCCAGCATAGTAGTGTCCACACTGCTACCCAAAAAAAGCAGAGAGCTTTCGAACAAAATGTTAGATTTAACTCTCTTTATTTTGAAGACGTTTTTGACGCCGATTATTCCAATATTTGTACTTGGGCTTGCTTTAAAAATGCAGCATGATCAAGTTTTATCTATAATATTTAAGGATTACTCAATAATTTTCATTATTATAGCATCTGCAACCTACCTTTATGTTTTCCTCTTATATGGAGCAGCAAATTCATTCAAGATCACAAGCTGGATAGCTAGTATAGGCAATATGATACCGGCATTTATTACTGCAATGAGCACAATGTCTAGTAATGCAACTATGCCGCTTACTCTTGAAGGAAGCAAAAAAAATGTAAAGCAACCTGACATAGCATCGTCTGTTGTGCCAATAACTGCTAGCTTTCATTTAGTAGGTGATTGCTTTTTTATTATAATATTATCAATGATAATTGCCTCCGGTTATTCATTGTGCACAACAGACTATGTAACTTTCCTTCTCTATTTTTTGTTATTTAAGTTTGCTATCGTGGCAGTTCCGGCAGGAGGAATTATGGTAATGCTACCTATTCTTGAGAAATACCTCAAATTTTCTCCAGAAATGCTTTCGTTAATCACAGCACTGTATATAGTGTTTGATCCAATAATCACTTCAGCAAACGTTATAGGTAATGGTGCCTTTGCTATAATGTTTACAAAACTCTATGATAAGCTTAAGTAATGTCTATTTTAGCGATTGATACTGTAGGTATTGGTAGTTCAATAGCAATAGTTGATTATGATGGTAACTGTTTTGTAGAGCACAATTCCGCCAGCAACAATCATGCAGAATCATTTTTTCAAATTCTGAATACTTTGTTTGATAAGCACAACTATAATTATGATAAAATAGATCATTTAGTGGTAGTAGTTGGACCAGGAAGTTTCACTGGAATTAGAGTTGGTATATCAGCTGCACAAGGTATAAATCTTGCTACAAATAAGCCATTATACGGAGTTAGTGCGCTGGAAGTTCAAGCCTACGCAATATCTTTGCTTTGTACGAATAACAAAAAAAATATCAGAGCTATAGTCAAAAATGCTCAAGGGTTTTATACGCAGTTATTTGATTTCAATTTATTGCCACTATCTGCACCTGGATCCCAGTGTCACGCTACAAGCAGTACACATATGGATTGCAATTTAAATGCTAGCCATGCAGGGCTATTAGTCCGTTATAGATTAGAGAACAAGCAAAAATTAAATGAAGTTGAAGCTCTATATTTAAATGAGCCTCAGTATATGAAATCATTATAGACTATTCTTTCGCATACATGCAATGTTACTAAGCTTGTGCATCTGGTTTACTATCTCTTGAGCTACTTCTTTTATACTCATATCTGAATTTTCTATCTCTATGGCACTTGGTGGTATAAATAAATCGTCAGTCCTAAATTTCTCTACAATGCTATTTAGATTAATCACCTTCCTATTTTTTCTTTGCCTTTTTAATGCAATACGCTTTTGTAATGTCGGTAGATCACACCTAAGTACCACAGGAAGGATTTCTGTGTTCATTTTTTTACTAAGCCTTACTATTGAATCATACATCCTCATGTTCTGGTCATTATTTTCCATCAACTCATCAATAAATATGTAATTTTTTGAGTGAATCGGATAATTTTCTATTACCTGAAGCATAATTTGCATAATGCCATATATTCTATCTTGAACTTCTTTAGGTATTTGATCACGTTCAAAGACACCATCGTATATAGAGCAAGCTTGAACATTGTTATAGAACTTACTATTTACAATTAATGCGTTTATCATATTAGATAATTCTATTGCTGTGGAAAGTTTACCACTTCCCGAAAGGCCAGAGAGATATATGAAAAATCCTGCTGGCTGTTTTTTTGTGTTAATGTTTACCATATTATTTTCAATCTTGAAACTTACATTTATAATAACATAAAAATGAAGCTTTAAAACATATGAAATATTATATAGAAAATTATTTTTGTAGTTAAGATATTATGTAATTTAAAAACATAAATTCTGTATATAAACTCTATAATAACGATAACTATTTTTAAGCAAGCTACAACACAAAAGTGTTTGGTATTCAGAAAGCAAGACAGAGTGGCATAGACTTATTAGTTTACTACAAGTCTCTTTTCGCGTATAAACCTTCAGAAGATTCTAACAGAGGATTGTGTTGTTAACAAAGAGCAGAGTAAAAAGGGATCTAGTCTATGCCTATCAGATTTTGTCCTACCTTAAGTTCGATGATCATACATATACTCACCTTTCAGTGCGTTCTGAAGATCAAAAGTCGTTTTATATTTATCCGTTTGGTATGCGTTTTGATGAAGTAGATGAACGTTCGTTAATGAAAGTATCATTTGATGGAGATGTAATTGAAGGCAAAGAATATCAATATAATAGAACTGGCTATATAATTCATGGTTTTGTTTATCAAGCAAGGAAAGATATTCAAGCAATTTTTCACTTGCATACACCTTCTATTGTAGCGGTTTCTTCTCTCAAAGATGGGCTGCTTCCTATAAGTCAATGGGCACTGCACTTTTACAATAAAATCTCTTACCATAATTATAATTCCCTAGCACTTAGCGATACAGAAGGAAAGAGGTTAATAGCTGATCTGAAAGAAAATTTTGTCATGTTAATGCGTAATCATGGATCTATAACGTGTGGTCGGACTATACAAGAAGCAATGTTTTACTCGTATCATTTAGAACAAGTGTGCAAAACTCAATGTTTAACGTTAGCAATGAATAAGGAGTTATCAATTCCAAGTGAAGAAATTTGCTCAAAAGCTGTAAAGGATCTCCTATCTTTTGAAAGCAATCTTGGTGAGAGGGATTGGCACGCATGGGTTAGACTAATTAAAAGTAAGTTGTAAGAGACTTTCGCACTACTATCTGTCATCCAAGTAGTGACCTTACCCAGAAAAAGTAGAGAGAAAGTTAAGACGTTTTTGGAGTAAAATAAAACGTTTTTTCAAAATATGACAAATAGAAGAGAATATACAGCAGAATTCAAATTAGAAGCTGTTAAGCTGGTTAAAGAAACAGGTCAAGCAAGTACAAAAATAGCAAAAGATCTAGGTATAGATGGCAGTATGTTAAGTAAGAAAATATGATGGAAAAATGTCTGGAGCATACGCATTTCCAGGCAAAGGCTCCTTATGACAAAGAAAGATTTGATCTAAAAAAAGAGCTAATAAGAGAAAGAGAAATCTTAAAAAAAGCCCTGGGCAAAGAAAAAGAGTAAAGTATTCTTTTATATAGAAATTGCTATAAAACACAGGAACTATGTAGGGTTTTGTACTGGTGGTATGGGTTGCTAAGGAAAAAAGCAGTAAAGAATTAGCAAAAGAAGGGCTTCTAGCAGATATTCAAAAAATACATCAAGCTTCTAAATGCAGATATGGAGCCCCTAAAATTCACGCTGAATTAAAAGCTTTAGGCAAAAATTAAAACAGTACAAAGTGTTATGCAAGAAAATGGCATTAAAGCCAAGTTTAGACGAAGGTTCAAAAATAAAAAACAGCAAATAAGCAACTGAGTTGTGGCTCCGAACACATTGGATCAAAATTTTACTACTGATCAGCCAAATAAAGTTTGGGATTACCTACATAAAAACTAAAGAAGGTTGTTGGCGGCAATAATTGACCTATATTCACGCATGGTGGTTAATGAGTAACATGATAATTAGTTATAGATTCTTTATTGATGGCCGTTGATAAACGCAAACCCGATAAAAATCTGCTGTTACATAGCGATCAAGGGTCACAGTATACCTCTCAAAATTACCAATTTCTATTGAATACAAAAAACATCATTTCCAGCATGAGCCATAAGGGCTGTTGTTACGATAACTCTGTTGCAGAAAAGTTCACTTAAAAGGGAGCTGCTTATTGATACTTCTCGCTCAACAAACCAGAACTGCCATATTTGAATACATAGAAATCTTTTATAACAAATAACGTAGACATTCTACTATTAACTATTGCATTCCTGCACAATTTATTCTCATGATAAAAACGTCTTAACTTTCTCTCTACTTTTTCTGGGTAAGGTCAATTTGGGTCTGCACCATTTTTGAGTAATAGTTTTACTTCTTGTGCATTACCATCTTCTACAGCTAGGAATAATTGTTCTTCCTGTGTTTTTACGCGTGTTTCCACATTAGATATAAAAAATAACAATACTAAACATGCAATACCAATAATGCTAATATATTTTATAACTTTTCTCATAAGATATTTTACAATGCTTCTAATAATATTAGATATCATCTATAAAATTAAAAAATCCATGAAAGGGGATGAAAATATGTAAAAAAGTATTATTGATTAATTAAAAACAGATTTTGATTTGATAATACTAATAAAATCGATTTATCTTAAATTTACGTTGATTTTTACCTGTTATTTTTTGTAGTTTATCCAACGTAAATTCCAGGTAAAACAAAGTCGTTATCTCCAACCGTTACAACCAACTCTCCTTCTTTAATTTTTATTTGATTAGGTGTATGGTCCCATACCATCACACTCTGGGATCATACACCTAAAGTACTCCGACACTGGGATGACACCCCGGGGTTTCTGGGATGACAAAAAAGAGCCCCCTGAGAAAAAATCTTATAGCCACTTGAATGATAATTGACTTTTTGCCTAAAATAACTAAGAAAGAAACTTCTCATCAAGATAACTTAAATATATACTAATTCTCTTATTTTTAAACGATTTCTCATCATGAATTGCACGATCAAAAACCTGAATTTGACTTGTTATAATGCTACAATTATTATTTGCAACTTCTAATACGCCACTATCAATTACAACCTTCTTTTCTGTTTGGTTACTCATTTTAACAGTAATCATACCAGGCAATAAATAAATTAAGTAAGGAGCATGGTGAGCTAAAATCATAAGCTCCCCTTCGAGCCCATTTACTGAAAGAGAAACCACTCCACTGAATGAAATTTGATCATCAGGAGAGAAAAATTGCACTTTAAAAGTATTCATAATCTTTAACTTTTATTTAGCTTCAGCTTGTATTAATTCAGCCTTTTTTATTGCTTCATCTATATTCCCCACCATATAAAAAGCAGCCTCTGGTAAGTGATCATATTTGCCTTCAACAATCCCTTTAAAACTGGAAACAGTATCAGAAAGTGAAACAAATTTACCAGGCATGCCAGTAAATATTTCTGCAACGTGAAAAGGTTGAGAAAGAAATTTCTGAATCTTACGAGCCCTATCAACAATAATTTTATCTTCATCAGATAGCTCATCCATACCAAGTATTGCGATAATATCTTGCAGTGATTTATAAGTTTGCAATATACGTTTCACCTCAGAAGCTACATTATAATGTTCTTCACCAATGATTTCAGCAGATAAAGACTGAGAAGTTGAATCAAGTGGATCAACAGCAGGGTATATTCCCATTTCAGCTATTTGCCTTGACAACACTGTGGTTGCATCAAGGTGAGAGAATGTAGTTGCTGGGGCTGGATCAGTCAAATCGTCCGCAGGAACATATATAGCTTGCACAGAAGTAATAGAGCCAGAAGTTGTTGAAGCTATTCTTTCTTGCATTGCACCCATATCAGTTGCAAGGGTTGGCTGATAACCAACAGCTGACGGTATTCTTCCAAGTAAAGCAGAAATTTCAGAACCAGCTTGTGTAAATCTAAAGATATTATCCACAAAAAATAGAACATCTTGGTTTTCACGGTCACGAAAATACTCTGCCATAGTAAGTGCTGTTAAAGCAACTCTAGCCCTTGCTCCAGGAGGCTCATTCATCTGACCATAAACCAAAACAGCTTGAGATTTTTCATGCTCATTTATATTTATTACATTTGAAGTGATCATCTCGTGATAAAGATCGTTACCTTCACGCGTTCTCTCCCCTACCCCGGCAAACACAGAAAATCCTTTATGAGCTTTTGCTATATTATTAATTAATTCCATTATTAGGACTGTTTTACCAACACCGGCTCCACCAAATAAGCCAATTTTTCCTCCTTTAAGATAAGGTGCAAGAAGATCTATAACTTTTATTCCCGTAACTAAAACTTCTTCCTGTATTCTCTGTTCAGTAAAACTTGGAGGTGCTCTGTGTATAGGCTCTAAGTTATACTTTCCCTTCAGTGGACCACACTCATCTATAAGCTCTCCAACAACATTAAAAATCCTTCCTAAAGTTGAACGCCCAATTGGCACCGATATTGGTGCACCTGTATCAACAAATTCATCCCCCCTTGACATGCCATCTGTGCTATCCATAGCAATACAACGAACTATATTGTCACCTATATGCTGCGAAACTTCTAAAACCAGCTCCTTATCCTTATATTTTAGTTTGCTTTTTAAAGCATTAAATATTTTAGGCAATTCACCTTCAAATTTTATATCAACAACTGCTTGAGTTACCTTAATCGCTCTACCTATATTCATCTCTTTATTTTTATCACCTAACACTATAATTCCATAAAAGAACTTCTAAAGAAAATAAATTTTATATTATTAATAGAAATTTTGCAACATTAAAACGCTTACTAGTTACGCTTCATTACAAACAATGCAAATGCATTTAATAGCCAAGTAATAATAAACAATACTAAACTAAACGCATAAGCAGCAAGAGTTTGTACACTATTGAAATCCTGATCTCCGGTAAGTAATGTAGCGATCTGCACGGTAATGGTAGTAACTGAATTAAGAGGGTTAAAAGTCAAATTTGCGTTGATTCCCACAGCCATTAGCACAATCATTGTTTCACCTATCACTCTTGAAATTGACAATAAAATTGCACTTAAAATTGTAGGCATTGCATAAGGTATTGTTATATGCCATATAGTTTCCGCTGGAGTTGCACCAAGTGCCATGAAGCCATAACGCAAGCTTTTTGGAACAGATCTTATGGCATCTTCGAGTAAAGAAATAATAAAAGGAAGAATCATTATCCCAATCGATAAACCGGCAACTAAGGCACTTTCTGAGTGTATACTTAAACCAAAAAAATTTGCTACCTGCTTTATAAAGAAAGACAAAAACACAACCGCGAAATATCCATATACAACCGTAGGAATAGCAGACAAAACTTGCAAAGTTGTATTAACAATATAACGCACTTTCTCACTCGCATATTCACTAATATATATTGCAGAAAATAAACCAAGCGGAACGACAACTAACATTGCTATAATAGTTATAAGTAATGTACCAACTAAAAGCGGCGCTATACCAAAACATCCTATCTTCTCTTCATTGATAGTGGCTACATTGTGGCCCCATTTCAAGCAAAACAAGAATTCTGAAATAGCTACTTTATTAAAAAAACTAATGGATTGAATAAAAATAGACAGCATTATAAATAAAGTGATAAAAAATGATATGGCCAAAGCCACAAATAACGAAAGTTTTATTATCTTATTTCTTTTATTTTTAAAGATAAAAGCAAGCATGAAAAAAAGTAACGCTATAGAAATAAAAGTTACAAAACAATTATTATAGAATACTAACAACCAAGTTAGCATCCATACACAACTAAGATATAGATAAGATTTAACCTTATTTACTTCTTGAAACCTACTAAAACAAAATAAAAGGATTAGTAAGACAGGTATGACTATCACCGAATTCATTCTTCCATGCATCAAATTTTATTCTACGAAAATGTCATACAAGTTCACCATTATTTGACAATAAAGTAAAACAATTTAAAATAAATAATTATATTAATATAAAAACAATGAAGAGAACATTTCAACCAAAAAATTTGATAAGAAAGCGCAGACACGGATTTCGTTCACGTATGGCAACAAGAGCTGGAAGAAAAATCCTTAATAGGCGCCGTTCATTAGGGTGTAACAAATTATGCGCATAGTAAGTATAAAAAAAAAGATTTTTCTTCTGCTTTCAAAAATAAGTTAGCACTCAACAGTCTTTTTTATCGTGGGCTTTATATATCACTGTACGCTATAAAAGAAAGAGAACCTGAAAAGTACATTCATACTATTAGAGTAGGTCTGGCTATCAGTAAAAAAACCGGAAAAGCAGCAAAAAGAAATAAAATAAAAAGGCAACTACGAATGCTTGCTAAAATTAGCATTTTAAATATAAGTAATATAGGGCACTACTACATAATACTAACTCATAGAAACATTATGCAAGCAAGTTATAAAAATTTACAAAAAGATCTAACTATTTGCTTAAAAAAGATAAAATAAAAAAAAATCTCAACTAAGGTATTTACAACTATATTTTTTATGATAATATAGGTAAAATTTTTAAAAATAGTTAATGGGTGTGGTGAATGGTAGAGCATATAAAAGAGGTAAATAACACAGGCTTTGGTCAGATGTATCAATTCTTATTTCTTCCTAAAGGAACAGGAACAGATTGGAGGTCAGCATTTCGCCAACAAGAAGAATTATTTAAAAAAGTGGGAGGTAATGTAATATTACCAGAAATCAGTAATTCTCCTTCAAAAGGGAATCAATTAGGGGAAGTAGGAACAATGCTAAATAATGTAGAAAATGACCAAGAACATATAAGAAAAAAAAGATATCGTAGTTAAAGTAAAAACTTAAAGAATAGTAACAAAACAAGAAAGTTAAAATATAAGTATACCTACTGTCTAATTAACAAAGAAATTTTTATAAACTTGGCGGCGACCTACTCTCCCTTTTCAAGTACCATCAGCGCTAAAAAGTTTCACTTCCGAGTTCGAGATGAGATCGGGTGGTTCATTTTTGCTATAGCCACCAAGTCAATAAAAATTTCTAACTTAACAATTTTAACTTAATATTTAACACTGCATACACACATATAGAAAGCAAATAAATCAATCAGGCTATTAGTACTAGTTAGCTTCACATGTTACCATGCTTCCACACCTAGCCTATCAACGTGGTAGTCTTCCACGGCCTTAATTGGGAAATCTTTTTGAAGAGGGTTTCTTGCTTATATGCTTTCAGCAATTATCCCATCTATACATAGCCACCCAGCGATGCTATTGGCATAACAGCTGGTACACCAGAGGTATATCCATCTCGGTCCTCTCGTACTAGAGTCAGACCTTCTCAAATTTCCTTCACCCACGGCAGATAGAAACCGAACTGTCTCACGACGTTCTAAACCCAACTCACGTATCACTTTAATCGGCGAACAGCCGAACCCTTGGGACCTTCTTCAGCCCCAGGATGTGATGAGTCGACATCGAGGTGCCAAACGGTGTCGTCGCTATGAACGCTCGAACACCATCAGCCTGTTATCCCCGGCGTACCTTTTATCCGTTGAGCGATGACCCTTCCATACAGAATCACCGGATCACTATGACCGACTTTCGTCTCTGCTTGGCTTGTCAGCCTCGCAGTCAGGCAAGCTTATGCCATTATACTATCAAGCTGATTTCCGACCAGCTCTAGCTTACCTTCGCACGCCTCCGTTACTTTTTAGGAGGCGACCGCCCCAGTCAAACTACCCACCATACAATGTCCTAGTTCCAGATAATGAAACATAGTTAGATATCAAAAGTGTAAAGGGTGGTATCTCAAGGTTGACTCCATTATAGCTAGCGCCATAACTTCAAAGTCTCCCACCTATCCTGCACATCACACTTTTAATAGCAATGTAAAGCTATAGTAAAGGTGCACGGGGTCTCTTCGTCTAACCGCGGGTACCCCGCATCTGCACGGGGAATTCAATTTCGCTGAAGTGATGTTGGAGACAGTGGAGAAATCGTTACGCCATTCGTGCGGGTCGGAACTTACCCGACAAGGAATTTCGCTACCTTAGGACCGTCAGTGTTACGGCCGCCGTTTACTGGGGCTTCAATTCGGAGCTTGCACCCTTCCTATTAACCTTCCAGCACCGGGCAGGCGTCAGACCCTATACTTCCACTTACGTGTTTGCAGAGTCCTGTGTTTTTAGTAAACAGTCGCTACTCCCTATTTTGTGCCACCTACTCATAGTTGCCTAAAAGCAGGTTACCCTTCTTCCGAAGTTACAGGTATAATTTGCCGAGTTCCTTCAACATCATTCTTTCAACACCTTAGTATACTCTACTCATCCACCAGTGTCGGTTTGCGGTACGGCCTCATAAATATAAGTGCTATTTCCTGGAGCTTCTTTTAAGCATAGATCAATCCAATAAGATCTATACAAATACGAAACCCGTCACACTTAAGAGGTTTAGGAATATTAACCTAATTGCCATCGACTACTCCTTTACGGACTCGCCTTAGGAACCGACTAACCCTACGCAGATTAACTTAACGTAGGAACCCTTAGATTTTTGGTGAGAGTGTTTTTCACACTCTTTTACGCTACTTATGTCAGCATTCTCACTTCCGATATCTCCAGCAGTTTTCACAAACCACCTTCACAGACTTACGGAACGCTCCGCTACCGCGCCTATTGATCGAAATCAATAAGCACTCACATCTTCGGTATACAGCTTTAGCCCCGGTACATTTTCGGCGCAGAAAAACTTATTTAGACAAGTGAGCTGTTACGCTTTCTTTAAAGGATGGCTGCTTCCAAGCCAACCTCCTAGCTGTAATGGTTTTTCTACTTCCTTCCCCACTTAGCTGTAATTTTGGGACCTTAGATAGTGATCTGGGTTGTTTCCCTCTTCACCACGGACTTAGCACCCGTAGTGTGCCTGCTGTATAATTAATTGTTGGTATTCGGAGTTTAGTTAGATTTGGTAAGACGGTGAATCCCCCTAGTCTATCCAGTGCTCTACCCCCAACAACATACATACAACGCTCTACCTAAATAGATTTCGCGGAGAACCAGCTATTTCCAAGTTTGATTGGCCTTTCACCCCTAATCACAACTCATCCAATAATGTTGCAACATTAACTGGTTCGATCCTCCAGTGTGTTTTACCACACCTTCAATCTGGTCATGACTAGATCACTTGGTTTCGGGTCTAATCCATAAAACTAAAACGCCCTATTCAGACTTGCTTTCGCTACGCCTACACCTAACGGCTTAAGCTTGCTTCATAGATTAACTCGCTGACCCATTATGCAAAAGGTACGCTGTCACTCTAAATATCAATAAATTGATATAGAGCTCCAACTGTTTGTAAGCACTTGATTTCAGATTCTATTTCACTCCCCTCCCGGGGTTCTTTTCACCTTTCCCTCACGGTACTTGTTCACTATCGGTCGTTAAGGAGTATTTAGGCTTGGAGGATGGTCCCCCCATATTCAAACAGGATTTCACGTGCCCCGCTCTACTCAAGGATTTAAAAAATTTCTACTTATACAGGACTATCACCTTCTATGGTTACTATTTCCAGAGTATTCTAATTCTTATTCTTAAATCACTAGCCTTTTCCGCTTTCGCTCGTCACTACTAACAGAATCTCGGTTGATTTCTTTTCCTTTGGCTACTTAGATATTTCAGTTCACCAAGTTTGCTTTACATACTTAGTACGTAATAACTAGCTAAACTAGTTGGGTTTCCCCATTCGGAAATCTGCGGATCAAAATTTGTTGACAATTCCCCACAGCTTATCGCAGCCTGCCACGTCCTTCATCGCCTCTTAACGCCAAGGCATCCATCAAGTGCTCTTAATAATTTATTTATCCGACTATATGCAGAATATGCAGAGTTAAATATTATTAAAATTGAATTGAGATTAAATTAATCTCTACCATAAAACTTGTCAAACATCTAAAAACTAAATTAATCTTTTATATGTTATAACCTAATAAATAATATGTCAACGCCTTTTTGCACAAAACATTTACTTATATTATCAACAACAATATACTAGCAATCCTAAACAGTATAATCTGAGAAATATGTGGTAAACTTATATATACAGTAAAAATTAATAAAAAAGATATTTTGTAAGATAAAATGTGTTAAAATCAATTGCCTAAAAATGATAATAAACATTCGGAGTATTTCTAACGTATGAAAAGTAATCTCTCTTTTATAAAAAACGTTGCTTTAAATTGTATGTCTAAGCTCATTGGCGTATTAAATATTAAGAAAGTAAAACACTTCATTGTGAATAAATATAATACTCTTCATAAAGAAATGACAGTGCTTCTTAAAAAATCTAAGAACCTGTTAAACACCAACATTGAAATCGGTTTATATCACTTTTATAAAGGTAGCATATCAGATGCAAAGTTACGATTTTGGTTAATTAGCATATTTTACCCCCATTTACCTATAGTCTGGTATAACATCGGAAGGTGTCATTTTGCGGTAGGGAATACTAACAAAGCTTATAATTATTTAACAAGGGCACTAAAATCAGATAATGACCACGAGGAGGCGTCTTACTATATAAAAAAAATGACAAACTCAGCGCCTATTACAGAATTGCCAAAAAACCTCATAAGACAATATTTTGATTACACAGGTGAATATTTTGTTGAGCATTGGTTGATTGCCAAACAATATAGAGGGCATGAACTTGTACACATGATAATTACAAAAATCTTCAACAACTCCACTTCTGAGCTCAATATACTCGACCTTGGTTGTGGAACTGGAATATGTGGTCATTTCTTGAAAATAAATAGTATTGGAAACCATATAACAGGAATTGACATTTCAAGTAGAATGCTAAATATCGCAAGAGGATGCTTTATAAAAGGTAAGCCTGTTTACAATGAATTAATACATATGGAAATGAAAGAGTTTCTTAAACAAGAGAAAAACCAGCAGTATGATGTAATTATCTTTGCTGAAGTGCTACATTATCTACATGACTTTCAAGAAGAGTTGGAATTAGCAAAAAGATCTACGAGCAAAAAAGGAGTTATTGTATGTTTAATAAGAAGAAAGGAAGGTGAAGGTATTGACTTTGTAAACAAAGGAGACTATTTTCGTCACTCAGAAAGTTATGTTCAACATGTTGCAAAAGAAATAAATATGCAAATAAGTTATATGAGTTACTGTAAAATATATGGCAGTCAGGTTGACGGTATCTTGTTTGCATTACAGCATCAACAAAAAAATCCGAAAAACCTAACTTAAAAATCGCTCAAAATGACTTTTAAGTACCTATATATAATAAAAGAATAAAAGGAACTTTATGAATAACATTACCATTAATTACGCAAAGGACAGCAAATTAACCGACTTTGGAAAAGCAGTTCTATCAGACAGGTATTTAATAGAAAATGAAAGTTATCAAGACCTCTTTGCACGTATTGCTAATTACTATTCTGATAATAAAGAACATGCGCAGCGTCTTTATGACTACATGAGCAACTTGTGGTTCATGCCTTCAACACCAATACTCAGCAATGGTGGCACTAAGAGAGGGTTACCTATCTCTTGCTTTCTTAATGAAACCGAAGACAGCTTGCAGGGAATAGTTGATCTATGGAACGAAAATGTTTGGCTTGCTGCACGTGGAGGAGGCATAGGTAGTTATTGGGGAAATTTACGCTCAATAGGCGAAAGCGTAAAGGGTAGCGGCAAAACATCAGGAATTGTTCCATTTATTGTAGTGCAAAATGCTCTAACGCTTGCAATTAGTCAGGGATCCCTAAGGCGAGGAAGTTCAGCAGTCTACCTTCCTGTATCTCATCCGGAGATAGAAGAGTTTCTAGATTTACGCAAGCCAACAGGCGGTGACCCAAATCGCAAAGCGTTAAATATACATCATGCTGTAATAGTAACAGATAAATTTATGCAGGCTGTTGAGAATGATCAAGAATGGAATTTAATAAGCCCTCACAACAATAAGGTTATTTCAACTGTAAAAGCGCGGGATATATGGATCAAAATATTAACAGCAAGAGTTGAAACTGGAGAACCTTACATTATTTTCCTTGATGCAACAAATAACAATAAGCCAGAATCTTACAAAAAGCTCAACTTAGACATCAAGATGTCAAATCTATGCAGTGAAATAACTTTAACCACAGGTTATGATCACCTGAATAAGTCACGCACTGCTGTGTGTTGTCTATCATCCGTAAACCTTGAGTACTACGAAGAATGGAAAGACAATAAACTCTTCATAGAAGATATAATGCGCTTTCTTGATAATGTATTGGAAGATTTCATAAATAAAGCACCGAATGAAATGCAGCGAGCAAAATATTCTGCAGCCAGAGAACGCAGTATTGGTCTTGGTGTGATGGGCTTTCACTCATTTTTACAAAGCAAAATGGTTCCTTTTGAATCAGTAACAGCACAACAATGGAATAAAAAAATATTTAAGTATTTACGCGAGCAAGCAGATATAGTTTCTAAAAAATTAGCAGAAGAAAAGGGAGCATGTTCTGATGCCAAAGAAGTTGATCTAATGGAAAGGTTTACACACAAACTCGCTATTGCTCCTACTGCCTCGATCTCCATTATTGCAGGTAATACCTCCCCTGGAATAGAACCATACGCAGCAAACGTATTCATACAAAAGACACTTACAGGCTCATTTGTAGTGCGAAATAAATTCTTGCAAAAACTATTAGCAGAAAAAAATCAAGACAATGATAAAATATGGTCTTCAATTTCAACAAACGAGGGTTCCGTTCAGCATTTAGATTTTCTTAGTGAGCATGAAAAATTGACATTTAAAACAGCGTACGAGCTTGACCAAAGATGGATTATAGAACATGCAAGTAATAGAACTTCGTATATTTGTCAATCTCAATCAGTAAATCTGTTCTTACCTGCCAACGTACATAAACGTTACTTGCACAAAATACACATGCTTGCTTGGAAAAAAGGATTGAAGAGCTTATATTACTGCAGATCACAATCAATGCAGAGAGCCGATAAGGTCTCGCATGACATATTCAAAAAAAGTGAAATATTGCAACAAAAAACAGATATTGACTACGATGAATGTCTGTCATGCCAATAGCGGCCTTACTCAGAAAAAGTAGAGAGAAAGTTAAGCAAATGGGTAAATAGACTTCTTGCATAACCATATAACGCACTTTTATTGGGAATAGAAACGAAAAAACTTCCTTGACAAACTCCGCCAGCCCTCTTATCATAAAATTGAAGCTATTTATTTATCTTCTCTGTACAGATTAAATGACAAAAAAACTCACGTATCTGGCGTCTCATGTTTAATTTTTTGCACTATGTGCACCTTATGTCTTTATAAAACTTCTACCTACATAAGCTGAAACGCGCTTATAAAGCGTTTAAAACATAAAAAAACGCCAACTTAAAAAATGGATAGTGAATAACTAGCTACCCTAGGGTTTCTTTTGCCTTTTTTTCTGTTTAGTAAATTTCTTAAACATTTATAGCTAAGGTTAGTTGCATTTAAAAGCAGCTGAGTCGCGGTTATTAAGCGTTTAGAATAAAAAAACGCCATACTTGAAAGTATAATGTAAGTAATTAGCCAACTACGGGGCTTCTTTTGCCTTTTTTTTCATTTGGTAAATTTCTTAAACATTTATGGCTAAACGACAATCGTCATCCCGCTACTTGTTAGCGGCCGAGATACCGCGAATGAATCGCGGTATGACGGTTCGCGGTGGCATGACGATAAAGTTTATACCTCGTCATCCCGCTGCTTGTTAGCGGGATCTCTTGTTAGCGGCTGAGATACTGCGGCGGTATGACGTAGATTGCTGTCATTCCGCTACTAGTTAGCGCCGCAGCGGTATGGTGTAGGAAAATTAGCTATATAGCTAACTTGTACCACGCGTTAAAGCTTTTAAACAGGTCTTGGTTTACTTACTCCATTATTTTCTTTATTATCAGATATCATTTTAAATAATATGGAGGAGCAAATTGTCAGCAATTGCCATTATTGATTTTGGTTCACAGTTTACACAGCTTATCGCAAGACAAGTAAGAGGAATGGGTGTTTATTGTGAGATATTTCCAAGCAACATCAGTTTTGAAACAATATCAAAATTCAATGGGTTTATTCTCTCTGGAGGACCACAATCTGTAAATGATGATTGTTCTGAAACAAGTAGAGTAGTACATGAAATTATAAAACTTAATGAGGCAACAAGCGTTCCTATACTTGGAATATGCTATGGACAGCAACTCATTTGTCATTATTTTGGAGCAAAAGTAAAAGAGAGTTTCAAACAGGAGTTTGGTAGAACTAAAATCAAGATACTAAAAGAATCCCCCATTGTAAAGGATACCTGGGATGTTAATTCTGAAGTGGATGTATTAATGAACCATGCGGACAGTGTTGATACTATACCACAGGGATTTACTGTTATCGCATCAGGTGTGATAAATCAAACAATTGCAATGATTGTCAACGAACAGCGGAAGATTTACTGTACTCAGTTCCATCCTGAGGTTAAGCCCACAACAAATGGCAGTAAATTGCTCTCTAACTTCTTGGATATTGCAAATTGCAAAAGAGACTGGACAATGAAGTCGTTTATTGAGGAGCAAAAGGAAAAAATCAAAAATGTAGTAGGAGAGAAAAAAGTAATCGCTGCAGTAAGTGGTGGGGTTGATTCAAGCGTTGCAGCGGCTCTCACACATAAAGCTATAGGAAAACAATTGAACTGTATTTTTATCGATACTGGGTTGTTACGCAAGAACCAAACCATCGCTATGTTGAAAGAGATTCCGATAAATTACGTTGATAAATCAAATTTATTTTTGAGTAGGTTGAAGGGAATAACTGATCCAGAAGAAAAGCGAAAAATTATCGGTAACACTTTTATTGAAGTGTTTGAAGAAGAAGCAAAAAAAATAGGTGATGTGGATTTTTTGATGCAAGGTACCATCTACTCTGATGTAGTTGAGTCAGGGCATGCCTCAGACAACACTAGTACAATTAAGTCTCACCATAATGTTGGTGGGTTGCCAGAAAAGATGAATCTGAAGTTAGTGGAGCCTTTACGTTACCTCTTTAAAGATGAGGTAAGGCTACTTGGAAAAGAAATTGGGCTTTCAGATGAGATAATATTTCAACATCCATTTCCTGGACCCGGACTTGCAGTGAGGATTATAAGTGAAGTCGATAAAGAAAAGGTGCAAATATTGCAAGAAGTAGATGAAATATATATTAATACGATGAAAAATTACGATCTATACGATAAGATATGGCAAGCTTTTGCTGTATTATTACCAATAAAAACTGTAGGCGTTATGGGAGATGGTCGTACGTATGGATATGTTTGTGCTTTAAGGGCTGTAACATCATCTGATGGTATGACAGCCGATGCATTTCCATTTGAAGATAAGGATCAACACTTGCTAGTATTTTGGGATTTTTTACGCAATGTCGGCAGTATAATTGTTAATAATGTTCCCGGAGTAAATAGAGTTGTTTATGATATCACTTCTAAACCACCCGCAACTATTGAGTGGGAGTAAATCAAAAAGATCCCGCTGCTTGTTAGCTGGATCTAGAGATACCGCGAATGAATCGCGGTATGACGGTTAATTTTCTTTATTTTGCTTATAATTTCCACAAGCAGTGCAAACATAAATGAAGAATACAAATATCCTTTTGGTAATTCTATATGAAATCCATGAAGTATGAGGTACACACCGACAAGTAAAATAAATAAAATGGCGATTATTTTTAACCCTGGGTTAGATTTGATTAACTGGGCGGTATAACTTGATAAAAACAGCATTGCTAGCATGGAAAATGTAAATGCTGTAGCAATTATTACCATGTTATAAGTTAGTGCTATAGCAGTTAATATCGAATCAACCGAAAAAACTAAATCTATTAATATAATTTGTAGCACAACTAAAAAAAATTTTGATTTAACGTTTGCTTTCTTTTTATTTTTCTTACATACAAAGATGTCATCCCGTAACTCCATAGAGCTCTTAACAATAAGGAATAATCCCCCTGCGATCATAAGTAAATCCCTTGCTGATGCAGTGTGAAATATAGGTTTTTGCATTGACAATATAGATGATGTAAAAAATAGTATTACAAAACGCATTAATAGTGCTAATCCAAGGCCCATAAGGCGCACTCTTTCTCTCAGCGCATTTGGTACCTTATCTATTGCTAGAGAAATAAAGATTAAATTGTCTACACTAAGTATAGTTTCAAGTAGTGTAAGTGTCAGTAAAGTCCAAGCATCAGTTAGCATTTTTGTTTCAAATTCGGTTCTTCTTACTCTACAATAGATGTGTAAAAATTAAGTGACTTCACTCAGAAGTTTTATAGCAGTTCTCCAGAAAAACAGGATATATAAAGTTCAGCAGCTTCTTCTATTTTCGTTTTTGAGCAAAATCAATAATAAGAGAGTTTCTTATTTTCATGCACGCAAATAAGATAAAGCCTTATTTTCATTTTTGACTTTATTTGAAAATAATATATACTATAAAAATAGTGTGCTAGGTTGAATGAATGTATATTAAAGGATCACCATCAGGCAAAGTATTCGCTGGTTATCAGGCATTTATACCAAGCCCCTTGCCACCAAAATTTGAATGGGACAATGATTTAGTTAGTAGTCTTTAAACCCTTACTTTACTATAAGGAAAGTGGTTGAAAACTTAGGTGTCGTATTTACAACAGCCCAAAGAGCAATCGTAAAGCTTGAAGATTTAGGCATCGTTTCACAAACTTCTCAAGGAAAGAGAGATCGGGTTTATTGTGCAACTGATATTTTGAATATTCTAGAAGAACCAACTAAGATTACAGAGAACTTCGATAGCACATTGTAGCTATTGCGATGAATAAATTCAGCAAACAGCAAGCTTAAAGAGTCTGATCCAATGGACATGCTGAACAAAAAGTAAGGAGCTCCTTTTGGAGGATTATATTAACTTATTAATTAATTGCTTGACTTTTAGCAGGATTTATTATATTATTTATTAATGAGTAATGCAATCAAACCAAGGAGGATAGCATGATAAATAATTTGGATTCAATAATTCTTGGAATAAAAGATGGTGAAAAGGCGATTGAAGATTTAAGGGTTGTTCTTAAAAAAAGAAAAGAAGAAGTTATTACTACACAGACATTTAATTACGCTTTACAATGCCCACAAACTACAAAGGAAGCGATAGTACACGAAATTCTGCTTCATTTTATACAAAATCCTGGCGAGCAATCACTAGAACAAGTAATACAATACTTAGATGGAGCAATACAATCTGGGATATATGCAAAAAACAACCCAATAAGAAATCTAGATGAAGAATTTCGTACTCATATAAACTTTAAAGATGAAGAGGGAAATACATTACTACATCATGCAGTTATAGGTAATAAAACTGAAGAAATAACCACCCTGCTTGTTACATATAGTGCAAATCCTTTGATACAAAACGCGGATAATAAAATTCCTTCAGATTTAGCTCAAGGAAAAACAAAAGAAGTGCTTATTAAAAGCCCAGAACAGATAAAATCTGTAAAACCAAAAAGAAACTCCCTCTTTACTTTATGTTCTTTGGGTATAGTGTTATGAAGAAGCGCTTCTGCAGCTATAACCGAAACAATCAATGGTGCTATAAATGCCCGTTTGAAAGCATGGTTTTGGGGGAAATGGTAAAACCATTGATGGAGTTCTTTTTGGGCTACCTCGTTTAGAAGATTGTATAACCTAACCGTCCCAAGCTGAAGTGCTTCTTATCATAATAATATAGGAGGGATTTTATATGGCAGAAGCAAAAAGTAAATTAAAAACAATAAACCTTGATGCAGCAGGGATTGATATTGGCTCGACTGTACATTATGTATGTGTACCTGAAGGAAGAGATGAACAACGTATCCAAAAATTTGGGTGCTTTACAGTAGATCTACACAACTTAGCAAAGTGGTTAAAAAAGTGTCAGGTTAGAACTGTAGCCATGGAGTCAACTGGAGTATATTGGATTCCCTTATTTCAAATATTAGAATCACATAAATTTGAAGTAAAATTAGTAAATGCGCGACATGTCAAAAATGTGCCTGGTAGAAAGTCTGATGTTCAAGATTGTCAATGGCTGCAACAATTGCACAGCTATGGACTGCTTCAAGGATCATTTAGACCGGATAATCAAATGTGTGTACTGCGTAGTTACGTTAGACAACGTGCTAATCTAATTGAAAATGCAGCTAAACATACTCAACGTATGCAAAAAGCGCTAATTCAAATGAATATTCAATTACACAAGGTTATTAGTCATATTACTGGGATAACTGGTATGAAAATCATTGAAGCTATAATTGAAGGCGAAAGAGATCCTGAGAAATTGGCTAAATTCAGGGATGCACGAATAAAAAATGATCAGTCTACTATAGCAAAAGCGTTAGCTGGTGATTATAGAGAGGAACACTTGTTTGTGCTAAAACAAGAATATGCAGCATATACTTTTTTTCAAGAGCAAATAACGGGATGTGATAAAAGTATAGAAAATTACTATAAAACATTTGAAACAAAGTCGAATGAGAACAGGGCATTGAATAAGACACGAAAGAGAAAACAGAAGAATAGTCCAGATTTTGCCGTAGATGAAGATTTATATCGAATAACGGGGATGGATTTTACTAGAGTTCCAGGACTTGATGTATTAAGTATACAGGCTATCATTTCAGAAACAGGTATAAATCACAATAAATGGAGGACAGAAAAGCATTTTTCTTCCTGACTCGGATTAAGTCCTGCTAATAAAATTACAGGAGGGAAAATTATTGGAACAAGAACTCGTAAAGTTGTTAATCGTGCTGCAACTGCCTTGCTACTTGCTGCTCATTGTGTATCAAGAAGCAACACTGCACTTGGTGCATACTGCAGGAGGTTAAAGAAGCGACTAGGGATACCAAAAGCGATCACTGCTACAGCAAGGAAATTAGCATGTATTTTTTATAATATGCTAAAATATGGACAAGAATATGTAGAAAAAGGAATGAACTATTATGAAACACTCTACAAAGAGAGAGTAGTCAAAAATTTGACTAAAAAAGCAAAGGAATTTGGTTATATACTAATGAAAGAGGAGCCGATAGATGAAGAAGGTTCTTAGGAGTTTCTTAGAAGTATGAAAAAACAAGCTAATACGAAAAAAGAAAGCGCTATGGTAGGCAGTTTGGTGCCTGGCGTAATAATTGGTGGTTTTCTTGGTGTTGTACTTGGAGCTGGTGTGTGTGTTGCAGTAAGTCTTTCTGGTGGTATGATACTAGGTGTAATGATAGCATCTTCTCTTGTTGCTAGTATAGCTATTGGACTGGCCATGTATTTTTTGAGTCAAGACTATGAACAGGCTAAAGCGATAGAAAAAACTATTAGCACTGTTAGCTCTGAAATATCTGTTGATGATACAACTGTCGCAAATGGTAAAAAGGGGCCACAACTTACATAGAAAAAGCTATAGTATTTTTCAAACTAAATAATAAACCTTGTAATTAGGATATTCTGGATTCCAGCGTCACGCGCTGGAATGACAACTGTGTTTTTGTTTTTTTGTCATCAAATACTCCTACTCTTTATGTCATCCAAGTGTCCTGACTACTTGGATCCAAGAAATTTAATTGTTTTAAATTTTCCCCTCTATACACCTATTTAAAATTTATGTTATTCACATGTGCAATATAATCTATAATAACGTTTATCAATACAATATATTAAAAAATATTATGAGCTTCGTAAAAGAAAAAAACACCCCTGTGATGGAGCAGTATTTGAACCTGAAAGCTCAATACAAAGATCATCTGCTATTTTATAGGCTAGGAGATTTTTATGAATTGTTTTTCGATGATGCTATTAAAGCTGCGAAATTGCTGAATATAGTGCTCACTAAGAGAGGTAATTCGTGTGGGCAAGAAATACCAATGTGTGGAGTGCCAGCACACAGTAGTGAATCTTACCTGCACAAGCTAATAGATTTAGGATTCAAAGTAGCAATCTGTGATCAATTAGAAACTGCTGATGAAGCAAAAAAGAGGGGCTATAAATCCATAGTAAAACGTGATGTAGTGCGAGTTGTAACTCCAGGTACAATTATAGAAGATTCACTACTGGAGGATAAAAGCAATAATTATCTCGCATCCATAGTTGAACAAAATGACGAATATGCTATTAGTTGGCTTGAATTATCGACGGGAAAATTTTTTCACACTTTAACGAGTTTGAAAGCTCTAGATAGTGATTTATTGCGTATATCACCAAGAGAATTATTAATTTCTGAAAAATTCACTGAGGATGAAAAAATTAGATCGATTTTAAAAAATTATAAAATATCAATTACGCAACACGCACAGAGCTTTTTTGAGTATAGTAAATCTCACAGAACATTATGCGAGTTTTATAAAATCAGGGAACTTGGGAGTATAGGAAATTTCAGCAAAGTAGAAATCATGGCGTGTGGTGCACTGCTTGAATATGTCAGAGTAACACAAAGGGGCTCTATTCCAAGGCTTGAATTCCCAAAAACCTATAAGCAACAAAATTTCATGCTTATTGATGCTTCAGCAAGGAGAAATCTTGAGTTGTTTTCAACTCAATTTGGTGAAAAGAAAGGTTCACTAATTTCAGTTATTGATCATACAGTTACAGCTTCTGGTGGACGCCTGCTCAAACAAATGCTCGCTTCACCCCTTGCTTGCTCCAAGGCAATCAATTTGAGGCTCAGCACCGCTCAATTTTTTGTAAATAATCATGATTCACGCAGAAAAATACGAGAGATATTATCTAACATTCCGGATATTGAAAGGTCTTTATCGCGCTTAATACTAGGGCGTGGTTCACCAAAGGATATGAACCTATTGAAAATAGGCCTAGGAAAGACTTTAGAATTGTCTGAGTTCTTATGTAAAATTGAATCAGGTGAAAATGGATCTCTCCCACAACAATATGTCATCCAAACTGAGATCCAGCCAGCGTCACGCGCTGGAATAACAGTAAAATCAGACGAGAGTGAACTAAGCACAATACATAAAAGCCTTGGCAATCATAAAGACCTATTTGAACTGTTAAATAGTGCTATACTCGATAATAACCTCAGTTCCGTGAAAGAAGGAGGATTTATTCACTCAAAATACAACTCAGAATTATCTGAGTTATCTTATATATTGAACAACAGTAACAAGTTGGTAACTAAGCTCCGTGAATCTTATCGCGATCTTACTGGCATTGCCGCACTCAAAATATTACACAACAACATACTTGGTTATTACGTTGAAGTGTCGGCAAATCACAAAATAACTTCGGATATATTTATTCATAGGCAAAGCTTAGCAAATAGCATGCGCTACACTACTAATGAATTGAAAGAACTAGAAAATAAAATTCTTACGGCACGTGATGCTGCAATCGGCTTAGAAATGAAAATTTTTAGTGAACTGTGTAGTGAAGTCGCTAAAGAATCTGAAAAAATTGCTCTTGCTGCAAATGCTTTGGCAAAACTTGATATTAGAACCGCATTTGCAGAGCTTGCAGTGCAAAATAATTACGTAAAACCCATTATTGATGACAGCAAAGAGTTCAATATCTGTAGCGGAAGACATCCAGTGGTTGAAGTTAACGATAAATTCATTGCAAATAGCATCAATTTAGCTGGTATACATCTAATTACTGGTCCTAATATGGCTGGAAAAAGCACTTTCTTGAGGCAAAACGCTCTCATTGCAATTTTAGCTCACATGGGGTCATTTGTGCCAGCAGAGAGTGCACATATTGGAGTGATTGACAAGATATTCAGCAGGGTTGGCGCAACGGATAATATAACAGCTGGTTATTCTACCTTCATGGTAGAGATGATCGAAACAGCAACGATAGTAAATCAGGCAACGGACCGTTCCTTGGTGATACTTGATGAAATTGGTAGGGGCACAGGGGTGTATGATGGATTATCTATTGCACAGGCGGTGATTGAACATATTCACAATGTAAATAAGTGCCGCGCCATTTTTGCAACTCATTATCATGAATTAACTAAAGTAAGCAAATACTTGAAGAACGTGAAATGTTTTTGTGTAAAAATAAGAGAGTGGAACGGAGAGGTTATTTTTCTACATGAAGTAATTGAAGGCATTGCAGATGAGTCATATGGAATACATGTAGCAAAACTTGCTGGTTTTCCTGATTCTGTTTTAAATAGAGCAAGTGAAGTGTTTGAGGAGCTGAAGGCTTGAATCATTATTATAAGTGAAGAATTACCTATACAATCGTGGTAGTAGCTATAGAAACGAAAAACTTACTTGACACCCTTCGCCAGCTCCCTTATCATGATAGTGAAGCTATTGTATTTGCTTTCGCCAATCTGCAGATTAAAAGGTAAGGATTACTTAATGTATCGGCGTCTTATGTTCAATTTTTTGCAGTATATAGATACTGTATGTCTTTACAAAACTTCATCTACATCTAGATTTTTATCTAAATAAGCTGAACGTGCTTATAAAGCGTTACAAGACATCAAAAAATGCCAATACTCGACAGAGATAGTAAAAGACTAGCTAACTCGGGGATTCTTTGTCTTTTTTTCTGCTTAGTAAATTTCTTAAACATTTGCAGCGTAAGTTAGTTGCAATTAAAAGCAGCTTAATCTTGCTTGTCAAGCGTTTAAAACATAAAAAACGCCAATATTTTAAAGCGGATAATAACCCCAGGGCTTCTTTTGCCTTTTTTTTTATTTGGTAAATTTCTTAATATTTATAGCTAAACGACAATCGTCATCCCGCTACTTGTTAGCGGGATCTAGAGATACCGCGGCGGTATGACGTAGGACTGCTGTCATCCCAGTGCTCCTTTTTTTGTCATCCCAGTCTGGGATCTATTTTGCATGTAACTCCAATTGTGTTTTGGCATAAAACGCGACGCGTATTAGACTTATTTGCAAGCAAAGCTTGCTAGATCCAAGTAGTCAGGGCACTGGGATGACAGGAGAAGGAAGCACTGGGATTGGGATGGAAAAGGCTATTTGTGTGATGCCAATGAGTGATAGAAAGTTCTGCAAGAAGTCATTAATTGCAAAAATTTAATATAAATTATAAAATAAATCCACTGAATAAAAAATATATGCTAATTAGTACAACATCAGAACTGGAGAATACATGTGAAGAGTTAATAGCAAAAAAGCCGAAATTTATAGCAGTTGACACGGAGTTCATTAGAAATAATTTAATCTACTACCCAAAATTATCGTTAATTCAAATTTCTTACGGAGAGAAGAGTTTTATTGTAGACGCATTAGTGCCAGAAATTGATTTATCATTCATTAAGAAAATAATGCTAAATCAGGGGATAACCAAAGTGTTTCATAGCTGCCGGCAGGATATAGAATCCTTACTCACTGTGTTTAAATGTATTCCCACTCCCATTTTTGATACCCAAGTTGCTGCTATGTTTTGTCATTATTATCATGACTTTATTGGTTACTCAAAAGTAGTGGAGCAATATCAAGGAATAGCACTGGATAAAATTAAAGCTAAAAATTCAGATTGGTTAAGGCGTCCGTTGTCCGAAGATCAGTTAGATTATGCAGTAAACGACGTGGTACACCTATATGACCTATACCAAATATTGTGCAATAAACTTGAAGAAAATAATAGGATGGGTTGGTTTCAAGAAGAGATGGAATCAATAGTTGATATAAATAAGTATTTACATAGCCCAAAAGATGCATGGAAGAGGATTAAATTTAATTATGAAGTAAATCCAAGATTGATACTAACTGTTAAAGCAGTTAGTGAGTGGCAAGAAACCTTAGCACAGCGCTATAATATGAACCGTAATAAAATAATCAATAATGCTGTAATAGCTGATTTTATTGAAAAAAATGTAGAGCATGTTGATGAGATTTTAGATGATCTCAAGAGGAATACAAAAAATATAAAAGATGCGGATTTACTAGAGTTTGTGAATATTTTTAATGAAAATGAGAGAAATTGGATGCAGCAAAACAACACCTTATCGAGTAATTATGACAAATCTGTACTTGATATACTCTCAATTATTTTAGATAGTAAATGTAAAGAAAGTAACATATCAAGGAAATTAGTTTCTTCAAAAGATGAGTTAACCGGGTCAATATCTGGACAGACAGATAAATTATTCAAGGGATGGAGATATGATTTTTTTGGCAGGTCAGTTGAATCATTTTTGAACACAAGCTCAAAATTTGAGATTTCAGCAGTGAAATCCGCAAATAATATAACCAAAATTCAGAGTAATTTAGTGGAGAATAACTGTTGCTAAAGTAACTTAGATTTATCGACAATCGTCATCCCGCTACGTGTTAGTGGCTAAGAGATACCGCGGCGGTATGACGGTTAAGTAGGGTGTTATCCAAGTAGCCCTGACTACTTGGATCCAGGAAAATTGATTGTGCACTATACAACATAAAAGCTAGATTCCAGACTGGAATAACACCACCTACAAATTGCAATGTTCGTATAGTTATGTGCTTGACACTGAGATCTAGAAAATCTAGTTAATATATATAGAGAAACCTTAGCTATAGTTTCAAAAGAAGTCGAATGTATTTTGTTATATGATTATAAGTCTAACAGGCGGAATTGGGGTAGGAAAGAGCTTTGTAGCTAATTGCTTTCAAGAGTTTGGTGCTGTTGTATTTGATGCTGATTCTGTTGTACACCAACTTTATAAAGTGGATAAAAGCATAATAAGTTATGCAGAGAAAAATTTTCCTGGAGTGGTAGTAAATGGTGAAATAGATAGAACAGTACTGTCTAAATATTTCTTAGCCTACGATGAAAATTGGAAACAATTTCAATCTTTGGTTCACTCTGCTGTGCTGCGTGAATTAGAATTTTTTATTGCCAAGGAAAAAAAGATCGATAGAAAACTTTTAGTTTTAGATGTGCCACTTCTATTAGAAACAAAATTTTATTTATATTGCGACCTTATTGTTTTTGTTCATGCAGATAGCGTTGTGCAAGCTCAAAGACTTAACGAACGCAACATAGATAAAGAAAAGCTTAATCTAATCTCCGATGTTCAGTTATCTATTGAGGAGAAAAGGAAGATGAGTGACTTTATTATCGATACCAGTGTAAGCAAAGAGTATGTTTTTTCTCAAGTAAAAGATATAGTGGATTCATTAAACCTAAACACGTAGCTCTACGTCATACCGCCGCGGTATCTCTAGATCCCGCTAACAAGCAGCGGGATGACGGTTGTCAGGATCCCAGCAGCCTCCCTCCCCTGTCATCCAAGTAGCCCCCTATGGTGTCATCCCAGTGCCCAGACACTGGGATCCAGGAAAATTGATTGTGCACTATAGCAACATTTTTGATCAAAAACTGGATTCCAGTGTCAAGCACTGGAATGACACCCTTCCGATGGGAACTGCTCTCAAACTACAACAGCATGAGTAGCTACAGAAGCTTTAATGATACAAGAAAAAATAAACAGCTATCATTTTTTTAGTAATTAAGTAAAATAGAGTGAAAGATTGCGAGGAAGTTTTGAAAAATAAGATAAAAAAGATAGTAATTTCAGGAAAGGAAGTGTGGCCAATCATCGAAGGTGGTAAAGGCATTGCAGTTAGTGATGGGAGATCAAGCGGAGCATTTGCTGCAGCAGATGCTGTGGGTACATTTTCTGGTGCAAATGCTAAGCTTATTGATGATAATGGCGAGTTAGTGCCACTAATTTATAAAGGCAAAACAAGAAATGAAAAGCATAGTGAATTGATTGAGTATAGTATTGAAGCTGGAATTAGTCAGGCAAGAATAGCAAATGAAATATCAAAAGGTCATGGAAGAATACACATGAATGTACTTTGGGAGATGGGAGCAGCAGAACGCGTACTTCATGGCATATTAGAAGGAGCGAAAGGTTTGATTCATGGTATTACCTGCGGTGCTGGTATGCCTTATAGGCTTGGAGAAATTGCAGCTAAATATCAGGTTTATTATTACCCTATTATCTCATCGGTGCGTGCTTTTAAAGCATTATGGAAGCGTGCTTACCAAAGAATATCTTCCTATTTGCTTGGTGGAGTAGTGTATGAAGATCCATGGCTTGCTGGAGGGCACAATGGACTGAGTAACAGTGAAGACCCAGAGCTACCACAGGCTCCATTTGAAAGAGTTGCAGAGCTTAGATCTTTCATGAACGAGATCGGTCTTTCAGAAACACCAATTGTTATGGCAGGAGGAGTGTGGCATTTGAAAGATTGGGAACATTGGTTTGACAATCTGCAAATTGGACCAATAGCTTTTCAGTTTGGCACTCGTCCACTTTTGACGAAAGAAAGCCCAATTTCTGCAGAGTGGAAAAAGAAGCTACTCACTTTAGAAGAAGGTGATGTATTTTTAAATAAATTCAGTCCAACAGGGTTTTACTCATCTGCGGTGAGGAATAATTTTATACGTGAGTTACAGGAACGAAAATTACATCAAGTAAATTTTTCAGAAAATGCCAGCGAAGAATCCAATAGTGAATTTGCAATGGGTAGCAGAGGTAGGAAGATCTACCTTACTGCAAAAGACAAAGAACTGGCAAATACATGGACTAAAGCAGGGTACACAGAAGCAATGAAAACCCCAGATTCAACTGTTATTTTTGTGACGCCAGATAAATTTAAACAAATAAGAGAAGATCAAATCAATTGTATGGGATGTTTGAGCCATTGTTTGTTTAGCAATTGGAAAGATCATGGTGACCATTCAACAGGACGAAAGCCAGATCCGCGTAGTTTTTGCATACAAAAAACACTGCAAAACGTTATACACGATGGTGATATTGAGAACGAACTCATGTTTTCCGGGCACAATGTGTACAAATTTAAGCAAGATCCATTTTATGAGAATGGCTACGTACCGGCAGTAAAAGAACTGGTGGAAAGGATATTGACTGGGTATTGAGTCAGTGACCTTACCCAGAAAAAGTGGAGAGAAAGTGTGGAATGTTTTTTACAAAAAGAATGATGCATCAAATTGTTCTGGAATGCAATAGTTAATAGTGACGTTGTTTGTTATAAAAAATTTCTATGTATTCAAATATTGCAGTTCTAGTTTGTTGAGCAGAGTGTTGTGAAGTATCAATAAGTATTTCTCTTTTCAATGAGCTAAAGAAGCTTTCTGCAACAGAATTGTCGTAACAACAGCCTTTATTACTCATCTATATTCTTTACAGCTAAGAGATATTGATACCCTTGCGCAGTATATTGTGAACCTTGGTCACTGTGCAGCAGTAGATTTTTAACAGGTTTACGCCTATTAATGGCCATTAATAAAGAGTTCATAACCAATTGTTTATTTATTGCACTACTCATTAACTACCATACGTGAGAATTATTGCTGCCAAATATAGCCATCCCTCCTTGGTTTTGATGTAAGTAATCCCATACTTTATTTGGTTGATCAACAATAAAGTTTTGATCTAGTATATTGGGAGCTACAGCTCTATTATCTGTTTGTTGTTTTTTAATTTTAAACTTTCTTCTCAGTATAGCCCTGATGTCATTTTTCTGCATAATACTTTGCACCGTTTTCAAATTGCAACTTTTACCCAAAGCCTTCAATTCAGCATGAATTTTAGGAGCTCCATATCTACATTTAGAAACTTGATATATTTTTTGAATAGCTTCGAGTAGCTCTTTATTTGCTGATTCTCTACTGCTTATTTTTCTTGTGGTCCACTTATAGTAGCCACTAGCAGAAAATCCTACATAATTCCTGTACTTTATAGCAGTTACTATATAAAAAAATATTTTACTCTTTTTGACTGGCCAGGGCTTTTTTTTAAATGTCTCTTTCCCTTGTTACTCTTGCTTTGTAAATCAAACCTCTCTTTGTCGTAAGGAGCCATGTTACCTCTACCTGGAAATGCATTTGCCGCTGACTTTTTTTCGTTATATTTCTTCATCCATTTTCCTAATAAACCACCCTTTATTCCTAAATCTCTTGCTATTTTTGTAATTGTTTGACCTGCCTTTCTTTGTTCATTTGCCAGTTTAACAGCTTCCAATTTGAATTCTGCCGTATATTCTCTTACCATTTCTAATCCTCCAAAATTTTATTTTACCCAAAAAAACTCTTTTCTTTCTCTCCACTTTTTCTGGGTAAGGTCAGTTTACTGGCCTCTCCATGAGTGAGATTGAAAAATTAAGTGGAAATCTGTGAACGGTTACCTTGGATGACAGAAAAGAGTGTTGGAAGGAGGCAATATTAAAAACTTAATTTCAGTCCAGCCAAGAACACATAACCAGAGTTGTTATTTTCTATTTTAGGCTCTTTTGTACTAAACTTTACAATATCGAAATAGTATGAAGTACCTAAAAAAAGAGAATTTTCAAGGCTTAAAGCATATGATGTTAACTCGTTTGTACCTTCGCCTGCAATATCCCTACCACTACTAAAATATGTTAAGCTTGATTTGTAAGAATCAGAATGGTAAGCGATACCTGCATTCATATAATACGTATTATTTATTTCAGGATTACGCTTCTCACCAGATTTACCACCATTACCATACGAAAAAATGCAATCAAGATCGAACAATTTTAGCTTCAAACCAAAATTCCAGTGCAGTAATTGATTACGGCATTCATAATTTTTAGAAGTTCCATCTGAGCAATCAGTTAAATTTTCTCTTGCAAATTCACCAGTTAAGGCAGTAGTAAAACCTATATCATCTGACAAGCTGTTTTTATAGGAAAGGCCAGCAGCAATTAAATTGCTGTACTGTAAGTTATTTTTTCCTGGAACATAACTGAATCCGAGTTGAAAGTTATAGATTTCAGGGGAGATGTAGTTAATTGATGATTGTTTTAACCCTAGTTCGAGTTCATTATAATCGCTATAAATATTGGGCTTGACCCAGAACACCTTGTCTTGATCATATCCAGGGTCACCATCTTTTTTATGATCACCGCGCAAATTTGCATAGTTTGTCCAATGACCATTTACTCCTCCAGCAGCTGCATAAATTTTTGAAGTGTTAATTAACATGCTCTGACCAACTAAACTTCTTTTACCATATTCAATTGATCCAAGTTCCTGGTTTTTTATGATAAAATACCATTCCTCCATGTCTAACTTTTCTATGTCTAACGCTTTTAGGTTTGCAATACCAGAAACCCCTGCCTTAACATTAACCCCCATTTGAGTATTTGGATAAACTTGCTGTAAATAAAGAAAGCGCAAGTATGAATAACTTGAAGTTTTATCCTTAGGCTTAGCATTGAAAGAATCTCTGTTGAAGGCGTAGCCGAATCTCAAATCTATTTTTCCGTCTAGTTCTGCATAAAATATTTCCTTATCCAAAATTGTTTTAGAGCTAGCACTATTCTGCAAAAACAATGATGAAAGCAGTGCTACCAGGTAGTACTTTAACTTCATAAATAAACTTAAATCTTTATAAAAATTTAAGTTTAAACTCAATATAAATAAAAAACAACTTTTCAGAAGGCACCGCTGGTAGATTTTGCTGCCTGTTTTTGAGCTATATTCCCATAAATTATTGATACACTTGGTAATTTTCGCTTTAATAACTGCTTATTAATGGCAGAATGTATACGATTAATTATTTTAGATATACTTTTTACATCGCAGTTAATCAAAACAAAAAGCACTTTATTCTCATCAATATACCCTAGAAAATCATCACTACGGCAATTTTTATAAAAATGTTCTATGATAACTTTCAGTGCATTATTTGTCTCACTACAGCTACTATTTAAGCCAATCACTCCTATAGCTGCATTAATTTGATGTTGAAAGGCAAAATTTAATATAACGTATAACTCTAGAATAGTGGACTCATTGCCCGGTATATCGAATAAGTCATGGTTTTTATATTTTTTACCCATTAGATATTTATCTCTAAAGATTCCTAGTTTATGGGACAAACTGATATCACGTATTAATAGCTCATAATTTATTTTATTACTGGCAAATTGTGCAGTGCGGAAAACTTTTACTTTTGTCCTGATATCTTCTCCCTTAGCATCAATTAAGGAAAAATCTATCACTTTAGGTAGTATATCAAGTAAATCGTGTCCATTTTCGGTATACTCTAAATAATTCTTCACGTTGTCAGCTGCTCTTGTGCTTAAGATATTAATTAATGGCTTATTAAGCAAATTCTTCTCTTCATATTTTAACAAATCCCTTGCAACTTGATTGAGCCCTAAAATTAACACGTTTTTTTTCTTATTATCCTGACAAACAGATACCACAGCATCATCTTTTCTTCTTGCAGTTATGAAATCATCCATACTTTCATTCTATACAGCGTATTTATAAGTATAATAAGATTATATTAAGATTTACTTACTTATTAATATGCTTAATTGGGTATAGGCAGAATGTCATATGGAATGGCTTTGTTGTAGAAGAATCAAGATTACTGTTTATAGACTTCAAGTTACTGCAAAAAATATTTTAAAACATAGTGATATCTTGACTTTACCTAGTTAATATTCCAAATTATAAAAAAACAGATAGTTCTATGACGACAAGTCTATTACAAGGCAAAAAGGGATTAATAACCGGAATAATAAATAAGAGATCAATAGCATACGGTATAGCAAAAACTCTCTCAGAGCACGGAGCAGAACTTGCAATCACCTACCAGAATGAAATAATAAAAGAAAAACTATCACCAATAGCAGATGAACTAAATGTGGAGCTAATATTACACTGCGACGTTTCAAATGAAAAAATCATAGATAACGCTTTCGAAATAATAGAGAAAAAATGGGGTACTCTTGACTTTTTGGTGCATGCAATAGCATTCTCCGATAAAAATGAGTTAGATGGTAAATATGTCAATACTTCACTGGATAACTTCCTCAATGCAATGCATATATCGTGCTATTCTTTTACTGCTTTAGCGCAAAGGGCTGAAAAAATGATGTCAAATGGTGGTAGTTTACTTACTTTATCTTATTATGGCGCTGAAAAAGTTATGCCAAATTATAACGTTATGGGTTTATGTAAAGCGGCACTTGAAGCAAGTGTAAAATATATAGCATGTGATCTCGGGCCACAAAATATCAGAGTAAATGCAATTTCCGCTGGTCCAATCAGAACTTTAGCATCTTCTGGAATAAGCGATTTTCACTCCATATCAGAATGGAATAGAAATAACTCTCCGCTCAGACGCAATGTTACAATAGAGGATGTTGGCAAGGCAGCGTTATACTTATTAAGCGACTTAAGTAGTGGCACTACTGGAGAAATTTTGCACGTTGATTCAGGATATAACGTTGTGGGAATGAAGGTGGTTGACTGAGATCTAAATCCTTAATTCAAAGCGCTAGTTCCTTCGGGTTCATACACAACTCTATCAGGAGTTTTGTGACTGTGATTGCAGAAAACATCGAACATAAAATTCCTATTGATAGAGTGACAGAAAAGCCTCTTATTGCTCCACTGCCAATAATGAACATTATTCCTGCAGCAATTAATGTAGTGATATTTGAATCCAGTATTGTCTTTATAGCGTTTTTAAACCCTTCTTCAATAGCACGTTCCACTCTCTTGCCAGATTTGATTTCCTCACGAATTCGCTCAAATATTAAAACATTTGCATCCACCGCCATACCAACAGTAAGTGCAATACCGGCAATTCCAGGTAAAGTTAGAGTTGCTTCAAGCAGAGTGAGAATTGATAATATAAGAACTACATTAGAAAAAAGTGCAACAGAGGCCAATACACCTAATTTGCCGTAAGTGATGATTATAAATAAAGCCACGGCTATAATAGAGATTGTTGCTGCCATTTCCCCTGCCTTTATTGATTCTTCTCCAAGACTTGGGCCAATGTTTTTTTCTTCAATTATTTTAAGTGGTGCTGGCAGTGCTCCAGATTTTAAAAGTATTGCAAGTTCGCTTGCTTGTTTTTCAGTGAAATTACCGCTAATTTCTCCCTCTCCATTTAAAATTGGCTCACGTATTGTAGGTACTGTTAAAACTGTGTTATCCAGAACAATTGCAAAAGGCTTTCCTACATTTTCTTTAGTGATTTTCGCGAATCTTTTACTCGCTATACTGTCAAATTTAAAATGCACTGTCGGTTTACCTAAATTGCCGAATCTAACTGATGCGTTAACCAGCGAATCACCACCTATTTCAGTTTTGCGGAATATTGGATAAGAATTACCTAAAGAATCCTTGAGCATGACAGTGGTTTCATGGTCTATATCCTGCACCTTGGCTATGTTAGTGTTTGCCAAATGAAAAGCTAGCTTAGCAGTTTTGCCAAGCAGAGATTTTATCTGCTTGGTATCTTCTACTCCAGGCACCTGCACTAATATTTTATTCTGCCCTTGTTTTTGAACGCTGACTTCCTTTGTGCCAAGTTTGTCCAAACGGCGCTGGACATTGTTTATTGATTCTGCAGCTACTTCACTGATCAAAGAATTTTTATAATGGGGTTTATACGAAATGAGAATCGAAGAATCTTTTCTATTTAGCTCTAAATTTGGATTTATCGCATTAATCAACACAGATGCTTTTTTATAATCATCAATATTATTTAAAGTTATAACGCTATTTTGTACGTTAGATTCAATATTTTTTGTTAGCAATGTCTCTTTTATTTCGTTAGCTAGCATGCTTAGCTTTTCCTTAAAATAGAAGTCTAAGTCTATGTTTAAAAGCAAAGATGCCCCTCCTTTCAGGTCAAGGCCTAAGTTTATTCTTTTTTTCGAAATAAAAAGCTTATTATCAAAGAAATTTGGCAGTGTTATGTATAAAGCAAATAAACAGATGCATAATACTGAAAAAGATTTGACTATAAGTCTGTTATACATAAGTTGTAGGTTTAAAATTGTAATAATTGATTGTAAGTTAAAAATAGATTTTTGTAAAATTCTCTATTTGACCTTACCCAGAAAAAGTAGAGAGAAAGTTAAGACGTTTTTATCATGAGAATAAATTGTGCAGGAATGCAATAGTTAATAGTAGAATGTCTACGTTATTTGTTATAAAAGATTTCTATGTATTCAAATATGGCAGTTCTGGTTTGTTGAGCGAGAAGTATCAATAAGCAGCTCCCTTTTAAGTGAACTTTTCTGCAACAGAGTTATCGTAACAACAGCCCTTATGGCTCATGCTGGAAATGATGTTTTTTGTATTCAATAGAAATTGGTAATTTTGAGAGGTATACTGTGACCCTTGATCGCTATGTAACAGCAGATTTTTATCGGGTTTGCGTTTATCAACGGCCATCAATAAAGAATCTATAACTAATTATCATGTTACTCATTAACCACCATGCGTGAATATAGGTCAATTATTGCCGCCAACAACCTTCTTTAGTTTTTATGTAGGTAATCCCAAACTTTATTTGGCTGATCAGTAGTAAAATTTTGATCCAATGTGTTCGGAGCCACAACTCAGTTGCTTATTTGCTGTTTTTTATTTTTGAACCTTCGTCTAAACTTGGCTTTAATGCCATTTTCTTGCATAACACTTTGTACTGTTTTAATTTTTGCCTAAAGCTTTTAATTCAGCGTGAATTTTAGGGGCTCCATATCTGCATTTAGAAGCTTGATGTATTTTTTGAATATCTGCTAGAAGCCCTTCTTTTGCTAATTCTTTACTGCTTTTTTCCTTAGCAACCCATACCACCAGTACAAAACCCTACATAGTTCCTGTGTTTTATAGCAATTTCTATATAAAAGAATACTTTACTCTTTTTCTTTGCCCAGGGCTTTTTTTAAGATTTCTCTTTCTCTTATTAGCTCTTTTTTTAGATCAAATCTTTCTTTGTCATAAGGAGCCTTTGCCTGGAAATGCGTATGCTCCAGACATTTTTCCATCATATTTTCTTACTTAACATACTGCCATCTATACCTAGATCTTTTGCTATTTTTGTACTTGCTTGACCTGTTTCTTTAACCAGCTTAACAGCTTCTAATTTGAATTCTGCTGTATATTCTCTTCTATTTGTCATATTTTGAAAAAACGTTTTATTTTACTCCAAAAACGTCTTAACTTTCTCTCTACTTTTTCTGGACTACTCCGAATCGGTTGACAAATTGGACGTTTGATAAGCATAATTTGGAGCTTCTTGTGTAATGACTATATCATGAGCGTGACTCTCTCTTAATCCTGATGCAGTAATAGTAACAAATTTACAATTTTTTTTCATCTCTTCTATATTCCTATTACCAGTATACCCCATTGCAGCTTGCAATCCGCCAATCAATTGATGGATTACTCCTGAAGCTGGACCTTTGAATGGAACTCTTCCTTCCACTCCTTGTGGAACTAATTTGAGTTTTGAATCTTTATCTTGAAAATAACGGCTAGCTGAACCTCGTTTCATTGCACTAATAGATCCCATTCCTCGATAGCCTTTATATGCTCTGCCCTTATACATAATAATCTCACCTGGGCTTTCGTCAGTGCCAGCAAAAATCGAACCAATCATCACAGAGTCAGCACCAGCTGCAATAGCTTTTGCAACATCTCCTGAGTATTTTACCCCACCATCAGCAATTAGTCTGACGTTTCTTGCTCTACACGCCTCTGCAACATTCTTGATTGCAGAGAATTGTGGCACACCAACACCTGTAACTATTCTGGTTGTACAGATTGATCCTGGTCCTATTCCAACCTTCACTGCATCAACACCCGCATCAATCAACGCTTCAGCAGCCTCCTTTGTTGCAATGTTTCCGCCAATTAATTGCGTATTAGGATACATCTTTTTTATTTCCCTAATGGTATTGATAACGTTTTCGGAATGACCGTGAGCAGTATCCACAACAACTACATCAACTTCTTCTCCGATCAAAGCTTCACATCTGTCTATACCATCTTTTTTACCAGTGCCAATTGCAGCGGCAACTCTGAGACGCCCTTTACTGTCTTTACATGAATTTGGGTATCTATTGTATTTTTCAATGTCTTTAACCGTAATTAAACCTATACAACAAGAATTTTCATCTACGACCAAAAGCTTTTCTATTCTATTTTCATGCAACAATTTCATTGCTGAGGCACTATTCACTCCCTGCTCCCGCACTGTCACTAACTTATCTTTTGTCATCACTTCGGAAACTTTTACATTCATGTTCTGGTCTTCAATAAATCTCACATCTCGGTTAGTTAAAATTCCAACTAACTTGCGTTGATCGACTACAGGAATGCCAGAATAATTGTGCTCTCTCATTAATGAAATTGCTTCCGCAACTGTTTTATCCGGTGAAATCGTAATTGGGTTATACACGATCCAACTTTCATATTTTTTCACCCTTCTCACTTCTAAAACTTGTTCATCTATTGATAAATTCTTATGTATGCAACCTATCCCTCCATGTTGGGCAATAGCTATTGCAAAGCCCGATTCAGTAACAGTATCCATTGCAGAGGATATGAGAGGGATATTTAGTTCTATACTATTTGTTAAATAAGTTTTTGTATCTGCATCGCAAGGCAATATATTAGAATAGGCTGGCAAAAGAAGTATATCGTCAAACGAATAACAAGCTTCCATTTTTTTCATAGGCTTTATTTAAAGCTTATACGCCAATTAATTAAATTGCAATAGGCAAAATTAGCTAGGAGCCTTTAATTGTATAGCTCTAACTGTTTTTAGGAGATAGAAAAGCTATATGGTTGCTAATACATTTTATTGCAAAATAAGCATTCTACATTATTTGCCAGCAAACAAAACTGCTCAATAGTTAAGTTTTCTGGACGCTGGTTTCCGCTCAATTTAGCGTTTTCAAGGACAGTTTCAGCGTGGTTCGTTATATTTTGCAAGCTATTTCTCAGCATCTTTCTTCTTTGAGAAAAAACGACACGTGTTAACCTTGTTAAGGTTTCCAAATTTACTGCAAACTTTGGGGTAGGCAAAGGATTTACTGTAATTACTGAAGAATGTATTTTTGGTCTTGGAAAAAACTCTTTAGGTTCAATATCAAATTCCTTTTTTATATCACATAGCAACTGGCTTAGCACTGATAAGGAACCATAATCTTTAGAATTGGGTCTTGCCGTAATGCGATCTGCTACCTCTTTTTGAAACATTAATGTCAAGTTCGTAAAAAATTTTATATTATTTAACCACTTTAAAAATAACACTACCGAGATATTGTAAGGCAAGTTAGCAATAACTTTAACTGGGCGCTCTATCAGCTCTTCTTCTGTAACATGCAGTGGATCCGCTTCTATAATTCTATACTTTCCTTGATGCTCATTTAGCAGTTGGTCATGGTGTTTTACTAAATCTCTATCTTTTTCTATAGAAAGTAGAGACTTTGGATTATGCACCAATATTTCTCTTGTTAATGCACCATATCCAGGACCAATTTCAATGACATTAAAATTTTCCAGACTACCAGCTAAAGCGACGATTTTTTTTGTTATCTCACTCGATAAAATAAAATTTTGCCCTAGACTCTTTTTTGGCTTCAGTAAAAATTTTTTCATATTATTTTCATTATACAGTATTTTAAAAATTAGTTGACGAAAATTCATTGATAATTGTATATTATTAATGTGTTTAACGCCGGCTTAGCTCAATTGGTAGAGCAACTGACTTGTAATCAGTAGGTTGTCAGTTCAAGTCCGACAGCCGGCACTCTCGCCCATATAAGTAAAGTTGATGTCCTTTTTAATAGTAGCAAATTGGAAAATGAATGGAATGCGTTCTTCATTTGTTGACTTTATAGGCAAACTTAACAACAAGAGCAACGAAATTACCTCTAAGCTAGTGATTTGCCCTCCTTTTACGTCATTTCCAAGCAGTATAGAGTTGAACAATAATATTAATATAGGAGCACAGAATTGCCATCATAAAAAGTTCGGTTCTTACACAGGTGAAATTAGCGCAGAAATGTTAAAAGAACTAGGGTGTACTTACGTAATACTTGGGCATTCTGAAAGGGCTAATGAAAAAGATAGTGAAATAAAACTTAAGTCGGAAATAGCAATAGAATCAGGCTTACACCCAATTATCTGTGTAGGTGAAAATTCAGAAGATTATAAGAATGAAAAAACAAAAGAAGTAATAGAATATCAATGTAAAAACCGCTTGCCAACACACGGTGAATATACCGTAGCATATGAGCCAATATGGGCAATAGGCACAGGTCATGTGCCAAATAATGATGCAATTACTGAGGTGATAGAGGTAATAAAATTGTGTACTAGTAAAAAACACATTATATATGGTGGTTCAGTTAGTTCAGAAAATATAGAAAATTTGTTAAATATTTCAAATTTATCAGGAGTTTTAATTGGCAGTGCAAGCTTAGATTTCGATCACTTTTATAAAATTATACAACAAGTTGAAAAAAAGTTTTCTCTTATCAATTCTAAAATCAGCAACTAAGAATCCTATGATAAATGTCATCATTTCAGTGTCAAGCATATATAGCTAACCCAAGAAAGATTTCCCTACGTCATACCGCGATTCATTCGCGGTATCTCAGCATAGATTCCGCTAACGAGTAGCGGAATGACGAATTTGTTGTTTTTCAAATTGTAGGTAAACCTAAGCCACTTTAGCTATATCTGTACGAACATCTAGTAAAACGACATAGCTAAAGTAATCTAGAAAATTAACGATATTTTATTCCCCGGTGAACGCTCTATTTTGTTTTCCAACTCTAGTTCTAAAAGAGCCATTAGAGCTATGTTGGTAGAAAGTCCGCTTGCTAATATAAGTTCATCTATATCAACAGGTACAGAGTTAATATGATTAACTATAACAGATTTTGCCTGTTGTAATTTTTCTTGTTTTTGGTTAACAAAATGGTGCTCAACATCAAATAGGTTTTTTTGCTGCGGAGGTAAACTAAACCTAATACTCTCTATTATGTCATCAGCGGATTCGATAAGCTTAGCACCGTTTTTAATTAAATAATTACTACCACTACAGCGTGAATCTAAAGGGAAACCAGAAACTGCAAACACCTCTCTCCCTTGATTTAAAGCAAAATCTGCTGTTATTAGAGAGCCAGAACGTTTCGATGCTTCAATCACTGCAAAACCCAGCGATAGACCAGATATAATTCGATTCCTTTGAGGAAAATACTGAGGCTTTGGTTTAGTAGCAAATGGAAGCTCAGTAACTATTAATCCGCCATTCTCGGTGATTTTTTTGTATAGATCAAAATTCTCTTTTGGGTACACCACATCAATTCCACTTGCTGTAACAGCAATAGTGGGATGATCTTTGTATATTACACTGTTTGCTGCAGTATCGATTCCTTTTGCAAGTCCAGAAACAATAACAAAACCAGCTTCGCTTAAATCAAGTGCCAACTTATTGGCAAAATTTCTTCCATTCATCGAAGAGTTACGCCCACCGATTATTGCAATTATCTCACGGCTTAATAATGATATATCACCAAACGCAGTTATTACAGGAGGACAACTAGAGATATTTCTTAAAAGATCAGGGTAATCTGGGTCACATGCGGGTATAATTTTAGCTCCAATTCTTTCTGCATTATTGATTTCTTCTCGTGCATCTTGAATGCCATACACCTTATTATTAGCCACCTTATTGAGATATTTCAACACCTCATCTAGCGATCCATGTGTTCTTAGTATACTAAAAAACTTTATTGGTCCTATAGTTCTAGCCAAGCTTAACCATACTTCTAATTCTTCGTTGTTCAATTTATTTATCTTCATAAAAGGCTTGAATTTCTTATCAATTTAGTGTACCCAAGATAATACAAATATACAGTGTTTTATGACGCATTTTGTTACAGATAAATGCATAAAATGTAAATATACGGACTGTGTGGAAGTATGTCCCGTTGACTGCTTCTATGAAGGTAAAAACATGCTCGTGATTAACCCAGATGAATGTATTGATTGCGGAGTGTGCATACCTGAGTGTCCAGTAGATGCAATTGTAACTGATGATTCCATAAAAGATATTTTAGAACTAGATGAAGAGTTACTGAACAGTGAACAAAAAATCTTCAAATCATTTTACAACATAAACGTAGAATACTCACAAAAATGGCCAAATATCACAGCTAAGAAGCAACCCCTCTATACCGCAGAAGAGTATAAGGAAAAAAAGGATAAAACAGCTTATTTTGATGAAAATTTAGAATAATGCTACTGAAGGAAAAGAAACTTTTTGTATTTCAGGGTTGTTGTTTTTGGTTGCTGAAAATAGTTGCGTTATCTAAGTTGTTATGCTGATAAATTAGTATCGATTAACTTAAGGATTAAGGAAAAAGGCTTATTGACTTTTGAAATATTTGATTATAAAACTAGCTGTTAGCATTAAATCTTGGGGGTAAGTTATGAGTATAAATAAAAGAGAAACCATTAAAAAGATTGAAGGGTTACTTTTTCAAGTGAATGGTGATCTTGAAAAAACATGTGATCTATTATCAACAGTAGAGTTAACCGAAGATGATATTAAAATATTGCTGAAAGAGATGATAAAAGAGTATCATAGCTTATCTGAAAAGATTTCTTATAGTTGTGGAATTACTGCAGGCGGTGCACAAGATGCCAACGCAAACAGCTTCAACGAAGTTTTTAAGCTAGGTTCACAAGAGTTAGCATTAGCAATGATGTCAGATTTCAGAAAGTCTTATGATCAAGAATTATTTAAGAAATATAAAAAAGAAGAAATGTCTTATCCTGAAGGAGAAGGAATACAATTTATTAGAGAATTGAGAGTTTTAAGTAGAATACTTACTATATCTTTAATAAGGAAACTTGATGAAGTTTACAAGTTTACTCCAGAAGAAATTGAGCGTTTGAAGGAATATATATTAGCTAGCAACTATGATACAAACAAAAGTCTTTCTGATATAGACAAATATATGCATGCACTATCTGCCTTAATTAGAAACCCCTCACTTGATACAAAAAAGATATTTGAGCTAAATAATCGAATGATAATACACACTACAGCCTTAATTGATTTAGTAACTAGTGGAGTAGTGAAAAAAGAAGAAGCAAAAGAACAATCTGCTGAGGATTTAGAAAAGCTTATCTGTGAACAGTATAAAGGTGCAGCAAACACGCCACTACCGTTGCCGAGCACGCTATTTGAAGTGGATAAAAAAAGTGCTTGAAGAAAGTAAGAAGGTCTTATAGTTAGCCAAAGTAGGTATTTAATAAGCTTAATGTAACCATTATATATGCTATATAGTAAAACATAGAATGCTTATGGTTCCAACTATAGCAATTTTAAGTGGTGGGTTTTCTTGTGAGAGAGAAATATCGCTTATGAGCGGAAAAGCAGTAAAGAAGGCGCTCGATAGCCTTTCATACAATGCAATAGAAATAGATGTTGACAGCAACATTGCTGAAAAGCTTAGAAAAATTAATTCGGGCCTTGCTTTTATCGCTCTGCATGGACCTTATGGTGAAGATGGCTGCATTCAAGGTTTATTGGAGATTTTAGGTATAAAATATACACACTCAGGAGTTATGGCTTCTGCTGTTGCTATGAATAAAGTGATGTCAAAGCATATATTTCGGTCCCTTAGTATCGACACTCCAAAAGGTTATGTAATTAGCCGAGAAGATCTACTAAAAAATAATATTAAAATTGATTATCCGTACGTCTTAAAACCAATTAATGAAGGTTCAAGTATTGGAGTGTACATAATTTTCTCGCACGAGGATTACTTAGAACTGAAAGATAATAGTTCTACTATAATGGAAAAGATGATCGTAGAAGAATACATACCGGGCATAGAGTTACATACTGCTGTATTGCTGGATGAAGCAATTGGCACTATAGAAGTACGACCAAAAAATAAATTCTATGATTATGAAGCAAAGTATACAGATGGATTTACAGAACATATATTTCCTGCTGAAATTCCTAACAATATATATAAAATGACCTTGGAACACGCACTGAAAGTTCATCAATTTTTAGGATGCAAAACTATTTCCCGCTCAGATTTCCGTTATAATCCCAAAAATAACACTTTAAAAATGCTTGAGATTAATACACATCCTGGCTTTACTGAGTTATCGTTAGTGCCAGAAATTGCAAAATTGGCAAAAGGAATCAATTTTAATGAATTAGTTAAAATTATTATTGAAGATAGTTTGCAGCACAAAAATATTAGGGATTTAAGTCATGTTGAGCAGTATTACTAGAAGCCAAAGGAGTTTTTTGCGTAAGTGTACCTTGGTTATTATCACAGCACTTTTTCTTACGCTAATACTTTACAGCTCACTTGATAAAATAATAAATCGATTTAATTACTACTTTACTTGGTATAATGACTGCCTATCTAGTTTATTACTCAGTAGTGGATTTTCAATCGACGAAGTAGTCGTGAGCGGCAATAAATTTACAAACAAAAAGGATATTCTAAGTTTGACAGATAGAACGCAACCTATCCTGTATATATCACTTTCAAAACTTGCCGGTAACATACAATCCGTAAGCAGATGGATAAAACACGTAAGAGTTCACAGAATTTTGCCCAATACTCTACACATTAATATAGATGAGCATAAACCGTTTGCTCTCTGGAAAGATAATAACAAAACCTCGGTAATTGATTTTGAAGGTAAAGTGATCGTAGATGACTATTTAATAGATGATCTTGTTGTAATTACAGGACAAAACTCATTATCAAACCTAGAATTTGTTAGAGATGTGTTAGAGAGTAAAACTCAATTAAGTGACCACATTTCTTCTTTTGCTTATATAGGGAATAGAAGATGGAATATCATACTTGATAACGATTCCACAGTAAAACTGCCTGAAGATAACCCTTATAGTGCATGGGACTATTTAAACCACTTACACAATACAACTGATTTTACTTTCAGCGATTGGAGTATTATTGATATGCGTATTACTGATAAAATTTTTGTGAAGAGGTGATCTGCTGTAATCCAAGTAGCCCCTTTTCCTGTCATCCCAGTGCCCAGACACTGGAATCCCGCCGCGAACCGTCATATCGCCACGAACCGTCATACCGCGATTCATTCGCGGTATCTCTTAACATAGATCCCTTATTTAACCGCCATACCTTAACATAGATCCCGCTAACACCTAGCGGGATGACGAGGTTATCGTCATGTCACCGCGAACCGTCATACCGTCACGAACCGTCATACCGCGATTCATTCGCGGTATCTCAGCCGCTAACAAGAGATCCCGCTAACACGTAGCGGGATGACGGTTGTCGTTTAGCTATAAATATTTAAGAAATTTACCAAACGAAAAAAAAGGCAAAAGAAGCCCCGTGGTTGGCTAATTACTTACATTATACTTTCAAGTATGGCGTTTTTTTATTCTAAACGCTTAATAACCGCGATTTAGCTGCTTTTTAATGCAACTAACCTTTAGTCATAAATGTTTAAGAAATTTACTAAACAGAAAAAAAGGCAAAAGAAACCCTAGGGTAGCTAGTTATTCACTATCCATTTTTTAAGTTGGCGTTTTTTTATGTTTTAAATGCTTTATAAGCGCATTTTAGCTTATATTAGGTAAAAACCTAGAAATTTTATAAAGACATAAGGTGCACATAGTGCAAAAAATTAAACATGAGACGCCAGATACGTGAGTTTTTTTGTCATTTAATCTGTACAGAGAAGATAAATAAATAGCTTCACTTTCATGATAAGGGGGCTGGCGAGGTTTGTCAAGGAATTTTTATGCAAGAGATCTATTGAAATGCCCCTGTAAAATTATACTATTAATTAGTACACTATAAATTTAAAATTATAGATATGTTAAGCAGATTGGTAATTTTGCTATTAGTTTTTATACTTCCTTTTTCTTCATACTCATACCAGTTTAGAACCAAAGCAAAGCAAGCAGTAGTCTTAGATTTAGCTTCAGACTCATTCATTTTTGACCATAATTCTGATGAAAAAATGGCCCCATCTTCAATGAGCAAGCTAATGACTTTATATATAGCCTTCGATTATCTAAAAGCTGGAATAATACACATGGAGGATAAATTTCGAGTAAGTAGAAAAGCGTGGGAAAGGAGAGGCTCTTCTATGTTTTTGAAAGAAGGTCAATCCGTTACGGTGAGGGAATTACTTGAAGGAATTACAATAGTCTCAGGCAATGATGCCTGCATAACACTAGCCGAGGGCATTGCAGGATCAGAAGAGAATTTTGTGGCTGAAATGAATGAAGTTGCACAAAATTTGAATCTGAATGACAGTCATTTTGTCAACTCAAGCGGGTGGCCAGATGAAGATCATTTTATGAACGCAAAAGACTTGGTAATGCTGGCAAAAAGGATTTTCACCGATTTTCCTGAATATTATGATTTATTTTCCGAACAATATTTGACATATAATGAAATTGTACAAAAGAATAAAAATCTTCTACTTTTTCACGATATTGGGGTTGATGGCTTAAAAACCGGTTATACAAATGCTGGTGGTTACGGCATTGTAGCATCTGCAAAACGAAATGATAGGAGAATTTTTGCTGTCGTAAATGGTTTAAACACTGAGAAAGAGCGAATAGAAGAAGCAAAAAGATTGATACAATACTCCTTAAATCATTTTAACACTAAGAAAATATTCGTTAAAGACAGCGTAGTTGAGGAAGTAAATGTTCTCTATGGAAAAGATAGAAAAGTGCCTATTACAGTTGCAAACGATGTTACCATAACTTACAACCGCAAATTGCATGACCAAATTAAGGTGCGTATTGAATATAAAGATATGATACCTGCACCCATTAAAAAAGGTCAAGAAGTGGGCAAAGTTTTTGTAGAAATACCAGGTATTGACCAACAAACTACACCACTTTATGCAGCAAATGACGTGCAGGAATTGAATTTCGTAGAAAAGTTTTTTAGGATGTTGTTTTAAGTTTGATATTAAAGCAATTCCGAAAGAGAGATCTATTGCACTTTAGTGTAGTTTTAACTAACAATTTCTGTTACAATACAAGATTGAAATGTTACGAAAATGTGCTGGTTGTATTTGTTGCTGTCTAGTATCCTAGAGATACTGTGGGCTGTAACGCTAAAGTTTAGTAACAGTTTTACTAAAGTTGTGCCTTCGATTGCAACATTGGTAATTATGATCATTAGCATTTACTTTTTATCTCTTGCAGCATGCTTTCTACCTATTAGGGTATGCTATGCAGTTTCCTCTGGAATATGCACAATTGGAATAACTATAATTGGTGCAACCACTTTCACAGAGAATATTAATTTATCTCAAGTTTTATGTATCGTTTTAATTGTAATAGGAAGCATAGGGCTAAAGCTCTCTATTTAAACCTAAAAATTTATGCATGAATTGGATATATTTACTCTTATCGTCACTAATTGAAGTGTTCTGGGTCATAACACTTAAGCATAGTTATGGATTTACTCATCTCGTACCATCAATAATTAGCATACTCTCCATGGCTCTTAGTACATATTTACTTTCGCTCGCTACACGTTCTATACCTATCGGAGTATGCTATGCAATTTGGACTGGAGTGGGCGCTATAGGAGCTTCGATACTTGGAGTTTACCTATTTGATGAACCAGTTAATTTATTCGAAGTAATATGCTTTATTTTAGTTACATTCGGGATTATAGGATTAAAATTGTTTGATACTGCAAAACAAACTGTTGATAAAATGGAATAAAAGATCCCACTGGGATGAAAGAAGCAGATACTCCATATTGTCATGCAAATTGGAATCCAGACTTTTTTCTATATAGCATGGTGAAGACGGGAAACCGTAACCGTTCACACAATGGCGTCAACTTAAGGAAAAATATCAGCGATAGTGTATAAAATTTCTCTCCAAATTTTTTATCATTAAATTATCCAAAGAGTGCAAGGGACAGCACTTTTGTTTCTGTTTTATTTCAACAAAGAAGTCTAAAATGTGTCCTTTTTAGGTGAAATATGCAAAAAGGAAAAAACCTTATTCTACAAATTAAAAATATAATATACTCGAAAACTTTTCAGAAAATCCATTGTGTTGAGTTTTACACGAACAAGAAAACTTCCTTTTTCGACAGTATTTTCTATGATTTTAAAGTTAGTTAAAAAAAGTTTGGGAATAGAATGTGAACTTATGGAGCCATTGACATGTACCCTCAAAGCAAGCTTTTTCTAAAGCAAGATATAAGATTTGCCATACAGGCTTTCAAGAATTTAAGCATCCAAACAGCCTATCAGGATGAACCTGAGTTGGAGAGGCTATAGACTTATTGCAGCAGATGGTTCTGGTATGAGATTACCCAGCTCTGGGGAAATTGTATCCGAGTTTGAACCAAATGGAACAACAGGCACCATTGGCAATTTGTTTGTTGATTTGTGTACTTCATTGATTTGCAGTGCTCGTCTTGCAGCTTGGAATATAGGTGAACAAACGTTGGCGGCAGAGCAATTACCCGAAGTTATCACTCAAATGCGTTTATTAAATCAAGAGAAATTATTATTTATCTATGATCGTCTTCAGTAAAATTCATTCAGCAGCATTATAATTTGGAAGTAGATTTTATTTTTCGCTTGCAAAAAAGAAATTATAGTAAGCTATGGGAACGCTGGCGAATTAGATTTTGATTTTATATTAGAAAATGAAAAGCTAAAAAATAAAATGAAAGGACAGAAAGTAAGAGTTATAGTGCTGACATTAGCCAACTGAGAAACAGAGTTTTTGACCGAGACTTTGGAGCAAAGCTTATGTGTTAAGGTGGCACATAGAGGAGTGCTATAAACGACTCAAAGTAGGAGCAGAGTTAGAGAATTTTTCTGGAGAGGCTGTATTACAAGAATTTTGGGCAAACTTGGTCATGTGCAATATATTATCGCTTCATATATGTGATGCACAAGGGCCTTGGAACCCAGATCAAATTACTGAGTATCGTTTAAATTTTTCAGTTTTATTTAGTGTAATGAGACAGAAACTCTATCAGGTACTTATTGCGCCAAAAAACTTTCAAGCCCTTTTTAAGTATACGCGCTAAAGTTAAAATCCGACCGGGACAGCCGCAATAAAGTAGATAAGCCTAAACGCCATCATGTCTTTAGGAGAGTTTGCTAATGAAAGTTCTTAAGTTGACGCCATTGGCTGAACGGATACGATTTATTTCAGTGCATGAGCTGGTCCTTTTCGGGTTTTAGCGCTGTGTACATAACTGCACGAACGTCTAGTTTAGGGGTAAGAAAAATTAGGGCCCGCAAATTAATCCAAACACATAAGTGTAGTGTTACCACCAAATGCTGTAGTGTTAACACTTACAACTTTTTCTGTAGAAAAACGCTGTAAATAATGAGGACCACCAGCTTTTGGCCCAGTGCCAGATAGTCCTCTACCACCAAATGGTTGTATCCCAACTGCTGCACCTATCTGGTTACGGTTGATGTAGACATTTCCAACTGATATTTTTTTACTTATAGTGTCAATTTGACTTTGTATACGACTCTGCAAAGAAAACGTAAGCCCATATCCAGTACTATTTATATCACTTATAACTTCATTTAATCGTGACTTGTTAAAACGTATGATATGTAAAATAGGACCAAATACTTCTTGCTTTAATTGCGAAATTTTTTGTATCTCATAAATATATGGAGGAAAGAAATAACCATTATGAGAATTTGTATCCATGGGTACTTTAAATAACAGATTTGAATCTTTATCCTCTGACATTTTTTGCGTATGTTGAGTGAGCATATCGATAGATGCTTTATCAATTATTGGACCAATATCAGTACTAAGTTGTATTGGGTCACCAATCTTGAGTTCTTGCGCTGCACCGCATATCATTTTTATCTGCTTCTCTGCTATGTCCTCTTGAATAAACAGCACTCTAAGCGCAGAACAGCGTTGGCCAGCGGTGCGAAACGCAGAAAGCAAAACATCCGTAGTCACTTGCTCTAAGAGAGCAGAGCTATCAACAATCATAGCATTTAATCCGCCAGTTTCAGCAATAAATGGCACAATAGGACCATCCCTATTTGCAAGCATTCTATTAATTATTTGAGCGGTTTGTGTTGAACCAGTAAAAGCTACACCGGAAATTCTATTGTCTGGAACTAATATTTTGCCTAAATATCCACCATCCCCAGGAATGAGGTGCAACACATTTTTTGATATCCCAGCTTCATGTAGTATCTTAACAGCTTCATAGGCAATAATCGGCGTTTGCTCTGCCGGTTTTGCCAGCACTGCATTACCTGCTGCAAGTGCAGCTGAAACCTGCCCAATGAAGATAGCAAGTGGAAAATTCCACGGTGATATACACAGGAAAACTCCCCTACCTTCAAAAAAGATGAAGTTATCTTCACCTGTTGGCCCTGGCAATTTTTTCCAGTCGCTCAGTTCATTTTTTGCTATCGTTGCGTAGTAACGTAAGAAATCCACTGCCTCTCTTACTTCCGCTATTGCATCAGATAAAATTTTTCCTGCTTCTACGATCAGAATATAAATCAACTCTTTCATCCTTTCTTCAAGCAAATCTGCAGCTTTTTCAAGGCATTTAGCGCGCTCTACTGCTGAAACATTCTGCCATTCAGTAAAAGCATTATGTGCTATTTCAAGAGCGTTTAAAGCTTGAACACTTGTTGTATTTGACACTTCTCCAATTACATTTTCCAAATGTGCAGGATTCACTACTTCGATAAATTCAGCACTATCAAATAGTGCCTTTCCATCAATTATTGGTCCAACTTGCCACTTTTTTTCACTAAAACCCTTTATATCATCTGCAAATTGTGAGACTATCACAGAATCACTAATATCCATTCCCAAAGAATTTTTTCTTTCTGGTCCCAAAATATCTTGTGGTAATGGAATGCCTGGATGAGGCTCATAATTAAAATTTATAGCTTTTTCCAGTGGATCTGAAATTAACTCATCGATTTTAACGTTAGGATCACTTATTTGATTAACAAACGAACTATTAGCTCCATTTTCAAGAAGACGTCTTATAAGATAAGGCAACAAGTCACTATGTTCCCCAACGGGTGCGTAGACACGACAGCTAACATTTGTTGCAAGCTCTGACATTGCATAATCATATAAGTCTTTTGCCATTCCATGTAAGCGTTGAAATTCAAATCCAGGGTGGTTTTTATCAGCAAGTTCCATGATAGAAGCAAAAGTATAGACGTTATGAGTTCCAAAGCATGGGTAAAAGCTGTTTGGTTTACTCAAAAGTTTCTGTGCGCACATGAGGTAAGATACGTCAGTATAGCTTTTTCTTGTAAATACTGAGTAATCATTTAATCCCAATTCTTGCGTACGCTTGATTTCTGAATCCCAATATGCACCTTTTACAAGCCTCACCATAATTTTGTGCTTTGATCGGATAGCAACATCTTCAACAAAGTCAAGAACAGATAAAGCACGTTTTTGATATGCTTGTACAGCCAAGCCGAGCCCTTCCCACTCAGAAAGTGATTCATCAAGCCGTAATTGTTCAAACAAGATTAAGAAAATTTCAAGCCTTTCTGTTTCTTCTGCGTCTATGCATAGTGAAATGTTGTATTTTTTTGCCTCGCGGCAGAGCTCTAAAACCTTAGTGAATATCTCACCAGCAATTCGGCCAAATTGACTAAATTCATAACGTGGGTGTAAAGCAGAAAGTTTGATTGAAATTCCATGGGATTTAAAACAATCATTTATTTCAGTGGATTCACCTATAGCTTTTATTGAGTGCATGTATGAATTAAAATACTCTTCTGCATCCTCAGTTGTGTGAGCAGCTTCGCCAAGCATATCAAAAGAGTATAAAAACTTACTATTGTCATCTAGTTTTGCGTACCTTAAAGCTTCTTCTATGGTTTCTCCAACAACAAAATGATTACCAAGCATAGACATTGCTTGTTTTACTGCTTTGCAAATGATCGGTTCTCCTAAATTCTTAAGTAACTTAGAAATTGCGTAATAGAACTTCGAATCGCCTTCATTATCTCTCAATATACTGCTACCTATCATTAAACTCCACGTGGAAGCATTGACGAACAATGAAGAAGAATATCCTAAATATTTACTCCATTCTTGATTGGCAATTTTATCTTTGATTAGCTCGTCTATTGTATAATCATCTGGTATTCTAAGTAGCGATTCAGCAAGGCACATCAATGCTATTCCTTCATCATTGGAAAGCGAGTATTGCTGCATAAAGGAATCTACAATACTTAATTTATTGTGTTTGATTTTTTCAATAACTTGTTTTGCAATATTATAAATTCTATTTTTTGAATCAGCCGAAAGCTCTGCTTTTTCTACAAGATAACGTATATAACTCTTTTCATCAGTACGATAAAATCCTTGTAAACGTTTTCTGAGTTCATTAGGTTCTTGTATAGAGCTTATCATATATAATTATCTCCAAAAAATACTCCGACACCATATGTATGGTGAAATTATATCATAACTTTGCGCAGAGCAAATTGCTATTTACAAAGGGATCAGGGCTGGCTAAAAGAAGTCCATGCAATAACTTCACTAAATCAAAAAGATTGTGCAAGTATGTAGCTCAACACTCCACCACACATCAAGTATTTAGTCTCAGTTGCGGTTTGTACACAGCATTTGAGTTGAATTGATTGCTTTGAATTATCCTTTCTTTTGATGATGCATTCTAGATTTCCACCTGGCACTATTTCACCTTTTATGCTTATTACCTCGCTACCATCAAATATCTTTCTGGTTATTCCATTTTGGAATATAAGTGGAAGAACACCCATGCCGACCAAGTTGGACCTATGTATACGCTCAAAGCTTTCTGCAATGACAACTTTAACCCCCAACAATAAAGTACCCTTTGCTGCCCAATCCCTACTTGAACCTGTGCCATACTCCTTTCCTGCCACAATGATGAGAGCTTCCTTGTAGCGCATTGCTGCATCAAAAATCGACATAGTTTCTTGAGAAGGAATATATTTTGTATAGCCGCCTTCGATGCTTACCATTTCATTTTTTATTCTAATGTTAGCAAAAGTCCCACGCATCATTACATTGTGGTTACCACGACGAGACCCATACGAATTAAAGTCCTGTGGCTCAATTCCAAGATTTTTTAAATATATACCTGCAGGACTACTTGAGGCAATATTTCCAGCAGGGGAAATGTGGTCAGTGGTTACGCTATCGCCAAACATTGCCAATATTTGTGCACCTTTTATATCGATTTTATTATTTTTAGGTGATAAATTATCAAAATAGGGCGGATTTTGTATGTAAGTGCTATTTGCATCCCAATTATAGATTTCACTTTTTTCACACTTTATCTTTCGCCAATGTTCATCACCAGAAAAAACATCCTTATACTTTTGTATAAACATCTCACGTGTTACCACATTTTTAACACAATCTTCGATTTCATTGTTTGTTGGCCATATATCCTTGAGATGGACGTCATTTCCATTCTTATCTTTGCATATTGAATCTTTTGTCAGATCAATTTGCACAGTACCAGCAAGTGCATATGCAACAACAAGTGGCGGAGATGCCAAGTAATTAGCTTTGACTAACGGATGAATTCTTCCTTCAAAGTTACGATTGCCAGATAAAACTGCAGCAACGGTTAAGTTTTTGTTTTTAATGCCATCTTCTATACCTTTATTAAGTGGACCAGAATTCCCAATGCAAGTTGTGCAACCATATCCAACTAGATTAAAACCCAAAGCATTTAGATCTACCTGCAATCCAGACTTTTCTAAATATTCTGTTACAACTTGTGACCCTGGAGCAAGAGAAGTTTTAACCCAAGGCTTTGATTTTAATCCAAGTTTAATTGCATTACGAGCTACAAGACCTGCAGCAATCATCACACTTGGATTAGAAGTATTAGTGCAGCTTGTTATTGCTGCAATAACTACACTTCCATCTTGGAGTTTATCGCTTTCCTTTGACTCATTAACTAAAAATGATTTAGAAAAAGACTCTGCCACTTGTGAAAGAAAAACCTTATCTTGTGGTCTTTTGGGACCAGCCATTACTGGCTCCACGCTTGATAAATTAAGCTCTAGTGTGTCAAAAAATGCTAACTCGTCACTACTACGCCACAGTCCTTGCTCTTTCGCATAAGCCTCAACTAGCTTAATCAGCTTTTCTGGCCTTCCGGTTAAGCTTAAATAATCTAGCGTTTTTTGATCAATTGGAAAAAATCCACAAGTTGCGCCATACTCCGGGGCCATGTTTGCTATAGTGGCTCTATCTGCCAAAGATAAATAATCTAAACCATCACCATAAAATTCTACAAACTTACCAACAACGCCTTTTGTTCTTAGGATATTGGTAACCATCAGCACTAAATCGGTCGCAGTTACTCCTTCCGACAATCTGCCAATTAATTTAAATCCAACTACTTCTGGAATCACCATACTAATTGGTTGACCAAGCATCACAGACTCAGCTTCTATGCCTCCAACACCCCAACCAAGAACTGATAATCCGTTAACCATTGTAGTATGGCTGTCAGTACCAACTAAAGTATCAGGATATATGACTCCATCATTATTACACACAACTTGCGCTAAATATTCAAGATTCACTTGGTGGCAAATCCCTGTGCCAGGCGGCACTACTCTAAAATTTGTGAAGGACGATTCTCCCCACTTTAAAAATTGATATCTCTCCAAATTTCTTTTTACTTCTAACTCAACATTCTTACTGAATGCGGAAACACTTCCATAACTATCTACTTGAACAGAATGGTCAATCACAAGATCAACCGGTACAGACGGATTTATATTGCTTGGGTTTCCTCCATTTTTCTTAACATAGTCCCGCATTGAAGCTAGATCAACAACAGCAGGAACCCCTGTAAAATCTTGCATCAACACCCTTGCTGGTTTATAGCTAATTTCGTGATTAGTGTGTTTATTAACGCAGTCTGCTAGTACTCTTATGTCATCTAGCTTTACGTTTACTCCATCTTCATTGCGCAATAAACTTTCAAGCAGAACCTTAAGTGAGCAAGGCAATTTAGTCACATCTATTCCTAAAAATTCACTAGCACTACTTAGGCTAAAATAGTTGTATGACTTCCCGTCAATGTTTAAAGTCGTTTTTGCATTTAAAGAATTGTTCATCCTATCACACTATATTAGTTAAAATTGGAATTACTACCGTTACTTTTTTGTTGTTGACCTTGCTGCTCATACATAGTTTCAAAATCTATAGGATCTAGCATCAGTGGGGGAAATCCACCACTACTTGTAACTCTTGCAATTATTTCTCTTGCAAAAGGGAAAAGAAAAGTAGGTCCGCCAATAAACAAAGCTTGTCTTACCTCTTCCTCACTCAACTCTTTTAAATTTTCTATTGAAAAAATGCCACAATATTTCGTCTCACAAATGAAAGCTACACCATCTTTTATGCCTTCATCTTTTACCGTTGCTTTGACTTCTATATGCAAAGTAATTTCATGAAAAGATTTTTCTTCATTCACTTCTTCTTTGTTTTTCGTCCCTTCTAATTTTGCTGAATTGATATTAACCATTACATTAATATCTGGAGCTTTACTAGAAGAAAGGAATGGCGAATTCGGATTCTCAAATGATAGATCTTTAACATATTGACCGTGAATTCTCATTTTTTGTTGTGGCATTTCTTACGTCTCCTTTAATTAAGTTGAGATATTTAATACTTTCTTATATAATATATTCATTTACAAACGAATAGCAAACCTGATTATAAGTTGATATGAAAAACATATTTTCATTAATAATTAATAATGTTCGGATACTTTATATGCCAAGGAGTTGAGTTACTATGATAGAGCTTGTAATATATGCTTTATTAGCGGCGTTCATTTTTTCACGTTTGTATAATTCTTTAGGAAGGTCAGCCAACCTCAACCTAAAAAAGCTAACTAATGTATTGGATGTAAGCCGAAGTAGAGAAGATGTAGTAGAAAACATTGAGGGTTACATTGATAGCAATGATGAAAATTCAATAAAAGTTACTTATAAACAAATATTAAAAAAAAACAAAGATTTTTCTATTTCCCACTTTATAGAAGGTTCAAGCATAGCTTTTGAATTAATAATAAAATGTTTCAATCAAGGAAATTTGTCTCAGTTAAAACCACTTCTCGATAAAGACTTATATGATAATTTCGCAGAGAAGATTAAACATCGTAAAGAGGTGCACGAGTCTATAATTGTTTCTATCGTTTCACAAAAGGTTTTAGAAATAAAGCTAGTAAAAAACGCAGTGTTTATTGCAGTATATTTCCTTTCAGAGCAAATTAACTTCGTTAAGAACAATGAAGGAGATATAATATCAGGTAGTACATCCACTATTAATAAAGTTGAGGATGTATGGCAATTCAAAAAAAATGTTAATTCATCAGACCCAAGCTGGTTGCTTGTTTCTATTCACTATAAAAAGACAAGTAACGATAAGACAAATGATAAGTAAGATGAGTTTTATTTGAAATGGAAAGCAAGCTACGCGAAATAGTACTTGACACTGAAACGACAGGTCTTGACACTGAATCTGGTCATCGAATTATTGAAATAGGGTGTGTGGAATTAATTAACCGCATTCCAACAGGTAAAGTATTCCATCGGTACCTTAACCCAGAAAGAGATATACCTTATCACTCGTTTAAGATTCACGGTATTAGTGAAGAATTTTTAGAAGATAAACCATTATTTTCAGATGTTGCACTTGAATTTCTTGACTTTATATCTAATGATATTTTGGTAATTCACAACGCTGAATTCGATGTTAAGTTCCTTAACATGGAGTTAAGCAAGCTGAATGCTAGGTTAATTTCCTCAGACAGAGTGCTAGATACATTACCTCTTGCGAGGAAAAAATTCTCAGGATCACCTGCTTCTTTGAATGCATTATGTAAGCGTTTTGATATATCGCTAGAGAATAGAGAATTGCACGGAGCACTAGTTGATGCTCAATTGCTTGCAAAGGTATATGTTGAACTTACAGGAGGGTTACAAACCTTTCTGTTTGATAATGAATGCAATCAGGACAGTAACTCTACATTCGTTCAGCATAAAGTACGTAATCTAACTCCCAGAGAACATTTACCAAATAGTGAAGAAATTGATGAACATAAGAAACTGTTAGACAAAATTAACAATACACTTTGGAATAAATATATTGAATAGGTTAACCAATAAAGATACAATTCAATTTTACTGAGAGCATTCTAATGGTAAGGTTTATAAGATTATTATCTAATGTGCTAGCAGCATTAGCAGTTGTTTTTTTAGGTTATTGTTATTTCACTAAAAAAGGCATATTTGCCCCAGCAGCGATTCACAACGCAGAAGTTAAGATAGGCGGAGATTTTTCTTTAATTAATCAGGACGGACAGATCTTGCGCAGTAGTGATTTTAAAGATAAATACATGATGATTTTCTTTGGGTTTTCCTCATGCAAAAGAATTTGCCCTATGAACCTTGGAATAATTTCAGAAACACTTGCAAAGTTAGATGAGAAAACTAACAACAAGCTACAAACATTCTTCATCACAGTCGATCCTGAGCGCGATAGCACGGAAAGACTTAAAGAATTTCAGCAGCAATTTGACCACAGAATACAAATGTTAACTGGTGAAAGAGAAAAAATAGACGAAGTAATTGCAAAGTATAAAGTATATGCTAGCAAAGTTGGTGGAGAAGAAGAAATCAACCATTCTTCAATAATGTACCTTATTGGCCCTGGAGGAAAATATGTTACACACTTTGCAGCTGATTTAAATTCAGACGAAAGTCAATCTGATAAGATTTTGGCTGAGATAAGAAAATACGTAAACTGAATTATAGATTTTTCTGTTAATTAGTCGAGCATGCAACTGCATGAGCATTATGATTTGAGAGCAATCTCCATGGGAAGACACACACAACTGTACGAACGTTGTAGTTTGGGAGCAATTCCCACCAGTGGGGTGTCATCCCAGTGCCCAGACACTGGGATCCAGCTTCTATGCAACTTAATTAAAAACGTTTGTTTTAGCGTAAGACAACTACCTTTAGCTCATCAGCTCAGTTATAAGCAAAATTTCTGGATTCCAGTGGGCTTTGTTGCATCGCTACTTATGAAAGGCTAACTATAGTTAGGATTATAAGTAACCTATTGAAAATCTTGTTTTTTTGCAATCAATCTGATCAAATTTAAGAATAGTAATTTATTATTTACATTAATAAATTTAATTCTATTGAAAATAGCTAAAGCATTGAAATTCTTGAATTTTAGCCGGATTAGTGAGTGGTAGTGAAATTTCTTTTACTCAAATTTGGGTATTCACTGACCGTTCTTGTTATAAATACCAGAATAATAAGCTACTGATATTCTCCATCTTTTTTATCTTTAATCCATCATAGCTAGCGATGCAACAAAGCCATTCCAGTGTCAAGCACTGGAATGACATCATCTGTTGTGCAATTTACCTTCAAAAATGAATGTTCGTACAGTTATGGAAGACACATTGGAATGACACTATTTGCTGTCTTCAAAAATAAACATTCGTAAAGTTGTGCTTTTAATATGGGTTATCAGTTTAAAAATGTTGCTAATCAGCATATATGAATGTAATATTAATTAACATTCATAAACGAAGCAATACCATGGAAAATAGTTATAATGCCGATGCAATAAAAATCTTAAGGGGTCTTGATGCTGTAAGGAAACGTCCAGGTATGTACATTGGTGACACTGACGATGGATCTGGCTTGCACCACATGGTATATGAGGTTGTTGATAACGCAATAGATGAATCTTTAGCTGGGTATTGTGATAAAATTGAAGTTAGCATAAATAAAGATGGTTCAGTATCAGTAACCGACAATGGTCGTGGCATTCCAACTGACATTCATGAAGAAGAAGGAATATCAGCAGCAGAGGTAATAATGACTCAACTCCATGCTGGTGGTAAATTTGACAGCAATACCTATAAAGTTTCTGGGGGATTACATGGTGTTGGAATCTCAGTTGTGAATGCATTATCAAGCTGGTTGGAATTAATTATTTGGCGCAATAAGAAAGAACACTTTATGCGTTTTGAAGATGGTGAGTCTATTGAACCTTTAAAGGTAGTCAACGAAAATACAAACAAAAGAGGAACTAAAGTCACGTTCATGCCATCAACAGAGACTTTTAATGGCATTAATTTCAGTTACTCAACGCTTGAAAGTCGTATAAGAGAATTAGCATTTTTAAATTCAAATATCGACATTACTTTACGTGATCTGCGCAATGAACCATATACAGAATCTCATTTCAATCAGAGCAATCAATCTAAAGACAATTTTGGTACAGCAAATTTTGTGCAGTATTTAGATAAGAATAAGACACATGTAACTAAAATTGCCAGTATGAAAGGAGATGCAGAAGATCTTGGCACCAGCTTGGAAATATCGATGGAATGGAATGATTCCTACTATGAGAATATGTTGTGTTTCACTAATAATATACGGCAACGAGATGGTGGTACGCATTTGGCAGGATTTAGATCTGCACTAACTAGATGTATCAATACCTATGCAACTAATGAAGGGTTTTTAAAGAAAGCAAAAGTAAATTTAACTGGAGAGGACGTTAGAGAAGGTTTAACTTGTGTTTTATCTCTTAAGATGCCTGATCCTAAGTTTTCTTCACAAACAAAAGATAAACTAGTTAGTTCTGAAGCACGTGCAGTTGTAGAAAGTATAGTTTCTGATAAATTGAGCACAATCCTTGAAACTGATCCCAAATTGGCAGCAAGCATAGTAGAAAGAGCAATCAGGTCAGCAAAAGGAAGAGAAGCTGCAAGAAAAGCGCGCGAGCTAGTTAAAAGCAAAAACAATATTGATATTGCAACTCTGCCAGGAAAGCTTGCTGATTGTCAGGAAAAAGCTCCTGAGTTATCGGAATTATTTATAGTAGAGGGTAATTCAGCAGGTGGTACTGCAAAGCAGGGGCGTAATCGTAAAACACAAGCAGTGCTTGCCTTAAGAGGAAAAATTCTAAACGTAGAACGTGTAAGTTTAGATCGTATTTTTTCATCTGCAGAAATAGGCTCTTTAATTACTGCAATTGGTGCTGGAATAGGGAGTGAACACTTCGATATTGAAAAAGCTAGATATCATAAAATTATCATCATGACAGATGCAGATGTTGATGGTTCACATATAAGAACTTTGATTCTAACTTTCTTTTTTAGACATATGCGTGAAGTTATTGAAAAAGGTTACTTATACATAGCACAGCCACCCCTCTATAAAGTTACAAAGAATGCCAAAGACACTTATATTAAAGATGACGAAACTTTTGAAGAGTATATAATAAACTCAGCAGTTAAAAGATTAACACTAAGTGGTACAGCTACAGAATTTAACAACTTGCGCCTTATTTTGAATAAATGCGTTAGCACTTCTAATATTAGCAAAAATTATGATAGAGAAATACCACAAAATCTCTTAGAGTCATTGCTAATTTTAAGTAAAAAGAATGCTCTATCATCGGCTGATGAGATATTAAAGTATTTGAAGTTAATGTACAGCGAATACACTTGGGAAGTGGAAATAAAAGATGAAGAAAAAGAAATTCATATCTCTAAATTGTTTCAAGGATTGGCAGACAAATATATATTTGCACTTAGTATGCTTGAAGGCAAAGATATGCAAAACATATTAAGTTTGCTTGATGGTATAAGTAATTTATTTAATGGTGATTCATTTTTAAAGTCACAAGAAACTGAAATAAGAATCACTTCTCCAAGTACGCTTGCAAAAATAATAATGGACTATGGTAAAAAAGGTTTAACTCTGCAGAGATTTAAAGGTCTTGGTGAAATGAATGCTGATCAGCTATGGGATACTACGTTAAATCCTGAGGCTAGAACTTTATTAAAGGTTGAAATAAAAGATTGTGAAGAAGCTGATTCCATATTTTCAATATTAATGGGTGATATAGTTGAACCACGCCGTGATTTTATTAATAGCAATGCACTTAATGTGCATGATGTTGATATTTGAACTTTTAGCAAAATGTACGAACGTTACGGGTTTAAGCAAAGACTGTGTCATTCAAGTAGCTGACACTGGTTCCTTTATAACGGTGTCATTCCAGTGCTTGACACTGGAATCCAGGTTGCTCACAAGCAAACTAGCATAGAAAGTGGTTACAACGTTTTCGATGAGATTGCAGAAAGGCTGGATTCCAGTGTCAAGCACTGGAATGAAAGCAGTCCTACGTCATGCCGCGATTCATTCGCGGTATCTCTAGATCCCGCTAACAAGCAGCGGGATGACGGTTGTCAGGGTGTCATCCCACTACCTTCTCCTGTCATCCCAGTGCCTCCCTCCCCTGTCATCCAAGTAGCTTGACACTTGTATCTTTATGATGTGAGGCATTAGAGCTAAAATACCTCACAGGGAGGGTGAAGCTGATGCAACGCTAATGCCATTAAGGCCGAATCCCAGATTTTGCTTCCCTCCCATAGAGTTATAGCTCTTCTCATAATAATCCCAATAAGGTAAGAATGGATTTATGGTAGAGGGGTTTGTATGCCAGCAGCGTATAGTTACGACTTAAGGAAAAAAGCAATGGAAGCAATGGAAGCATTGGATGAAGGAGAAAGTAGAGCAACTGTTGCCAAGTGACCTTACCCAGAAAAAGTGGAGAGAAAGAAAAGAGTTTTTTTGGGTAAAATAAAATTTTGGAGGATTAGAAATGGCAAGAGAATATACGGCAGAATTCAAATTGGAAGCTGTTAAGCTGGCAAATGAACAAAGAAAGGTAGGTCAACCAGTTGCAAAAGTAGCAAGAGATCTAGGAATAAGGGATAGTGTATTAGGAAAATGGATGAAGAAATATAACGAAAAAAAGTCAGCGGCAAATGCATTTCCAGGTAGAGGTAACATGGCTCCTTACGACAAAGAGAGGTTTGATTTACAAAGCAAGAGTAACAAGGGAAAGAGACATTTAAAAAAAAGCCCTGGCCAGTCAAAAAGAGTAAAATATTTTTTTATAAAAGAGCATAGTAACTGCTATAAAGTACAGGAATTATGTAGGATTTTCTGCTATTGGCTACTATAAGTGGACCACAAGAAAAATAAGCAGTAGAGAATCAGCAAATAAAGAGCTACTCGCAGCTATTCAAAAAATATATCAAGTTTCTAAATGTAGATATGGAGCTCCTAAAATTCATGCTGAATTGAAGGCTTTGGGTAAAAGTTGCAACTTAAAAACAGTGCAAAGTATTATGCAGAAAAATGGTATTCAGGCTATATTGAGAAGAAAATTTAAAATTAAGAAACAACAAACGGACAGTAGAGTCGTAGCTCCCAATATATTAGACCAAAACTTTATTGTCGATCAACCAAATAAAGTATGGGATTACTTATATAAAAACCAAAGAAGGATGGCTATATTTGGCAACAATAATCGATCTATATTCACGCATGGTAGTTGGCTGGTCAATGAGCAGTTCAATAAATAAACAATTGGTTATGGACTCTTTATTAATGGCCGTTAACAAGCGTAAACCTGCCAAAAATCTACTATTACATAGTGATCAAGGTTCACAATATACTTCGCAAGGTTATCAATATCTCTTATCCATAAAAAACATAGATGAGTTATAAAGGTTGTTGTTACGACAATTCTGTTGTGGAAAGCTTCTTCAGTTCTCTAAAAAGGGAGTTACCAATAGACACCTCTCGGCACTCTAAACAGCATATCAAAACTGCTATATTTGAATATATAGAAATTTTTTATAACAAACAACGTCACTATTAACTATTGCATTCCTGAGCATTTTGATTCATCATTCTCTTTGTGAAAAACATTCCAAACTTTCTCTCCACTTTTTCTGGGTAAGGTCAGTCAAACCTCCATTTTTTTTATATCAATTTATTACTTTTTTTTCGGTTTGACACACTTTTTTGAACATTCCCAACGAAAAAAGAAAAACAAGGTTTAATTTTCTTTTTTATTTGCGATTTATCTATTAATTAACCGTGAAAGGTTACGTGTAATGCTTCTTCACATAATTATCAATAATTGCCTTAAATTCTTCAGAGACATTATCACCTTGTAAAGTTTTGAAATATTTGCCGTTTTTGTAGACTGCTGAAACAGGTTTTTCTCCATATCCAGGTAAGCTGATTCCCAAATTTGCGTGTTTGCTTTCTCCAGGACCATTTACTATGCATCCCATAACAGCAATGTTCATATGCTCTACACCTGGATTTTTTTTCTTCCACATCGGCATATGAGTTTTTATATAGCCATTCACCTCTTCAGTTAATATACGAAAACGATCGCTACTCGTGCGCCCACAACCAGGACATGAATTAACCTGAGGGTTAAAGTGTCGCAAGCCTATAGACTGCAATATTTCCTGACACACCACCACTTCATTAGTACGCGATTCACCAGGACGTTGAGTCAAAGAAGCCCGTATTGTATCTCCAATGCCATTTTGCAATAAATAAGTAAGCCCTGCTGCGGTATTTACCACACCTTTATTGCCCATACCAGCCTCAGTTAAACCCAAATGCAGCGCATAATTGGAAGATTTTGCAAGTGCCATATAAACTAAAATTAAATCTTGTACTTTGCTAACTTTACATGAAATGATTATTTTGTTTGAATTTAGACCAATTTCTTCAGCTTTTTTTGCACTATCAAGAGCAGACATTACAAGTGCTTTGCGCAGTATAACATCAGAAGGCCTTGAATTACTAAGCGAAGAGTTTTCATCCATCAATTTTTGCAAAAGGTATTTATCAAGACTACCCCAATTTACCCCAATTCTAACCGGAAGATCGTGCATTATTGAATACTCTATCACCCTTTCAAACTTCTCATCACGTTTGTCGCCAAAGCCTATATTGCCTGGATTGATTCTAATTTTACCCAGCATTTTGATGTTGTCTGGATAATCTTGAACTAATTTATCTAGCTCATATTGACCGCAGCCTACCAATATTTTACCGTCAAAACCTTCTTTATTTATCTCTTCTACTATATAAGGTATTGCTCTTGCTACCTCCTCTGAGTTCAAGGCAATTCGCACCAATTCTGAACCTGTACGCGCTAGTTCTGTTATCTCTTTTGCATAATGTTTTGCGCTACTTTTTATATTATCAGCATCTATATGCACGCCAAGCGCCATAGATTGTACAACTACAGGATTATTTCCGCCTATCTTTACTTTTCCAACTTCTACAACATGAGTTTTGTGCCTGGAAATCTGCGATAATTCATATGTATTATCATTCAATATCAGGTCTTTATCTAGCATATTATTAATGGCCAATATTGTGATACTATTTTACTGTGTCAGCTACACTGCCAAATGAACTTGAACCATTCAAACTATAAGCATCTACGTTATCCAAATTAGCAATAGAATCATGTGAGCACGTTCTTCTTGATGGAGTTTCTTTTATAGTGACATTTATAGGAGAAACTTTCTTTTCTCGTGTTGAAGTAACTTTCTTCTCTTCTTGTTGTTCACTTTCATGCTGCTTATTTTCATACTGGAAAACTGACTCTTGATCTATAAATACAGCACCCCTTAAACGTGCGATATTAATACCATGCTGATTTATCATAGTGCTCTCTTCATCGTCGACTATGCAAGCTTCCATGTCATTTGGCTCATTATCAAGACTAGCAATTTTTTTCTCTTTTAATTTTTTGATTAGATCTTCTTTATTTATAGCTCGATCTTGTAATTTTTTTTTCTTGAGCAATTCCCTACGCTTCTCATACAGTTTATATGACTCAGCAAAATCCTCATCTGTATGAAAGTTTGCACCACCAGGGTTACCAGGAGGTATGTATCTCTTACTGAGCTTAGATTTAGCTTCAGCACTATGCACAGTAAAAAAGCTAGAAACCAAAAACATTAATATAAATAAAATTTTAGAAAAAACCCTAAGCATATGGTGCTATAGTAAATATCGTGTTTTAAAAGATAGCAATTAACAAACTTTAAGTAAACCAGAATCTTTACTAACTTTACAATACAAATATTTTTCTAAAAAGTGATATGTTTGCTATCAAAAAAACCTACGCAGACTAAGAGAAGAGTAAGGTGTTACAAGTTGCGTAACACCTTTTCAAGAAAAGTGTTATGCAGCTATATGTTTGCAACTTTTAAGTTATTCTGTAGTTTTTCAGTACCATCGGTAGTATCTACATTACTAAGTTTTGCGTCTGGCGTATCTTTAGATAAGTCGTTTTTCTTCTCTTTATCAAGCTTAACTCCCTGATAGATACAGAATGCAACAAAAGAAGCGACCGCTATTGCGGCAACAGCACTGACTATGATACAAGTTGCCATTATTTTTTCTTGATCTGCTACTGCTTCTGTAAGTGTTTTCACTTTTTCTTCTAAACCTGTGAAGTTTTCTTGCAAGCCTGTAAGCTTTTCTTGCAAACCATCGAATTTATCGTTCAAACCGTCGAATTTACCTAATAGCTCTTTAAAATTTCCCGTGAATTCACCCGACAGTTTGATTACTTCTTGTTCCAAACCTGCGAAGTTCCCTGATACCTTCTCTAGTTCTCCCACTCTTTTTTGCAATTCTTCTATTGCTAACTTATCAAGACCCTTAAAATTATACATAATACGTTCCCACAAAGACATTTTTAACCTCCTAGCTAATTAATATATTATAATTTTACATTCCAAATGTTTAAATTATTATTAAATTAACTGTCATTATGTATTGACCTTTTAATAATTTTGTTTGACTTGCTTTTTGAAAGTGCGGAAACTTAAATTAAGGTATTACAAGATTGTTATTCAACCAATATCTCTCTTTTCCCTGAGTAATTTGGAGCGCTGACAATACCTTCCTTTTCCATTCTTTCAACGATGTTTGCTGCTCTGTTATAGCCTATTCTAAGCTGCCTTTGAATGTAACTGGTTGAAACTTTTTGATCTCTTTGAATGATGGCCACTGCTTGGTTATAGAGGTCATTTTCTTCATCCTCCGTTTCATCGTGTGACTCTGTAGAAGAATTTTCATCTTCTTTAGTGATTTCCTCCATGTAGTTTGGCTCACCTTGCATTTTCAGATGATCAACTATATCTTGCACCTCATTATCACTTACAAATGGGCCGTGAACTCGAATGATCTTACCACCAGAGGCCATATAGAGCATGTCACCCATGCCGAGCAATTGTTCAGCCCCTTGTTCGCCAAGTATTGTACGGCTATCTATCTTAGAAGTAACAGCAAAACTGATTCTCGTTGGAAAGTTCGCCTTTATCACACCTGTGATCACATCCACAGATGGGCGTTGTGTTGCCATTATGATGTGTATTCCTGCAGCACGAGCCATCTGAGCTAAGCGTTGAATAGAGCACTCTATTTCTTTGCCGGCAACAAGCATCAAATCTGCCATTTCATCCACGATCACTACAATATATGGAAATGTTTCCATCTTGATTGGTATTTTTTCAAACAGAGGTTTGCCTGTTGTTGAGTTAAAGCCAATCTGCACAACGCGCTCCAATTCTATTCCACTATTCATCGCTTCTGTGATTTTTTGATTATAGTTTATAACATTGCGTACATTCAAATACGACATCATGCGATAGCGGTTTTCCATTTCTTTCACGATCCACTTAAGAGCGACTACAGCCTTTTTTGGCTCTGTTACTACTGGCGTTATTAGATGTGGTATTGCATCATATATTGAAAGCTCAAGCATTTTGGGGTCGATCATTATCATCTTGCATTCGTCAGGACTTAATCGATAAACGAGTGAAAGAATCATAGTGTTAATCGCAACTGATTTACCAGACCCTGTGGTTCCAGCAACGAGCAAGTGAGGCATTTTAGTTAGATCTGCAATAACTGGTTTTCCACTTATTTCTTTGCCAAGCGCAATTGGAAGATTTAAGTTTGCATTTTGGTATTCTGGTGATTCAAGCAAATCACGCAGCATTACAATTTCCCGTTCCTTGTTCGGCAACTCTATTCCCATAGCATTTTGCCCACGAATTATTGAAATACGTGCAGAGAGTGCACTCATCGAACGTGCAATGTCATCTGCAAGGCCAATTACTCTTGCAGATTTCGTACCAGCTTGTGGTTCAAGTTTGTATAAAGTCACAACCGGCCCATAGCATACACTGATAATTTTTCCTTGCACGCCAAAATCACTCAGGACTTGTTCCAGCAGAGATAAATTTTTATTGCTCTCCATTTCATTCAGCTGTTTTCTCTGCAAAGACTCCTCTGCTTTGGAAAGTAAATGAATGCTTGGAAATTCGAACTCACTGAAAATTTCTTTGGTGGCTTTTTTCTGTCTTTCTTTTGGTTGTTGTTTAGTAGTGATTTTAGTTTTATGTTTTTCTTCTACTACTAATGGTGCAATTGAATACTCAGTAGTTTTATGTGATCTGAAGAATGGAACATTTACAAATAAGCAAGCTATTTTTTTACATAAGAAGAATAGAGAGTAAATTGCTCTCTTCCAACCAACAGATCCTACAAGACCTATTAATGTTACTATCACAAATACATAAAACGGGCAGTTATTAACGAGTGCATTCCCTATTATTCCACTGTGTCTGTACCTTGCTGTGATGCCTAGCGAAAGTTGTGGTAATATAGCACATACCCCTAAATTGATTAATATTAAATAGAGAATTTTCAGCAGTATTTTTGCTGACCTGAAGATCAACAAGTAAACTATGGTTGTAGCTATTGTAACACTAGTTAATCCAAGAAATTGAACCAATATATCAGCTAAATATGAACCTACTATTCCACCTAAATTTGTCACTTCCTCATTTGTAGCCGTGTTTAAGGAAGGATCTTTATAGTTATAGCTAAAAACTGATATATATATATATATTAAAAGGGATAGATATATTGCTGATTTTAGATATTTTTTTAACATCTACCTAAAGTAGTAAGCTACTGTATATTTTACAAAGTGAACTGTTATTAGCAATATCATTATAGATAAATCTAATCCGTTGAACGGTGGTATATATCTTCTAATAATCTTTAGTGGTGGATATGTCAATTGGTTCAAGATGTGCATTATGCTACTGACAGTTTCATTATATATGTTCACCATATTAAGTTTAACCAGCCAGTTTAGGACAACCCAACATATTAGAATGAAGCTATAAAGATCAAGTAACGTATTGAGTAGATATATGATTGGATGCATACATATCTATTACACGAAAGTTATATAAAAGACAAGTATTTAGCCTTTTCAAACTCAAAATGTTGTTTTTGCTGAACCAAAAAAAACTTCATTTTTTGAGCTGCGCAAAGCCACCTAAAGTAGAGAATGGACAAGGAAGGAGGGGTGTATAATATATATTAATGTTGATATTTATTTCTTATAAATATCATCTCTATGTCCTATCTCTGTGATAGTTACTATATGATCTAATTGATTTACTCTGTAAATTACACGATAGTCACTAACTCTTAGCCTTCTACATCCTTTTAAGTTATGATGTAGTGGTTCACCAAAATTTATTGGGTCAACTGTAAGACGTTCTTTTATAGCCTTTTGAACTCTTAGCCTTATTATCTTTGGAAGGTTTGGTAAATCTTTTTCAACAACACTCTTTAGAGACTTAACCTTGTAACGCTCTAATCCCACTTAATATCTTCAAAATCAACTGTTTCTGCACCTTCAACATCACGCTCATCAGAAATTTTAGATACTAAAAAATCCTCCATTTCAAGCTCAACTGCTTCTCTAAATAGTTTTCCTGCTAATTCTTGAACGGGCTGTTTAGTAAATTCAGATAATTCAGCAAGATGCTTTAAAGTTTCTTCGCTAAGAGCTATGTTAATGCCTGAATTTGCCATATGTTTTACCGAACTCTACTACTGTAACAAGTATACAACATTTTTTTTAATTTTTCAATAAAGAAAGTTGATGATACGTAAGAAAAATTTTGCCACCTGTGTTAATAAATAATTAAAAATTTAGCATATTTATCTACCCTCTATTCTATTACTTAAGTTAGACCACTTTTTTCTATTAATATTTTTTGTTTATAAAGATGAGCAGTTACTCATCACGCAGTTGATCTATGGATATAATACTACCGTTTGATAGTTTTTCAGTACATTTTTCACTTTTGTATTCTTTATCAGAGTCGATACTGATTTTGTCAAATATTAAAACATCTCCTGAAATTTTATCACGAAACTCACTAATAGCAAAAAACGGTATAGTAATTCGCTCTTGTTTTCCTTGAAAACTCAAACTGACGCTAAATTTATCCTCAGAAACTTTTAAATCATAGAATTGATGCTGTAATATAATAAGCATTTGAGTAGGGTATGACTTTTTCAAACGATCTGGCATGGTCACACCATTAAAATATGTGAAAAATAATATTTCTAAGTGAGGGATAAAACCATTACCTGATATAACATCTAAAGTCTTTTTGATAACTTGAAACTTAGCAGAATTAAGCAGTTTTTTGTAATCTGTTTGCTCCATATAACTTTCACATACGTAAATTTTGGGGAACTTCTGTTACCCGGCGTTCCCTAAACCGTGCTTTAGTAATAAACCGGTTGTGCTAAATTAAGCAGCAACACGATATTCTTCAGCAGCAAAATTATCGTTTGCATTTAAATTATGAACTCTTAGCGGTGGTGTCTAACCGAGCAAAGCTACCATCTTTACTATGCATGTCGATCCTTAATCGCCCCCGTATAATTAAAAAACATGGTGGAGGCGCCGAGTACTGCCCTCGGGTCCAATACACCTATTACAAGGTAATTTTATTGCTATAGTACACAAAATGTACATAGCTATTATATAGCAACATTAAATAAATGTCAAGATATTATGACCTTAAGTTGATTTATTGCTAAAACAAAATTAATATTTCCAGTAAAAAATTCTGTGCTCTTAACCTGACACATATGGCTTTTTGAATACTCCCAATGAAAATATTTATAAATAAATATTTACTCTTCTTTTTTATTGTTTTTAGGTTTTTCTTGATCAACCATTTCTCCACCGATCTCTTTTATTTTTAGTATCAACGACTCTGGTACATACATGTCAATTACTTCTTCTGCTGTCACAAATAAAGCCTGATAAGAGTGTGAATTTATTATCCAATTAGGCAATATGTCTTCTGCTTCTATTTTATACTCTCCCTCTTTTTTGTCATATACTGTGTAGCAATATAAGTGCACAGCAAAAAATAATACATAAGAGAGCAATATTCCTTTAAGCACTCCGAGAAAGATTCCAGTAACTCTATCGATAAACCCCAACCTTATGGGTGATAATATGTACATTAGCCAGTTATTTATTATCATGAATATAAGATTAAGTATAATAAATACAGAGATTGTAGAAAGTATGTTTAGTGTAACTTTAGAATCAAAATATTTACTATAATTTGGAGCGAAAAAATCATAGTGATTAGCTGTCAGAAAGACCGATAAAAATAGAAACATTAGTGCGCATAGCTCTTTTATAAAGCCTCTAGTTACCGAGATTATTACGCATAGAACAACAATGAAGATAATTAGGCTATCGAAAAGCATGTTTTATATCTATATGGTTTTCAAGATATAATAGTTGTAAATAACAAGGTTGTAAAATTAATTGTATTTATGCTGCATCAATTGATCTAAATACCTAGCGATCATGTCAATTTCTAAATTCAAATAATCATTTACTTTGTTGTACTGAAAAGTTGTATTTTCCCATGTATAGGGAGTGATATTTACTGTAAATTCCTGATTAATAACTGAATTCACTGTGAGGGAAACCCCATCTAGTGTAACGGAGCTTTTTTTTGCAACAAATTTAATTAATTCTTGTGGGCACGATAGTTTGATTTCATGAGAATCTAAATTTTGATTAATTGTTAAAAATTTTACTATCCCATCAACATGACCCTGAACCAGGTGGCCATCGATCTTATCGCTTAATCTCATTGCTTGTTCGAGATTTATTTTTTTTCCTATTCTCCACGTATTTAAGTTAGCAACCTTCATAGTTTCTTGAGATGCTTGGACTGTAAATGTATCGCTCATTATATCAACAACAGTTAAACACACACCAGAGCAAGCTATTGAATCTCCTTTATTTATAGAGGATAAATTTTGTGTCTTGATATGGAAAATTTGATCAGAGTTGGAGTGAGTGGTAGTATCAGTTATAGTCCCGATATCCGTGATAATTCCTTTAAACATATGGTGAAAATAAATAATTTTACCATGAAAAATTTTTTACAACAACTTATTTCTATTTTGTTATAGTTAAAGTAATTCTGGTTTACCGACAATTTAAAAAACGACAAATTCGTCATCCCGCTACGTGTTAGCGGGATCTAGAGATACCGTGACGGTATGACGTAGGAAAACTGAGCCTGCACTAGCTATAGGCGCGAGAAAGGGGATCGTTTTCACTTACTTGTTCAATAGATTCTATAGAATATTCAGAATATATGAAATAAGCCAAACTCAGAACACATAATGCAGTTAATATTGGTAACCCTATGTTCAATGCTAGCCCAATACTTTCTCTTTTTTCTGGTGGCACTAATCCTTTTAACATTGACACTTTTCCTAACGGAAAATGCCATAAGCAAAGTGTTGATGCAGATGCTACTATTATAAATAGACAAAAATAAGCCTTTTTTGAGGAAAATACAGTTTTTAATGATGATTTGAGTGTAATGTTAGTAGGTGGTAGAGTTTTAGCTTCATTTGTTGCTGGTGAAAGATCTTTAATTGGTAAAGGGTTTGTAGATTTATGAGGAGTATTTTCATGTTGTGGAGAAGGTTGTTGTATATAAACACCTGAAACTAATTTAAGCAATTGCTCTTTTTTTCTATATACTTGTTTTTGTAAATATTCTTTACCTAAAAGTGAGTTACTAAGAGGTTGTGGCCTTTCGAGTATCTGTAATACTTCTGATATCTCGCCTGGCTCTAATATTGCATGTAATTGTTTATCTTGAAAGTAAACAATATTGAATACTGAGCTGAAAATATTGCAAAATGTTTCTGGATCTTGATTTTTGTATCCACTCATCACTTCAATAAATATTTTATCGAGTTTTTTCCCCCTGTGCTCAATTTGGTTATCTATCATAGCTACTCTAGCATCATTTTGTGCTTGTTTTATGGCTAATGGTTTTTCTTTCTCTGATAGTTCTTTGGTCTGCTTTTTTGACTTCTTTTTTCTGTTAGCCTTAAAATACTCTGTGTGCGAAGTAGTTTGACCTACATTCTGTTCTGCTTCTTGAGGTATTGGATTTTCTATACTACCCCCTGTCATCCGAGTAGCTTGACTACTTGGATCCATGTTTCTTTTTTCCTGGTCAAACGCTGGAATAACACCAAATGGTATATTGTTGCTCTGTATAGAAAATTTTGGCAATTGTTGGGAAAAGAATTGTGACGTATTAAAAAAATTGGGTAGACAGAAAAAAGATCTAAACCAGAAAACGTTTTCATGCATTGCAGCAACTACTATCGAAACACGTGTAACTTGTTTTCCATTATTTGTTACATCGAAGCCAAATGAGCCTGTAACTGGTACGATTTGTTTATTTTGTGCATTTTTTTGGTTAGTTTCACTCTGTTCTTTTTTGTCTTCATTTTCAGTTTTTTCTGCATGTTGTAGCTTTTCATTTAGAAATAACTCGATTTGGTACAAGTTGTCCAGGTTAATGTTTTCAACGTCTGTTTGTAGCGTTATCGTTGTGCCCTGCAGAAGGATTTGAGGCGGAGCACTATTTACGAATTCTTCTACAGTTTTATAACTGTTAGTTTTACAGTAGTTATTATATAGTTCACTGCTTTCTTTGGGCACTTTTATGTTGGCTGTAAAATTTTTTTCCCGGGAAAGGCAGATTTTGAAAAAATTAATTAAAGAGTTTATTCGAAATAATCTTATATTAAAGGTGTCTTTATCTGTTGCTGTTAGCTCAAATGAAAATTCTTGTATATTACTTTCAATACTTCTCGAGCGAATAGTACTGATCTTAATTGTTTCGCTAGAAAATGCTTTACTTATGTTTCTGGATTTTTCCTTAAAGAGCTTAGGTAAATCCTCTATTTTATACTTATTCTTAGTTTCAGTATTACTGTTGTGCATAGTTGATACAGCAAATTCATCAACGCAAAGGTAAATAAAAAAGATTAATCAGTCAATAAATTAATAATCAGAATAGGGCAATTTTTCGGATTGTTGATGATATTTAAAATTTCACTATAATGAAAGTTTAAGCCAGCGTTTTTAAGATGAATAAAGAGTTATTAGATGACATACTTTCACTTGAAGATAAAGCAGTTTCCGAAATTGAGAATGCTTCTTCTTTACAAGATTTAGAAAAAGTTAGGCTATCATATTTGGGAAAAAAGGGTGTAATTAAAGCTTATTTTGACAACTTAAAAGAGATAGAAGACGCAGGAAAAAAGCGCAATTTAGGCGAAGTTATCAACGTTTTACGTAATAAGCTAGATCAGCTTATAATGAATAAGGAGAATATACTAAAAGCCGAAGAAGTTAACTTTAAATTGCAGAACGAGGCAGTTGATATCACGTTGCCTGCGAGGCCAGAAAAAATTGGCAAGGTCCATCCACTCAGTAAGGTTCTAAATGAAGTAAAGCTTATTTTTGCACATATGGGTTTTAAGGCAGTTGATGGCCCTGACATTGAAGATGAATTTCATGTATTTGATGCACTGAATACTCCAAGTCATCATCCTGCACGAGAGGAGCAAGATACCTTCTACTTAAGGAATAAAATAGATGATAAAAGAATGGTACTGCGCACTCACACCTCATCTGTACAGATTAGAACCATGGAAAAAACAAAAAAATTCCCAATTAAAATAGTAGCCGCAGGTAGAGTATACAGAAACGACTTTGATGCAACTCACACCCCTATGTTCCATCAAATAGAGGGGTTATATGTCGATGAGAATGTCAATATGGGCCAGTTAAAATTTACTATTCATCACTTCCTTAATAAGTTCTTTGGCGATAAAGGGCTGAAGATACGTTTTCGTAATAGTTTTTTCCCTTTTACCGAGCCTTCTGCGGAAGTGGACATAAGTTATAAAGGTAGTAAATGGATAGAAGTACTGGGATGCGGTATGACGCATCCAAATGTATTTCAAAATGTTGGAATAGACCATACTAAATACAACGGTTTTGCGTTTGGCATTGGTATAGAAAGGCTTGCAATGCTAAAATATCAAATTAGCGACTTGAGGAGCTTTTATGACAACAAAATCAGCTGGCTTGATCATTACGGTTTTCATTTTTCATCTTTAAGATAAGTGATAAGTAAAACTCATACGTTCGTTATACTTGCTGCAGGGCATGGCAGGCGGATGAATTCAGATTTGCCTAAGGTCCTACACAAAATAGGCAGTTTTTCCATGCTCCAGCATGTCATTTACAATGCAAAACAGTTAAATCCTGAAAATATTGCTGTTGTAGTTGATCAGCCTTTAATTGAAAGACTAAAGTGTTTTAAGGATATACAGTTAATTACACAAGAATTAACACTTGGCACGGGAGATGCGGTCAAAACTGCGATGAGAAACCTAAGAGAATTGCCAGATTCAAGCATAGTTGTTGTGCAGTATGGGGATACTCCGCTCATAAAAAGCAGCACAATAACTAAAATGATTAGTTATTTAGAAGGCAAGGCTCTAGTTTGCCTAGGTTTTAGGGCAAGCAATAAAGAATATGGTAGGTTAATCATTGAGAATGGTTCCTTAAGAGAAATCGTAGAAGCAAAGAGTGATAAAAATAATCATGAAGAGTTTCTTGCCAATGCTGGAATAATGGTTGCATATGCAAAGAATTTACGTGAATTGGTGGAGAAAATAGAGTGCAATAGCTCAACTCATGAATATTATTTGACCGATATAGTTTCCATTGCAGTGAAGAGTAATTTAAATGTCGGTTACGTTATTACCGGTGGAGAAGAAGCAACGGGAATAAATAACAGAAATGACCTTATAAAAGCTGAGTTTTACTTTCAAGAAAATAAAAGAAAAATTTTTACCGACTCCGGAGTAACGCTTGTTGCACCAGAGACTGTTTTCTTTTCTCTTGATACGCAAATTGCCAGAGATTCAGTTATTTACCCATATGTTTTTTTCGGTACTGGAGTGAAAATAGAGTCTGGTGCGAAAATACTGCCATTTTCGCATTTAGAAAACTGCTTAATTAAAAGTAATGCTGAGGTCGGTCCATTTACCAGAATACGCGGAAACACAACAATTGGTAATAAGGCAAAAATAGGAAATTTTGTGGAAGTGAAAACAAGTGAAGTTGGTCAAAACACTAGAATAAAACACTTAAGTTATATAGGAAATGCTAAAGTAGGGCAGGAGAGTAATATAGGAGCAGGCACTATTGTTTGTAATTATGATGGGAAAAATAAACATGAAACGAATATAGGGAGCAATTGCTTTGTTGGCGCCAATAGCTCACTAATTGCGCCGCTTAATATTCATGATGAATCTGTAATTGCAGCAGGTAGTGTTATAGTTGAGGATGTACCAGAAAAAAGCCTTGCAATAGCAAGAGAAAAGCAAGTAACTAAGAGAATAAAGTAGTCTAATTTAATTATGTTGTTGTGTCATTTTTAATATTAGACTTCTTGCATAACCATATAACAAACTTTTATTGGGAATAGAAACAAAAAAACTTCCTTGACAAACTCCGCCAGCCCCCTTATCATAACAGTGAAGCTATTGTATTTGCTTTCGCCAATCTGCAGATTAAAATGTAAGGATTACTTAATGTATCGGCGTCTTATGTTTAATTTTTTGCAGTATATAGATACTGTATGTCTTTACAAAACTTCATCTACATCTAGATTTTTATCTAAATAAGCTGAACGCGCTTATAAAGCGTTACAAGACATCAAAAAATGCCAATACTCGACAGAGATAGTAAAAGACTAGCTAACTCGAGGGTCCTTTGTCTTTTTTTCTGCTTAGTAAATTTCTTAAACATTTGCAGCGTAGGTTAGTTGCAATTAAAAGCAGCTAAATTGCAGTGTTTAAGACTTAAAAAACGCCAATACTGAAAATAGACAATGACTAGGGTTTCTTTTGCCTTTTTTTTCATTTGGTAAATTCCTTAATGTTTATGGCTAAACGACAATCGTCATCCCGCTGCTTGTTAGCGGGATCTATTGCTGAGATACCGCGAATGAATCGCGGTATGACGGTTCGCGGCGGTATGACGTAGGACTGCTGTCATCCCAGTGCGTGACACTGGAATCCCAAAAAAGGATGATGTCATCCTAGTGCTCCTTTTTTTGTCATCCGAGTAGCTGACACTTGGATGACATCGTCATAAAGGAACCAGTGTCAAGCTACTCGGATGACAGGAGAAGGGGCTACTTGCATGACGGTGTCGGTAAACTTAGAGCTATAATAACTATTTGCCTTTTTTCTGCTTAGGTTATGCAAGAAGTCTACTGTCTGAGAAAAGGTAGATAAAAGATGAAAACAGATAGAAGTATTTTAGTAGCTCAAAAAGAACGTTAAGTCATGCTTTTTATTTATATTGACAGCGTATATGACATCGTTTACGATTAAAGTTAATAACAATAATTTATATTTATCATGTTTGCAGTAATTGAGACTGGTGGAAAGCAATATTTAGTAAAAGAAGGTAGTATAATAAAGGTAGAGAAGTTAGAAGCTGAAGAAAAAAAAGAGGTGGAAATCAATAAGGTGATTTGTATTTCAAATAATGGCTTATCTTATTCATCTAATGCTACTGTTAAAGCTGAAGTGTTGGAGCAGTGCAGGGGGGAAAAAATTATAATCTTTAAGAAGAAAAGAAGAAAAAATTACCGTAGGAAAACTGGTCATAGGCAGTATATAACTGTTCTTCGTATAAATGAAATTAGTCTTCAAAAGTAAGAGGTAAGATATGGCAACTAAAAAATCAGGTGGTAGTTCCTGTAATGGTAGAGATTCAGCGGGTCGTAGGTTAGGAATAAAGAAGAATGGGAAGGTTATTCCTGGTAACATAATTGTGCGCCAAAGAGGCACAAAATTCCATCCTGGGAAGAATGTTGGTATAGGTAAAGATCATACGATTTTTGCTAAAATAGAAGGCTGGGTCAGCTTTAGAAGATCAGCAAATAAAAAGACTTTTATTGATATCGTGCCTACAGATAATATGAAAGCTTCAGCTTGAATAAATCATGGGTCTGTAGCTCAGGTGGTTAGAGCGCACGCCTGATAAGCGTGAGGTCGGAGGTTCAACTCTTCCCAGACCCACCATTTAGTAGTTACTAACTGTGTTTTCTATAGCGGTTTTGATATTGTATAAGCAAAAACATGAGTTTATATAAAAATTTAGTAACCAGTGAATCAGTGGCGGCTGGTCATCCAGATAAAGTAGCAGATCAAATTTCAGATGCAATACTTGATGAGTACCTTTTTACTGATCCTTTTGCGCGAGCTGCAATAGAGACTTTAGTCACCAAAGATAACGTTATTATAGCTGGGGAAGTGTTTGGGCCTAACATCAAAAATAGCAGGATTGAAAGTATTGTACGGAATACAATAAAAGATATTGGTTACAAGCACGATGGGTTCCACTGGAGAAAAGTGAAAGTAAATATATTGCTGCATGAGCAATCAAATGACATTGCAATAGGGTTGGATCAAGGTGCTGGAGATCAGGGCATAATGTATGGCTATGCAACAACAGAGACAGAAAACCTTATGCCGGCACCCATTTTTTATGCACACTCGATTCTGAAAAATATCATGAGCGCAGTTAAAGAAGCAAAACTTGGTCCAGATGCAAAGTCACAAATCACTTTGGCATATGAGAATAACCTCCCGGTACGTGCTGAAAGTATTATTGTCTCAATACAGCACCCTGAGGATTTGGATCAATCAAAAGTAAAAGAAATAATTTACCCTTACATAGTTTCATCTTTACCTGAAGGATGGATGTGTCCTGAGGAAAATCTCTTAGTCAATCCAACTGGTAGATTTGTTATTGGTGGACCGGTTAGTGATTGTGGATTAACCGGACGAAAAATTATGGTTGATACTTATGGAGGTTATATTCCACACGGTGGAGGAGCGTTTTCCGGAAAAGATGCAACCAAAGTTGATAGATCTGCGGCTTATATGGCAAGATATCTTGCTAAAAATATTGTCTTTGCAGGTTTGGCTGAACGTTGTCTTGTGCAGCTTTCTTATGCAATTGGTGTATCAAAACCTACTTCATTCTATATTGATACATTTGGTGCGAATAAGGTAGAGGAAAGAGTAATTAAAAAGTTTATCGAGAATAATATAGATTTATCAACAAAAGGCATAATCAAGCATTTATCGCTTAATCATCCTATATATAAACGTACAGCCTGTTATGGACATTTTGGTAAAGAGTCAGAAAGTGACGGTGGATTTTCTTGGGAAAGCATAAACTTGTCTGCTGATCTTCGTAGAGAATTCAATATAGAAGGTAATAGTAAAATTTCTTTAGATTGCTAAAATTTTTGATTTACAGCCCCATATTTATATACTAGCTTATTGTTAAAGCATAGCACGCTTTTTCATAATAATTATACCACATTAGTAATAATTTTTATATTCAATTTTTATTGTGAGGCTTATAAAGTGTATAACGAAATAGAAGGAGAACTGTACAACGTAATTGTAAGAGGTTGTCCGGAAACTAGTAAATTCAAGCATATTCCCTCTTTAACATAACCCTACTCATAGCTAGGTATATGAAATTCTCAGTGGATGTTGTGAGTAAATCATACTCCTTCGATAGCCTTCTATTCCTATTAACCCAAGCAAAAGTCCTTTCTACAACCCATCTTCTTGGCTGTACTTTAAACCCTTGTTCTCTTGTTGGTAGTAGCTCAGGTGGCGTATCTTTGTGCACCCAAAATCTACATGGAGGCCTTTTAACAATTTCAATATCTATGTCATATTCTTCCTTTATGTGATTCTTTAAATTTCTTCCTTGGTATCCCATGTCAGCCCACATTTTTTTAACTTTAGTATATTTTGTTCTCATATTGTTTAATGCTATTTTAATACCATCTCTATCATTTTCGTTAGCAGCGCCTACGTAACAACCTAGTATAAAACCCTGAGTGTCTGTAATTATATGCCTTTTTCTACCCTTTACTTTTTTACTTCCATCATAGCCTTTGATCCCCCCTTTTCTGTAGTCTTTACAGATTGACTATCTACTATACAGGCACTCGGCTGCTCATTCCTTCCTATTTTTCTTCTACTATATTTTGTAATTTCATAATTCATTTTCTCAAAAATTCCCTGCTTCTTCCATTGCCTGAACTGCTCATACACAGTCTTCCATAGCGGAAAATCATTTGGTAAATACCGCCATTGACACCCTGTACGCAATACATAGAAAATTGCTTCTAATATTTCTCTTTTGCTATACTTTGGCGGCCTTCCTCCTTTCTTGTATGATACTCTGAAGTGTTTTTCTATTCTTGCCCATTCCCTTTCGCTTAGATCTGTTGGATACTTTTTTCTCATCTTTACCCCGTACTAAAATTTCAGATATTATAGCCTTTTACTTGTTTCCGGACAACCTCTAAAAGAGTTTTCTGATCTTATTGATAAAATAAAAGAACACCCTTTTAATGTTGAATTGATAAATAATACATTAGATTATGAAAAATTCAAATTCTACCTTCAGCAGGATTTTCTGTATTGTATAGATTGCGCTCGTGCTTTTTTAATTGTTGCAGCTAGAGTTGATGATATTGAAATGATGAGTAGTTTAATCAATTTGGCACAAGGAGCATTTTATGTTCGAGAACAGTATAAAAAATATTTTGAAGATTGTGATCTATCTGATGATCACAAAAAGTCAAGAGCTTGTTCTGCCTTTACTGACTTTTTCATGAGTGCCGCATATCACAATTCTGTTAATGAAGCTTTAGTAGCATCTTATTCTTGCTTTAACATATACCAAATCGTTATACGCCATATGGTAAATGAGATAACAACTAAAGGGGTTAAAAATAACAAATACAAAGAGTGGATCAACATTTATAGTAGCGAAACAGTAAATGCTGTAATTGATGAGGTTACTGATATTACAAATAAGCTATATAAAAAAGCTAGTGACTGTGAAAAAAAGAGGATGTATGAGTTTTTTAAGAAAGGGCTGGAATTAGAAATAATGTTTTGGGATGAGGCATATTACTCTAATATATCTAGCAAAGAATATTAGCAGCGGATTATTTACGTTAACTTGATCTTTTATCGGTAACTACAGTGTTCAGTGGCATAATTAGGAGCTGTTACGGGTCAAATCTTTTAAAGGATATAATTGAGCATCCTTTTAATGTTGAGTTAGCGAATAACACCCTAAATATAGAGAACTTCAAATTCTATGCTCAACAAAAGACGTTGTTCTTAGGTGATTATATTCGTACCACCTTAATTACTGCATCCAAAATGGAAGATTATAGTAGTATTATCTCGCTTGCTGAAGTAGCCCAAAGAGTAGTGACTGTTAATAGAATGCTATATGACTACTACTTTACTATGTACGGTATAAGTCGCGAAAAGAAATCTCTTGAGTGTTTTAATTTCACTAATTTTCTTTTATCCATCTCGCATAGTAATACCTATGAGGCTATGACGGTTTTGTATTCTTGCATGTTTATATACGAGACTGTCGTTGATAGCATGAAAAATAGATTCAAGAAAAATAATAGATATAGGGATTGGTTTAATTTTTGTTACAGTGATTCAGTAAAGTCTGGATGCATTATTTTGGAAAATATTGTTGATGGATATTGCAGCAGAGCAAGAGAAAACGAAAAGAGCAGAATGCTTGAGTTGTTTAGAATAACTGCACAATTTGTGTTAGATTTTTTGAACGGTGCATATAATTTTTCAAGATTCAATCAATTTCCTAAGGAACATTGACAATTTTAAGCTAATTTGTATCCTTAATAAGTATTTTTTAAAATGCTATGAAAAGTAAAGAACATGATTTTCATTTAGTGGATCCAAGCCCTTGGCCAATTGCTGTATCAGCAGCAATTCTTATTCTTGCACTTGGATTAGTTGGCGCGCTTCATAAACAAATTGTCGGAATGTTTTGTTTAGTTTTGGGAATCTCCGCAGCATCAGGGGTGCTGTTTTATTGGTGGAGAGATGTAATAAGGGAGGCCATTTATGACAAATGTCACACTGCCATTGTAAAACATGGACTCAAATTTGCAATGTACTTGTTTATTCTCTCGGAGGTCGTATTTTTTATAGTGTTCTTTTGTTCATTCTTTAAAGCCTGGCTTGATCCAGTTTTTTTATTTGAGGCGTTTTCTCCTGCAAAAAAAGTTGAATGGCCCCCTGAGGGAATTTTGCCACCTGATCCGTGGTCACTACCATTCATGAATACATTAATATTATTGCTTTCTGGTACAACAATTACTTGGGCAAATCACTCTTTACTTAAAAATGATAAAAAGAGCATGATTAAAATGCTGTCCATAACTATATTGCTTGGAGTTTTTTTTATAATAGTGCAAGCAATAGAGTATCATGAAGCGAGTTTTTCTCTACAAGAAACAGGAGAAAAGCTTATTTATACATCCAATTTTTATATGATTACCGGTTTTCACTGCGCACACGTTATAATAGGAATAATATTTTTATCAGTGTGTTTATTTAGAGCACGGAAAGGCCAATTTACACTTCAGGACCATTTGTGCTTTGAGTTTGCCTCCTGGTATTGGCACTTTGTAGATGTAGTCTGGATATTTTTATTTTTGTTTGTCTATTGGTTAAGCGTTTATTAAGTGGTTAAAATAATAGGTCTAGATCCAGGAATAAGCAAGACTGGGTGGGCCATTATCAGCCTGAACGAAAAAAATAATATTGAATTTTTGGGCGGCGGTACCATATCAACTGATGGTAAATTGGGTACAGGTGAACGCCTACATACAATTTTTGAACAATTAAAGAAAGTAATTTCCCTATACTCTCCGAATGAAGCTGCGGTAGAAAAAATTTTTGTTAATAAAAATCCTAAATCTTCACTAACTTTGGGATATGCAAGAGGGGTTGTAATTTTAGCGTTAAAAATAACAAAGCTAACTATGAATGAATATGATGCAAACTATGTAAAAAAAAGCATTACCGGAAATGGCCATGCTGATAAGGATCAGATTATATTTATGGTGAAGCAAATAGTTAAAAATTTGAGTATAAAATGCCACCATGCTGCTGACGCTCTTGCTGTAGCAATTTGTCATGCTTATACGAAAGGTTCTTGTTTTGTTGAGTAACTTTTATATGGGATTCAGTTTGAAGATTTCCAGATCTGGAAAAACTATTTGATTGTATTTATCTTGTCTAACGTTCGTTGCAAAATAATACATGCGGAGATTTTATCATCTATTTTTTTCGATTTTGTGATTGATACTCCAGTAATTTTTAGTGTATGAGTTGCGATAGATGTTGAGAAGCTTTCGTCTTGTAAGTATATATTTACTTTATATTTTTTTATTATTTTATTTGCGAATTGGATTATAGTTTTACACCATTTAGTTTCTTGCTCGTCCATTTTTAATGGTAGTCCTATTACCATTGATCCAGATTCATTTTCTTTGAATATTCTATGCAGATAACCTAAATCTTTGCTCATATTTTTTCTGTGATATATGCTATGAGCTGTGGCTATGAGCTGTGTTTTATCGCTAAATGCTATGCCTATTTGCTTTTCTCCCATGTCAAGGCACATTATGCGCTTATCTTTTGGAATAGACTTTAGAAACTCATCTGGATTTCTATGTAGCATCTATTAGACTTCCTTTAAAGTGACCTTACCAAAAAAGTGGAGAGAAAGTTAAGAAAATTTTTTACAAAAAGAATAATGAATCAAATTGCTCAGGAATGCAATAGACTTCTTGCATAACCCAAACTAAGTAGAAAAAAGGTATCATCTAAGTAGCTGACACTGGTTTCCATCCAAAAGGGCAGTGCCCCTATGATGTCATTCCAGTGCTTGACACTGGAATCCAGACTTTAATTGTTATACTTGTAAATAAGTCTGGTGAGAATAGACGTTCATCTCAAAATGCAGTATTTTTGTTGAAATAGCTCAACTGGATTCCAGCGTCACGCGCTGGAATGACACCTTTGTGTTTGCATAGCTGTACGAACATTGTGATTTGAGAGCAATCTCCACAAGGGAGGATGTCATTCCAGTGCCCAGACACTGGAATCCAGGAAAAAGAATGGTGTCATCCAAGTAGCTGACACTGGGATCCAGAAGACTTAATTTCAACCAAATAATAAAGGCTGGATCCCAGTGCTTGGCACTGGAATGACAGCAATCCTACGTCATACCGCGATTCATTCGCGGTATCTCGGCCGCTAACAAGTAGCGGGATGACGGTTATCGTTTAGCTACAGACATTAAGAAATTTACCAAACGAAAAAAAAGGCAAAAGAAGCCCCGTGGTTGGCTAATTACTTACATTATACTTTCAAGTATGGCGTTTTTTTATTCTAAACACTTAATAACCGCGATTCAGTTGCTTTTAAACCGCAACTAATCTAAATTATAAACGTTAAGAAATTTACTAAACAGAAAAAAAGGCAAAAGAAACCCTAGGGTAGCTAGTTATTCACTATCCATTTTTTAAGTTGGCGTTTTTTTATGTTTTAAACGCTTTATAAGCGCGTTTCAGCTTATGTAGGTAGAAGTTTTATAAAGACATAAGGTGCACATAGTGCAAAAAATTAAACATGAGACGCCAGATACGTGAGTTTTTTTGTCATTTAATCTGTACAGAGAAGATAAATAAATAGCTTCAATTTTATGATAAGAGGGCTGGCGAAGCTTGTCAAGTAATCTTTTGCATTTAACCCGTTTCTATGGGTAAAACAATCTGCATACCACTTAGCTAACATGAGTTTTGTTTTGACTTTTTGTGCTAATTTTGCAGAATATTAAGATTATCATTTAAATAAAATACATGACGAAAGAGGATTGGGAAGCGGTAATTGGGCTTGAGGTGCATGCTCAAGTTTCTTCTAATACGAAGCTATTTTCTAGCTCATCAACGGAATTTGGTGCTGAGCATAACACTCAAGTTTCTCTAGTTGATGCGGCAATGCCAGGTACGCTGCCAATACTAAATTATTACTGCATAGAGCAAGCAATACGCACTGGTCTTGCACTTTCTGCAGAAATTAATAAGTATTCTTACTTTGATCGGAAAAATTATTTTTATCCTGATTTACCACAAGGTTACCAGATAACTCAGTTTTTTGAGCCAATAGTTAAAAACGGTAGAGTATTTATCAACGACAATGAAAAAGAAATAAGAATTGCGAGAATTCATTTAGAGCAAGATGCAGGAAAGAGCGTTCATGAGGAAAGCAGAACTTATGTAGAGTTAAATCGTGCAGGGGTTGCTTTAATGGAAATTGTTTCAGAGCCAGATCTCCGTTCATCTGCGGAAGCTGCAGAATGCATGAAAAAATTGAGGCAGATTTTGCGTTACATTGGTTCATGTGATGGTGATATGGAAAAGGGATCACTTCGTTGTGATGCAAATGTTTCTGTCCGCCTAAAAGGCAGTAGTACATTTGGCACTCGTTGTGAAATAAAAAATCTGAACTCGATACGTTATATTGTGCAAGCTATAGACTATGAAATACAAAGACAAATTGAAATTTTAGAAAGTGGAGAAGAAATAAGTCAAGATACCTTATTGTTTGACGTTGCTTCGGGAAAAACAAAAGTGATGAGAAGCAAAGAGGATGCAAGCGATTATAGATACTTCCCTGAGCCTGATTTATTACCTGTTGAGGTAAGCCAGGATAAAATTGATTTAATTCAATCATCTTTGCCCGAGTTGCCAGATCAAAAAAAGCTGCGATACATTGAGGAATTGGGTATCAATGAATACGATGCAAACGTCATTACCTCCGATAAAGCAATTGCTGATTATTTTGAGGAATTGATAAAAAAACATGATTCAAAGCTCGCCGTTACCTGGTTAACCGTAGAGCTTTTTGGTCGTTTGAATAAAGCAGGTATTGATATTGTGAGCTCCCCAATCAAAGCAAATGCTTTGTCCGAACTCTTAGATTTTATCGTTGATGGAACAATCTCTGCTAAACTTGGCAAGCAGGTATTCGATAGTATGTTTGAAACTGGCAAACCTGCATCTTTAATTATAGAAGAGCAAGACCTAAAACAAATAACCGATAGAGGTCAAATATCAGGAGTTATCGACACAATCGTCAATAACAACCAAGATAAAGTTCAAGAATACAAAAGCGGTAAAACAAAGTTATACGGATTCTTTGTCGGCGAAGTTATGAAACTTACCAAAGGAAAAGCCAGCCCTGATGTGGTGAATTCAATTTTGAGTGAGAGATTAAGTAATTAGTCACATTTTTTTATTTACATAACAGCACATCTCGTAGATATTCCAAGGTCTTTGTTACGATATCTGTATATCATGACATATAACTTTTTTACCATTTGTTGGTACTATTTTTAAAATTATGTGAGGTTGAGGATGCCTGAAACTTATCCTGCTTGGGGAAGAAAGCGGTCTCTTCATGGTGATATCTACCAACTAAAGTGGGTAATGCTGCTTCTCAAACGTGCAGTAGATGTTGGATATTCTTTCCGTTTAGCTACAGAAATGGAATCAGCTACGGGTTTTGATGATATTGTTTTTCAGGATAGGAAAAATGAAAAAATAGTACATAGGTTTATACAAAACAAACACAAGCAAAATGAATGCGAAAAAATCGGTGTAGGTAAATTGCTTTCAAAAAATAAAAGTGGTGAATTTAGCGTTCCAAAATATTTTGTTTCATATCTAAAGATTAAAATTAATCCAGATTTTGCAGATGGTGACCTAAAGGACTTTACTATCTGTACTAATATCGGTTTCGATCTAGCTCAAAGTGCAACACAAAATACAATAAAAAAGTTGAAAGCAAAAACTTCGGGACCAAACAAGGGAATAGAAATTGCAGTTGAAGTAATAAGCACTAGTGATATTTTTTTTAAATACGGCGGTACGAGATACAAGTTCTCTTGTACTCACGATAACATGATTTCAATAGTGCAACCGGCATTTAAGAGTGCTGTAAAAGAAGCAATAGAAGAATTGGAAAAGGAGATAAAAGAACTTCAAGGTAAATCAGATCAAAACTCAAAAAGAAAATTGGAAAGAAATCAGGTATGGCAACGTGAGTTTGAGCGAATGACAAATGAAGGCAAGTTAGAAGAGAATATAAGAGGTTGTCCGGAAACTAGTAAATTCAAGCATATTCCCTCTTTAACATAACCCTACTCATAGCTAGGTATATGAAATTCTCAGTGGATGTTGTGAGTAAATCATACTCCTTCGATAGCCTTCTATTCCTATTAACCCAAGCAAAAGTCCTTTCTACAACCCATCTTCTTGGCTGTACTTTAAACCCTTGTTCTCTTGTTGGTAGTAGCTCAGGTGGCGTATCTTTGTGCACCCAAAATCTACATGGAGGCCTTTTAACAATTTCAATATCTATGTCATATTCTTCCTTTATGTGATTCTTTAAATTTCTTCCTTGGTATCCCATGTCAGCCCACATTTTTTTAACTTTAGTATATTTTGTTCTCATATTGTTTAATGCTATTTTAATACCATCTCTATCATTTTCGTTAGCAGCGCCTACGTAACAACCTAGTATAAAACCCTGAGTGTCTGTAATTATATGCCTTTTTCTACCCTTTACTTTTTTACTTCCATCATAGCCTTTGATCCCCCCTTTTCTGTAGTCTTTACAGATTGACTATCTACTATACAGGCACTCGGCTGCTCATTCCTTCCTATTTTTCTTCTACTATATTTTGTAATTTCATAATTCATTTTCTCAAAAATTCCCTGCTTCTTCCATTGCCTGAACTGCTCATACACAGTCTTCCATAGCGGAAAATCATTTGGTAAATACCGCCATTGACACCCTGTACGCAATACATAGAAAATTGCTTCTAATATTTCTCTTTTGCTATACTTTGGCGGCCTTCCTCCTTTCTTGTATGATACTCTGAAGTGTTTTTCTATTCTTGCCCATTCCCTTTCGCTTAGATCTGTTGGATACTTTTTTCTCATCTTTACCCCGTACTAAAATTTCAGATATTATAGCCTTTTACTTGTTTCCGGACAACCTCTAAGGGAATTTTTTGATAAATTAGTATTTGCAGTAGATCAACCTAACGAGATAAAACTAGCGGAAATCATTGAGAATGAGTTGGGAAAAGAATTTAATAATCTCGATAAAAAGAACGTTTATAGTCGCTTTCTGGTAGAAGTTCTGGATTGGATGAAAGCAAGAGAGGGAAAGTTTCTATCACATGAAGAAATAAAGGAGTTTTTTGAAAAAATAAGAGAGGAAATTTTAGGAGCGATTTGGTTTGATGTAAGAGGTCCAGTCAGACTATTTACAGGAAGAGATGAGGAATTGGGAATGCTACATGATTCGCTACAACGCGATCCCAAAGGTGCTGTAATTTCATACATAACGTCTATTAGTGGTCCTGGGGGGATGGGAAAAAGCCAGTTAGCTAGAAAATATGCTTGTAAATATAGAAGATATTATGACGGCAATGTTATATGGATAGACGCTGAAAACTTTGAAGCTATGAAAGATTCTTTCTTAAGGTTAGCTAGAGATAGATTAGGTATTTCTTCTAAAGATAAGTATGGAAACGACAAAACGATAGAAACTATTGTTAGAGAAGTATATGCTTTCTTCGCAAGAAGGAGGAGCCTGTTCATTTTCGATAACGTTCAAGAGTACAAAAAGATAAGTAAATTTTTGCCATTTTCTTTATCTCCTGATCTTAACAAGCCTCATATTTTGATTACCTCGCATGATCAGGAACTGGAAAAGGGAATAGACGTTATAAAGCTAGGAGAATTGGAACAAAGAGACGCTATAGAGTTTGTTAAAAAAGGATTTAATATACTAAAAAAAGATAAATCGCAAGATCGGGAGATAGAAAATTTGGTAAGAAGGTTGCAATGCTTTCCTTTAGCTATACAACAAGCAATATCATATATTGAAGATCAGAGAATAATAGAGGAGTTTAAAATTAGTGATTACCTAAAAGAGTATGAAAAGAAAGCTAAGAAGTTGCTTAAGTCTAAAATATTTCAAGGAATTGATAACGACTATACTAAAACAACTTTTACAGCTTGGGAAGTTACGATGGATAAAGTAAGAAGTGATGAACAATATGGACCGTTAGCTTCAGAGATTTTAGATGTTTTGGCTTATTTTGCACCTGATAAAATCGCTAGAGAAATATTCTTAAATTCGGTAAGTGATTATAAGAAAAAGCAGTTAAAGCTAGCCATCCGTTTACTTGTGAGATATTCCATGGTGGGCGGTGAACAAAACCAAAGTGTATTAAATGTCCATAGGTTAGTACAGGAAGTAACTGAATTAAATTTACAAAAGGAAGGCCGAGAAGAAGAAGTTCTCAGAAAAGCCCTAGAATTAATAAATAGTGGTAATATAGTAAAAGATAGTACAATTCATGTTGCATCTATTTGGGGATATGCAAGTAAATATGGTAAATTGATTGATGACTTTTATTTCAGCTCATCTTATGTACATGGAGAACCGCTTTTTATAAAGAAAAGTGCACCTTTACACTTCCTTGCTGTAAGTGGTGATTATGAAGCAATTAGTGCAATAATAACACATATAGAAAGACATTACCCAGGTGAATTGGTAAAAACTGTTAATGTTAAGGACAATCTCGGTCAAACTCCGTTACACCACGCTTCTTATAATGGAAATTTGAGAGTAGTAGAGTATCTTATTAGTAAAGGTGCTGATATTAATGTTAGAAGCGAAAATGACTGGGTTCCATTGCACTATGCTTCTAGGAGTGGAGTACTAGCTGTAGTGGAGCATCTTATTAGTAAAGGTGCCGATGTTAATGCTAGAAGCAAAGATGACTGGGTTCCGTTACACCTGGCTGCTTGTATTGGAGAGCTAGATGTGGTGAAGTGCCTAATTAACAAAGGTGCTGATGTTAATGCTAATGCTACAAAGCCACTTTATTATGGAACTCCATTACACTTAGCTGCATACCACGGAAAATTGAATATCACAAAGTGCCTAGTTAGTGAGGGTGCTGATGTTAATGCGAGGGATGGGAATAACTGCACTTCTGTCCATAGAGCTGCTTACAGTGGAAAATTGGATGTAGTAGAGTACCTTATTAGTAAAGGTGCTGACCTTAATACTGAGGATGGAGATGGCAATATTCCGTTACATAAAGCAGTCCAGAATGGGAAATTAAATGTGATAGAATACTTCGTTGGCAAGGGTGCTGATGTTAATGCTAAAAACAGATATGACTGGACTTTGTTACATTGGGCTGCTTATAACGGCCAGTTGGATATAGTGAGATATTTAATCAATAAAGGTGCTGAGATTAATGCTAAAAGTTGGTCTAATGACACTCCGTTGCACCTAGCCGTATGTAGCGGAGTGTTGGATGCGGTAAAGTGTCTTGTTGGTAAAGGTGCTGAGGTTAATGCTAAAAGCAGGTATGGAGGCACTACATTGTGCTTAGCTGCTATGACGGGAAATGTTGACATAGCTAAGGTGCTACTAAAACACAACGCAGACATTAACACCAAAAATAATGAAGGAAGAACAGCATTACATTATGCTGCTAAATATAATCACCAAGAGCTTGTGGAATTACTTTTAGCTCATGGTGCATCCTATGACTACTAGAAATTTTGCATTTAATTTATAGCTCCGCTTCTGTCAGAGCATAAGATGACAGAAGTGGGCTTTAATAACTGTAGTACTATAGCTGTTATACTCCAAAAGTAAGTATTAGATATAACAAATAGAAGAAATTAGATAGAATGATTAAAGGGGCAAGAATATAAAGGTTTAACTTGAAATAACCTGATAAAATTTGAATCACACTTCCAAGTGCTGGCACCCACGAAAGTAATAAAGTTGCAAAAATTAGCAAATTTTTTGTAACTTTTGGCATTGTATATCCGTTTTCTAATTTGTGGTATGATTTTCGTATAGAGATTGTTATTTTACCTAAGTACCAATTAACTATTCCACCAAGACTTGATCCTAGTACTCCAAAAAATAACATCAGTAGTGGAGTGTGATACGACCTGAAATAAAGCATGGTATTGAACACAAAACCTTGATGTATGGGTAAGACTAATGATGATACTAGACTATCTGTGAATAACAGGAAGTAGTTTTCCATATGAATTTACCAGGTTGTTGTACCATCTTCATTGTCAGAAATTGTAACCCCTATTTGTTTCAACTGGTCCCTTATTTTGTCTGCAGTATTATAATCTTTATTTTGTTTTGCTGCTCTTCTTAAATCTATCAATCTTTCTATTTCTTGATGACTCACACCAGCAGTAAACCACTCTTGATAACTTGACTCAAGAAGACCAATAAATCTGGCACTCTTAACAAAACTCTCAGTTAATTTAAGCTTTTCACTTTCATTACTCATTTTGTTAATTTTTGCAGCCATTTCATGTAATATAGCTAGAGCTTCAGGAATGTTTAAGTCGTTTTTTAAAGCGTCTATAAAATCTTTAGAAATCTCTGCGTTACTTTCATCAATATTCGTTATATCTAAACCACGTAATAACCGATAAAATTTGTTTAAGGTTTCCTGTGCATCAGAAATAACGTTTTCTGTCCAATCAAGTGGTTTTCTGTAGTGAGTTTTGAGCAGTGCATAGCGTATTACTTCACCCTTTATTCCACTATCTAGCAAATCTCTTACTTTGACTATATTAAATAAGGACTTGCTCATTTTTTCTTCATTTACTGTAAGAAAGCCGTTATGTATCCAGTATTTTGCAAACATTGATCCAGCAAATGCAGACTTACTCTGTGCAATTTCATTTTCATGGTGAGGAAATTGTAAATCTATGCCGCCACCATGAATATCAAAATCTTTGCCAAGGTAAGCATATGACATTGCTGAGCATTCTATATGCCATCCAGGCCTGCCCTCTCCCCATGGGCTATCCCAATAACTTGAAAGTTTGTAGTCAATATCACTTGCAGGCTTCCACAGCACAAAATCTCCCGGGTGCTTTTTATTTTCATTAACTTCAACTCTGCTACCTGGAACCAATTCATCAGTTTTTTTTCCTGATAAAGCACCATATTCATGGTAAGATTCTATATTAAAATACACGTGTTTGTCAGATTCATAAGCGTGGCCTGATTGCAGCAAATGTTCAATTAATTTTATAATATAATCTACGTTTTCCGTTGCTTTTGGTTCGTATGTTGGTTTTTTACAATTTATGCTTTCCATATCATCATGAAAAGCTTTAATGTAATATGTGGTTATACTTTCTATGTTGCTATTTTTCTCACTTGCTGCATTAATTATCTTATCATCAATGTCGGTTATGTTACGCACATAGGTAACTTTGCCATAACAAAACTTAAGTAGCTGAAATAACACATCATACACAACAACAGACCGTGCATTGCCTATATGTGCTGTGTCATATACTGTTGGTCCGCAAACATACATTTTCACATGATCTTTATCGATAGGTGTAAAAAGCTCCTTTTTTTTTGTTAAGGTGTTGTAAAGCCTAACCATATACGAAGCTTTTGAGAAAAGAAAATGCCCCAATGATAAGTTGTGGCCCTTTGACTACTACAACAAGAGTAAGCAATAGCCCACACAATGATATTAAAACTCCCAATATGGATAGAAACCCATCTTTACTCATAATGCCAAGCGAAATAAGAGTCGTACCAATTGCAGGAATGAAGTTAGTAAGAGGCAATGGAAGAGCTATCGATAATGCAGAAAGCAACATTACAAAAGCTAAAATCTTTTCACCGGGCCCATAGAAAATAAAAGACATTCTTGGTTTCATGAACTTTTCTATTTTTTTTAATGCTGGAGAAGTTTTCTCTACCACAAGAGCTAGTGTTGAACGCTGAAAAGATCTTCTTTCTAGCCAACTGGGCATCCAAGGAGAATCAAATCCAAATAAAAGCTGTAATGAGAATAAGATTAAAGGTATAGAAAGAATAGTTGTATAACCAGGTGGAACCGGTATAGGCACCGATAGCGGCAAGGAGAAGATGATTATTAAAATACCAAAACCACGCTCATGCAAAGCTGTTTTAATGTCAAACAAAGTTACTTTATCGCTATCATTGTTATTGGTATCTGCAACTTCTTTTAGAATATCAGAAGCTAATTTATCACTTTTAGTCAACTTATCATTTTTTGACACGAAAAACCTTTGATAAAAATAATTCTTAACACAATTATTGTTTTATTTCAATATGCATTATTCATTTTGCGCTAGTAATTCGTTCTTTTGTTAAAGTGTTGTAAAGCTTTTAAGAAGAGAAAGTGCTCCGGTTATAAGTTGTGGTCCTTTGACTATTACAACAAGAGTAAGCAACAACGCGCACAATGATACTAAAACTCCCAATATGGATAGAAACCCGTCTTTACTCATAATGCTAAGTGAAATAAGAGTTGTGCCAATTGCAGGAAGGAAGTGAGTAAAAGGTAATGGAAGAGCTATTATTATTGCACAAAGCAACATCATAAAAGCCAGAATCTTCTCACCAGGCCCATAGAAAATGAAAGACAGTCTTGGCTTCATGAATTTTTCTATTTTTTCTAATACAGGGGAAGTTTTCTCTACCACAAGAGCTAGTGTTGAACGCTGAAAAGATCTTCTTTCTAGCCAACTGGGCATCCAAGGAGAATCAAATCCAAATAGAAGCTGCAGTGAGAATAAGATTAAAGGTATAGAAAGAATAGTTGTATAACCAGGTGGAACCGGTATAGGCACCGATAGCGGCAAGGAGAAGATGATTATTAAAATACCAAAACCGCGCTCATGCAAAGCTGTTTTAATGTCAAACAAAGTTACTTTATTGCTATCATTGTTATTGGTATCTGCAACCTCTTTTAGAATATCAGAAGCTAGTTTTTTATCTTTAGTTAGTTTCTCACTTTTTTGCACAATTATCCTTTAATAAAATATTCCTCTTAAGCTAACATAGTTGTTGCTGTATTTCAATATTTGTTATTTATTTCATACCAACACTTCATCTCTTTCATTCTTTAACCTGACTAAGTTTTTAAACAGATGACATGCACTAAGGTGCATGTCACGAAGTATGAGGACGCTAACGATCTGGTTCATTAGACGATAATTTTTCTGAGTCCTTAAGCTCCTGTTTAAGGTTTTTGATGCCTTTTCCTAAATCACCCATAACTTGCGGTAATCTGCCTGCACCAAACAGAACTAAAATTATTATTAAGACTAGAAACAATTGCCATGGTCCTAAACTCATTTTCACCTCCATTTAAAATATTGACCTTTAAATATTAAAACTTGACTGAAGTCAAGTAACACATAGATTATATCACCTTTATTTAATTATAAATCAAGGTTTTTTAATTATTTTATAACAATCCCAAACTAGATTATTTTCTTGCAGCGAATAAGTGGAAACTTTTCGCTTAACTGTAGAGTAGAAGAGAGCTCACTAAAAAACTTTGCTAGCGTATCATCTTTAGGCTTATGGTATATATCGCTAGAAACTCCTGATTGAATAATTTTACCATTTTTCATTACGTAGATAAAATCTGCAACTTTCAATGCTTCTTGCGGGTCATGAGTTACCATTAGCACAGGGATATTTTTACTTCTAAAAAGGGACAATATATGTTGTCTTATTCGGCACTTGAGCAGTATATCTAAATTAGAAAATGGTTCATCTAACAACACAACATCAGGGTTTTGTGCCATCACTCTTGCTATTGCAACTAATTGTTGCTGTCCTCCAGATAAGGCGTTAGGGTACATATTTTCATATTTTTCTATATTGAGTAACTTCAAGATTTCCAATGCAATTAGGTGCTTTTCTCTCTTGGAAGAGCTGCGGATAGCAAAGGTTATATTTTCTACTACTGTTTTATGAGGAAATAATGCAGAATGCTGAAAAATCAATCCGATATTTCTATGCTCTATAGCGACTGATGCCTTATTACTTGCAACTAACCTATCATTTATAAAAATAGTTCCAGATTTTGGATTTTCTATCCCCGCAATTAATTTCAAAATTGTTGACTTGCCACAGCCAGAATGCCCCAATAAACATGCAACATTTCCTTTCTTTACTTTAATGTTTATATTGCTTAAAGCAAAGTCGTTTTGATTGTTATAGAAATAACCAATATTGTTAACTAGCATTAATCTTACTTAAACCATGTTATTAAATATAATAGCATTATACTCAAGAAGTACAGAAATGTTTTTTGTCGTCATAAATTGGTTATGCAAAAAATCTAGAAAAGAAAGAATTTTTTGCTATAACTTTACATGAATGGTAGGAAATACGGGACTATAGCTCAGCAGGATAGAGCGTTGGACTCCTAATCTGAAGGTCGTGCGTTCGAATCGCACTAGTCCCACCACATTGCTTCACAAATTTTATGGAGATTTTTTTTCACAAATACGCACACCTTTTTTTGCGGTTTTAAGATATAAATTCCCTAATAATAAAACGGGTTTTGTGTCATTCCAGTACTCCTCTCTTATAATTTACGTGTTTAAGAATAACTTCTGCTAAACCTTTACTAATTCCAGGTATGTTTTGAATTTCAGCCAGAGAAGCTTTGCTTATATTTTTCACTGAACCAAAATAAGACATCAACGCTTTTTTTCTTTTGTTGCCAATGCCGGGTATTTTGCTTAATTGTGAAACTATAAACTGTTTATCGCGTTTTTTTCTATGTGAAGTTATCGCAAAACGGTGGGCTTCATTACGCAGCGATTGTAAGTAAAGCATGACTTTGCTGTCATTTGCCAGACTGAATTCTTCCCTGCCCAGCATATAAAATCTTTCATTTCCTGCGTTACGATCAGGACCTTTTGCCATACAAGCAAAAGGAACGTTTATATTCAATACTTCCAGTACATTCTGTACTATGGAAACATGTCCTGGTCCACCATCAATCAGTAAAAAATCAGGTATTATGCCTTTTATATTGCCGGAGAAACGTCTGGTTAGCACTTCCCTCATCATTTTATAGTCATCGCCTGAAAATTTTTCCTTTATAGTAAATTTTCTGTACTCACTTTTTAAAAAACCCTCCTGCCCTGCAACAACCATTACACCAATTTGTTGGTTTCCAAATATATGGCTATTGTCATAAACCTCAATACGCTTTGGAATATTTGGTAACAAGAAGATTTTGCTAAGCTCCTCAAGCTTTTCTAGGTTATTTCTATAATCGATAAGCTTCTGCTCTAAGCTATGCTGAGAGTTATCATAAACAAATTTCAATAAATCACGCTCTTTTTTATTCTTTGCATGCAGAACTTTTACTGGCTTTTGAGCAACCTTATATAGTGCTTGTTCTATAATTTCCTTATCCACAATAGAATCTGGAACGTAAATTTGTATTGGAGGTATGTTAGCTGAATTATAAAAATTGACCAAAAAGGTGGATAAAATTTCATCATTTGAGTGATCACCACAGTTCTCGGCAAAGTAAGGAGTGCTGCCGTAGTTGTCTTTATTTCTGAACGATAACACACTAATACATGCTAGATCCTCTTCACGTACAATACTGAAGAAATCTGCATCTTTTTCAAAAGAAAAATCCGTGTGCTGTATTTGAATTTGCTCAAGAAACTTTACCCGATCTCTATATATAGCAGCAAGCTCATAGTTTTCTTCACTGCTGCACTTTCTCATTGTGAAAAGTAACTGTTCTTTCACTTCCTTATTTCTTCCAAGCAATGTATTTCGTGCCTGTTTTACTGATTGGCAGTAGTCGTCTTTTGTGATTTTGTTTATGCATGGTGCTGAGCAGCGCTTAATTTGATATTCAATACATGGTCTTTTTGTTGAGGAAAAGTATTGATCTGAACATACTCTTAGGAGAAAAGCTTTTTGCAATGACAATATAGTTTGCTTAACAGCAGCGGCAGATGTAAAGGGACCATAATAATGAAACTCATTTTTCTTAAATTTGCCTCTATATTTTGCTATTCTTGGATAATCGTGCTTGGAAATTGTTATATAAGGATAAAATTTTCCATCCTTGAGCACAATATTATAAAGTGGTTTCAATGATTTTATTAGCTGTGCTTCAAGAAGCAGTGCTTCGATTTCATTCTCAGTGATGAATATTTCAACCTTAATAACCTGTAAGAGCATAACTCTAATTCGTTCAGAAAGGTTTTCGAATTGAAGGTAGTCGGATAACCTTGACTTTAAGTTTTTTGCTTTTCCAACATATAAAACTTTATTCTTATCTCCAACCATCTTATACACGCCACAGGATTGTGGAGATGATTTGATTTGTTCTTTATATTGCCTGAGCATTTATCCATTGTTTAACCTGTATGAGGTTAAAATCTGCTACTAAATGAAAGATGGAAACTACATTTTCAAGCAAAGATAATCTGTTTCTTCTCAGCTTATCAGAATCACAGTTAATCTTTATACTGTCCATAAACTGATTGATAAACGGAGCAAAACCAGCAAGTTCATCAAGTGCTACATTAAAGTGGTTATTTTTTATCGCTTGTTTTATGTTTTTACAAGCAGTTATAGCACAATTTGATAGCGCAATTTCTTCACTTTCAATCAAAAACCTCTTACCGTAAGATGCACTATAAGTAGTGCCATCACTTTTCCTTGCTTTGCTCATCATGTTACTGACTCTTTTGTAAGTGCTTAGAATTTGTTCACCTTCTGGAGTACTAAGATAACGATCCAATATAACAGTTTGCTTTTCTGCTGTCAGCAGATCATTAATATCGATTTTATATAGTATTGAATCTACAACATCTTGCCTTATATCTCTATTTTTTAAAATAACCTTGAATCTTTCTAAGCAAAATCTAAATACTAGTTCTGAAATTTGTTTTCTATTCGGCTTATCAACTGACGCTGTATTTTTATTAAATAGAAGCCTTGAATATAAAGATACTGACTTGTCTATCATTAGCCTAATTGGAACATGCAAATTATTTTCAAGTATTGTCCTAATTATACCAATTGTCATTCTCCGCAAACCAAATTGATCATACGAACCAGAGATTTTCTCACCTGCTGCAATTAAACCAACTAAGCCATCCACTTTGTCTGCAATTGACACAGCAATTGCAGAAGGAGATTTAGGACACTCCTGCTCTGGCCCGATTGGCTTATAATGCTCAGTTATAGCTTCCACTATTTCTCTATCTTCTTGAAAATAAGAAGCATAATATCCACCCATTACTCCTTGTAATTCTGGAAACTCTCTTACTATCGATGTTGCCAAATCAGCTTTTGCCAAATATGCAGCACGTTCAACTTTTATCAGCGAAGCATGTGGAATAAATATAGCTATATACTTTGACAAAGCCGTAATACGCTTCACCTTTTCCCCCACGCTGCCAAGTGAAGCATGAAATAATATTGAACCTAATCTTTTGACATAATAATCTAGATTTTCCTTTTTATCTTGAGATATTAAAAATTGGGCATCAGCAAGACGTGCTTCTAATATTCTTTCGTGTCCTTTAACAACTTCACCATTGTTGACGTTGACAACAGTGACAAAGTGTGAAATTCTCTTTCCATTACTTAAAGCAAGGTATTTTTGTTGTGTATTAACTATACTAAGTATTACTTCCTTCGGTAATCCAAATGACTTTTCTTGATTCACTTCACCAAACAGTACGATTGGCCACTCTATAAGCCCTGTCAATTCATTTAGTAAATAATCATTTTTCTCAAGTTGTAAATTCTGCTCTTTTGTGAATTTATTAATCTGATCTAGTATAAATTGCTTTCTTTTGTCCATTTGGAGAATTACACTGTTTTTTTCTAGCAATTCAAAATAGTCTTTAGGTGTTTTAACAGTAAGCGCCGTACCACTTGAGAGAAATCGATGGCCATATGTTGTGTTAGATGCTGTAATCCCTGCAAAAGATACAGGTATTATTTCATCATTTAAAATGCATAAAATGTTTTTAATTGGCCTAACCCACCTTTCTTTTCCTTTGCCCCATCTCATACTTTTTGGCCAAGAGAAATTTTTTAATATTTCTCCTAGTTGATTTTTAAGAAACTCTTGAATGTTAAATGAGCAGCTTTCTCTTTTAATGAAGTAAAAATCCTCATTATTTACTTTTCGAACGAGCAAATCTTCTTCATTTTTCTGATATTTTCTTAAAAAACCTTCGATAGCACTTTTTGGTGCGTTAATGTTTGGTCCCTTAACTTCGTTATTGGAATCCTTTAGCTCCAAAGCATTTATGTTGTCGACAAATAGGGTAATGCGACGTGCCGTTACAAAAACCTCCATTGATGTAAATTTTACATTATTTTTGTTAAAAACATTGGCAATACAGCTCTTAACTTGAGTTGCAGCTACATTCTGCATTCTCGGTGGTATTTCTTCTGAAAGGCACTCAAATAATAACTGCAACGACATACGCTATTTACTCATGTACAATTCACAACATTTTTTTGTTAGCTCTCTAACTTTACCAATATAAGCTGTACGTTCATTCACACCAAGCACACCTCTTGCATCAAGCAGATTAAGTAGGTGACTAGTTTTAATACATTGGTCATAGGCTGCCATTGGTAGCTCCTTTTCAATAAGGAACTTACACAATTTTTCCGTATCTTCGAATTGCTGCTGTACCACTTTAGTATCATAATAGTCTAACGCTAGATAAGAAAATTCATATTCTCTTTGTTTAAAAATATTTCCGTAAGTTACACCGTTATCGTTCCAAATTATATCGTAAACATTATCTACACCTTGTATGCACATTGCTAAACGTTCCAACCCATATGCCACCTCACCAGGAATCATCTTGCAGTCAATCCCTCCAACTTGCTGTATATAAGTAAGCTGTGTTACTTCCATTCCATTGCATGTAACTTCCCAACCAAGTCCTGATGCACCAACACTTGGATTTTCCCAATCATCTTCAACAAACTTAATATCATATTTTTCTGTAGATATGCCAAGAACTTTTAAGCTATCTAAATAGACGTCTTGTAAATTATTACCAGATGGCTTTATTATAACTTGATATTGGTGATGTTGATACAAACGATTAGGATTATCACTATAGCGCCCATCTGCTGGCCTAATTACTGGTTGTAGATATGCAATTTTTGCCGGTTTTGTATCAATTGCAGACATAATTGTTGCAGGATGTAATGTGCCAGCACCAACTTCAGATGTGTATGGGTGAAGTATAACACATCCTTCACTAGCCCAAAAATCTTGTAACTCTTTTATTATACTTTGTAAGTTCACACAAATTGTACACTTTTTATACTAAATATATAAATAAATAAGTACTATTCAATACCTATTTTTTTAACAGTATCATGTAAATAATCACCTAAAACTGCTGAACTTTCCCTCACATACTGAATTATGCTTTTATTTAGGACAATTGCATCATGCATAGTTAAATCGCAGAATATAAATGCTGTTAAATACAGTAAAATCACCGCATAAAATGTGTGAAAAATCCCCTCAAATGTAATTGACATTGCATTATTATAGCTGAGCTGTATTGAACTTATTGGCCATGGTTTTATCACTTCTACGACATTAAAAAATACGTAAGGTATCATAAGAAAAAAGAAAAAGTGCATAAAATCATTAAACCAAAATGGGCATTGAAACATCTGCTTACATATATTCCCATAGAGTTTACTTACAGCATAATAAATCGACATCATTGCCGGCATTGAAAGTGCTACAGTCAGTACTTGCCCTGACGCTATTTGTATTACTATTTCTTCACCACTGTTTGCTGAAGGGTCTTGAGCATGAAAAATAAATATTCCAATTAATTGCATTACTAACATAACTATTGCCAATTTTGTAAAAACAGCAGCTACAACTATTCCTGAGTCTGGCATTTTATATAGTAAGTATTCGCCTCCATATGTAAGAATTAATATAACATCGACAATAAATAATATTAAAAAAGAAGACCAATAGTTCTGCCAACTTGGTAAATATCCTATTCCTAAAAGAGAGCTTACTGTTTTAGCAGGAAAAACCTTGCCTAGCATCTTTCCCAAAAATTTAAAAAAAATCCCCATGTTCTAAGTAACACTTGGTTTATATTATTTATAATACTGTATTGTAACGGACTTATCAACAACTTAAAACATGTATTGGAAAACTTTAAGTAATATGCAGCAACAGTAGAAGAACGTGCGCCAAAAATTTAATAATTTTATAGGGCTTATGCACTTAAATTTTTTGCAATATCAAGTGCAGCGTAAGTGAATATTGCACTTGCACCCGCACGTTTGAAACCAATCAAAGATTCATAAATCACCTTGTCATAATCTAGCCAGCCATTATTTGCAGCAGCTTTTATCATTGCGTACTCACCGCTTACTTGGTAAGCAAAAATCGGAAAATTAAACTTATCACTTGCTGTTTTGATAATATCTAAATATGGCATACCTGGTTTAATCATAATAAAGTCTGCACCTTCATTTATATCCATTTCAATTTCGCACATTGCTTCGCGCGCATTTTTATAATCCATTTGATAACCACTTTTGTCTATAGAATGTGATAGCCCACATGAACCAACGACTTGCCTGAATGGAGCATAGAAGCTAGAGCAGTATTTCACTGCATAAGATAATATTAATACGTCTTGAAAGTTGTTATCATCTAATGATTTTCTGATTCTTCCTACTCTACCATCCATCATATCAGAAGGAGCAACTATATCACATCCTGCCTTCGCTAAAGCAAGTGCTTGCTTACACAGTACTGATATAGTTTCATCGTTTTCTACATCCATCTGATTATCTTTTAAAATGCCGTCATGGCCATGAATAGTGTATGGATCCAGTGCAACGTCTGCAATAATACCAATTTCAGGTACCTTTAATTTTACAGCACAAATTGCTCTGCAGATTAAGTTGTCAGAATTATATGCTTCTTCAGCGTTTTCAGATTTTAGTTTACTATCAACTACAGGAAAAATTGCAACAGCATTAATTCCTAAATCTTTAGCTTCCTTAACTATAGACACTAATCCATCTATTGAATAACACTTTACGCCTGGTAAGCCAGAAATTGGTTCAGTTGTTCCTTCTCTGTCGTGAACAAATAGAGGAAAAACTAAATCATTTACTGATAAGCTATTTTCACTTGTTAAATTGCGAACCCATTTGCTCGAGCGCCTGCGTCTTAATCTTTTATTTGGAAAATTAAACATTGGATCCAGGTAAATTCCCAGTAAAGAGCAACACTCCTGAAATGAGTACCACCCAAAGCACCGATATTGGCAGAAACACTTTCCAACCAAGGCGCATTAGCTGATCATATCGATAACGAGGTATTGTTGCTCTAATCCAAATAAATACGAATAAAAGTATAATTATCTTCAAAACGAACCAAATTAAACCTGGAATTTTATAAAGCAAACCAAGTTCTAACGGAGGATACCACCCTCCTAGAAAGAATATTGTCATCATAGCACTTGCTAAAATCATGTTTGCATATTCTCCCAAGAAAAAGAGAGCGAAAGGCATGGATGAATATTCAACGTTATATCCAGAGACAAGCTCTGCTTCAGCTTCTGGTAAATCAAATGGGTGACGATTAGTTTCTGCAAGCAAAGAAATAAAAAATATTATTCCTATAGGCATTAGTAGCAAATCAACCCAAAATGGCATATTGTGTTTCGCTACCACCATCTCTCCGAGGTTCAACGTGCCAGTCGTAACAACAACTGTAGCAACTATTAAGCCTATTGAAACTTCATATGAAATCATCTGAGCAGCCGACCGTATAGCGCCAAGAAATGCATAATTAGAATTGCTTGACCAGCCTGCAATAATTACGCCGTATACTCCCAGCGACGATATAGCTAGCACATAAAGCACTCCAACATTAATATTTGCTATAACCTTAGGAATAACTACTTGCTGGCCATTTTCTACAATTACTTCAGCACCAAACGTTATAACTGCCCAGGCAATTAATGCCAAGATAAAGGTAAGCATTGGAGCCATAATGAACAGTATGGTGCTCGCTCTAAATGGTATTATCGGCTCCTTAATCAGGAGCTTAATAGCATCTGCAAATGGCTGCAATAGCCCAAAAGGTCCAACTACACTCGGGCCGTGCCTTAGTTGAATTGCACCAATAACTTTACGTTCAAAGTACACCAAATATGCTACTGAAAGCAAAAGTGGAATGAGAAGAAAAATAATTTTAAATATTAAAGGCATACAACTCTAAACCAAAAAAGTAATTCATAATCGCCAAAATGAAGAATATAGCAAGCGCAGTAGATAAAGCAGATGATGTTATTAGAGCAAGAGCAGCAACCATATTCCGCAACCTACCATTTTCCGATTTAGCGTAGTAGCGCGATACGTACCAACTGAACAATATAAATGACATAATAATAACAATTATAATTATTGATAATCTAGAACTATCATACACCCCGCGTGAAACTATACCAGCTGTAGCACCACATACAGCTGCCACAATAATTTGCCTAAAAAGGTTAAACATATTCCATGAACTAGTATCTTTAATTTTAACATCATCACCTAATATGAATGAAAGTAAAAAAATCATGATTATTATTAACGGAAAATAACTCCATCCATCTTTAATAACTCCAGGAAATATACCACCTGCCAATATCAGTACATGAACAAATAATGTTACAATATCAGCGCGCAATTGTAGCAACGTATAAGGCTTACATTCTAAAATTGGATCCTTGTTCATTATTACTAAATTGGCTTTATGCTCAAAGTAAACCAAGACTGGCAGTAAAAAAGGCGTTAAAATAAATAAAACATTAACTAGCGTTATCATAAAAAGCCTTAGTACAATCCGCCATTATTTTTGAAGCGCGACTTATTGAATCCGTCATATAAAAATTACACTCCTTTAAAGTAAAAGGTGTATTACTTAAGCTTATTTCACCACTGCTGATTGGTACCCATGTATTTTTTATCACTTGATCAGCATTTCTAAACTGTGGACCGATAGTATCTAATTTTTTTCTCACGTCAAATAAACTATCATATGGTAAGGAGAGATCCAAATATTGCGAGAGATTTTTAATAATTAACCAGTCCTCCTTTGCTTCACCTGGAGGAAATACAGCTAAATTTGTTCTTTGCACTCGACCTTCAGTGTTTACATAAGTTGCATATTTTTCTGTATATGCAGCACCAGGCAAGATAACATCTGCCACATGTGCACCCTTATCACCGTGATGACCTTGATAAATTACAAATGTGTTTTCTAACTTTGATGTGTCAATTTCATCTGCACCAAGAAGATAAACAACTTCTATTTCACCACTTTCTGCATGTTCCAATATTTGATTAATATCCCTTTCGCCTTTTTTAGGAACAAACCCAATATCTAGCCCACCAACTCTTGCTGCAGCTTTATGCAGCACATTAAAGCCATTCCAGTCATCTCTGACCATGTTAAATTCTTCTGCAATTTTGCCAGCTAGAATTAGAATTGATTCAGAATCGTCTCTTACTAATGCATCTTGACCGATAATCAGCATAGGGCTCTGAGCAGCACTCAGCAGCTTACAGAACTTATGATTTCCATTTGCTATTTCACTCAAAATATCAGGATTATCGCCCAATTTCTCAACATGATACAAATATTCAATGTTAGGACCAACACTTGCAACAGGAAAGTTGCCCTGTAAATATCTCTTTCTCAATCTTACGTTAATGATCGGTGCTTCTATCCTTGGGTTTGTATTTATAAGCAGACACAAATCCGCATTCTCTATACCTTCAATAGTGGTATTGAATACATACGATCCACGATTATTTGGTATAAGTTTTGCACCATCCTGCCTGCAATCTATATTTCCCGAGCCGAGCTTCTGCATCATTTCTTTAAGTAGAAGCATAGACTCACAATCTGCTAAATCACCTGCAATTGCAGCTATTTTATTTGATTTTGTATTCTTTAATTTCTTTGCAGCAACAGTTAATGCCTCATTCCAATCAACTGGGGCTAATTTACCATCTTTTTTTATATAAGGTCGATCAAGACGCTGAACTTTTAGTCCATCATAGGCAAAGCGGGTTTTATCTGATATCCATTCTTCATTTATTTCTTCGCTCAGCCTTGGCAATATTCGCATAACTTCCGGGCCACGATAATCAACTCTAATACTACTTCCCACAGCATCTAGTACATCTATAGTTTCGCAATGTGATAGCTCCCATGGACGCGCTGTAAAGGAGTAAGGCTTTGAAGTTAAAGCTCCTACCGGGCAGAGATCTATGATATTTCCGGATAATTCAGAACTAATATGCCTTTTTATGTAAGTGCTAATCTCTACATTTTCTCCCCTTCCGATTCCTCCAAGTTCATTTGTACCTGCAACATCAGACAAAAATCTAACACACCGAGTGCAATGAATGCATCGATTCATCGCGGTCTCAATCAGTGGTCCGAAGTGTTTTTTTGGCACAGCCCTCTTATGCTCATCAAGTCTGCTGGTTCCTTTCCCATAAGCCATCGTGATATCTTGCAAATCGCATTCACCACCCTGATCGCAAATTGGGCAATCAAGCGGGTGGTTAATTAGCAAAAACTCAAGCACACCTTCACGTGCTTTTTTAACCTTAGGGGTATCAGTGTGAATAACCATCCCTTCTGCAACTGGCATTGCACAAGAGGCTACTGGTTTTGGAGGTCCACCCTCCACTTCAACCAAACACATTCTGCAGTTACCAGCAATTGCTAAACGCTCATGATAACAAAAACGTGGAATTTCAACGCCCACGACTTCACAAGCTTGAATTATAGTGAGCCCATGCTCTACTTCACATTCCTTAGAATTAATAGTAACTTTAACCACAACTATTATACAGCTTCCCACTTTATAGGATTGCCGCTTACCTCATCTTCAACCAGATTGCCGTTGTCATATTGAGCAGACATATAATTCATGCGCGAATCACGATCTATATATCTAACAGGTTTTACCGGTTTATTTTTATACATTTTTTGCTCAGCTTTCTTACGCTGAGTAGGGTTATTTTTACTAGCTGTCTTTGCTTTCCCACCTGCTGCCATATAAACTCCTAAAAACTTTTCATTCTATTTTAACACTTAAGTATATAGCGTCAATATTTAATAACTTTAAAATTTCAATAGATCTCTTATTATAATCATTTTACAATCATTGTTTAAATAAAAAGTTACCCCTTGATGCCATTCCAGCGCATGACGCACAGCTGTACGAACATTGCAATTTGCAGGCAATTTGCGTGGCAGATTCAAGTAGCTGACACTGGTTTCCATCCAAAACAGCAGTAGCCCTTTTGGTGTCATTTCAGTGCTTGACACTGAAATCCAGGATTTTGATTGGATACTGAGTTGGTAAGCATAAAAGTATAGCTAACGCGAGCTCTACGTCATACCGCGATTTATTCGCGGTATCTCAAAGCATAGATCCCGCTGCGGGATGACGATTGTCGTTTAGCTATAAACATTAAGAAATTTACCAAACGAAAAAAAAGGCAAAAGAAGCCCTGGGGTTATTATCCGCTTTAAAATATTGGCGTTTTTTATGTTTTAAACGCTTGACAAGCAAGATTAAGCTGCTTTTAATTGCAACTAACTTACGCTGCAAATGTTTAAGAAATTTACTAAGCAGAAAAAAAGACAAAGAACCCCCGAGTTAGCTAGTCTTTTACTATCTCTGTCGAGTATTGGCATTTTTTGATGTCTTGTAACGCTTTATAAGCGCGTTCAGCTTATTTAGATAAAAATCTAGATGTAGATGAAGTTTTGTAAAGACATACAGTATCTATATACTGCAAAAAATTGAACATAAGACGCCGATACATTAAGTAATCCTTACCTTTTAATCTGCAGATTGGCGAAAGCAAATACAATAGCTTCAATTTTATGATAAGGGGGCTGGCGGAGTTTGTCAAGGAAGTTTTTTCGTTTCTAACGATTGTTAACATGCTGCAAAAAACTATGCAAGAGGTCTACCACTTTATTAGGTATTTGTGCAGTTATTGGTGTTATCAAGATACTCCCTAATCTTCTTCAAGTCCTCCCAGGCTAAACGTTTTTGTGCCGGTTGGCGAAGTAGGTAAGCTGGATGAAATATAGCGGCTGTGGTGATTGAATTGGACAAATATTGGTTAGTGTACGTATGAAATCTGCCACGCAAATTCGATATAGTTTTTGTGCTGTCAAGAAGGCTATAACATGCGATTCCCCCGACTAAAATTAGAATTTGCGGTGAAACCAGTGCAACATGCTTCTCAACAAATGGTCTGCACATATCAAGCTCTAGGTCGGTTGGCTTTCTATTGCCAGGTGGGCGCCAAAATACAGTATTGCTTATGTATACCTTAGTGCGATCAAGATTGATTGCATTTAACATTTTATCGAGCAACATTCCACTTGCACCACAAAATGGTATGCCTTGAAGGTCTTCATTTGCTCCTGGAGCTTCACCAACGAGCATAATTTTTGCATTTGGATTACCATCGGAAAAGACAGTATTAGTTGCAGTTTTTTTTATCTCACAACCTTCAAATGATTCAACTGCACTTCTTAATTCATCCACACTACCACATTTACCTGCAAGTTTCCTTGCTTCAATTATCCAATCACTTGGAAACATGTCTTTTCCATCTTTAGTGTCATTCCAGCGCATATCTGCATCTTTCTTCTTGGTCCCAGTTTGGATAACAGAGGGTTGTACACTCTCTTTGCTCTCCAATTTTTTTTCCTCTTCACCCTCCATTAGTGTGCAATCAACGCCCACTTCATGGTAAAATTTTAATAATTCTAGGTCTTTATTGCTCATAATGCTTTTTAACCTTTTGTGCTTTTTTCATGGCCATATCATACTTTAATTTAGATAAATGTCTAATATATAATATGCCGTTTAAGTGATCTAATTCATGCTGAATACACCTTGCAAGCCAACCACTAGCTTTTAGCGTCTGTTCTTCGTTATTTAAGTCTCTGTATTTCACAGTTAGATACTTTGGACGCTTAATTTCATGACTTTGCTCTGGAATTGAAAGGCATCCTTCCTTGAGAATTACTTGTTCATCGGATAATTCTGTAATCTCAGGATTAATCATGTAAAATTTGCCAGTTGAGCCATATCCTGCTGGCTCATTTTCAATCGTTTCTAGCTGAATATCCATAACAAAAATTCTCTTTAACACTCCAACTTGCACTGCAGCAAGGCCAAGACCTTCTGCATCATACATAGTTTCGAACATGTCGTTTACTAATTCTTTAATTTTATCGTTTATATCTGTTACTTCACTGGCACGTGTGATTAGTCTTTCATCAGGGGCAATTACAATTGGTAATATGGACATAAAAATTATAATTCTATGTTTTGCTTTTCCTTTTGTCCATAATTTAGTGTATATTAAAATGTTGCTATATCTATAATAGAAATATAAATTATTAAAGGAAGCTACAATTTAAATGAAATTGCGTAATAAGGTTAACTAATGTACTCTGCAGTAATAGCAAAACCAAAGAGAAACGTTTTTGCTGTTTTAGACATAGGTACAACAAAGATTATTTGTCTAATCGTTAAAATAAATGGCAACTTCAGCTATAAAGTAACAGGAACGGGCTATAAGATTGCAGAAGGTGTAAACGGTGGGTCGATAACTAATGTAAAACACGCAAATTACTCCATCTCATCAACTATAGGTTTAGCTGAGCAAGTATCAGAAGAAACCATAGATCAGATATATGTGAACATTGCTGGATGTGGCATCTCATCTTTCAATGTACATAATGAAATTATTGCAGCTAACCATGAGATTTCTGAGCGTGATATAAGACGTGTAGTTTTTCAAACATTTGAGAAATATATTGAAGACAATGTTATCATTCACAATATACCACTAAAATATCACTTAGATGACATGACTGACATAAAAGAAGTTGGTGGATTGTACGGAAAAAGACTATCTGCTGATGTTAATGTTGTCACTGCTTCGCGTCCAGCGCTTACCAATATTGAAAACTGTATTACCAATAATGGTGGATTAAATATGGCAGGTTGTATTGCTTCTGCATATTCTGCAGGTCTTGCCTGTCTGAGTGGAGATGAAAAAGAGCTCGGGACTGCTATTGTTGATATAGGCGGTGGGTGCACTGCAATTGGAATTTTCAAAAGAGGGAAACTTGTGTATGCAAGCAGCGTTCCAATTGGTGGTGTTCATATCACTCGAGATATTGCTTACGGGCTATGCACAAGCATAGAACGTGCAGAGTATATAAAAATACTGTATGGCAGCACTATCGTAACTTCAATAGATGAGAATGAGTACATTACAATGCAAAACAACGAAAATGATGAACCTACTCAAGTATTCAAATCTGAGCTTATTAACATCATAAGACCAAGAGTTGAAGAAATACTTGAAATGGTAAGAGAGCAATTTCAAGAGCAGAAAGATCCAATTAATAAAGTAGTGATCACAGGTGGAACTAGTCAACTCACAAGCATGAAGGAAATTGCAGGCTATATATTCAATAAGCAAGTTCGAATTGGGTGCCCTGAGTCTTGTAGCGGTCTTGATGGCGAATATGATAAAAATCCTGTATTTTCTGCTGCTATAGGCTCTATAAAGCTAATAGTTGACACTTTTTATAAAAATAATTCTGGTATTTTAGGTCAGGATGGTAAAATGAGTAAATTGTATAATTGGGTTAAATCAAAAGTTACAGTCTAGATTTCTGTTTTACCACCTTTCATACAAATGACTTGACACTAGGATCCATAGGACTTATTTTTATAATATGTAAAATTATTATGTTTATGTACTTGCGAGTAAGCGTACCAATTACAATAAGACATGGAAAATATGAACATAACTATACACTCACAAGAAGATTTTGAATTTATGCGCAAGGCTGGCAGGCTTGCTGCTGAAACTCTTGATTTCATTGCACCGTACGTAAAGGTAGGGGTGACAACCAATGAATTAAATGATCTATGCCATGACTTTATAATTAATGCAGGTGCAATTCCAGCACCACTAAACTATAGGGGGTATCCAAAATCAATTTGCACTTCAAAAAATGCAGTTGTGTGCCATGGTGTTCCCGATGATAAACCGCTTAAAGATGGAGATATTTTAAATATTGATGTCACGGTGATTTTAAATGGTTGGCATGGTGATACAAGTCGCATGTTTTGGGTTGGCAAACCATCAATCAAAGCAAAACGTTTATGTGATGCTACTTATAATGCGTTGATGGAAGCAATCAAACAAGTTAAGCCCGGCAATAAGTTAAATGAAATAGGGCTTGCTATAGAGAAATATATTAGAGATTTTGGATATTCTATCGTACGCAGCTACTGCGGACATGGTATAGGAAAAGTCTTTCATGCTCCACCAAATGTAGTGCATTTCTATGATCAAGATGAAGATCTTGTCTTAAAGGAAGGTATGTTTTTTACAATAGAGCCAATGATTAATGCTGGAAAACATGAGACTCTGCTCAGTAAACTCGATGACTGGACAGTAACAACACGCGATCTTTCACTTTCTGCTCAATTTGAGCATACACTTGGAGTGACAAAAGATGGTGCTGAAATATTCACATTATCACCTAAGAATTGGCATTTCCCACCTTATAATTAGATTTTTTTAAATTCTGCTATACTGCAACTATACTTGGTTTACTTTGTGTGATTTTGAAGAAAGCTCACCCTTAATTTGCGATATAGCAACTAGCCCAATTAATGCACAGAAAATCATGTAAAAACTAGCTGAAGTCTCTTGTCCTGTAACCTTGATAATTGTTGTGCATATAAATGGTGCAAGGCCGCCAAAAAATCCAGCAGCTATATTTCTTGATAAACCAAATCCACTGTACCGAACCTTTGTTGGAAATAATTCGCACATAAGTGCACTGACAGGACCAAGCGATGCAGCTATTGGAATTATAAAAAGAATGTGTGCCAGCAAGTAATTGCCACTACATAACATTGAAAAAACTGGATAACTTACTATTACAAAAGCTATAAATGCAAATTTCATAACTTTTTCTCTTCCTACCTTATCAGAAAGTATAGCAAATAATATTGTCAATCCTCCGAGCGCAATTTGACTCAGTATTTCCACTATATGATTAAAATGAGTATTTACTGTTAATATTTTATTCGTAAGCACATTGAAAAATACCAAATATATATAGAGAGACGCATTTTCAACCAAGTCAATACCTATTGATATTAGAACAGGCTTTTTGTAATTGTTTAATAACTCTTTTAGTGGCAATTTAGACGGATTTTTTTGTCTTTTATACTCTGGGCTTTCATCAAGTATATACCTCATATATATGCTAATTAATCCCATTGCTAAACTGAAAATGAAAGGTAATCTCCACCCCCAAGATTCAAAATCAGATACTTTTTTGCATATGAGTACCGCTATCAGGCTTAATATTGAACCAAGAATTGCACTTAATACCTCAATGCTGCCAAAAAATCCTTTTTTGTTTTTAGGAGCATGTTCTATTAAAAATGGTGCATTTCCTGCTTCTCCTCCAAGAGATATACCCTGCAATAATCTTAAACACACTACCAGCATTGACGCTAGTATTCCAATGCTTTGATAACCTGGAACAAAAGCAATTAATACGGTTGATAAAGTCATTAATATAATCGAGAGCAATAAGGCAACTCTTCTGCCATGTTTATCACCAATGTGACCAAATATAGCAGCACCGACTGGTCTCATTAAGAAACCCACTGCAAACACTCCAAAAGCCTTCAATACGCTGGTTAGTTGATCATCCGATGGAAAAAACACACCACCTATTATGTTTATTAAGTGGCCAAAAAGCATGTGGTCATACCACAATAAAGTGTTACAAATCAAACTTGAAAATATTACTTTTGTTATTTGCTGCATAATTTCCCTATAGCCTGTTTGATCTTATATATAAAAAAAAATGTGAACGTTATGTGAATATTATATTAACAATATTAAACCTTGATTTTAATATTATTGCTCATATATTCCGATAAGATACCATATTTTGGCAAGAAAATCTATGTACATAAATAAAATTGATGTGAAGAGTAGAGTAGAGTAGGATATCTACACCAACTGTACTTAAATTTTTTGATATGACACACACTCCAGTTTTGTTAAAAGAGATGCTATCACTACTATCACCGCAGGATGGTGGCATATACGTGGACGCCACATTTGGAGCTGGAGGGTATAGCAAAGCAATATTGGAGTCAGCTGATTGCAAGGTATATGCAATTGATAGAGATGAAACGGTAACTAAGTTTTATGATGATTTAAGCGTTAGATATCCCGATAGAATAAAACTATTCATTGAGAAGTTTAGTAATATTAAAAGTATACTAAGCAGCGTTGAGCCATCTCCTGTCATCCCAGTACTTGATACTGGAAAAAATAACTGGTCACGCGCTGGAATGACATCAAACGGAGTGGATGGAGTGGTCTTTGACATCGGAGTTTCATCTATGCAGCTTGATAACGGAGATAGAGGGTTCTCATTTTTACATGATGGTCCACTCGATATGAGTATGGATAACTCTTCTTATATAAACGCTTCAACGTTTGTTAATGCTTTACGCGAAGAAGAAATCGCAAATACTATATATAACTACGGAGGAGAGCATCATTCTCGCAAAATCGCAAGAGCAATAGTAAGTGCACGGAAGAAGAAAACTATCAAAACTACATTTGAGCTTGCGAACATTGTACGTTCTGTGGTGTTCCGTGGAAAAAGCAAAATTGATCCTGCAACCAGAACATTTCAGGCAATCAGAATATGGGTAAACGATGAGCTGGGAGAACTTGAAAAGGGTATTAAAGCTGCATCTGAGATTTTAAGTGAGAATGGCAAATTAATTGTCGTCACCTTTCATTCCTTAGAAGATCGTATAGTCAAAACTTTTTTTAAAGATTTATGTGCTACTGATTGCAAGACATTCTCTCTGCTAAATAAAAAAGTGATCGAAGCAAGTATAGAAGAAGTAAGTGCAAATCCGCGTTCACGCTCAGCAAAACTAAGAGCTATACAGAGGTTGTCGTGAGAACTTTCTGCATCATCTCAATAGTTATGTTTTTTCTTAGCATTGTAGGACTATTTAAGGTAAAATTACATGTTCAGTCGTTAAATAGAGAGCTAATAAAAATAAAAAGTGAAATTAATTTAGTACAAAGTGATATAAAAGTTTTACAAGCAGAGTGGAGCTATTTAAATAATCCAAAAAGACTTGCAAGCCTTGTAAAGAAATACCTGAAAAATAACTCTTTAATACTGGCTAGCCAGGTTAAAAATCTTGACTCTTTAAATGGCCGCAGTGTGTTAGCACAACTTAAAATCCATGATCAACAGTGAGATTAAGTCTTATTTTTTACAGATGAGCACATCACAATAAAACTTACTTTGTATCCGTTCAGGATAGCGGCAAGGTAGTATAACCATAGAGTAAAAGTGAGTTTACAACAAATGGTGTCATCCCAGTGCTTGACACTGGGATCCAGCCTTTCCATAATCATCAAAAACATTGTATTTTAACGTAAAACAGCTATTTTTATGCTTACCAACTTAATAAAATTCCTGGATCCCAGTGTCTGGGCACTGGGATGACAAAGGAGAGCAGTGTCAGCTACTTGCATAACACCATTTGTTGTGCAACTTACTTTAGTATGAAATTGCTTGCGTAAGATTTTGGCAGCCTCTTAACATTTTTTGGCATTTCAATTATGTATTTAACGTTGCGTTTTTTTGCGTAGAATACTGCTTTTTCAAGAGAATCAAACTTTAATACAATCTGTTTTTTTGGATCTTTTGAGCCAACCCACCCCATTAAAGGTTCAATGTAGTAAGAGCCAGATTCAATTTTCAGGTGCCAGAAATTTGTATTACCTAAACCAGATTGTGTTGCAGTTCTTGTTGGTCTATAAATCCTAAAAACTACTTTATCGTCAATGCCCATAGTTCTTGTTAAATAAGCTTAAATATATATCTAAATAAATCCTTTCACAAACAATTAGTATGAAAGAATGAAGTTTGAAATAAATATTTTTATGTTATATTATTGTTAAATTATATTAAAAGGATTAGCTGAATAGGAGTAACCGATGACGCAACAGGAAATAGTAACAATTAATGCAGAGTTACGTGATATAACAAAAACAAAAGCGATGCATTCTCTAAGGAAGAAAGGAAACATCCCTGGAATCATATATGGAAAGGGCCATGATAATGTAAATTTGACATTGTCTGCAAAGGAATTCACAAAGCAATATAAGTCAGGCTCTCTTTCTGCACATTTGATAGAGCTGAATATTTCGGGCAAAAAGGAATATGCTCTTGTTCGCGATATCCAATTGCATGTAGTAAAGGATACTGTGCAACATGTTGATTTTCAGTTTGTTGATAAAGGCAGTGAAATTAAAATAGACATACCTCTATCATTTGTGAATGAAAGTAAAGCTCCAGGAATCAAATTAGGTGGAGTGCTTAATGTTTTGTGTCGTTCTATTGCTGTTAAATGCTCTCCTGATAAAATACCTCAGGTTATTGAAGTTGATTTATCCGGTAAAATGATTGGCCAGTCTATACATATTAATGATGTAAAATTACCAGAAGGTGTTAAGTTTGTAGCTCATGAAGAAGAAAATTTTACCATTGTTACAATTTCTGCTGCCGATAGTGACGTTGAAGAACCTCAAGCAGAAACAGAGGAATAGTGCACCTGATAGTTGGGCTTGGTAACCCTGGTGGTCAATATGAGTTAACTTATCATAATATCGGCTTCATCGTAGTTGATACAATTTGCAAATATTGGAATTTCCAGTCGTTCTCTAAAAAAGCCGATTATCTAATAACCTCTGGCATAATTAATGATAATAAAATCATGTTAATAAAGCCTTATTCATTTATGAATAATTCAGGCATCCCTGTTGCAAAAATACGAAATTTTTACAAATTATCGCTAGATAATATTGTTGTCATACACGATGACGCTGATTTGGAACTTGGAAGAATAAAAATAAAGAAAGGTGGTAGCTCTGCTGGACATAATGGACTTAAATCCATAGATAGTTTTATTGGCAACGATTATTGGCGCTTGAGATTTGGAGTGGGTAGACCTGAAGATCAAAGAAGCTTAGCAGATTATGTGTTATCAAAATTTTCAAATTTTGATAATGTTACTCCCTTAGTGGAAAAAATAGCAAAAAATATACACTTAATGCTGCAAGGAGATAATACAGCTTTTATCAATTTGATTGTATAATATTACGAAACACAGGAAGTGTATGGTTCCAGAGTGTGATGGTGTGGATTTAGTATGAACAATTCAGGAGATTTTGTCCACTGTAAAGATATAAACTCAAAAGGTGTAAGACCCTTAAGAGTTTTGAGTCTTTTAGCATAATTGTAGGCCATAACAAAGTCATAAAGATGCTCTTTGAGTTGCTGGTGAGACTGATAGTAATACTTCTTAACAGTGGCATTCTTTAAAGTTTTGTTCATACGCTCAACTTGCCCATTTGTCCAAGGATGGCTAACTTTTGTTAGACGGTGTTCAATGTCATTTTCTTCACAAGCTCTATCAAATATATGTTGAAAAGCGTATTTATGGCGTTTTTGGTTGGTAAATTGTACACTGTTATCTGTCAAAATAGTGTGGATTTTATATGGTAAAATTTTAATCAAATTACGTAGAAACTCAGCAGCTATAGGTTTTGTAGCACTTTTATGCAACTCAACATACGTAAATTTGGATGTTCTATCTATTGCAACAAACAAATATAACTTTCCTTCTTCTGTTCTGACTTCTGCAATATCAATATGGAAATAGCCTATAGGATATTGTTTGAATTTCTTTTTTGGTTTAACTTCGCCATCAACATCTGGTAGTCTGCTAATGCTGTGCCTCTGTAAGCAACGATGTAGACTAGAGCGAGTCAAGTGTGGGATTGAGGTTTGCAAAGCGTAGAGACAATCATCTAATGGCAATAGAGTATGCTTACGAAATGCAACAATTACAGCCTCCTCTTCTAAAGTTAAAACAGTTGATCTTGCATGCTTCGGACCCATATCAGCGTCTTTGGCAAAAGACCGTTTTCTCCATTTAATGATAGTTTTTGGATTAAGGTTATAGTACCTGGAGAGTTTTGCTATGCTCTCTTTACTATTTTGTATTGCTCTACGAATTGTCTCTGTTGTTTTGGCGCACCCATGTAATATTTGTCCCATAATTCCTCCTTTGATGGTATTGTTTTCTCATATTTTATCATACCATCACACTCTGGGACCATACATCCCCCCCTACCCCCCTAATTCCTATATCAAACCTTTCTTTACTAGATTATATAGTCAATATAAAAAGCCATATAAAATTGCTTCCACTGCTGCCATGAGGAAATTGCTTATTCTTGCTAACTCTTTAGTCAGAGATGACAGGGTTTTTACTGAGGAATATAACTCTCTGTCTGTTTCTATCTAAGAGCCAGTATAGCTGTGGATAAGCACGTTTATACAGATAAAAGTACTTATCCACAGCTACATCAATTTTTCTATTGACTTTTAACACAACTGCTGAACAGATACATTCGTCATCCCGCTACGTGTTAGCGGCCAAGATACCGCGGCGGTATGCCGTGGGAAACCTGACTTGCATTAGCTATAAAATAGTGATTTATATAAATCCCATAGCATGCCGAATGAAGCGTTTTTTGAGGAAATTTGAATTTTCAACTGCAATCAAGCCAAGATTTCTTAGTGCTTTAGCGCAGAATATTCTGTTGGAAAACATCCTATTTAATCCATCAGTTGCAAGCGCCATTGTAAAATTATCAAAGTATCTGTTACGTGAAATTTTCTTTAATAAATAACTACTGCCAACATCAATACCAGATGCTTTTGCGGCAACTACGTGCTTTATAATACTTTCTACATCTCTAATTCCAAGATTAAGCCCTTGACCTGCAACTGGATGAATTGAATGTGCTGCATCGCCGATAAGCAAAACTCTACCCTTATATAACTTTTTTGCGAAAACAAAACTTAAAGGATAAAGTTTTCTTTCACCCTCTAGTTTTATCTTTCCTAAATAAGAACCAAATCTTTTTTTAAGCTCTATAATAAATTCTTCTTCAGACAGATCCATTAGCATTTTTGAAATTCCAGATTTTTCTGTCCAAACTATCGAAGAAGTATAGCCATCCTTTATCGGTAGAATTGCAAATGGACCGCCAGGAAAAAAACGCTCTACAGCTAAGTTTTGGTGATGCAGTTCATGCTTTACATTAAATACTATGCTACTTTGTTTATAATCAAATTTCGCTGTCGGTATAGAAAATAACTCTGGTAGTTTAGAGTTCTTGCCTTCAGCGCAGATAAGTAGCGATGATATTAATTCCTGGTTATTATCAAGAATAACTTCCACATATCCTGAATCACAAGCAATTGTTTTATAGGAATGTGGAGAGTATATATTTAGTTTATTCAAAAAATTATTGTTGATTGCATTCCATATAGTGGCATTGTTAATAACATAACCCATTGGTTCTTCACCAACCATTTTATGATTGTAATGCACAGTAACCGCATCTAATATGCATATATCAAGTATTGGCTCAGCTTCGCTTTCTATAAACTGCCAAATCCCTAATTTTTCCAATATTTTTTTCGAACCTTGAGAAATAGCAAATGCTCGGTTGTCATCTACTACACGTGGTAGACTATTTTTTTCAATCACAGCTACAGACACAGAGTCACAACTGAGGCCAATGGCAGTAATAAGACCAAGTAACCCACCACCTGAAATGATTACATCATAATTCATTTTATTTACGCTAATTGTAAAATTATATTTTATCTGTTTTGAAAATAGTTTAAACAAACTTTATATATAAATTAAATTTTTTAGATCCCAGTGTCAGCTACTTGGATGACATCTAAAGACACTCCACCTTGTCATTCCAGCACGTAACGAACAACTGTACGAACATTTTGCGAAGGCAGTGTGTTAAATGCTATGGCCGGTTTTGCCTCAAACATAAAGGTGTCATCCCAGTGCTTGACACTGGGATGGCTTTGTTGCATAGCAACTGAAAAAATCTGGTGGCTACTGACAAAATTCATTATAAAATAGCCATTTAACCTTGAAAGAAAAAATATGCCACAAAAAATGAGGGTCAGTAACCATAGCGAATATAACAAATTTCTAGAAAAAAGAGGAAATATTTTTCATTATATCAACGAAGCCATAGAAAAGTGGTACGAGAATGGTCCAAAAATACCAGGTGGCAACAATATTTATAGCGATAAAGTTGTAATTTTGGTGCACATAATAACTTGTTTATTTAGAATAGGCCTGAGGCAAACAGTTGGGTTTATAGCAGGATACCTTGAGCAAATTGGGAAAAATTTGCAAGTTATCAGCTATTCACAATCATCAAGAAGGTTTAAGAAACTCAATATTAAGATCAATGATTGCAGAATTGATAAAAATAATATGGAAGATATCGAAATTGCTATAGACAGTACAGGAATTAGTATATACAACAACACTCCTGGTCATAGCAAAGAAAATAGCGAAGATAGAAAGTATCGCAGCTATGAACAGACAAGAAAATTGCATGTAATGTTGAATACAAACAGCAAAAAAGCCATAGCTGTAAAATACAGTAACGGTGTCTACTCTGATCACTATGGAGCTTGTGATTTGCTAAAAGAAGTCGATTTTCAGTATGTCATAAAAGTACTATATGCAGATAGGGCATATGACAGAGAAAAGCTCTATAAGCTGTGTAATCAATATGGTATAAAAACGAAAATTCCTCCGAAAAACAACGCAGCAGAGCATCCAAAGTTAGACTATATGGCTGAGAGAAATTCTGCAGTCAAGCTCATAAAGTCATATGATGAAGATAGTATAAAGAAGTGGAAAAAAGAGATGAGTTATGGAAAAAGATCTTATATAGAAAGTTTTTTCTCGCGACTGAAACAAACATTCGGGTTTAGTTTTAGGAATAAATCTGAGACAAATAGAGAGAAGGAACTACTTGTTAAATGCTATTTGCTCAATAAGTTCACTGATATTGGTATGGCTAAATTTGAGATAGCTTCATAAATTTATTGTGCGTTACCTACTATCCGAAGAGCGATGCAACAAAGCCCACTGGGATCCATTCTTCTTTTTTTCTGGATTCCAGCGTCACGCGCTGGAATGACAAAAGCTGCTAATTTTTCATGTAAATAATGGTTATGCAAGCAGTCTATTTTGTAACTAACAAAAGAGGACTTTGATTCGCATGTTTCTCACGCTTATTCTATTGTTTAACTATACTTTGAGCAATGTCTTCATAAATCTCTGCCAAATCCTCACTTAACATTAAAGGATTTCCGCAATCAGAAGCATGGCATATTTGTGGATCTAGAGGAACTCTGCCTAGAAGTTTGATGCCCAGCTCCTCAGACATTTTTTTTGCACCGTCTTTTCCAAATATGTATATTTTTGAGCCGCTTTGAATGAAATAACTCATATTTTCTACAATGCCAATAACCGGTACGCTGAGCTTTGTAAACATATCATAAATTTTGCGAGCATCGATTAAAGAGAGCTCCTGTGGAGTTGAAACTATTATCGCCCCAGTTAAGTTAAAATTTTCCATAAGACTTAAATGCACATCGCCAGTTCCAGGTGGTGTATCAATTATCAAATACTCTATATCGGACCATTTTGTTCCCATTAGCAGACTATAAAGTGCTTTTGTAATCATAGGTCCGCGCCATATTGCTGCACGATCTTTATCGATAAAATAGCCAATTGAAATAGTATGCAGTCCATACTTTTCTATAGGCATTGCTTTACTATCCTGTATTTCTGGCTTTAATTTTTCAGCGCCAAGCATTTTAGGAATTGAAGGACCATATATATCTGCATCAACCAGCGCAACTTTGTGTTTTAACTTTGCTAATGAGAGAGCAAGATTTAGCGCAACTGTGGACTTGCCCACACCGCCTTTACCAGAGGCCACAACGATTATATTTTTCACTCCTTCGATATGTAATTTAGCTTTTTGTTGCCCAGTTTGTTTTTGACAAGTAGCAACCACGGTCACTTTTGTCACCCCCGGTATAGCTTTAACAGCTTGCTCACAATTTCTTCTTAATTCTTCATTTGCTTGCGTGTTAACGGCAACTTCAAGCACAAAACCAACATCTTGACCTTTAATAATAATTGAGGATATTATGCCAAGAGCGATCACATCTTTACCGCTTTTTTGCTCTATGACTTTTTTTAAGTTCTCTCTTACAATTTTTTCGTTGATCATTAGCCTTTTAGGTGATTTCTTCCTGAAGTCGTTTAATCTCAGCTTGAGGAAGGCCGGTTGTCTGAGAGATAATATCAATAGAGATGTCAGCCTTAAGTAGGTTTTTTGCTACTTCAATATTTCCTTCAATCTTTCCCTCATCAAGTTTTTTAGCGAGGATGCCTTCTTCTTTCCGCAGATCCATTATTCTTTCTTCATATGCTACTAAATCTTTTTCATTCCAGCTAAACCTGTCTAATTCATCGTAGGCTAACTTTATTATTGGTGCTTTTTCTGCTATTTTCCTTAAGTCTTCTTCCGTAGTTTCATCTGCATATTGTTGTCTAAGTGAAGAAGGTCGCCCCTCCTCACTCGACTTCAAAACCGTACGTGAGACTTTGCGCCTCATACGGCTTCTCTCCAATTTGGAGCTTTTCATGCACACCTCCTGTGTAATTCATCGTGACAATGTCCATGTAACAAAGATAAGTTTTTGATCATGTTGTTTCGTCTATTCCGGTCTTTGTGATGTATTTCTATTGTATCATCACTTTTAAACCATAGTCTACAATTATCACATTTACTTTGTTGTAACTTCAATAGTTTTATTACTCTTAATGGCTTATCTGGTATTTTTCTCAGACGTTTACCCCAATAAACCCAATCACCATCATATGGAGATCTGGTTTTTTGCACTTTGATATGTCGTTTAATAACATGATCGCTGTGTATAATAAAATGTATCTCGTTACTTGTCATAAAACGCCAGTTATCGTTATTATACTTTTTAAAGTATTTTCTTTTTATCCAGCATTTCCCTTTGTTTGGGTGCCTAAAGACTGACCTTACCCAGAAAAAGTGGAGAGAAAGAAAAGAGTTTTTTTGGGTAAAATAAAATTTTGGAGGATTAGAAATGGTAAGAGAATATACGGCAGAATTCAAATTGGAAGCTGTTAAACTGGCAAATGAACAAAGAAAGGCAGGTCAAACAATTACAAAAATAGCAAGAGATTTAGGAATAAAGGGTGGTTTATTAGGAAAATGGATGAAGAAATATAACGAAAAAAAGTCAGCGGCAAATGCATTTCCAGGTAGAGGTAACATGGCTCCTTACGACAAAGAGAGGTTTGATTTACAAAGCAAGAGTAACAAGGGAAAGAGACATTTAAAAAAAAGCCCTGGCCAGTCAAAAAGAGTAAAATATTTTTTTATATAGTAACTGCTATAAAGTACAGGAATTATGTAGGATTTTCTGCTAGTGGCTACTATAAGTGGACCACAAGAAAAATAAGCAGTAGAGAATCAGCAAATAAAGAGCTACTCGAAGCTATTCAAAAAATATATCAAGTTTCTAAATGTAGATATGGAGCTCCTAAAATTCATGCTGAATTGAAGGCTTTGGGTAAAAGTTGCAATTTGAAAACGGTGCAAAGTATTATGCAGAAAAATGACATCAGGGCTATACTGAGAAGAAAGTTTAAAATTAAAAAACAACAAACAGATAATAGAGCTGTAGCTCCCAATATACTAGATCAAAACTTTATTGTTGATCAACCAAATAAAGTATGGGATTACTTACATCAAAACCAAGGAGGGATGGCTATATTTGGCAGCAATAATTCTCACGTATGGTAGTTAATGAGTAGTGCAATAAATAAACAATTGGTTATGAACTCTTTATTAATGGCCATTAATAGGCGTAAACCTGTTAAAAATCTACTGCTGCACAGTGACCAAGGTTCACAATATACTGCGCAAGGGTATCAATATCTCTTAGCTGTAAAGAATATAGATGAGTAATAAAGGCTGTTGTTACGACAATTCTGTTGCAGAAAGCTTCTTTAGCTCATTGAAAAGAGAAATACTTATTGATACTTCACAACACTCTGCTCAACAAACTAGAACTGCAATATTTGAATACATAGAAATTTTTTATAACAAACAACGTCACTATTAACTATTGCATTCCAGAACAATTTGATGCATCATTCTTTTTGTAAAAAACATTCCACACTTTCTCTCCACTTTTTCTGGGTAAGGTCAATTTTCATTGCACCCTATATTGTCCATTCCATTAGCTTTACTACGCTCGTTACCTCACGCAGCATAATGGTCTGTTCTAGGCTGTTGGCTAGACTTTGCCTAAGTTGGATTTTCACCAACTGTATTCTAAACGCTTACTTGGCGCACCCATAACAAAAATGCCTGAAAAACGTTAATAATTATATACTATTATTAATAATTATTCAACCATATTTTAAGCTTACAATTTTGAGCTTAACTGACGCTTATGGATAGAGGCAACTCTATCACCCTGTGTTATGTTTATTTTCTAACGGACGCTGATTTTTGTATCGTAATTTCTTGCTATAAATTGGTTATATAAGAGCTGGCTTCTAAAATTTTATAACCCTAATTTGAATTAACAGACAGTAGAATCGAAAGATTATTACAAGGAGAAATCTACACAGATCGACCCTTTTGTGAATCTGAGTTTCTGCTTTCTTCAACTTGTTTTGCAAAAGATGTTTCCGGTTTCTGAAGTGGCTTAGCAATTTCACGCACAACGGCAATAACTGCTGTTAAAAACGTTTTTAACAATGCACCTAAAGCTCCACCAACTGCTTCCCTGCCATATATATGAGCTTGCTTTTCGTTACCGTCAGCAGTTTCCCCTGCCCTCCTTCTTGGATCCATCCTATGAGCAATCACCGAAAACAACACTCCCCTGATTGAAGACTTCACTTTTTCCTTTGCTTCGTGGACATCCCCATCTTTTGCTGTTTCATGTCCATGACTTAAGTGTTTAGCGTTCATTAGCTCCTTTTGTTGCTGGGCAAACATGCTACTTAATACTTCTTCTATCACTTGCTTTCTTCTCTTCTCTCTAACTCTTTTCATAGATTCTGATTTATCGCGAGTGTGTTTGGTAGTTTCAAATTCTGCATCAATATCTTCGGACGCAGCCTGACTATATAAAGTCTCTATGAGCCTGTCTATGCTTCGCTTTATTTGCATAGTCCTTTCGTAACTATCCGAATTATCAATTCCTTCGTCGATCTGATTTAGAATATCCTCAAAAACTTTCAAATAGTCTTGAATATACTGTATTATGTATTGCTTATCTTCCTCTTTGTGTTGTTCTTCTTGATTTTGCTGATTTTCATTTTCTAAACTTCTCTCTCTTTTATCATCGTTATTTTCTTCAATATTATCACCGTCTTCCTCGAAAAGGTTTTCGTCATTCATGATTTTTTTTAATTTAGTTAAAATTCTCACCAGTTATTATTGTATATGAAAAAATTAAATTAACATTAATGAAAAGCGTTTACAACTTCAGCACTAGTTAAAACTACAGTAAAGCTGTCAAAAGTAACAGGATCATAATACCTCTCATACAATTCAACTGAACACCTAAGCCTTATCTTTTCCTTAGCATTAAAACTAATTTCATAATCATTATTAGAGTTTAGCATAGCAGAATTACGTAATAATTCATCAGCTAATACAGAGTCTAAAATTCCATTAATTTTTATCGTAATGTGTCTGCTTCCAGCACAATCGAGCACTTTCCTCCAGCCAAAAGAAGAAATATCTTTCACCTCTTCTCTGTTATTACGCAAAGTAAACCTTAGGTTTCTTATATTATTTAACACAATAAAATTATTGTCATGATCTTTAATTTTTAGCTGTAATTTGCTCATTATCACCTCCTTTTATTAAAATATCAAAATTAATTGTTGAATGTAAAATTTCATCGTGCTGATCCATAGCACAATTACTTTCTAAAATGGCCTCATTATTAAAACCTTCAATGCTCTTAAGTATCAAGTGAATATGCCTTATAATGGCAAACATACTGTCTATATGATAAGTATATATGTCGCATGAAAATCTTGCCTTTGTAGCAAAATTGGACAGCATATGCAGGTTATTATAATTCACTACACGCAATCTCAGGTAAGGAATGGTGACCTGTTTAGGTAAGTAGTCATAAATGTTAGTAACATATTTCCTTAAATCAGAGTTTGCTTTTAGTGCTTCATAAATGCTACTGTACAACTCGTTTATAGCTTGAATTTTTTTCATAATTAACCCTCGAAAGATATATAGAAACTCGTCATGCCGTCGCGAACCGTCATACCGCCGCGGTATCTCCAGATCCCGCTGGGATGACGATTGTCGTTTAGCTATAAATATTTAAGAAATTTACCAAATGAAAAAAAAGGCAAAAGAAGCCCTGGGGTTATTATCTGCTTTAAAATATTGGCGTTTTTTATGTTTTAAACGCTTGACAAGCAAGATTTAGCTGCTTTTAATTGCAACTCACCTATGCTGCAAATGTTTAAGAAATTTACCAAGCAGAAAAAAAGACAAAGAATCCCCGAGTTAGCTAGTCTTTTACTATCTCTGTCGAGTATTGGCATTTTTTGATGTCTTGTAACGCTTTATAAGCGCGTTCAGCTTATTTAGATAAAAATCTAGATGTAGATGAAGTTTTGTAAAGACATACAGTATCTATATACTGCAAAAAATTGAACATAAGACGCCGATACATTAAGTAATCCTTACCTTTTAATCTGCAGATTGGCGAAAGCAAATACAATAGCTTCAGTTTCATGATAAGGGGGCTGGCGAGGTTTGTCAAGCAAGTTTTTTGTTTCTGCGGACTACCTAGATTAATATTATATAGAAGGTTTGCTGCCAATAAAGCCTAAACTTACCAAATACATTTCTGTAGATTCAGATCTACTTGACTTTGGTTTAAAGTATTTTACTGTTTTAAACATTTTTTTTAGCTCGTTACAAAAATCTTTGTCAGATTCTCCTTGGAAAATTTTTACTACAAACGTGCCACCATGACTCAAGAAATGCTTTGCAAAATTGAGCTCTGCTTCGCATAAAAGCATAATTCTGATATGATCCAACGATTTTAAACCACAAGATTCGGGCGCCATGTCAGATAAAATTACATCAAATTTTTGATCCTTGAATTTTTCTCTTAAAATTTCAAACTCATTGATAATATCACATTGTATAAACTCTACTCCATTAATTGCGTTCATTGGTTTTATGTCAAGAGCAACCACATTTGCACCTTTCTGAGATGCAACTTGTGACCATCCACCAGGAGAAGCACCAAGATCAATAATTTTTTGCCCTTCTTGGAATAATTTAAATTTGTTATCCATTTCTACCAGCTTATATGCTGAGCGTGACCTATAACCATCGTTGCTAGTTTTTTGCACATACTGATCATTCAAATGACGATGTAGCCACCTTGTTGAAGATAGTTTTCTGCCTCTAGCCGTCTTTACTCTAGTTTTTATTGCTAATACCCTACTTATTATTGATTATATCTTTAAGCTCTTTTTCAACTACTTCTTTTACCAGTGCATGTAGATATTTATTCAGCCATTCTGAGAGCTGAGGTTTTAAAAGAGATGTAACTAATTCTTCAACAGTAAGGTTCGCTTTTTTTTGTTGTTTATGCTGTAATTCGTTTTGCATTTTTCCAAGCAACGCTTTGATCTCTTCCATATTCTCTTTTAAAATTAGATGATCGTTATTTTGCGCTTGTAAGCCGCTATTACTCGCTTTGTTATTACTCATTTGGATATTATCGTACAAATAAATATCTTTTTTTTCTTCTGAATTGTAGCTATGGCCATTAAATTGGTTATTGTTGCAAGCCATTTCCTCACTTTGGTCATCATTATCAATGTCCTCTTTTTCATTATTTTCTTTTTTGCCATCTTCTTCTATTTCTTCTGGATACTCTTCCTCAAGGTATAGCACATCATCATTTTCATCCTTTATTTCTGCTTTATCGTTACTCGCGTTTTTACCCGATATAGCTTTTTTTATATCTTCTAGGATATCTTTTACAGATTGATTACCTTGTTCATCATGCATAGTGCTAATACCATTAAATTTAGAGGTTTATACTATTTATCATAAAAAGCAAGTTGTAAACACTAATCACATAATTGCTTTTTGCTTCAACTAAGTCTGAACGTGCTTTAAATAATGCATCTTCAGTGTCCAAAAGGTCAGATGTACTCTTTAAATTTAAGTTTACTTCTTGCTCAACTCCTTCCAATGCTAGAGCTGCTGCTTTTTCCGCTTCTTGACTTGCTTTGATAATGGCCTTTGCTGTCAACACATTATTCCAAGCATTTACAACTGCTTGTTCTATATTTTTTACCGTTTCATAATAATCGTAGGTAGATTTTTTTGCATCCATTTTAGCTTTACTGACACCAAAAGCATTAACTCCTCTCTTAAAGATTGGAACATCAAGAGTAAAAACTACATGAACATTTTCTAATAGTTTGTCTACCTTCATACCATCCTCCCCAAAATTTTTGCTTGCACTTAGATTTAAAGAAGGAAGCCACTTAGAGCTTTCAGCAATCACTTCCATTCCGGCTGCTCTTTTTTGATAAACTGCTGCTTTTAGAGATAAATTATTGGTTTTTGCTAACTGTAAACATTCATTTAGCTCTGGAACAGAAGGTAGTTTATCATTAGCTTCAGAAAGGTCATCAGCATCTTCGCCAATCAAATGATAATAAGCAATATTTACCAACTTTAATTTACCTTCAGCATCAACTCTTTCGGATATAGAAGACGAAAATTTTGCTTTTGCTAACAAAACTTCAGCATTGGTTACCTCTCCAAGGGAAAAGCGTTTTTTCATAGCTGACAAATGTTCCAAAGAAACGCGTTCTTTATGTTCTCTGAGCTTTAATATTTCTGTCTTTTGTAAAACATTAACATATGCTTTCACAGCATTAAGTGCAAGCTCTTGTTTTAATTGCTGAAATCGCATCTTTTCTGCTTTGAGAAGATGGCTTGATCGACTGAATGTGGCAAAGGTACCACCGCCATCGATTAATTTCTGGCGCAATGTAAGTTTTTTTTCAGATGTATCAAGATTAAAGTTACTATCGAAATTGTATTGCAAATTAATGTCAGGTAAAAATCCAGCTAACCCAGAAGATTTATAGTGTTTTTCTGCGCTTTTATATTGGTAAAATTGAGACTTTATTTTTGAGCTATTTTTGATGGCTTTGCTTATCACTTCTCCCACATCGGTTGCATAGCAACTTATAGTATTAAAAATGATCGCAAGTGTGATAATCAATCGAAACATTCTAATTCCTATGCATATTGGTTGCGCAGCTCAATTACTAACATAAATTACTTTAATAATCAATAACTAATATTGTTGACACTATTGAGAAATTAAGTATATCATAGTTTACTATTGTTGGATCAAATAATGAAGACTTTTTTCTTAAAGGAGAAACAAATCAATAAAAAGTGGTTTGTCATAGATGCAGAAGGATTAGTGGTAGGGAGGCTTGCAGCATTTGTAGCGACACTATTACGTGGAAAGCATAAACCTGAGTATACACCTCATATGGATTGTGGCGATAATGTAATTATTATCAACGCAGAAAAGGTGCATTTCACCGGAAAGAAGCTTAAAGATAAAATTTACTATAAGCATACAGGTTATTCTGGTGGTTTGAAGAAAACTACTCCAGATAATATTTTAAATGGCAAATTTCCTGAGCGTGTAATAGAAATGGCAGTGAAAAGGATGCTTGATGATGGGCCTATGGCACGTAGACGCTTTGAAAATTTGTATGTTTATTCTGGTTCAGAGCATAAGCATCAAGGACAGCAACCTGAAAAGATAGATTTTGCCTCTTTGAATCGTAAAAATAAAAAGTAATGGAGTAAAAATGAAGAGTTCTACAATAAATAACAATGATTGGTCAGAAAAGACAATTAAATCAGCAGTTGATTCGCTTGGTCGTTTATATGCTACAGGCCGAAGAAAAGAATCTGTAGCAAGAGTATGGATAAAGCCGGGGAGTGGAAAATTTAGTGTTAACAAAAAAGGCGATCTAATTTCTTATTTTAAAAGAGAGTCAGTGTGCCAAATAGTAAAAATGCCATTTGTTGCAACTTCCACATTAGATAAATACGATGTATTTGCAACTGTAAAAGGTGGAGGGCTATCTGGTCAAGCAGGTGCTCTAGCTCATGGAATAAGCAGAGCTTTAAGTAGTGTAAGCCAAGATTTGCATTCTATACTACGTAATGGTGAGTTCTTAACTAGAGATTCACGTGTTGTTGAACGTAAGAAATATGGTCAACATAAAGCTCGGAAAAAGTGTCAATTTTCTAAGAGATAGTTATTTTATAGGGGTGTTTTTTTGTAAGTATTATACAAATATTTGCAAAAATGTATGATATCCTCTATTTTTGTGATGAATTTAGTTGACTATCGGTGTCAACATAATATGCTATTTATGTGATTTTTTCAATATTAAGGTAATTTATGAGTAAAGAAGATATAATAAAACAATTAAAGGAAGATTGTTCTAGTCAGAATATAGATATAACAAAATCTGATTTGAGCAAGATTCATGATGCGTTTATTAAAATAATAAAGAATGAGCTGCATGGGAAAGGTGAAATACGTTTGCATGGAATAGGAACATTTTCTACTGCTATCAGTCAGGAAAAACAATGTCGTAACCCCCAAAGTGGTCAGATCATGACTGTTCCTAAAAAGACAAGGGTAAAATTTAAAGCAAGCCAAACTCTTTTAAGTATTTTAAATGAGAAGGAAAAAGCAGCAGTTAGTTAGACATTGTCATTTTCATTGTTTTTACTACGCTGTGTAAGCCGTAAAATACAGCTTCGCTAATTAAATAGTGGCCTATGTTAAGAGCTGAGATGTGAGGTATTCTTGTCATCTTCTTAGCGTGTTTATAAGTTATGCCATGTCCTGCGTGGCATTCTATTCCTAATTTATTGACGTACTCTGCAGCATTAGTAATTAACTGTAACTTTTTTTCTGATGGATTATCACAGTAATCCCCTGTGTGAATTTCTATTATGTCAGGTTTTGTCCCTAGCTTTTCAAGATATTTTAGTTGATCAATATTTGGATCGATAAACAGTGAGACTTTTATGCTAGAGCTATGCATTTCCTCTATTATACTAGAAAGTTTACTGTGCATATTCACGATATCCAGGCCACCTTCGGTTGTTAATTCTTCTCTTTTTTCTGGTACTATACTAATCGAATAGGGTTTTACCTTTTTTGCTATTTCAAGCATTTCTTCCGTGGCTGCAATTTCAAGATTTAGCTCAGTGCTAATGCTTTTTTTTAGGTTAAATACGTCTTCATCTCTAATATGCCTTCTATCTTCTCGTAAGTGTACAGTAATAAAGTCTGCTCCAGCGTCAATGGCTATTTCTGCTGCTTTCAATGGATCTGGATAAGAAGTTCCGCGTGCGTTGCGGAGGGTTGCAACGTGATCGATATTAACACCTAGTTTCACAATCTACCTCAGAAATTATTTATAGATTATACATGTTATTAGGTTTTTTGCATAGTCATTGTTTGACCTTACCCAGAAAAAGTGGAGAGAAAGAAAAGAGTTTTTTTGGGTAAAATAAAATTTTGGAGGATTAGAAATGGTAAGAGAATATACGGCAGAATTCAAATTGGAAGCTGTTAAACTGGCAAATGAACAAAGAAAGGCAGGTCAAACAATTACAAAAATAGCAAGAGATTTAGGAATAAAGGGTGGTTTATTAGGAAAATGGATGAAGAAATATAACGAAAAAAAGTCAGCGGCAAATGCATTTCCAGGTAGAGGTAACATGGCTCCTTACGACAAAGAGAGGTTTGATTTACAAAGCAAGAGTAACAAGGGAAAGAGACATTTAAAAAAAAGCCCTGGCCAGTCAAAAAGAGTAAAATATTTTTTTATATAGTAACTGCTATAAAGTACAGGAATTATGTAGGATTTTCTGCTAGTGGCTACTATAAGTGGACCACAAGAAAAATAAGCAGTAGAGAATCAGCAAATAAAGAGCTACTCGAAGCTATTCAAAAAATATATCAAGTTTCTAAATGTAGATATGGAGCTCCTAAAATTCATGCTGAATTGAAGGCTTTGGGTAAAAGTTGCAATTTGAAAACGGTGCAAAGTATTATGCAGAAAAATGACATCAGGGCTATACTGAGAAGAAAGTTTAAAATTAAAAAACAACAAACAGATAATAGAGCTGTAGCTCCCAATATACTAGATCAAAACTTTATTGTTGATCAACCAAATAAAGTATGGGATTACTTACATCAAAACCAAGGAGGGATGGCTATATTTGGCAGCAATAATTCTCACGTATGGTAGTTAATGAGTAGTGCAATAAATAAACAATTGGTTATGAACTCTTTATTAATGGCCATTAATAGGCGTAAACCTGTTAAAAATCTACTGCTGCACAGTGACCAAGGTTCACAATATACTGCGCAAGGGTATCAATATCTCTTAGCTGTAAAGAATATAGATGAGTAATAAAGGCTGTTGTTACGACAATTCTGTTGCAGAAAGCTTCTTTAGCTCATTGAAAAGAGAAATACTTATTGATACTTCACAACACTCTGCTCAACAAACTAGAACTGCAATATTTGAATACATAGAAATTTTTTATAACAAACAACGTCACTATTAACTATTGCATTCCAGAACAATTTGATGCATCATTCTTTTTGTAAAAAACATTCCACACTTTCTCTCCACTTTTTCTGGGTAAGGTCATTTTTGCCTTGACCAAGAAAAAATTCAGCTATTGCCTTACTTTCTCTTGCAACAACTTCTTCCTTAACAATTTTTCCTTTCTCATCAACGATACTTATAAAAGTTTCTTTTAGTGAGATCGCTATAATATTCCATGAGACTGCTCCTACTAATAAAAGTTTAAATTATTTTTGAAGAACTTATTCTACTGAATTCGTTACTTCGTGCTAAAATAATGGACTCCATCATTCAACAGCAATTACAGTATGTTTACCCTTTTTCTTGTTATTTTTCTAATCTATAGCTAGCGTTCAAAACCATATTCGAAAATACGTTTTCGGATTTTTTTTAATGCTGTTTATTTCATCCTCAACATCGTCTCTACCTTTATGAACTAAGTAGCAGCATTAAAAATTATAACGTACCCCTATCTCTAGAGTTGCATCTGGTATTTGTTTTGCTTTTATACCACTTAGTTGCCCACCTATGGTCATACCAACTGCACCAATTATCTGCGGAGTAATTTCATAATCAACACCTAACTTTAGTTTATAGGAAATAGAACTCAGTATTTTATCTACTACAGATGAACCAGCAGCTTCACCACCTGATTCTGGAGCACCTTGTGTTTCTTCTTCCTTTTCTTTTTCTTCTTGTGAACTATTGCCATCACCATCAACTGTATCACTAACACCAAAGCCAAAAGGTGTTATTTGGAGATATCCTCCTAAACCTCCGCTGACATATAGTTTAACGGGATCAATATCAAGGTCAGGATAGAAGCGGTAGTTTGCCAATAAGCTAGCTCCTATGCTCTTTAATGACTTAATATTACTGAGAACCTCAAGTTCAAATTTAGAGTTTTGGTCATAATGGTAACCAAGAACAACACCAGGTTTCATTTTAAAGCCACCACCCCAACCAGCACCAAAGTTTAAACCTGCATAGTACTTATCTTCTGACTTACTTGCACTATTACTAGCTGCACCTGCTAGAGATGAAGTAAGCAACACAGCCAAAACGCACAATCTCTTTATTTTCATATAACTCCTCATACAAAAAAATATATAATGCATAAGTATATATCCTTTATATTAAAAAAGATATAACTACATGTCAAAAAAAGTATAGCCATAAAATCAGATTATATAAAACGTACTACTCAGGTCTTTTATATAACTATATTTACTATCTTATTTGGTACAGCATATACAGTGCGAACTTTGCTTTGATCGATCTTACTGGACACAGAGTCTATCGCTATTTTCTTCAATTCTTCTTGAGGTAAGTTAATTGCCACCTTGATTGTTGTACGTAATTTTCCATTGATTTGCACTGCTATAGTTACCGTATCGTCAACTAATAATGATTCATCAGCTTTTGGCCAAGGTTGACCTCCTATTTCTTGCCATAGGCTTTCAGCTAGATGTGGTATGAATGGTTCGATTACTCTGATTAATATACATATACCTTCATCAATAAGAGATTTTCCAGTTTTTACGTCTATTTCAGCTATTAAATTCGTCATCTCACGAAATTTTGCCACTACACAGTTTAATCTGCAGTTTTCCAAGTCATCTGTAAGTCCGTGTAAGAGTTTATGAATTTTTTTTCTGTACTCTAGAAGTCCACCCATAACATTTTCATTATCATAGTGTATATTTACAGGTCTTAGCTGCATGACCATACGCCACAATTTATTTACATAACGAGAACAACCTTCCACGCCATCATCGGACCATTCCATATCTTTCTCCGGAGGAGTGTCGGACAACACAAACAAGCGAGCAGTATCAGCACCATACTTTTCTATGATAAAGTTTGGGTCAACTGTATTCTTTTTCGATTTGCTCATTTTTTCAACTTTGCCCACTTGAACTTTTGCACCTCGCGCTATTAATTCTTTTGCTTCTGCGGGAAATAGCCACTTACCATTTTCGTCTTTATAAGTTGCATGGCAGACCATTCCTTGAGTGATTAAAGTAGAGAAAGGCTCTTTAATATCAAAATAGCCACATTTGGTTAAAGCACGGCAGAAAAATCTTGAATAAAGCAAATGCAGAATTGCATGTTCTATCCCACCTATATAATAATCAACAGGCATAAAACGATTACATGCATCTTTGTCTATTGATTTATCTTCACTACAGAATGCAGCAAAATACCAGGAAGATTCAAAAAAGGTGTCGAATGTATCAGTTTCACGCTCTGCTTGCTTTCCGCACTTTGGACAATCAACAAATTTCCAAGTTGGGTGCTTATCCAGCGGATTGCCACCACTTGTAAATTCTACATCTATTGGTAGAACTACAGGAAGGTCTTTTTCTGGCACTGGAACAGTTCCGCAATCTTTGCAATATATGATAGGTATAGGGCATCCCCAATAACGCTGCCTTGAAACTCCCCAATCGTGCAAACGATAGTTTATTGTTTTTTTGCCTATTTTTTTTTCTTCAAATTTTTTAACTATGGCTTCCTTTGCTTCACTAACCATTAATCCGTTTAAGAATTCGGAGTTAAACATTGTCCCGTCTCCAGTATACGCCTCCTTTGTCATCTGAGTAGCTTGACACTGGGATCCATTGTAAGAATTCTGGTCACGCGCTGGAATGACACCTAAGTGGGCTGAAGAAATAACGGGAATTATCGGCAAATTATATTTCTGTGCAAATTCAAAGTCACGCTGATCATGTGCAGGGCAACCAAAAATCGCGCCTTCCCCATATTCCATCAACACAAAATTCGCTATGTAAAGCGGCAATTCCTTATCAAGAAATGGATGTTTGACGTTTAATCCGGTGTAAACTCCTATTTTTTCATCGTTCTCTCTTTTTGATTTTATTTCCTGGATCCCAGTGTCAAGCACTGGGATGACAACAGAAGAACCATTCTTTAAATCCTGCACAATAGGATGCTCTGCTGCCACTGCACAAAAAGAAGCCCCAAACAAAGTATGAGGATAAGTTGTAAAAACTTTTAATTTCTTATTCAGGCCAACTACTTCAAACTCTATAGTTGCTCCTTCAGATTTTCCTATCCAACGCTCCTGCATTGTTTTGACTTTTTCTGGCCAATTTTTCAAACTTTGCAGGCACTTGAGTAAATCTTCAGCGAAATCAGTAATCTTTAAAAACCATTGGAACAACTTACGTTTTTCAACAACTGCACCTGATCGCCATCCTTTTCCATCAACCACCTGTTCATTTGCAAGCACTGTTTGGTCCACTGGATCCCAGTTAACCCATGATTCTTTTCGATAGGCAAGCCCATGCTTTAAAAAATCCAGGAAAAATTTTTGTTCGTGTTTGTAATAATCAGGCTCACATGTGGAGAGTTCACGCTCCCAATTATAAGAAAGACCTATAGATTTCAACTGTGTACGCATATTATCTATATTCTCTTTTGTCCATGTTTCGGGGCTAATATTGTTATCCCTTGCTGCATTCTCAGCTGGTAATCCAAACGCATCCCAGCCAATTGGATGCAAAACCTCAAATCCATTAGCTCTCTTGTAACGCGCTATCACATCCCCTATTGCATAGTTACGTAAGTGTCCCATATGAATTTTACCAGATGGATATGGAAACATTTCCAACACGTAACACTTTTCTTGTTTACCACTCTTGCTTACAGAAAAATCCCATTTATCTTGATAAAATTTTTCAACACTTTTAAAATCATATTTCATATAAATCCAAATTCAATTACAGTTCATATGCATCAAAGGATCAACCGCTTGGCCATTATGTCGTATTGTGAAACACATCTGTGGATCTTTATCTTGTGTGCTTGATTTACCTGCAGATCCAATTACTTGACCTTGCTTTACTTTATCGCCAATTTCAACATGTATGTTTTTTAAATAGGAGTACACAGTCATGTAATTATCTTTGTGTTCCACTATAATTAAATTCCCATACCATCTCAGCCCTTTGCCTACATATATCACTTTGCCTGGTGCAGAGGAAACTACGTTCGTTCCATTTTGAGCAGCAATTTTTATGCCATCCTTACACATTTCATCAGAAGAGGTAGCTGAACCTTTAACTGGCATTACAAATTTACAATTTACCCCCACATTTTGTGTATTATTGTTATCTTTGTATATCCTATTTATGATGGCTTTTCTACTTTCTTTTTGCACTGAAGGCTCCCTAATTAAATGGTACTCTCTTGTATATTCCAGATCTCTTTTTCCGTAAAATTCTTCGCCTTTAAGCAGCACAGGTGCAGGTTTTTGCAGGCCACAGCCTATTAATATTGCTAATAACATAAGAAATGAGGCTATATGCCACATTTTAAACTCTCACAAAACTCCAAAATTTTAGCGAGACGTAGTGTTTCACGCCTGCTTGTTACTTTCCTCGTTATTTATTTTACTAGTTAAATAGTCCCTCAAATCGGTGAGTTCTTGCAACAAATTCTTTGTGACTTTTATATCATTACCAAATTCTTTTTGCACTCCTTTTATTGTATATCCTTTATCATATAGCATGTATTTTACTTTCTTTATGGCCTCTATACACTTGCGATCATATAGCCTTCTTCCTTTACGCTTTGTAGGCTTAATTTGATGAAATTGACCTTCCCAAAATCTCAAAACATGCTGTTCCAAATGTAGCTCTTCAGCTACTTCCCCAATCGTATAAAATAATTTTTCCTTGTTCATTAATTATTGATTGATTTTTTTATAATTTTTGAAGGCCTAAAAGAAACTGAATTTCTTGCCTCAATCATCACTTTCTCCGATGTATTTGGTATATTTCCTGGTCTTTCCTTCTTTTTCTTAACCAAGAATGTTCCAAATGACGATATTTTTACTATTCCATCCTTTACCAAGCTTGTCTTTATTTCGTCCAATATATCATTTATTATCGAAACAGAGTCTTCCTTTGATAATCCTATTTCTTGGTTTATATCTCCAGCTATCGTTGCCTTAGTTACTGTTGTGTCTTTTGTTGTAACGTGATCCATTATTGATAAATATTACAATACGTAAATATAATATAGCAATCGAATCGAGATTCAGCTACTTTATTTTTTAGAGTATGTCTCTTTTGTTGCATAATTTAAAATACCGGCAACTATCAATATCGCAAATATTGCAAAAAGTGCCATTTTATGATCTGTAAAAAGTGCTAACATTGACACTATAACTCCACTGCCAATAAACATAAATCCATTGATAATGGATGATGATGTGCTGATGTATTTTCGTTTCACAATCTCGCTGCCGACAGTAAAATTAAGCATATGTCCTCCCGCAAAAAACCCGAACATTAACATACAAAAGTACACAACGTGGACTGTTAAATGGCTGTATAGTAAAATAATAATTGAGACGCCTTGCAATAAAGCAAAAGCAGAAATTACATGTTTCCTATTTTTAAATAAGTTTGAGATTCGATCTGCAATTGGAGCACCAACTGCAAGACCAAGCCATAGTATTGCAGTTGCTATACCTGACTCCATTGCATTGAGTTCTGAGTTGCCCAGTAACCTTGGAGCCCACAAGGTATTAAGTGCTAAAAATGTTCCAAAAGTAATAGCACCCACCACTGAAGTTATCCAGATATCTCTTAATTTTAGCACTGTTAATATAGAGCACATTACTGTCTTCATAGAGCTTTTTATTGTGCGCTTTTCTGAGCTGCTTTCTGGAAGTGTGTTTGGACAAAAAAGCGTAAGTACAAATATCAACACACCAAATAGTATTATGCATACAATCAGATTTTTCCAATATGCATCTTCGGCAAGCAAGTTAGAGAACAGTATTTGAATTACCAAAGCAGAAAGGCTTGAAATTGTCTGCACTAGTGAAAACATTAGTCCAAATTGGGCAGCGGAAAAACATATGCTACTTGTGTGAGCAGCACCAATAAAACCAAATGATGCTCCAGTTGCAATCAACACTTGAGACAAAATCAAATGGGAGAAATTGTCACTATTAATAAGGACAAAAAACCCCAAGATCATAGTTGATAACGAGAAAAAATAAATTTTTTTACTGGAAAAAACATTAAACGTTGCTCCACTAAAAAATTGTAAGATGGCGAAAGTCCAAGTATATGCTGAATTAGCCAGTGCAACTTGCGCGATTGTAAGTCCAAGTTCCTTTTCGAGATTTACACTTATAAAGGTATAAATTATCTGCATGTTGCTGAATATAACAACCAAGTTACTAATCAGCCAAATGAACCAAGCCTTAGCTCTGCTTTCCATAAGATTTATTTTTATAAGTAATCTATTAGAAATTTAACACTAAGTCTCTTTTTAAGCTATTGTTTCCTGACTACTGTTATAGCTAACCCAAAAAACGGTTTCCCTACGTCATGCCGCCGCGGTATCTCTTAGCCGCTAACAAGCAGCGGGATGACGATTGTCAGGGTGTCATCCCAGCGCCCCTATGATGTCATCCGAGTAGCCAACACTGGTTTCCATCCAAGACGGTGTCATTCCAGTGCTTGACACTGGAATCCAGACTTTAATTGTTATACTTGTAAATAATCTGGTGAAAATAAACGTTCATCTCAAAATGCAGTATTTTTGTTGAAATAGCTCAACTGGATCCCAGTGTCTGGGCACTGGGATGACAGCAGTCCTACGTCATACCGCCGCGGTATCTCTAGATCCCGCTAACAAGCAGCGGGATGACGAGCTTATCGTCACGCCGCCACGAACCGTCATACCGCGATTCATTCGCGGTATCTCAGCCGCTAACAAGTAGCGGGATGACGGTTGTCAGGGTGTCATGAAAGTAGCTGACACTGGAATCCAGAAAAAAAGAAATATGTATCAGCTACTTTCATTTGCTGCGCCTCGAAAATAAACGTTCATGTAGCTAAGCCATAAATCCAGTATAAAGACCTTTAATCATTGGCTTCGTAGTACTTCTCAACCAACTTATTAAGTAACCTTACACCAAAACCTACTGCTCCTCTTGGACAAATGTCAGTACCTTTCTCGTGCCAAGCAGTGCCTGCGATATCTAAATGTGCCCAGCAAGTTTCATTCACAAAACGCTGTAAAAACTGTGCAGCCATTATGCTATCTCCACCAGAGCCTGCAGGAGCGATGTTTTGAACATCAGCAATCGGTGAATCAATAATTTTGTCATAAGTTTCATTCATAGGAAAACGCCATAACTTCTCATTTACTTCATTTCCTGCATCAATCAGACGGTTTGCTAATTCATCATTATTTGAAAAAAGACCAGCATATTCGTTATTTCCAAGTGCAACCACTATAGCACCAGTTAAAGTTGCAAGATCAATCATAAATTTTGGTGAGAATCTATCTTGCGTATACCATAAAGCATCTGCAAGTATGAGCCTTCCTTCTGCATCGGTGTTCAACACTTCTATTGTTTGTCCAGACATTGAAGTTACTACATCACTTGGTCTTTGAGCATTACCACCCACTGCATTTTCTGCAAGTGCGACCACACCGATCGCATTTACTTTTGCTTTTCGTCCTGCTAAAGCATGCATCACCCCAACCACAGTAGCAGAGCCTGCCATGTCATATTTCATTGACTCCATACCACGTGAAGGTTTGAGTGATACTCCACCAGTGTCAAACGTTATACCTTTACCAACAAAAGCTATAGGCTTTTGTTCTTTAGAAGCTCCATTCCATTTTATCACTACTAATTTTGGTTCTTTACTACTTCCTTGTGCAACTCCAAGCAAGGCTCCCATTTTTTTCTCTTCCATCTGCTTTTTATCAAGCACCTCGATTTCAAGGCCAAGCTTAGTAAGTTCTTTTTTTATATGATCAGCATAGGATTCTGGATATAGAATGTTAGGAGGCTCTGTTATAAAAGAGCGCGCAAGGAATATACTCTCACCTTCTTGCCTTAAGTGCTCAAATGATCTTTCAGCATTACTTAATTGTTCATCTTTTACTAATACGGTAATCTCCTCTACCTCTGTAATTTTCTCATCCTTTTTAGTTTTATACTTATCAAACTTAAAACTACGCAGAAACGCACCATATGCAACATTTGCTGCACTACCTTCGATTAAAACCGCTGCTTTTTTAATTTTTAATCTGCTTAGCTCACAATATATTTTACCACCAATATTTAATTCTTTATTTTCATTCCATTCATCCTTCTTACCCAGTCCAACAACTATAACATTTTTTTCTTCTGGCAAAGCAGTAGAGAAAAATTCACCAAAACTTCCATTGAAATCGCTAAATTGCTTTATATTATCTATGACCTGTTTCCCTTGCAAAACTCCGCCATCATTTACGGTTTCGTTGTCTTCAAATAAACCCATTACTATTGTTTTAAAATCGGGCGAAATTTTAGAAATTGTTATTTTCATTGCTGGTATCTCCGTTGCAAATAATTGTAAACTGTACATAAAACATAGCAAAAACATCAGTAAGATATTTTTCATATAAATCCTAAGTACAATAACACTTAAGTTTACTATGGACTCCCTTACATGCAAGGTTTTTTATCTTTTATTAGAGAACTTATTATATCCGCCCAAGGTAATGTTAAACGTATAGGTTTTTATGACCTGATCACTGTAAGTAAATGGTGTTATGAGAAGGCTTGCAAGCCCATTACTAACAAAATCTTCAAGAACAGGATCAGCGCAATTATCGCAATTATGGTCAGCAAAAAACATTTGCGTTGTGAATTCTGGAAAATCCGGATGTTGAACTAGAAAGTTGATATGTGGAGCTCTATCACCAATTTTACCAGGTGCTATCGTAATAAAATTATAATAGCCAAGATTATTCACTACAAACCTTCCTGATCCAGCAAAATTCAGATCATCCTCTATATTCTTATCGTAATGGTTCACGCCGCGTGAATTCGCGTGCCATATAGAAACTACAGCATTTTGTATTGGTAAGCAGTTTATATCAGTAATTCTACCCACTATGTGTATTAATTCCCCTATTGCACTATTTGGAGAACCAGGTTTCCTTCTTAAATTGTTTGAAGAGCTAAAATTTTTTGGCCTTGCATCAAGGTCATATATTTCCGGAGTTTTAATGCAGTTGAGCAAAACAGGATCAGCTGCAAATAGCGGCAAACTGAATATCATTTGTACTAAAAGTGCTAACAAGATATTTTTCACATTCATTTCATTTATAATAGACTTCTTGCATAACCATATAACAAACTTTTATTGGAAATAGAAACGAAAAAACTTGCTTGACACCCTTCGCCAGCCCCCTTATCATGAAACTGAAGGTATTCAGTTATCTTCATCTGTACAGATTAAACAGCAAGAAAACAACGTAGTTGGCGTCTTATTTTTAATTTTTTGCACTATGTGCACCTTATGTCTTCACAATATTTCTAGGTTTTTACCTACACAAGCTGAAACGCGCTATTTAAAACATTAAAAAACGCCAACTTAAAAAATGGATAGTGAATAACTAGCTACCCTAGGGTTTCTTTTGCCTTTTTTTCTGTTTAGTAAATTGTATCCGTTCAGCGGAGTGGTAGAATAAGGTAGACAAAGCAAGATAATAAAGATAATCATAGAGCAAAAGTGAGGTAATGTGGTAAACCTTTTAGAACTTTGCAAAAATTTACAGCAAAAAATAGGAAAACTGAAAGCAGAGATAGAAAACTTAAAAGCAGAAAATAAAGCTTTAAAGATAGAGAACGCTGAATTAAAGGAAAGGCTTGGTTTAAACTCGAAAAATTCATCTCTACCGAGCTCTAAAGAATTGTACAAAACAAAAAAGGACAAGCCAAAAAGCGAAAGGAATGTTGGCGATCAGGTTGGGCATAAAGGAAATTTTCATGCCACAATGGAAGCGGATAAAGTAGTAAAAATAGAGTTGCCTAATATTTGCGAATGCGGAGGAGAGCTTGTAATATGCGAAAAACCTTATGTTCACCAAAAAGTTGATCTTCCGGAAATTAGGCCTTATGTAGTAATTGGAACATGGTCGTTGTTGGAGATGCAGAAAAAGAAAAAGTAGCAAGTTACCAGAAGGTGTTACGCCAGATACATTTGGTCCAAGGGTTAAGTCTATAATTGCAGCACTCAGCGGATTTTACAAAAACTCAAAGCGTGAAGTGGCTAGTATCATAAATGACATTTTTAATTTGAACATAAGTGTTGGCAGCATATCAAATCTTACTATTACCCACAAATATAAATGTACTTATAAATAAAGTATTACAATATTAAAGTTTGCAAATATTGAGGGTATAAAAATGGCAAACGAGAGTAATGAATGGGCTAAAAATGAATTTGGAGATGCTGTACTTGGAGATAAAAGATTAACTGACCGATTAGTAAAGATTGCTGATAGTTTGATAAGTTTACCTGAAAGCTCAATTAATGAGGCATGCGGAAGTTGGTCAGAAGCAAAAGCAGCATAACGTTTTTTTCAAAATGAGAACGTAAAAGAAGTCGATATTCTAGCTTCACACATTGATAAAACAGTTGAAAGAACAAAAGCTCATAAAAGAATTCTTGTGATTCAAGATACAACTTATATTTCATACTCAAGCCATAAGCGGATTGGGAACTATTGCTGGAAAAGGAGCAGTAATGCATACAGCCCTTGCTGTTAGTACGGAAGCTGGGAATACTGGATCAAAAGATTTACTCGAGGCAACTCATTTCTGAAGAAGAAAAAAGACTAAAGAGCCATCGTAACAACGTTCATATTGAGGATAAAGAAAGTATGAAATGGCTAGAAAGTTTAAAGAAAACAAATAATATTATAGATCTGGCCCAAACCGAAGCTATAACTGTATGTGACAGAGAAGCAGATATGCATGATTTTTTTGAACTTGCACATAATCTTAACTCAGCAATTTTAGTAAGAGCTCGCCACAACAGAAATGTAAATAAAAAATTCATGCATACCAGGAACAAGCAAAAATTATGGTCTTTTATCCAAGGCCTCCCTTGCGCTGGAAAAGTAGAAGTTGAAATCCCTGCTAGAGATAACAAGCAAAAAAGGACAGCGTTTTTAGAAATTAGATTCGGAAAATTTATCACATGAAGGCCATATAAAATGTAAAGAAGGTCACATAAAATATAAACCGACAGAGTCTACAACTTCACGCAATTCATGTTGTTGAAAAAAACTCTCCTCCCGAAGCAAGTCCTCTAGAGTGGATGCTTTTTTCCGGTCAGTACTTTTGAAGAAGCTGTTGAAAAAGTTAGTTGGTATTGTTTGAGATGGAAAATAGAGATATTGCATAAGATTTTAAAATCTGGTCTCAAAGTTGAGGAATGTAGACTTGGAACAGCAGAAAGATTAATGAGGTATTTAACAGTCATGAGCATTATTGCTTGGAGAATTTTCTTTATTACATCAATTGCAAGAACTAACCCAACATTACTATGTACTGCCTTATTAGCTGAGGAAGAATGGAAAGTTTTATATGTTAAAATACACAGGAAACCATGTCCAAATATAGCCCCTACTATAAAAGAAGCCGTTTCGTGAACTTGGAGGTCATTTAGCAAGAAAAAGCGACCCAAAACCAGGACCAATTACTCTTTGGAAAGGGTGGAGACGTCTCTTTGATCTAGCAGAAGGATGGAGACTTGCTCATGAACCTCATATTTGTGGGTAATAGTAAGGTTTCTAAGGGAGGGAGTAGTAGTAATACTGCTTCCTTACCTGACCAGTTTGCTCGTGATAAAGGTTTTGAGAAACGAGCTCAACTATATGCTGCTAAGGCTTACTCAAGGCAAGCTGATAAATCTGGTAAGTACATTGATTTAAAGAAGGTTTTCTTTATTGCTATCTCTAATTGTAATTTATTTCCTGATAAGCTTGATTATATATCCAGCCACACTATAAGAGATGAGAAAACCAATGAGCATGACTTAAAAGATTTTCAATTTGTATTTATTGAACTACCTAAATTTCCTAAGAATAAGGAAGAACAGCTAGAAAGCATAGTGGATCGTTGGTTATTTTTCTTCAGTGCAACCCGGAAAGCCGTGGTTTTGTGATGGTTAAATTCCATCTTCCCTAGACATCGGGGATAATGTATGTCTCACATTTCAAAGGATGGCAACCTTTGGGATGCAAGCATGAGATAAAAGCAGGTAACACTAAACCTCATGGTGAATCCCTGCAAACAGAGTTAGATATGATTACGAGAGGAACCTATGTTTGAATTGTCGTCAAAGCATAGTATGCGAAAAGAGGTTGAACTACGCATAGACCAAAATGGTACGAAGCAAAAGGGGAACTAAAGATTGAAGACTTTAGTTATTGATGTTCCCAGCTTCCGGCAAATAGTAGGAATCTAAGTTTAACGTGAAACGAAGCTATGGAACGGAGTAACCACATAAAAGCTCTTATATTCATTAAATATAAGTAGGTAGCCAACCACAAGCTGCTATGTGGAAGGATTGTTTAAGAAGCTAATGCCCAAAGTAATATCTGGGATATGCAGACGTAAACACTTTAATTTGGAAGGTAAAGTGGTGAATAGTAGTGAATATGTTATGGACCAGCAAAAAGCTAGGTATGAATGGAATGGAATTCCTTGGCGAAAGCTGAAGAAATCTTCATTTAAGCTACAAAAACGAATTTACCAAGCCTCTAAATGTAATGATATCAAAAAGATGCATAATCTTCAAAAATTATTGCTCAAATCAACAAGTGCAAAAACACTCGCTGTTAGGAAAGTAACACAGGACAATAGGGGGAAGAAGACTGCAGGTATTGATGGAAAGGCTAATCTTAATCAAAAAGAAAGATTACAACTATCATATTCTTTAGATATAAAAGAAAAAGCAAAGCCATCAAGACGCGTCTGAATCCCAAAACCTGGTAAGCCATCGGAGCATCGCCCGCTTGGTATACCTACTATATCACAAACACTTGTAAAAATGGCTTTAGAACCAGAATGGGAGGAAAAACTTGAGCCAAACACTTATGGTTTTAGACCTGGTAGATCATGTCATGATGCAATTGAAGCCATATTTGATGTGCTAAAACAGAAAACAGCATATGTATTAGATGCTGATATTTCTGGATGTTTTGACAATATTAACCATAATAAACTGCTTGAAAACCACACCAACGTTAAAGAAAATCATAAGAAGATGGTTAAGGGCAGGCGTTATGGAAGATGGAAAGTTTCAATCCACAAAACGTGGTACAATTCAAGGAGGCACCGTTGCTAGCTTGTGTTGCATTACACGGATTAGAGCAACATGTCAAAAAAGCATTAACAAACGAACTCTTTCAATGCATGAAAAGAAAATATGGTAGGATATCGCATAAAAACGCGCAAAAGTCTATTAGTGTAATTTTCTACTGTGATGATTTTGTCATCATACATGAAAACGAAGAGATTATTCTTAAAGCAAAAATTTTAGTTGAAGAATGGTTAGAAACCATTGGACTAAAATTAAAGCCCTCTAAAACAAGAATTTCTCATACATTAAGAACCATTGACGAAACAAAACCAGGATTTGATTTTCTTGGATTTTCAATAAGACAATATCCAACAAAAGAAAGTAAAAAAGGTTACACATTATTAATAAAACCAAGTCGTAATTCTATAAAGCAGCATACATTTGCTATTAAACATAAACTTAGAGAAATGCGTGGGGCGCCACAGGAAGTAATAATAAGGAATCTCAATCCAATAAACAGAGGATGGAGTCAATATTACTCTTCGGTAGTTTCATGTAAAATCTTTAGCTCATTGGATAATACTATACATAGAAAGCTCTGGAAGTGGGCAGTCTTTAGGCACCCAAACAAAGGGAAATGCTGGATAAAAAGAAAATACTTTAAAAAGTATAATAACGATAACTGGCGTTTTATGACAAGTAACAAGATACATCTTATTATACACAGCGATCATGTTATTAAACGACATATCAAAGTGCAAAAAACCAGATCTCCATATGATGGTGATTGGGTATATTGGGGTAATCGTCTTAGAGAAATACCAGATAAGCCATCGAGAGTAATAAAACTATTGAAGTTACAACAAAGTAAATGCGGTAATTGTAGACTATGGTTTGAAAGTGATGATATAATAGAAATACATCATAAAGACCGGAATAGACGAAACAATATGATCAAAAATTTATCTTTGTTACATGGGCATTGTCACGATGAATTACACAGGAGGTGTGCATGACAAGCACCAAATTAGAGAGAAGCCGTATGAGGCGCAAAGTCTCACGTACGGTTTTGAAGTCGAGTGAGGAGGGGCGACCTTCTTCACTTAGACAACAGTATGCAGATGAAACTACAGATGAAGACCTAAGGAATATAGCAGAAAAATCACCAATAATAAAGTTAGCCTACGATGAATTAGACAGGTTTAGCTGGAATGAAAAAGATTTAGTAGCATATGAAGAAAGAATAATGGATCTGCGGAAAGAAGAAGCCATTCTTGAATACAAACTTGAGGAAGGTATAGAGAAAGGAAAAATCGAAGTTGCAAAAAATTTACTTAAAGCTGGTGTATCTGTTAATTTAATAGCTGAATCCACTGGCCTTTCTCAAGCTGAAATTGTACAGCTTAAGCAAGAAGTGGCCTAAGTATCACGTTTTTCAGGGCTTTTTTAGCTCGGCAGTGGTCTGAAAAGTCCATTTTTCACTTTATAAAATGTTTATATTTTACCACCTACTTTATTTGAATAAGTTCTTCTGCCACACTCTGAACGGATACTTGAATCAGGATCAAGTTGACAAGTAGACGTTATCCTGTTATAATAAATATTTATTAATTTAATCTTAACTTAAGAGGGTATTTATGGTAGCAAGTAATAGTGTTTTAAAAAGGTATGCGTTAGCCTATATAAAGAAATTAGGTAATAATAATAATATTGAATGGTTTCTACAGTATTGTGATAATACACTGAATTTAACTTGGAGCAAGGAGAATTTTAAAAATGTGTATGAAGAATTTACACATCCAAATTCAAGCAATAGGCACGATACAGGAAGCAGAAATGATCAATATAACGCAGGGAATAACGCACAACCTACAGGCTCTCAGATTACACATATACATGTACACAATAGAGGTTTAGACTTTTGGGATTATTTGCTATTACAATGCTGGATGGATTCTTTATTCGGTGGACGTGGTCACACTACGGTTAATAATATAACGAATATTAACAATGGTAATACCACTCATCAAGGGAGAAAAGAGAATAAAAAAGAATCAGAAGACAGTAGAAAGCTATTAGCTTTGGGTATAGTAGCTGCAGTTGTGTGTGTTGCTTTCCATGCTGGTATGTGTTTTTGGTATAACAGCAGCAGAAAAGTGGCTAGAAAAGAAGAAAAAATAGATTACCTGGATAGTAAATTTAAAACGTTCAGAAATATAGAATTTGCGGTTGGCGTTGTTTCTTTGGCAGCTTTGGTAGCTTGTGCTGTTTACCCAGTCTTACCAGTGTGGGGTTTAGCTATCCTTGGCGTTAATTCTCTCGTATGTTTTGCTGGTGTTTTAGCTTTTCATATGAAGCATGAGGAAGAATCAGAAAATATCGAGAAAGCTGAAAGAGCGGTAGATAGCTATCTTAAACAAGTGTATGGTTATGGATATTCTTCTCGTGATGCACCACCTCCTTACTCTCCCTGGGAATTGTGAGTGGTTCATGCGTGGTAAAAATTAACAGTTTTATTTTTAGCCAAATTAATTGAATCAAGCTACAAAACCTGCTAAAGTTAACTTTGTGAAAGCACCCTTAGCTCAGTTGGATTAGAGCATTTGACTACGGATCAAAAGGTCGGGCGTTCAAGTCGCTCAGGGTGCACCACATTTTATAGGAAACAGAAGTCACACTTGAAATTAATATATGTAATACCTATCTTTAAAGGTTAAGCACTAAACTATTATATATGAGCAAAAAAGACTACTATGATCTGCTGGAAGTAGGCAGAAATGCCAGTATTGATGAGATAAAAAAAGCGTATAAAAAATTAGCATTAAAATATCATCCTGATAGAAATCCTGGCAATCAAGAAGCAGAGGAAAAATTTAAAGAAGTAACAGCTGCATATGAAGTTCTGTCTGACTCTGAGAAAAGGGCAGGCTATGACCGTTATGGCCACGAAGGTGCTTCTGGTGGATTTCAAGGCTTTAGCTCTGCAGGAGATTTTAGCGACATATTCAATGACTTCCTTGGTGGAGGATTCGGTGGTGGTGCAAGTAGATCGAGAGCAAAAAGAAGTACAACAGGAGTATCTGGAGCAGACCTACGTTATGATCTTGAAATTACCTTAGAAGATGCATTTAAAGGAATACAAGCGCCTATACATTATGTGACAAATGTAAAATGTGATACATGCCAAGGCACAGGTGGCGAAGGAGCAATTAAACCAGTTCAGTGCCACACATGCCAGGGAAGCGGTAGGATTAGAACTCAACAAGGCTTTTTTACCATCGAAAGAACATGTACTACATGCTATGGGGAAGGAGAAATAATACAAAACAAATGTAAGAAATGTGGTGGAAGTGGACGTAGAAGAGATGAAGTAAATATATCCGTTTCAATTCCAAAAGGCATAGAAGAAGGAGCTAAGGTAAGGATAAGTGGTAAAGGAGAAGCTGGAACAAAAGGTGGAAAAAGTGGAGATTTATACGTATACGTGAAAATAATTTTCCATAAAATCTTTGCTAGAAATAAAGCAGATTTACACTGTAAAGTGCCTATAAGAATGACACTAGCAGTGCTTGGTGGTGAAATCGATATTCAATCAATTGATGGAGCTAAAATAAAAGTAAAGGTCCCTGAAGGCACTCAAACTGGTACCAAACTACGTTGTAGGGAAAAGGGTATGCCATATATGAACTCACATGCTCGTGGTGATTTATACGTACAGGTAATAGTTGAGACTTTAAATCCAAAAAATTTAACTAAAAAGCAAATTGAACTATTAAAAGCGCTTGAAGAAGAGGAAAATGCAAGTGTACAACAGCAATCTGAAGGGTTTTTTAGTAAAGTAAAAAAAAAATAAGAAATCTGCTAAATGACATAAAGGGGTAACTGTTTACGGGTTTTCATTTAATCCTGCAATTCTTTGACCTTATTAATGGAAAACTTAACAATAGTGTTATTATTAGCCAACAGAAACTTCTTAGTTCCTTAAAACTATGTAAAAGCAATAAATTTCTTTATTTAAGGTCGAAGTTTTGCTATTCTCAGGTTTTAATAATTTAAATTTAATGAATATAAACAAAAATGAGTTTTTATTTCTTCCGCTTGGGGGAGTAGGAAGAATCGGGATGAATGTTAGCCTATATCATTACCAAGGTAAGTGGATTATGATCGACCTTGGTGTTGGTTTTGCAGATGAAACTATGCCAGGTGTTGAGCTGCTCATTGCTGATATAGATTTTATTGCTCAAAGAAAAAAAGATTTACTTGGAATAATAATTACACATGCACATGAGGACCACTGCGGTGCAGTGCCCCACTTGTGGGAAGAGTTGCAGTGCTCCATATATACAACAAAGTTTACGGTTAATTTTCTTAAAGAGAAACTAAAAGAATTTCGATTGGAAGGTATAGTGCCTGTGAAAGAGGTAGACATAAATGGCAGCATAAATTTGGGTCCTTTTACCGTCGAGTTTATAAATGTAACTCATTCAATTCCTGAGGCAAATTCAATATTAATTAGCACTGAAATGGGTAGTGCACTCCATACCGGAGACTGGAAATTTGATCCAAAACCTGTTGTTGGATTAACTTCTAATATGGAGCGTCTAAAAGAAATTGGCGATAAAGGTGACCTGCTTGCAGCAATTTGCGATTCAACCAATATATTAAGCAAGCATCACCCTGAGTCAGAAGGTGAAATTTATAATAATATTTATAACATAATAAAGCGGTCTAAAAAATTAGTTGCTGTTTCGCTATTCGCTTCAAATGTGGCACGAATTGAAACGATAAGCCAAGCTGCAAAAGCACTAAATAGAAAAGTAGTTTTACTTGGTAGATCTTTATGGAGAATAGTGAAAGTTGCGCAAGATAGTGGTTATTTAACTGATTCTCCTCAGTTTCTTGAAGCAAAGGAAGCAGTAAATTTTCCAAGGGAAGAACTGGTGCTACTTTGCACAGGTTGTCAAGGTGAGCCACTGGCAGCTACCGCAAGACTTGCTGCTAAGAGTCATCAAGCATTTAAAATGCAGAAAGGTGATACCATGATCTTTTCGTCAAAAATCATTCCTGGAAATGAAACTCGTGCGCACAACATGCTCAATGCCTTTATTGAGATGGGGGTAGAAGTTATTACTGAAAAAACAGAGCATGTTCATGCTTCTGGGCATCCAACAAGAGAAGAGCTAAAGGAAATGTATTCTTTAATAAAACCGAAGATGTCTATTCCAGTTCACGGCGAATATATTCACACGCATGCACATGTAAAATTTGCTAAAGAGTGCGGTGTGGCAAAAGCAATAATGATTGCACCAGGTGATATTGTTAATTTGGAGAACGGAGAAAAGGTTGATTCAATTGATGTTGACTACTTTGGTATTGATGGTATGTTGCTACGTCATCCGGAGAGCAGTGTTATAAAAATGCGTAAAAGAATGAGAGATGCCGGAGTTATTGTGGTAACAGCAGTTGTAAACAAGAAAAATAAATTGCTTGCTAAACCAAAAGTATTTGTACCTGGTGTTTTTGAAGTGCTAGAAGATGCAGCTACCATACAGAAAATTGTCAAGAAAGTTGAGTCGTTGTTTAGTTTGCAGCCAACAAAAAAAATTAAAAATAAGATTGAAAGTTCAATATTGAGTATCTTAAAGGAATATTTACTAAAAAGGCCTATAATTGAGGTTCAGATAGAACAGGTATGAAATGAATGAAGCTATTCGTTCATCTGGTGTTATTTATTTCGTTATTTATTCCTTATTTTACAAAAGCTGCTTTATATGTTGATATAAAAAAAAGCAGTGTTGGTAACATTGGTCTTGTTGTATCTAAATGTACATGTAAAACAGCGTTGGAAAGCGAATTAAGCGAAAATATTGCAAAGGTAATAGGAACAAATTTATCTAATTGTGGCTTATTTAATGTAAAACGTGGCGCGGAAGCTGAATCTAAATCTTGGAAAAGCGATACTGTAGTCACAGTAAGTTTAAGCGAAATATCTGGTAGTGCATTAGAGCTATCATTTCGTTTATTTGACGCTTTTACAAAAAGAGAATTACTTACTCAGTCAGTTGTTTTTCCAGCAAAAGACTGGAGAAAAATTGGTCACCTCGTTTCGGATGTGATACATGATAGATTAATTGGTGAGAAAGGGCACTTCAACACAAAAATCACGTATATCGCTGAAGAAAAAGATAGCAACTACAAATCTGTGCGTAAAATTGCTGTGATGAATCAAGATGGAAGTAATATAAAATACTTAACAAATGGCGATAGATTTGTGTCAACACCGAGATTCTCACCAAATGGAAAGGGCATTGTTTATATCTCGTACGCAAATGGTAAAAGTTATATAATATTAAAAAATTTAAAAGATAACACTGAATCAATAATCAGCGCATTTGAAGGAGTTGTTTCTGCACCAAGATTTTCTCCCGATGGTAAATCTCTTTTAATTTCCCACTCATTGGGTGGTGAAACGAATATATTATCTTTGGATTTAAGTAGTAAACGAACAAAAAAAATTACTAAAGGTTCAGCTATAAGCACTTCTCCCTCTTTTTCTCCAGATCAAAAGTATATGGCTTTTAGTTCTGATATAAGTGGGAGTCAGCAACTGTACGTTATCGATTTTACTAACAAAAGTAAAAAACCTAAAAGAATTAGTTTTGGAAGTGGAAGATATGCTACGCCTGTTTGGTCGCCAAAAGGAGATCTGATAGCTTTTACAAAGATTCAGTCAGGAAAATTTTACATAGGAGTTATGAAGCCAGATGGCAAAGAAGAACGTCTGCTTTCAGAGGGGCATAAAATTGAATCCCCGGCATGGTTACCAAATGGTAGAGAAATCATTTTTACAAGAACAGAATCACCAAGCAACTCTAAACTATATTTAGTAGACTTAGTAAAGAAAAATCAAAAAATGGTTTCCACTCCCACAAATGCTTCTTTACCGGATTGGTCTTATTTTTGAAAGTAGATCTATTATAGATTTGATATGAGCCTTATTTTACTTTAATTGCTTATAACCTTTGGCACTACGAAATACCCATGCTCAGGTTTTGTATTGGACAATATCTCTTTTTTAATGTTTTGAGAATTTATAACATCATCGCGTACATGAATGTCCTTGTCTATGCTGCCATAACGCATAGGAGAAACACCTTCAGTATTAACTTGCAATAAAGTATCATGTATCCAATCCAGCATTGTCAGTTCTTTGGAGTAGTGATCAATCTCGTCATTTGATAACTTAATCCTTACAAGCTGTGCAATTTTAAGCATTTCTTCTTTGGTAATTGTTATTTTTCTCTTATTTGCAAATTCTATTAGTGAAGTAATAACGTCTTCTGTTGACTTAGCTGGCATCTTTACCTCCTTGGATAAAGTGAGTTAAAATATCTACGACCGAAACAACTTCTATTTTACCAGTTTTTTCAAATTTGTGAAGTATGGTATCCGTAATCACTAATTTATCTAAAGAAGAGGAAGAGATTTTCTCAACTGCACTTCCTGAAAGCACGCCATGTGTGATGCATGAAATTACGGACTTTGCTCCGTGGCCTTTTAAAGCAAGAGCTGCATTACACAATGTTCCACCAGAGTCAACTATATCATCAACAATGACACAATTTTTGTTTGCAACTTCTCCTATTATGTTCATTACTTGAGATGTGCCTGCTTTCTCCCTATATTTATCTACTACAATAACCTTATCACTTAACCCTATCTTGTACTTTTCCTCTAAAGTCTTTGCAAAAGCACGTGCTCTACCAATTGCTCCAACATCAGGTGCAACAATTGCCAAATTTTCCGTGTGTATAGAGTCAACAAATGCTTCAAAGCAGTTCAAATTAGTTATCGGTACATCAAAGAATCCTTCAATTTGACTTGAGTGCAAATCAATAACTGCAACGCTACTTGCACCTGCAGTTTGAATAAGATTTGCAACTAATTTGGCACTTAAAGCAGACTGCACATTATTGTTCTTGATAATTCTATCTTGCCTGCTATATCCATAATAAGGGATAATTACTACTATCCTTTTGGCTCCTAATCTATTTACTGCATCAATTATAAGCAGAAGCTCCATAAGATTATCATTCACAGGGGGAGAAAGAGATTGTATTATATATACTTCTTGATTATATAGATCATTTGCTACTTCTACATTTACCTCACCATCGGTAAACTTTGATATCCAAGCAGAGGATGGTTGAACATCTAGCCGGTTAACTACTGATTCCCCTAATTCCTTACTAGCATTACCTATTATTATCTTCATAACGCACTAATTGAGTTTTTAAGATTATACAGAAATTGTGAAATAATTGAAATGTAAGTGTCTTTATCTAGCATTCTTGTCGGTGAATTAGATACCTCTTGTACAATGACCTGTCATTTTCACGCGTTGTTTCAATATACAGACCCAAATTGAAACAACTATACAAAATCCTGCTTATGTTTCAAGATAAATGACTTTAATGAAATATAATTTATCTAGTCATTTGTATCTGCTAACATACTACACTTCCCATTGTAGAGCCTCTGCAACTTACTGAAATTTATAATCGCTTTATAAAAAGCTTTATACTCTTTGCTTAATTGGAGGCGCTACCTCTGCACTTTCTGCTCTGTCTAGGGTACTACTTGGTTTTTCTGCAGTAATTTTTTGAATGCTACCATCTACCTTATTCTTGATATCTGCTCCATATGATCTTAATACTTCAATAGCTTTCTCGTTTCCACTATTCAGCGCAATATCCAAAGCATCCATTCCATCATTATTTTTGTGGTTGATAAAATTCTCTAACTCAAAGATTTTTATATATTGCTCAATGATGAATTCTACCACTTTTCCAGGGCAATTATTAGCGGCAGGAAAGAGTACTGCATTGTTATTATTGTCTTTCTTTGTTACATCTGCTTTGAGCTTGTCTATCAAATACTTGATAATTTCTATTCTGCTATCATCTTCTGCTTCAGTGCACTGCCTAGCAGCTAAAAACAGAGCTGTTCGCCCATTATTGTCCACATCTTCAATATCTTGTCCCTTATCAATTAAGGCTTGTATTATATTTTTGTTCCCATATAAAGCAGCAAAGTGAAGAGGAGTATACCCTTCGGTACTTTCTCTTTCATTAATCAATGCACCATGGCTAGCTAGTAATTCTATAAATTCTGGCGTATTTGCAAAAACTGCAAAGTGCATTGGTGTTAGATCATCTTTACCATGATTTTGAGTTTTTGCATTAACGTTTGCTCCATTTTTTATCAGCAATTTTGCTATTTCTAATTGTTTGCGTCCGATGGCAATATGCAGTGGCGTACGATTGCGTTCATAATGATCATTGACCTTTGTGCCACATTTTATTAGTAGTTCTGCAGCTTCAATATTACCTTCCTGAATTGCAACGTATAAGGAAGCATATCCATCTTTTGTTTCCTCTGTCATACGAAATTGCAAACATGTTAGTTCATATATTATTAAGGATTATTATTAAGTTTTTATTAATACAATATTAATGTAGCGGGATGACGAGCTTATCGTCATCCCGCCGCGAACCGTCATACCACTGCGAACCGTCATACCGCCGCGGTATCTCTAGATCCCGCTAACAAGCAGCGGGATGACGGTTTTTCAAATTATCGTAAGTCAGTTTAGCTATAGCTACAAGTTTCATTCTTCCCTTACAAATAACTTTACTGCGTCCTTTTTTCGGATTCAGAATTAGCAAGAAACGTTCTTGTAAGGTGGTCTACTAAAATTTTGCTTTATAAAACAATGTCTGAACTATGCAATTAATACATTATCAACACAACTGATTCATAAAAGCAAATATTATAACCACGAAGAGAGAAAATGTTATGCTTAGTTTAATAAGAAAGACCTTGAGAAAAAAAATGACTCATCAGGTAAACGATTCGAAATTGAAAGAGAAAGATGAAAAAAGTATTTTAAAATTAGCATCAAAAATAGAAGGCAAAAAAAGTAGCATTGCTGAAGAACTAGAAAAAATATCTGAAAAGGAAAAACAAAGGATTCTTACTACGGAAGTAAGTAAACATCGGGGTAAAGAATCAACTATTATATCACTTGCTTATGCTATACTACGTAAAGATAGTATAGCTGTTGAGAAAATGTTAAGAGTAGCTAAAGAAAACGGTATTCTGAAAGACATTCTTGACGCAACAACAACTATAAAATATCCAGGTGGTCAGGAAGAAACTTGCACACCACTTACTTATGCCATATTATGTAAAAATAGCAAAACTATTGAAGAAACTTTAAAAGTCTCTAAAGAAAACGGTATTCTGAAAGATATTCTTAACGCAACAACAACTATAAAATATCCAGATGGTCGGAGAGCAACTGTTACACCACTTGCTTATGCTATACTATATGAAGATAGTATAGCTATTGAAGAAATTTTAAAAGTCTCTAAGGAGAACGGTATTCTGAAAGATATTCTTAACACAACAGCAACTATAAGATATCCAGATAACAAGGAAGTGACTTACGCGCCACTTGCTTATGCTATGTTCTGGAAGGATAGCAAAGCTATTAAAGAAATTCTAGTAGCAGCTGAAGAGAACAGTATTCTGAAAGATATTCTTAACACAACAACAACCATGAAATATCTAGACCGGGAAGTGACTTACACACCACTTGCTCATGCTATGTTCTGGGAGGATGGCAAAATTATTAAAGAAATTCTAGTAGCAGCTGAAGAGAACAGTATTCTGAAAGATATTCTTGACGCAACAACAACTATAAAATATCTAGATGGTCAAGAAGAAATTTACACACCGCTTACTTACGCCATATCATGTAAAAATAGCAAAACTATTGAAGAAATTTTAAAAGTCTCTAAAGAAAACGATATTCTGAAAGACATTCTTGACGCAACAACAACTATAAAATATCTAGATGGTCAGAAAGAAATTTACACACCGCTTACTTACGCTATATCATGTAAAAATAGCAAAACTATTGAAGAAATTTTAAAAATCTCTAAAGAAAACGGTATTCTGAAAGATATTCTTGATGCAACAACAACTATAAAATGTCCAGATGGTCATGAAGAAACTTGCGCACCGCTTACTTATGCTATACTACGTAAAGATAGTATAGCTGTTGAGAAAATGTTAAGAGTAGCTAAAGAAAACGATATTCTGAAAGACATTCTTGACGCAACAACAACTATAAAACATTCAGATAGCCGGGAAGTAACTTACACACTACTTGCTTATGCTATACTGCGTGAAAATAGTATAGCTATTGAAGAAATTTTAAAAATCTCTAAGGAGAACAGTATTCTGAAAGATATTCTTAACGCAACAATAACTATAAAATGTCTAGATGGTCGGAGAGTAACTGTTACACCACTTGCTTATGCTATACTACGTAAAGATAGTATGGCTGTTGAGAAAATGTTAAGAGTAGCTAAAGAAAACGGTATTCTGAAAGACATTCTTGACGCAACAACAACTATAAAATATCCAGATGGTCAGGAAGAAACTTGCACACCACTTGCTTATGCTATACTACGTAAAGATAGTATAGCTGTTGAGAAAATGTTAAGAGTAGCTAAAGAAAACGGTATTCTGAAAGACATTCTTAACACAACAATAACCATAAAACATAAAAATAATCAAAAAGTAACTGATAAGTTACTTGCCGCATTACATGATCGCAAAGTTATTCAAAAAATTTTAGACATAGCTAGAGAAAATGATATTCTGAAAGACATTCTTAATGCAACAATAACTATAAAATATCCAGATAGTGAAGAAAAAATCTACACACCACTTACTTATACAATATCATGTAAAAGCAACGAAGCTTTTAATACAACAAGAGCTATAAATCAAGATGGTCAGGAAAAAACTCACATCCCATTTCCTACCCTTGATAAAAGAGAAACTGAATTAAAATTAAAAGAAAAAAGACAAAGTAGAAGAGATGAGGGATTAAATTTTAACAATGGTAGTAGTGACAAAAATGTTGAAATAAAAGTTAATGGGGATATCTTGTTGCAGCATAGTAGTGGAATTGAAAATGAAATAAATCATACTGCTGTACGTAATGATGTAAGGGGGGTAAAGCCTCTAATAGAAAGTAGAGTAAATGTTAAAGTACAGAATATAAATGCAGTGATTGCAACTTCTGTGACATTTAAAATGATTGCAACTTCTGTGACACTTGAGTTGGTAGCTAGTAAAATAACATGTGTACTGTCAAAACCCACCACTAAATTGGAAGAAGTAGCTATAACATATTTTCAAGGTTTAGCACTATATTTGTGAAACTTAATTTATATGTGCTAAACAAGATGCTGATTAGTTTTATAGCTAACCCAAGAAAGGTTTCCCTACGTCATACCGCCGCGGTATCTCTAGATCCCGCTGCGGGATGACGATTGTCGTTTAGCCATAAATATTTAAGAAATTTACCAAATGAAAAAAAAGGCAAAAGAAGCCCTGGGGTTATTATCTGCTTTAAAATATTGGCGTTTTTTATGTTTTAAACGCTTGACAAGCAAGATTTAGCTGCTTTTAATTGCAACTAACCTATGCTGCAAATGTTTAAGAAATTTACCAAGCAGAAAAAAAGACAAAGAATCCCCGAATTAGCTAGTCTTTTACTATCTCTGTCGAGTATTGGCATTTTTTGATGTCTTGTAACGCTTTATAAGCGCGTTCAGCTTATTTAGATAAAAATCTAGATGTAGATGAAGTTTTGTAAAGACATACAGTATCTATATACTGCAAAAAATTGAACATAAGACGCCGATACATTAAGTAATCCTTACCTTTTAATCTGCAGATTGGCGAAAGCAAATACAATAGCTTCAGTTTCATGATAAGGGGGCTGGCGGAGTTTGTCAAGGAAGTTTTTCGTTTCTGTGAACCACCTGCTAACCGACAGCTAACATTAACTACCGATATCGTATCTGAAGAAGCCCCCTGGCCATTCTAAAAAATTTAATGCTGAGTACACCTTACTTTTGGCTTCCTCTATAGTGCTCCCTTCTGCTACTATATTTAGCACTCTTCCGCCATCGGAAACTAAGTTACCACTTTCATCGAATTTAGTACCAGCATGAAACACCAACACACCAGGAATGCTTTCAATCTTATCTGATCCTTTAATTACTTCTCCCTTTTGATAATCACCCGGATAGCCTTTACTTGCAACAACTACACAAACTGTAGATTTGTTGTTAAGTTCCACCATTTTGACATTTAACTTTCCTTCTGCAACTGACAACATCAATTTTAACAAATCGCAATTTGAATCAAATCTAGGTAATATAGATTGCGTTTCTGGATCACCGAATCTAACGTTATACTCGAGAAGTTTTGGGCTATCTTTGCAAATCATTAAACCAGCAAAGAGTACTCCTTTATAAGACGTACCCATGTTAACCAATGCTTGAGCTGTAGGGTATATTATTTTTTGGATAATTTTTTGCTCCATGTCCTTACTTATAATTGAAGGTGATGAGTACGACCCCATACCTCCAGTATTTTGGCTTTCATTACTTTCATCAACTCTCTTATAATCTTTTGCACACCCAAGAGTTACTACTTTCAACCCATCAATAAGAGCAAAAAAACTTACTTCTTCTCCAATTAAAAATTCTTCTATGATTATTTCTTCACCTGATTCACCAAATTTTTTCTCCACTAGCATTGAATCTATTGCTGAAAAAGCTTCGCTTTCTGTATTACATATAACCACCCCTTTTCCTGCTGCAATTCCATTTGCTTTCACTACAAGTGGAAACTTTATTTTATTGCTACGTACAAAATCTTTAGCTAACCCTTCATCAACAAAACACTCGTACTTGGCAGTTGGTATACCATATCGTTTACATAGTCCCTTGGTGAAAGACTTCGATCCCTCAAGTTTTGCAGTTGCTTGACTTGGAGCAAAAACATTTATTCCCTCTGCAACTAAATCATCAGCAAGCCCATCAATTATTGGTTGTTCTGGACCAATAACAACCAACTCTATATTTTCTCTCTTGCAAAATTGTGTAACATCCACTGAATTTTGAATATTTACATCCACAAGAGCCCCAAGATCTTTCATAGCTTGGCGACCAGGAGTTACATATAACTCAGTCAAGATAGGAGATTTTTTTAGAGCCCAAAGTAGAGCGTGCTCACGCCCACCAGAACCTATAACCAGAACCTTCATCTTTATTTCCTCGCTTTTCTATATGTCAAAATTATTATTTGCTTATAACAGTATCATTACTCATGTATTTTTGCAACACGTTTGGTATTGCAATCGACCCGTCAGAATTTTGATAATTCTCCATTATGGCAATAATCGTTCTTCCTATAGCTAAAGCTGAGCCGTTTAAAGTGTGAATATATTTTTTCATCTTTTTATCAGTTTCTGAAGAGTATTTAGCGTTCATCCTTCTTGCTTGAAATGCACCACAATTTGAGCAGCTTGATATTTCTCTATATTTATTTTGCCCAGGTAACCATACCTCTATGTCATAAGTCCTTTGTGCAGCAAAACCCATATCGCCACTGCAAAGCAGCATTACTCTGTATGGCAATTCTAATTTTTTTAATATCTCTTCAGCAACACTCGTCATACGCTCAAGCTCATCATTTGATTGGTCTTCAGTTGTGATGCTTACCAACTCCACTTTACCAAATTGGTGTTGCCTTATCATGCCCCTGGTATCGCGACCTGCACTACCTGCTTCTTTACGAAAGCACTCCGAATATGCAGTAAAGCGAATAGGCAGTTCTTTTTCTTCCATTATTTTGTCAGCAACTAAATTTGTTAAAAACACTTCACTTGTGGGAATCAACCTCAATTCGTCGGTAGTTAAATACGAATCGTCAGAAAATTTCGGTAGCTGACCAACATTATACATAGCTTCGTTTTTCACCAAAGCCGGGTGGTACACCTCAGTATAGCCAAATTCATTAACATGCATTTCAAGCATACAATTTATTAGCGCTCGTCCAAGCTTAGCTAACTGTCCTTTTAATATCGTAAATCTTGATCCGGAAATTCTCGCCGCTTGTTCGAAGTCCATTAAACCTAATTTTTCTCCGAGTTCATAATGAGATTCTGGTACAAAATCAAACTGTCTTTTTCCTCCATATCTTCTCACCTCTAAATTAGAGTTCTCATCTGCGCCTATTGGCACATCTTGCGCAGGAATATTCGGCAAGTTAGATAAAACATTCACTAACTTATCCTTTTCTGCTTGTTCTTTTAAGCTGATTGCCTCTATCTCATTTGTGATGCTTTTTGACAACTCTATTTGCTCTTCACAGGGGCTCTTGCTCATTTTAAGCTTTTTTATTTCCTCTGTGATTTCATTGCGCTGCCTATTCAAATCCTGCAGTTTAGTGGTTAATGATCTTTTCTCGTGATCGATTTCTAATATCTCTTCCGCAGTAGATTCTCTAATTCCCCTGCTTTTCATTGCCTTTTCAAATCCTTCAGGGTTTTTGCGTATATATTCTATATCGTGCATATATTGTGCTATTACTAACATTGTTACTGTACTCCAAAAGCTCTTAATATTCAATATATTCTCATACTACTAAAATTATTATGGTTGATTTTTTTGTTAGAATTTGTTTAAATTTAATTAACTTAGCGTTCATAGGGTGTAGTATGTTGGGCATTACAAAAAATAATCAGAAAAAGAGCACTTACTTTGCTGGTGAGGAATTCCTTATCTACGCTGCTTGTGTATGCCTAGCAGCCACATTCGCTGCTGGCTGTTTAGGGGCGGTAATAGGATCCCCTCTATTGACCTTTCCACTTGCTATGCTCATCTCTAACCCCGTAGTTTGGGTTTTAATGGGAACAATTCTTACAGTAGCATACAAAATGGTTGTTGAACCTTTATTTTACTTAGCGAAGGGTTATATTAATGGAAAAAGAGCAAGTCAAGGTGAGCAAAAAACTCCACATGAGGATAGTGGTATTTTTCCTGGACCAGATAATGAAGATGGGTCAACTGTTTCAGAGAACAGTAGTTGCAGAATTTCTATTGCTTCAAAAGATAGTGGTTTGGGTGGTAAAGAGTTTCATGAAAATTTGGACACTCTTGTGCATCAGACAAACAGAGGAAATTATGCTTACTGGTTATGTGATGATGACATTACACATATTGCAAGAGTTGTGTATGGGTACTCACAAAGTGAACATAGTAATAATAATGTCTATTTTCTTGCTCCTAGCTATTCTAATGGTTGGGACGAACTCACAAAAGAATTTATTCAGAATTATAGAGGTGAATTAAAACAAAATTCTAAATTGATATTTACTTCGGTTCTTCATATTAACAACAATCATTGGGTAACTTTGGTTATTAAACTTGATGCAGGTGATAAAAAATTTAGAGCTTATTACTGTGACTCATTTGGTAATCAATTGCCAGATAATGTGCTAAATATTGTTAAAAGAGAACTGCAAAAAGAGGAATGGGTATTAGACATAAGAATTTCCCCAACTAAGCAGCAAAGTGACGGGTATAACTGTGGAATATTTGCGTTAGAAAATGCTCATAAAATTACACAAATGCTTAACGAAGACAAATCATTTGACGAAATTGACAAAAAGTTATCAGAATATAAATTTGATTTGAATGAGAAAAGAGAAGAATTTACAAGAGCGCTTATGGAAGATGAGAAATGTAAGGAAGATCTAAGAAATCGTAAGCGTCCGCCAAGGACGAAAACATCTCAGTCTTCTATTTCAAGGGAGAATGCAAGTTTGTGTTGCATTATGTAATCAATGAAAAATTACCATTGACCTTATGCCCCTCCAAATAGGAAATTTGACAATTGATTCTCCAGTTATTTTAGCTCCAATGTCTGGAGTGACTGATTATCCGTTTAGAAGTATTGTGAAGAAACTTGGTGCAAGTTTGTTAGTTTCAGAGATGATCGCAAGCAGAGCTATGATTATGCAAACTCGCCAGAGTTTGCAAAAAGCAAAAGTCGATGCATTAACTGCTGTGCAGCTTGCTGGGTGTGAGCCAGATGTTATGGCGGAGGCTGCAAAATTAAACGAGGACATGGGAGCAAAAATTATAGACATAAACTTTGGTTGCCCTGTTAAAAAAGTTGTAAACGGTTATGCAGGATCAGCGCTAATGCGTGATGAGAAAAAAGCCGCTGAGATAATTGAAGCTGTGGTCAAAGCAGTGAATATGCCAGTTACGGTGAAAATGCGCACTGGATGGAACGATGAAAATCGCAATGCCCCGAGACTTGCGAAAATTGCCGAAGACTTAGGAGCAAAAATGATCACTGTGCATGGAAGAACAAGAGCGCAGCTTTATAATGGTCAAGCAGATTGGAAATTCGTTAGAAATGTTAAAGAGCAAGTGAAAATTCCAGTTATAGTAAATGGCGATATTAAAAATTTAAATGATATTCAGAATGCTCTCAAAGAATCTGGAGCAGACGGAGTGATGATAGGTCGTGGTGCCTACGGTAAACCTTGGCTGATTAATCAAGCAATGAACTTTCTCAGTGGAAGTGAAACTTCTGAGCCAACAGCTTCAGAGAGATTAAGCATCATACTCGAGCATTACGACAATATTCTTGAGTACTATGGAAATGACACAGGAATAAAGATGGCCCGCAAACACATAGGTTGGTACAGTAGCGGGCTTCAAGGCTCATCTGAATTTCGTGTGAGAGTAAATAACATGACAGATAGCACAGAAGTGAAAGAAAATATTATTGGCTTTTTTGGTCAAGAGACACACTAGCTGTACTCAATTCGACTGATCGTATGCCACTACGCTCTCTTCCTCACCAGAGTGTAAATGACAACCATTATCCATCAACCATTCCTCGTCATAAGTTTCAATATCAAAATATTTTTCATATTTATCCACATTATCACAAAGTGAAAGTGCTCTGATCTTATTCATAATCAAACCTGTACCAGCAGGAATTAATCTTCCTACTATAACATTTTCTTTTAATCCACTTAAAGGATCACTCTTCCCGCAGAATGCTGCTTCTGTAAGTACTTTTGTTGTCTCTTGGAAAGAGGCAGCAGAAATAAAGGAGCTAGTTTCAAGACTTGCCCTAGTAATCCCCTGCAGAATAGGAAGATAATGAGTAGGCCGTTTGCCAGAGTTACTCATAGCATCATTTTCCCTATCAACTTCCAGCTTGTCAATGCTTTCGCCAACCAAGTACATAGTATCACCAGGATCAGTAATTTCCACTTTTTGTAGCATTTGTTTTAAGATCACCTCTAAATGCTTATTGTCTATACGAACACCCTGCAATCTATAAACTTGCTGTATTTCAGAAATCATATAGTGCGCTAAAGCTTCTAACCCAAGCACACGTAAAATATCATGGAGATCAGGGTCACCATCCATCAATAGATCACCTTTACGTACAAAGTCACCTTCATTGACTATTACATGCTTACTTCTTGATACCAAATATTCAACTGGAGAAATTTGTTCATCTACAGGTTTAATTAATATACTGCGTTTTCCTCTACGGTCTTTTTCAGAAAACGCTACATAGCCATCTATCTCACTAACAATAGCATGCTCTTTAGGACGACGTGCTTCAAATAACTCTATAACCCTCGGTAAACCACCAGTAATATCACGAGTTTTAACTGACTCTCTTGGTGTTCTTGTAATAACATCACCTGCATGAACCTTCTGGCCATCTTGTACATTGAGCACTGCACCGATTGGTATAAAATAACATGCTTCAACGCCACTTGCGAGTGTCATTACTTTACCATTATCGTCAAGCAGCACAATACGAGGACGTAAATTAGCTCCACCAGAATGCAATTTCCAGTCTTTTACTACTTTGCTTGATATTCCTGTAGATTCATCCATCACTTCAGTGATCGAAATTCCATCTTTTAATTCCTGATAAGACACTGTACCAGTCTTCTCCGTGATAATAGGCAATGTATAAGGATCCCATTCCGCAACTTTATCGCCAATTTTTACTGACCCACTCTCATCTACATAAAGCTTAGCGCCGTAAGGTACACTGTGCTTCAACTTCTCACTACCAAGGCTATCAATCAACACGACTTCACAGGAACGGCTTATCACAATTTTATTTCCGTTTCTATCTATAATTATATTACTATTGTTTAACTTTATTTTAGCATTAATAGAAGCTATAATATTCGAGGATTCAACGCCTCTAGTCATTACTCCACCTATATGAAAAGTACGCATCGTTAACTGAGTACCTGGCTCTCCAACAGATTGAGCAGCTATAACACCAACTGCTTCACCTATTGAAACAATTTTACCAGTTGCAAGGTCTCTTCCATAACATAAAGAACATACACCAGGACTTATTTCACAAGTTAAAGGCGATCTAATTTTTACAACATCAAGACCTGCAATGCTGATTTGCTTTACTTTATCCTCATCAATTAATTCCCCTGCTTTTACTAATAATTCTTTTGTCACTGGGTTATATATATCATTTGCGGCTGTTCTACCCAGCACAACACTCTCTAGAGATGCAACTATAGTACTTCCTTCAACTGTAGCTCTCACAACAAGACCATTTTTTGTTTTACAGTCATGCTTTGTAACTATGCAATTTTGAGATACATCAACTAAACGACGAGTTAAGTATCCAGAGTTTGCAGTTTTAAGTGCAGTGTCAGCTAAACCTTTACGCGCACCGTGAGTAGAATTAAAGTATTCAAATACGTTCAATCCTTCACGGAAATTAGAAATTATAGGTGTTTCTATAATCTCACCAGAAGGTTTGGTCATGAGCCCTCGCATTCCTGCTAGCTGTTTCATCTGTGAAGTAGAACCCCTTGCACCAGAGTTAACCATCATATACACTGAGTTGTACTTACTATTTCCATCATATATAGATATTGCTTTTAACATATCATTAGCTATCATATCCGTACACTTAGACCATTCATCTATAACCTTGTTATACCTCTCACTTCTAGTTATTAGCCCATCTTGATATTGCATAGAGAATTTCTTAATTTCACCCCTCGCGTGATCAACATGTGTAGCTTTAGTTTCAGGTATAACCATATCACAACGACCAAAAGAGACACCAGAAAATGTGGCATACTCAAAGCCAAGTACCATTAATTTATCAGAAAATGCCACTGTAGCACTTTGACCACAGTTACGATATACCAAATCAACTATACCAGTTATTTCCTTGACTGTTAATATCTGATTTATTAGATCGAAGCCTAGATTCTCATGCTTAGGAAAAATTTGCCATAATATTAAACGGCCAGGAGTTGTACAAACAGTTTTATAGTGAGTTTCACCGCTGCTATTAATATACTCCATCCTATACTTTATACTAGAATGAATATGTAAAGTACCATCACTCAAGGAATGCTCAACTTCACAAAAAGCACCAAAAGATGGTAAATTATCTTCCTTAGGTTCTTGTAAAGTCAGATAATATATACCAAGTACTATATCTTTACTAGGAACTATAATCGGTCTGCCATTAGAAGGACTTAAAACGTTATTAGTGGACATCATCAACACCCTAGCTTCAAGCTGAGCTTCCAATGAAATTGGCACATGCACTGCCATTTGATCACCATCAAAATCAGCATTAAACGCCGTACAGACAAGCGGATGAAGCTGTATTGCTTTGCCTTCAATAAGGATTGGCTCAAAAGCCTGAATACCAAGTCTATGTAGCGTAGGCGCTCTATTCAACAAAACAGGATGCTCTTTTATTACCTCTTCAAGCATATCCCAAACTTCTGGTTTTTCTGCTCTTATCAACTTACTAGCAAACTTAATAGTTGGAGCCATACCATACATCTTAAGCTTTGAGTAAACAAAAGGTTTGAATAGTTCAAGAGCCATTCTTTTTGGTAATCCACACTGATTTAGTTTCAAAGTTGGACCAACAACTATTACAGAACGTCCAGAGTAGTCTACCCTTTTTCCTAAGAGGTTCTGGCGAAAACGACCCTGTTTTCCTTTTAACATATCACTAATGGACTTTTTATATCCAACAGCACCAGCTTTATTTACCAAAGTATTACGACGACTATTATCAAAAAGAGAATCAACTGCTTCTTGTAACATCCTTTTTTCATTACGAATCATAATCTCAGGAGGATTTAAGCTCAACAATTTCCTCAACCTGTTATTTCTATTAATAATAGTCCTATAATGATGATTCAGATCAGAAACTGCAGGACGACCACTCTCAAGCGATACCAAAGGACGCAAATCAGGTGGTAAAATAGGTATAGTTGTAAGTATCATCCACTCAGGCCTATTTCCAGATTTAATGAAGTTTTCAACAATACGCAATCTCTTTATAATTTTCTTTCTTCTTATCTCAGAAGCAACAGATTCTAATTCTAGTCTTAAATCCTTCCTAATTTCATGTAAATCAAGGCGCGTTAGCAACCCTCTTATAGCTTCAACACCTTGCATAGCTACAAAACTATCGATCCCATAGCTATCTTTAGCTTCATTATAAGCTTTTTCACTAATAATCTCACCTTTTTCAAAAGGCGAAACAAGAGGATCTATTACGATATAATTATCGCTATATAAAATATTCTCAATATCTCTGAGAGACATATCCAATAATGCTCCAATTCTTGAAGGAAGCGATTTCAAAAACCATATATGAGCAACAGGAGATGCAAGCTCTATATGACCCATCCTTTCTCTTCTTACTTTAGAAGATGTAACTTCTACTCCGCATTTTTCGCATATGCGACCTCTGTGTCTTCTTTTTTTGTATTTTCCACATAAACATTCATCGTCATTGACAGGGCCAAAAACCTTGGGGCAAAATAATCCACCTTTCTCAACTTTGAACGTACGATAATTTGCAGTTGAAACATCTTCTATCTCACCACAAGATATACGCTTAATACTTTCAGGGCTAGCAATCGATATGCTAACCTCATTAAAAGGTTGTGCAATGTTAGTGTGAGATATATCTTCAATCACTACATCATTTTGCTTTAAATCTACATTTAAACATAAAGAACGTAGTTCTTTTATCATCACATTAAAGGATTCAGGAATTCCACATTCAAAATTACTGTCACCTTTTATTATCGATTCATAAATCTTAACTCTACCATTAATATCATCAGACTTCACAGTTAACATTTCCTGCAAAGTATAAGCAGCACCATAGGCTTGTAATGCCCAACATTCCATTTCACCAAAACGCTGACCACCAAAATGAGATTTTCCTCCAAGAGGTTGTTGAGTAACCAAACTATAAGGCCCTACTGAACGCGCATGAATTTTACCATCAACCAAGTGGTGCAACTTAAGCATGTACATGTAACCAACTGTAACCTTGCGGTCGAATTTTTCACCACTGCAACCGTCATATAATACAGCTTGTCCAGAGTTATCTAAACCAGCAAGTTCAAATAATTTTGCTATTTGTTCATCTTTTGGACCCTCAAATACAGGTGCAGCAACAGGAACGCCATCACGTAATTTGCGTGCAAATTCAATGAGATTATTATCACTAATATTACGAATATCATTACAGATAGATACGTTACTGCCATAGCTATAAACCTCAATCAGGAAGTTACGTAAATTGCTGTATGAACTTTTACAAGAGTTCAAATAGTTCTCTACTAACTCATTCAACTCGTCATTTAGTGCATTCTTATTAGGTGTATTTAAAACAGAAGCCGTTATTTCATCATCATCAATATTTTCAATTTTTTTATTATCAAGGTATGCTACTGCAAATTGTGTAAAATTATCATCGTTAAGGGACCTAATTCCCTTGCAAAAAGCACTTTTGATCTTATTGATCTCATCGAGAATATTACTTACCTTTTCCCCTAATTTTCTACAAGCCCAACCTACATGCGTTTCCAGTATTTGCCCTACATTCATTCGTGAAGGAACACCAAGAGGGTTAAGAATAATATCAACAGGAGTACCATCTTCCAAATAAGGCATATCTTCCACTGGCACAACTCGAGAAATCACACCTTTATTTCCATGTCTACCAGCCATTTTATCCCCTGGTTGCAGACTATGTTTCACAGCAATGAAAACTTTTACTGACATCGACACACCTTGAGGCAGGTCATAACCTTCATGTAATTTTTCTACTTTTCGCTTAAACTGTGCTATTGCATGTGATACTTTTTCATCAAAATCTTTTTTTAAGCTCTTAACTTGCTCAGAAATGGATTGGTTTTTTAATCCTATACCCCACCATTGCTCACGTTCAATAGAGTCAAATTTTTCTCGATCTTGAGAACCAGAATTAATAAGAAGTTTCTTCAGTTCATCATAGAAATATTCACTAGTAACATTGATTATATAATCTCGCTCTTCCTCAAAGTCATTTATCTCTTTTTGTTTGATGAGTAATGCCCTTTCATTTTCTTCAACCCCCCTGCGTGTAAAGACTTGTACATCAATTACTGTCCCTTCAACATCTGGAGATGTATATAAAGAGGAATCCGCACAATCGAATGACTTTTCACCAAAAATTGTCATTAATAACTTCGTTTCAGGAGGCAATGAAAGAGAAGGTTTAGGTGTAACTTTACCTACCAGAATATAGCCTGGACCAACTCTTGTACCAATTTTCACTATACCACTATCATCCAAGTGATATAGATTTTCTTCATTAACACCAGGTATAGCACGAGTTATTTTTTCTGATCCTAAAGGGGTATCATGTACAACACAGTCAAATTCTTCTATATGAATAGAAGTAAAGAGATCTTTTTTAACAACTTCACTAGAAATAATAATAGAGTCTTCAAAATTATAACCTTGCCAAGACATAAAAGCGACTAGCAAATTTTTACCAAGCGCCAACTCACCACTGTTAATTGCAGGACCATCAGCTATTACATCACCCTTTTTAACATAATCACCTACGCACACTAGCGGTCTTTGATTAATACAAGTATTATGGTTAGAACGCTGAAATTTCCTTAGATGATAAATATCTACGTCCAAGTAGTTAACCCTTTCTTTATCAAAAGCACGTATAACTATAGAGTTACTATCAGAACTATCAACTATGCCATCGCGTTTTGCTAAAACTACAGCACCAGAGCCAGAAGCTACAAAAGACTCCATACCAGTAGCAACCAGAGGAGCGGTAGGCTTCAATAAAGGTACGGCCTGACGTTGCATATTTGAGCCCATTAATGCTCTATTAGCATCATCATTTTCTAAAAATGGAATCAAGGAAGCTGCAACTGATATTACCTGCTTAGGAGATACGTCAATGTAACTAACTTGGTCGCTACTTACCATGACGAAGCTACCAGCATATCTACAGTATAGCATGTCATCAACAAAGCAATTATTTTCATCAAGCTTTACGCTAGTGTCAGCTATATGATGTGAGCCTTCGTCTATAGCAGAAAGATACTCAATTTGATCAGTAACAACCCTATTGACTACTTTTCTATAAGGGCTTTCAATGAAACCATATTTATTAATACGCGCGTATATAGCTAAGCTGTTGATTAACCCTATATTTTGCCCTTCAGGAGTCTCAATAGGGCAAATTCTTCCATAATGAGTTGGATGAACATCACGCACCTCAAATCCTGCCCGTTCTCTTGTTAAACCGCCAGGACCTAACGCGGATAACCTTCTTTTATGTGTTATTTCAGATAACGGATTAGTCTGATCCATAAATTGAGATAATTGAGAAGAATTGAAGAAATCTCTTAAGACATTAGTTAACACTTTTGGATTAATAAAATCAGATGGAGAAACTTTATCTAAACTAGAAGTGGACATAGAATCAACTATTGCGCGTTCCAATTTCAACAACCCAGTTCTAAATTGATTTTCTATAAACTCTCCAACTGATCTTACTCTTCTGTTTCCTAAATGATCAATATCATCTACAGATCCTTGACCGTCACGTAACAATACTATTTTTTTCACAATTTCAATAATATCTTCATGCGTTAAAACAGTTAAATCCTCATCATAATTTAATCCAAGGTAAGAGTTAAGCTTCAACCTACCAATGTTAGACAAATCATAATATTCCGGACTGAAGAAAAGATTACGGAAAAACTCTTCTACTATCTCTAAAACAGGAACTTCACCAGGACGCAAAACTCTATATATTTCATATAGTGCATCCTGATAAGACATGTTTTCATCTAAGAAAAGCGTATTTAATATATAAGGTCCAACAAACAAATTATCTATGTTCAACACTGATATTTCATCTACAGATAATAACTCAAGCTTCTTTATGTCTTCCAGCTTTATAGATTCACCAGCAGATAAAATTTTCGTAGAGCTAGCACTATCCATTAAATCTTCTGCGAGGAATAAACCACATATAGAATTAAACGGAACCAGATACTCTTTCAATTCATTATCATATAGCTTTTTAGCTAGTCTTGAGGTAATACGAACGTTAGCTTTAAGCAGCACATTACCTTCAATATCCATTAAGTCGAAAGGCAGCCTCACTCCTTTAAATTTATCAGGAACAAAAGGCACTTTCCAACCATCTTTATGTTTTACATACTTTATTTTCTCATAAAATCTATCGAGTATATCATTATTTGATAGACCCAACGCCTTTAATAAAACTGAAATTGGCAATTTTCTTTTTCTATCAACACGAAAATACAAATGGTCTTTAACATCAAATTCAATATCAAGCCAAGAACCCCTATAAGGAATAATTCTAGCAGAATAGATCAATTTACCAGAATTGTAAGTTTTTCCCTTATCGCTATCAAAAAATACACCAGGAGACCTATGCATTTGTGAGACGATAACTTTTTCCACACCATTAATGATGAAAGTGCCCTTATCAGTCATCATAGGCAACCCACAAAAGTGGACTTTCTGCTCTTCTATAGATTTTACAACGGTTGCAAGTTTAGAATGATCTCCACTCTCTTTAATCGATTTATATTCATCAAGAGAAATACCATCCTGCATAACAACAAGACGTATAGAAGCAATAACCTGAGCAGAAAAAGTTACACCACGCTTTATACACTCAGATTCATCATACTTAGGATCATCTACCCTACAACTTATAAACTCAATAGTAGCCCTACGCAAAGGATCATTTATTGGAAAGATTGTATGAAAGATAACTTCAAGTCTTTCATTACCCTTATTCTTAGGAGTAAAAGAATCATATGATTCTTTTTGAACCTTAACCAAATCCAATAAAGAATCTTTTAAATCAATCGACCTAGAATAAGAAACTCTAGGAACAAAAGCACCAGAAGCGTACATATAAGAAGAATCAACCATTAAAATACCCCAAACTAATTAAAAGAGCTATATCAATATAAAATTAATACATTAAATATTATTCAAGCTCCACTTTAGTTGCTCCTGCTTCAATAAGTTTTTGCTTGATTTTTTCTGCTTCGTCTTTAGGAACATTAGCAGTCAAATCTTTAGGTAAAGATTCAACCAACTCTTTTGCTTCTTTTAAACCCAATGTAGAATTAACCTCTCTCACAGCTTTAATAACTCCTATTTTTTTACTCGCATCAATTTCTTTAATCACAACTTTATACTCAGCTTTTTCTTGAGCAGCAGGAGCAGCAGCATTATCACCAATAGGCGCCCCAGCACCAACAGCTCCACCAAGAAAAGAACCAGCAGGCAACCCTATTTTCTCTTCTAAAACTTTTACAAGTTCAGAAGCCTCTAATAGGTTTAAAGATAATATTTTATCAACCAAATCACTTGTTACATTACTCATAATTACCACCTTACTTAACAACAAATTTATTTTTTAGAACTATAATAATCCAAAACTCTCATAAGCCTCATAGAAGATGAATTAATAGACAACGCTAACCGAGCAGGAATATCATAAGATATTAAACGCATAATTTTAACACGCAATTCATCCAGAGAAGGCAACTTAGCCAGTTTATTAACATCTTCCACTGTTAACAATTCATTTAAATGAGCTGCGCAAATCACAGACATTTTTTCTTTGTTAGCATTAGTAAAATCAACTATTAATTTTGCAGCTTCTACTATGCCACTAGAGTATATAATAGCAACAGGACCGGAAAATTTGCCTGATAAATAAGAGAATTTACCAGTCCTTTCCAAAGCCAAGCGCGCTAGAGTGTTTTTAACTACTAATACCCCACCTGCTATAGACTTCAGACTATTCCTCAGAGTTAATGAATCATTAGCATTTATAGATTTAAAATTTACTAATATCAAGAAATCATTATTTACAAATACGTTTATTGTGCTCTGTATAAATTCATCCTTATCTTTACGCTTCACGGTATCACTCCCTTAAATTATATCTTCCACTTTGCCTATCTTATAAGCTTTACCCATAGTTGAATTTAAAAAAACACTCTTAAAGTAAATTCCTTTCGCAGAAATAGGTTTATTATCTTTAATTACTTTAAGAAAGGCTTTTAAATTTTCTAGCAAGTCATCAATATCAAATTTAATATTTCCTAATTTACCATGAATAACACCATTTTTATCTGTTCTAAATTTTACCTGACCAGACTTAATGGTTTTAATAGCTTCTGCAATGTTAGAAGTCACAGTACCAAATTTAGGGTTAGGCATCAGCCCTTTAGCACCCAATACTTTTGCAATAGGAGTGATTTTTGCCATAAAATCAGGAGTAGTAATGCACCAATCAACATCTAACTTTCTACCTTTTTTTATTTCTTCAACTAAATCCTCTCCTCCTGCAATATCAGCACCAGCTTTTTCAGCTTCTAATAAATGTTTATCTTGAGCGAAAACAGCTACTTTAATATTCTTCCCGATACCTTTAGGCAAAACTACTGTACCACGCACCTGCTCTTCAGATTTACGTGAATCTACGCCTAAATTGACCGCAATATCAACTGATTCATTAAATTTTGCTGAAGCAGACTCAACAATCTTCTTCAAACACTGCTTAGGATTATCATTATATGTATTCATTTACCTAACCTTCCACAACTTCTATACCCATAGATTTTGCAGTGCCTACAACCATTTTCACTGCTGAATCTTCATTATCCACTTTCATATCAACCATCTTGCACTTTGCTACTTTAATTATAGCAGACATAGGTAATTTAGCCACTAATTCTTTACCAGGATTACCAGAACTTTTACTTAATTTAGCCTCCTGCTTAAGTAAATAAGCCACAGGCGGACCGCTGACAGTAAAATCATGAGAGCGATCATCCTTTATGGAAATTCGCACTGTTACTAAATCGCCTACTTTATAATTAGCGTTAGCAGCACTAGTAACTTTATTAAAAGCTTCACAAAACTTAGGAACAGGTATACCACGTGGACCAAGTACTGAAGCAATTTTCGGTCCTGGAACTGCTTTCCCAGCTTCCATAAGTAAGTTAATCTTAGCAACTATAACACTCATAATTAATCCTCTATTTTCTCTACTTGAGCCAGATCAAGCTCTATTATTGTCGGCTTACCTAAAATCGATACTTCCACATTAATAATTTTTTTCTCATCGTTTACCATATTTACCTTACCAGTAAAATTTTGAAAAAGACCATCATTAATTTTCACTTTTTCACCTTTTTCATAACCATAACCTAACTTCTTTGTCTCTTGAGCATTATAAAGTGCATTACACATTGAGTGAATCTCATCATCCAAAATCACCTTTGGAATATTACCGTTTTTCAAAAATCCATAAACCTTAAGAGATTTTGGTATATTATTGATAAAATTCAATACTTCATCGCATAAATTCACGTATAAAAAGACATAACCAGGAAAGCATTTCCTTCGTGTAGCAATTTTCTTAGATTTCAACTCTACTTCACTTAGCTCTTCATATGGAATAAAAACTTCCTTAAAGTAATCATTAACACCCAATCTCATAGAATTTTCCAATATATGTTGGCGCACTTTCTCTTCACAATTGGAAGCAACTCTCAAGATATACCATTTATATCTATTAAATTCTTTACACTTTAAACTTATCTCATCATCTGAAATCATCTCAAAATCACCAGATTCGCCACTGCAGAATCCAGGCGTTTGATTCAAAATATTTTTGCTTTCATCACACAGATGCATATATACATACACTTCACATAATTCTTTTATATCAGACTTTGAATTACATACCGTTTGATAAGGAATAAACACTTCCTTAAAATAAACAGCATTACTTACCAATTCGCGTATGTTTTGCTCATATCCATAATCAACTTTAATGATATACCATTTATATTCACATTCCATAAATAATTCCAAATAAAGCCTTAATTACGTAAAGAGACATAAAATCCACAAAACAGAAGAAAATCGAAAAGCATAATATAACAATCATTACAACAAATAGAGATGACAACACCTCCTGTTTCTTTACCCAAGCAATTCTTCGTATTTCTTGCTTTATATCACAGAAAAAACCACACAAACTTTTTAACATTTCCACCACAACATTAATGCAGGAGCGATAGGAATTGAACCTACAACCTCTGGTTTTGGAGACCAGCGCTCTACCAATTGAGCTACACTCCTATAACTCAAACTCTCACTCCAAAATTTCAGAAACAACACCAGAACCAACAGTTCTACCGCCTTCTCTTATCGCAAAACGCAATCCCTTATCCATTGCTATCGGTACTTGCAATTCTACTTCTACACTCACATTATCTCCTGGCATTACCATCTCCTTCCCATCTAGCAATTTTATGCTCCCAGTTACATCCGTTGTCCTTAAATAAAACTGTGGCTGGTAATTCGCAAAAAATGGTGTATGCCTTCCTCCTTCCTCTTTCTTTAATATATAAACCTCCGCCTTAAACTTTCTATGCGGTGTTATCGTCCCCGGTTTCGCTAATACTTGCCCTCTCTCCACTTCTTCTCTTTTTGTTCCTCTTAACAATATTCCTACATTGAGTCCTGCACTTCCCTTATCCAGCAACTTCTTAAACATCTCAACACCTGTGCATATCGTCTTTTGCGTCGCTTTCAGACCTATTATCTCTATCTCTTCTCCCGTCTTTATCTCTCCCTTCTCTATTCTTCCTGTTACCACTGTTCCTCGCCCCGATATCGAAAATACATCTTCGATTGGCAATAAAAATGGTAAATCCACAGGCCTTGGTGGAACCGCTACATATTCATCTAACTTTTCCATCAATTTATCTATTGATTTCTTTCCATATTCGCTGCTGTCATCCTCCAGCGCCTTGAGCGCTGAACCAACCACCACAGGCACTTCATCCCCTGGAAATCCGTATTTACTCAGTAATTCCCTCACTTCCATTTCTACTAAATCTATCATATCAGCATCAGCAACATCAGCTTTATTTATATACACCACGATATATCCAACACCTACCTGCTTCGCCAGCAATATATGCTCTCTCGTTTGTGGCATTGGCCCATCAACCCCCGACACTACCAATATCGCCGCATCCATCTGTGCTGCACCTACTATCATGTTCTTTACATAGTCAGCGTGTCCAGGACAATCAACGTGTGCATAATGCCTTTTTTCCGTCTGATACTCAACATGCGCTGTTGCTATCGTTATCCCCCTCTTCCTTTCTTCTGGCGCTTTATCTATCTGATCGTACGCTACAAAATTTCCATAATGCTTCGTTATCGCCGCTGTTAACGTCGTCTTCCCATGATCCACATGTCCTATTGTTCCCACATTTACATGCGGCTTTCCAAATACTTCCACTACTGCTGTCATAATTATTACCCTTAATTATACTCTAACTTTAACTCATCAACCACATATTGTGGCACTTGCTCATAACAAGAAAAATGCATACTATACTGCGCCCTTCCCTGAGACATAGAACGCAAAACGTTGATATAACCAAACATATTTGCAAGAGGTACCGAAGCAGTAATTATTTTACTATTATTACCTAAATCGAGCATATCAGCAACATTTCCTCTTCTACTATTTATATCACCCATAACATCACCCATATATTCTTCAGGAGTAATGATTTCAACTTTCATTATAGGCTCCAGCATTTTTGGACCAGCTTTATTTGCCATCTCTTTAAAAGCACCTTTAGCAGCAAGTTCAAAAGCTAAAGGACTAGAATCAACCTCATGAAAAGCACCATCAAGAAGGGTAGCCTTAAAATCAATCAACGGAAATCCCGAAATTATACCACCTTCTTTTATCAACTCCAAGCCATTTTCTACCCCAGGAATATACTCTTTTGGAATAGCACCACCTACAATTTTACTTTCAAATTGAAACCCAGAACCAGGCTCAAGAGGTTCAAATTTTATTTTAACCTTAGCAAACTGACCAGCTCCACCAGATTGTTTTTTATGAGTGTAATCAATTTCAACAGATTTAGTGATAGTTTCACGATATGCAACCTGAGGAGCACCGACGTTAGCCTCAACGTTAAATTCGCGCTTCATTCTATCAACAATAATCTCAAGATGGAGCTCACCCATGCCTTTCAATATAGTCTGGCCACTTTCCGCATTTACTGACATTCTCAAAGAAGGATCTTCTGCAACCAACCTATTTAGAGCAATACCTAATTTTTCCTGATCTGAAGTGGTTTTAGGTTCTACAGCAATTTCAATAACAGGCTCAGGAAATTCCATACGCTCCAATAATATAGGAAAATCAACAGAACATAAAGTATCTCCGGTGGTTGTTTTCTTTAGCCCAACTAAAGCAACTATATCTCCAGCCCTAGCCTCAGTTATATCTTCTCGGTTATTTGCATGCATAAGTAACATTCTGCCAATCCCTTCAGTTTCGTTTTTTAACGCATTTGAAACGGTAGATTTAGACTTTAATTTACCAGAATAAATACGGATAAACGTCAAGCTGCCTACAAATTTATCCGTCATCACTTTAAATGCAAGAGCAACAAATTTCTCTTTTTCTGAAGGTTTGACCTCAATTTTCTTTTCTGAATCTTTAGGATCAATTCCAACAATTACATCAACATCAATAGGAGAAGGTAAAAAGTCAACCACACCATCTAAAAGTGGTTGTACGCCTTTATTTTTAAAAGCTGATCCACATAACACAGGAACAAATTTTCCTTTAATGGTCCCATTTCTCACGCATTTTTTCAGTAAATCCACTGGCAGATCATTAGACTCAAAGTAAGTATTCATCGCTTCATCATCCATCTCAGCTGCAGCATCTAATAAAAGATTTCGATATTCTTGAGCCTTATCAAGCAAATCAGAAGGAATATCTTCATAAGAAAATTTAGCGCCCAACGTTTCTTCTTGCCATATAATGGCTTTCATAGAAATAAGGTCAATTATACCTTTGAAATCTTTCTCACTCCCTATTGGTAAATGAATAACTAAAGGTGCTGCACCAAGCTTCGTCTTTATCATATCAACACATCGATAAAAATTTGCCCCTATTCTATCCATCTTATTAACAAAGCAGATACGAGGAACGCTATATTTATCAGCTTGACGCCACACTGTCTCAGATTGAGGTTCAACTCCAGCAACTCCATCAAATACAGCAACTGCACCATCCAAAACCCTTAAAGATCTCTCAACTTCAATAGTGAAATCAACGTGACCAGGAGTGTCTATTATATTGACCCTATGATCATTCCAAAAACATGTTGTTGCAGCAGATGTGATTGTAATACCACGCTCTTTTTCCTGCTCCATCCAATCCATAGAAGCTGCACCATCGTGCACTTCACCAATTCTATTTTGCTTACCAGTATAAAATAAAATACGCTCTGTTGTGGTAGTCTTACCAGCATCTATGTGAGCCATTATCCCTATATTTCTGTATTTAGATATTCCAATTTCCATATCACAATTAATTAGCTAACATTAAAAACGAAGATGAGAAAATGCCTTATTAGCTTCAGCCATTTTATATTTTTCTTCGCACATCTTAAACGCACCACCGCGTTTATTATAAGCATCCAGTATTTCAGATTGCAAACAATCAACAGTGGTTTTTCCACTCTTTTTTCGAGCAGCAGAAGTTGCTTTAGCAATCCACCTTAACGCTAAAGAAACCGCTCTATCTTGTCGAACTTCAACAGGTACTTGATAAGTTGCACCACCAATGCGTCGAGAACGCACTTCTATAGAAGGAGTAACATTTCCTACTGCTGTCTCAAAAATTGATAACCCACCTTCGCCTATTTTCTTTTCAGCTAAAGACAAAGCGTCATAGATAATCTTTTCTGCAGTAGATTTTTTACCACATTTCATGATTGTATTAATGAAACGCATCAGCAAAACACTGCCGTAACGCGAATCAGGACTTATTTCTCTTTTTTTTGCTTTATTCCGACGAGCCATAAACTTTAACCAGATTTCTTTACACCATATTTTGAACGAGCTTTCTTTCGATTTTGCACACCACGCAGATCAAGGGCACCTCTTATTATGTGATAACGCACACCTGGCAAATCTTTAACCCGCCCACCACGTATCAAAACAACAGAGTGTTCTTGTAAATTATGACCTTCACCAGGTATATAAGCCGTCACTTCACCATACCCACTAATTTTTACTCTGGCTACTTTACGGAGTGCTGAGTTAGGCTTTCTAGGAGTTGTAGTATACACCTTAGTGCAAACACCTCTCCTTTGAGGGTTGCTTTCTCCCAAAGCTGGTACCTTTTTCTTATGGGTCAATCCTAATCTACCCTTACGTATTAATTGATTTATCGTAGGCATATGTTATAAACTCAAGCTCATTAAAATAACTAAGTTTTTAGTTATAAAATAATAAACCTCAATAGTCAATATAAAAATAAACATTACTACTCTAATAATTAAGCTCAACTGCCTTGAAAGCCATCAGTAGACTTCTTGCACTACCTCCCAAGCCACAACTGTCATTCAGTAGAAACGAAAAAACTTACTTGACACCCTTCGCCAGCCCCATTATCATGGTACTGAAGGTATTCATTTATCTTCAATCTGTGCAGATTAAATGACAACAGTATTACGTAATTGGCGTCTTATTTTTAATTTTTTGCACTATGCACACTTTACTTCTTCACAACATTTCTGGGTTTTTACCTATATAAGCTGAAACGCGCTTATAAAGCGTTTAAGACAGTATAGTACGCCAATTTGCAGGATTAGAGAGTGACAACTAGCTAATACGGGATATCTTTTGCCTTTTTTTTGCTTAGTAAATTTCTTAAACATTTAAACTAAGGTGAGTTGCATTTAAAAGCAGCTAAATTGCAGTGTTTAAGACTTAAAAAACGCCAATACTGAAAATAGACAATGACTAGGGCTTCTTTTGCCTTTTTTTTGCTTGGTAAATTTCTTAATATTTATGGCAACATGAACTGGGCAGGAAGGTGTCATTCCAGTGCTTGACACTGGAATCCAGTTTTCCATATAATCTCATCGAAAATGTTGTAACCACTTTCTGTGCTAGTTTGCTTGCTTACAAGCAAACTTTTCTGGATCTCAGTGTCTGGGCACTGGGATGACAGGGGAGGGAGGCTACTTGGATGACACCATTCTTTTTCCTGGATCCAAGTAGTCAGGGCACTGGGATGACAGGAGAAGGTACTAGGATGAAACCCTGACCTCGTCGTCCCGCTACGTGTTAGCGGAATCTAGAGATACCGTGACGGTATGACGTAAAGCTCGCATTAGCTATACTTTTATGCTCACCAACTTAGCTGGATCCAAGTAGTCAAGCTACTTGGATCTGCAAATTGCAATGTTCGTACAGCTGCGTGCTTGACACTGGGATTTAGTGCAGCTACCCTAAACTGGAAGCTCATCTTGCTATTTTTGGCTGAAAGAAACATATTTTTAGAATAATGAAAACAATCAGCACTTTAATTCAAGAAGGATCGGAGTTATTATCGTCACATAAAGTTGAATCACCACATTTAGATTGTGAAATCATCATGCAGCACGTACTTGGAGTGGAAAGATCATTTATAATTGTGAACCATGCTGATCAAGTGCCGATGGAGAAAGAACTTTTATTTTGGAAATTAACAAAAAAAAGAGCGGAAAGATATCCAATATCGCAAATAATAGGTAATCGTGAATTCTGGAGTAAAAATTTTATAGTTAACCAGCATGTTTTAGATCCAAGGCCAGATAGTGAAACAATAATCCTAGCAGTGTTAAAATATTACCCAAACAAAAAACAGAAACTAAAAATTGCAGATTTTGGTACAGGCACAGGTTGTTTATTGATATCCGTACTTAGTGAGTATGAATATGCTGTTGGCGTCGGTTTTGAAAAAAGCTTGGAAGCATATAAAGTTGCCTATCAGAACACAAAAAAACATGATCTTCTCAGCAGAGCCAAAATATTTCCAAGTTCGTGGACAGAGTGCAGAGGTTCATTCGATCTTATAATCAGTAATCCTCCATATATTAAAAGAAGCAAATTGAAAGACTTGCAAGCTGAAGTGCAAAAGGAACCAAGAATTGCCCTTGATGGTGGTATTGATGGTTTGAGCTGTTACTTGAGCATTTTTCCAATATTGAGAAAGTGCCTTAAAAAAAATGGGTTTGCGATATTGGAGATAGGTGAAGATCAAAGCAATATTGACAAAATAATCCCCTCATACGAATTAGCTTTTCAGGAATATGTATATGACTTAGCGGGAATGAAGAGATGCATTGTTGTGAAAAGAACATAGCTAATGTTTTTTTGCCTTCATCCCATATTATCCTATATCATCCCAGTACCCTCTACCTAGTCATCCAAGTAGCGTGACTACTTGGATCTATATTTAACTAGATCCTATGGTCAAGCCATAGGACGACAGGAACGGTTTTATGCATTTTTTAAAGGGCAACATGTTTAAGCTTTGCTGGCAAAATGGAAAGTAAGACCAGCCTCTATACCGTGTGTGTGAAATAGTTGATTACCTATATTTATTTCCTCAGTTACTTTGCTACCTGAGCTAGGATTAAGCTTCTTTTTTTTATCATTATTAGGGTCGTCTACCACTTGTCCTAACCTTTTTGCTGTAAGCTTAATATCGCTACCAATAGCACCAAAACCTCTATATCCAATATGCATATTTACATCTTCGTTTATGCGATAGTCAAAGCCAGCTTTTAATTGACCTGCGGGTCTTATTGACGGTTTTTCAAACATCGTCATTCTTGTTGCACCGATCCCAATACCAACGTAAGGAGAAAAAGAGAAACGGTCACTTTTCCAATGATGATAAACATTTGCCATTACAGATATGTTCTCAATTTGGTCATTACTAACTGCAGCACTATAGAGATAAGTTTCTTTATTAGGATCCTCACCAGTCTCCTTTAGGTATGAAACAGTTATTTGGCTACTTGTTAAACCAATATTATCCACTTTTACAGAAGAATACATCCCTTCCAATTCAGCCCTATAGCTGTTGTTACCCAATTCTCCTGTGTAACCAAATGCCACATTTGCAGCAAAAGGTGGATTATAATCTCCTTTATACTCACTTAGTGACTGACCTTCTGTGTTCTGAGCACCCCTGTCATTTATAGACAAATTTTTGATACCTGTAGTGCTTGTTTTTAGTACGCTTGTGTTATTTAAATATTGACCGTAATACCCACTACCAAAGTAAAACCCTTCTGTTTCACTTGCAAAAGATTGTTGTGACAACAATAAAGCAAATGCTGTAACCGCTAATGTTTTTTTACTAATCATTATTACTCCCCTAGTTAAAATAGCTAATCTAATACTAATTAATTAAAAATGGCTTAATATGAAAAACCTAATTATTTGCATAACTTGCACTTTTCTGAGCTAAAAATAGGCAAAGTTAACCTTACTTCTCGTCATTTTTTAATTTATCCTCATCTTCAAATTCATCCTCCTCTTCTTCGTCATCAAACCCATCATCGCTCCTATCCTCATCTTCCTCGTCATCATCTTCAAACTTATCGTCGATATCTTCATCATCAATATCTTCGTCTGCAAATTCATCTGATTCATCATATACTGCATCTTCGGTTTTAGTTTCAGCAGGATAATCAACTGAATTAGGTCCCTCAAGAACATTATTCCCCTCGTTATTAACCTTATCTTTGCTCGCAGCGGCAGAAAGAACTTTGTTTGGGTCATATGGTTCTTGTGTAGGCACACGAGTTTGTTTGAGCAGCCTTCTTGTGAAGGTGGTATCACTGTAGTACAAAATTTTCTTTGATTTAATTGGGTAAGTCGACTCTATTAAAATTATCTGATCGTTACGTGGCAACATAATAACTTCTTGAGGCAATAGCAATGCTCTCTGTATTTCAGAGATATGTAATGACCTTGAAGCAGGATTTAAATCTAAAAATTTAGGCTTATTCAACGATTCTTGTTGTACAGTTTTGTTTCCTATAAGTTGCGATATTAAATTAGCTGTTTCAATATTATTGGCTGCAAAAGTTATTCTGTAAGTCGAGTTTGACAAAAAGGAGTTCATCCCTGCTTCTTCGTATATTCCTTTGAGCTGCTCAGTATCTTGAACAATTAAGAATAACCTAACTCGATAACCACGAAAATATGCAATACCTGTTTGAAATTGCTCCATTTTTCCAAGTGTAGGAAACTCATCCATTAAAAACAATACGCCATAAGGCTCGTCATCCGATGGCAATTTTCTACATAAAAACTCAGTTGCCTGTTGGTAAAAAACCTGCATTAAAGGCCTGAGCCTAGTCAAGTTGTCAGGAGTTAAACCAACATAAACTGTAATTTTCTTCTTTTTAAAATCTAGAATATTAAAATCACTTGACGCAGTTGCAGTATCAATCAATGGGTTTGCCCACAATTCAAGTGATGAGTTCATGGTTGATACAACACCTGACCTTTCTTTATCAGCTTTTTGTAAAAAAGCTGCAATATTCATATATGCTACAGGGTGTAGTATTTTACCCATTGTATCAAGAGCAACAGCAAGATTATAAACCACGTCATCACTACGCATCGTACGCACAACTTCACCAAAAGATTTAACTTTCTCTGGTGCAGCAAGTAAGTATAATACCACTCCAACAAATAAGCTTCTTGCTTCATTCTGCCAAAAGTCTTGTTCAGGCATGATTAGGTTAGCTATTTTCTGCACATCGTCAACCATCTGCCCAGGTTTTTCACTAATCCATTGTAATGGATTGTAACAGTGACTTATTCCATCTGGCTGCGCTGGATTCCATACGTATACTTTTTGTCCTTGTCGTTCTCGCCAACCACTTGTTATTTCATAGTTTTCTAATTTTATGTCGTGTACAATTACCGAGTCAGTCCAAAATAATAAATTAGGAATTACAAAGCCAACACCCTTACCAGAACCTGTAGGTGCAAATAACAATGCATGCTGAAACCCATCAGAAATGAAGTATCCTCTTTTATCTTTACCAAGCAATAATCCCTTTTTGCTTCTTAATCCTGCTTTTCGTATGTCTTTCTCTGATGCCCACTGCGAATCTCCATGAAGTGATTCCTTCTTTTTAAATGGTCGCCACTCAATTATCCTTTCTCTTAAATTCCATAAGATAATCATTAAAACAATGATAGGCAGTGCAGAAGATATAATTAATGTGATTTTGAGCTCAAAGCTATATAACTCTGGATGATGCCAACAATATTGTATATGATCAAAAATCGTTGGCCAAAGAGCTTGAGGGAAAGGCGTCAAACTAGGATTAATTGCCTTAAAATCCACAGCATCCGGACCACCAGCAAACAGAACAAACAATATACCAGATAGATAGAAGCAAAACTCAAGTACGCTAAAAGCTACTACACCTCCTATGAGAATATTACGTAGGTGATTTCCATTACTCATAAACTACTCTTCCTTAACTTATGTATAAATTTAAGCATTTTCGCTCGCAGATCTAGTAAATAATATCTCAGAAATGCTTCTTTTGCCCCCACCGGTTCTTTTTAGCTGAATAACAATATCAATCACATTTCTAATGTATGGTATAATTTGGTCTGGAGGAATGCCAAGGTTTGCTTGCATAACCATCAGTTTTATTTGCTCAAGGGCCATTGTTGGACTATCCGCATGAAGGGTTGATATTGATCCAGGGTGACCAGTATTTATCGCCCTAAGAAAACTAAAAGCTTCCGCTCCACGGAGCTCACCAACTATTATTCTGTCTGGCCTTAAACGTAAGCACGCTTCTATCAAATCTTGAGTGGTTACTTTTGCTCTGCCCTGCCCTCCTTTAGAGGCAATTAGATGGACTTTATTGGGATGATCGTTCAAAACGATTTCCCTTGCATCCTCAACAGTAATAATTCTTTCCTCATCTGGAATAGCACGCAAAGTAGCATTAGTAAAAGTAGTCTTACCAGTGGAAGTTCCACCACTAATTATAATATTTTTCTTACTTATTACAGCGTATTCTAAAAACTCTTTTATTTTTTTTTGCCTTAACAATAAATCCAAATGACGGTCAACTGGATTATCAGTTGCTTCTGTAACAGTTTCAGAAAAAGCCCCCATTTTTTCGTAATCATCGAGTGCTAACTGCATGCTAGAAGGCTTACGAATCGACATGACTACTTTATCAGGTTCACATGCTGGCGGAAATACTATCTGTATACGATAACCATTTGGTAATGTTGCCGAAAGTAACGGCGCTTCTTCGCTAAGTTTTTGTTCTGTAGCTTGAGCAATCAGTCTGCCAAGAGATTTCAAATGGTTAAGATCGAATACTTCTAATTTTTCACACCTTATTTCACCGCGATTTTCAATCCATACTTCCTTTGGCTTATTTATTGATATTTCATTTACGCCTTCTTCTTGAAATATGCCTTGTAATGGCTCCAAATATGTATCAAGTGCAGCATAGTTCATTTCATTGATTTAATATTGCCTGTGGAGGAAATACTGTATCTTGGTTAACAAATACTTTCAATGCAGTGCCTTGATCAACATAAATAGTTGGTTTTTTATCTGTATATCTGCCCACTACATCCCGCATATCTTTAGAAAAATCCTCGATTGATTTCCCGATTGCTTCATCATAAACAGGCTTGCTTTTTCTTTGAATTTGTTCTAACAGTTGATTTACAATTTCCAGGCTTATATTTACCTCGTCTTCTTCAATTCCTAGTGCTTTTGCTATTTCCTCTTTCATTATTTTTAGTAAATCTTGTCTGCTTTTGGCACTCCGAATTCTTCCGATAGCCCCAAGGCCTAATTTCCATTTGTCACTAGATATCTTCTTTTCTGGGTCAATAATGAGTTGGAGAGAAGAAAAATCTATTTCGGTTGCAGTGATAGACTTTACTGCATCTCTGACAGTTAGCGTATCAACAAGATTAGAAGCCTTTTGCCCTATAACAGCAGAACCAATCGAAACACCAGCAAGTGTCACCGAAGAGAATAACGCACTTACTATTTTGTTATCAACTATTCCTGCTATTCCTGCTCTACCAATCTCGTCAGTACTAAGTGATGAGATTGCAATATCTATTCCATGTGGCAGAATCACTCTATTCCAGTTTATATTTACACGAGATTTAGCAACATTCGAGTCAAATGAATAACTGCCTATCAATCTTGAGCCTTTAGGTATTAAAACTGTATCACCAGTTTCTGCATAAACATCTCTACTCACCATAGCACGCAGCATTCCTTGCAGATCAGAGTTTATTGCAGTTTCAAGAACAGCATCAATAATTTTACCTTGAGTAATCATTAAACCAAGCTTTCCTACTCTGGTAGCTTTGCTCGATTGTGCTGAAGTGTCGGATAAAATAGCATCAGCAGCCTTGTTCTCTCCACTACCACCTGAAATTGTCAACATCTGTGCACTACGTCTGTCTCTAGGATAACCGCCACCCCCTATTGTAGGAAACGAGGTAGGTAAATTGCCCATAACATTACTAGAAGGAAAATTTTGCTTTGGCAAAATAGGTATATTTGACACAGGAGTTTCTTTTGGTTTCTCTTCTTCTTTTTTCATCACTTCTTCTTTTCTAATTTGTTTTATTTCTGGTATGATTAGTGGTGTAGGAAGAGGAGGTAAGGGTGGTAAGGGATCAGTTATTATTCTTTCAGGAACCATTACATTATCTGGAACTTGTTCCAACTTTCCTTTCAATTCTTGAACGTTTTGCTTTGTTTCCTCTTTTTTAATAACTTCTGAACCCTCTTTAGGAGAAGGACTAAAATAGAGATAATACACTCCACCAGCCAGAAGCACTAAAATAATGACCATCAATGCCCTATGACCTTGATTAGAGCCAACTGTTACTACCTTATTCTCTATTTCTGATTCATCTTCTGAATTGTTACGCCTTTCTTTATTCATATTGCATGTACCACAGCTAAAGTGACCTATTTATAATTTCAACTTCACCATCTTCATAACGCATAAATAGCTTTTTATGTACTCCTTTTATTATAACATAATCATCAAATAACAGCCTTTTACAAGGTTTATCCTCCCCTTCTACAAAAACCTGAGGTATTTTATTATTATTTCTAAATTTTAAATAGGTTAAATAACCATCATCAAATAACTCGATCGGAACTATATCCGCATTACCACCTTCATCAATATATGTATAATTGTACTTCGTATCATTTTCTTGTATTATTTTTTCTAGCTTGTCTGTAGTATATTGCATTTGAGTAGGTAAAGAAACCTCATCTAAATCAACATCAAATTCACCTTCTTCTTGAGGATAATAAAAACGTACTACGTAAGATATATCCTTTTCAGCAGAATAATCGTGATCTACTTTCTTAGCATCAGTATCCGGGTATTTATCGTAGTTTGGCCTTGAGATTAAATCAAAAATGTAATTTCTTTTTTTAGTTGTCGTAATAATCATGTTAGTGCGACTACTAACTTCAAATGGCATGATAAGCAATTTATTGTCATAAGGATTAATTTTCCAACTTGATGCATCACCAACAGCGATATTTTTAACTTTTTCTCCTTCCGCAAATTCAATATAAGAATAGTAACCCTGACTAAAAACCACCGTAAATACTTCATTAGGGCTATACACAAAAGTCTTTATTCTACTATCTATAGAAATAGGCTCATTATAATTAATGGATGCGTTTAAATTGCCACTTACAAGTAAAGCTAAAACTAATAATATCCTATACATATTCATCATCTACTCTATATGAAATAACTTGAAATCCTAATGGGTTAATATATCTTTGCTGATCATCCATTTCAAGCGATGCATATCTATATGACATAATAACTATCTTATTTTTTCTCGTAGAACTTCCATCTTTCCGTGTAAATTCCACAAAAAATCTCACCTGAAGAGCATCGTTACCCAACTTTTGAATTGAGCGAATTTTAAATTCACTTTTGGTATCTGAATATAAATTAAAAAGATCATCCATATTCTGCGATCCTACATAATTTCTAAATTCATTATACACATTAGGTGAGGAAAACAACCTCACCTTTGTATAATAGTTATAATTATAATGATATGGATCAAAAACCTCCCTTGCTTTTATATACTCTGAAATAAAATAATCGTTTAGCGCTTCATCTGCAGAATACTGTTTTACTGTGACAGGATCAACCAATTGCACTATTCCTGATTTCTTGTCAATTTCTATAACAAATGGCTCAATAGTGCTACTTGTGCTAATTTTAAATATGACTAATATGCTGATAGAGATCGTTGCTAATAATATTAATGCAAATAAAAGTAGAATATTCCTTTGAGCAATAACTGTGCTGTAGCGGTTTGAATTCCAATTTATATCCTTATCTAAGGATTCAGTATTTTTTTCTCGCTTAAAAAATCTTAGCATTTTAGTATTCCTAAAAATCTTAACTTATGTTAATAAACATAGCAAATTAACAAAGTAGTTACAGCAAAAAAGCTAAAAAACTCTTAATCTATGGCCTAATTTACCAAACTTTGTCTCCATATATGAATCGTTATATTTATTACGTTCCACAATAAGTGGTAGACACTTTGTAACTCCTATACCACTACTTTCCAATTCTGACAATTTCCTATCATTGTTTGTAAGTAATTGGATTTTGTTAATGTTCAATTTCTTAAGCATTTTAGCTGCAACAGCAAAACTCCTTTCATCATCTTCAAAACCCAATATTCTATTTGCATCAACAGTATCAAGATTATGTCCTCTTTGCATACTGTACGATCTTAACTTATTAGTTAAACCAATGCCTCTTCCATCTTGCATCAAATACAATATAATACCACTTCCAGAGTCAGCTATCATTTGAATTGCTTGATGTAACTGACTTCTGCAATCGCATGACAAGCTATCTAACAAGTCACCCGTATAGCACGAAGAATGAATTCTCACTAATGGTTCGTCATCTTTATCTGGATTGCCAATGATAATTGCATGATGTTCTCTTCCACCACTTTCGGTTCTATAAGATATGATATTTACTTCTTGAGTCTGTTTTAAAAATAATGATGTTTTGCACACTTCATATACATCCTGATTTTCTTGAAAATTATTTATGAATGACGTGTCCAGTGCAATAACGTCATTTTTCTCGCACCAATTTCGCATTTCATGGTTATTCTCAAAAGTCATATCAGCCACTAACGCGTATGGCAATAATTCTGAGAACTTAAGCAAGGCAATAGCACATTCATCTATTGTCTTTGAGCATTGCAACTCTTTTATGCAATCTTCCTTTGAACAGTTTATTAAATAGAGCAGTTCATCAAAATTATTCACCAACAGACGTTTGCTGTTATGTTCTTTATTCTGAGATATGTATTTTACCTTACTTGAAGTTAAAGTAACATATACATTACTTGATGTAAGCTTGTATTGATTAAATAAATCTCTTTCTAAAGCCTCAGCAGCAGCAAACAATAGGTAATTACTTTCATCATATATTACAATTGGCCGACCGCGCCTGATTTCGCTGATAGCTCTTTCTACCTTATTGCTACTCTGATTTCCTATAAACATTTTTACCCATATTAAACAGCGATAAAAACTGGTGCGGCCGAGAAGACTTGAACTTCCAAGGCCTTATGAGCCACAGCGACCTCAACGCTGCGTGTCTACCAATTCCACCACGGCCGCACTATATTCTAGTTTTTATATAATTATTTTAAATTACTTAATCATTTTAGAATTTTTCATCTAGAGTGTCAATCTGATACTAGAATAATTTAGAAATTGTTTGTATAATTTGATTATGAATTTTGTGATTATAAATTTTAATCATTTAAGATACCCTTACTACTAATTTTTAACTTAGGTTTTTATACAAATGAATATAGCTAATATCTTTATTTTTTTAGCTCTCTCTCTTATAACTAGCTTTCATTTCGTCCATGCACAAATATTATACACATGGTCTCAAGTTATCCCAGAAAATAAACTAAGCATACGCGCAATTACGGACAATGACATGTGTCCCATTGTTTATGTTGATGGCGAGGAAACAGAAATGCTGAATCGCAGCTCAATTAACAATGGTGATCATAACGAAACAGTTTGTGAACTGACAGTACAAACAAGTGCCAAAAACATTAGTATTGAGGATCTACGGGTTCCTATATTACCAAAAAAGGTTAATAAAATTGCTTTCATTGGTGACACGGGCTGTAGAATAAATATGTTATTTCAGCAGGAATGTAATTCGGTAGATAGCTGGCCTTTAAAAAAAAATTTAGATTCAATCGCCCTTCATAAACCAGATTTAATTATCCATGTTGGTGATTATCATTATAGACAAACAAAATGTAGAAATACAAAAAAGTGTGGCGATATTTATGGATATAATAAAGAAGTTTGGTACGCTGATTGGTTTGAGCCTGCAAAGGATATTTTATCACAATCCCCTTTCCTTTTTGTTCGTGGAAACCATGAGAGTTGTGATAGAGCTTATGAAGGATGGTTCAGGTATCTAGATTCATACCCCTTTTCGTCTGAAAAATGTGGAAACTTCGTTTCTAGTTGGTCCTTAGATGCTGGACCGATGAAATTTTTTATCTTCGACTCTTCATCCGGTGAGGATATTTTTACAACCCAAAGCACAATTGATGCTTTTGAGAGGCAATTTGATAAATTGATACAAAATAGTTCTGACAAGCCCATGTGGTTTTTAACTCATAAACCGCTTTGGAGATCTCCAAAAAAAGAATTTTTGACATTAAAAAGCCATGGTAATCTTACACAAATCGAAGCTTTTGGAGATAAATTTCCAAGCAATGTTACTACCATAATTTCTGGCCACATTCATATAGCCCAGATTTTATTAATGGATAATGTTCCAGACCAAATTATAGTTGGAAACGGTGGTGCATCATTACACGCTCAAGATCAAGAATCTGTTTATCAAAATGTAGAATTTGACTATTCAAATGGTAAAAACTACTTAGCACACGAGGTTAGAAACTTTTTTGGCTTTGGCTTTGCAATACTAAATTTAGATGATCACGAATTTACCTTCTATAATCAACACAATAAGGAAATGTATTCTGCGAAGCTAACAGAAGATTTTAAACTTAAACGGATTAAAACTATAGTCGATTCATTTTAGGATTTGTTATTAGCTATTTTAAAAACGCTACTTAGAGGTTGTCCGGAAACAAGTAAAAGGCTATAATATCTGAAATTTTAGTACGGGGTAAAGATGAGAAAAAAGTATCCAACAGATCTAAGCGAAAGGGAATGGGCAAGAATAGAAAAACACTTCAGAGTATCATACAAGAAAGGAGGAAGGCCGCCAAAGTATAGCAAAAGAGAAATATTAGAAGCAATTTTCTATGTATTGCGTACAGGGTGTCAATGGCGGTATTTACCAAATGATTTTCCGCTATGGAAGACTGTGTATGAGCAGTTCAGGCAATGGAAGAAGCAGGGAATTTTTGAGAAAATGAATTATGAAATTACAAAATATAGTAGAAGAAAAATAGGAAGGAATGAGCAGCCGAGTGCCTGTATAGTAGATAGTCAATCTGTAAAGACTACAGAAAAGGGGGGATCAAAGGCTATGATGGAAGTAAAAAAGTAAAGGGTAGAAAAAGGCATATAATTACAGACACTCAGGGTTTTATACTAGGTTGTTACGTAGGCGCTGCTAACGAAAATGATAGAGATGGTATTAAAATAGCATTAAACAATATGAGAACAAAATATACTAAAGTTAAAAAAATGTGGGCTGACATGGGATACCAAGGAAGAAATTTAAAGAATCACATAAAGGAAGAATATGACATAGATATTGAAATTGTTAAAAGGCCTCCATGTAGATTTTGGGTGCACAAAGATACGCCACCTGAGCTACTACCAACAAGAGAACAAGGGTTTAAAGTACAGCCAAGAAGATGGGTTGTAGAAAGGACTTTTGCTTGGGTTAATAGGAATAGAAGGCTATCGAAGGAGTATGATTTACTCACAACATCCACTGAGAATTTCATATACCTAGCTATGAGTAGGGTTATGTTAAAGAGGGAATATGCTTGAATTTACTAGTTTCCGGACAACCTCTTAAACATTTTTTTTAATCGATTGATTTCATCAGCAAATTTTGAGTCGGTCTTTATAAAATTTTCTACTTGTTTTACTGCATGTATAACAGTAGCATGGTCTCTGCCACCAAAGTTTCTCCCAATATCTGGTAGGCTTTTTTGCGTAAATTTTTTGGCAAAATACATAGCTATTTGTCTTGGCCTTGCAAGACTGCGAAGCCTTCTATTGGATTGCATATCTGCAACCTTTATATTGAAAAATTCAGCTACTTTCTTTTGTATTTCTTCTATTGTGACTGACCTATGATTTGACCTAAGAAGATCGATTAGGGTTTCACTAGCTGATTCTACCGTCATACTTCTTCCAATTAATGAGGTATGGGTAACCTTATTTAATGCTCCTTCTAATTCTCTTATATTAGATTTTATGTTCCTTGCTAAAAACTCTAGGACATCTTTCGGAACATACATATTCATCTGCTCCACTTTTGCCTGCAATATACCAAGCCTTAATTCAAAAGTTGTTTTATTAATATCTGCCACCAACCCCCAACCGAGTCGTGATTTTATTCTTTCTTCCACTCCATCAAGATCACTAGGAGACCTATCAGCTGATATAACCAATTGTTTATTTTGGTCTATCAATGCATTGAAAGTGTGAAAAAATTCTTCTTGTGTACTATCTTTACCACTGATAAATTGCACATCATCTACCATCAATACATCTACTGATCTAAATTGCTCTTTAAATAACATAATATCTTTGCTTCGCAGCGCTGTAATATATTGGTACATGAATTTCTCTGCTGATAAATACACCACTTTTCTTTTTGCTGATGGGGAATTGACTATGTGCCAAGCTATAGCATGCATTAGATGTGTTTTACCAAGTCCCACTCCACCATATAGAAACAAAGGATTGCTGCCTAATATTGGATCTATAGATTCTGCCACACGCTTTGCCGCCGTAAATGCTAATTCATTTGGCTTTCCCACTACAAAATTATCAAAGGTGAACCTTGGATCCAGCGGCGAACCAAGATTATGATTACTTTCCTCTCTGTTTTTTAGTATAACATTAAAATTTGAATTCCTCTCCTCAATTACTTGAATATCAATAGAACGTATACTTTTATCTTCGCTTTGCCATAATGATAATATTTTTTTCATGTAATGAACTGTAATCCACTCTTTTATAAACCTTGTTGACACGGATAAAAGAACTTCCCCATTTCTGCTACTGACAAATTTTAGTGAACTCAGCCAGCTATTATATGTTGCTTCTCCATAAAGATTATAAAGACAATTTTGGATTTTTTCCCAAGTAACATTGTGATCCGTTACTGTAATAATCTGATCAAAAAACATAGTAGAAACCTTAGGGCTAGTTAAGTTCATATACCACACCAAGAAAAAAGCAATAATTAGAAAAATATAAGATAATCAATAGCTTACTGCAAAATGAAAAGCTAATACTACTTAATACATACTAAAAATTATGGTGATTTTTTGATGGGTTGTAAAGGGTATAAAAACATTAAAATTGATCATTTTTATTTCAAAAAAATGAAAAATTTGTAAATGTCGCTTGTATCGAGGATTAGAAGCATGCTATTAAAAACAGTAATACATTATGTATAAATAAGATGTTAAATTTACTGGCAAATAAGTAAAGTATTCATATAAATATAGCTAACCTAATATAGATTTACTGAAGCAAATTTATGATTATATTAAGTAATTTGAGTTGTTATGCTGTATTCGGTATTGAACTAGAGTTTTACATTGAAGGAATAGAAAAAGAATACTTATTTCTGAATAGCATCAAAAATAAAATAGCATCTCTTGAATTTTCTTGCGAGAAGGAGAATTCTACACATCAGTATGAGATAAAAAGTGGTTGTTATACGAACTCCTACAATTTAATTAAGCATTTTGAGTTAGCAAAACAATCACTTACTGAAACAGCACAAAAACTAGGTGGGAATGTTTCTTTTAAAGCAAAGCCTTATTTGGATAGAGCAGGCAGTGCATTAAATGTGCATGTTAATCTCGTGAATTCAAATAACGGTAACTTATTTTATATCAATGAGCAAAAGTACAGTGACTATCTGATTCATAGTATTGGTGGATTATGTGCAATGATGAAAAAACATATGTTGTTTTTTGCTCCAAATGATGATTCATATTTAAGATTTCAGTATCCGGATATTCACACTCCAACTACGATTAGTTGGGGAGTAAATAACAGAACTGCTGCGATAAGAATTCCCTATTTTGGCAACGATTCCAAAAGATGCCGCCTAGAGCACCGTGTTCCTGGAACAGATTGTAACCTTGAAAAAGTACTCACAGCAATAATTGAAGGTATAGTTTTTGGTATAGAGAACAAAATTGCTCCGCCAAATAGAGTGTATGGCATCGCATCTGATCCTCAATATAAGATGGAGAGTTTGATATAGCAACTACCTGTTAAACCCTAACCCATTAAACTCCTTTGAGGTAATTGGCCATTCTAGCACTTTCCTCACATCATTATTTACATTCCCATACTGTAATAGCAAGTCTGCAGCAGATAGTTTCTGCGTACTTTTAGATGATCCAAGCCCTATATTGGTAAGGTTGCTCGGTGGCTGCTCAGGAAGTGGATTACCAGATACATCCATGTGTTCAGGGAGAGATTTCATCTGATTCTTTATAGAGCTAGAGTTATTTTGTGCAGGATTTCTATCATCTGACATGTCAAGAATAATTTTCTCAGGTACTACCATAGTTTTTGTATAATCAGCAGAATGACTGCCTTCAGTGTTCTTAAATTCATCAAGAATTGGTTCGCCAAACGCATTTATAGGGCCACCAAGTGATCCTTTCTCCATGCGCTCTTCTGCTAGCTCAGTTTCAGTTCTTTTTGGTTCTTTTACGGTACCTTTTTCTTCACCTTCATCTCCTGAAACACCAGTAATTTCAGCAGGCTGTTCTTTTTTAGTTCTTATTTTATGAATCAGCGAAAGTAATAAGTAAGTAACTGCAGCAGCAGAAACGATAATGGCTATCTTTGCGGCAATGTGGATTGCTGTTAAAAATATTAAAGCTGATAAAGCTCCAGCTAATCCAGACACAATAACTTTATTTTTGCCTTTTGTTATATTTAGAATTGCCACCATAATAACCTCTCAAATACTGCTCTAGAATTATTATACAGAAATTTTCTTATACTTGCAATTTTGCAAAAATTTTAATTATTTGCGTAAAGTTTTAAAGCTACACAAGGATTAATTAATATGCAATGTATCTCGACTATAATATTGTACAAACGCACATATTCAGCTAACATTCAACATGCAGAGCTTACTCATAGAGCGAAACAGGGCGGTGGTATTATTACTTATAGTAATTTTTATCTTCGGTTCATACGTTTATGTAAAAATGCCAAGGGAAAGCAATCCTGGTATACAGATTCCTATAATCAGCGTGTTTGTTGGACTTCCTGGGATTTCTGCTCAAGATAGTGAAAAGCTATTAGTGCTTCCTATAGAAAATGAACTAAGATCCATCGAAGGTGTAAGAGAATTGAGAGCTTTTGCAACTAATGATGGTGCTCACATGATACTCGAATTTGGAACAGAGTATGATAATAAAGAAGTGCTCGATAATGTCCGTTCAAAGCTTTCAAACATAAAATCGAAGTTACCTGTTGAAGCGGAATCTCCGATAATCAATGAAATAAACTTGAGCTTATTTCCGATACTCAATGTCGGCTTAATTGGTAATTTGCCAGAAAGAGCCTTAACTGAAATAGCACGCAAGCTAAAGAAAGAAATAGAATCTCTGCCAAATGTTCTCAAAGTTGAAGTGGCAGGTATGCGTAAAGAAACAGTGGAAGTGATAGTTGAGCCCACAGTTCTAACAAAATATAACATTCAATTAAACGAAATATTCCAAGCTATATCAAGCAATAACAGACTAGTGGGAGCTGGGTCACTGGAAAATGATACCGGTAAATATTCGATTAAAATATCAGGGTTATTAAAAGATATAGAAGATATTATGAATATTCCTATTAGATCTCAAGGCGATGCAGTTTTGAGAATCAAAGATATAGCAAAAGTATACCCTAGGTTTGAGGATCACCAAGGATTTGCTCGCATTAATGGATTACCTAGTGTCGTGCTAGGAATTTCAAAACGTAACGGAAAAAACATAATAGACACAGTAAATCAAGTAAAATACTTAATGGATAAGGCAAAAGATCAATTACCTGAAAATTTAAAAGTGGTGTACTTAAACGACCAGTCAAAAAACGTCCGCGATGTGCTTGATGACTTGGAAAACGGCATAATATTTGCTGTGTTGTTAATATTGATCATAATGATGCTTTCTATGGGAACAAGGATTGCTATTCTTGTGGCACTCTCGATACCCGGTTCCTTTCTCATTGGGATAATAGCTCTTTACTTTATGGGTATAACCTTAAATATCGTTGTGCTCTTCAGTTTAATTATGGCTGTTGGCATGCTGGTTGATGATGCAATTGTGATCAGCGAATATGCCGATAGAAAGATGATCTGCGGAATGGACAAAGTAGAAGCTTTTTACACTTCAGTTCGTGATATGTTTTATCCGGTTCTATCATCAACGTTAACTAAATTAGCAGTGTTTTTTCCTCTATTATTCTGGCCTGATACTGTTGGTAAATTCATGCAGTACATACCAATTACAATAATCCTAACTTTGACTGGATCGCTCATTATGGCTTTGGTTTTTATACCAACACTTGGTGCAATATTTGGTAAGCCTTCGATAACTTCAAAAAAAGAAATAAAAAAAATGAGTGCTATAGAAAGTGGTGAAATAAAAAATGCTGGGCCTATAATAAGAGCTTACGTACGCATGCTAGAGAAGGTTTTGGATCATCCTAAAAAATTCGTATGTGCTACTGTATTCGTTTTGTTTTCATTTAGTGTGCTGTACTTTACTTTTGGTCCTGGAGTAAAGTTTTTTCCGAAAGTGGATTCAGATAATATTTTAATCAGTGTTAAAGCAAAAGAAAGCTTATCAGCCAAAGAACGAGATCTGATACTCAAAGAAGTGGAAGAACGCATTTTGAGCATTGAAAAAGAAATTCATGTTTCTTATGCTAGATCAGGAGCATTTTCAGACAACGTTATCGCCAGAATACAACTAGAACTTATGGATTGGCGCTTCAGGCGCAAAGCTAAGCACATACTAAATGATATAAGGAGCAGTGTGCAAGACATGAAAGGAATAATAATTAATGTTCAAGAGGAAAAGCCAGGACCGTCGGCTGACAAGCCAATACAAATTAACCTCAGCGGGAGTGTATCCAGTTTGAATTTAGCAGCAGAGAAAATTCTAGAAATTATGAACCAACCTTCATCCGGGTTTATAAATATTCAAGATAGCAGATCAGCACCTGAAATAGAGTGGAATATGAGTGTTGATAAGAGTAAGGCTACAAGCTCTGAAGTAAGTGTTGCAACCATTGGCGATTTTATAAAGATGGTTACAAATGGAGTATTGATTGGAAAATATAGACCAAATAACACGGATGAAGAAATCGATATTGTACTCCGTTTCCCCAGAAAGGACCGCAATATGAAGACTATAGACAATCTTTTTATCAATACAGTTAATGGCCCGTATCCTATGAGCAACATAGTAAAATATGCTCCCGAAAAAAAGGTAAACAAACTAAACAGGATTGATGGATTACGCACAGTGACAATCTCTGCTGACGTTGATACTGGCTATCTTGTTGATGAAAGAGTAAAGTTCATTCAGAATTCTATTGCCCAGGATTGGGACAAGGGAGTAAAAATTGATTTTAAAGGCGACAAAGAAGATCAACAAAAATCAGGAGCATTTTTGTTAAAGGCTTTTATATTAGCGATTACACTAATGATATTGGTATTAGTGACACAGTTTAATAATGTATACCATACATTTATCGTAATGACAGCAGTGTTTTTATCCACAACATGTGTGTTTTTTGTTTTCTTTCTTATCCAACAAGTTTTCGTAGTTGTTATGTGTGGAGTGGGGATAATTGCTTTGGCAGGAATTATAGTGAATAATAACATACTATTGCTTGATGCCTTTCATCATCAAATTAAGGTACACAAAAATGACATCAAGCGATGTGTAATAAACGCTGCAATTTCTCGCGTTAGGCCAATATTGCTTACCGTTGCAACCACAGTTCTTGGTTTAATACCGGTGATTACCAGGTTAAATATCAATTTTTTTACGCTACAAATCACATATGATGCTCCATCAAGCCAGTGGTGGGTTGACATTTCAACAACCATAGCAAGTGGAATATTGGCTGCAACGGTTTTAACTTTATTCTTTACTCCTGCGTTGCTTGTTATACAAAAACATGAAAAAACTTGACTTAAATTAGCAATCATTTAACATTTAAGATAGTGTTCTTTGCCCGTTGGAGCTATAATTATAACTAATTACATTGGATTTATTTATTATGATTGCTAATCGTAAAAGCAGTGTTAAGCAGAAAAGTAACAAGAATAACATAGTTGGAAGCCTTGATGTAATAAAAACAGCAGGAGAGCTTTCACTTCAAAAAGGTTTAGATTTTGATGTTGTAATAAAGGCACTAGAAAGTGCTATAGAAGCAGTGGCTCATCAAAAATATGGTAGCAAAAGTAAAATTGTAGTTGATATAGATAGAAACACAGGCAAAGTTACTTCATATAGAAAACTAAAAGTTATTGATGATGAATCAAATGAAAAAGAGAATACTGAGTGTGAATCAATTACGCTTACACAAGCTAAATTAATAAAAGGAGATGCAAAAGTTGGAGATACTGTTAGTGAATTGCTCTCTCTTAACACTGATCTTGCTTCAGCAAGAATTGCCCAGCAAAAGATTGCTCAAGTAATTAAAGATGAAGAGTCAAAAAAGCAATATGAGGAGTTTAAAGATAAAGTGGGAGAAATAAGGTATGGTATTGTTAAACAAGTAGAATATTCAGATCTTATTATAGACATAAATGGCACTAGGGCATATCTTCCATTGCGAAATTTAACTGGTGGTGAATCATTTCGTGAAGGTGATAAGGTTAAAGCTTACATACAGACTGTTAAGCGCTCTGATGATGGACGTCAAATTATTCTTTCTAGGACTCATGAAGGCTTTTTGGAGGCATTATTAAATCAAGAAATACCAGAAATTGCTGACGGATTAGTGACAATTAAAGGTATAGCTAGAGATGCTGGTTCAAGGTCTAAGGTTGCCGTTTTCTCTCCCGACAAGAACATTGATCCAGTAGGTGCTTGTGTTGGAGTTAAGGGAGATAGAATAAAAACTATTATACACGAATTAAATGGTGAAAAAATTGACGTTATAAATTACTCCTCAGATTTGGGTCAATTCGTTATTAAAGCCATTACTCCTGCAGAAGTATCGAAGGTTATTATTGATGAAAATGAAAATTGCATAGAGTTAATAGTTGCTGAAGATCAATTGAGTTTAGCGATAGGAAAAAAGGGCCAGAATGTAAGATTAGCTTCAGAGCTTGTTGGATGGAAAATTGAGATATTAAGCACTCAGCAAGAATCAGAAAGGCGAAGTAAAGAACTTAGTCAATGTTCAGCTTTATTTGCTGAAGCTTTAAACTTAGAAGAGATTATGGGTCAGCTATTGGTAACAGAAGGTTTTTCAAGTGTAGAAGACATATCTAGCGCTTCAATTAAAGAGCTTGCTTCAATAGAGGGCTTTAATGAAGATATTGCAAACGAACTTCACAATAGAGCAAATAAGTACCTGAAAGCAGAAAATGATAGAAAAATAGAAGAGCTAAAAAGTTTAGGTATGGAGGATGATGTAATCAATTTAACTTTATCAATAGACAATAAAATTGCTCTTAGTAAGCATGATATTAAGACTTTAGAGGACATAGCAGATTTATCAAGTTATGAGTTTTGCAGCATACTCTCTTCCTCATCCGATAGCAAAGAAGATCTAAAAGATACAGTAGATTCAATAATCATAGAAGCACGTAAAAAGCTTGGATTAATATAATAAAATAATATGAATAATGAAGATATCAGTGATAAAAAATTAACGCTCCAAGGTTTAAGCAAGCTTAAATTAGACCTCAATTTAAACTCTTCAGCTAGCCCAAGTACTGGAGCTACAGTAGTAAAAAAAAGAAGAAAAAAATCTCATGATGCAGAAGAACATAATTTATTTGACGAGAGTAAATTATGTTCTTTAACAGAGAAAGAACAAATTTTTCGCATTAATGCTGTGCAGAATGCTGCTTTGCTGAAAGAAAGAAATCAGAGAGAAGAAAAAGAGAAAACAGCAAAAGAAGACAGCAATAAAGAGATTGACGAGAAAAATGAAGCGGACGCTTTATCTAAGGAAATAAATAAGCAAGTTTTAAGTAATACCCACTTAGTTGAACCAAAAGAAGATAGTATTGACCATGAGGACAACGATAAAAAGTCTTTTAAAGTCAACAAAGATATATATTCTAAGCATTCTAAACTGGTAATTGCACAGGCAATAGATGAAAAAACTGAACAACCCCCTGTATTTAAGCAAAGGTTTGGTATAAGAGGTAGAAAGTCAAAGTTTACTAAGGGTAAAAATATATCAAGAGAAGTTATTATACCAGACAAAATAACTATCAGGGAGTTATCTATTCGCATGGCAGAAGATAGCAAGAGTGTGCTAAAAATGTTCAAAGAAGAAGTCGGTGAGAGTTATAGAGTAGATGATCTGGTGGATCCAGATATAGCATGTGAAATAGTGGAAAAATTTAATCATACGGCTAAACGAGTGAGCGATACCAACAGAGAAAAAGATTTATTTTTTATAGAAGGCAGAGAAAGCCTGCCTAAAAAACCTAAACCACCAATCGTCACTTTTATGGGACACGTCGATCATGGTAAAACCTCATTGCTCGATGCATTTCGTGAATCTAATGTTGCAGAAAGAGAGTCAGGTGGCATAACTCAACACATAGGTGCTTATCAAATAACGACAAAAGATAAGCAAAAAATTACCTTTATTGATACACCAGGACATGAAGCGTTCACTGCGATGCGTGCACGTGGTGCCAATATTACTAATATAGTTGTAATAGTAGTTGCAGCTGACGATGGAATCATGAAACAAACAGTTGAAGCAATAAATCATGCAAAAGCAGCAAATGTTTCTATTATAGTTGCTATTAATAAAATTGATAAATCTGAGCCTGGTGATGTGGAGAAAGTAATGAGTAGCTTACCTCAATATGATCTCATTCCTGAAGAGCTTGGTGGTGATGTTATGATTGTGCCAGTATCAGCAAAAAAGAAAACTAATTTAGATAAACTAGAAGAGACGATTTTGTTAATCGCTGAATTAATGAAGCTAGAAGCAATAGAAGATTGTCGAGCACTTGGATGGGTAATAGAATCCAAAATAGATAAAGCGAAAGGAATATCAGCTACATTGATAGTTGAGGAAGGAACGTTAAAGGTTGGTGATATATTGGTAGTTGGTACAACATACAGTAAAGTACGTAGTATGGTTAATCACCTTGGTCAAAGAGAAAAAGCAGCACTACCCTCTGCTCCAATTGAAATTACTGGTCTAAATGGTGTACCAAATGCTGGAGATAAATTTGTTGTTGTAAATTCTGAAAAGCAGGCGCGTGAAATTGTTGAATACAGGCTAGAGTTAATCAAGAAAAAGAAAGAAGATTTGGGCGACAATAATTTAGATATATTCAGTCGTAATAACAGCGAAACAGAAGAACTATCTGTAGTTTTAAAGTGCGATGTAACTGGTTCTATTGAAGCAATATCAAGTTCAATTGATAAACTCGGTAAAGACCAAGTGAAATTAAATATCCTACACAAAGCAGTAGGAGGGATAACAGATTCAGATGTGCTGCTTGCAGAAGCATCAAGTGCAGTAATTTTAGCTTTTAATGTAAAAGTGGACTCAAAAATAAGGGACTTGGCAAAACAAAAAGGTATAGAAATACATACTTATAACATAATATACGAGCTCATTGACGACATGAGAATGTATTTAACTAAAATGTTAAAGCCTGTTACACGAGAGGTTCGTGTTGGTTCTGCATCTGTAAGGCAAATATTTAATGTATCTAAAGCTGGTAATATCATTGGATGTTATGTAAGTGATGGAGTCATAAAAAAAGATTCTTTAATTAAGGTAATGCGTGGTGGCAAATTGGTGCATGAAGGAAAGTTAAAAGCACTACGTAGATTTAAAGATGATGTTAAAGAAGTAGGTGTAAACTTTGAATGCGGAGTATCACTAGAGGGTAATGTCGATATTAAAGTTGGAGATATTTTGGAAGCTTATCAATTAGTGCAAGAAGAAAGGGTGTTATAGTAGCTGGATATGAAAAAGGAAATTAGAAACCTAAAGATAGCATCGGTATTGCATAGAGCAATATCAAGAGTTCTAATGGAAGGTAAGGTGTTCAATAAAAATGTAGCGGTATCTGACGTAAAATTAAGTAAAGATTTGAAAAAAGCAGATGTATATATTGTGTTATCTTCATTGAATATTCAAGTAGCTGACTACTTAGATCCAGAAAAAAGACGCACTGGAGATCCTTCTGAGAATAATTGTGATCTTAACACCGTTGTTAATGAAATGAACCAATCTGCATGGTCAATACGTAAATCTATACTGTGTTATGTTGATTTGCGATTTATACCTGAACTAGTTTTCAAGCCTGACTTAGCGTTCGATAATTTTGTTAATGTAAGCAAAATATTACATAATCACACTTAATTAATGCATTTCAATCGTTACTTTTCATTAATGAGGTTGCACAGTTTAACGGGTTTGTGGCTTGTGCTATTTCCCAGTTTGAGCGGTATTCTTTTAGCCTCAACTTCTCTATCGTATCAGGTTCTTTTTCTCCTTGTTTTGTTTACTATAGGTGCATTTTTAATGAGACCCGCAGGGTGCATAATCAATGATATCTTCGATAGAAAAATAGATGCGCACGTTGAACGAACAAAATATAGGCCACTTGCAAGTGGTGCATTAAACATAAAGCAGGCTTTGGCTTTACTTTCACTGCTACTGTCTATTGCCCTGGTAATCTTATTATTAACTAATAAAACTACACTCATACTTGGAATAATCTCAATGTGTATGATAGCTACTTACCCTTTATTAAAGCGGTATGTTTGGTGGCCACAATTGTTCTTAGGGTTTACCTTCAATATGGGATCGCTCATGGGCTCAGCAGCAATAACAAACCAGATCAGTATAGAATCCTTGCTGTTTTATATAGGATGCGTCTTTTGGACACTTAGCTATGACACCATATACGCCCATCAAGATAAAAAAGATGATGAAAAACTCGGGATGAAATCTACCGCATTATATTTTGGTGATACAACAAAATCTTGGTTGAAAAGATTTTATTTAATATCTCTTATGACGTGGCTATATGCTGGTATCTTATCATCATTAAATAACATTTTTTATATTGCTCTACTTGCTGTAGGGTTCATATTTCACCGCCAATACAAAAATTTCAATCCTGACGATCCCAGTCAATGCATGTCCATATTTAAAAATAATTCCTACGTAGGGTTGCTTCTCTTTTTTGGCATCCTTTTAGATAGAATTATCACCTAGGTCTCAAGAGTTTTGGCTCTAATGAAGTCAATAAACTCAGGTACTCGCAGAAACGAAAATTGCTTGACACCCTTCGCCAGCCCTCTTATCATGAAACTGAAGCTATTGTATTTGCTTTCGCCAATCTGCAGATTAAAAGGTAAGGATTACTTAATGTATCGGCGTCTTATGTTCAATTTTTTGCAGTATATAGATACTGTATGTCTTTACAAAACTTCATCTACATCTAGATTTTTATCTAAATAAGCTGAACGCGCTTATAAAGCGTTACAAGACATCAAAAAATGCCAATACTCGACAGAGATAGTAAAAGACTAGCTAACTCGGGGATTCTTTGTCTTTTTTTCTGCTTAGTAAATTTCTTAAACATTTGCAGCGTAAGTTAGTTGCAATTAAAAGCGGCTGAATCTCGCTTGTCAAGCGTTTAAAACATAAAAAACGCCAATATTTTAAAGCGGATAATAACCCCAGGGCTTCTTTTGCCTTTTTTTTCATTTGGTAAATTTCTTAATATTTACAGCTAAACAACAACCGTCATCCCTAAGTATCCCGCTGCTTGTTAGCGGCTGAGATACCGCGAATGAATCGCGGTATGACGGTTCGCGGCAGGATGACGATAAGCTCGTCATCCCACTACTTGTTAGCGGCTAAGAGATACCGCGGCGGTATAGCTATAGGATGACAAAAAAAGGGCACTGTGACGAACTTAAATCACAATTATCAGTTAATGCCAATCGCGGCATTATAAAAAACGCCAAACTTTTTTCTGCTTTTATGCAAGAAGTCTAGTCCATATATTCCTCCCACTTCTCCGCGACTTTCCTTACTATTTCCTCACTCATCTCAATTTTCTTTCCCCACTCTCGTTTGGTTTCAGGCGGGATTTTATTTGTCGCATCAAATCCCATTTTACCTCCAAGTCCACTTTCAGGGGAAGCAAAGTCTAAATAATCAATAGGTACACTTTCTATCATGATTGTATCACGCACAGGGTCCATCCTCGTTGACATTGCCCACATTACTTCCTTCCAATCACGTACATTTATATCATTATCAACAACGATAATAAACTTCGTGTATAAAAACTGCTTTAGAAAAGAAAGTATGCCCATAACAATTCTTTTTGCCTGCCCTGGATAGGATTTTTTTATCGACACTATCGCTATTCTATATGAGCAACCTTCCGGTGGCAGATAAAAGTCCACTATCTCTGGAAATTGATTGATAAGAATGGGCACAAAAATTTCATTGAGTGCTTCACCAAGAATCGATGGTTCATCAGGTGGCTTGCCAGTGAAAGTGCTAAGATATATCGGGTTTTTACGCATAGTAATTGCAGTAATATTAAATTCAGGAAATTGCTCAACAGAATTATAGTAGCCGGTGTGATCTCCGTATGGCCCTTCGTCTTGATATCTATCCAAACTCACATAGCCTTCCAGAACGATTTCCGCGTGAGCTGGCACTTGAAGTGGAATAGTCTTACAATTTACAAGCTCAAGCGGCTTCTTTCGCAGTAGTCCAGCAAATTGGTATTCTGACAATGTTTCTGGCACTGGAGTTACTGCAGCAATAATCGTTGCAGGATCACTACCGATCACAGCAGCAGCAGGAAATTTCATATTTTGTTCCTTCTCTTTCCATCGTTTGTGGTGACCTGCACCACCACGATGTGCAAGCCAACGCATTAGAGTCGTTTTTTTATCTATGACCTGCATACGATATATTCCAAGATTGAAATTATCTTGTTTGTCTTTCGTAGGTCCTTTTGTCACCACAATTGGCCAGGTGATAAGTGGTGCAGGTTCATTTGGCCAGCATGTTTGAATGGGCAGTAGACTTAGGTCCACTTCATCTCCGGTTAGCACTACCTCTTGACATGGAGCCTTGCTCACGACTTTACTTCGCATCGATAACACGACTTTCAACAAAGGAAACATTTTTATAGCATCCTTAAAGTTTTTTGGCGGCTCAGGTGATTGCAAAAATGCTAAAAGTTTACCAAGATCTCTTAGTTCATCAGGATTTATGTTCAACCCCAATGCAATCCTCTTAATAGTACCAAATAAATTCACCAAAACAGGAATCGAATTTTTACCATTTTCTGTGACAACATTTTCAAAAATGATCGCTGGCCCTTTGTTTGACAAAACCCTACGGTGAATTTCTGTCATTTCAAGAACTGTTGAAACTTTCTCCTTAATTCTAATCAGATTCTTTTTTTCTTCTAAGGCTTTGATGAAGTCGCGTAAGTTGTTGTACATATTCCAGTTTTTAAAATTTTAAGTTTACATTTAGTTTTCAAGCACTTTATTGAAATTTGACCTATGCACTACTTTCCTGCCTAGCGAGCTTTCAGTTAATTTGAGATCAAATCCTCATATTGCTTACTAAGTTTGTATTTCCTTCCTCTATTGGAAAAATCTACAATCTTGATAAACCCCATTTCCACCCACTTTTTACAAAGTTGCGCACTGGTACGAGGCTTAAAATTAAATAGTTCGCCAACATGACTAGCTGTAATAGCGGAAAACTCCTGGAAGAGCTCAAGAGCTTTGCGTTGTTTAGGATCAAGCTTACGTATAAGATCAGTCTGATCAGCGTGGTATTCTTCTTTATTTATACGTTGTAAAACGTTCTCAAATGAATTTGCCATACCTTCTACGAAATACTCCACCCACTTAGTAATATCTGCTTCAGCTCGTCCCATGTAATAGTTGTGCGATGGACCTATACTGATTGCTTCATAATACGCTCCTAGATTCTTAGCATAATATTCTTCCAATGAATAAAGTCCTTTTAGGTCATACCCACCAAGGTGTAAAATTAATGTAGTCAACAATCTTGCAGTACGACCATTACCGTCATAGTAAGGGTGAATTGTTACAAATTGATAATGCGCAATACCTGCAATAATTGGGCAAGGCACTTGCTCACTGTTACGAATCCAATCAATCATACTGCTCATGAGCTTTGGTACATCCTTTGCTTCAGGTGGCATATAAATTATTGCACGTGTAAGACTATCGCGGATAACATTTTGACCATCACGATAAGGTGTTGATTTTATTTTAGATTTTCCACTTGCTATTACTAGAGCATGTAGTGTTTGAACAGCTTTCTCAGTAATGGGTATTCTCCTTGCTGCCCATTGTTCAACTTGAGTTAAAGCTGCATAATATCCTTTAACCTCATTTTCATCTCTCCTATATTTTGGAAAGTGGCTTTTACCACTTAAAACCTCTTCAATCTGTTTAGGTTCAAGTCGATTTCCTTCAATCATAGTAGAATAGTGTGTGGTATAAAGCCGTGCAGTTTCACGAAGAGACAAAAGCATTGATACAGTGAGCGGCAAATGTAACACTTTTTCTTTTGCTGCTTCAATCCTTATAAGACAACTAGCAATTTTAGAAGTAATCGTATAATTCGGCATCGGCATAATATCTGCATTACATTACTTCTATATTATGCTGATAAAATGCAGATAATACAACATTTACACGACGCCGACCATAAACAGCAATAAATTCGGCTGATTGAGAAAGAAGTTTGTCTTGTAGAATAGCTATTTCTTTTTCTCTGCCAATTATTGGTTCACTCATATGTTTATTCCGCGGAAAATTATACACAGCGGAATAAAATTATCAACTTTGTTTTACCGCCGTATTTACAGCGTGGCGGTAAAAGATAGAGCATCTCATAATTGGCTATTCTGGAGGTAGTTTTGTCACTTGCATCACCAATTCTTCTGATGAACTTTGTGGTAATGTGCTTGAGTTTTATTGTGTAAAGTTTGCATTTGAGGCAAAACTGGTTATAAAATACACTTGATACAAATGTTTTTATATATTAACATTAGATGCTTCTTTTAATATACAGATAAATGTGTACTAAAAGTTTTATGTTGTAGGTTTTTAAATAAATTGTATGTCTAGAATATCGTTTTTATTAATTTTAATAATAGCAATAGCAAGCTTGCCGATAATAAACAATTGGCTTTCAAATCGCAGCCAAATGCTAAACGATGATTATATAGGTGAGAAATTAGATAATTATATAAGCAGAAATTTTGATAAGATCGTAAAAACTCTCAAAGAGGAGTCGATTAAAAGTAGTTACGCTGCTCGAGATAATGTAACCAAAAGTAAAATTTCACAATACAAGGATCAAATATTTGACCTTACTTATCCTTACTCCGGAAATGAAAATAGTAGTGTTATAGCTGTAGGCTTCCTTGACTATTCTTGTGGACATTGCAAAGCTATAAAGAATGATATAAAGCAGTTAATTAACGACGGCAAAATTAAGTATATCTTTAGGGATGCTCCAATACTTGGTAACGCTTCTTTAAAGGCAGCAAAAAGTGCTTTAGCTGTCTATTTTCTCGATAAAGAAAAATATTTCGATTTTCACCATGCTGCTTTAAGTCACAAAGGAGAATTTTCAGACGAAAGCATATTGGATATAGTGAAAAACATAGGGATTGATGAGGACGATTTTAATGATTCCATAAAAGATAACGCGGACAAAATTGAGCAAATGATAAACAACAGTAGGCTTCTAGTAAGAGATTTGGGAGTAGGTGGTACACCTTTTTTAATAATTGGAGATAGCCTGTTTGTAGGAGCAACTGATTTGAATGTATTACGCAAAAAAGTAGATGAATTAAGTCACAAGCAAGGCTAGTTACAGTTTGCCATAAAATTTTATTTTTTTGCTTGACAACTCAAATGAACCTGAGTATAGTAACTGTGGGTGTGACAGCAGTTTAACTCAGTAGTCTCATCCACTTTCCATAGCGTCATTTACTATGTGAAACGCTTTCAAATTACAACATTTTCTTCAACCAAACTATTTTACTTTCACAGGAGGGTATATGTCATTCACAGAAATTAGATTTCCAGAAAATATATCTTATGGTTCCACTGGAGGACCGGAATTTTCCACTGACGTTGTAACAACTCACAATGGTTGTGAACAGCGCAACATCAATTGGTCTCATGCACGCACTAGATACAACATAGCTTACGGGGTCAGATCAAACGAGCAACTACTGGAACTAATAACATTTTTTCATGCACGAAAAGGTAAAGCAATAGGGTTTCGTTTTAAGGATTGGTCGGATTTTATAGCCATTAATCAAGAGATTGGTATAGGAGATAACAAAAAAACGACTTTTCAGCTAATCAAAACTTATGTAAGTGGGGAAGATAAGCATATACGTATGATCAAAAAGCCAGTACATGGGACAGTAAAGATTTATTTAAATGGTAAAGAAGAGAGTGAATATTCAGTAAATTATTCAACTGGAGAAATAACATTTATGAAGCCACCAGTAAAAGATGTGATAATCACTGCGAGCTTTGAATTTGATGTGCCCGTGCGCTTTGATACAGATTACTTAAACGCTTCTATTGATGACTATGGAAGCAATAGCTGGAATAATATCCCCTTGGTGGAAGTGAAATTTTAGTTATAAGCGAGCATAGATCCACATCATAGTAGGGCTACTAGTCACCATCAATTGAAAAAATTAAGCACCACTGAGGCTCTATATTTAAATGAGCCTCAGTATATGCAATTATTTTAAACTTTATCACCAGCTATATACTACAATGTTGCTGAGCTTTGCTAACATTTACACTTGAAGCTTGGGGAGATTCTAACTCAGTGCTTTTTTCTTCCTGCAAAATAGAAAGCTTCAACAACTCCTTTAGAGTTGATTTTGCAAGTGTTGTATCATCTTTGTTTAAGATGTAGTCTAGCATGCCGTTTTTCTGTAAGAGATTAACAAAATATCTATCTCCCTCATTAAGAACCTCTATCTTGTTAATACAAGATAATACTAAATCCGAATTCTTTGTTGCTAAAATTCCATTCAAAAAGATATCTAATTTTGTTTTATCTTCAGTTAAGTCTTCAGCTAACCTATTTCTGATATTCTCATTGTCAAACACAATGTACTCGAGGTACGAGGAAGGCTCAATAAGTATAAAGTCCTCTAAAGGCACTAGTTCTGGATAGGTGCCAGCGTAATCAAGTATGCCACACTCAGTAATACACCCTCCTTTTCTTATAACACAGCAATTGAGACGACCATGATACATTGATAACAAAGAAAAAAGACGTATTATACTTGTACCTCTATCTTTCATTTCCTTGAAAAGCTTCCTATCATTTATTAATTTGTGCAAAATGTAATCCATAGCAGGACCTGGTTTGCGGAAATGAAACATATTATTCTCTTCAAAAATGGCCTCAGCTAATTCGATAGATTCTTTATCCTCATCTACAAAAGCTTTTTCATTTCTATTTAACTGTATGATCTCAGCTTTGCTATCTCTGCGTAGACCAGTTCTCCTTATTAACATCTCAAATATTTTTGTATTCATATATATCCTATATTAATTAAAGTAAATATTAATAATGTTTACTTTTTAAATAAAAATAAATGAAAATTTTAATAAAAATTAAATTTTTTTTAATAGAATAAAAATCTTTTATATTTGCTTGAGTACCAAAAGGGCTTTATTGGTGTAATGCGTTTTCTATTGCGCATGGCTGCAGTGCCCAGCGTCAAGATCTGATGAACAATGTTCGCTTGCCAGCTTTCGCTTCAATATTTGCACAATTGTGCTAGATCCCCTGCATAACCTGCTTTAAAATCTCCTCCTGCTGCTGAGTGTGAACACTAACATAACCACATGCAGGAGATGCAGCAGCAGGTCTTGCGATACACTTAGGTCTTTTTGCTTGGATATCGAGATTAGATAACACTTCTTCTATCAATGGGTTGACAAAAAACCATCCTCCCATATTTTTTGGTTCTTCTTGACACCATATAATTTCAGCGTTTTTGTACTTTTCAAGTTCATTACTTAGTTTATCGGCAGGAAACGGATAGAATTGTTCTAAACGTATCACTGCTATATCGTTTATTTTTTGTGCTTCACATACTTCAATTATGTCGTAGTAAACTTTACCGCTGCATATTACAACTTTTCGTACTTTATCACTTGAAACTAAACCTTTTCTACATTCTGGAATCACCGTGAGGAATTTTCCTTCAAAGTCAGATAGGTTAGAAACTGCTCTTTTATGACGCAATAGTGATTTAGGTGTAAACACTACCAGAGGCTTACGAAAGTCTCTATGCATTTGTCTGCGTAAGACATGGAAGTAATTCGCCGGAGTGGAACAATTAACTACCTGCATATTATCCTCTGCGCAGAGTTGCAAAAATCTCTCTATACGTGCGGAGCTATGCTCAGGTCCCTGTCCTTCATAACCATGAGGCAGCAATAAAACTAGACCGCTTGATCGCAACCACTTTGTTTCTGCAGATGCGATAAACTGGTCGATCATAATTTGCGCACCGTTTGCAAAATCACCAAATTGTCCTTCCCAGAGCACCAGTGAATACGGAGAATCAAGACTATATCCATATTCAAAGCCCATTACAGCATACTCAGATAGTGCGCTATCTATGACCTCAAAGTGAGCTTGCTTTTCATTTATATTGTTTAGCGGAATAAATGCTTCTTCTGTTACCTGATCAACAAGCCTTGAATGACGGTGCGAGAAAGTTCCACGACCAGAGTCTTGTCCTGATAAACGCACTCCTATTCTTTCTGTGAGCAGTGATGCAAACGCAAGACTTTCGGCAGTTGCCCAGTCTATATTACTACCAAAATTTATGCTGTCTATTCTGCCATCGAGTATTTTTCTAACCTTATTGTTAATGTTAAAGTTACTTGGGATATTGCTATTTATACGCACACCTAATTTTTTCAGCTCATCTGGCGGAACACCAGAATCCGTGTAGTATTCGCTCAAATCGTTCAGCTTTGCTCTTCTTAATTTTGACCACACTCCACCGAACCAGTCAGCTTTTTTTGGAGTGTAAGCCGCTGATTCAGCAAGACTTTTATCTAATTTTGCCCTGAATTCACTGCGCAATTTATTTACTTCATCGCCATCTAATACTTTCTCTGCAGTCAATTTTTCTTCATACAATGTTCCAGGAGTTTTATGCTTTGATATCGCCTTATACATAAGTGGCTGAGTGAAATTCGGTTCATCACCTTCATTATGGCCATATTTGCGGTAGCACATTATGTCAATTACTACGTCCTTTTTAAATTTCTGCCTATATTCCATCGCCAGACTTGTAGCAAAACTCACAGCTTCCGGGTTATCTCCATTGACGTGAAACACTGGAGCTTCTATTGATTTTGCTATATCAGTGCAATAAAAAGAGGATCGTGCGCAACATGGGTTAGCAGTAAAACCAACTTGGTTATTAATGACAATGTGCACAATGCCATCCACTTTATAGCCTTCAATATTGCTTAAGGTTAAAGTTTCAGCAACCACTCCTTGACCGATGAAAGCCGCATCACCATGAATTGATATGCCAAGCACAGATCTTATATTCTGTTTTGCTCTTATTCTTCCAGCCAAAACCGGATTTACCGCTTCAAGGTGAGATGGATTAGGGCATAAACTTAAATGTATTTTTTTGCCACCTGAAAGTGCTCGATCAGAAGAGTAACCAAGGTGATATTTAACATCACCGGACACCTCAAGACCACTTGGGTATGCAAGATTGCCTTGAAATTCAGACAGCATTGCCGCATATTCTTTCCCCATCACTTTGGTTAGAACATTGATTCGTCCGCGGTGAGCCATGCCAAGGACTATTTCTTCAATACCAAAAACCGTAGAATCACTAATGATTTTTTCAATTGCAACGATAGCTGACTCTCCACCTTCGATAGAGAAACGCTTATACCCAGGAAATTTCATATGGAGAAATTGTTCGAACATCTCAGATTCGATCAAGTGCCTCAGTATTTCTTTTTTGTCTTGTGAGCTCAGCGTATAGGTTTGATTTTCGATCTTTTCCTGCAGCCACATTTTCTCTTCATAAGAGGAGATATGCATAAATTCAAAACCGATATTCTTGCAGTAAATATCTCTATAGATTCCAGTGTCACTTGCCGGAGATAGATTCGAGTATTTTTGATAATCTACTTCCTTATTCACATTGGGTGATAACGGATTAAGATCCGCAAAAAAATGACCGTAAGATCTGAAAAAATTTGCTAAACTAGAAACTGAATCATCCACCTTAGTTACATGTTGTGCACCGCAGGTCTCCGCTTTATTAACTTCTAAATTGCTTGAAAAAATTCTATACCAATCCTCCCCGATTGATTTATCACCCTGCAAATAACGGCTATACATTTCTTCCACAAATTCTGCATTATCACCATAAAGGCAGCTTAAACTCGACATAATCACTATAAAAAGTATCAAATACTTATAAGTATAACTTAAGTTTTTTAAAAAAGAACTTTTTTAGTTTCTATACGTCATACCGCCGCGGTATCTCTTAACATAGATCCCGCTAACACGTAGCGGGATGACGATTGTCAGGGTGTCATCCCAGTGCGTGACACTGGTTCACTCTATAATGGCAGCGCCCCTATGGTGTCATCCCAGTGCCCAGACTACTTGGATCCAGAAAAAAGAATGGTGTCATCCGAGTAGCTGACACTGGGATCCAGAAGACTTAATTTCAACCAAGTGGCTGCATAATAAAGGCTAGATCCCAGTGTCACGCACTGGGATGACAAGGTATAAACCTTATCGTCACGCCGCCACGAACCGTCATACCGCGATTCATTCGCGGTATCTCAGCCGCTAACAAGAGATCCCGCTAACACGTAGCGGGATGACGATTGTCAGGCCAGCGCCCCTATAATGTCATCCGAGTAGCCGACACTGGGATGGCTTTGTTGCATCGCTCTTCGGATAGTAGGTAACGCACAATAAATTTATGAAGCTATCTCAAATTTAGCCATACCAATATCAGTGAACTTATTGAGCAAATAGCATTTAACAAGTAGTTCCTTCTCTCTATTTGTCTCAGATTTATTCCTAAAACTAAACCCGAATGTTTGTTTCAGTCGCGAGAAAAAACTTTCTATATAAGATCTTTTTCCATAACTCATCTCTTTTTTCCACTTCTTTATACTATCTTCATCATATGACTTTATGAGCTTGACTGCAGAATTTCTCTCAGCCATATAGTCTAACTTTGGATGCTCTGCTGCGTTGTTTTTCGGAGGAATTTTCGTTTTTATACCATATTGATTACACAGCTTATAGAGCTTTTCTCTGTCATATGCCCTATCTGCATATAGTACTTTTATGACATACTGAAAATCGACTTCTTTTAGCAAATCACAAGCTCCATAGTGATCAGAGTAGACACCGTTACTGTATTTTACAGCTATGGCTTTTTTGCTGTTTGTATTCAACATTACATGCAATTTTCTTGTCTGTTCATAGCTGCGATACTTTCTATCTTCGCTATTTTCTTTGCTATGACCAGGAGTGTTGTTGTATATACTAATTCCTGTACTGTCTATAGCAATTTCGATATCTTCCATATTATTTTTATCAATTCTGCAATCATTGATCTTAATATTGAGTTTCTTAAACCTTCTTGATGATTGTGAATAGCTGATAACTTGCAAATTTTTCCCAATTTGCTCAAGGTATCCTGCTATAAACCCAACTGTTTGCCTCAGGCCTATTCTAAATAAACAAGTTATTATGTGCACCAAAATTACAACTTTATCGCTATAAATATTGTTGCCACCTGGTATTTTTGGACCATTCTCGTACCACTTTTCTATGGCTTCGTTGATATAATGAAAAATATTTCCTCTTTTTTCTAGAAATTTGTTATATTCGCTATGGTTACTGACCCTCATTTTTTGTGGCATATTTTTTCTTTCAAGGTTAAATGGCTATTTTATAATGAATTTTGTCAGTAGCCACCAGATTTTTTCAGTTGCTATGCAACAAAGCCCACTGGGATCCAGATTGGATACTGAGTTGGTGAGTATAAAAGTATAGCTTCTACGTCATACCGCCGCGAACCATCATACCGTGATTTATTCACGGTATCTCACATAGATCCCGCTAACAAGCAGCGGGATGACAACAATCCTACGTCATGCCGCGGTATCTCTTAGCCGCTAACACGCAGCGGGATGACGATTGTCGGTGAACTTAAGTTACTTTAGCCATAAATATTTAAGAAATTTACCAAACGAAAAAAAGGCAAAAGAAGCCCCGAGTAGCGAGTTTTGACTCTATATTACTGTAAGTGGCGCTGTAATAATGTGCTGACGCTTAGTTTAAGCGCGGTTTGGCTGAATGTAGAAAAAATTTAAAAGACATGCAGCCCCTATAATTTTATGTAATCCGCCAAAAAATACCCTGAGTTTTTTACTGAATTTTGTCATTGAGCCTGCAGGTCAAAAACAAGTTTTGAGTCATAAATACCCTTAATACTATAATAAGGGCGCTGGCGGAGTTTGTCAAGGAAGTTTTTTCGTTTCTATGAGCTACTTGGATGACGAGAAAGGAGCACTTACATATTTATGGCAACCTCTTACCTCCGCTCAAAAAGTTTTTCAATATCACTGAGTTTCATTTCTATATAAGTTGGTCTTCCGTGGTTGCATTGCCCGGAATATGGGGTTTTTTCCATTTGTCTCAGCAGCTCATTCATTTCATCTAACCTCATTTTTCTACCCGCTCTAATTGATCCATGACAAGCGATAGTGGCCAATATTTTGTTCACTTTATCTTCTACTGGCAATGTATCTTCTATTTCCGTTAATCTATCAATTATGTTAATTAGCATCTCTTTCACATCTATTGCTCCCAAAATTGCAGGGATTTCTTTTACTATCACTTTATTCTCTGATTTGATTTCAATATCAAAACCCATTTCAAATAACTTATCTTTATAGATTTCAATCATCTCCATTCCGGCTTGATTTTTGATTTCAACCGTTTCAGGAAGAAGTAGTTTTTGTCTTTTTATACTTGATTTTTGTTTTAAGCATTCATATACTAGCCTTTCGTGGGCTGCATGCTGGTCGACTATAATCAATTTGTCTCTTACCTCGGCAATAATGTAAGTATTATAGACCTGACAGCGTGCAAACCCGAGCGGGTGGCTCTCTATCAAATCAACTTGCTCTAACACCTTTTTTTCTAGAACCATAGTCTCCGCTTGTGATGGTAATTTCTGTATGCCGGTATAATCAAACGATTTTGACTGTTCTGATAAGCTTTTTACTCTTTCATTTGGAGAAGCAAATTCTTTTATTAGTTGATTTTCAAAAGGACTTGGCCTTCTTTCATTTTGAACATTAGGTTTATCAAAAGGATCTGGCAATGTTGAATCCATTTTCTGGTCATGCGCTGGAAAGGTGCCTATCCTTCTTGAAAACGCTTTAATTAATCCTCTTGTCACTATCTCATATATGAGCTTCTTATTCTGAAACCTTACTTCTGACTTATTTGGATGCACATTTACATCTACTTGATCATAAGGTATCTCTAAATGTAACGCTGCAAAAGGATACCTATCGCTTGGAATAAAATCATGATATGCATACCTAACTGCGCCAATAAGTAAATTATCTTTAATTGGCCTTCCATTAACAAACGTATAGATCTGAGTTGACTTACCACGATTGACGGTTGGCTTACAGATGTGTCCCGTAAGTTTGATGCCGTCTTCTTCTTCATTGACCTCCAAAGAATTGCCCTGAAATTCTTCTTCTACTTCACACAATCTATGAAATAACGAAGTCTGCTTAGCGTATTTTAAGAGCTTTTTATTACCTGAAGTGAGAGTAAACCCTATATGATAGTTAATCATTGCTAGGTTGTTTACAATATCAACAATGCTTTGAGTTTCTGCTCTTTCGGTTTTTAGAAATTTTAGTCTATTTGGAGTAGCGAAAAACAAATCTCGTACTTCAATATGTGTCCCTTGTGATAAAGGGTAAGGAGTTAGCTCCCCTATTTTCTCTCCACCCTCATAACTTATAGACCATGCTTCATTTGCTTCTCTTGCCTTAGACGATAATTTTATCCTACTTACTGCTGCTACTGAAGGCAGAGCTTCTCCTCTAAAGCCAAGATGCTTGATTTCTATTAATTCACTATCGCTCAATTTTGAAGTAGCATGGCGCATAAACGCAAGTTCTAAATCGTTTTTTTCTACTCCGTTACCATCATCTGTCACAATAATAAGGTTACGCCCACCACTTTCTATTTTGATCTCTATTTCTAAACTTCCAGCATCTATTGCATTTTCCACTAATTCCTTTACTACACTTGCTGGCCTTTCTATCACCTCCCCCGCTGCTATACGGTTTATGGTTTTTGTGTCTAAAAGAGTTATTGCCATAGATTTATTATGAAACTGGTTTTTCTTTTACTTCTTTGGTCTGTTTCTCTCTCCACTTTTTTAACCTACCTGCAATTTCACTGTTGGAAATTGACAATATAGATACGGCAGTAATGGCAGCATTATATGCTCCATTTTCTCCTATAGACATGGTTGCAACTGGAACACCCTTTGGCATTTGAACTATAGAGAGTAGACTGTCCAGCCCATTTAATTGTTTACTATGCACAGGAACGCCGATAACTGGTAAACAAGTTAGTGACGCAACCATACCAGGTAAATGAGCTGCACCTCCTGCACCAGCTATAATAACCTTAAAACCTTCTTCTTGTGCAGATTTAGCAAAATTGAAGAGCCTTTCTGGTGTTCTATGTGCAGATATTATGAATATATCATGTGAAACTTCTAATGCTTTTAACATATCAACAGTATGGACCATAGTGGTGTAATCTGACTCACTTCCCATAATAACAGCAACATCTTTTTTTATTTTTGTCATATTCAACACAATTTTACTTACTAACTAAATAATGTTCCAGCTAAAAAGCAACAAATATTTAAGTTATATTATAAATATAATATATAGAATTCTTGTTAAAATAGAAATTTTAAAAATTTAAATAAATATCTATGTTAAGATATAGAGATATAAACTTCTTATGTAAGATAAATTTATAAAATAATTATTTTTGTATTTCAAGCTTTGTAATCTTAGCTTGTTCTTTCTATCAATGGTTTTTTCAGATAGACTGATGGTAAAATGGTAATTTAAAATTACTAGAAATTTGATAAAAATATTAATATATAATCAACTTAAAGTTTTAAATATTGATATCATATAATTATTGACAAGTTACATGATATTAATATCTTGGTATATTAAATATTATGCTATAATATTTAATAAAGTTAATTGATATGTGAGTGTAAGAATTATGGAAATAATATCGTTAAATAACTTAGACAGTGCAGGAATAAAAACAAAGTTGCTTTATATAATAAATAAAATTATAGAAAAAAATGCTTGGACTCAGGCTTTTGCAGCTGAGAAACTTGGTATTGATCAGCCAAAGGTATCGCAAATTAAAAATGGTAAAATAGATGGTTTTTCTTTAGAGCGATTGTTAGGATTTCTAAAAAAACTTGATCATGAGATAACAATCACGATGACAGAAAGCCAAGAAATAAAATCTGAGGCAGAAAAAGTAAAACATGAAGTTGAATCGCAATAGATACAAAGTTGACAACTTGTTTTTTGTGATATAGTATAAAATTTATTAAGGTAGTATCTTATGGCTGAGTCTATTGTAGAAAAGTGTATAGAACGGGTAAGTAACCGTTTCAAATTGGTTCTGTTGGCAAGTCAAAGAACACATGATTTAAATACAGGGGCAAGTAATCCAATTCAAGCAGCTAAGTTTAAAGGTCATAAAAATACCATAGTTTCCTTACATGAAATAGCAGGAAAACAGGTGGATACTCATGAGCTGTTTAGCCTTTTGGTAGGTAGATGCAAGGAATACATGAAAGGAAATATGAATAATGTTTACAGCAGTAATACAAGTAAGCTAGCGAATTTATTAAATTTTTCTGATAACACAGATCTTGATGTAAGTCAAGAAAGCCAAGATTATGAAGTGGATGGTGAAATAGATGATGAAATAAATGATCAAGATGGCGATGAAGAAGTATCCGTTTAGAAATCTACTGAAGTTACATAGTCTTTAAATGATTTGCATTGCTATCTATACACTGTTGTTCTGTATGAGTGTAATGTTGTGTTGCATAGTGTCTAAGTCAAATGATGTGTACAATAAGGTTTTAGCGTTCAATAATTTCTCAACGCAAGTAGTTGTACTTATAACAGCAATATCAATCATTCTGAATAATTTTTTTTTAATTGATATAGCATTGTTGTATGCTAGCGTTAGCTTTATATCAACTATAGCACTAATGAGATTAATGTTGTTTTGATAATTTATGATAGGATCCATTTTCATATTTTTAGGTATTTGTTTGATAATTATTTCAAATATAGGGGTGATCAGATTTCCTGATTTCTATACTAGGTTACATGCAGCAGGTATTACAGATTCTAGCGGTGCAACGTTATTGTTAATTGGTTTTGCTTTGCAGAATGGATTTTCAATCAATACTGTTAAAATAGTATTATTAATTTTTATAATATGGGTAGCTAACTCAACTAATAGCTATATTTTAGCGCGCACTCATTATAAAGTTAAGAAAAAAACTGTTAAAGAAGGCTAAGGTGTTAGAAATATTAAATGTAGTGTTACTTTTGTTGTTACTAACAGTTACGGTTTTTATAGTTTTCTCGCGACATTTAGTCGTAAGTGCTGTTCTAATGTGTGTATTTAGTTCACTGATTGCGCTTATATACTTAATTATGAATGCACCTGATGTTGCAATTACTGAAGCTTCTGTTGGTGCGGGGCTCAGTACAGTTTTTACGTTTGCAGCACTCTCCTTGATAAAGAATCATAAAGTAAATCTATCTCATAACCCTATAACGCTTTTTTTTATGTTATTTCTGGCTGTATGTTTGTCATATTTTATGATTCAATTGCCAGATTTTGGCAGCCACAATGCTCCGATCCACTTGCATGTTGCTCCTTATTATGTGGAAAATACCGAAAAAGCTACCGGTATTCCTAATATAGTGACAGCTATTTTGGCAAGCTTTCGTGGTTATGACACGTTTGGAGAAACTATAGTAGTTTTTACTGCTGCGCTTTGTATAACGTTGATATTAAAAGAAGAAAAAGAAAATGATTAAAGATCCGATATTAAATGCAGTAACATTTTTGATGATACCTTTTATCATTTTATTTGGTTTATACATACAATTTCACGGTGATTACACTCCGGGTGGAGGTTTTCAAGCAGGAATAATTATTGCCTCCGGGATAATATTATATTCAATGCTATTTGGTGTATCTACAACTCTAAAAGCAATACCTTATTCTGTGATTAGATTGACTAACGTGTTAGGTATTTTAATTTATGGAGGAACGGGCGTTGCAACAACTTTACTTGGCCAAAATTTTTTATCTTATGATATCTTGTTAACCAATAATAGAACCGGTCAAAAATTAGGTATTTTTTTGGTGGAATTAGGTGTAGCATTTACTGTCTGCTCCTCTATGTTAATTATATATATAAATTTTGCTCGTAGGAAAAAACAATGACTTTATATAATTATACGATTATTATTGTATTAATGGTGCTAGGTTTATATATTATTATAAACGATAAAAATTTAATCAAGAAAATGATAGGGGTAAGCGTCTTCCAAGCATCTGTTTTGTTATTTTACATATCTCTAGGATATATAAAAAGTTCCTTGCCTCCTATATTGGTTTCAAATTTTTATTCATATAGCAATCCTATACCCCATGTTTTAATGCTTACTGCTATAGTGGTTGGAATTGCAACATTTTCAGTTGGATTATCCATAGCAGTAAAAATGGAAGAAAAGTATGGAACAATTGATTAAGACAAGTGTACATAAATTAACAGTATCTTAAACTATATGAAGTAACAAATAGCCACAAGTTAAAAGTAAAATTATAGACTTGCTCGTTGTAAGTTTGTTTGTTAATAAGAAATAAAATTATAAACTATAAAGGTAATGATGTCAACTATTAATGATGCAGAAGATAAGAAAAAAATTATCAAAGATCTGGTAACTAAGAGTATAAAAAAGGGTGGTTTTATCACCTTTGATGATATAAATGATAAATTATCAGATGAAAATTTTTCGTCTGACTTTATAGATGATGCTATATCTTTATTGCAGGATTCCGGAATTAATGTGCTTGAAAGTAGCGAAGATGAAGAAGATATTCCTTCCAACAGTGATGATAGTAAACTTGATGATGATGACACATCGCCAAATGTTACTGCAACTTTAGTACAAAATGATGATCCAGTGAGGATTTATTTACAAGACATGAGCTCCGTAAAGCTTTTATCAAGGGCAGATGAAATCGAGATAGCAAAAAAAATTGAATCTGAAAAGCATAACATGTTACGTGCAATAATTGAAACATCAGTAACATTAAAGGTGATAAAAGTATGGCGTGATGATTTAAGTAATGGAGCTCTCTTACTGAGAGAAATTATAGATCTGGATGCAATTTATAACTCTGATTTTAATGTGGTACCCAAAGAAGAAAGTGAAGAGAGTGAAGAAAGTGCTGAAGATGTTGAGGATTCTGAGGATGTTTCTGAAGATGCTGAGTACTGTAGTGATGATGAGAAAGATAGTAAAAAAAGTGATGATGAGAAAGACGGTAATAATGAAGATATAAGTTCAGTCAATTTAAATGTTTCTATTCTTGAAATGGAAAGTGACTTATTGCCAAAGGTCATAGTTGCATTGGATGAGATAATTACTTTAACAAATGAAGCGTTGATATTAAGAAAAAATTCTAAAAATTTCTCTAATGAGCTAGAAAATTTGTATAATCAAATATGGTCTATAGCATTACAAATTAAGTTAAGTGATGCTGCTGTTGCCAGAATTACACAAGAACTTTATAAGATAAATAGATCCATTACGCTTGAAGAGGCTAATCTTATTGCTGAGGCTAGAAAATACGATATCGATAGAGAAAGTTTCTATAAAGTTTATGATGACGTGCTTTTAAAGCACGAATTGAAAAAGATAAGTCTTTTAAAGATCAATGAAAATCAGTCCTCTTTTACAGGTGAATTAAAAAACAAATTTTTAAGGTTTATAGACGATAACTCTGAACATATAGCTAGTACCTTGAACGGTATTAAGCAGCATATACAGGAAGATAACGTACAAGAATTTAAGGAGCTAATCAAGAGAATACAAAAACACGAACGAGAAGTCTCTGAAGCAAAGCAAGAAATGATTAAGGCTAACTTAAGGCTAGTAGTTTCCATTGCTAAGAAGTATTCAAAAAGAGGCCTTGATCTGCTTGATTTGATACAAGAAGGCAATATTGGTCTTATGAAGGCCGTGGATAAGTTTGATTACAAACGTGGATATAAATTTTCAACTTATGGCACTTGGTGGGTAAGACAATCAATCACTAGAGCAATACCTGAGCAGTCTAAAGTAGTTAGAATACCAGTTCATATGGTGGAAATTATCAGTAAAATCAACAGAGCATTAAGAAAGATGACTCATGAGATGGGAAGAGAGCCGACGTTAGAGGAATTGAGTGTAGAACTGACAATGCCACTGGAAAGAATACGCAAAGTTATGAAAATAGCAAGGGATCCAGTAAGTCTTGAAGCTCCAACAGGAAAAGATGATAGTAGTACCTTTGGTGATTGTATAGAAGACAAGCGAGTCTCCAGGCCAGAGGATGCTGCAATACTTGCTGACTTGCGTGGCATTACAACCAATGTTCTTGCAACTTTAACACCAAAGGAAGAAAGAATTTTAAGAATGCGTTTTGGCCTTGGTAAAGATGGGAAGGAACATACCTTAGAAGAAGTAGGAAAAATTTTTAATGTAACACGTGAGAGAATTAGGCAAATAGAGGCAAAAGCACTGCGCAAGTTGAAACATCCAAGCCGTGCTAGAAAACTTAGAGGGTTCTTTTAAGTATACGTGTCAAGTTAAGAAGAAGCTGATTTTGCCCGGAAAAAGTGGAGAGCAAGTTAGGCCAAAGTTGTATAATTTCACCGCTATTTTTCTTTTTCTATGAATCTAATGAAACAACATGCTAATCTACGGTAAATATTATGACAAACAAAAATGACAATTCTAATTCAAAGTATAGAAATTTTTATGTTCTGGGTGATAGCTTATCCGATAATGGCGCAATCATTGGAATTTTAAATAATTTATCCTTTGCAAAAAGCGTAAAATTTGATGATCCTTTTTATCAAGGAAGATCTTTTAGCAATGGCCCTACTGCTGTTGAATATATAGCAAAATATTTAGATTTAGATGAATTTAAACCTGGGTGGAGTTATTCATTTTTTGGGAGATGCCACGAACAGCAAGGTCAGAATTACGCAGTTTCATATGCAACAGCATCTGAAATTTTTGACCCTATTTTTTCTTATTTCTTCAATAAATTTCGTTTAGCTAACCAGCTAGATGCGGTAATTAAACATCATCCAGATATAGGTAAAGAAGATTTATTTTGCATCATAATCGGCGGAAATGATGTTATGGTTGCCACTGCTTATGACGATACTAAAGCGGAAGAAGTGTTGGAACAAGCAGTGAGTGAAATATGTAATGCACTTAAGGTTCTAAATGAACATGGTGTTAAGCATGTAGTTGTTGCAAATGCACCTGAAGTTGGCTCAATACCAGCTTTTAATAGAGATGAAGAAGCAAGGGAACTAGCTACAAAGCTCACGGAGAGTTTCAATGCAAAACTGGCTAAAGGCTTAGATTATATGAAGAAAAGTACAAATCTTGAAATAAAAGCATTTGATCTTAACTCTAAAATGAGAAGTATGTTTAGCGAATACAAGAGCAAAGGTTTAAATTGTCAAGATGCATGCACATCGAACATTGCAGACCAAGTTGGGAGATTTAAAGAAAATATAAAAATACTCTTAAAGTTGATATTTAAAGGGGAACTTGACGTTCACTATAACCCTGGGTGTAGCAAAGAAACACTAAAGGATTATTTCTTTTTTGATTATTTCCATCCAACTGCGGAACTTCATCATGAAGTTGGTAATGAAGTGTATGAGTTGATTTGACACAGTTTTTTGAACATATCCTTTTAAATAGTAACCAGACTGCATTCTGTGATTTTTAGCAAAACACGATCTTTCATTTGAGCTTTCTTCAATTTAAAATAAATACAGAAAATTGCTGCCTATAGCTAAACTGACTTAGATTTACCGATAATTTGAAAAACCGTCATCCCGCTACTATATAGTTATTGATATATATTTTCTTTTAAGCTCTTGGTTTTGATCGATAAATGTAATCATTTCATCTTCTAAAGTTTTAATTTGATTACGTAAAATTGCAAGAAGTTCCTCTATTTGTTTGATTATAGATGTATCAGTTACCTGTTGGATTTGGGTTTTTTGTATTTTTGCTATTTCTACAAGTTGGTTTCTACGAGATAATTTTTGTTTCAAGCAATCAATATTACCATTACTAACTGTTAAAGGAGTAACACGCATATCTGTATTATTAATATAACGTGAGATGATACTGCAGTCTATTTTATCAGTTTTTGTAGTAATACCAAGGCTTTTAGCATAGTCTCTCCCACCTTGGTTGAATGACGTACACCTCAAAACCATTGCTTAGTAAAGTATAGGCACATAATTTTTCGTATCCACCAGTTGCCTCAAGACCAATTTTGGTTACATTATGCAAACGTAAAAAGTCCAGCATTTCATCAATGGATTGTACATTGTTTTCAAATATTTTATAATGCTCAAGTGGGTGAATGTGGAGATCTAATTTACTTTTGCTAACATCAATGCCAGCAATAATGTTTGATGAATTCATAATTCCTCCGTAATAATAACATATACTGCATTTTCCAGCCTTATATACGAGCCTAAAAGCTCAATCAGTTGTTCGGAACTTTCAGTATAATAAACCAGAGAAGAGAACCTTGCTGAACAACGATTCTTATAATCAAGGGGCGTGACGATTCCTCTTCTCTGTGTGTCTTTAATCTCACTACTTTGATATTTATAAAGACTTGTTCTTAACATATAAGGGAAGTGTCCTCTAGGTGAGATTGTGGAGCATTCGTTGCAGCATTTGGCTGTTCAATTACGCTAGTTGATTCTTTAGGTATACTATTTCCTTCAAAATTTCCATCTTTTTATTATGTTCTCTTTAGCATTTTGAGAGTGAATTATTCTAGTTTTGATATTTAAACGTTTTGTATCTGCTGTAATGATTTCACTTCCAGTTTGCTATTCTTTACATATTGAATTGCAAGCACTAACGCTTTACTTCCGGAAGCTGTGGTGCTGTAAGCTATATTTTGCAAAATAGCAGTGCTCCTGATATCTTTGCTGTCTGAGACTGACTTTACACCTTTTGAAGTATTAATCACTAGATTTATTTTTCCATCTTTGAGCATATCAACTATGTGGGGTCTGCCTTCTCTTACTTTATTTACAGCTTGTGCAGCAATGCCGTTATTGTTCAGATACGAAGCTGTGCCTTTGGTGGCATATATTTCAAAACTCAGTTCTTTCAACATTCGTGCAACTGGCAATATATACTTTTTATCATCATCTTTTACTGAAACCAGAGCTGTTCCTTCTGTTGGTAACTTGTATCCTGCAGCCATGTGCGTTTTTGCAAGTGCAGCTTCAAATGATGAATCAATTCCCATCACTTCTCCTGTTGATTTCATTTCAGGACCAAGTAAAGTATCAACTCCTGCAAAGCGGGTAAATGGAAAAACAGCAGCTTTAACTGCAAAATGATTGAAAGGCTTGTTTTCCTGATTCAATTTTTTACCCAAAATAACCTGAGTGGCAAGCTTTGCAATAGGAATATTGATTACCTTGGAAATAAAAGGAACGGTTCGACTAGCCCTTAAATTCACTTCAAGTATGTATACATCACTAGACCTCTTGCATAACTCGATTTCTGAAGGCAATTTTGTCGTCAAAGCTTGTCTGCGCTCCTCAAATACATTCGAGTATTCTGTGGTGCTCATCTGCACTTTTCCTAAAGATTTCTCATCACAAACAGGTTCTGCAAGAGGTCTATTCTCTTGAACAGCAAACTGAATGTTTATCAGACCTTTCACTTTTAATGCTAATGCTATTCTCTCAGTTTGGAGCTCGATCTCTTTTATTACTTCGTCACTCAATGTATTTGTCGGTATTGAGCATGTTGAATCACCAGAGTGGATACCAGCTTCTTCAATATGCTCCATGACCGCTGCAATGAAAACTTTTTCCCCATCACATACAGCATCAACGTCAACCTCAACTGCATTGACTAAAAATTTATCAAGAAGCAGCGAACCATGCTCAAAGATTTTAGTTTGATCTAAGACGTACTCTTTAAAGCTCTGAGTATCGTGTCTAATCGACATAGACTGACCGCCGAGGACATATGATGGCCTGACTACTAGTGGAAACCCCACCTTTTCTGCGTTGGTTAACGCTTCTTCTACTGAATGGCAGATAGAATTTTCAGGTTGTTTTAAATTAAGTTGCAAAGCAAGGTTTTTAAACCTCATGCGATCTTCTGCAAGGTCAATAGAATCAAACGAAGTTCCCAGAATTTTGAAACCTCTCTCGTTAAGCACTTTGGCTAACTTTAAAGGTGTTTGACCGCCTATTTGAACTATTACACCAACCAGTGTGCCATTTTCTTGCTCTTTACTTAGTATTTCAAGCACATCCTCTGCAATGAGTGGTGCAAAATATAAACGATCAGCGGTATCGTAGTCAGTTGAGACAGTTTCGGGATTACAGTTGATCATTATTGTTTCATACCCCATTTCTTTGGCGGCAGAAGCTGCATGTACGCATGCATAATCAAACTCAATACCTTGACCAATGCGATTTGGACCACTTCCTAAAATGACAACCTTTTCTCGGTCAGAAATATTCGCCTCACATTCCGTTTTATTTTCAACATCACCCTCATAGCAGCCATACATATAAGCAGTGCTCGATTCAAATTCAGCTGCACAGGTGTCTACGCGTTTATAAACTTGTTTAATGCCAAATTTTTTTCTTATTTCTTCGATTTGTTTTACTCGATCTCCAGCGTGTAACGCTGGCTGGATCCCAGTGTCACGCACTGGGATGACATTAGAGGGTACTGGAATGACAGAGGTAGGTCTATTACTTAACTTTGCTAATCTTGCATCTGAAAATCCCATTTTTTTCAGCTCTAACATTTCGTACGCAGTTCCAGGAAATCCATTTTCCTTGATTTTTTGTTCAGTTAATATAATTTGCTGTATATTTTGCAGAAACCATAAGTCATATCCTGTAATCGAATTTATTTCTTCTATGCTAATTCCGTGGCGCATTGCGTCAGCAGCAATCAGTAATCTGTTTGGTAGCAATTTTGCTAATTGAGATTTTATGTGATCAATATCAATGTTCTCAGGAAATACTTCATCAAGTCCTGTAAAATCAGTTTCAAGTGAACGGAAAGCTTTCTGTAGTGACTCATTAAAAGTGCGGCCTATAGACATCACTTCTCCCACTGATTTCATGGAGGTTGATAATTCACAATTCGTCCCCTTAAATTTCTCAAACTCAAATCGAGGAATTTTAGTGACGATATAATCAATCACTGGTTCGAATGCTGCTGGTATTATTGGAGCACAGTCGTTACGTATTTCGTCGAGCGAATAGCCAATAGCAAGTTTAGTTACAACTTTTGCAATAGGATAGCCTGTTGCTTTCGAAGCAAGTGCAGAAGAGCGAGAAACCCTTGGATTCATCTCAATCACAACGAGGCTTCCATCTTCTTTAGGATTCACTGCAAATTGAACATTTGCACCACCGGCACTAACATCAATTTCTCTCAGCACTGCTATAGATGCATTTCTCATCTGTTGGTATTCTACGTCACGCAGAGTCAAAGCAGGAGCAACAGTTATGCTATCCCCAGTGTGCACTCCCATCGGATCAACATTTTCTATCGAACAGACTATTATGCAGTTATCTTTACAATCGCGGATAACTTCCATTTCATATTCTTTCCAGCCGATAATTGATTCATCTATCTGAACTTCATTTATTGGCGAAATTTTGAGAGCACTTTCTGCGATATTGAAAAACTCCTCTTTATTATATGCTATGCCGCTACCTGCACCACCAAGGGTGAATGACGAGCGGATGATTGCTGGTAATCCAATGTAATCCAAAGCCTTTTTTATTTGTTCTTGATTTTTTATAATGATACTTTTGGGGTATTTCAGTCCTATTCTATCCATGGACTGACGGAATAACTCTCTATCCTCTGCTTTTTTTATTGCTTCTCTATTTACCCCTATTAATTCTACGTTGTATTTGTCTAACACTCCATCATCTGCAAGTTTTATTGCACAATTGAGCGCTGTTTGCCCGCCCATTGTTGGCAATATTGCGTCTGGCCTCTCCTTAATTATAATTTTCTCTATGATTTCAGGCAGTACCGGCTCAATATACGTCGCATCAGAAAACTCAGGATCTGTCATTATAGTTGCGGGGTTGGAGTTAACCAAAATGACTTTATAACCTTCGCTTTTTAATACTTTACAGCTTTGCGTTCCGGAATAATCAAACTCGCATGCCTGACCTATAACTATTGGGCCTGCTCCTATTACTAATATAGATTCTATATCTGTGCGTTTCGGCATAATTACAATAACGGTCTCTATTCAAGTAATGTTACCAATCTTTCCTGTATATGTGAATTTTTATTAAACCTATTAGCTAATTACTTTTAGGCTTGACGCATAACTGTACGAACATTGCAATTTGCGTGGCAGATTCCAGTGCTTGACACACAGCTGTACAAACATTCATTTTTGAAGGTAAATTGCACAGCAAATGATGTAATTCAAGTAGCTGACACTGGTTCCTTTATGACGGCAGTGCCCAGAGGTGTCATCCCAGTCTGGGATCCAGAAAACTTAACTTTAAATAAGTGGCTGCATAATAAAGACTAGATTCCAGACTGGAATGACACCATAGAGGCACTGGGATGACATCCTTCCTAGTGGAGATTACTCTCAAATCACAATGTTCATACAATTGTGGGCTTAACGGTATCTTTGCAGATACTATGGTAATTTACTCGGGAGATTTGCTGAGCGGTAAGATTTTTCCTGATATGCTGCAGTCTTCAGAAGCTAATTCCACAAATTTATCTGTTAGTTTATCAGGTGACACCAATTCAGATCCAGGAAATGCCTGCTCACTACCCACAGGTCCTTCCGTGTATACAGCATTTACACATAATTTTGTATGTTTTGTCTCAGATGCATATATCTGCACCATTATTTCTAGTGCAACTTTACTTGCAGCATACGGCATCCAATATGGATAAGAGGAAGGAGAAAGTGTCACTTCTGAGGTCATGAATATCGCTCTTCCAGCATTAGACTTTTTTAGCATTGGATCTAAGTTTTTTAGTAAGTACCAATTGGCAGTAAAATTTGTATTCATTACGTTCTGTAGCTCTTCAATCTCACAGTCATGAATGGGGTTCAGTTTGCCTAAAATTCCAGCACACGCAACTAATATATCAAGTGCTCCAGATTCTGATAATTTCAGGCTTTCTATCATGTTTGTCAGTATCTTTACATTCTCAAAGTCTAAAAGATCAAGCTGAATTAGTTTCACAGAGCCTTCTTTAAATTCTTCAAGCTCTTCAATTTCATTATATAGTGGCTTGAGATTATCAAGAGATCTTGAAATCAGAATCACACATGCACCTTCTCTTATAAACCTTTTTGCAACAGCAGAGCCTACTCCACCTGAAGCTCCGGTGATTAAAGCTACTTTACCTTCTAACTTACCCATTTCTTTCTCCTTAGCGAGATCCATTGAAATATTTTAGCTGAAAATTGAATTTTGCTCCATATATAAAAATCAAACTTAGCATATAAAAAAATAGTAATGACACTACCACACCACCTAAACTTCCATATATCAAATCCAGTTGGTCAAAGGAAGCTTTTAAGTATTGCTTAAAAGCTGAAGCAGAAATCGTCCAAAGAATAACAGCTACACAAGATCCAGGAAATACGTCTGATAAATTTTGTTTTATGTTTGGTAACATAAAATATAGCCAAGAGACTACTGTGAAAAGTATAAATTCAATAAGTAAATACCTAGTATAACTTAGTCCCTGATAGGAAAAATCAATTAGCATTGGTACTAGTGTAGAAAACACTATAGTTAGAGTTATAATAAGCGTGATTACTAAAAATTGTAATATACTTAGTACTCTTCTTAATATATAAGGCGGCGAAACCGGAACTTTATAGGCCTTATTGAGTATTGTTCTAAGCCCTTCAATTGTCGATGAAGCGGTCCAAACAGCACCTACAATTGCTAAAGTTAGTAAGCTTTGCGGCGGGCCTGATATTATCTCTCTGATACGCGGCATCAAAGATGCCAAAATATCCTGTGGCATGTTATCAATGATAAATACCCAGCCAATGTTATACTGGTCTAAGAAATTTGCGAATGTTGATGCCACAGCCATTAAAACGATGAGAAAAGGAAATATTGATAACAGAATTAAAAATGATAGATACCCTGCATGCTCCACTCCATCATTATAAATTGTGTCAATCAAAGCACGATAAAGACAATAAACAATACCGTAAAATTTCTGTAGCATGTAATATAAACGAACCAAGAAAAGTATTCTAAATGAAATAAAGGATACTTTTAAGCAAAAAATCCTCACCATTTACTTAAATTTAATCAAAGGGATAGATAATTTAACATAGAACAGGAATTATAGGAGGCGTAATGAAAAAATTTCTTCTACTTGTGGCTTTAATTCTCTCCTTTGCGTTTGATGCAAATACTAATGAGCTAGATGCAACGTCAGCAGTGATATGCAAAATAATGAGCTATACTCACGGTATAGGTGGACCGATGATTACGATAGTGATAATAGGTGCAGCTTTGCTTGCGATATTCGGTAGAATGCCGTGGCCAGCACTTTTTGCACTCGGTGCATTTACTGCTGTGTTTTTTGGTGCTCCTGCCGTTGTTTCAAAAATAGCACCAACTACAGCAAGTAAGTGCGAGACGTGTGATGCTGGGAAAACATTGAAACCTGATGCAGATGGAAAATATACTTGTCAGTAAAAAGCATTGAGTAAATGGTACTTACTGCATCATTTACTCAAATTTAATCAAAATGATAGATAATCCAGCGTTAAATAGAAATTATCGGAGGCATAATGAAAAAATTTCTTCTACTTGTGGCTATAATTCTCTCCTTCGCATTTGATGCGCGTGCTGATGAAACGTCAACAGTGATATGCAAAATAGTACAATATACCCAAGGTATAGGCGGGCCGATGATCACGATAGTGATAATAGGTGCAGCATTGCTTGCGATATTTGGGAGAATGCCGTGGCCAGCGCTTTTTGCACTCGGTGCATTTACTGCCGTGTTCTTTGGTGCTCCTGCAGTTGTTTCAAAAATAACACCAGATGGTACGTTTTGTCAGAATGGTGCGATTGCTTGCCCTACTGGTAAAACGTTGACTAATGGTAAATGTACATAATAGGTATCACAGCCTCAAAGAAATTTTAAGTAAATGATACTTCTTGTATCATTTACTTAAATTTAATCAATGCGATAGACAATACAGCGTTAAATAGAAATTATCGGAGGCGTAATGAAAAATTTTCTTCTACTTGTAGCTTTAATTCTCTCCTTTGCGTTTGATGCGCGTGCTGATCTAGATGCAACATCAGCAGTGATATGCAAAATAATGGGTTATACTCACGGTATAGGTGGGCCGATGATCACAATAGTGATAATAGGTGCAGCTTTACTTGCAATATTTGGCAGAATGCCGTGGCCAGCACTTTTTGCACTCGGTGCATTTACTGCTGTGTTTTTTGGTGCTCCTGCCGTCGTTTCAAAAATAGCACCAGGCACAGCAAGTAGGTGCGAGACATGTACTGGTAATCAAACATTAAAAGAGGATCCTGCGGGATCAGGAATTTATAAGTGTGGTTAAAAAGTATTAGGTAAATGATGCTTCTTGTATCATTTACTTAAATTTAATCAAAGTGAAGTAGCATAAAGTAAAAATTATAGGAGGCGTTTGGCAGAATGCCGTGGCCAGCGCTTTTTGCACTCGGTGCATTTACTGCTGTGTTTTTTGGTGCTCCTGTAGTCGTTTCAAAAATAACACCAGGAGGTGTGATTTGTCAAAACGGTGCAGTAGTGAATAATCCATAGAAATTATAGAAGGCGTAAACGTAGTTTTCTTTACTTGAAAGTGGTAAGTTTTACCACTTTCAGTGTCTATAACTACCTAATAAATTCTCTTTCTGTAATCATATCAGTTAAAGTCTGGATTCCAGCGCCACGCGCTAGAATGACAAGGCTTATCGTCATGTCACCGCGAACCGTCATACCGCGATTCATTCGCGGTATCTCAGCCGCTAACAAGTAGCGGGATGACGGTTGTCGTTTAGCCATAAATATTTAAGAAATTTACCAAACGAAAAAAAAGGCAAAAGAAGCCCTGGTCATTGTCTATTTTCAGTATTGGCGTTTTTTAAGTCTTAAACACTGCAATTTAGCTGCTTTTGAATGCAACTCACCTTAGTTTGAATGTTTAAGAAATTTACTAAGCAGAAAAAAAGGCAAAAGAAACCCCGGGTTAGCTAGTTGTCACTCTCTAATCCTGCAAAATCGGCGTACTATACTGTCTTAAACGACTTATAAGCGCGTTTCAGCTTATATAGGTAAAAACCCAGAAATGTTGTGAAGACATAAGGTGCACATAGTGTAAAAAATTAAAAATAAGACGCCAACTACGTTGTTTTCTTGCTGTTTAATCTGCACAGATGAAGATAACTGAATACCTTCAGTATCATGATAAGGGGGCTGGCGAGGTTTGTCAAGGAAGTTTTGCATTTAATTCATTTGATAATTCAAAAAACTTGAAAGAATAAAGATAGCTATTGAAATTATCTTGATTTACATCAGTTATCCAAGTTTGACATTGAATACTTAACACTTCCTCCATTAACGCCTTTCTGTAATGTTTATCCAGATGAGACATTATATCATCAAGTAGAAGAAGTGGTGCCTTATTGTAATGAATACACCTTGCTTTTACACTGGATAAAATAATAGAAAGCAGTAATAACTTTTGTTCTCCAGTGGAGCACAGATTTATTGGTACGTTTCTTTTTTGACAAAAAACCCGAAAATTATCGTTATGCACACCAAAGGTTACTCTACCAGTCAATGAATCTTTTTCTCTGTTTTCCTTTAGACGATTCTGAAAATATTCTGCAGTATCGTCCAAAGTTAGCTGGCTGCTGAATTTCAAACTTGCCTTCGGAAAAAACTCACTGGAATGGTTATCAATTGTGTCTTGTAGTGTCTTTAAAACAGACGATCGCATACGTAAAATACTAACTGCATTAACGGCCATTATGTTTTCAAGACTAGAGAGCCAATTTTCGTCCAAGGTGTTCTCTCTCAACAGTTTACTTCGCTCACGTTTAGCTTTTCTGTGTTTCATGTAGCAGCAAGTGTAATTTTCCTCAAACAGTGAGACTATACGGTCTAAAAATTTTAATCTGTCACTTGGAGAATTGAGAAGAACATAGTCCATTTGTGGAATCAGCCATATTACATTGGATATCTTATACAAAGATGAATAACTCGATTGCGTTTTTCCATCAATTTGTATTAGTTTCTTATCAAAACTCTTTGTGATACCAATTGAATTAAAATCCATTCCATTAAAAAAATCATAGTGCACTACCCAATCTTCATTACTGAATCTATTTTGTATCTCACTGGCTTTTGCTTTTTTCATTCCATTGCTTTTAGCAAGCAACGAGATTGCTTCAAGTATATTAGTTTTACCAATACCGTTTTTGCCAGTTATTACAACTGAGCTATCATCTGAATCCAGTTCAAAGTTTGAGTGGCTACGAAAATTATGTAATTTCAGCTTTTTTATGTAGCAATGGGTAGCCATTAACCTATTCTTTAGTTTATATTCTCTTTACTTCTTCCAGAACCTCATCAACATGTCCACTAACTTTTACATTTTTCCAGATCTTCACTATTTTACCTTTTTTATCTATTAAAAAAGTAGTGCGTTCTATTCCCATATACTTTTTGCCAAACATACTTTTCTCTACCCAAACACCATATTTTCCCAACATTTCAGCATTCTCATCAGAAACTAAAGAAAACGGCAGAGAATATTTTGCTTTGAAGTTAGTGTGGCACTTAACACTATCTTTTGATACACCAATTATCACTGTGTCAAGGAAAGAAAAATCATCTATTTTATCTCTAAAGCCTTTTGCCTCCATTGTACAACCCGGAGTATCGTCTTTAGGATAAAAATAAAGAACTACATTTTTTTTATCAAAAAATTCACTCAGTGATAAATTTTCACCAGAATCTGTTAGTAAGCTAAAATCGGGTGCATTATTTCCTACTGCTAATTCCATACCTTGCTCCATTAATAACACTTCTATCTATAGTAGTATATTGTAGTCAGAGTATCAAATTTTATATATAGCTAACAGATAAGATTCTTGATGGGGGCTTATTGATGAATTTCTGCCTACCTTCTCGGCTTGCCGCTTTTGATAAAGTGTGGTTTTCGTCTGATGTAAGGCCATATCAAATAGATCCTATTAAAAATCAATCGAATCTTCACATGTTTGTTCTTCATAAAAGAAGTTCAATGTTATCGTAGTACCAAGTTTTGCTTCACTTTTAATGTCAAAAGTTCCACCCATTAACTCTACTAATTTCTTGCTTAGCGGCAATCCGATGCCCGTACCTTCGTTTCTATACCCCGAATCTGCTTGGCCAAAAACAGACATAACTTTATATATATCCTGCTGCATTATTCCTATTCCATTGTCATGAAACTCAATAGTTAATAAGTTTTTTTCTATATTTTCTTTTATCACCATTCTTATTAAACCATCTTTGGGAGTAAACTTGATTGAGTTTGATAATAAATTTATTATAACTTGTTTCATTCTCTTGGGATCTGCAATGACTAATAATCGTTTATTAGTCATCTCTTTTTTTAAATTAATCCCGGCTTCTTTTAATTTAGGTAATAGCATATTTACGCATGAATCCATTATTTTGTTCAGGTTAAACTTCACTTTTTCTACTGTTAAACTACTTGATTCAGCTTTAGAAAAATCGAGCACATCATTAATTAAGGTAAGTAAGTGTGTTCCTGCATTATATATATCGTCTGCATACTCCTTGTATTGAGAATTATCCATTGAACCTAAAGTTTTATTTTTGATCAACTCCGCAAATCCAATAATAGCATTAAGAGGTGTGCGTAATTCATGTGTAACGCTTGCAAAAAACTTTAGCTTGTTTGCATTTTCTTGCTCTAATGTCTCTTTTATCTGCTGTAATTCAATGTTAGTTTTATGTTGCTTGGCTAGCATTTGGGTATTAGAAAAGTACAAATAGAACATTATTAATATTAAGATTATTAATAATAGGCCCAAAAATGTTAAAAACAGGCCATATGCTATAACATAAGAATTATTGTAGTTTCGAAGAATCTTCAAAAAAAACGACGGTTTAACGCTATTTTCATGGAATATAGGGAAAATAGAAGTTAATGTATTTCCTGTAGTATAAAATATTTCTTGGTTACTTAATAGTTTATCAATTTCATCGTTTGTAAGTAACTGTTCATAATCATAATCTTGAGTGTTAAAATTACTGAATATTATTCTGCCGTTTTGATCATACAGTATTAAGCTGAAATCCTTTACTTTGCTCACTGATTGTAATAATTCAGCACGTAGTTTTACTAGTTGGTTTATGTAGTCAAAATTTTTGTATTTAATGTGATGCTTTTCTATTAGTAAATAATGGTATTTTTTTATTATGCCATTTTCCAGTACGCTTTTTAAGTTTACACTTGAATCACGGTAAGAAGAAAGGAAATTACTCCTTAGTAAATGATTACAATATATCACACTGAATAAAATCATAAAGATCGATGAGAGTAATACAATAACTTTTGTGTATTTGTTTTTCTTCAACGCAGAAAACATCAATTTACCTAGCTTATACATATCCTTCTTATTGTGAAACAACGGTTTTTATGTTATTAATAATAAAATTTAGCATATAATATTTTATGACAATTTCTCCTATTTTGCCAGTTTATTCTCCTGTTAATATAAATTTTTCTCATGGCAAAGGTATCTACCTATATGATGTTGATGGTGAGCGCTACGTAGATTTTCACTCCGGAATAGCCGTTAGTAGCTTAGGTCACACTAATTCGCGATTAATTAGTGCTCTTAAATTGCAAGGAGAAAAATTATGGCATATATCAAATACCTATAATATACCTGCTGCCAATAATTTTGCAGAAAAATTAATAAACAATAGTTTCGCTGACACTGTATTTTTCTCAAATTCTGGATCAGAGGCAGTAGAATGTGGACTTAAGATTGCTAGGATCTATCAAAATGGAAAAGGCAATAAAAATCGTCACAGAATTTTAACATTTCATGGTGCATTTCATGGAAGAACCTTTTTAACTTGTGCTACAAACGATAAACAGAAATTTTCTGAATTACTAAATCCCTACATTGATTGGTGTGATAACATCGAGCCCAATATTGAGAGCGTAAAGAAAGCAATTTCAAGTGGTATAGGCGTTATATTAATAGAACCAATACAAGGGCAAGGTGGTATCAAAGTAATGAATGAAGTCTTTATGAAAGAACTAAGAAGGCTGTGTGATGAAAATGACATATTGTTATTTTTTGATTGCGTACAATGCGGTGCTGGTAGGACAGGAAAATTATTCGCATACGAACATATAGGAGTGGAACCTGATATATGTGCTCTTGCAAAGGGAATAGGCGGGGGGTTTCCGCTGGGGGCTTGTCTTGCAACTGAAAAGGCTGCTAAATATATGGCAGTTGGTATGCACGGTTCCACTTTTGGTGGCAATCCGCTTGCAACCTCAGTAGGTAATGCTGTGCTCGAAGAATTGCTCAGCCCCGGCTTTTTGAAAAATGTTGAAATTAGAGGTAAATACTTAAAAAATAAACTAGAAGACTTAGCAAGTAAATTTCCAATAATAGAGGAAGTAAGAGGGAAAGGGTTAATGCTTGGAATAAAAGTGAAAGCAGACAATCAAAAGTTTGCAGAAGAGTTAAGTCATCGCGGCTTGCTTACTGTTGGGGTAACATCAGACAACGTTGTGAGAATTTTACCTCCACTCATTATCACTGAAAAAGAGATTGATGAAGGCATCGAGATTTTGACTCAATATTTATCTGAGAAATCTTCTGATTAGATACTTGCATTAATATGAACGACAATCTGGTATGCTTAGGAATTATTACCTCTCCTCACGGAATTAAAGGAGCTGTTAAAGTAAAAACCTTTACTGAAAAGCCTGAAAATATCTCCTTATATGGTAAGCTAATAAGTGGTGATGAGAATTATAAAATAGACTCAGTATCCGTCATAGGTGATAATTTAGTAATAGCTACAATAAGCGGAGTAAATTCCCGTAATGAAGCAGAGCTTTTAAGGAATAAGAAGCTATATATAGAAAGAAGCAAGTTACCAGAGCTAAATGATGAGGATGAATTTTACCAAAGTGACCTTGTAGATATGGAAGTAAGGCTGAAAAGTAATGAATTATATGGCTATGTAAAATCTGTGTATAATTTCGGCTCAGGGGATATATTAGAAATTTTAGTTATCAGCACAAAAAAACGTATTATGCTGTCTTTCACTAAAGAGATATTTCCACATATAAATATAAAGGGGAGGTATATAGTATTAAATATACCAGAATTTATTGACTAATAAAGACTTTGATATTTATATAAAGCTATTTATAATTATAAGATCAAATTGAAAATGTAATTATGGCAGAAAGAGCTAACGATATCAGACCAGGTCAGGTGTTGGAACATAACGGCGGATTATTTTTGGTTGTAGGTATTATGCATACTCAACCTGGTAAAGGTGGTGCATACATACAAGCCGAAATGAAAAACATCAAAACCGGAGCAAAACACTATGAAAGATTTCGTTCTGATGCAACAATCAGAAGGGCAATTTTAGATGAAGAGGAATATGTTTACCTTTTCACTGAAGGAAACATTGTAAATCTTATGCATCCAAGTAATTACGAGCAAATCACTATAAATTTGGACTTATTGGGAGAAAAAAAAATTTATTTACAGGATAACATGAAAATTAAAGTTGTAGCTTATCAAGACAAAATAATTTCTGCGCATGTGCCTGATTATGTTACACTTGCTGTGAAAGAAACAGAGTCTGTTATTAAAGGACAAACTGCTACTGCTTCTTATAAGCCTGCAATTTTGGAAAACGGAATGCGCGTTAACGTGCCTCAATTTATAAAAGAAGAGGATAAAATTGTAGTATATACTCCAGGTGACAGCTATTATGAAAGAGTGAAAGAGTAAAAGGAAGAATGTCCCTCTCATCACCACGAATTAATGTGATGCTTGATTCTGTGCGTAATGCTTCCAAGCAGCTTATGCGCGATTTTAATGAATTGCAAATTTCTAATGTTAAATCAGCAGACTTTATTAATAAAACTTATTCAAAATCCAAGCAAACCATATACGATTGCTTGCACGACTACAAACGAGACTATGGTTTTATTTTTGAAGATGATACTGATCAAGAAGTAAAAGATAACACTTATACCTGGTTTATTATGCCTATAGAGGGCAGGGAGAACTTTTCTAGTTGCATGGTTTATTTTGCAGTATCAGTCTGTCTCATTCATAAAAATAAAGTTGTGGCAGCTGTAATTGATGCTCCGGCTCTTAGAGAAACTTTTTGGGCAGAAGAAAAGAAAGGTGCTTTTCTTGAGGATTTTAGATCTCGTCATGTAAAAATGCGAGTGAAAAGCCGTGAAGGGGGTCTAATAGATGTAAGTGGTAATTTGTTAAATAAATTGCTGCCTGGCAATAGTAATGTACGCTCCATAGGTTCAACAATTTTAGGCTTTGCATACCTTGCGGCAGGAAGGCACAGTGGAATAATTTACTCTGGAGTTAACAAATATAAAGCCTTGCTCGGTAGACTTTTTCTGCAAGAAAGCGGTGGAAGGCTAACGGAAGACAACGGGCTAATCATTGCTGGAGATATAAAACTATAGCTAAAGTAATTTATGTTTACCTACAATTTGATAAGCGTAAAACTCGTCATTCCGCTACTTGTTAGCGGAATCCATGCTGAGATACCGCGAATAAATCGCGGTATGACGTAGGGCTGTACTAGCTATAGCATAAACAGGCTACAGAGATAGACAACTTTTCGAAAACTTTTACAAGAGATTCTGTTAAATGCTCTATCATTTCATCGGTATGATAAGGTGTAGGGGTAATACGGAAACGCTCAGTTCCTCTTGGAACTGTCGGGTAATTTATATGTTGAACATATATTCCATACTCATCAAATAATAATTTTGATGCTTTTTTGGATAACTCTGAGTTGCCAATTATTATTGGAATTATATGAGTTTCTGTTGGAATGAAGTTAATTCCTGCATTTCTCAGTGAGTTTTTTACTTTTTCAACGACTTGCTTTTGCTTTTCCCTTTCAATGTTGCTCGATTTTAGGTGCTCAACGCTTGCCTTTGCTGCCGCTGCTAAAACAGGCGACATAGCAGTGGTAAAAATAAATCCTGGAGCGGAACTTCTTATTACATCTACCAAGCTCTTTGAAGACGCTATATACCCACCCATCACTCCAAAAGCCTTTGATAGTGTACCTTGAATAACGGTTATTCTATCCATCAGACCTTCTCTTTCTGCAATTCCGCCACCATGTGAACCATACATGCCAACTGCGTGCACCTCATCCAAATAGGTAATTGCATTATGTTGATCTGCAAGATCACATATCGCTTCAAGCGGCGCTATATCGCCATCCATTGAATATACGGATTCAAGTGCTATTATTTTTGGTGTCTTTTTGTCTATAGACTTGAGTAGCTGCTCTAGATGATTAACATCATTGTGTTTAAATATATGTTTTGGCCTTTTTCCTGATTTTATGCCTTCTATCATCGAAGAATGGTTCTTCTCGTCTGAAAAAATTACTACGCCCGGAATAACAGACGATAAAGTGCTAAGTGTTGTCTGGTTAGCGAGGTAGCCACAAGCAAAAGTTAAAGCAGCCTCTTTTTTATGCAAACAAGCTAAGGATTTTTCAAGTTCAACAACCTCTTTTGTTGTACCAGATATATTTCTTGTTCCTCCAGCACCAACAGATGAATTTTGGATAGCGGCAATTACACTCTCATTTTGTGACATTCCCAAATAGTTATTACTGCACCAGACTATTACTTCCCTATTTCTTTCATAGTCCATAATGTGGGGGAGCCTACCTGGTAATGACGCAAAGTGCGTAAATTCACGGTAGCGCCCCTCATCTTTTATATCTTTTATTTTATTCAAGAATATTTCTTCGTAGTTTACCAAGTCCTTATTTACCGATAATTAACATAATTATAATAAATTATTAAATGGTAAACTACTATATTTATTATACATGTACGGCAGTAGGTACTTTCCCCGTGTTGAAAGGTTTGTCAACCTTGTTGTTTTCAACTTGGCTTTTAGGTGTACAGCAGTATATAACTGGAGCAGCAACCAGACAACAAGCTCCAACTGCTATTCCTGCAGCTAGCATTTCCAAATAAACTGCAATAGCTACTCCTGAAACAACTCCAGATACTGCTAACGTCCATGTAGCTATGGTAGGACACTTACTCTTTTGCGTATTTTGTGTTGCAGTAATAGAGGTTGATTGATTGTTTATAGCACTAGTTTTTTCTACTGCTGCAGGCTTTTCCTTACTGTTAATAACACCTCCAATTGTAGACACATTGTCAGCATTCGAAGAAACTTCACTTACCCCCAACTTCTTTTCACAACCCGTAATTTCTGGAGTTGTGGTAAGTGTACTATTGCTTCCGGTATTATTAGAACTTGTAGATTGGTCTCCTGAATTTGGCAAATCGTTGTTCAGTGAAATATTAACATTACCTTGTTTTGTATTATGGTTTTTAATTTCTTTTTTAATTTCTTCTACTTTACCCTTAAAGGGACCTTCTTTATTTTTTACATATTGTAGTACAAGAGTAGGAGAGTTACTTTTTAGAATATTTTCGAGTTCTTCTCTTGAGTTATGCTTATAAGTCCATCAATCTTTTTCTTAACAGGACTGGCAAGTTGCTTAACACCTTTTTTTCCGCTGCCTTTTTTGATTTCACCCTCCTCAAAATTATTAATTAAAGGCTCCTGCGTTGAAACCCCTGTGTTATTTAAGATAGCATTTTCTTCCTCCCCTGCAAGAACATTTTTTTCTGTCTGTTGACTGCCAGCACTTTTGGATTTTGGGTTTCTTTGACTGCTTGGTTGATTGTTATTCTCTTCATTTACTACAGCCGTATCACCTTTTATAACAGGTGATACTGCATTATCACTGCTTCTTTTATTAACTTGTGTATTCGCTTGTGTCTGTATATTTGCTTTACTGGAAGTATTGATTAATTTACTACTTTCTAACAAATTTCTAATTAGATATAGATGAATCAAAGTATCTCTATTTTTTTGATACTCATTACGAGTCATACTTGGAGAAAGTTCCATACTTATTTTTTCAAGCTGTTCTGCAACTACTGGTAAAGCTTTCTCAAATTCTTCCTTGCATATTGCCTGAAGAGCTGCGAATTTTAGGTCAACATGCTGACATAAGAGTACAACAACTCCATAACTAGCTTCTTTTATTGCATTTCTCAGTATATTTTGTATGGTTTGCCTGACTACTTGCTGTTTATTATTGAGTATGCTTTGATAAATTTGAACATGATCTAGAACACTGACTATAATGTCTTGACTTTCAGTATTAGACAATGCAATCAGAATTGATTCATATATTTCATCAAACTCGTTGTTTTTAGATTTATGATCAAGATAATTAATAACATCATTGCTGCATTTAGCACATTTTTCACACAAGTGCTCGATAAATGCAATATTACCAGCATCCAATGCAGTTTTCAGAATTAAATCATAAATTTCTTTTCTGCCACGAGCTCCTATGTTTTTCAGGATTTGTTGCCCTAGTATTGTAATAACTTTATCATCCGCAAATGCTTGTTCATATACATCGTAAATGGCATGATCTGCACTATTAGTGTATCGTTTGCACAGGTATTCAATGACAGATGTGTGTTCCTGGCTTATCGCAGTTTCTAATAAAGTAACAAAACTCTTTTTTAATAACTCTTCTGTTGAGGCTTTTTTAGTTAGCTTATTAATATATCTTTCAAATGCACCCAGCACTATCGTGATGAATTCTTCATTTTTGATCAGAGACGCTGTTTCAAGCACAAAATACAAAGAATCAGGATTACTTGTTTTTAACACCTGTCCAAAATCTCTTAAAACGTATTCGACAAAAACTGCATTTAATAATTCTTGCTCTTTTCTTAATGCTATAACTGAGAAAAAACCAATCTTATTAGGTTCGACAAGTTGTATAGTTTGATCTTTTAATCTTCCATAAACTCCATCGGTACCATGGAATTTTTCTATAAAAGCTTCAATATATTTTTGACCACCAACAAGGAGAGGTAAAAGACTTAAATTTCCTTCAGCAAAAAGAAAATCCTGATATTGCTCTACTAGCTTGTCATTAGCTGCAATTGCCAATAGTACCAATTCTTTTACTGAATAATCATACTTGAAACCCTCTTGATCAAATTTATATTGTGATAGTACATTTGAATATATATGTTGATGGTTGCTTCCGTTTTGTAACTCCAAATTAAGTTGATTTGAACAGAAATCTTTGAGATTTTCATTATCCAGCGTAATAGACCTGCCTTCATAATCTTCAATATTTTGTACAACCTTGTCTAATTCTTCACAATTATCTTCTTGTATAGCTTGATTTAAGATATTTATAATCTCAGCAAAAGTTAAGTTTTTAGGAATGATAGCATATGAATCTTCATCTTTTAACTCTACAGTAAACGACCTATCACAACCATCAGGAAAGTTTGCAAGTATTGCATTCTCTAAACTTAGATCTTCAGGGGGTGTGCTACATGGAGTAGCTGGTATCTCTTGACTTTCGCTATCTAAAACTCCAAACTCTTCTTCAATACCTGAATCTTCAGAATCTGGTTTTTCAAAACCATGCCAACTTTTGATTAATCTTTCAGAATTTGATTTGCCCTGTGAAGTTGTATCTTGTGATACAAAGTCTCTAAAATTGGAACCAAACATGTTTTACCTCCTAACTAGCAGCTAAGGTGAGTATAGCATTAAACAGAAATCTTGCCAAGCAAATTATTCAGTCTCTTAGCAAAGCTGCTCGCGTCATCCATCTCTTCGCCTTCCACGATGCAAGCTTGGTAAAACAATAAGTGAACCATGTCCTCCAATGTTGGGTTTTCACCACTTTCAGCATAAGATTTCATTATACTCTTTATTACAGGATGCTTAGTGTTAATTTCAAGCACCTTTGGCGTGCGGTAATTTAGCTGCTTTTGTTCACGCAAAAAACGCTCCATGCGAAGATCCATAGCACCTTCAGCAACCGCTAGGCATACGGGACTATCAGTCAATTTTTTGGAAATTTTTACGCTTTTTACTGAATCTCCAAGCACTGTGGTAAAATATTGCAATATAGTTTCCTCAGTTTTTTCTTCATTCGATTTGTTTTCTTCATTTTTCTTATCTTCTTCTGAAGAGAATTTTTCCAAATCAACATCAGCGCGAGTCACAGACTTAAACTTTTGATCTTTATATTCATGAATTACACTAGTCCAGAAATCATCCACTGGATCAACGAACAGAAGAACCTCCAGCCCTTTACTGACGAACCCCTCAAGTTGCGGACTGTTTTTCACTGAATCGAGGCTATTTCCGGTGAGATAATAGATATGTTCCTGCTCAGGCTTCATTCTGCTTATATAGTCATCAATGCTGACTAATTTCTCATCACCAGTACTATGAAATCTGCAAATTGAGAGTAGTGCTTCTCTCTCATCAGTTGGCATAGCTTCGCAAAGACCTTCCTTTAAAACTGCACCAAAATTGGTCCAGAATTTTGTGTACTCTTCTAAATTCTCCTTTGCCTTTTTACCGAGCTCTGATATCGCGCGTTTAGTGAGGGATTTCCTGATTTGCTCAACAACACGATTATTCTGCAGCGTTTCTCTGCTGATATTAAGAGGTAAGTCCGGTGAATCAACAATACCTTTCAAGAAACGTAAATACTGCGGTATGATCTGTACATTATCTTCAGTGATAAATACTTTATTTACATATAACTTCACAGAGCAACGTCTATCTGGATGGAATAAATCAAAAGGTTTTATAGAAGGAACATAAAGCAAATTTGTATATTCTATTGCACCTTCATTTTTATTATGCAATATCATCCAGGGCTCCCCGCCAACGTGAGCAACACTGCGGAAAAAATCGTTGTGCTCCTCTTGAGTAACGTCATTTTTTGGCTTAGTCCAAATTGCAGCCTTACTGTTTAACTTTTCACTTTTTCCTTCTTCGTCTATAAATTCAACAGGAAAATTTATGTGATCAGAGTAAGTAGTGACAATATTTTCAACACGAAATTTATCTAAAAACTCGTTTTCTTCAGGATGCATAATGAGCGTAATTTTGGTTCCGCGAGGGACTTGATTATCTGACTTGCTGATTGAATATTCCCCATCTCCTTTGGATTGCCAGATCCAAGACTCCTCTTCTCCAGCTTTTCTCGATTCTACTATTACTTCTAATGCAACCATAAAGCTTGAGTAAAAACCAACACCAAACTTCCCAATCAGCTCCACAGTTTGGCTTGAATCCTTGCTATTCTTAATCGCATCCAAGAACTTTTGCGTACCAGAGCTTGCAATTGTACCAAGATTGTCTATTAAATCCTGTCTATTCATTCCAATGCCATTATCAGTGATATATAGCTCGTTCTTATCTTTATTGGAGCTGATAGTGATTTTTAATTCGTCACTCAAATCTAGCAAATTAGGGTTTAGTTGAGATTCATAGCGCAACTTATCACATGCATCTGATGCATTTGATATTAATTCACGCAGAAAAATGTCTTTATTGGTGTAAAGTGAATGAATCACTATATTCAGTACTTTCCCTACCTCAGCGTCAAATTTTAAATTTTCAGTTTCTTGTACATTATGCATTTTGAGCTCCATTATTTGCCTACTACCCTAATAATTTAAGTATTGAATCACGATCTTTCAAGGTCACGTACACCAAAATTAATGTGGGTGTAGTTATTATGACACCCAATTTATGGGATCTCTTGCATAACAAACTTTTGGCAGCGCATTGGATGAAACGAAAAACTTCCTTGACACCCTTCGCCAGCCCCCTTATCATGAAACTGAAGCTATTTATTTATCTTCGCAATCTCTGCAGTGGATTAATGACAAAAAAACTTAATGTATTTGGCGTAAATCATGCTTAATTTTTTGCGCTATGTGCACCTCATGTCTTTATCAAATTTCTAGCTACACAAGCTGAAATACGCTATTTAAAACATCAAAAAACGCCAACTTAAAAAATGGATAGTGAATAATTAGCTACCCTAGGGTTTCTTTGCCTTTTTTTCTGTTTAGTAAATTTCTTAACGTTTATAATTTAGATTAGTTGCGGCTTAAAAGCGGCTGAGTCACGGTTATTAAGCGTTTAGAATAAAAAAACGCCATACTTGAAAGTATAATGTAAGTAACTAGCCAACCATCGGGCTTTTTTTGCCTTTTTTTTCGCTTGGTAAATTTTTTAATACTTAGATTAGTTGCAATTTAAGAGACCAGAAATGGTCAGTGCTTGGCACTGGAATAACGTCCTCCTTTGTTATCCCAGTGCCCAGACACTGGGATCCAGGAAACTTAATTGCAAGTAATGCATTGGATTTGGTGAGTATGGGTTTTATGTTATAGAATGAAACACTTTTGGTGAATTTGTAAAGAAAACTGGATCCCAGTGTCAAGCACTGTGATGACAAGGTATAAACCTTATCGTCATGCCGCCGCGAACCGTCATACCGCGATTCATTCGCGGTATCTCAGCCGCTAACAAGAGATCCCGCTAACAAGTAGCGGGATGACGGTTGTCGTTCATCCACAAACATTAAGAAATTTACCAAACGAAAAAAAAGGCAAAAGAAGCCCTGGGGTTATTATCCGCTTTAAAATATTGGCGTTTTTTATGTTTTAAACGCTTGACAAGCGAAATTCAGCTGCTTTTAATTGCAACTAACTTACGCTGCAAATGTTTAAGAAATTTACTAAGCAGAAAAAAAGACAAAGAACCCCCGAGTTAGCTAGTCTTTTACTATCTCTGTCGAGTATTGGCATTTTTTGATGTCTTGTAACGCTTTATAAGCGCGTTCAGCTTATTTAGATAAAAATCTAGATGTAGATGAAGTTTTGTAAAGACATACAGTATCTATATACTGCAAAAAATTGAACATAAGACGCCGATACATTAAGTAATCCTTACCTTTTAATCTGCAGATTGGCGAAAGCAAATACAATAGCTTCAGTTTCATGATAAGAGGGCTGGCGGAGTTTGTCAAGCAAGTTTTTTCGTTTCTATTCCCAATAAAAGTTTGTTATATGGTTATGCAAGAAGTCTAATGAATCGCGGCATGACGTCTTAGCTATAGATGCTGGTTTGTGTGATTTCAAGAGAAGTTTAGTAGATAAGTTGTGTTTTAAACCAGATTCGGTATTTTAAACTGAACATTTTCAGTAATACCACCTGGCATAACTGAAATTTTTACACTCAGGTTTACTTTTAGGTAGTCTATTAATTCATCAACTAATATGTCAGGAGCGGAAGCACCTGCGGTGATTCCTATCTTTTCTACGCCCTGAAACCAGCTTTTATTCACACAGCTGTAATTATCAATCAAGTAGGCTCTTTTTCCTCTAGCAGTGCACAGATCTAATAAGCGGTTTGAATTTGAGCTATTTTTACTTCCTACAACTAATACCATGTCTACAATTTCAGCTAGCTTTTTAACAGCATTTTGTCTGTTTTGCGTTGCATAGCATATGTCCTTTAAATCTGGACCTGTTATGCCTGGAAACCTTAATTTCAGGGCAGCAATAATGTCGCGAGTATCGTCGATGCTTAACGTAGTTTGTGTAACATAAGACAAATTATCTGGATCTTTAACCTTTAAATCATATACATCCTGCAAAGTTTGCACTAAAATGATAGGATTGTTTACTCTTCCTCTAATTCCCTTAACTTCTGGATGGTTTTCATGCCCAATGAGAATTAATTCTTTACCACTGTTTTCATACCTTTTTGCTTCTTTATGCACTTTGCTGACTAAAGGACATGTTGCATCAATCACTTGAATACCCTTTCTTTTTGCCTCATCTTCTATATTTTTTGATACTCCGTGCGCGCTGAAGATCAGTATTCCTTCATTATCTTCAATTTCCTCGATACTGCTTACAAAAACCACTCCTTGTTTCTTAAAGTCCTCTACTATATATTTATTGTGAACAATTTCGTGTAGCACATAAACTTGGCGCTCGTTTTTGTATTTTTCTAAAGTAATAGCTAATATGTCCACAGCTCTTTTTACCCCGGCACAAAAACCTCGTGGTTCAGCTAAGATGATTTCCATTTTTGTCAAATCAAGTAAATATGCAAGCATTACTTAAAAATAAGCTCCGCTCACTGTGTTTTATAGTACCATTATTTATATTTTATATAATAATTATTTTTCGCATATTCTCTTTAACATTTGATCAACTTACTACTTCAGAAAATTTTAGAAAAGATAATATAGTACATAAACAACCTGATATTTTAGATAGAAATGGAGTGGTAATAGCAACAAATGTGCCCACAACATCACTATATATAGATGCAACCAAAGTAAAGAATCCGGAAAGTATAGCAGCACAACTGTGTTCTACTTTGCATGACCTCGAATACAAGAACTTATATAGAGTACTTACTTCAGAAAAGAAATTTGCTTGGATAAAGCGGCACTTGACTCCAAAAGAATTACTAGCGATCAAAAACGCTGGTGTACCAGGAGTAAATTTTTATGACGACATAAAGCGTATATATCCTCACAGTAATTTATTTTCACACGTGCTTGGTTACACTGACATAGATGGCAACGGTATTGCAGGAGTTGAGGCATATATAAGTAAAAATAATGAGCAAGAAAAGCCCATAATACTATCCTTAGATACACGAGTGCAAAGCATAGTGCATGAAGAGCTAACTAAAGCTGTAAGCAGATATCAGGCACTTGGCGGAGTAGGAATTGTTTTAAATGTGAGAAATAGTGAAGTTATCTCGATGGTCAGCCTACCTGATTTTAATCCCAACTTACAGAATAAGGCAGAAGACGTACAAAAGTTTAATCGCGCCAGTCTTGGGGTATATGAGATGGGGTCGGTATTAAAATACTTTACAATAGCCGCAGCGCTTGATGCGAACGCTACAAAAACTAGCGATTTATATGACGTATCAACACCAATCACCATCGGAAAGTATAAAATTCAGGATTTTCATAAATCTAAAATTCCAAAAATTACTGTGCAAGATATATTTGTAAAATCATCCAACATTGGTGCAGCAAAAATTGCAGTCAAACTAGGTATTGAAAAACAGGTAGAATACTTTAAAGCTATGAAGCTATTTTCTCCTTTGAAAATAGAAATACCAGAAAAATCCACACCGATAATCCCGGATAAATGGAGTGAAAACACTTTAATAACAGCATCTTATGGCTATGGCATAGCTGTAACTCCTATACATCTTGCACAAACTGCAGCAGCATTAATCAACAATGGGACATTTCATAACGCAACCTTGATGTTGAATAAAAGAAGTATAGGAGAGCAAATTATCTCAAGAAGAACTTCCAGGGAAATGAGAAAATTATTACGTGCAGCAGTAACAGATGGCACTGGCAGAAAAGCAAAAATAAAGGCATATTCAATAGGAGGAAAAACTGGATCGGCGGAAAAAGTTGTAGATGGTAAATATAGCAAAGATGCAAACATAGCATCATTTATAGGAGTGCTAACTATGCTTGACCCAAGGTACATAGTGCTAATTGCTATTGATGAGCCTCAAGGGATGCACCATACCGGGGGAATAATTGCTGCGCCTATAGTAAAGAACATTATAAATAGAATAGCGCCTATACTAAATGTTACACCTGAGATGTAAAATTATGATTGCTTTACTACAACTTCAAATTTATCATCACCAAAATCCTTATTAATATACCAAGAACCATCATCTTTAGTTACAAATTCAAGACCTTTAAGGTCTTTTTTTATTGTCTTTCCATTTTGACCATCAATAGCGATATTAATATCGAATGTAATAATGTCTAGATTTATCATAGCTTCTTTCCCGCTGCACGAATTTAGACTGAACTTGCCTAACATGACATCATTAAAACTCACTTCCCCTGTATAGACATCACACTGACCGTCCACACAACACGTAGTTTCAATATAGAAAAGATCTGACATACAAAATACCTTAAAAAAAAGAACTAAACATATATGGCCACTACACCACACCGCTAACAAGTAGTAAAGCGTCGATAAACCTAAGTTACTTTAGCTACGTAGCCATAATACAGCTAGAAATGTAAAATTCAACAGTTAATTGTGTGATTAATAGAGAAGTCTTATTTAGTACACCTTATAGGAATGGCTGTTTAGTTTTTTTGTTAATCTTTTTTACCATGCTGTCAATCATATGCTTTATCCCTTGATATACAGAGTATGTACTTTCGTCGCTACGCATATAAGCAGAACAGGAAAATACATTATGTTCTTCGTCTTCTATTGATAACTCTGTATCGCACTTTATGTGTTCGCCGCCAAGCTTTTCTATCAACTGTTCTTTGTCATCTCCTATAGTTACCTTAACCTTACTTTCTTCTTTACCTATCTTGCTACTTAAAATTGAAACAATGATGGCTGGAGATATGCATATCGCTCCTATTGGCTTTTTTGTAACAAAAAATTCTGAAACTAATCTTTCAAATTCAGGCATTACTGTCACCATCTCTTTACTTTCAGCTAAGTCAGATAAATTTTTCGCAACCCCGTATCCACCAGGTACAACTAGCATGTCAAAATTTTCAGCTTTGGCTTCTTTTAAGTCATATATTTCGCCTCTTGCGATTCTTGCTGCTTCCACAAGTACATTCCTTTTTTCTTTTGTTGCCTCTTTTGTTCTATGATTCATAACTTGTGTGATATTGATATCAGGTGCAAAGCATTTAACATCCACTTCCTGCTGATCAAGCACAAGCAAACTTAAAACCGCTTCTCTTACCTCTGCACCGTCAAGGTGACCACACCCTGATAAGACCACAGCAGCTTTTAATTTTTTTTCACCCATAAAGTACCTTGATTTCATATAATCTAGATATTTTAATACAAATTCTATATTTGGAAAGGGGTATGTTATATCAATTATAATATAATTAATGATTAGTATGTATAATTAGGCATATTTATAATCAACGAAGCTGAATATGGAATCTAGCAATAGTATGTTTTTTGACACTGACTATCCAGAACTAAGAAAAGCTATTTCAGATATAATAGAAAGTATTGCACAATCCTCACAAGAGGGGAAAAAAGAGTTATTTACAACCCTATCAGAACAAGTTAAAGGGATGAACCTCAAAGATTTAGGTTTAGCGATTAATGACCAAGGCTTGCAAAAGGAGGTCAACAAAGAATTATTTATAAAATTCATTGAAGAAGCGCTTGAAGGTTTAACTTCTGAAAATGTTGACTCAAAAATAATAGAAGAGGCGTTAAAATCTGTTAATCAGCAAGCAATAAGTAATGTTATAAATAATAATAAAGGTCCACTGGACAATCTAGTCAATTATTTTAAATCAGCATCTGCAAATAAAAAAATTGGAATAGCTTCTGCCGTAATGGTATTAGGAGCAGCATTTTCTCCACTTATTGTGCTTGCTACATTAATAGCACTTGTAGGTATTGGAGCACGTTATGCAGGAATAGGTATAGTAAAGGCAGGGGAAAAAATAAAAGAAGGTGCGATTGATGCAGGAAAAGCAGTGAAAAGTTTATCTAAAAATTTAGGGGATAAATTGCCTGAGGTTGGGCCAAAAAAAGATAACTTTAGTAAATTATACAACAGTTTGGCTCAAGAGATTATAGGCTATAATATGTCCGAAGAAGGTGAAAAAATAAAAAACGCCCAGAGTAAAGCAAAGGTCATAGGCATGCTTCAAAATGAAGGGCAGCGATCTGCTATACAAGAGTTAGTAAAGAATGGAACTATTCAAAATTTTTCAGAAGATGACATGAAAAAGCTTAGAGAAAAAGGTACTAGTACTTATGAAAGTGATAAGGAAGCACTTGAGGAACTTATGGAGAAATTTCAATCTAAAATTATGGCCATTGGTGAGGGTAAAATAGAGGAGGTAGAAAAAATGGTTAATGATAAAGTTAACCAAATGAAGTCACCAGTTCCTCAATTAGATAGTCCAAGTTCTGAACAAGCGAGTACAGGAGAAACCAAAACCCTCTGATGGCTTGGAGAGGGAGGGAATGGAAAAGGTAGAGATCTATTCTTTTTTATCCACTTTTTTGAGCAATCCACTTCCACATCTAACACACATCTCAGTGATTATAATATCCAATTTTTGATCATGTTTTTCTACAGGTAAATCTTTACAATATTGTTTCTCATAGGCTACACCTATAAATATTTTTCCAAGTGGCCGCAGTTTTTCTATCATTGTATCATACCAACCACCGCCAAAACCCAATCTATTAAAATGATCATCAAAAGCAATAACAGGAGTAATGATTGTGTCGGGAATTACGTCTTCATTTGTTTTGTTCCATTCCTCAAATTTTAGTAACTTATTTTTATTAGGAATTGCTACTTTATAATCTAAATCGAGTAAACTATGCATCAAAGGCACAACATCTATTTCCTCATCCATTGGAATGTAAGCTGCTATTGTTTTGCCTTTAACGTAGCTTAAGTTCTGATTAAAGAGATTAATAAGGGAATTTGCCGCATAACTGGAATAACTTTCATCAATATCTTTTCTTATAGCTCTATATTGCTCTCTTATTTCCTTTTTGTGCTGTTTAATATCTTTGAACATGATCTATCCATTTTGCAGTAAGTTTTTCTTGTAAACTATTTTGCTTCAAGCGCTCACTTAAAAAGTCAAAGTCAACACACCCCATATCCTGGTCTTGATTACTGCAACTATAAACAAAACTTCTTTCTCCTGTTTTCGCATTTATATGTTGCTGCACACACTGAGCGCAGATTTCTTTCATCATACACTGCATAGGAGAATTAACTGATGATATTGCTATGTGGCCTGATTTTAGATATGGCTTTAAAATTGTTTTTCTAGCTTCATTCACAGCTTTCATCATTTTATCAGAACCGATAGTGATAATTTTATCTATAGTGTTTAAATTAATACCTAATCTTCCTTGTTGATAAGAGACTATTGCATCAACTATATTACCATGAAAGGATTTATCTTGATCTCTGCTTGTTTCTATCAATCCTTCTTCACATGCCCAAACTACTGCATTTGATGCACGCTCTATCAGTGCTCGTTTAAATACATCACTTAACTTCTTATAGCCAGCGAAGTACAAAACCTTGTTATTATTTTCAAGACATGCCTTCCCTATCGAAAATAACACTGCATTTCCAACTCCACCACCAATTAGCATTATATTCTTCATGTGCTATTTTAACTGCATTTGTTCAAATTTTTTGAAATTTTATAGAACAAAGTAATTTATATAGTTCTATACACAAAGACAGAGACAAGGACACTCTCTGACTTCAACTATACCGATAACTGATAGCTGCATTTTTACGCATATCATCTAATAACAAGTTGCTTTGTATCATAATCTTTTGTTGGTACATTTTCTGTTTGATTGCTTCTATACCCGCTACATTACTCTTGATATCACACAACATCATCAACTTTGCAGTGCCATTTTCTCTCAATTCTACTATTTCATTCACACTTGTTTTACTAAATAAAATCTGTAAATCAGGATTTAAATCTCGCATTTTTATTTCAAATTCTTTTGCGTTTGGCAGCTTAAAATTATCTGCTAATTTATCAAAATTTAAACAATTAACTTTTTGCTCCTTGAGATTATCTAATAAACTTTCTGAACCTTCAACCACAATCTGTTTTAATTTTAAAGTGCTTTCCAGCAGTGCATGATTAAGTTGTACTTTATCTATTACTTTTATAACGGAGTAACCTTCACTGAAACTGAATGGACCTGCTATGTCGCTGGTTTCTAATCCTTCTAAAACGCTCTTGAGTTTTCCTTTTAGCTGACTTAAATTAACTGTTGCTTTACGCATCTTTATTGGAGATTCTGGGTTATTACTGTTGCGTAATTTTTTTACTAAATCTTCAGCTATACCATAAACGTCCTTGTCTTTTTGATCAGGAATTATAAACTCTTGGAACTTGATAAGATAATCCGGCTTTTCTGTTTGCCTTTTTACATCATCTACTTCTTTATCGCTTATATTAATAAATGGCACAATTCTTACTTCAATAATTTTGCTCCACAGTAACTGACATTTTATTTGTTTTCTTAAAATACCAAGATCTATATTATGCTTCTCTATGTATTGATCAACTTCATTAGCCTTAAGTTTAAAACTTTGGGTTAAAAATAACATAATAGCATTATCTAACTCCTCGTTGCTCAATTTTATATTCAGCCTCTGTGCTTCATTGATAATGATAATTTCGTCTATTAGCTCCCTAAGAATTTGAGGCTTTGCTTCTTTTTGATTAACACTTTGAGTGCCAAACAATGAATTTATAAAGTTGATGCGTTTTTCGATATCTAAATTTGAAATTGGTTCACCATTTACATCTGCAACAATTTCAATCTCGGTTGCAAGCAACCTAAGTGGCAACACTATTAACAGTAAAATTAGTATTCTATACATACAAGCAAAGTTGTTTAGTTAATGACCAATTCTATAATAAATACTGAGTCAATGCTAGCCAACTTTTTAATAGTTAAAGATGGAAATAAAAAAAACATTACAATAAGATCAGGTAAACAGGCTAATATAGCGAATTTAAACCGTGCTAAAAACAGTATACGGAAGGAGAGGGATTCGAACCCTCGATACGACTTTTGGGTCGTATAACGGTTTAGCAAACCGCCGCCTTCAGCCGCTCGGCCACCCTTCCAAATTTAGAACCTAAAGATTATATAATACCAAGACCTCTACCACCTGTCTAATGCTTTTAATTGCAATATTTGTATCTGTTCAGATGTATGGCTAATGCTGAAACAAAAATTCCAGTGCTCCCTTTCTTGTCATCCCAGTGTCACGCACTGGGATGACATCGTTTACTATGTGCCATATTGCAATGTTCGTGCAGTTGTGCGCGGTATAGATTCCGCTAACGAGTAGCGGAATGACGAATTTGTTATTTTTCAAATCGTAGAGCCACTTTAGCTATAAATCAACAAAAACTAATTTCCGCTTTTAATAGAGCTTGCAACAATTTGTTTTGCTTCTTCTACACCAACCCATTCTCCAACTGCTACCGTTTTTCCCTTTTCTAGATCTTTATAATGAGAAAAGAAATGAGTAATTTTATCTAGTAGGCTTTTAGATAAGTCAGAATAGTCCTTTATATTGTCATAATAGCTATCAACACTGGAAACAGGCACTGCTAATATTTTCTCATCTTCTCCTTTTTCATCTTTAGTGAGTAATGCGCCTATTGGACGTACCGATATTAAAACACTAGATGCTAAGGGAAATTGAGTTAGCACCAAAACATCCACAGGGTCACCATCACCTGCACAGGTATTTGGTATAAACCCATAATTGCAAGGATAAGTCATTGAGGTAGACAAAAATCTGTCAACTTGTAACAACCCAAGCTCTTTATTAAATTCATACTTTACAGGCTCAGCATTTGCACTTATTTCAATTACCACATTCACCGCATTTGGTCCCGCTGTTATTTTACTTAAATCCATAAATCACCTCTTAACTTAAGAATAAGCATTATACAATATGTGCTTTTAAGTTGCCACATTTATGTAGTTCTAAGCTTGTTTTGCATGGAGCGGTCCTAAATTTTCATTCGTCATCTTATTGACTGTTGAAAGTGGTGATTCCTGTGATAATTGAAATAAAGCATATACTATTACGATAGTAAGCACTGCAGCAATTACTAGATTAGCAAAATTATCCTGTGGTAGGACACCTTTTATTGGATTAAATAATTTTTGCTCCATAAAGAAATAATCAGCAACATATAACCCAACAGATAATACAAACATACCTAAAATAAGTTTACAGACTGTGTTTTTATGGTCTTTTTCTTTTTTCTTGCTGGTGATAGGATTTGGCCTACATTCATTTTCTTCTTGCAGCACTGAGTAGTATATATTATCAGGGCTCGTTATTAATTGTTCAAATTCATCACTATTTTGGTTTTTTAACAGTTGCTCTAGGGTGTTTTTTGTATTTATAGGATATATTAATCCATCCATTTTCAATGCTTTCTCTTGCCGATCCACATTCTCATGGTCGATTGTATATTTATCTCTACTTGATAATCCGATCATGTATAATTTGCCAGCTAAGAACATTATATAGCTCTCTATTAACTGATTCTCACATATCTCTAATACTTCTCTTTTTACTGTTTTGTTAGATGACGAAAGTTCTTTATAGTGACCACCCAAAGAAAAGAACAATGCTATATCTTTATCTGCTTTTATGTCATGAATGGAATAATAGCTGCTGATAACGCACTTATTTAATGCAAATTCTCTGTCATATTTGTTTAATGTATTTCCTTCACTTAGTAACTTTCTAAGACCAATGAGTACTTTATTTTCAAAATCTTCTTCTGTTTTAAATATTGGTTCTCTCTTTGGATTTGCTAAGATGTTAAGTAAATCTAATTTTCTTCCATCTACTACTTCATTTATATATTCATTTAACTCAGATCCTTTAATAACTTCATATATTTTATCTATGACATCTTTAGTATTCAGGTTATTGTTTTCACTTAGAATTTGATAAGCTTGAGCATAAATTAAAAACAGCCCTTGTAGACTAAATTTTAAGTTAAAATATTTATCTAATGGTTCCTCTTTTTTTCTAATGAATTCAGACAAACCAAAATGATTTCTGTGATCCATAAAACGACCTAAGTCAGCATGTTGAAAGCTACCTAAAAAAATAAATAACGTCTCTAATAAATTACCCTTACCAACAATTTTTATTAGTTCTTCAATTTCTTTTATCATTGCTGAAACCTATAATGTTCTACTTTATAGTATAAGGGATACATGGCAAAATAGCAATAAATGTTATTAGACTTCTTGCATAACCCAAACTAAGTAGAAAAAGGTATAGCTATACCGCCGCGGCACTAACAAGAGATCCCGCTAACACGCAGCGGGATGACGAGACTTATCTTTATGCCGCCGCGAACCGTCATACCGCGATTCATTCGCGGTATCTCTCAACATAGATCCCGCTAACACGTAGCGGGATGACGAGACTTATCTTTATGCTGCCACGAACCGTCATACCGCCGCGGTATCTCTTAGCCGCTAACAAGTAGCGAAATGACAACAATCCTACGTCATACCGCCGCGGCGCTAACAAGAGATCCCGCTAGCGGGATGACGAGCTTATCTTCATGCTGCCACGAACTGTCATACCGCCGCGGTATCTCCAGATCCCGCTAACAAGCAGTGGGATGACGAGACTTATCTTTATGCTGCCGCGAACCGTCATACCGCGATTCATTCGCGGTATCTCTCAGCCACTAACAAGAGATCCCGCTAGCGGGATGACGGTTGTCGTTTAGCCATAAATATTTAAGAAATTTACCAAACGAAAAAAAAGGCAAAAGAAGCCCCGTGGTTGGCTAATTACTTACATTATACTTTCAAGTATGGCGTTTTTTTATTCTAAACACTTAATAACCGCGATTTAGCTGCTTTTAAGCCGCAACTAATCTAAATTATAAACGTTAAGAAATTTACTAAACAGAAAAAAAGGCAAAAGAAACCCTAGGGTAGCTAGTTATTCACTATCCATTTTTTAAGTTGGCGTTTTTTAATGTTTTAAATGCTTTATAAGCGTATTTCAGCTTGTGTAGGTAAAAACCCAGAAATTTGATAAAGACATAGAGTGCACATAGTGCAAAAAATTAAACATGAGACGCCAGATACGTGAGTTTTTTTGTCATTTAATCTGTACAGAGAAGATAAATAAATAGCTTCAGTTTCATGATAAGGGGGCTGGCGAGGTTTGTCAAGGAAGTTTTTTCGTTTCTGTTATATGGTTATGCAAGAAGTCTATTGTATGTTTACACTCTGCATTAAAGCTTTTAGTTAAGAGCATATCCATCCACCGCCGATAACTTGCTCATCTTTATACGCTACACAGGCTTGACCTGGACTGATGCCAAAGTAATCGTCGTTTAAAATGACACAGGCTTTATTTTTTTCGTCAGTTGAATGTATTGTTGCTAAACTTCCCGCATGTGATGATCTCAGCTTCACAGTTACTTCCATACCTTCCTTTGGTTGTTCTAACCAATTTAACTCCTTGATCAATATTTTTTTTTGCATTAATACGTTGATCGGACCTACTATAACCTCATTATTTTCTGTATTAATTTTTATCACATAAAGAGGTTCATTGTGTGCGATACCCAAGCCCTTTCTTTGCCCCACTGTAAAATTTACTATGCCACTGTGCTCGCCTAGCACTTTTCCATTTACATCCACAATTTTACCTTTCTGTACAGATTGTGGAGCTAATTTAGCTATTGTTTTACTATAGCTTTCGGAAACAAAGCATATATCTTGACTGTCCGGCTTTTCAGAAATTTGTAAGCTGAAATACTTTGCTAATTTTCTTATATCACTTTTATAGAACCCACCTAGTGGAAATCGCAAAAGCTTCAATTGCTCTTGAGTTGTAGCAAACAAAAAATAACTTTGATCTTTACTTTTATCAATGCTTCTGCACAACTTTACCTCACCATTTTTTTCTAACCTTCTCACGTAATGTCCTGTTACGAGCACATCCGCACCAAGATTTTTTGTAACTTGCAATAGATCACGAAATTTTACCGTTTGGTTACATCTCACGCATGGTATGGGAGTTTCCCCACGCATATAGGTACTCGCAAAATCCTCTATTACTTCCTTTTTGAATATTTCCTCATAGTTTAAAATATAGTGAGGAAAGCCAACACTTTCAGCTACACGCTTAGCGTCATAAATATCCTGTCCAGCGCAGCATGCGCCCTTTCTTGCGTTAGCATTACCGTCGGTGCCATAGAGTTGAAGAGTCACACCTACCACTTTGTACCCAAGGTTATGTAGCAGTGCTGCAGCAACGGAGCTATCAACTCCCCCGGACATTGCAACAACAGCCTTGGTCTGGTGCGGAGCTTTATCTTTTAGCAGAGGTTCTATTTCAAATTCTTTTAGCATAATCGCCTTAATTTATAAACACAAACTTGGTGTCATGCAAGTAGCTGACACTGGAATCTAGTTTCTATTACACAATTTCATCGAAACAGCATACTTGTTTATAGTCAATTTTTCTGGATCCCAGTGTTGGCTACTTGGATGACATCTTTATGCTTGAGGTAAAATTTGCTATAAAATTCGATGAACTACCTTTAAAAATAATTTAATCCTGCTTAAATAAAACATGGCCAAAATAATCCATGTTTTCAAGCACTTTTCCGCTACCCAGAGCAACACAACAAAGTGGGTCATCTGCAACACGAACTGGTAGTTTTGTTGTTTCACTGATAACTTTGCCCAAGTTACGCAATAATCCGCCGCCACCGGATAAAATTATTCCTTTATCGACTATATCAGAAGAAAGTTCAGGTGGAGTGCTCTCCAGTGCAGTCCTAATAGCAGAAATTATCTGATGTACAGGCTCTATTAAACTCTCTGCAACTTGGTATTCTGATAAAAGCATTTCTTTTGGCATGCCACTCACTAAATCCCTGCCTTTAATTATCATTCCCTCTTTGTTATTTTCACCTGGCAGACTGGCTGAACCTATGCTTTTCTTAATTTTCTCAGCGGTTGTTTCACCGATTAATAACTTATGATTTTCACGAATATATGATTTTATTGCTTCATCCATAATATCGCCACCTACTCTAGCAGAACGTGAATAAACAATTCCGCCTAAAGAAATAATTGCAACTTCAGTTGTACCGCCTCCTATATCAACAATCATAGAACCCTCAGGTTCAGTAACCGGGAGCCCAGCTCCGATTGCTGCAGCCATTGGTTCTTCAATTAAAAATACTTCATTTGCACCAGCACTTTCTGCTGCATCTTGTATAGCACGCCTTTCAACTGGCGTGGATCCAGATGGAACGCATATGATAATATTAGGTTTATTAACAGTGAATTTTGTGTTTGCACTGCGTATGAAATATTTTAGCATTTCTTCCGCACTTTTAAAATCAGCAATAACTCCATCCTTTAAGGGCCTTATCGCCTCTATTTCTCCAGGCGTTTTCCCAAGCATCATTTTAGCTTTTTTACCAAAAGCATAAGGAACGTAACTTCCTTTTTCTTTTATTCTTGCTACAACTGAAGGCTCATCAAGCACTATTCCCTGATTTTTCTGATAAACTAAAGTGTTTGCAGTACCAAGGTCTATAGCAATATCGCTAGCAAACAAACCTTTGAAAGTAAAAAGGCTATAAAACTTTCCGGTTAATTTTCGAACAAAATTCATACATAACTCAAGAAAACCATTTATTAAGACAAATTATACTTTTCAGATAAGTAGTAAGTAACACACTCAACGTCTAAACCCTTACCTGTTACTTTTTTTAGCAGTTCCAGGCCACACTTTGCACTGTATATATTTTGAGATAACCAACTGATAAGTAAACTAAAATCTCCTTTTATTATAGCACTTAATGATTCGTAATGATTCTTTTTAACGCAAGAGAAAATCTGCACAGCAGCAATTAAAGCAATAATTTTTATAGGAAAGTAGCCCATAACACCGCTTGCCCAATATTCATCTTGAAAATAAGTGTTTAGCTCATTTTCAGCTTTTAGTGGAATTTTATAGTGCTTCATACCTTCCAGCCACGCATCATGCAGGTCTTTGACTTCCAATGTACCATTTATTATATCTTGTTCTAACCTAGTTCTCAACATAATATGAGCTAACAGACTAAATTCATCTGCATTTTTTAAAAAAGAAGAAAGGTTTATTTCATTGAAAATCAAGTACAAATTTTCAACACTGCTAACTTTCTCGTTAGTTTTGCCTTTTATAGCAAATTTCTCTTTTATGTGTGGTTGAATAAACTCAATAAATTCTCTGGATGTTCCAATCATCCTTTCCATGAATAACCCTTGAGTTTCATACATAACATGTCTCGTAATTGGACTACTTATAGAATTTTGCGCTAAACATTTTTGATAAATTGCATAACCACTATGCCGTAAAAGTGAAAATAAACCATAACAAAAATCAGATTCATCATAATCTATAGGGTAGTAATAAGAAGTACGAATCTCATTTAGTGCAATACCCATTTGCTGTAAACATAATGAGCCAAGTTCAATCTGTTTCTGAGTAGCAACTTTTTGTATATTAGTAACCTTATCCTTATCCTTTTTCTGCTTTTCAATTATTTTATCTACATTTTCGCTAAAAAATTTGCCTACCTTGGGGAATACTTCCCTTATATTCTTTTCTGTGATATCAGAGTCATAGTCAGCAAGCAGTGAGTCGTATTTTGAGCATTTTAATTGCTGCGATTTTATAGAAGCTACTTCGCGAATGAGTGTGATTAAATCAGTAAAACGTTCTTTTAGTTTTTCTAAGTTACTGGTTTCAGAATGAGATAGCTTCCATAAATTTTGGCATTCAACCTTAGCTTTGGATAAAGACTTTACTAAATCAATAGGAACAGCACTGTTGCTTTTATGTATTCTCTCTATTAACTTTAGCTGCTGAGTATTTGCACTTTTTTTGTTACCAAGAGCATCTGCTAATGATTCCTTTATTGCGTCATGAGAGATAATTTCATGTCTGATTTCTTCTAGAAGACTCATTTGTTCAACTTTGTCCTCTATATTCAATTGGCTTTGGTTTAGTACTTTTAGCGTATTTTCGATATTCTTTACCCTATATAATACTTCCTCTAAAAACTTATAAGATTGCATATTTGTTCATTATTTTAGAAAACATCTGTTTAATACCGTAATAGATTAATAATAAAGTTAAAAGTATATTTGCTTAAAGTACAATAAAAAATTGTACTTTTTATTCTTTTATTGGATTTTTCTATTCAGAGTCCAGCATATTATAGGAAAATTAATTGTAAGGTTGTAGAAAAAGTATTTAGTATTTTATTTCTCTTGACTATATTACAATATGGAGAGATATTAGCTACTGAAATTAAAGTTACGCACTATTTAAAATTTATGGAGGTTTAGTAATGTGGAGTAGACTGGTTATAATGTGCTGTTTTTGTTTATTACTTACTGGTGTAAGTTCTTGCCCAAAAAAAGGAGCAAATACAACAAATAAAATAAATTCTGTTGTTAAGCAGATAGGTGATAAAAGAGTTTTCTTTGGTTATGATGAATCTAGTATTGCTGAAGTAAGTGCAGATGCATTACTTGACGTAATGGAGGTGTTACAAGATAACCCTGACGCGAAGGTTACTTTAACTGGTCACACTGACAACCGTGGTTCTCATGAATATAATCTTGCACTAGGCGCTAGAAGGGCTGATGCAGCTAAAAAATTTATGGTTAGTTGTACACCCTACATAGAAAACAGAATAAAAACTGCTTCTAAAGGTGAAACTGAGCCTTTGGTTAATGTAAAAGATAATTCTAGAAATTCTAAATATGAAAAAGAGCATGCTAAAAATCGTAGAGTGGAATTTTCATTTTCTGGAATAAAGAAATAGTTTCTTGCATTAAAACCTGGATCCCAGTGTCAAACACTGGGATGACATAAAGAAAGGGCACTGGGGTAGACAAAAAAGGACAAACTTGTCATATTTCGTTGCTTGTTAGCGGGATCTATATATACCACAAATAAGTCGCGTTATGACGTAAGAGATCTGACCTGTCTGGCCATCAAGAGACATAATGGAATTAGAGTTATTATTTCAAAATGTGGTTAATAGTTTTGCTTTCTATAACAATCAAGTTGCAGTTGCAGTATCAGGTGGTGTAGATAGTATAGTCTTACTGCACTTAATGACTAACTGGGCAAAAAAAAACAAGCTTTCACTTCCTATAGCATTAACAGTAAATCATGGATTACGTCCAGAGTCTCAAAAAGAAGCTGATTTTGTTGTAAGTTATGCAAAGGAACTTGGAGCAAAGGAATCGTTCATATTAAATTGGGAGAAGCAAAATATTAAAGGCAATATTCAGTTACAGGCACGAAAAGCACGGTATAAGTTACTAGCAGAGTGGTGTAAAAATAATAATGTTAAATATTTACTTGTTGCTCATCACAAAGATGATCAAGCAGAAACGTTCTTGTTAAGATTAGAGCGAGGTAGTGGCGTAGATGGATTATCATCAATGGACTACAAGTCTTTCCTAAATGGTATTTATATATTTAGGCCATTGTTAAATTTTAGTCGTAGTGAAATAGAAAAGTACGCTAAGCTTCATCGGTTAAAATGGATCGAAGATAGAAGCAATCATGACTTAAAATACAGACGAACTTTATACCGTAACTTACTTAAAGCAAGTGATAATCAAGAGATTTTAACAGAGCGAATATGCCTCACAGCCCTTCATATGAAAAGAGCTGCAAAAGCGTTGATGCACTACACACGCCTTGCGTTTAATGACTGCGTTAATGTGCATGATCTTGGTTATATTGAAATTAAACTAAGTGAATTTTATCAATTGCCAGAGGAAATAGCCTTGAGGCTTCTTCTTTACTCTATAATGGCAATTGCCAGTAAACATTATAAACCAAGGTACAGCAGCCTCATTGCAATATTTAATAGAATATTGCAAAAGGATAGTAATGTTAACTGTACACTTTCTGGGTGTAAAATAAGAAAGTATGGAGAAAATATCTTAATAATTAGAGAATCGTCAAGGATACAAGAAATTACCGTAAACCTACCTTTAAATGAACCTACCCAATGGGATAACAGATTTAGCTGCACAATACTCGGAAATCAAGGGTGTTCAGTTATCATCGCTCCATTAAAAAAAACACAAAAAGTTCCTGAATTTCTGAAGGATTACAACTGCTGCCCTGAAGTTTTCTACTCTTTGCCTACAGTACAAAAAGATAGCAAGGTGCTTGCTTATCCTGATGTAAATTATAACGGAAAAAATACCAATGACGATAAGGTTCAATGCATTATTAATAGCACGATAAAACAAAATTTGGTAAGCTTGATTAGTATTTAGTTAGAAATAGAAATGAAAAAATTTTTAGAAGGCTTATTGATCTGGTTAGTAATTATTGTTCTTATTTCAGTTGCTTATATTCAATTCAGCGGAAATGTAGGTAAAAGTAAAACAATTATACCTTTTTCGGAATTTTTAACTAGACTAGAAGACAATGATGTAGAAAATATTGTCATAAAAAACCAGAGCATTGAAGGCAAGTTCAGGGACGGTTCAAGTTTCAATTCAAGCGGTGTCATATATAGCGACCTAATAAAAAATTTACATGATAGAAAAGTGAGATTCTCCTTTTCAACTGGAGATTCTGCCATGAACGTAATTGGTGGATTACTTATCTCATGGGTCCCAACATTTATCTTTATTGGCTTTTTGCTATTCTTTCTTAAACAAACACAAGCGGGAGGCAACAGAACTATAAGCTTTGGCAAGTCAAGGGCTAGACTCATGACTAGTGGAAAAAAAGTAACATTTGATGATGTTGCTGGAATTGATGAAGCAAAAGAAGAGCTAGTAGAGATCGTTGATTTCCTTAAACAAAGGCAAAAATTTCAAATATTAGGTGGAAAAATACCAAAAGGGTGCCTTTTAATTGGCTCTCCTGGAACTGGTAAAACTTTACTTGCTCGTGCAATTGCAGGAGAAGCTAATGTGCCATTCTTTAGCATTTCTGGATCTGATTTTGTTGAAATGTTTGTTGGTGTTGGTGCGAGCCGTGTTCGTGATATGTTTGATCAAGGCAAGAAAAATGCTCCTTGTATAATTTTTATAGATGAGATAGATGCGGTGGGTAGACATCGTGGCATTGGTCTTGGTGGCAGCAATGATGAAAGAGAACAAACATTAAATCAGTTATTAGTTGAGATGGATGGCTTTGAGTCTAATGAAGGTGTAATAATAATTGCTGCGACTAACCGTCCGGATGTCTTAGATCCAGCACTGCTTAGACCTGGTCGTTTTGACCGACAGATTACTATTTCTTTACCCGATATAAATGGGCGTGAAAAGATATTAAATACTCATATAAAGAAAATATCAATAGCACCAGATGTAAACGTGAAAACAGTTGCAAGAGGAACACCAGGTTTTTCAGGGGCTGATCTAGCAAATTTGGTGAATGAATCTGCACTTATCGCTGCAAGAAGAAACAAGAAAATTGTTACCATGGATGATTTTGAATATGCACGTGATAAAGTAATGATGGGCGTAGAAAGACGATCCCTAATTATGACAGAAGAGGAAAAGAGACTGACTGCATACCATGAAGCTGGTCATGCGATAATTGCGGTTAATATGCCTGCTTCTGATCCTATACACAAGGCAACAATCATTCCAAGAGGTATGGCCTTAGGTTTAGTTATGAGACTACCGGAAACAGATAGAGTGTCCCACACAAGAGAAAAGCTGATAGCAGATATAACTGTTGCCATGGGTGGCAGGGCAGCAGAAGAGTTAATTTTTGGCTACGATAAAGTTACAAGTGGCGCGTCTTCTGATATACGACAAGCATCTAACATAGCACGTGCTATGGTAAAAAAATGTGGAATGAATGATGAGATAGGGCTAGTGTATCACAATCGTGAGCAGCAAGATCCACAACATCCTCATATGACATCTGAAGATACGCTAAAGCTCATAGATGAAGAAGTGAAAAAAATCATATCTTCTTGCTATGAAAAAGCAAAAGACATTTTGACCAAGCATAAGAAAGGCTTAGAGCTTATTGCTGAAAATCTACTGGAGTTTGAAACTTTAACAGGAGATGAAATAAAGGATATACTAAACGGAAAAAAAATTGTTAGAGAAGAAAATGAGAAGAATGAGAAAGTAAAAAAATCCTCTCTCTATGAGAGTTGACCTCATCTTAAAAATGCTAATCAGCTAACGCTGCAATAAAACATTCAGAATTGTAACTGTCAATATAAATTGTATTAAAATATTCATAATATTGCATTTTCATCACAATAATGCTATCATTCAGTTAGTATTAATGTTTAATGAGGTGTGAGTAATGATTGATATAGCTTCTATTGGTGTAAGTACAGTTATTGATCAGAATTATAGAAGAAAAGCACAATTATGTTTATCAGGATTATTTGTAACTGTGTCAATAGCAACTGTTACCTGGTTTATTTTCCCTGCGTCACAAAATGTATTAGCTCCGTTTTTACTTCCGGCTATGTTCTTGCTCTTCACTTTATCGATGGGTTATTAGATGTTCATATTTAGTTGTGAAGAAAAATCTTTGGTAAAGAATGTTCTTGGTATGGTTGAACCGGCTGAATCGGTAAAGAGAGTGCATTGCCAAGAAAATATTAAGTCCTTATTAGCAGAAGTGAGAAGTACTACGAAAGATAGGTTTCGTAACGTGCTTGTTAATCTTTGTTTTGAAGATCGTAGTAAAGCACACAAACTTGCATTATATGTGAAAGAAATTGACGATATTGTGTCTTCAATAAAAAATAAAGACCTCTTAGACCATTTTGATCAATTTTTTACTATTACTGAAGTAAGCAATAAAAAAAATAGAAGTGAATTAATGAACCTCGCAAGGGCATATAAGATGATAAGTGAAGAAGATCCAGACAAAATACAGGATTTTTTAGCTACTCAAACAAAAAGTTATTCATATGAAATAATGTTACCTGAAATTGATAATTTTCTATCACAAGCTAGGTGATTTTATCAATAATTTCATTGTGTACGTGATTATCATTTTTTGTTTCAATTCCAGTGATAACACTGCACCTAACGGGCTCTTTTATGGCTATTTCCTGAAATCCTTTTCTGACCTTATTGTAAAAATTAACATCCATTTCTTCATATTTATTCTTGTCTTTTGCTCTATTTAACCCAACTTTAACATCAATATCTAGAATGAATGTAATATCTGGATATTTAATTTCCACTAGCTTATGTAAGTCCCTTATTAGCCCTAAGTCAACTCCAAACCCATATCCTTGATATGCAATAGTTGAATCAATAAACCGATCACAAATCACTATTTTTCCTTCTGCAAGAGCTGGTAATATTAATTTTTTCATATGTTCGCGCCTCATCGAGATAAGTAGCAAGAGTTCAGAAATAGAATCAATATTATTCGTTAACAATACTCCTCTTACCTTCTCTGCAAAGTTAGTGCCACCTGGTTCTCGAGTCAATACCACATTATTTTCGCCGCGAATTTGCTTAAAATGATTTGCAAGTAGCTTAGATTGTGTTGTTTTACCAGAGCCGTCTATTCCTTCGAAAGTTATGAACATAAGTTTTATAATTATAATACTAAAAAAGAATATGCAAACAGTATACATAGAAACCGTTTGACATTTAAATAATAAGACCGTAAATTACATGTGGTATAATAATAGTCTATGGTTGCTCTGAATACTCCTAAAGTCGATTTTAGTTTTACTGCAAAAGATTTTAATCTTTTGGGAGTAGACAATAAATATTATGCATTAAGTGACTGTTGTGGAAAAAATGGTCTTATTATAATGTTTATATGCAATCACTGTCCTTACGTTCAGTCAATTATTAGCAATCTGGTAAGCGATGTTGATCAATTGAAAAAAGATTATCAGGTAAACACCATTGCAATAATGCCAAATGATGTAAATGAATATCCAGAAGATTCCTTTGAAAATATGATTAATTTTGCCAAGGAAAATAAGTTTATATTTCCATATTTAATTGATAGTACACAGAAAATAGCTAAAGAATACGGGGCTGTTTGCACTCCTGACTTTTTCGGCTTTAATTCCAATTTAAACCTTTGCTATCGTGGACGTTTTAACGACACAAAAAAAGAAAAGGTTCAAAGCTATGAAGTAGGAAGTAGTGACTTATTTCAAGCTATGAAATTTATTGCAGAAACTGGTAATTCTCCAATTGACCAAAAATCAAGTATTGGCTGCTCAATTAAATGGTCTAATTCTACAGGTTAAATATCATGCACAGTGGCTCTCAGCATTTGTTTGATATTATAATTTTGCTTTCTGCTGCTGTGTTTATAGTCATAGCATTTTGGAAAATGAATATTAGTCCAGTGCTTGGTTACTTCGTTGCAGGTGCAGTTATTGGTTCTCACGGATTTAATCTGATACACTCAGCTGAAGCAATGGATAATCTTGCAGAATTTGGTGTAGTTTTTCTATTATTCATTATAGGCCTTGAATTGACATTTGAACGCCTGATCGCTATGCGTATTCATGTATTTGGGTTCGGTTCTCTTCAAGTTATAGTTACCATGGTAGCAATATGGTGCATCGCTCTTGCTTTCGGAGTGAATACGAATATAGCAACAGTTATTGGTGGTGGGCTTGCGCTATCCTCAACAGCAATAGTGTTGCAGGTTCTGCAAGAAAAAGGTTCTCAAGCAAGTCAGGTTGGTAGGTTGTCGATAGCAGTGCTATTAATGCAAGATTTTGCAGTGGTACCATTAATAGTATTGGTACCTTTACTTACTGGCAATTCTGAGCACAGCCTGATAAGCTCATTGGCAGGTTCATTGGTGCAAGCAGCTATTGCATTAGTGCTGATATTTATAACTGGTAGATTATTGCTTAGACCTTTATTTTCGGTTATTGCTAAAATGGAAAGTAATGAGATCTTTATATCAACAACGCTTTTAATAGTATTAGGAGCAGCATTTATTACTGAGCAATTCCATTTATCGTTAGCATTAGGTGCATTTGTTGCTGGATTGTTAGTTGCAGAAACAGAATATAGACACTCAGTAGAACACGCAGTATTGCCATTTAAAGATTTGTTTCTTGGCTTATTTTTCATGACTGTTGGTATGTCCATCAATACCGAACTTTTACTCAATAAGTTACCACTAATTACTTTATTATCGATTATCCTTATCGTTTTAAAAACATCTATTATATATATATTGTGTAGATTTTTTGGGTTTAAGAGTGCACCTGCTATACAAGCTGGGTTACTGCTTTCACAAGGCGGTGAATTTGCGTTTATTTTGTTTCGCTTAGCAGATGAGCTAAATGTGCTACCAAGTGAAATCGCTCAAGTACTTATGATGGTAACTACAGTAACCATGGCTTTCACTCCTCTTTTATCGGGGCTTGGAGATTGGATAGCAAACTCATTTAGCACTGAGAAAACAATATTAGATGATGAAGCTGTTGAAACAGATACACAAGATCTTTATAACCATGTGATAGTTGCTGGATTTGGTAGAGTGGGATATATGGTAACAAAAATGCTTACGGCAGAGCATTTAAGTTACGTTGTTGTAGATATTCAATCGAAAATAGTCAAAGAAGGAAAAAGTGATAGTTTTCCTATATATCTTGGAGATGTTACAAGATGTGAAATTTTAAAATCGGTAGGAATAGAAAGAGCTCAAGCTCTCGTTATTTCAATAAAGAATGAAGTTACTATAAAAAAAGTTGTTTCTTTAGTTGCAGCAAATTTTCCGCATGTAAATATTGTAATACGCTTACCAGATCTGAGTAATGTGGAGGTTTATAGAGATCTAGGAGCTAGTAAAATTATTCCTGAAACATCTGAGATAGGATTGCAGCTAGGTGGAGCTGCACTGAGCCTTAGTGGTATTAGCGAAAGTGGAGTTACGTCTTTAAAAAGTAGATTCAGAAAAGGCAATTACAGTATGTTAAAAGACCTTGGTAGTGATAAAGATGAATAACTACTTCTCTAATTTTATGTACAGAAAGCTTCAAGCTTTATTGAGGTTTTGCCTATAGTAAATTACGCACATAATCAACCAAATTAAGGAAAGTGCAAACCAAGTGATTGCATATTCCAAATGCTTCATTGGCTGTATAGCTACTTTGCTGCCAAAATTGTTCGGCCACAATACACACTTCTCTAGCTTAATACCTAACTCATTGGAAATTTCTTCTGTACTCAGGGTAAACCATGTATTCGAAGCAGTATCGTTCTTGATAAACCAATTTTTACTTTTATTGCTATCGCAATATAAAATTCCATCTGCAACTACTTTTTCAATTTTTACTTTTTTCTCCTTTTTTTCTCCGACTATTCCTTTATTCACCAACATGTAACGTCCAGTGGTGAGCAACATAGGAGACAGCACGTGATAGCCGTGTTGCCCTGCAAAAACATATAGTTCTATGTCACTTAGAATCCCATCAATCTTGACATGCCTATAGTTAAATTTTTCAAGGTCGTTATTGGGCAACAGATGAACAACAGGAAGACTCATATTTTTGATAATATTATTCTTCCAGTTCAATCTGAATACTTGCCATAATCCTAATAAAAAAAGGAGCAAGCAAGGTACAATTAAAATAAATACTATTTTTTTTAACACTCTATATTTGTGTTCTTAAATAGTTTTCAACACCCATTAGTTCAATAAGGTCAATCTGTTTTTCAATCCAATGGAAGTGCTCTTCTTCATTTTTTAACATCTCTTCTAATAACATTACACTAACAAAATCTTTTTCTTTCTCAGCGATAGAAATCGTTTCTTTGATATCCTTAATACCTTTTCCCTCTAATTTCAAATTAGCTTCTAAGATTTTCCGTATTGTGTCTTTTGTAAACTTTCCATCATGCTTTGATATTTCGTTTGTATCCTGAAAATTTGGAACTCCTTTGAATAACAAAATTCTTTCTGCCAACTTGTTTGCATGTTCAAGTTCTTCGTTAAGCTCATTTTTTACCTTTTCTGCAAATCTATTAATTCCATTGTTTTTGAGAATCGCAAAATGCAAAAGATACTGGCGTACAGAAGTTAGCTCATTGGTCAATAATTTGTTCAAATGTTTTACTATCTCTTCATTCATAATCTTCCCTTAGTTCAATTCATCAGCATAATTTATATGATAACGATAGTTATAGCAACTCATTTAATATTTCCTTTGATAACAACCGTATTAAATAGCATGTCGTGGTATGTCTGTTTTTTCTTAGAGAAGCAAGCAACTAGATACCAGCAAAGAGTGAGCAGCACCGTTAATATAGTGAGTAGCACTATTAATATATCGAAAGCGTTTATTAACACGTCCTGTTCTTGGAAAAGCTCGATGAGGATAACTATTATGTTATATAATAGAGAAAGAAAAAACTGAGAAATGCTTCTATCAAATGCTAAACTCAAATCTATTTTAGAACCGTCCAAGCTTATGGTATGTATGTTCATTAATTGCTGACCAGGAGTTGCTTGGGCTTTTGAAGATATAAAATATGTGAAGTAACTGCAATCTATACACATAGATGAAATTAACGGAAAATTCTTTAACAATAGTCTGATTAATAAGTTTGGAATTAATAAAATTGCTCTATCTATCAAATATGCGCAAAAGCGTCTTATTATACTGGCAATCTCTGTAACAGTGGTCATTACCTATCTTCTAAATACTTTATTATAAAATCTGTAAGTTTATCAAAATGTTGAAAACATAACAAATCTTCATAACCGCTTATTGATTGACCGTATATAATAGGTAAACAATTGGCATTTTGTGCACACAGAACATCTGTGATGCTATCACCAACGAAAAACACATTTTCTCTATTTATAGGCAACGTACTCTCTTCTAGTGCAAATAGCAGTGGGGTTGCAGATGGTTTATCTTCTGCAGTATCGCATGACCCAACCACTCTTTCAAAGTAGGAATCTAGTTTAAAATAGGCAACTTCTTTACGTAAATTAGTATTTTTCTTATTACTTACTATTGCTAGATAAATATTGTGGCTTTTCAGTGTCTGCAACATTTTCTCTACTCCTTGATTCAAAGCAATGTTTTGCAATAGTGCATCATCTAAATATTGTTGATATATCTGATTCGCTTTTTTCCACTGATCGCCAAATAAATTGACCATATAGCTCTTTCTCGACTCATGGGAATTTCTATCAGCAGCTTTATTACTATACCCCATTGAGTTTATGGTATGCTTAATAGCATTAAAAATATTATCTTGAGTGTCAACTAAGGTATTATCCCAATCGAATACTACTGCTAATGAGCTATCTTTCATCTCTTATATAATTATACATTTTAACTTAATAAGTAAATAGCATTTTAATGAAAAAGATATAAATAGGACGCCCTTGATAAACACTTTTTACCACAAGTTATGTTAACTGTTTTTTATATAATTAGCTAATATACTGATTATATGATATGTTTTAATAGGTAACAGGTATGGCCCAGACATCTAAAGAAAGTGTTGAAAAAAAGTTTAAAGATGTTTTTGAACGTTCTCCAGGTGCTTTTCCAGAAGGTACCTCATTAGAAAAGAAGGTTAATTATATCGCAAAAGGAACAGAGGCTCTAAAAGCTGTGAAAAGTAAGGAGCTTGAGAACAAAATGAAAAACGTTGCAGAATTGAGTCAGAAATTTGAAAGTCAAAAAGGACGTGCAGATGAAAAAGTACGTCAAGATTTTGAAAGAATTGCTGAGCTTGACCAACAATATAAAGGGAAGGGCATCTTCACAAGTGAAAAAGTTGCAGAGCCAAAAAGTGACAAAAAACTCCAAGACACTCCGAGAAAAACTACAACAGCAGTTAAAGACCTTGAACATAATACACAAAAAAAGACTACTGAAGCTTCTGTGCAAACAGCATCAGAGCACGATTCACAAACCGTTAATCCCTCAGTAAGCAAGAGTTCTGTAAAAGAGAAGCTCAACACTGAGCCGGACAAAAAAGATAACACGCCTCAACCACAAGAAAATCAAAAAGAAGAAGGGTTTTTGAGTCTTCTGAAGCGCTTTGTTAAGAAAATATTAGAAAAATTTTTAGGTGAAGGTGAAAAGGATGTAGAGAATGCTCGTGGCATGAAAGAAGATGCTCAAAGAGATACGTCAAATAACGAAGAGCAACAAAAGAGTAAGCAGCTTGATGAAATTTTAAAGGACAAAAGTGTAAGCGAGGGTTTGAAGCAGGCAACAAAGCTTGAAAACCCGGCAATAACGCCTGTTAATACTCCTAAAGTGAATGAAGTAAACACGGGTCGTGAAAGGTGATCCGCTTTCAAGCTTCATTATACCGCCACGAACCGTCATACCGCCGCGGTATCTCATCCGCTAACAAGTAGCGGGATGACGATTGTCAGGGTGTCATCCCAGTGTCCCTATGATGTTATCCCAGTGCCCTGACTACTTGGATCTAGCAAGCTTTGCTTGCAAATAAGTCTAATACGCGTCGCGTTTTATGCCAAAACACAATTGGAGTTACATGCAAAATAGATCCCAGTGTCAGCTACTCGGATGACAAAAAAAGGAGCACTGGGATGACACCATTTGTTGTATTTAACAAAGTTCGTACTTAGCTTCATGTTAGCTATAAACATTAAGAAATTTACCAAACGAAAAAAAGGCAAAAGAAGCCCCAGCTAATATCTATTTTAGAACATTGGCGTTTTTTAAGTCTTAAACACTGCAATTTAGCTGCTTTTAAATGCAACTCACCTTAGTTTAAATGTTTAAGAAATTTACTAAGCAGAAAAAAAGGCAAAAGAAACCCCGTGTTAGCTAGTTGTCACTCCCTAATCCTGCAAATTGGCGTACTATACTGTCTTAAACGACTTATAAGCGCGTTTCAGCTTGTGTAGGTAAAAACCTAGAAATATTGTGAAGACATAAGGTACACATAGTGCAAAAAATTAAAAATAAGACGCCAACTACGTTGTTTTCTTGCTGTTTAATCTGCACAGATGAAGATAACTGAATACCTTCAGTTTCATGATAAGGGGGCTGGCGGAGTTTGTCAAGGAAGTTTTTTCGTTTCTAACGGTTGTTGCCAAAAACTATGCAAGAAGTCTATTGACAGGTGATTAAATTATAATGTAGCCTATCGCCGTATATCCGGGGGTGGGTTGTTGTGAGGCTTTTTCACTTTTTATTCTTGTTAATGTGTTTTTCTCTGTATTACTATGCGGGTTTTATATTTTCGCCCTGCCCAAAAGCTACGGTTTGCTTTTCACCTGGAGAAGATTGTGCTGTACCGATAATCAACGTAATAGATCAGTCTAAAAAATCTATCTTAGTTCAAGAATATACATTTACTCTTGGAACAGTTGCAAAATCTTTGATTAATGCTAAAGAACGCGGTGTTGATGTTAAAGTCATCTTAGATAAATCGCAACTCTACTCAAAATATAGTGTTATAAATGAATTATTTTCAGGTGGAGTACCAATTTGGATCGATGATAAGCCAAAGATTGCTCATAATAAGATAATGATTGCTGACAATCAAAAAGTCATCACAGGGTCATTTAACCTTAGTAAGACAGCTAAAAAAGGAAATGCTGAAAATTTATTAATTATTACAGATTATCCTGAATTGATTCAGCAGTATGTGAAAAACTGGGAGGCACGAATGTCACAATCTTACAAATACGCTCCCAACTAATCGAGAGCGCTTGCTCAAAATCAGTTTTAAAAACAGCAAGGGAGAGCTTTTTTGATTGATTGGCATAATGATTATGATATAATGAACTAAAAATTTAAGGAATAAAGTAATGGATTATATAAATGATGCTGCCGGTAGCTACACTGCTATTCATGATTTTTTTCAAAACAACAGTGTTGGAGATTACAAAGTTCAATGCAATTATGGTGGGGTGCCGTATGCTACTGATGAGTACGTGCATTCTGGCGATAAATTTTGGAGTAATAATTTCATAGACTCACATTTTGGCAGGGAAATAAAAATGTATCCTCAAAGTGAACTTTTAGCTAAAGAATATGCTGGAAATACGTTGCCAGTTTCAATATCACTAGATAAGGATTTAATAAAAATGAAGGAATGTCAGAAAAAAACGAAATTTGTGGAACTAGAAAGGGAGTCAGGTGATTTAGTGCATGATAAGCAAAAGTATGTAAAGTGTTACACAACAAAGCTATCATATGATGATGTACATATTTACAATAACGATAAAGTTTCAACATTTAGCATAAAATACGACGTGCCAAATGATCCGAAATACAGTTTAAATATAACATTTACAAAGGTTAATGATAATAAACCAGGATTTTGGCAGAAATTTAAAAATATGTTTTAACGTGACCATTCACTGGTTTTTACTCAATCAACCAACAACAGTTAATATCAAATTTTTATAATTAAAAAATATGCTATTTTTTAAAACTTTCATTCTCCTTGACTCTGTCAACTTCACAAAACAACTCTTGGACCAAATGTATCTGGCATAACACCTTTTGGTAACTTGCTACTTCTTTTTTTCCGCATCTCCGACAACAGCCATTGATATTCCACTACATAAGGCTTGATTTTTGGTAAATCAACTTTTTTATGAATAATACTATGCTTCTCCTTAAATTGACCATTTACCCTAAACGCTATTAGCTTCCTTAAAATTTACATTAATGCCTATTTTGCCTAAACTGAAGCGTCTTTTCCAATTTTTTCTAGCATCAACTCAGCAGCTTTTTGTTCAGCAATCTTTTTACTAGAAGCGCATGCAGAAACTTTACCATAATCTTCTATGCAAACTGATATAGTAAATTCAGGATTGTGCGCTGGTCCAGTTTGTTTTACAAGCTCATACTCTGGTAAAGGCAATTTGTTTTTCTGAGTCCACTCTTGCAGTGAGGTTTTAGGATCTTGAGGGGGGTCAAGCATGCCTTTAGCTAGCTTTTCCCAATATTGGATAATAAATTTTTCAACATTTTCAAGCCCGCCATCAATATAAATTGCACCTATTAGTGCTTCAAGCGAGTTTTCTAAATTTTTTAAGTTACATCTCCCTCCATTGCAGCGTTCACTATTATTCATGATGATAAAGCTGCCTAATTTTATTTCTTTAGCAACATTAGCAATGGTGTTGCCACAAACTAAATCCGTCTTTCTTTTTGCCAATGCTCCTTCTTTTTCTTCAGGAAATAGTTTAAACAGTGTGGCAGATACAACCATATTCAAAACACTATCGCCCAAAAACTCTAGTCTTTCGTAGCTTACAATCTGGTTTTTGCTATTCCTTTTATTTACGCTTGGGTGAGTTAGTGCCTCTTCTAATATTGCATAATTTGTAAATTTATAATCAATGATCTTAGATATTGCATCATTCAAACTCTTCATACCAATTATTTAAAAGAAAAGCACTTTCTACCACCTTTATACCAGAGAATTAGTTTTATTTTATTAAAATAATACCACCAACTTCCAAAATTAATGTATACAACCCACCACCTCACTAATGTTACTAAATCCATCTCTCCTTATTAGTTCTGCAAGTTCTAGATTAATTTTGTTTACAACTTGAGGTCCGTGGTATATGAGAGCAGTGTACAACTGCACCAAAGAAGCTCCTGCCTTTATTTTTTTATATGCATCAGCACCACTTGAGATTCCTCCGCACCCTATCAATAATATTTTGCCCTTAGTAAATTTGTACATATCGCCCAATAACTCGGTTGAAAGTTTAAACAGCGGTTTGCCACTCAACCCACCACTCTCATTATGGTGAGAATGCAGATTATCTCTACTTACCGTAGTGTTGCTTACTGTTAATCCGTCAATCTTATATTCCAACGCAAGCTCAGCGATATTTTCTTTCGTTTGCTGATCTACATCTGGTGAGATTTTTAATATTATTGGTATGGATTTAGAATTATCAATTGATTTTCGGGTTAGAGTTACGGATTTCAACAATTCCGATAATTCTTGCTTATTGTGCAGATTGCGTAAATTAGGCGTGTTTGGGGATGAGATGTTCAGCACTATATAATTGCTCTTTCCATATACTATCTTTATTAAGTCAACATAATCGCTGATTTGGTCCTTTGATGTACTGTTTTTTCCTATGTTGATGCCAAAAATGCAGTCATCAAGCTTGGTTTCACCTATTTGTTTAAGAAAATAGTCTATTCCTTTATTGTTAAATCCCAATCTGTTAATTACCCCTTGATCTTTAATTAACCGAAAAATTCTTGGCTTTTTGTTTCCATATTGTGGATTACGAGTTACAGTACCAGTTTCAATAAACCCAAAACCAAATGAGAGCATAGGCCTTATAACTTCTGCATTCTTGTCAAAACCTGCAGCCAGACCTATGGGGCTTCTGAGCTTATTACCAAAAAAATTCACACTCAAAGATTCTGGTAGCTCTATAGGATTCTTATAAGGCATTTTCTTTAATGCCATAATTGCCAAAGAGTGAGCAAATTCGGGCGGTAGTAAAAATAGTAAATTACGTTTGTAAAACACTTTGCTTATTTTTAGTTTATTTTTTACCATGAAACGCTATAAGAGTATAACCATAACTTGAAAAGAAATTGATTTTACTATGGACAAGCTTTCTCTATAGGTTACACACTTAAAGCTACTGTTAACTTTTACAAGATATAGAGAATGAAAGAGGCCGGGACCGGAATTGAACCGGTATAAAAGGATTTGCAGTCCTCCGCATAAGCCATTCTGCCACCCAGCCGTTTTTTATGTGTAGATATCCATTATATCTTTTAGCATAGATAAAGCCTCCTCCCTTTTGCGTTGAAAAGTGTTACGTCCAATGATTGAACCATTACCGCCACCCTGCTTAATTTCTTTCGCTTCATTGTATATGTTATCTACTTCCTTCGATTCACCACCAGAAAAAACTACTATTCTTTTCCCTGCAAAACAAGACCTTTTAACATATTCAATTCTTTTAGATAATGATTCAATATTTTCTGTTTCTATTTTCTCCCTTTCCAAATATTTAGTTGGAAGTTTTACTTTTATTATATTAGCGCCAAGCAAAGCTGCTATGTGTGCAGCATAGGCAATAACATCAACTGCTGTTTCACCTTCTTTGGAAATCCCTTCACCGCGTGGATAAGACCATAGCACTACTGCAAGCCCGTAAGATTTGGCTTCAGCTATGATTCCACGGGCTTCCTCCATCATATCGAAACACTTAGCAGAACCAGGATATATAGTAAATCCGACAGCTAAGCAGCCCAAACGCAGCGCATCTTTCACAGAAGAGGTTATTGCCTGATCAGAGGTTAGATCCTTTGAATGTAAAGAGTTGGAACTATTAAGTTTCAAAATAAGTGGGAGCATTCCAGCATAAGTTGCAGCACCAGCTTCAATCATACCAAGTGGAGCAGCATATGCACTTACTCCCGAATCAACCGCAAGCTGAAAATGATAATGTGGGTCATAAGCATCAGGGTTAACTTCAAAACTTTTAATTGGACCATGCTCAAATCCTTGATCTACTGGCAGAATCACTAACTTGCCAGTGCCGCCAAGCTTTCCATGCATGAGAATACGAGTAAGATTTGCTTTTACCCCAGGGTTTTCACTTTCGTAGTAGCTTAGGACTTGTTTTACTTTATCACTTATCACTATAATTCAAATTGAATTTAAGTTATAGATTGTAACAAAGATGAAGTTCAATACAAGGATTTTAAACTATATCAAAAGCAATTTTATTTTCTACTTTATTCATATAGATTCTTAATTTCTTTCCTTTTATTAATTTACGATTCAGTATTTCTTCCGCTAAGTAACTTTTTATCTCTTTTTCAATAAGTCTCTCTATCGGACGTGCTCCCATTTCCTTACTATAACCTGTTTGTGCAAGATAAGATTTCACTTCATCTTCTACCAAGCAGTTTATGCCTTTTTGCGTCAGCTGCTTTTTCAGTTCCTGAATAAATTTATCTACAATATGCAGAATTATATCCGCATTTAAGTCAGAAAAAGAAATAATCGCATCAAGACGATTACGAAATTCAGGGCTAAAAACCTGTTCTATCGCTTTTTCACTATCACCAGTGTTAAATTTTTTATGCCCAAAGCCAACAAAACTTTTGCTGCGTTCAGCTGCTCCTGCATTAGTTGTCATAATTAAGATTATATTGGAAAAGTTAACTTTACGTCCGTAAGTGTCTGTAACGCAACCATAATCCATAATTTGTAGCAATATATTATAGATATCGCTATGAGCCTTTTCAATTTCATCAAGCAGCACAACACTATATTGATTATTAGATACAGACTCTGTGAGTAATCCACCCTGATCATAACCTACATATCCAGGAGGAGAACCAATCATCCTTGATATCGTATGAGACTCAATATATTCGGACATATCAAAGCGTATAAGATTCATGCCCATGCTTTCTGCTAATTGTTTTGCTAGCTCGGTTTTACCAACACCGGTTGGCCCTGCAAAAAGATAATTTGCTAAAGGCTTATTGTAATTTCTCAACCCAGATTTAGCAATTTTAATAGAATTAACAAGAGATTCTATTGCCTGCTCTTGGCCAAAAATCACCTTCTCTAGATTAGCTTTTAAAGACTTTACTTTCTGCAAATCATCAGATTCAGATCCGCAAGGCACATTTGTAATTCTAGTAATGGTATTCTTAATATCTCTACTATTTACAATTTTACCCCTGTTTCTTAGCAATTTACAATATGCCCCTGCCTCATCAATAACATCAACCGCTTTATCAGGTAATATTCGCCCAGTAATATACTTATGCGAAAGTTCAGCCGCAGACCTAATGGCATTCTTTGTATAATATACTCCATGATACCCTTCATAGTAGTGCTTTATACCATCTAGTATCTTTATCGTTTCGTTAACAGAAGATTCCTTAACATTAATTTTTTGAAACCTCCTCGCTAATGCTTTATCTTTTTCAAAACTATTGCTGTATTCTCTATATGTAGTTGCACCTATACAACGCAGTGTACCTCTTGCAAGCGCAGGTTTGAGTAGGTTACCTGCATCAAGAAAGCTACCACTTGTAGAACCTGCTCCAATGATAGTGTGTATTTCGTCAATAAAAAGGATAGCACCTGGTTTTGCCTCAATCGCTTTTATTATAGATTTTATTCTCTCTTCAAAATCACCTCTATAGCGTGTCCCTGCAAGGAGTGACCCTAAATCCAAAGCATAAATTATACTGGACCTGAGCGCACTTGGAACACTGTTTTCAATGATTTTGAGTACCAAACCCTCAACTATTGTGGTTTTGCCAACACCTGGATCTCCAACATATAAAGGGTTGTTTTTTCTACGCCTCAATAATATTTCTATAGTGCGATTTAATTCATAATCACGACCAATAACATAATCTATTTTTTTGCTTCTTGCATAGTCATTTAAATTTTTACAATAACTTTGTAGAATTTCCTCATCTTTTAGTAGCTCACCTTTATTTACTGTAGTAGGAGCATCATTATTTTTATCAAGTTTTACTTTATGATTAGTGGTGTATTCATCTATATCGTTAGAGTATTTCATGTTAGATATGTGGTAAATCAAATTGGAATCTTTCGCACTTTGTTTCTGCAATAGATCTTCAACGTATAAATCTTGCCCAGACAAAATTTCTACTAGAACACTTGCTCCATTTATTTCTTTTTTCCCCAAGCTATGAGCCCGTATTATTGCTCTGTGTATTATGCATTGAAACATTGAGCTAGGTTTAACTCCACTGATAATCAATTCAGAACTGCTTTGTAAAAACCCTTTTATATTATTATTATAATCATTAGCCTTAATATTGCATCTTGATAGAATGTTATCCATACTGATGATTTCATCGGCTCTGATATTACATCTTGATAAAACGTAATTTACATCCACGTCTTTAGTTAACGCCAGCAATAAATGTTCTACTTTCGCATATTTAAGATTAAAATTAGAAGCAATGAATAGTGCTCTATTCAAACTTGCCTCTAAGTTTTTGGAAATCATCTCCTATTCTCTTTAAAAGTGGGAACTCATATATAATGAATAGCACACAATTATTAAAAAAATTGAAATCCAGCAGTTCGCTGTAGCCAATTTGAATCCCACTCTGGATCTACGTCATAGCACCGCAATATCTCAGCATAGATTCCGCTAATGAGTAGCGGAATGACGAGTTTTACGCTTATCAAATTGTAGGTAAATCCTATTTAATACGCTTTTTCTAGTACTCTGCTTTTCTTCTTAAATGCATTGATCTTTTTTCTACCGTATTTAGTCTTTAACGTACTTGGCCTTTTAAAGACCTTTTTGCTGTTACGTTTTTTAAATTGCACACTACAATCAAAATTTAGCTCTCCTTCTTTGTCTGCCAGTGCAGGCAGTCTTCTCTTATCTTGAGGTGTAACAAAAGATAGCGCATACCCTTCAGCTCCAGCGCGTGCAGTTCTACCTATACGATGAATATAGTCAGCTTGCGATTGTGGTGCATCATAATTGATAACATGTTGAATGTGGGGAATATCAAGGCCGCGAGAAGCAACATCTGTTGCAACCATGATTTGATTACGGCCACGACGAAAAGAATTAATGACCCTTTCGCGCTTGTGCTGCCTTAAATCACCATGAATTGCTAAAGCGCTATAGTCATCTTTGTGCAATCTGTTAGCTAGCTGATCCGCTCCTCGCTTTGTTTTGACAAAGATAATGATTGATCCTTCGCGCTGACATAGTTGTGTAACAAGCTTTTCATATTTTTCTGATTCTGATGCATAAACAATTTCTTGCTTAATTTTTACAGAAGTTGTAACCTCACAATCAACAGAAATACGTTCTGGTCGATTAAGGTACTTCTCAGCAAGTTTTACTATATCTCCAGGAAGAGTTGCAGAAAACATAAGAGTTTGCCTTATTTTAGGCAAATGCTTCATAATTTCTTCAATCTGAACTCCAAAGCCCATATCAAACATACGATCCGTTTCATCAAGCACAAGAACGCTAACATTGCGAGTAATCAAAGTTTTACGCTCAATATGGTCTATAATACGACCAGGAGTACCTATTACAATTTGTGTTTTTTTCTGAAGCTGATTTAGCTGCCTAAAAATAGGCTCACCACCAATCAACAAAGCGACCCTTAGTGCAGAATTTTGAGATAAGAGTTTTCTTATCTCATTTGTTACCTGATGCGCAAGCTCTCTGGTTGGCACGATGACTAAAGCTGAACCAGTGTTAGGCTCATTCAGCAACTTAGCAACCAACGGAATAGCAAATGCTAAAGTTTTTCCAGTCCCCGTTTGAGCAGACCCGAGAATATCTTTACCTTGTAGCGCTAAGGGAATCGCTTGTATTTGAATCGGAGTTGGGACGAAAAGATTATTTTTATCTAGAGCTTGTCTAAGCGAAGCTGGGAGACCCATCTCATGAAAATTATTCACAATACGTTAATCCTGTTAAAAGACTTCATAATAGATTAATCTTCCAATCTTAAATTTATTGCAGATTTTTTATCTTCTCCGTTTCTACCGCGCTCCTCTTTAACCTCATAACTCACCCTTTCTCCTTTTATTCCCTTCTCTTTATTCTCTCCTTTAAGTGCCTCAGGTCTTATTCCCGAACGTTCCAATGTGCTAATATGTACAAAAACGTCACCCCCTTTACCTTCTGGCTTGATGAAACCATAGCCTTTTTCGGCATTAAACCATTTTACATTACCAAATTCCATTTAAACAACTCCTAAATTATTAACTAACATTACTAATGTGATGAAAAACTTTGAAATTACGATTGAGAATGCTTTAAGCTTAGCTATTGAAACTAAACCTTTATACTCCATAGTCTATTCTTAACATTACATGACAATAATACACAATTGTTGTACTTGATGCAAATAAATTTTTTAATCGTTAAGCGAACCTGCAACCGTCATTTCGCTAACTTTAATCGTTGGTGAATTAAATTGCCCACAAAAAGTTAGATCATCTGCAACGACTAAATTGCTAAACATATCCTTCAAATTGCTAGCAATGGTAATCTCATGTATTGGATACGTTATTTTTCCATTTTCTATAAAAAATCCGGAAGCGCCTTGGCTGTAATCGCCATTGATTAAATTGACAACAAAACCAAATAAATCAGTTACATATATTCCCTCTTTCACTTCCTGAATTAATTCTTCAAACGATACATCACCATTCTCAATGTAGAGGTTACTAGCTGCAGGAATAACTGCAGCATTACTTGCACGAGTTGCACTTCCGGTTGTTTCTGAGTCTAATTTTCTAGCCGAGTATAAGTCTAAAATCCAATTTTGTAATATTCCGTTTTTTACAAATATATTTTTCTTGCTAGTTATCCCTTCTCCATCAAATGGTCTCGATGCTATGCCTCTTGGCAACAATGGATCATCGATAATATTAATTCTATCGTTGAAAATCTGAGCGTTTAAACTACCCCTCAAGAAAGAACTGTTGCTTATAATACTGCTCCCATTTATAGCAGAAGCAAAACTTTTTACTAGCCCTTTTGCTGCTCTTTTTTCAAAAATAACTGGAAATTTACCAGTTTTCATTGTACGTGAATTCAATTGATCAACTGCTCTTTTTGCTGCTTCTTTTCCCATTAACTCTGGCAACTTTAAATCACTAAAATTACATGCTATATCATAATCGTAACCAACCTTCATTTCACTTTCTCTTCCAGCAACAACAGAGACCTGATTAGCAAAGGTTGATTTACTAAACGAGCCAATAAAACCAGAAACAGTCGATAATACTGTATTCACTAAAGCGTATGAAGAAGAGGCTCCTTCAGAATTAGTGATACTCTTATGTGCAAGGGCTGAATTTTCTGCAGCTTCAGCAATTTCTTTTAGGTTATCAACGGTTACAACATTATTATCTGAGATACTTAAATCTGCAGAAGAGATATAATTACTACCATTTACAGCAAAATTAATGCAAGGATCTTCTGGCGCATTCTTTGCCATTTCTACCACTTGGCTTACTGTATCACTCAGATTATTCAAATCGTTTGTAGAAATATACGCAGCTTTGTTTTTACCTGCTATAGCTCTGATTCCTACAGTGCAATTTTTAGATTGTGATATTTGCTCAATTTTTGATAGACGCTGAGAAACTGAAGTCTTATTAGTTTCATATATTGTAACTTCCGCATCTTGATTTTGCTTTTTTATTAGTTTAGTAATATCTGCTGCAATATTTAATATATTCATTTTCTATTCCTTAGATTTCTATAAAGATTCTGCACCACCTATAACTTCAATTAAATCAGTCGTAATCGCTGCTTGACGAGAACGATTATAAAGCAATGCTAATTTGTTCAGTATCTCTTTAGTGTTTCTGTTTGCTGATTCCATAGCAACCATTCTAGCACTATTCTCACTCGTTGCACTTTCAAGTAAAGCAGAGTAAAGAGCAATTACAACGTAATCTTGAACCAAAGATTTTAAAATAAATTCAATATTTTGTGGTTCATACTCATAGCCGTAATCTGTTGTTGGACCAGCCAGAGAGCTATCAATCAAGGATGAGTCTTTACTCCATGGTTTTATTGTTTCCAACATTGGTTTTTGCGTGAAGGTATTATAGAATTTACTATAAAAAACTTTAACTTTATCGTATTTACTTAAATCTATACCATCAACCAAAGCTTCTACGTGCTTTAACGTGATTCCCTTACTATTTTCAATTTTTAAGATACTTTTAGAGTCAAATCTATTTTTACCTACATCAAAAGCTTTTTTACCAAGAAATACAATATCTACTTTTTTGCCATTTGCGATTGACTTATTTACACGCTCTTGACTAAATTTGACAATAGAAGAGTTAAAGTTGCCGCACAAGCCACGATCAGACGCAATAATGAATACTAGGTAAGAACCGTCGTTACTGACATTTAGAATTTTTGCCAGTAATTCTTGATCAACTGATAGCATTAATGAAAAAATAATGTTATGCAGCTTAGATACATATAATTTTGAATTTAATAACTTCTTTTGGCTTTGTAACAACTTTGCTGCAGAAACCATTTGCATTATTTTCGTGGTTTTCTGTACAGACCTAATATTCTTAATTCTTAAGGATAATTCCTTTAAGCTCTTCATTTTGTATACAACCCTGATTTATTAAAATATATAACTGTTAGTGTCTAAAAGCAAGTTTTTTTGACATTAAAACCAAGTCTAGCTAAGAAACTTGCAGGTTTATTGTTTGGAGATAAGGATTATATTAAGAAAGTGCTCTAACTTCAGCAATATCAATGTGAAAGTAGCCTAATGGTAATTTCTACACTTTGTGGAATTTTATAATATATAATAAACACAATTAAAACTATTACAACTTGAACACTTATGATCCCATTGTTCTAGTTCCCTGTTACAATTTTTACATTTCCAGCCTGGATCAGGCAAAGCTTCTGAGCCCATCTTGTTTAGCCAATAAATTACCTTGTCGTGTTCTTGCAATGTAACCTTGAGTTGTATTACAATAAAGTAGATTGACATGTAATTAGCTTTTTTCATAGCAGTGTCTAAATATTGACTTGCAAGATCATATTTACCTGAACTCATTGAGGACAAAGCAAGTAAACAGTAACTAAAATAATAATCAGGGCGTAAGTTGTATAGTCTTTCAGCACCTTTACTATTTAAATTGATGTACATTTTAGCTGACTGAGGAGTAGGATTTACTGTATACTCTGCCTCTAGCACTGCAGAAGCTTTTCTGATTTTTCCAAGTTTAATATATAATTCTGCCTTTAAATAATTGATGGGCTGAAAAATTGCACTATAACGTTGTGCTCTAAATAAAGACTTTATAGCCTCCTTAAAATTTCCTTTACTTTCATATTGCTTTGCTAAAGCGCAATAAAACACTGCAAACATTTCTTTATGATCAAAGGGGAGAAAAATATTGGACTTAACTGCTTCCTTCAACCTCAAAATTGCATTAATCCAATCTTCTTTCAATATGCAATGCTCTATTTGAAAGGGAATAGATAGCATTTTATCGTTAATTGAACTAGAGCAATATTCTATAAATTTTTGAAAGACTACTTTTTCTTGTTTGAGGTGGACAATCAGCTTATTGGCTAGAAGTAGAGCTAAGTTACGATTTTTATTTGCAATATTTGTTAAACCGTTACTGAAAAAGCTGTAATTTCCCGTCTTACCTGAGTTAAAGAGCTTTATTAAAGACAACCTATCGCTCTCCTCACTCAGACTTTTAACTAGCTTTTGGGCATTCTCTATATTGTCTAAGTCTATGCTAAAGAAAGCTTCAAAGAGAAGCAATTCTTCCCTATCCCTTCTTCTATTTCTTATGTTGGCAAATGTTGATGAAATGGAGGAAAAAAAGCGTACAAGTGTAATTAATAAAAATAATAAAACTACACAAGTAAAAATAATGAAATATAGATCAATACTTATAGTGTAATTGCCTAATTCCAATTTTATTACTTCACCACTTACCTTGACCCATATACCAAATAAAAACGAAAAAGCGAAAATTATAAAATAAATCATGAGATATATTGTAATAAGTGATGATATATTGTTGAAATATTCTTAGAAGCTACAATAAAACCATTCAATTTATTCAGCCATGGCTTGAATTCTGAATGCGTTAAATTGCTTACTGTAACAGTTATATTTTGCCAATCATTATCATTTATTGACTCCTCAATTTCTGCGAATTTTACTCTTAATGGATCATTTCGGTCGTCTACCTTTATCCAGTTTGAAATGATTTTTTTAGACAATGTACTTTTGTTGTAATCGATAGTATCAATAGTTTTTTCAAAAGATAACTTCAATTCGTGTAAGGTATTTATCTCTTTCAAATTTTCTAATTCATCTACTGCATTTTCTATCTCTGGATCGTCAAGCTCTGATATCAAAGGCTTTATTGAATTTATATGGTTATCAAATTTTGCTTCTCGCAATAACGAATTCTTCATTTTAACCACAAGTAATAGCAATTTTGCAAGGTTCTTACATCTTGAGTTATTATCACCTTGCTCACATTGAGTATGCTGACTTCTCTTGAGGTCAAATATCTTTTTTTCTATTCTAGATTGATTAACTTCAAGCAACATTCTAAATTCATCCATGTTTTCCGTTAAAGCTTTCACATTGTTTTCACTCTCTTGCTGATTTATTTTTAAAAAGATTATGTTATTTATTGTGATGTAACCGGTAAATAACAATACAATTAAGAACCAACCTATGTACTTTTGCTGAGTATCATTCATAACGTAGTATCTCCGCAGGATCTTGTGCAGCTGCCTGCAACGCAGGAGCAATTGTCGCTAAAAATGATAAGAGTAACGCAAGTGCAGAAATATTTACTACGTCTTGGGGTACTAATATCACTGGCAAACTTGAAAAAAAGTATATCATAGGATCAAACAGCTTGACGTTAGTAATGTTTTCTAAAAACACTCTAATGCTTTCGATATTGAGAGAAAAAACGACACCTATAATACAGCCAAGACAAGTTCCCGTAAAACCGATTAATAGACCACAAGCGCAAAATATACGCATAATGCTTCCACTTGTTGCACCAAATGTACGCATAATTGCAATCGCGGATTTCTTTTCTTGCACTATCATCATTAAATTTGAGATAATATTAAACGCTGCTACAACTATAATCAAAGTGAGAATTAAAAACATCACATTTCTTTCAGTTTTTAAAGCACTAAAATAATGGCTTTGCTGTGATTGCCAACTTTCAGCTTCCATTCCTATTTCTTTTTCTATAGCATCTGCCAGCTTATCAGCTCTAGTAACGTCGTCTACAAGTACTTCTATATTTTTTATGCTATTTTTATAATTAAAAAAGGCTTGTGCTGATTTTAGAGGCATATATATCAAGGTATTATCATACTCAAACATACCCATATCAAATATTGCTATAACTTTATATTTTTTCATTCGCGGCATTTCACCAAGTAATGCATCAAATTCTTCAGATGATATAAACGTAATTTCGTCGCCATAGTCAATGTTCAAAACTTCTGCTAAGCGTGCTCCTATTATTATCCCTTCATCAAATTTTTTTACATCACCTATAATTACATTATTTGTAACGGCAGTACTATCAAGCAAATCTTTAGTTGACACACCTCGCACTACGCTACCTGCAATTTTACCATTTGCTACAATAATAACTTGATCATTGGTCATAGGAGTAGCTTTTAATATACCAGGAATTCTCTCAATAGATTTTGAAACTGCGTAGTAATCTGAATTTATGTTCCTATCAAAATAAACGTTAATATGGCCATCAATGCCAAGTATTGAGTCAAGCAACTTTGCTCTGAATCCGTTCATCACAGACATCACCACTATTAGTGTTGCAACTCCAAGGGCAATGCCGATAATAGAGAATAAAGTCATTATAGAGCAAAATCTGGCATTTCTTGCTCGCAAATAGCAAGCAGCCATAGTAATTTCAAAGGCAATGGACATTACAAAATATTTTGAGGTTAGACATTATATTTTTGAAACTTCGTATAATTGTAGACTTTTCTTTATTTAAAAACTAGAGATTTTTGCTTCCTTAAATTTAGCAGACTTATAGAGTATCTTTAACATTAGAATTTCAAAATCTTCCATATACATCATCCAACCTCACTATATCATTATCAGATAAATGCTCTCCTATCTGAAATTCAACTATTTCAAGTGGAGAGCTTGTGCTTTTATAACATAGAAAAAATCAAGAATATTATTGGGTTTATTCAATAAGTTATCATTCTTTCCTTCCATAATTTTCAAATTGTACAACTAGTTGCTTTACATTTACATCTGTGAGAAGAGCATTTTTGCTAACATGAGGTCTCGGATCAGATTTTGCTGATAAGGGATTCATCTGAGATATTTCATCCCTCATTGGAAATAAGCGAGATTGGGAAGCAACTTTTGGTGATGGCCTAGTTTTTTTCTCCACATCTATATTCACTTGTGCAACAGGAGGGGTCCTGCTTTCAATAGTTTGCGCATTAGGACTTTCTTTTGCTTGATTTTGTTTGAATTTTTTTCTTATCTCTTGTACTTTAATATCGATATTATAATTAATTTCTTTTTCCATAGAAGATACTACCATTTCTAGCTTTGTGCTTGATTTTTGATCAGTATGACCTAACTTTTTAAGTTTTAGTGGTAATTCAGGTTTATCTTTAGTTGATTTAGGAACAGTTCCTACTACTTTTGGTTTTTGTCTAACTTCTTGACCAGCAGTAAACATTTTTTTTGGCAATGGGGGTGCTATTGATGGTTTTGGCAATATTGGAGGTTTAGATTGTTGTTTTTGTTTAAGTTCTCTTTTTGCTTCCATATGTTCTTTAGGAACTGTTACATAAATTAGCTCTTCTCTAGGCGATTTTGAACTTTGTGAATTTTCTGTTAAAATTTTACTCTTCTTCTCTTGATAATTTGATATCTCTTTGTATCCAGGCTTTTCATCTAATGAATTTCCATGGCCTGAATCATTATAATTAACTTCTACTTGTCTATCTTCTTTTAGAAAACTGCGTTCTGGCTTTTCTGGAGCTATTGCAATATTTCCTCTTTCAACTTGCTCCAAACCTGAAATTTTACGATAAGCCTCTAGATATTCAAAGATTGTCATTGAAGTAGGAGGAGGTAATTTATCAATAAAACTACTTATATTCTTAACTGGAACATTTCTTCCCGAGATTCTATTCAATATTTCCTTTAATATCTTAAGACCTGATGGCTTTCCATTCATCAATTTTACATAATCAATTGAGTCACTACGTATAACAAACTTAGCTACATCTTCTGCCTTATCTGTAAAACGCTTTAATGCCTGAGATAAATCCCTTACCGTTTTATTATAATGTCTAATAGTTACTAACTCATCTCTTGCTTTTATAGCTTCTTTAAGGAAACCGAGATTTTCTCTATAATTGTCACTTTTAAATGGATCCTTCATATTAATTACAACTCATTATTTATTAAAATATGGGTATAGGTTTAAAATATTAAGATTTAGTAAATATTATTTTTTACATAAATCAGCTATACCCATATTATAAATTGCCAACAAATGCATTTATGGCGTTACCATATTCTTCCATATACATCATCCAATCTCACTATATCATTATCAGATAAATGCTCTCCTATCTGAAATTCAACTATTTCAAGTGGAAAGCTTGTGCTTCTATTTTCAATCCTATGGGAAACTTCCCTTGGGATTTCTATCATATGGTCCTTTGCTATAGCATATTCTTTGTCTTCTAAACTAACATATCCAACTCCTGATAGCACTATATGGTATTCATCTCTATAGTGATGGAATTGCTTAGAAGTGCAGCTTAATGGATTGATAAAAAGATATTTTATAAGAAAATTTTCGCTCATTAAAATTATACTACAAAATCCCCATGGTTTAACTTCTTTCCTTATCACCTTTACTTTCTTAACTTTATGAATAAATGAAATTAGACTTTTGTTTGGTTGCTTACAAGCTCCACTCAATAAATTTTTATTACTTTCTGTCGTTGAAACTGGTTCTTTTTCTCTAATCACATGCTGAAATGATGCCGGTTCTTTACTAAACTTCTCACTCAATTCTAAAACTGAATTCCAAGTTCCAACATCCAACCAATCGAAATTAGCTTCTATCATTGCAACGTTTTTTGCTTTCTCCATCACCAAGTAATCAATGGATATGCCTTCAATTCCTGCAAAATCTCGTTGTTTTAAATACAGAAATCTCTCTTGCGGTGTGAAATATTTAAAACATAAATTGTAAAGATTCGGGGCAGATTTTTTAATCTCATCTATGTAGCGTTTTGCTTTAAACACAAATATTCCAGAGTTCCAATAATGATCGTTACTTAACTTACGCTCGGGCTTTTCTGTAAAATCTTTCACTATATGACATTTTTCTTTCTGATCATATACTGCATTTATATAGCCGTATTCAGAATTGAATTCATGAGGCTTAACCCCAAAAGTGACTATAGAGTTAGTTTCAGAGGCTAACTTAGACGCTTTTTGAGTAGAAGCATAAAAACTATTCAAATCACCTATAAAATGGTCTGAAGGCAGAATTAACATTGTCTCGTTTTCATTGCAGAGAAGTGCAGCAATTAATATTGCCGCTGCTGTTCCAATTTTCACTGGTTCGAAAATCACTTTATATTCTTGCAGTGCATGCAATTCCTCCATCACTAATGACTCGTACTGTATATTTGTAGCAATTATGGGCGGCATATAATCGCTTTTTAGCCTCAACAAAGTGTTGTGAAACATAGTGTTCTGACTAAATATTTTCTGAAATTGCTTTGGCTTAGATAAAGGCCAAAGTCTGCTACCACTACCACCACACAATACTACAGGGCGCATTTAGTTAAGATATTAATTAAATAATTAATATCTTATACTGAGGGCAAAATACATGCAAGTTTTTGTTGTGGAATAGTTAATAAAGAAAGTAAATGTTGATTTAAAGTAATTGCTAATGAGAGTGATCATGTGTAGCGCCTTGCCCTTGCTGTGAATTTCTTCTATTTTGTAATTCCTCAACATGACCTTTTCTTTTATCACTTAATATTTCATTACCCTTATTTTGTTCTTCCTCAGGACTCTTTAGTATTTCATTACTCTTGCTAACTTCTTTATCATCCCCTTGTTTCTTTGGCCTTCTAGCGTTAAGCTCATCCCATGTGCCCACTAGTGAATCACGATTCCCATGATCCGGCTTTAGCCTTTCTTCACCTTTAATAACATTAAAGTCACTTTTTGCTTCTTCCAAACATCCTTTCAGTTGGTGTTTCCACATGGTGTAGTAAGCATCACCATATTTTTTCTCATTTGCTACAAACAATAAAATTGGAGCCTTAAGTATGGTAGCTCCCATATCCACTAAATTTTTTACTGCCATTGCAGGAGTAAATAAAAGATAACCAAAAGACTTTGCAATTGGGTTTTGTTCGCTTATTAAATGCTCCCCTAACTTTATAGGAAGAGAAGTCAACAATTTAGTACAAACTTTAGCTAAACTTGTAGCAAAAACGATAGGAACAGATATAAGACTTTTATCTAGCTCTAGATTACCATTCTGATCTCTAATTTCTGAAAAATGGGTGCTTAGCTTCTTGTAATCACTAGTGTATAATAATTCTCCATTTCTTCCTTTTTCATCAACAACTTCCTGAACTTTACCTTCTTTATTTTTTACCTCTTTAGTTAGCACAGAAGAATTAGTTAATTCAAATGGATATTGAGGATCCTTAGTTTTTTCAGCTTCAAAAATTGGCACGTGTTTTTTCAAATCTATTCTCGAAAAGCCTAATGGCTCAAAATATGACTTATGCAACTCATTTATCGGAATTTGCTTACCCTGATTGTCTATATAATTGATAGTAAAATAAGATCTATCATTATCTTTATCTTTGGTAACTAAAGATAATCTGAAACTTGGTTGTTCTCCATTCTCATCTTTTTGACCATACAAAAGTTTATAGGTTGGATTTTTATCTTTATCTAGTATAGCATTTCCATGCATATCCCTGTTTTCTATGATTTTAGCAGACTGTACAATTTGATCATAATTTTTTGGATACTGGCATTTCCTTCCATCATACATCATTACCTTTCTAAGGTCTTCGACGTAAACTTGAGATTCAGGTGAAGTAAGCAGACCTTTTGCTTTAAGTGTAAGATCTATTGCTCCCTTTTTTAATGCTTCAAACATATTGTCAAACCAAAATCGCTATAATGCTATAGTTCAATAATAAAACTAGTACACTAATAATATATTAACACAGCACCGGTGATTTTACAAGAAAATATGCCTGTAGAAGATAAAGATTGTAAAAGCGAGGGTTATGTAAGTAATGCTTGATAAGTACTTTATGCATGTAATTGTAAAAATCCTCAAAGGTACGCTGTGTATATAATCTTCGCATACTACCTGCATTCCAAGAACTGCGTGCCAAAAAATGCAAAACAACAATACAACAAAAAATAAAAGCTCTAGAGGGTGATTAATAAATTTTTCACTAAAAGACAAAGAGCTATCAGTATAAAATGTGCAAGAAAATGAATAGATAAACCAAGGAAACAGGAACAGTAAAATTACCGCAGAAACACGCTGAACCCACCAATGATGTACTGAATTTCCAGACTGACTCATATAAACATAAATAAAAAAGCCATAGTAGAAAGAAGTAGCGTTACTGTCAGCAGTATAGCACTCCTTGAAACGCCAGTAATTTCTAAATTAAGCCCAACATCCCACAATAAATGACGAATACCATTAAGAAAATGATATACAAAACTTATAAAACATAAGACATAAGCTAATTTAGCAACAGGAGTGAATAATAATGCATTTAAGTACCTTACTATAAGTAACTCAGGAAAGTAAACATGTAATATGAAATACCAAGAAAGTATCATTAATAAAAGGAATAGCAAGATACCAGTCAATCTATGCATAATAGAGAAAAAACTAGTAACTTGTACTTTATATATTTGTAAATGTGGAGAAAGAGGTCTATCACTCATAAAATTCCGTTATCGGGAAATTAAAATAAAGTAGAAGTAAAGACAGCAGTATAGCACATAACAACACCATCATTAAAAATGGTAAATTATGTGCAAAGCCTAAGGAGGTAATCCAGCTGCAGATTCCCCTACTGCTACCTTGTTACGACTTCACCCCAGTCACCGATCCCACTTTAAATAACTCCCTCCTTGCGGTTAGGTCGTTAGCTTCGAGTGAAACCAATTCCCATGGCGTGACGGGCAGTGTGTACAAGACCCGAGAACGTATTCACCGTGGCGTGCTGATCCACGATTACTAGCGATTCCAACTTCATGCACTCGAGTTGCAGAGTACAATCCGAACTGAGATGGCTTTTAAGGGATTAGCTTAGCCTCGCGACTTTGCAGCCCATTGTAGCCACCATTGTAGCACGTGTGTAGCCCACTCCATAAGGGCCATGATGACTTGACATCATCCCCACCTTCCTCCAGTTTATCACTGGCAGTTTCCTTAAAGTCCCCAGCATTACCTGATGGTAACTAAGGATGAGGGTTGCGCTCGTTGCGGGACTTAACCCAACATCTCACGACACGAGCTGACGACAGCCATGCAACACCTGTGTGAAACCCGGCCGAACCGACCCTATCCCTTCGAATAGGTATAATTTCCATGTCAAGGAGTGGTAAGGTTTTTCGCGTTGCATCGAATTAAACCACATGCTCCACCGCTTGTGCGGGTCCCCGTCAATTCCTTTGAGTTTTAATCTTGCGACCGTAGTCCCCAGGCGGAATGTTTAACGCGTTAGCTGTAATACAGAAAGTAAAACTTCCCATATTTAACATTCATCGTTTACAGCGTGGACTACCAGGGTATCTAATCCTGTTTGCTCCCCACGCCTTCGCGCCTCAGCGTCAGATTTGAACCAGATAGACGCCTTCGCCACTGGTGTTCCTCCTAATATTTACGAATTTCACCTCTACACTAGGAATTCCTCTATCCTCTTTCAATCTCTAGATTAGCAGTTTTAAAAGCAATTCCAAGGTTGAGCCTTGGGATTTCACTTTTAACTTACTAATCCGCCTACGCGCCCTTTACGCCCAATAATTCCGAATAACGCTAGCCCTCTCCGTATTACCGCGGCTGCTGGCACGGAGTTAGCCAGGACTTCTTCTGTGAGTACCGTCATTATCTTCCTCACTAAAAGAGCTTTACAACCCAAAGGCCTTCTTCACTCATGCGGCATGGCTGGATCAGGCTTTCGCCCATTGTCCAATATTCCCCACTGCTGCCTCCCGTAGGAGTCTGGACCGTATCTCAGTTCCAGTGTGGCTGATCATCCTCTCAGATCAGCTATAGATCATTGCCTTGGTAGGCTATTACTCCACCAACTAGCTAATCTAATATAGGCTCATCTAATAGCAATAAAATTTTCCCCCGTAGGGCGTATACGGTATTAGTTGCCGTTTCCAACAATTATTCCGTACTACTAGGTAGATTCCTATACATTACTCACCCGTCTGCCACTAAGTTATACCATAGCAAGCTACAATATAACTCCGTTCGACTTGCATGTGTTAGGCCTGCCGCCAGCGTTCATTCTGAGCCAGGATCAAACTCTCAAATTTAGACTTCAACCTATAAAAGGTTGAGGGTACATCGGATAAATCCGACAAAAAATAATTTAGCTTAATACTGCTGTCTTTATTTCTACTTTAGAAATATTTTAATCTCCAACTATTCAAACAACTTTAAGAATATTATTATGTGATATAATCACTATGTCAATATGTTTTTGCAAATCAAAAGCATTAATGTATAAATATATAACTATTTGGAATATTACCATGAAAAAATACATCTTTCTGCTTGCACTCGCGCCAATGTTAGTTGGCATCACATTATACTTATTGCGCAACATTGATAACACAAAACAATCTATAACTGCAGGTGACAAGTTTTACGAAGTATTATTCTTAAAAAAAGATAATAAGCCGCTGCTAGAAGAAATAGATTCAAATTGGGAGTATTTAGCAAATTTTGAACGCGCATTCAATCATATCTCAGATTCAATGCCAACAGACACAGCATCTATTTATAATGATTTGGCAGATGATAAAGATGCTCCTAATGTTTTGCGTGAGTTAGCACAATATTTAGAAGTAATGAGCTTACTTCACTCCAACGGTGAAAAAATAAATAAAGATAAAATTGATAATTTAGAATCAAGTGCAGTGTATCCTTATTCAAGCCAAGAAGCTATCGCTGTAGTAAAGATACACAATAACGACATTAAAGGTGCAACTGAAGTATTGCGTTCCCTATTAAATGACAGAAAATGCCCTACTCTAATAAAGGCTAATGCACAAGAACTACTCCGGATATATGGGAGTTAACTCATTGGACTTTTTGCATAGCTTTTGGCAGCGCATTGGATGAAACGAAAAACTTCCTTGACAAGCCTCGCCAGCTCCCTTATCATAAAACTGAAGCTATTTATTTATCTTCGCAATCTGTGCAGGTTAATGACAAAAAACTTAGGGTATTTGGCGTCTCATGTTTAATTTTTCGCACTACGTGCATCGCATGTCTTTAAAAATTTCTGGGTTTTTACCTATATAAGCCGAAACGCGCTTACAAAGCGTTTAAGACAGCAAAAAACGTCAAATTGACAAGGGAGAATTTGAATGCTAGCTACTACGGGGTTTCTTTGCCTTTTTTCCTGCTTAGTAAATTTCTTAAACACTTGCGGTGTAGGTTAGTTGCAAGTTAAAAGCAGCTAAATCGCTCTTAATCAAGCGTTTTAGAATAAAAAAAACGCCGATATTTTAGTACATGGTAAATAGCCAACCACCACGGGGTTTCTTTTGCCTTTTTTTTCATTTGGTAAATTTTTTAAATATTTATGGCTAAAGATTGCACGAATGTTGCAATTACAAAAACGATTTCTACTAGGGTATCACGCACTGGGATGACACCATTCTTTTTCCTGGATCCAAGTAGTCAGGGCACTGGGATGACAGCTACCCTGACAATCGTCACCCCGCTGCTTGTTAGCGGATACCGCGGCGGTATGACGTAGAAGTTATACTTTTATGCTTACCAACTTAATAAAATTCCTGGATTCCAGTGTCAGCTACTTTCATGACACCAACAGTTGATATTGGTTTGTTGCTTTGCTAGCCAACTACTAGCTATGCCTCAAGTTTCCTATTCAAAATTTTCAATATCAAATCCAATTCATTTGGATTATCATACCGTATCATAACTTTACCCTTAGAATTGTTGTCATTAATTTTGATCTTTAAACCAAGTTGAGAAGATATAGCGCCTTCTATTACTGTCATATCTTGATTTCTAGTATATCTCTGCTCTTTTTGATTGTTGTTTTGATGTAGGTCCTTTATCAGTTTTTCAGTTTGTCTAACGCTTAAGCCCTGAGAAACTATTTTTTCTGCAATACTTTCCGCATTTTCAACATTAATCAACGCTCTTGCATGACCCATAGACAATTTTTTCTCATTGATCATTGTTTTCACCCTATCAGGGAGCAACAACATCCGAATCATATTGGTTATGTGGCTGCGGCTTTTGCCTATAGCTGAAGCTAATTCCTCATGTGTATAGAAAAACTCATCTATCAGTTTTCTGTAAGCTTCACCTTCCTCTATTGGATTAATATCTTGCCTTTGTATGTTTTCAATAATGGATACTTCCAAGCATTCCTTGTCGCTCAGATCTTTTATGATAACCGGTGCACTATCAAGATTTGCAATCTTGCTTGCTCGCCAACGACGTTCTCCAGCTATTATTTCATAACCATCATCATTTGAATCTTTGCGTACCACGATAGGCTGTATAATGCCACTTTTCTTTATCGAATTTGCAAGTTCTCTTAATGACTCCTCGTCAAAATGTTTCCTCGGTTGAAATTTGCTTGGGTGCAGTAATGAAATAGGCAAATGCTCTTGTCGATCTTCTTTATTATCATAATTATCGCCTATGAGGCCGGCAAGACCTCTGCCGAGGCGTCTATCATCCTTCATACTACGCCCTCGCTTACTAGTTTCTTCTCCTTACAACTGCTCGCGTGCTTTTTTAAAATTTCCCTTGCCAAACTTATATATGCTTGTGCACCAGGACACTTAAGATCATACACAATAGCGGGTTTTCCATGAGAAGGCGCTTCTGATAACCGTACGTTACGTGGAATAACAGTCTCATACAATGGGATGATAGTTTTGTATACTTTATCATTTAAATACTGGCAAATATCGTTTTTAATCTGTTCACTGAGTTTGTTGCGCCTGTCATACATTGTTAACACTATCCCTTCTATTGCCAAAAAAGGGTTTAGGTTATTCCTTTTTATTAGCTCCACAGTTTTAACTAAATGGCTTAATCCTTCCAGAGCAAAAAATTCACACTGAAGAGGAACAATAATAGAATTAGCAGCAGTCAAAGCATTTATGGTCAGAAGCCCAAGTGATGGAGGGCAATCGATGATTATATACTCATAATTATCGCGTATCTTCTCCAATGCGCTTTTTAGTACGAATTTTCCTCGCTCAAGTTGCGATAATTCAATTTCTGCAGCTGACAAATCAACTACTGACGAAATTAGCGATAAATTCGGAATTTCCTTTATATTGAAAATTGCCGATTCTATCAATTTATTTTCGCTGCTTAGTAGTATTTTGTATATGTTTTTTTCTTCCCTACTACGATAAGAAATCCCGAGTCCGGTGCTAGCATTTCCTTGAGGATCAAGATCTACCAATAAAGTGCTTTTTCCCACAGCAGCAAAGGCTGTCGACAAATTTATACTAGTTGTGGTTTTGCCAACTCCACCCTTTTGATTTACTATTGCAATAATCTTGCTCACGCCTTTTATCTTATGTATAAAATAATTCTATTGTATATATGCAAGAAACTTTTGCATTAGAAAATTTTTTTGTTGCTAACCACACTAAAATTAGACTGTCTTTTTTGCTTTGTGTAACACACTTTGAACCTTGTTTCCTAATTCATTCAGAGTGAATGGTTTTGGCAAAAAGTGAAAATCTTCTATATTGATGTCATCACTCTTTAAAAAAGCATCTTCTGCATACCCAGAAATAAAAATAACGTTGATATTTGGCCTATGGATCAATGCTTCTTTAACTATTTCTGGGCCGCTCACCTCTGGCATGATTACATCAGTGATTATAAGATCTATATGTTGACTTTTTTTACTGATTATTTCTAGCACCTCGCTGCCTATGCTTGCTTCTATTACATCAAATCCTTTTCTTTTGAGTGCTTTAGAGATGAATTCCCTTACTGAATCTTCATCTTCGATTAATAAAATTATACCATTACCTTTAATTTCACTTACTACCGGTTTTTCTGTTTCTTCACTATCTTCCTCTCTATCATTTTCATCTGATATGTAAACCATGGGCAAAAATATGCTAAATTTAGTTCCATGATTTACTTTGCTAGCAACATAGATGTATCCTTCAGTTTGTTTAATAATGCCATATACAGTAGAGAGGCCAAGACCTGTACCAGAGGTAATATCTTTGGTAGAAAAAAATGGATCAAAGATCTTTTCAGTTGTATCACTCGTCATTCCACATCCAGTATCAATTACTTCAATCACAACATAATTTCCATGTTCAATCGCTTCCTTGTCTGGAGAAAACATATCCTGAGGTGTAGAATTTAATGAGTCAATCTTTTGATTAAAGGTTCGTATAGTTAATTCTCCGCCCTTTTCCATAGCAGCACTAGCATTGACTGCTAAGTTAAGTATAACTTGCTCTAATTGCCCTTGATCAGCCCTAACAGCACCCAAGTCTCTACCATAATAAATATTAAATTTTATATTTTCACCTATTAATCTTTTTATCATTTCATAAAGATTAGCTATAGTATTATTTACATCAATAATTTTTGGCTGCAAGGTCTGTCTTCTTGAGAAAGCAAGCAATTGTCTTACTAAATTTGATCCACGCTTTGCATTTTGCTGTATCTGTATTATATCTCCAAAAGATGGGTCACCAGCTGAGTGTTGGAGTAAAAGCAAATCGCAAAATCCTATTATCCCAGTCAATATATTGTTGAAATCATGCGCAATACCACCTGCTAACTGCCCTATAGCTTGCATCTTTTGATAATGCTCAAGCTTTATCTCTAGGTTTTTGTGTTCAGTATTGTCAATAAAATAACAAAGTATGAAGATCATTTTATTATGAAGAAACTTATTGAAATATATTTTTATGTTATTACCGCCGTTGAGCTGTACATCAAAAGACGCATTATTTATTCTATTACTCGAAAAATATTCACGTATTTTCACATGATAACTATCCAATATCAACGTAAAGATTGAATTATTATCTGACCCTGCAAGCTTTATTAGTGCCGTATTTTTCTTTACAAAGTTGCCGTTTATGTCACATTGTGCAATAGCAATTGATGAATTTGCAAAACAAGGGTGTAATTGATAATCAACAATATTTGATTCGGTTGGTGTTATAAAGCCATATATATAGCTATGGTTGTATTTATCACAAAATATAGCAGTGCTCATATAAGCCTTGAATGGAATACCACTTATAGTAAAAAACAAAATTTCATTATCGGTTGTTGTATTGTTATATTTAGATTGAGATATAAAATCACTGATTGAGCTACCTTTTTCCAGTTTTTTTAGTTCAAATATGTCTAAAAATCTTTTATTTACAGATAAAATCACCCCTTTGGCATTTGCAATGTAAGTTCCTATGCTGTGTTTTTCTATTAACTCTTCATATATCTGCTCCTTGTTTATCTGTGTTGCTTTTAATACAAAATACCCATCTGGCCTTGCTATTGGCACTAATGATAAATTTAAAATCTTATTACTATTTATAGCAATTTGGGGATTATCTGGTATCGGCTCAAAGAGCAAAAGAAAGTTAGATACTCTATTCTTCTTGTTTAAGGAAATGCATACCTGTACAGAAGAGTTATTTTTTAGTGCATGATAGAGTACTTTTTTGTCTGCTTCTGAAACATCTCCTATTTCAAGAATCTTGTCTAACGTAATGTCATCATCTATATGATCTTTAAACCTTTCGTAGAACCTTGCATCAGCATAAATAATACCTTCATCTTTATGTAAAATAAGGCAAAATTCTGTATTATGATTTAGTGCATTTGCAAATATTGCATTTTGAAATTCTATAGTATTAAGTAGGTATCTGTAGCGTTTTACATTATACATCATAAAGAGAGTTGTTAGAATGCTAACTAATAAATTAATCTCTATATTAATATGCTGACTATATATATCAAAAAAGTAGAGTATCGATATTGCTACTGGAGGTAAGAGCATAATAACTGCCATCACAACAATTGACATTCCATAATTTCTTAGTATGAAGTCAACCCTGTTCTCTTTTTTGTTATCTATGTATCTTTTATTCATTATTGTTACTTGGCATTGTTGTACATACGAAAATGTTCTATTATATTGATTTAATTATTATAGATTTATTAACGTCTTTGATAGATAATTATCATCCAAATCTAATTAAGTTCCTTAAATATCAGATATAACAATGTTAATAAGCTAGCAAGAGGATATTATGGAAAAACAAAAAACACAAGCATTTAAATGGTTCTGTGCACTAAGAGATAAGATTATAGAATCTTTCTTATTAATTGAAAAACAATCATCCGCAGAGCCAAAAATCGAAAAGAGAAAGTGGGATCGCCCAGGTGGTGGAGGTGGTGAATCTACAATTATTTTTGGTAATGTTTTTGAAAAAGTTGGAGTAAACGTTTCAAAAGTACACGGAAAATTTGCAGATTCAGCCATTAATGAAATTCCTGGTGCAAGTGAAAGTAACGGAGAGTTCTGGGCAAGCGGTATATCTTTAGTGTCTCATATGCAATCGCCCCTTATCCCTGCAGCACATATGAACACAAGGCTGATATATACTTCAAAACAATGGTTTGGTGGAGGAATGGATTTTACGCCAATATATAAAAATGAAGAAGATTGCAAGTATATCCATGAATCAATCAAAATGACATGTGATAGATTTGACACCGGATATTATCCAAAATTTAAAGAGCAATGTGACAATTATTTTTTCTTACAACACAGAAAAGAGCCACGTGGTATTGGTGGCATTTTCTATGATAATCTGAGTTCTGGCAACTGGGAAAACGATTTTGAGTTCACAAAAGCAGTAGGTGAAGCCTTTTTGGAAATTTATTTGCACATCATACGTAAACATATACAAAAATCTTGGACAAAAGAACAACGAGAAAATCAATTAATAAAACGTGGCAGATATGTAGAATTCAATCTGTTATACGATCGTGGCACAAGGTTTGGTTTAATGACTGACGGCAATCCAGATGCAATTATGATGTCAATGCCACCACTTGTTAAGTGGTTATAGAGAGCTGCTATTAGTAGAAAATAAATCATCATAGTTTAAAATTGTACCATGGTAGTGAGCTTTTATATAGGGGGTATAATCATGGGCATAATAGATAATTTTTTAATTAAATCTGTCAAAAACAATGACATAAAAGGTGTTAAACTGACTCTAATTCTCTATGATGCATTAAATAGTTTTAGAAAATTCTTTTCAAAGACTATGTCTCTCAAGAATACAGGATCATTTGATATAAATAATAATCAAGCTTTAAATCAGGCTTTAGGACATGCTACAGATCACAAAATAATGGAATTGCTGATTAATCGTGGAGCTGATATCCACTCAATAGATGAGAATGGAAAGAATGTTATAATTCGTGTTATTGAGAGTTTAGCAGAATCAAAAAATCTAAAATTGGATAGTGAGAAAAACTTACCAGCAGAGATAATTCTTCACCCCACAGTTTCCTTTTTACTAGGAAAAGGCGCAGAGTATTATTCTACAGATGATTTGAATGTTGAAGCTATACAACAAAAACCTCCTAGAACCTCTGAATATGAGCCAATAACTATGTACGCTGAGGTGAACAACAATGTAATACCACCTCAAAAACCTTCTAGAACTTTTGAGTATAAGCCAAAGAGCACTAATTATGATGCTTTGCCTTCAAAAGAGCCAATTTACGCTGAGGTGTATGATGCTAAGGTTAGTAACTCATTAGGGGAGAATGGTTATTTGAGTGTATCAGAAGAATCTATTTATGCTGAAATATATGATTCACATAAAAAATCCACTGAAAATTTATCATTGGAAGATAGTGGTTATTTGAGTATATCAGAAGAACCTATTTATTGCACTATAGATGATCTTTCAGAACAAAAGCCTACTAGCCTAAAACAGAAAGAGCCAGAACAGTCGTCAGAACCTATTTATGCTAGGGTAGATTTGTCCAAGAAAAGAGCAGAAAGAAAAGCAAAAGACATAAAAGCTAATTCTGGAACTTGCCATGGGTTAGTGCAAGATAAAGTGAATGATTGGCAAGTGAAGCTAAATGAGCTAAGTGCTAATAAGTCGATAAGTCAGCAACAGACTAATGATCAAAAAATTAAGACCAAGGCTGGCTTTAGTGTAGAAGAAATAAGGCAGAAATATGAGAGTAGAGATTCTGGCTACGATTCTGGCTATGATTCCGATACAAAAGTTGAACAACAATTAGAATTAGCTCCTAAATCTGAGATAGGTTCAGTGAGTATTGAGCATGGAGTAATAGGAGGCTGTCGATATAAGATTACTGATATATCCCTCTAACTATGTGATTCAAAATAATTGAATTGACTTTATATATGTAATCGATATAACCTAGTTAGATTCAAGTTGACTCTTTCGTCTAGTGGTTAGGACACCACCCTTTCACGGTGGTAACACGGGTTCAAATCCCGTAAGAGTCACTCAAGTAGAATATAATTAAAGTTTTGAATGGGAAAAATTAGGCTCTATGTTGAAGAAGCTTTATCACAAGGCGTGAGTTTAGCACTTAATCCACAACAAAGTCACTATATTTGCAATGTAATGCGGCTTAAGAAGTATGATAATCTCTCTCTTTTTAATGGAAAAGATGGAGAATGGTTAGGAGAAGTAGTTAATATATCGCGTAAATTGACAGAAGTTACACCCAAAGAATGCACTAAACAACAGCAATATGAGGAAAATTTATACCTGTATTGTGCCATGGTAAAAAGTGCTGCTTTGAACAACATAGTAAGACAGGCAACTGAAATGGGAGTAATCTGCATTCAATTTATTTCAACGGAACGTACAGTGGTAAAAAATATTAACCTAAGTAGAGCAAAATTACAAGCAATCGAAGCAGCGGAACAATCAGGTAGGATAAGTATACCAGAGATTTTGCCTCCTATTAACTTTTGTGAGTTACCTGATTCCCAGAGTAAAAATTTTGTTTTGTGTGATGAAACAGGTAAAGCTGACAAAGTGCTGAAAGGCAAAAAAAATGTTGCTATTATTGTTGGCCCTGAAGGTGGTTTTTCATCTTATGAACTTGATCTTGCCGATAAGTTTTGTCAAAAATTGAGTCTAGGAAAAAGAATTTTAAGGGTCGATACTGCTGTAGTTGCTGCACTCACTTTCACCAATTGGTGTAGCTAGATTTTTAAATATGACTAAGGTTTGGGTCATAAAGAAATCTGGTTCAGTGTTGCGCGCACAAAAACCCTGTAGACTTTCTACGAAGCAGTCTGTTGTTAAAGAGGAGCTAATAAAAAACATATTCTAAGATAATATTAAATCTCATATTATATTTTTTCTAAAGTAAACAAATGAATCTTGCATTTTGCCTGAGTTATTGATACTCTGAGTAAAGAAGTCGGGGCGTAGCGCAGCCTGGTAGCGCATTTGGTTTGGGACCAAAGGGTCGGGAGTTCAAATCTCTCCGCCCCGATGTTAGTATAATTGTAAGAACGCTGTAACATAAGAGCAATCTCCATCAGTAAGCAAGTAGCTGACACTGGAATGACATTATTTACCATGTAAATTATGGCATATTACATTTTAACGCTCAAGTTTATAAAATAATTGACAATGTTAATTTTCTAATTTATAAATAGATTTTGAAATGATTACCGAAGGAGGTATAGAGTTTGATAGAAGTATCAGTCCATTATGGTGATGTAGACAGAGCTCTTCCAGTATTGAAAAAAACAATTCAAAAGGAAGGAAGAGGGTTGAAAATGAAAAAACAATATCATGAAAAAAAATCAGAAAAAAGAGCTAAAAAGAAAGCTGAAGCTAAAAAAAAGAGGTACCAACAAGAGTGCAGAAGGCAACGTTATGGTTGGTAGTTTGTACTCAAGTTAATAGTTTATCATTGGTTATTTTATGAATATTCACGAATATCAAGCGAAAGAAGTTTTGCATAAATTTAATGTCCCAGTGCCAAAAGGTTTTGTTGCTACATCTGCAGAAGAAGTAAAGACTCAAGTAAGTCAATTAAAATCTGACGTGTTTGTAGTTAAAGCTCAAATTCATGCAGGTGGTAGGGGTAAAGCCGGTGGCGTAAAGCTAGCAAAGTCAGTTGAAGAAGCTCAACAGTTTGTAAAGGACATGATTGGTATGACTTTAGTTACTCATCAAACAGGGCCAAGCGGGCAGCAAGTAAGAAAAGTGTACGTTGAAGAAGGCTCAAGCATTAAGAAAGAGTATTATTTAAGCCTGGTAATCGACCCGAAGCTCAGTAGGCCAATATTCATATTTTCCTCAGAAGGTGGAATGGACATCGAAGAAGTGGCAAAAAATTCTCCTGCAAAAATTGTGAAATTTGATATTGATCCTGCTACAAGTTTTGATAGCAGCAAGTTAAGCAGCAGTTTTCATTTGAGTCCAGAACAAATAGAAAAGATATCGAACATTGCAAAAAAAATATATGATGCGTTTATTGCAACTGATGCGAGCCAAATTGAAATTAATCCACTGGTTGAAACAAATTCTGGAGATTTTATTGCGCTCGATGCAAAAATTAATTTCGATGATAATGCTTTATATCGTCACCCAGAAATTATGGAACTTCGTGATTATGATGAGGAAGTGAAAGAAGAGATAGAGGCTTCAAAGTATGGGCTCAGTTACATCAAAATGGATGGCAGTATTGGTTGCATGGTAAATGGTGCAGGTCTTGCTATGGCAACAATGGATATAATAAAATACTACGGAGCAGAGCCTGCTAACTTTTTGGATGTTGGTGGTGGAGCGAGTAAAGAAACTGTAACTGAAGCATTTAAAATCATATTGTCTGATAGCAACGTAAAAGGAATTCTGGTTAACATATTTGGTGGTATAATGCGTTGCGATATTATCGCAAGTGGAATTGTTGCGGCTGCAAAAGAAATGAGCATTAAAGTTCCTCTAGTGGTTAGATTATCAGGTACTAATTTTGAAGAAGGAAAAAAAATTTTAGAAGAGTCAGGATTAAATATTATTGCTGCAGATGAGCTAGATGAAGCTGCGCAAAAGATAGTAAAAGAGGTAAAATAAAGCATGTCCGTTTTAGTAAACAAAGATACAAGATTAATATGCCAGGGTTTTACTGGTGCACAAGGCACATTTCATTCAGAGCAAGCAATTGATTACGGAACGAAAATGGTGGGAGGTGTAACTCCTGGAAAGGGTGGGAGCACTCACCTTAATTTACCGGTTTTTAATACTGTAGCAGAAGCCAAAGAAAAAACCGGTGCAAATGCTACAGTTATATATGTACCTGCTAAATTTGCTGCTGCTGCAATACTTGAAGCAATAGATGCAAAAATAGAATTGATAATTTGTATTACAGAGGGCATTCCTATACTTGATATGGTGAAAGTTAAGCGTGCGCTTATCGGCTCAAAAAGTCGATTGATTGGTCCCAACTGCCCGGGAATTATTACCCCTGAAGAATGCAAAATAGGAATTATGCCTGGCCATATCCATAAGCGTGGACACATAGGAATTATGTCTCGCTCCGGAACTTTAACTTACGAGGCAGTAGCACAAACAACCGCTGTTGGTCTTGGTCAATCCACGTGTATCGGAATTGGGGGGGATCCAGTTCATGGTATAACATTTGTCGACTGTATGGAGCTCTTTTTAAAAGATAACGATACTCATGGTATTGTAGTTATTGGTGAAATAGGTGGAAACGAAGAAGAAGATGTATCACATTTTGTGAAAACAGAAAAAACTAAAAAGCCAATCGTTGGTTTTGTAGCAGGCCAAACGGCACCTCCAGGAAGACGTATGGGACACGCTGGAGCAATCATCTCTTCCAGCGGTGGAAGTGCTGGTGCAAAACTAGAAGTTATGCGGAGCGCTGGAATTGCAATTGCTGAAACCCCTGCAGTAATTGGTAAGAAGGTATTGGAAGTAATGCATCACTAGAATTAGGGTCACAAAAACCCTATATCACCGGTCATGAATACGTTATTTGCCCATTCGATTAATAACTTGCCTCCTGGTAAATTTACTGAAGTCTGTTGGGCAACCAGATATCCACGTAGTGTGGATGCAACAAGTGCTGCACAGGCTGCACTACCGCATGATGCAGTAATGCCTGTACCTCTTTCCCAAACTCTTAAAGCTATTTCTCCAGACTTTTCAACTTGTGCAATACTAACATTAATTTTCCGAGGAAATAATGCGTGATTTTCTAGCTTTGGTCCTAAATTTCGCAATGGTATTTCACTTATGTTATCAACAAAAAAAACTATGTGAGGATTGCCAATATTTACTGCAACAGGATCTTTTAGCATTTCAAGCTCTATAGGTAAGTGAAGAGTGTCACACTCAGTAGATAAGGGAATTTCATGCCATTTTAGCAAAGGTTTACCCATGTTAACCTTTATGGATTTATCACCCACTTTAAAACACTCTAAAATGCGTTTGCTTGTTAGCTCAATAATGGAGTATTCAGCACCTTTTTCTGACATTATCAAATATCCAACACAGCGTGCTGCGTTTCCGCACATTTCAGCTCGACTGCCATCAGCATTATAGATATGCATAAAACAGTCTGCAGCATTAGACATTGTTATAATTATCACTTGATCACAACTGCTTTGATCAGCAATTTGTCTATGGTTCCAGTCTAAATTGTTTGTTGAACGTGAGTCTATGATAACGAAATTGTTACCAGTGCCGTGCATTTTGATAAAATTTTCAGAATTTTGGCCACTCATCATAAAAAAATATTTCTTCTATTGGTCTTCTTTTCTTCTTACTTGTTTCAGCACCCTCTTCTTCGTAACCAACCGCTATCACTGACATTACGTTAAAGTCATTGGGTATATTGAACTCTTTCACTATTTTATCTCTATCAAATCCACCCATTTGATGGGCCATTAAGTTCATAACTGCAGCTTGTAACATAAGTCCATAATTCGCTGCACCAGTATCGTGATTAGCCCAAAAATTTTCACCTTTATCAGATTTGCGGAAATTCTTAGCGCTTAAAGATATGATTAACACTTGTGCATCTTTTGCCCATTTTTGATTAGATTCATCAAGGCAATTTAGCAGCTTTTCCCATGCGCTTTGATTGTTCTGTTTGTTGCATATTACGTATCTCCAGGGTTCATCACCAAAACATGAGGGAGTCAGCCTTACAGCTTCCATTAAAATATCCATGTCTTCCTGAGATATTGCTCTTGTAGGATCGTATGAACGTCCGCTGTGTCTTGCTTTCATCAACGATAATAGATCTTGTTTACTCATCATTTTTAATTTAATAGTGCATAAATAATTCATTGTAGCACAATATAAGCAAAATTTAAATTGCAAAACCTCTCATACACATATATTACATTTAATAAGTTATTTTTATTGGGAAGGTATGTTTATAACACAATCTAGCAGCAGATCAACACTGGCTGAAATATTGTCTTGCGTTTTACTTTTATTCTTGATGGCTCAAATAAGTATACCATTGCAGCCTGTGCCTATCACATTGCAAACTTTAGGAGTAATGCTTATTGGGCTTAAATTTAACCGCAGAACAGCATTCTATTCTGTGCTTACATATCTATCACTTGGTGCAGCAGGATTGCCTGTTCTTGCAAATTTTTCTGGTGGTTATCACGCTCTCCTTGGACCAACAGGTGGATATTTAATTGGCTTTTTAGCTGCTGTTATGGTAATGAGCAAAGTAAATGAATTACTGAACTCTAAGTATAAATCATTTGTATGTAATTCTTTAAGTTGTCTGGCTGGTACAGTTGTAATCTTTATTTGTGGTGTTAGTTGGCTTGCTGTTTACTTGGGTCTGGAACAAGCAATAATGGTGGGTGTTTTACCATTTATCCTTCCTGGTTTGATAAAAATTTTTCTACTTGTAGCAGCTTTGCAATATTTGAAAAAATGATAAAATTTCGCCCTCATCATTTTATGTGCACCCTCGCGTTTCGGGGATATGGGTATTCTCAGGGTTTTGTAGAAAATTATAAAAGGATAGCAAGCAAAGTAATTAGTACTCAAATCGAAGTAGTTGGTAACCTTGATAATATCTGTAGTGCTTGTCCAAATCAGACTAAACAAGGTAAATGCACCACACAAGCTAAAGTTTTAGAGCTAGATAGAAGGCATATGGAAATTTTAGGAATTAAAATTGGCGAGACTTTGACCTGGAGTGAAGCGGTAGAAAAGATTAGGGAGAAAATGTCTTTAGAGAAATTCGAGTACGCATGTGAGGGGTGCAAATGGCAGCCATATGGAATATGTAAAAATGCCCTTTTAAATCTACAAAGGTAGTTGACAAAATGTGTGCGCCAAGAAGTGCGTAAGGAACAGTTGGTGAAAATCCAACACGGGTAAAGCTTAGCCGGCAACCTGGAACAAACCATTATGCTGCGTAAGGTAACGAGCGTAGTAAAGCTAATGGAATGGACAACATAGGGTGCAACGAAAGTGAAGGTATTGAGTCCCGTAATTCACGCGTCATGGGGGCTGACACTTTACATTTGGTGGAAGGCAACATGGGTAATAACGCTAAGGCAAGATATTACTCACCTCATCGGGATCGAAGGCCGCGTCATGTGTTGAGATGGACCTTACGTGAACTTGGGAGATCCTTTGTATTCCTGTAAGGGTACTCTGGAACAAGTCAATAAAGGCGAGGACTGGAGGAAGATGCAAAGGAAGTCGGACTAACTGATAGTACTCGGAGTGTGGGAAAGCCACATACAAGGGGAAGCGGTTAGCAATATAGTGACTGGTATAGGGATTGCTATACCAATACAACAGAGATTGGAGGAGTATGCAAGGAAAACTAAACCAGATAGCAGTAAGGGCTAAGCAAGATAAGCGAGTAAAATTTACATCATTAGTTCATTTGATTAATGAAGAGAATCTTGCAGAGTGTTATAAGGAACTAAAACGCAACAAGGCTTGTGGTATAGATCGTTTGAAAGTGGAAGCTTATGGAGAAAATCTAGAAGAGAAACTTAAAACACTAGTGGATAGTATGAAGAGAAAACAATATCAACCGCTACCAGTGAAAAGGGTATACATACCCAAAGCCGGGAGCAAAGAGAAGCGCGGTCTCGGAATACCATCAACGGAAGATAAGTTGGTACAGGTAATGCTAAAGAAGATATTAGAAAATATTTATGAAGCAAACTTTATGGACAGCTCGTATGGATTTCGACCAGGAAGAAATTGTCATCAGGCGATAAACGCTCTAGATAAAGCAGTTATGCACAAACCAATTAACTATATTGTAGAAGTGGATATCAAGAAGTTCTTTGATAATGTTCAACATAAATGGCTAATGAATTGTCTAAGGGAACGAATAGCTGACCCAAATTTATTGTGGTTAATAAAACGATTTCTAAAGGCAGGAATAGTCGAAGTTGGATGTTATAAAGCAACCGATCAAGGCACACCACAAGGTGGTATAGTAAGCCCTGTATTAGCTAATATATACTTACACTATGTGCTGGACTTATGGTTTGAAAAGAAATTTAAGCCAAAAGCCAGAGGATATTTACAGCTAATAAGGTTTTGCGACGATTTTGTAGTTGGCTGCGAGAGGGAAGAAGACGCAAAAGAATTTCTAGAATTACTGAAACAAAGACTAAGTAAATTTGGGTTGGAAATAGCTGAAAATAAAACAAAAATAGTAAAGTTTGGTAAGAAAGAATGGTATCAAGCAGAAAGAGAGAAACGTAGGACGGCTAGCTTCAACTTTCTAGGATTTACACATTATTGTGGAAAAAGTCGTAATGGTAAACTTATGATGAAGCAGAAAACTTCAAAAATAAGCCTAGCCAGAAAGATTAAAGAAATCAAAGAATGGTTGAAGATGGTACGAAGTCGTATCTGTCTCAAAGATTGGTGGCAGAAACTTAAAGCCAAACTAACAGGACACTATAGCTACTTCGGAGTTAGCGGAAATTATCGGTGTTTGATTCAATTCTATCGACCGGTAACAAAGTTAGCATTTAAGTGGATAAACCGACGTAGTCAAAAGAAAAGTATGGATTGGGAACAATTTATACACTATTTAAAAGTAAATCCATTACCAAAACCAAAGGTATATGTTTCTTTATACACAGGAGCACTAGTGTGAACGCTGTATTGTGGAGCCGTGTGCGGGAAATCCGCAAGCACGGTTCTTTTGGGGAGACTATGGTTATGAGACCAAATCGCTGGTTTCAAGGTCATGAGTCTCTACCAGACTAAGATAAATTGAAGCATTTTTGTGGAAATAAAGCGAAATATGGAAGACAAAAGATAAATGCATTCTGAAAGGCTACACAGCATGTTCGTCCCGCTAATTAATAATATCTTTATTATTGTATGAGATAGGTAATTTAGCATTTATGAATTTGTAATGTGTTGCATATAGCTCAAAGAAATAAGGTTTACTGGTTACACGCTGCAGCCAATGCCACAACACTAGGACCTATGTTTATCTGCATGTTAATTTGCGTTGTGATTTTATGGAGGTCTTCTGTTACCTATGCTAGTGAAAATTTGGAGATACAGAAGGCCTTTGATAGTGTTGTCAAGCATATAAAAGCTGATAAAAAATATAAAGATCTTGATGTTATTGAGAGAAAAAGTGATAAATTTAACATCAAAATTGCGCAGAATTCTGGCAAGAGTTTTGACATATACTCTACTTTAAAAAAAGCAAAAGATTCCTTTGAATCAGGAGATAATGAAACAGCTATTTCTCTCCTTAATCAGATCATTGCAAAGTTTCCTTATCATAAAAATGCTTTAATTGGATTGGGAAATATTTATTACGCTAATAAAGAATACAAAAAAGCTGTAGAGATTTACACAAGACTGTTAAAAGAACACCCTAGTAACCCTTACATATTAAAAAATTTTCTGACGATAATCTCACAATATAATCCTGATCTGGCGTTGAGTGAAATGTTAAAATTGTATGATATACATAAAAATTATGCTCCTTTATTAGCAAATTTAGGTATGATCTATATGAAAAAGGAGGATTATGTAAAAGGTAAAGAGTATATGATAACTGCTATTTCCCTCGATGAAAACAATATTTTTTATACTTATAATTTAGCTGTTATTCTAGATAAACTTTCAGATTTTCAAAATGCTACAATATTCTACTTAAAATTGTTGAACATGGCTACAACTTCGAAAGATGTGAGTGAAAAAATACCTTTATACAAAGTGACAGCAAGACTAAAATTTATAAAACTTCACAGCACGCACTCAAAGATTTCATAAAAGCTTATAGCTCACCTAAATCTAATTTATCGTATCTGTTCAAGGGAGTGGCTAATGTGCAAATATTGAAGCAAAGTGTGTGAAACACAGATGTACGAACATTTGTTTGCAAAGGTAATTTACACAACAAATGCATAACTGTACGAACATTGTGATTTTGGCCCATCAGGAGGGTGTCATCCCAGTGCTTGACACTGGGATCCAGGAATTTTATTAAGTTGGCGAGCATAAAAATAGCTGTTTTATGTAAAAATACAACGTTTTAATGATTATGAAAAAGCTGGATTCCAGTGTCAAGCACTGGAATGACACCATTCTTTTTTCTGGATCCCAGTGTCTGCTACTTGGATGACACCATTTATTGTAAGGACTTACCTCACATTTACTCTATGATTATCTTTTTAGATCACCTTGTCTACCTATTTTGCCACTCTGCTGAACGGATACAATTTATTGCTATTTTTGTTTACAATAATAATATTGAGCTATAGAATTAGATCTAAAGGGGCAATTAGCTCAGCTGGTAGAGCATCTCGTTTACACCGAGGAGGTCGGCAGTTCAAGTCTGTCATTGCCCATTTGCTTAACTGAATGTTAGTATTATTAATTACTTCAATTAAAGTATAGAAAATGCAGGATAATATAGTACCAATCTCAATAGTAAAAGAGCTGGAAGATTCTTATCTTTCCTACGCAATGAGCGTTATCATAAGCCGGGCTATACCTGACGTGCGGGATGGATTTAAACCTGTTCACAGGCGCATATTATATGCAATGTCAAGAGCTGGATTCGATGCCGGTAAGCCATATAAAAAGGCAGCTCGTATAGTTGGGGATGTAATGGGGAAATATCACCCACATGGTGATGCAGCTATTTACGATTCCTTGGTTAGAATGGCCCAAGATTTCTCTCTTCTTTTACCACTTGTTGATGGGCAAGGTAACTTTGGTTCGATAGATGGAGATCCACCAGCTTCAATGCGATACACAGAAGCAAGACTTCAAAAAGTGTCGCACTTTTTACTGAATGATATTGATGAAGATACAGTTAATTTTAGGCCAAACTACGATGGAAATGAAACAGAACCAGTTGTGCTGCCTGCAGAGTTTCCGAATCTATTGGTAAACGGTGCAAGTGGTGTTGCAGTTGGTATGGCAACCAATATTCCTTCTCATAATCTTGGAGAAATAATAGATGCTTGTATATTATATGTAAATAATCCTGAAGTTACTTTGGATGAGTTACTTGAAGTGATGCCAGGGCCGGATTTTCCAACTGGGGGAACAATTCTTGGAAGGTCTGGAATAAGATCAGCATTTGCAACTGGTCGTGGATCAATTGTTGTGCAAGGCAAGACTCATATAGAAGATCTGCCACAAGATAGGCAAGCAATAGTGATTGATGAAATACCTTACCAGGTAAATAAAGTAAAATTAATTGAGAAGATAGGTGAGCTTGTAAAAGAAAAAAGAATTGATGGTATAACAGAAATTAGGGATGAGTCCGATAAGTCTGGTATTAGAGTAGTAATTGACCTCAAAAGAAATGCTGAAGCAAGTTTTATACTTAATCAAATATTGGGGCTAACTCCACTAAGAAGTAGTTTTAGTGTTAACACTTTAGTGCTCAATAACAACAGGCCTGCTTTGATGTCATTGAAAGAAATCATAACTGCTTTTGTTGATTTTAGAAAAGAAGTATTAATCAGGAGAACAGAATTTCGTCTAAGAAAAACGAGGGAAAAAGCTCATATATATATAGGGCTCTACATTGCGGTCCTCAGCATAGATGAAGTGATAAAAATCATCCGCGGTGCAAAAGATCCTGCGGAAGCAAGTAGAGAACTTTTAAATAAAGAATGGAAAACTTCGAATGAAATCAATACTATTATCGAGTTGATTTCAGATAGCGCAAGCTTTTTGAAAGATGGAGTGTATAGATTAACTGAACTACAAATTAAAGCTATCCTTGATATGAAACTGCAGCGTTTAACAGGCCTTGAAAAAGACAAATTAGAAGCTGAGCTAAGTTCAATGATCAACCTGATAAAAGAATATATCGCTTTTCTTGGCTCAGGAGAGAAGTTGATGAAAGAAATAAAAAACAATCTACAAGAAATAAAGAACAGATTTGCTGTGCCGCGAAAAACTTCAATAGAAGAGTCAGACGCGGACATTGAAGCTGAAGATCTAATTCCACAAGAGGATATGGTGATAACCGTAACTATGAATGGTTATATCAAGCGTGTAAAACTTTCTCACTACAGAACTCAGCGTCGTGGTGGAAAAGGAAAGCTAGGACAGGGATTAAAAGAAGAGGATGTAATCACAGAATTATTTGTTGGAAATACCCATACTAGCTTTTTATTCTTTTCTAACATTGGTCGAGTTTATAGATTAAAAGTTTATAAGTTACCTCTTGCAGAGCCAACCGCACGTGGAAGAGCACTTGTTAACATATTTCCGCTTAGCGATGGTGAAACTATAACTAATATCATGCCATTGCCAAGTGAAAATGACGAAAATCAAAACATAGTTTTTGCTACTGCCTATGGAAACATAAGGCGTAACTCCTTAGCGGACTTTCACTATATTCCAAGCAATGGAAAAATAGCAATAAAGCTCGATGAAGGAGACAAATTAGTATCGGTTAAGGTATGTAATGAAATTGACCATGTTTTACTTTCAACAACGCTTGGAAAAAGTATCAGATTTGTTGTAAGTGATGTGCGTCAATTTAAGAGTCGCAATTCAGATGGCGTAAGAGGTATCAAACTTGTAAAGAATGACAGCGTGATATCCATGACCATATTAAATGGGATAGGTGTAGCAACAGAAACAAAAGAACTTTACTTAAAAGTTCCACTTGCAAAAAGACTGGGGACTGCAATTAATAACTCCATTGATTCTAAATTGGAAAAGACTTTGAATGATTTAGGAATAGATAACGAATTATTCTTAAAACTTGCAGTGAATGAGGAGTTTATATTAACTATTACTGAAAATGGTTTTGGTAAAAGAACTTCTGCGTATGAGTATAGAGTAACTAACAGGGGTGGTGTTGGTATCACCAATATTCTTACTACTAGCAGAAACGGTAATGTTGTTGCTAGTTTTCCAGTTGAGCAGGGTGATAATATAATGCTTATTACAGATAAAGGAAAGTTAATTCGCATTTCGGTCAATGAGATTAGAATTGCAGGACGCAGCACTCAAGGAGTCACTCTGTTTAAAACAGAAAGTAGAGAAAAAGTGGTGTCAGTAGCGAAAATTGAAGATCCTGATTCCACTGAAGATAGTATTTTTGAAGTTGAAAACTCTATCGCTTCTTAACCGTAGTATAGGTTAAACAAAAAGCGCAAGTTTTTGTTGATTAATACGCAGTATTTAAATTAAAATATATACTTATGGCTAAGTAAAGATCAATGGACAAAAAATTAACTAAAAATAAAAAACCACTGGCAGACAAAGAGGATAAAAAAACACCTCCTGTTAAAGATCTTACTAAAAATAAGAGTAGGAGAGATTTTATAACATTAACTACATGCGCTATGGCAGGTATAGGAGCTGCAAGCGGACTTTGGCCACTGGTTAAATCTATGAATCCTTCTGCTGAAGTTCTAGCAACTTCCACAGTGGAGGTGAATTTGTCTGGAATTCAGGAAGGACACGGAGTAAAAGTAAAGTGGCAAGGTAAACCAGTATTCATTCGTAGACGCACAAAGCAAGAAATTGAGGCTGCAAGAGCTGTGAATGTGAAGAGCTTGAGGGATCCTCAATTAGATGAGCAGAGAGTATACGAAGGAAAAGACGAATGGTTAATTATGCTTGGAATATGTACACATCTTGGGTGTGTACCGGTTGACCACGCTACAAGAGATGGTAATGGTTGGTTCTGTCCTTGCCACGGTTCATATTATGATATATCAGGTCGAGTAATTGGGGGTCCTGCACCGAAAAATATGGCTGTACCTGATTATTTTTTTCCCAGTGAGAATGTTGTGGTAATTGGCAAGAAGGCTTAACGAATATAAATAAACTCGTTAAAAAAAACTCACAGGATCAACATCTATTATCACTGCAATACTCGAATTCAAGTTACAATTTTTAATCCAATATTTCAGCTTTTTTTGTATGGATAGACTATGCTTATTGTGTATTTTTAATAATACCCTATACCGATACTTATTATTTAAAAAATTTATCGCTGCTGGTGATGGGCCAAGAATTTCAAATTCCTTTTTGTCTACACCTACATTTTTTTCCTGGATACAAATAGTTGAGCTACTTGAATGACAGAGAAGAGATTTTACTATTTCATTCGCTGCTTTTTGTGTTGCAATCTGATTCTTACCACAGATTATAAGCGCTATTAATCTGCTAAATGGTGGCATTTTGGCTTCGCGTCTTGACTTAAGTTCGATTTCATAAAATGAGTCTCTTTTTTGATGCAGCAATGCTTTTATTATTGAACTTTCAGGATTATTGGTTTGCACTATTACCATTCCTTTTTCATTAAACCTTCCTGATCTGCCTGCAACTTGGTGCAATAATTGATACGTCTTTTCCGCTGCTCTCAAATCAGAATTTTCGAGACTCAAATCTGCATTCATTACTCCAACCAAAGTTAATTTGGGAAAATTGTGCCCTTTAGCAATTATTTGTGTGCCGATTATAATGTTCACCTCTTCTTTCAATATCAAGTCAATTACGTTACTAACCGACTTCTGATCGCTGCTTATCATCGCAGTTTTTGCGTTTGGTATTAATTTCACCATTTCTTCAAGCAACCTTTCAATTCCTATGCCGTAGAGGGACAATGGCTGTTCACTTTGGCAATTAGAGCATTTCTCTGGAAGTTTTAATTGATAAGAGCAATGATGGCACAAAAGAGCATTTTTTTTCTTGTGATATGTAAGCCAAACAGCACAATTTAAGCAGGAAATTTTATATCCACACTTTTTACAAATTGCCAGTTGTGCATACCCTCTGCGGTTTAGAAAAAGCATAACCTGCTGTTTTTTCTCTATGGTTTGTTTGATGCTTTCAAAAAGCTCAGAGGAGATCCATTGCTTGTTGTTCCTCATATCTACTACTTTAATGAGTGGCAATTCTGCACCACCAAATCGTTTAGTTAGCTTTACATGATTGTAATTCCCGTTTTTAACATGATGAATCGTTTCAAGCAGTGGAGTAGCTGATGATAAAATAATCGGAATATTTTCAAATTTGGCTAAGATTATCGCCATATCTCGAGCATTATATATAATTCCCTGTTCTTGTTTAAAAGATGAGTCGTGCTCTTCATCAACGATAATCAATTTTAGGTTTTTATAAGGCAAAAAAAGCGCTGACCGTGCACCAATAATTATCTGCGCATTTCCATTTGCTATATTGAGCCAATTATTCCGGCGAGTTTTTGGAGTGAGCCCTGAGTGCCATTCAACTAAGTTTTTTGATATCTGACCGCGAACACGATTTACCAATTGTGAAGTTAAAACAATTTCAGGTAGGAGGATTAAAATTTGTGTATTACCTTCTCCTGATGTCATTTCAACATATTCTGGTGTCATACTAGTACGTGGCAAAGACGGTATGCTAAATGTTACAGTGGGTTTTGCCTTGAGTATAAAGGTGTCATTCCAGTGCTTGACACTGGAATCCAGGAATTTTGATTGTAAATTAGGTATTGGTTTTAAGTTAAAATAAACATTTGTAATGAGGTTATATGAAAAACTGGATCCCAGTGTCAGGCTACTCGGATGACACCCTCTTGGTAGACCCAAATCACAATGTTCGTACAGTTGTGTCTCTGGGCACTGGGATGGTAAAGTCTGAGCAGCATTTGGAACGGCAGTGTAATTCTTAATCAATTGTGCAATCACAGAGAGATAAACTTCCGTTTTTCCAGATCCTGTCTCACCGTCAAGCAAAGTCACTGAATACTCGTTCAAATTGCTGATTATTTTATCACTAGCTATCTGCTGTTCAGGGCTTAATTGGCAACTTATTTCACTTGTTTCCTGCTTTTGTTCAACACAAACCAATTTATCTATGTGATTTACTTTTAACACTCCTCCCATTATCACTTTGGCAAGCATACCAATAGGTATTAAATTGTATTGTGCAACCCACTCTGCAAATGCAATCAATTTTGGTCTAATATTTGGTAAATCGATTTTTTGCTCAATAAATTTTAATTCTCGGTTACTTTTATCACTGTATTTCCAAACTATTCCGATTAAGCGTTTTTTGCCAAATGGCACCACTACGTAATCTCCAAGTAAAATCTCAGTATTTTCCTCAATTGCATATGAAAATAACTGATCAATTGGAAGTGGTAGTAATACGTCAACTGTTTTTGCCATAGTGATTGAGTTTAACATTGTTTTAAAGAGCTTGTAACTTTATTAAGCTTGGCAATATAGATGAATCGGTACAGAGAAAATCTTAACGTTTAACACATTTTTCATAGTACAGACCGTATGATTGATAAATAAAATGATTTATAGAATTTGTGGAGGCTACCAATGGTCAACGACAAGATTACTTTGAACTTTGAAATAGAAAAAGGCGAACCTATAGATCGATACTACTTTTCTGCACATATAAAGCTTACAGATGAAAGCAAAAATCTTTTGCGCGAGAAGCTTGGCAGTACAATTCAATTCGATAATCTAGATGATCACTTCAATCTTAACCATGAGAATTTTTATATCTACTACAACAAATATAGTGAGCACAATGGTAGAAGTGAGCTACACGTTAGGGATGATAACGGTAAATATTTAACCTCCAATCTTCCACTTAATTACTATGGATTCTCAATGGAACTATCACCTGACGGAGCGTCAATTGCAGATTATGGTTTTTATCCTCTGTATGCAATCTATAACCCAAATCACTATGATAAAGCAAAGGAAAAAGTATTTGATGATCACGGTGAATTGTCACCAATTGCATCAAATGTGTTAGATAATTTTTTAAGCAACACAAATAGCTTAACCACACAAGATATATTACAAAATGTATTCTCACAACTGCAGAAGAAAGCTGATGAAGAAGCAGAAAGATTGGCAAGAGAGAGAGAAGCAGAAAGACAAAGGGAGGAAGAGTTAAATGAAAAGAACGAGGAGTTAAAAGAACTTGTAGAAAAGGATGAGATTAAAATATTCAAAGTGGTAAAAGGTAATGATTTAGGTAATGGGCATTCAGCAGTAGTTTTACAACTTGATGGGGAAGAAGGTGACAAGATACCTCTCGACTCTAGTAAATACTACATAGCAGAGTATAGACACCACCCAGAATGGGAAGGCGATGAATATTTAAATTTTGTTAGCCCTGATAGTGATATGCTGGTTAATTATGAAAACTTATTTTTTGTGCTCAATCAAATCTCCTACTCAGACTTTGAAAGTGGGTTTTATTCAGAAAACAGAACCGATCCCCATAATTATGCTAAATATTCAAAGGAACCATATTTGAGTGGTGACCAGCTATCTGAAAAATTATCTAATGAATTGGAGGAAGATAGCAATCAGATAGGTACTGAATTTACAATTGATGATGAGCAAGTAGACGAAGAAGTTGTGGTAGAGAGTGAAGCCAAGTCTGGGGAGAAAGGAACGGTTGGTGAGGATAACGCAAAAAATACTATACAGGAAGAAGAATCTAACTATATAGATCAAATGCAAGCGGATGATAGCAGCAGTTATAAACCAGCTTTGCAAAGCAATCGTGATGATTATGCTGATACGAAAAAAGCTCTGCAGGAAAAATTGCATGGAGATGAAATACACAAGCAAAGTAATGAGAAAGCTCAAAAAGATATAGAAGTAAAAAAAGTAACTGTGGAAACTGACAGTAGCAGTAATAAGACTGAAAAACAAACAAAACCAACAGAAGATGAACAAGAAACTGTTATGGCAAGTGTGATAGAAAATATGGATAAAAATTCTGATATTGAAGCAGAAACTTCTAACAGTGTTGCAAATTCACAACATCCCTTAAAAATAAAGACAGGAAGTCCTCTTGAAGTGGGAAAGTATAAGGTGGAGCTGCAAGTGACATATGATGATGTAAAGAATTTTTATGATACCGTACGTGGTAAATATCATGCTGGCGATGGATATAACTACGAACAAGTAATGGTTTTATATAATGAAATTGTTAGGCCCGCTCACAATCATCATTACGAGCTGTTTACTCTTGATGAAGCACATGTTGCTAATGATCACCTGTTTATCAAGGGTCAGGATTTTGGAACTCTAAATGATTTTAATGAGATGTTCTATAAAAGTGATGAGTTAATGTGATGTAAAAAGCAAGATTCAATCTGGTGAACGAGAGTTAACTGACAGAGGAGATTGACACGTATGCCTTTATCTTTAAGATTGTTTATCAAGTATAGACATCAGCTCGCCCCATTCTCTTTTACCAATATTACTTTCTTCTCTAGTAACGTTTTCCCCTTTAATTAATTTGCGAATTATTTCTAGACCAGTTCTTGAAATACAGGCTGATTCTAGGCAATATTCAACAAAGGCATTGTAGGCCAGTGGAACCCATTTTTTTATTATATCCAGCATAACTTCTGCATAAACTCTGATTTCATATTGGGCATGCTTATCAGCTCTAAGCTTCAAAAAATGAAGGAGATTATGCAGATCTATTTTCCAATAAAATTGCGTGTAGTAATTAAGCATTAGGTTAGTTCTGGCAATTTCTCTTGCAAGCCCCTGCTCAATAAATTTTTCATAATGAGAATATACTAAATTAGAGTCATTTATTAGAGAATCTATTATTTCCTTTGAGGTATCTGGATCAAAAGCTTCCCCGCTACCTTGTTTATTATTGTCAGATTGTTTTGCAACTTGTTCTGGTTTAGGTGTATAAAATTCATTATCAAGTATTGAATACCTTGCTGAATATTCATTCACATTTGCAGTTCTATGCCTTATCCATTGCCTTGCAACAAAAATTGGAAGTTTCACGTGAAACTTAATTTCACACATTTCAAATGGAGTTGTATGATGATGTCTCATTAAATACTTTATAAGTGCTTCATCCTGACTTATCTGTTTTGTTCCCTTGCCATAAGAAACACGAGCAGCTTGAACTATAGCGCTATCAGAGCCCATATAATCCACTACTCGAATAAATCCATGGTCTAATACCTTATGTTCTTCATATAAGATTGCATCTATTTCTTTTACTATAGTTCGTTTGGTTGCTTCATTCATAAAATATCCTCAAGACGAAATGGAGATATCAGCTCCACATGAATTGAGTTTTTCATGCATTGCTTCATATCCTCTCCATAAATGATGTGAATTGTTTATTATAGTTTCTCCACCGGCTACCAAAGAAGCAAGCACCAAAGCTGCTGTTGATCTTAAGTCAGTAGCATATAGATTAGCTCCAGATAAGCTTTTTATTCCACTTATAGTAGCTTTGCTTTTCTCGATGCTGATATTAGCACCTAACTTTCTCAATTCATCTGCATGTGTAAATCTGTTTTCAAAAATGTTCTCTTCAATTACTGATATCCCATCAGCGATGCACATTGCAGACATCAGTTGTGGTTGCATATCACTGGGAAAATTGGGATATGGATCTGTCGCAACGTTAGCAGACTTAATAGAGCCATTTTTTCTGGAAATAACAATGCCTCCATCATACAGTTCAACCATAGCTCCTATAGTCTCCAACTCATTTGTAATACACCTTATATCAGATAGATTTATTCCTTCCAACTCCAACTTACCACCGGTTATTATAGCAGCTAGTGCATAGGTGCCTGCTTCTATGCGATCTGGTATTATTTTATGAACACATCCATTTAGTGCTTCAACTCCTGTTATTATGACCTTTGTATTATCAATTTCAATATCAGCACCCATTTTCTTCAGAAAATCTATTAAATCAAGAACTTCCGGCTCAGTTGCAGCATTGTTTATTGTTGTCACTCCTTCTGCAAATGTTGCTGCCATTATTACATTTTCTGTTGCGCCAACACTTATTTTCTCAAATGTGATTTCTTTTCCTTGTAGCTTTCCTTTCACTGTTGCAATTATATTATAGCCGTCAATTTCAATTTTAGCTCCCATTTCTTCTAATGCTTTAATATGCATATCAACGGGACGCTTTCCAATGTTGCATCCACCAGGAAATGCTGTTCTCGCTTTGCCAAATCTGCTAAGCATTGGACCCAATATTAGAAAAGAAGTTCTTAGCTTACTTGCGGTTTTATATGGCATCACGTGATTGTTGATATTGCTGCAGTCAATTTTCAAAGTATGGTTCGCTTTATAATTTTTATTGTGCATAAAGTTCACTTCTGCTCCAAGACTTTCAAGCAACTTAGACATTAGATGCACATCAATTAAATCAGGTACATTATGCAAAATTACCGGGGAGCTACTTAATAGACTTGCTGCCATTATTGGTAAAACAGCATTTTTTGAGCCATTAATCTTGATTTTTCCGACCAAAGGTTTGTAGTTATTTCTTATTAATATCTTGTGCATTTAATTAGATATAAAGTATAATTCATTAGTTTATTGAAGTCTTACTAAGTATAATAGATTGACCGTAAAAGGCAAAATTTGCTTTTTCTTCCTCATCATCCCAGTGTCATGCTACCTGCATGACACCTGATGCGAATTGCCCCCGAAATTTTATACTATGAATTACTCAAATGACGCTCTCGAGCTTTATCAAACCAAATAACACCAATTGCAACAATGAAATAACCAGCTGCTCCTAATGTAAGGCGAATTACTGCATCGAAAGTTGACAGAGGAGGAGACGGCATTAGAATGCTCAAAACACTATACACAAGATTATTTGTTGCATGAGCAATAGTTACTGGCCAAATCGAGTTGTCTTTTTCAAACAACCAGGTAAACATTATAGACATTGCACAAATATAAAGGGTATAAGCACAAATAGTCGGGAATGTAAACCATCCTTCCACAAAGCTGAGCCAGCAACCACATAAGTTGGTATGTGCCATACTGACCAAATAATACCGACAATAATTGCTCTGATATAAAAATTTGATATTTTGCTTTTAAGATTTTTCAAAAGATAGCCACGCCAACCGATCTCTTCACCAAGAGACATAATGATCCACATCACAAAGGTTGATAATAAAACAAATAACATCACTAATGGACTCAAAACTGCACTCAAATCCTTTACACGGTCTAACGTAAAAGACTCTCGGAAAAATGAAAAACCGCAATAAATTGACAAAAGACCATTGGAAATTAGCATACTTACCAGAATAAGTATAAACCCTAATAGACAGTTTTTTGGCGAACTAAGTTTAAAAAGATCCCTTACCTTCTGTTTATTATAAATGGTTAGCAAAATTGCAACTGAAGCCGGAACAAATGTTGTTAATAATGTTATGTCTTTGAAAGGTAAGCACCAAGCTATAATGCACGTCAAAAAATATGTAATTACAACAAATAATGTACAATTAATAGTGGTTAAATTCATGCATACGCCCATCAATTCCTTTTCTGCATTATTGATCTTTATTCATAAATTGTCAATAAAATACTTCTTCAGGGATGAATAGAATATTTTTTCTTTTTGAATTGCTATTGATAGTTTAATTTTTATATGTATTCCCTTTCACAACCGTTTGTCATCCCAGTGTCACGTGCTGGGATGACAGTAGGAGAGCTGCTTGCATGACAAGAGGAGGGTACTGGAATGACAAGAGGAAGACACTGGGGTGACATCAACTAAACTTGTCCAAATATGAGCGATGCATTAGTGCCACCAAAACCAAACGAATTAGAAAGTGCATATTGAATTTTATGCTCCTGAGCTTTAAACGGTACAAAATTTAAATCACATCCTTCTGAAGGCTTGTGTAAATTTAAGGTTGGCGGAATAATTCCATTATTTAACGCAAGAATACTGAATATTGCTTCAACGCTCCCTGCAGCACCAAGTAAATGTCCTATAGAAGATTTAGTTGAAGAAACAGGTATTTTATAAACGTAGTCACCGAATAACTGTTTCATTGCTATTACTTCAATTTTATCTCCAAGTGGCGTTGAAGTTCCATGTGCATTGATATACCCTACTTGATTGGGATTAATTTGTGCGCTCTTTAAAGCAAGCTGCATTGCCTTAAATGCGCCTCTTCCTTCTGGATGTGGTGCTGTAATGTGGTGCGCATCTCCTGTGAGTCCGTACCCAACCAGTTCAGCATGTATTTTTGCCCCCCTTTTTTTCGCATGTTCGTATTCCTCCAGCACCAATATACCTGCTCCTTCACCCATAACAAAACCATCGCGTTCTTCATCCCATGGCCTTGAAGCTTCTTCCGGTTTATCGTTAAATTTAGTTGATAACGCCTTCATAGATGCAAAACCTGCAATTCCAACTCTACACAGTGCACTTTCTGCTCCACCTGCAATCATAACATCCGCTTCACCAAGTTTTATAGTTCTTGCTGAGTTTATGATTGCATGCGCACCTGTTGCACATGCGGTTACTGCTGAATCGTTTGGACCTGTAAATTCGTATTTAATAGAAATATGGCCAGATATCAAATTTATTAGACTTGCAGGGACAAAAAATGGACTGACACGTCTGGGCCCTTTTTCCTGCATGGTAATAACATTTTCCTGAATTGACGGAAGACCACCTATACCAGAGCCAATAGTCACACCAACACGTTCCCGATTGATATTTTGGCTTTCCAAAATTAATGAATCATCTACTGCCTGAATAGCTGCTGCAATACCGTAATGGATAAAACGATCTGTCCTTTTTGAGTCTTTCTCAGAAATATAATCTAGTGGATTGAAATGGTGCTCAATGTTGTCTGATTGCAACGGCACCTGCCCTGCAATTTTGCAAGCAAGATCAGAAGAGTCAAATCTATCCGTATTGATTGCTTTTATGCCAGACTCACTTTTTATTAGCCTTGACCAAGTGTTGTCAACATCTGCCGCTAGTGGAGTGATTAAACCAACACCAGTGACTACTACTCTTCTGCTCATTTAACACTAACTATTAGCCTTTTTTATTATTAATGTACTCAACTATTTGCTCCATAGTTTCCATTTTTTGTGCGTCTTCATCTGGAATTTCTATTCCAAACTCTTCTTCTGCTGCCATGATGATTTCAACTGCATCTAAGCTGTCTGTACCATGCTCCGAAAGCTTTGAAGAGCTGTTGAATTTCTCTACATCCTTACTAATATGCTCTAGTATAATCTTTTTCACTTTTTCTTCTATGTCTTCTCTAGTGCTCTTTGCTAGTTCGCTATTCACATTTCTTACCAAAAAAATAACCTATTCTTTGATGTTATAAAAAATTTTTATGTTTGCAATATCTTTTATAACTGGTAAACTACAGTAAAGTTTTCTACTGCCCTAGCTGGCTAGCGTTACGTGCTAAACAATTAACAATTCAAAAATGCTAGACGAAACAACAAAAAATTTGCTTATTGTAGAAGTAAATAAACTCTTACCCGAAAATAGCGAGAATAAGCTTATATCAGCTATGCGTTATATACTCCTTGCTCCTGCAAAACATATACGCTCCTTTTTAGTCGTAGCTTCATCGCGAGTGTTTAACGCGGAAGCTAAAAAAGTAATATCAGTTGCTGCAGCAATTGAATTTGTTCATGCTTACTCTCTAATTCACGATGATTTACCGTGCATGGACAACAGTGATACTCGCAGAAGCCAGCTAAGCTGCCATAAAAAATTTGATGAAGCAACAGCAGTGCTTGCCGGAGATGCACTACTTACTCTGGCTTTTGAGGTATTATCTTCGTTAAATGAGAAACGCTGTGAGATCATAAAAGTTCTTTCTCAGGCAATAGGAATTAGGGGAATGGTGGGAGGACAGGCTTTAGATATTAACAGTGAGCATATAGATTTTAGCCCCCAACCCTCTGTCATTCAAGTAGCGGACACTGGGATCCAGAAGGCTTTGCCTACAAGCATTTCGTGCAAAAAGCCATGCGATAGTGGAGCTGAACATGAAATGGATTCCAGTGTCAGCTACTTGCATGACACCCTTTCTACCTTAAAACTACAACATTCGTACGGCTGTATGTATGACGCTGGAATGACGTCGGGCCAAGCTGATAAAATAAAAGAAATTCATTTGATGAAAACCGCAAAACTATTTGCAGCTTCATGTGAAATAGGTGCTATAATAGGGGGTGCTACAGACAAGCAACGTAAAGCGTTATATAACTATGGAATAAATCTAGGGCTTATCTTTCAAGCTAAGGATGATATTGAAGACTACGAACAAGATAAAACAAATAATCTTATGTCTGTGCTTGGTAAAAGTGAAGTAGAGGACTATATAGACGGCCTCTTTAAACAAGGCTTGGATAATTTGAGTGCGCTTTCAGGGGATACTAATTATTTATATGATTTATTGAATCAAGTAAAGAAAGATGGTTAGAAAAATTATATTACAAATGCTTATTTCCGTAGTAATGATTCTCACTTTAACTTCTGCTTTTGTGTTTACTATTGTCTATATAAACAAAGGTAAACCGGAAAAAAAGGACAAGCTTTATGAGATAAATGCCACGCATGGTGGTTTGATACAGACGATAGCACATTACCTAGTGAAGCCAATACTTGAATCAGCACTTGACCGCTATATTGAAAAGCATGGGCTGACAGAATATTTAGAAGAAATAACGCAGCAAAAGGAAGAAGATTCAATAAATTTTTATGAAATTACTGAAGGCAGTGGCAGCAAGGCTTTTTGTGGCCTGGAAGTCCTATTGCAAATATATAAAATTTCTAATAATAACTCAGCAACACTCCCTAGCAAAGTTTCTGATGTTACTTTGAAAATAGGTCAAGATGACCTAAAAGAAGTGAGTTTAGGGGTAATAGGTATGAAAGAAGGCGGAGAGCGTGTAGTTACTATTGCCAATGAGAACAAAATGAATTTTAATTCTTATTACGTCAAACTGATCGAAGTAAAGGATAAATATCCCGACTCAGTAAATAATCTGATGGTTTTTAATGACTTAATTAACAAGACTGGAAAACAAGTAAGGTGCGGTGATGAGATATCGGTTAAATATAGCGTAAAGGAGCATAATGGGGAATATATAGTCAAAGATCAAACAGTGCAATTTAGGGTTGGCGATAAAAAAATACCACTTGCTATAGAGCTTGGAGTTGTGGGAATGAGAGCTGGTAATAAAAGAACTATTCTTTCTCCGCCTGACCTTTTGACTATTACTGACGATATGTTAATAAAAGACATAGATTATGATGAAGAAAATATCTCAATAATTGACTTAAGCTTAGATGTTAAGCAAGAGGTCGCAGCACACCATTCTACTGTTGAAAAACAGCCTAAAGAATATAGCTGAAATTTTAGGTCTACTGGCTAATCTTCTGAACACTCTCTATACTACTTAAAGTAGGCTTTTCGTTTTTCCTAAAGTATAAACTTAGATAAATCAAGCTGCTTCGAAATTGACTCAAGTTTATCTTTTACATACTTGCTGTCTATAATGAATTTTTCGCTATTTTTCTCAGAAGCAATGAAACTTATTTCATCTAAAAGCTTCTCCATGACAGTGTGAAGCCTTCTTGCGCCTATATTTTCCACTTGCCTATTAACTGTAAACGCTATTTCAGCTATGGTTTTTATACCATCATCAGTGAACTCAAGTGTCACATTTTCTGTTTTCATTAAAGCTATGTACTGCTTTAACAAACTAGATTCTGGTTCCTTTAATATTCTTATTAAATCCTCTTGAGTAAGTGCCTTAAGTTCTACCCTGATCGGTAATCTGCCCTGCAATTCCGGTAAGAGGTCAGATGGTTTAGACTGATGAAAAGCACCAGATGCAATAAATAATATATAGTCTGTTTTTACATGGCCATACTTAGTTGTAACAGTTGTTCCTTCAAGTAATGGTAACAGATCGCGTTGCACTCCTTCTCTGTTTACTTCACCTTTTACTTCTGTACGCGCTGCAATTTTGTCTATTTCATCCAAAAATACTATACCGTCATTACTAACAAGATCAATGGCTTCTTTGATTATCTTATCTTCATCCATTAGCCTTTCACTTTCTTCATTAATTAATATTTCACGCGCTTCTTTTACCTTCACCGTAATAGTTTTTGTTTTTTTGCTCCCGTTAAACATCTTGCCCATTATTTCTGTTACATTCATCACACCAACTTGCCCACCTGGCATGCCTGGTATATCGAAAGTAGGTAACATACTCTTGCTCTCTCTGACGTTAATAGAAACTTCTCCGTCCTCAAACTCTTTATTCCTCAACCTTTCTCTAAAATTTTTTTTACTCTCTTCGGTTGCATTTTCGCCTACCATAGAGTTTACTATTGTTTTCTCAGCTAAAATTAAAGCCTTTTTAGCTAAGGCTTTACGGGCTTTCTCTTTAACTAAAACTATTGCTGCATCAACTAAATCGCGTATTATCGAATCAACGTCACGTCCAACGTACCCTATTTCAGTAAACTTCGTTGCCTCAATTTTTATGAACGGTGCACCGGCAAGTTTTGCTAAGCGACGAGCTATTTCAGTTTTACCAACCCCTGTATGACCGATCATCAATATATTCTTAGGTATGATTTCATCACGCAATGGAAATGGAACCTGATTGCGACGCCAACGATTTCTGAGCGCAATAGCAACAGCACGCTTTGCATCATCCTGTCCGATTATGAATCTGTCCAATTCTTTAACTATCTTCTGTGGTGGCAGGTCATCTAACAAAACTTGAGTGCTGTCATTAACTTGAACATCGCTGTCATTTGAATCAAAACCACTCTTAGTATCTTTATAGAGGTTATCTTTTTCATCGTAGGTGTCACTACTACAAGACCGCCCTTCTGAAAGGGTTATGGGCTGATTGGAAAAATTGGTGCATAAAGTTTTTTGCTTGGAAGACATATCACTCCTCTATCTTTTCAATAACTACATTATGATTTGTATAAACACATATATCGCCAGCTATCTTCATAGCCTTTTTCGCAATTTCCTCTATTGATATTCCTTTAATGTCAATTAAAGCTCTTGCTGCAGATAGAGCAAAATTTCCCCCAGAGCCAATAGCTGCGACTCCATCTTCAGGTTCAAGAACATCACCTGTTCCCGTAATTACTAATGAAATAGATTTATCTGCAACGATCATCATAGCTTCTAATTTCCTCAGATATTTATCCATTCTCCAGTCTTTTGCAAGTTCAACACATGCTCTCATTAATTGCCCTGGGTGCTTGTCAAGTTTAGATTCTAATCTTTCAAAAAGAGTAAATGCGTCGGCTGTTGCCCCGGCAAATCCAGCAATTACGGAATCACCAGAAAGACGCCTAACTTTTTTTGCTCCAGATTTTATAACAGTGTGGCCCAGTGAAACTTGTCCGTCACCTATTACTACTACACTTTTATCTTTTCTAATTGATAATATAGTAGTGCCATACATTTTATTGTTATCGTGTTGAATCATTTTTCTATCACTTTAAATAAGAATCTCATTATACTTTAATCTTTAGTCAAATTTACTAAATATGTTCAACTATAGCTTATAATATAATACCTTCCTTATAACATTTAAAGTGCAGATGCAAAACATAATTCACCCAGACTTGGAAAAAAGTATAAATAATTGGTTCGAAGCAAAATTTAATGGCCTTACATCGCCATTTTATAGCTCTATAGATCTTAGAAACTCTGGCTATAAAATCGTTCCAGTAGACGCTAATTTATTTCCTGCGGGGTTCAATAACTTAAGTGAAGAATCAAGAACGATGGCAGCAAGATTGATAAAAAGCTATTTTAAAAGACATCAATACAAAAAGGTTCTTATAATACCGGAAAATTATACACGCAATAAAATGTATATAGAAAACGTATTTGTTATAGAGAAAATACTACAACTCGCAGGTTTTGAGACTAGAATTGGCCTTTTATATAATGAAGTATACAATTTAATAGAACAGTATGAAACTGTTGTGAAAGAAAACTCTCTGCTAAAGACAACTTCAGGATTTGTGCCTGATGTTATTATACTGAACCGTGATATGACGAGCCACATTCCAGACACGCTGAAAGACGTAAAGCAAGATATAGTACCAAGCCCACTATACGGTTGGCATAGCAGGCAGAAATTTAAGTATTTTGAAATCTATCAAGAATTAGCATCTGAGTTTTGTGGCAAATTTAAAATAGACCCATGGCTAATTTCTGTGCTTACAGAGAGCTGTGATGGAGTTGATTTTGATGATGATTTGTCACTAGGAGCAGTAGCAACTAAAGTTGACCAAATATTATCTCTAGTGCAAAAAAAATACGAAGAATATAAAATAAAAACACAACCTTACGTTTTTATCAAAGCAAGCAATGGCACATATGGGATGGGCATTATAACAGCAACAAGTGGAGAGGAAATATTAAACCTCAATAAAAAAAAGCGTCATAAAATGAAAAAGATAAAAGAAGGAATAGCAATCAATAGCGTTATTATACAAGAAGGTGTACCAACCATTGACATGTTTAAAAGCAGTTCTGCAGAACCGCTAATATACTATATAGGAGATACTTCAACATGTTACTTATACCGATGTAATAGCAGAAAAGATGTATATTCTAGCTTGAATGCCACTGACTGTGAGTTTCATGATGTTAGCCAGGTTGTAGAAGGTAAAATTCTATCACTTTGGAGTATTGTTAGCAAATTAGCAGTACTAGCGTTGGCAGTAGAAATAAAATCTTTTCATCCCTAATTCTTATACCTCTACAGTGCTGTCATTAGAATGACCGTTTATATTATGAACATCATCAAGTTCAGTGGAAGGATCATCATTGACAGGTTGATTAAACAACTTATCAAGTTGAACTGCAAGAAATACTGCACTATATATTATGCTGACTGTTACGCTTAAGTTGAAATTATAGATTATACCACTACCCAAGTTTATTGGTATAGTTGGAGTTTCTATCCTTCTTAATATGAAGTTTAATAAACCTAACGACAAAGTTAATGTGCTGATAATAAGGTCCTTCTTACACTTAGCAGACTTTTCAGGATCCTTATTATCCAGATATTTCTTGCATGTATAATAATAGCTTATAGGTTCTGAAATGAACAAAAATAGGATCGTTGATGTTGAACTAATATAACTTGTTACATCTGCATTACCTCTAGCCAAAAAATGGATGACTTTCAACATCATCAATGCTTCTATGGTGCTGCTTGCAAGGTTAGCCGATTTACCCAAAATTTTTGCTAATTCTTTTTTACCCTTAGGGTCTTTATAATCTTTTACCAAATCCCGTAAGATAAATGCAGAATGGGCAATGTATAGGGTAGATGTCGGAAATTTCACCCATCGGGCAACATTCTTTATAAAGGAGATATTGGATCTATTATTGTCAATGAACTCGCAGCAAAATTGCAGTGAAATCTTACACAATAGGGCTGTTAAACCTGTTGTGATGCAGATTACCTTTCTGATATCATGATTATAAGCATCATGTACCTTTTGTGCGGGCGTGTTAGATTTCTTTTTTAGCTTGTTTAGCATAAAATAGTTAATAAAATAATAAATTTCTGTTATTCTATCACATAAAATCCTAAAAGAAAAGCCCTATGAATCAGGACTTTAAGGGAGATTTATGCACAAATCGGCTAAGCATTTTATAAACAAGGGATCGGTACTGAGAGTTGGCACACGAAAGTAATATCCATCCTTGATAATTGCTTTATATTCTATATCAAGTTCAACTAGAGTTTCTGAATGCTCAGAAACAAAAGATATAGGTGATAGAACTACAGGTACACCATCAGCTTTTGCGCGTAATAGCTCACTTTCAGTGCTTGGCTCTAGCCATTTTACAGGACCAATCTTACTCTGATAACATATTGACCAATCTAAGTTATTGATAGCTAACTTTTCTACTATTAACTCTACGCTTCTTTCTACCTGTGAAGCGTAAGGGTCGCCCTTTTTAATGATACTAAGAGGTAAGCTATGGGCTGAAAATAGGACTCTTGGTTTACCGATTTTGCTAGCCAATTTATAGTACTTAGCTATCAGATTAGCGTGAGCTTCAATAAAATCTTGGTTATCATAATAACGGTGAATCATTTTTGTATTGCATTTTAGGCCATACCGTTTAGCATTTTTTTGCCAATTCTCGATGGATGACAGAGTTGTGGTAGTTGAATATTGTGGATACAGTGGCAACAGAATTACTTCGTCAGGATCAAATTGTTTTACACTTTTAACAACTTCGTCGGCAAAAGGGTGCCAGTAGCGCATGCAGATGAATACCTTGTATACATGGTTTCTATCTTCATTTAATTTTAGTTCTAAAGCATTAACTTGTGCTTTCGTATTATCCAAAATCGGCGATTTGCCTCCGATTTGCTCATATATTTCTCGTGCAGTATTTTCTCGTTTCGCAGATATAAACTTTGCTAAAAGAAACCGAAAGGGATTCGGTAGATTGATTATTCTCCTGTCATAAAAAAGGTTGAATAAAAAAGGAAGAACCGCATTCAATGAATTAGGTCCGCCAAGGTTAAATAGGATAACTGCCTTTTTCACCTACGCACTACTACAACAAGTTACTTTTGGGGTGCCTATAAAATTAGCTACACACTCATCAAATTTAGTTATGGGCACTAAATTTCTTACACTTGCATACAATAAATGACCTGATCTCTGCAGGTTACTCTTGGTAGATGTGAAGCTCCAATCGAAAAATGTATCGACAAAAAGACTTGGTACCGTTTCAAGAAGTTCAACAGCAGCTAAAGATAGCATTATACAACTTTGCAGGACATTCAGAAGAACCTTGAGGGGAAAAAGTAAAACTTTAACGAAAAGAGAGGTGCTATTTGTTTCATCCAGTAGTCGCCCTGAGTTAGGCGAATTATACTCGGTGTGTTTTCTATTTTGATCAAAGATAGGAAATTTTATAGTATCTTTCTTAAATTCCGCGTCTATTTCTTTTCTACTATGGTTAGTGATTTTTTCCATTAACTTCTCACGCAGATGAAAAGTTCTGACAATAAAACATGTGGCAATCATTAAGGAAGCACATAAAAGTGCGCATTGCATGAGGCTCATACTGCCTAGCATAGCTGGCAGTGCAAAACAAACAAGCGGTGCTATGATTGTCATTTCAAGAAATGGAATAGTGTTTCTTTTCATTGCAAAAGCAGCACCTTTTTTTAATTCTGTATTATGATGTAAGCTATATTCCAAAAAGCTTAAAAAGGCCAAATTAAAAGTTAAAAATCCTTTTGTTCCACAAAAAAGTGATGACTTAAAGTTACTTACTAATTTTTTAGTAGTAGATTTAGCTTGTTTTTTAGTGGTAGGCTCAGCTTGTTTAGTAGTGTTATTTTTACAACATTCACCCATACAATACCTCCTTGATGGTTTATTCTTAACTATAAATAAAAAACTGCTTTTATCAAATCAAAATTTACAATAAAATAAATCTATAAATATACTATTTTATATAAGGAAATAATATGGCAATTGAGAGAACACTTTCGATATTAAAACCTGATGCAGTAAAAAATAATATTACAGGCAATATAAATTCCTACATCGAACAATCTGGGCTGAAAATCACAGCACAAAAAATGATGTTACTAACAAAAAAACAAGCAGAGCTGTTTTATGAAATTCATAAAGATAGGCCTTTTTTTGGGGAATTAGTAGAGTTTATGACCTCTGGTTCTGTGGTAGTTCAAGTTTTAGTTGGTGAAAATGCAGTAAGTAAATACAGACAAATCATGGGAGCTACCAATCCAAAGCAGGCAGATAAAGGCACAATCAGGGGTGATTTTGCTGATGATATTAGTGAAAATAGAGTCCACGGCTCGGATAGTCTAGAAAATGCTCGTAAGGAGATAGCTTTCTTTTTTGCTGAATGTGAGTTGGTGTAGTTAACTCAGATTGGCGTCATCCAAGTAGCTGACAACATAGAAACGAAAAAACTTGCTTGACACCCTCCGCCAGCCCCCTTATCATGAAAATGAAGCTATTGTATTTGCTTTCGCCAATCTGCAGATTAAAAGGTAAGGATTACTTAATGTATCGGCGTCTTATGTTCAATTTTTTGCAGTATATAGATACTGTATGTCTTTACAAAGCTTCATCTACATCTAGGTTTTTATCTAAATAAGCTGAACGCGCTTATAAAGCGTTACAAGACATCAAAAAATGCCAATACTCGACAGAGATAGTAAAAGACTAGCTAACTCGGGGATTCTTTGTCTTTTTTTCTGCTTAGTAAATTTCTTAAACATTTGCAGCGTAAGTTAGTTGCAATTAAAAGCGGCTGAATCTCGCTTGTCAAGCGTTTAAAACATAAAAAACGCCAATATTTTAAAGCGGATAATAACCCCAGGGCTTCTTTTGCCTTTTTTTTCATTTGGTAAATTTCTTAATATTTATAGCTAAAGTAATTTAAAAGTCCGTGAAGGGTGTCATGCCAGTGCTTGACACTGGCATCCAGTTTTCCATATAATCTCATCAAAAATGTTTATTTTCTAGCTACTTTTATACTTATCAACCCAGTATGCTTACTTACAATTAAAATTTCTGGATCCCAGTGTCTGGGCACTGGGATGACAGCTAGCCTGACAACCGTCATCCCGCTACTTGTTAGCGGGATCTAGAGATACCGAGAATGAATCGCGGTATGACGTAGGACTGCTGTCATTCCAGTCTGGAATCTAGTTCTTATTGTACATTTACTTGGTAGAGTTAAATTTCCTGGATCCAAGTAGTCGGCTACTCGGATGACAGGAGAAGGTACTGCCGTCATAAAGGAACCAGTGTCAGCTACTTGGATGATACCTTTTTTCTACTTAGTTTGGGTTATGCAAGAAGTCTATTATAATCAGGCTTTAAGTGTGCGGAAGTAATTTTTTTCGTTAAAGTAAAAAATTTTTTCTATAGCTGATCAAAGTGGGATCAAGAGAAACTTACCACTTTCTTTACAAAGGGTTTGATGTTACCATTTGACTGCCTATTCTGAATTTATTGAATGAACGTTAACATAAAAAATCTAGTTCATGCTTTCTCTAAATTGCCAAGTTTAGGGCCATCATCATCACGCAGGTTAGTTATACATTTACTCCAAAACAAAGAAAAAGTTATGCTACCACTTGCATCTTTGATTAAAGAGCTAGCAGATCTTATAATAGAGTGTGAAGTTTGCGGAAATCTAGATACTAAGTCACCTTGTTCTATTTGTACTAACCCAAAACGTGAAACTAAGTTACTGTGTGTAGTAGAAGAATTAGGTGATCTATGGGCGTTTGAAAAAGGAAATATATATTCAGGTTTATACCATGTTTTGGGTGGCAGATTGTCTGCAATAAATGGCATAGGTCCAAAAGAACTCAACCTTGACACTATTCTGAAAAGAGTGACAGAGTCTAAAATTGAAGAGATAATTATCGCAATTAATCCGACATTAGAGGGTCAAGTTACTGCACAATATATAATTGAATTGCTAAAAAATTTGGATGTGAAAATATCACGTCTTGCTTGCGGCATACCAATGGGCGGAGAAATTGACTATCTTGATGAAGGAACGCTGAGGATAGCACTTACTTCAAGACAAGAATATGAGTTAAATATAAAATAAGACATGTGCTTAAAAAAACTTATATCGCTAATAACATTCAAAAAGAAAGAAATAGCGCCACCACTTAAAGTGGTGGCTTGGGAAAATGACCGTCTAAACTATAAGCAATTTTCAGGTAAATTTAACAATATAATTAAAACAATTGATCAGTCTTTTACAATAATATCTTTGGAAGGATATGATGGATGGGGCAAGACGTTTTTTTTGAAAGAATGGGTAAAAGAGTTAAAACAGCAAAATGAAATTGCAGCTTATTATAGTGCATGGGATATCAATGCATTGGACCAACCACTGCCTTCTTTTTTAAATTTCCTATTTGAAGATTTATTTGTATCGTATAAAGTAAAAAGAAGTGTTATACAACAGTTCAAGAACATAAACCAAGAGCTATTTTCTCTAAACACACTAGGAAAGCTGATCAGTAAATCTCCACTTGCTATGCTTTCAGTATTTCTTGATGCTGCAAAAGAGGCTGATAAAAAAGACATAGGTTTTGTCTTGAGTGAATTAAGTCTTCTCCAAAGAAGAAAAGAGAGTACTAGAGATTTTAAAACACAGTTAGCGGATGTGGTTCATAAAATCAGAAAAGACAAAAACATTTATATAATGGTGGATAATCTTGATGTGTGCCGTCCTAAATTCGTTGTCGATTTTTTGGAATCTATAAAGTATATGCTTGATGTGGAGGGGCTGGTTTTCATTATTTCTGTAAGTAAAGATAAGAGTAATGTACAAAGAGCAATCAGCACAATACTTGGACCAAATTTTGACCTAAAATCTTTTACTGATCTCTCTTTACATTTGCCAAAACAACCGATAGAAAAATTTACAAAAGAACTATTTGAAAATATTAAATTACCGAAAAAGTCAAAAAATTTGATTGTAGATAGTTTTATATTTTATGCAGAAAGCCTGTCACTATCGTTAAAAACAATAGAATACTGCGTAAAAAAAATAAAGCTGTGTCTTCTGAATCACACAAGAGAAGAATTACCTGATCCGAATTTGTTTTCATTTTTGGTAAGAGGTTGTCCGGAAACAAGTAAAAGGCTATAATATCTGAAATTTTAGTACGGGGTAAAGATGAGAAAAAAGTATCCAACAGATCTAAGCGAAAGGGAATGGGCAAGAATAGAAAAACACTTCAGAGTATCATACAAGAAAGGAGGAAGGCCGCCAAAGTATAGCAAAAAAGAAATATTAGAAGCAATTTTCTATGTATTGCGTACAGGGTGTCAATGGCGGTATTTACCAAATGATTTTCCGCTATGGAAGACTGTGTATGAGCAGTTCAGGCAATGGAAGAAGCAGGGAATTTTTGAGAAAATGAATTATGAAATTACAAAATATAGTAGAAGAAAAATAGGAAGGAATGAGCAGCCGAGTGCCTGTATAGTAGATAGTCAATCTGTAAAGACTACAGAAAAGGGGGGATCAAAGGCTATGATGGAAGTAAAAAAGTAAAGGGTAGAAAAAGGCATATAATTACAGACACTCAGGGTTTTATACTAGGTTGTTACGTAGGCGCTGCTAACGAAAATGATAGAGATGGTATTAAAATAGCATTAAACAATATGAGAACAAAATATACTAAAGTTAAAAAAATGTGGGCTGACATGGGATACCAAGGAAGAAATTTAAAGAATCACATAAAGGAAGAATATGACATAGATATTGAAATTGTTAAAAGGCCTCCATGTAGATTTTGGGTGCACAAAGATACGCCACCTGAGCTACTACCAACAAGAGAACAAGGGTTTAAAGTACAGCCAAGAAGATGGGTTGTAGAAAGGACTTTTGCTTGGGTTAATAGGAATAGAAGGCTATCGAAGGAGTATGATTTACTCACAACATCCACTGAGAATTTCATATACCTAGCTATGAGTAGGGTTATGTTAAAGAGGGAATATGCTTGAATTTACTAGTTTCCGGACAACCTCTAATACTGCAATCGATAAATATTGATATATATGAGGAATTAGGTTTTTCATATCAAAGAGCATTGGAAAAAATTGAAAATGAATATAAATCTTTAGTTCTAAATGGTCAAGAAGAATGGGAAAAACTTAAAACCTCTCTAGAAACTGCTTTTGCAGAGAGGGAGTCAAAAATTAACAAAGCTATAAAGGATATACTATTTTGAAAAGATACCCTACCTTTACATATACAAAGATAGGGTAACATTTGATTAACGCCCTTTTACTATGTCATTACCTTGTTCAAACTTTCTGATTAATTCGCTTACATTGACATTAGATAATTTTTTACCTGCAGATTTGTCATTATGTGAAGCATCAGGTTTACGAAGGTCTTCCTTACTGTTACTCCTAGTAATATTACATCTAACAATGTTTGAATTATTAGACTTATCGCTTACATCTGAAATATTGCTTTTTTCACTACATGAAGACGAATTACTCGACATATTGCCTAAGCTAAAGAGCTTTTTACCTTGATAGATTGGATTCCAATCAAGTGGATTATAAGTTTTTTTGCTAGTCTCAACCTTTTGGTTATTTTGCTGTTTAGGAGAAAAACCAAGTTTTTCTCTTTCTTTCTTGCTTAGCGTTTTGAGAAATTTTACGGTTTCTAATTCATCAGTTGCTTGTACTTTATGTAAATCAAAGCTTTTTTGATGGTTATCCTGCTTAACATTTTCCATCATTTTATCTTTTATTGTTCTATCCTCATCATCAGAAGTGCTGCTACTAATATCACTGATACCACTATCCCCTGAATTGCGGCGTTGTTTGTTAGGAGTGCTATGAATGTTGTCTTCCATGAGTTTTTGCATTGTTGGGCCAAATGTTCTTCCAAGATTGCTACTCACTGTTTTATTACTATCATTTGCTTGAGAATGAGGTACATTTCGCTCAAAAATTGCTTTTATTCCAGTAAATTTAGCTTGGGAAGATTTCGGAGGAACAGGTGGGGCAACCATGCCTTTTGAGTTAATCTTTCCTTCATTTTGAGGAAAAATTTTTGGATTATTTTTTTCTACTGTAGTATTCATTTTTTTACCTCTAAACCTATTAACTAATAAAAGTATAAACTTAGAGGTATTAATTTTGTAATAACAATGCTAATAGATTACCGCAGTTTCAATAAGCATCACCAGAGGATTCTCTATATAATGCTTAAAGGCATTTAAAAACTTTGCTCCGAGTGCCCCATCAACTGCTCTATGGTCAACAGAGAGCGTTACTGTCATTATTTCTGCTATTTCTATTTTCTCATTCATAACAATTGGTTGTTTTTTAGATGCACCAACTGCCATAATGCAAGATTGCGGCGGATTGATTATAGCACTGAAGGCTTTTATACCAAACATCCCTAAGTTGGAGATAGTAAACCCTCCTCCTTGAAACTCTTCAGGTTTCAATTTTCCAGATCTTGCTCTGCTTACTAAATCTTTCACTTCTTTTGATATAGATAAAATACCCTTTTTATCAGCATTTTTTACTATAGGAGTAATTAGCCCATCTTCAAGTGCCACAGCGATTGAAATATCTATATTTGAATATCTCAGTATTTTATTATCTATCCACGAAGAATTTATATCAGGAAATTTTTTCATGCTGAAAGCTGCAGCTTTTATGATTAGATCATTAATTGTTACTTTATTGTTTTCATCTGCTGAATTAATCTCGTTTTTTAACGATATTAACTTATCAACCTGGCAATCTACAGTTAAATAAAAATGTGGAACATTCTGTTTTGATTCAGTCAGGCGCTGTGCTATCACTTGGCGCATGTTGCTTACTTCAACTATGGTATCTTTCTCAGGACTTTCAGTATGTATACCACTGCCTAAAAACTCCAACACATCAGCATTAATTATGCGACCATATGGTCCTGTACCTTTTAATTGCTGCACATTAACCCCTTCATTTTGAGCTATTTTCTTAGCTAATGGGCTTATTTTTGTTCTACCTTCTGCATAACCCTCTGTCATCTGAGTAGCTGACACTGGGATCCATTCTTCTTTTCTAGATCCCAGTGTCAAGCACTGGGATGACATTGAGGGGTTGGATTCCAGCGTCACGCGCTGGAATGACACCGAAGAATGACTTATTGGCTTTCCGTTTAAATCTTGGTGTTCTGATTTTTGATTATCAACAGCACTTTTTGTCACTTCCTTTTTAACTGCACTATTGATGGAAGTTGAAGTATAGTTGTTAAGTGCACTTTCATCTTCTCCTTCTTCCAGCATTAAAGCTATTGGTTGATTTACAGACACGCCACTTGTTCCTTCTGTTACTAAAATTTTTGCTATGACTCCTTCATCTATAGATTCAAACTCCATTATGGCTTTATCAGTCTCTATCTCAGCAATTACGTCGCCTACTTCAACTTTGTCTTGTTCTTTTTTATGCCACTTTACAATTTTTCCTCCAGTTTTGCTCATTGTCGGTGAAAGAGCAGGCATTAATATTTCTATAGGCATTGATTTTGCATTTAAAGATCTATTCAATTTTTAATTTACTCTTTATCTTATGTCAACCTAATCGTGAATTATGATGAATAAGTCTGTTACACTATCCCTCACGTTATCCCAGTGCGTGACACTGGGATCTTGGTTCAGTACTATTATCCTATTGTTTTTATTATTTAGCCATAGCTTGTTTGCTAACAACTTTGTTTCAACCAAATCAAATAAGATCAACATGAGAACGGGGCCAGGGTTTCACTATCCTGTAAAATGGATATACACTTGCAAAAATCTGCCCCTGAAAGTGATAGAAGAGTTTGAGAGTTGGAAAAAGGTCTGCGATATAGATGAAGACTGCGGATGGATAAAAGGCAATCTTCTTAGTGATAAGCGCTACGCGATTGTAAAAGAAGATACTTATGGATATCAAAAACAGAGTGTAGACAGCAAGATTACTATGAAAATAGACAAGTTTGTTGTGATGAAGATAGAAAAATGCAACGAAGAATGGTGCTTTCTTTCCACCCCAAAACGCAAAGCATGGGTACAAAAAAAACATATATATGGGGTTGATTAGGTTGACAAAAGATCTGAATTAACACTAGTTTCTGGGCCTTCTGTAGCATGCTCTTCAGATGAAGCAGAGGGTTCTTGAGGCTCTGGAGACTGTACAGGGCTATCACAGAAACTCCTTAACATCTCCTCAGCGGATGAATCTAAAATTTGTACAATAGACTTTTCACTCTGCTCTTTTAGCGATTGATCCACTCTAGAAATCAACTCAGAAAACTCGCTACCTGATTTTTCAGCTTCACTTTTTATTTTACTTTCTATGCTTGCAATATTACCTTGGTCAATTTCGTCTTTTGTTATGTTGAATGACTTTGCAACATCTTGATATCCAATCTTGCAATTTCCACAACCAATTATGCAAAAAGTAATAGAATCAGATATTTCGCTTGCAGCCCAATTATGTATAGTGTAAGCCAAATAATTGTCATGGTATTTAATGCTAAATTGTTGTTCTATTAACTCAGAAATTTTATTCTTTAGAGACATAAAGCACCCTCCTACATTCGTTATACCTTTTTGTTAAGATACAGCAATTACACCATTTACTACATGCTTTACTTTAATTAATTATTAAAACAAGAGCATCATTTCCAGAGCTATATCTTTTTACCTTGATAATTCTTTTTTGACTTCCTCTTTAATTATCCCACTTATATTCACGTTAAGATCCCCTACCCAAAAATCAGTCATAGTTTCAAGATCGTATAGATCCTCTATTACTTTTTTAATAGCAGCATTTATTTCTTCTTCGTCAAATTCCTTTATAATAGGTCTAATCTTCACATACCCTGGAGAGCCTTTACCATAAATTCCTTTGCTTTTATTAATGCAGCCACCTGCACCAGATCTACTGCTTCTCAAACCACTTCCACACTCTACTGTTTCATACTTGATTTCACCATTTTCTATATATGCTATTTGATTGTCTTGTGTAGACTTCAGTTTATCTGCCTTTACAATTTTCTCCTCTAGCTTTAAATCTTGCTTATGAATTACTGTTTCCTCATAACCCTTACCACCGTATGTTCTATACTCACCTCCACCTGCAACAGTAATCAGTTGCTGGCAATGTTGCTTCTGCGAATTGCACATTTCTATGAAAACAGGTCCCCCGTCCTTATCTGAGAAGTTACTTTCCTGGTTACCCCCTCCCTCTGTGACTTGCACCTTAATTATAGGATAATTAGGATCGATTTTCAGTTTAGCTTTAATATAATCTCCTGGCATCCCTACTCCGCTTTCAGTAGAATGGCATTTTTGATTGTCACAGCCACTACCTTGTATATGACCTGCTTCACCACTTCCCCACGCTTCTATTTTAATACGATCAAATTTTATTGATAAGTCATCTGTATAAACATCTTTATTTTTATGATCATAGGATTTTTCATTATTTTTTTCAAGATCTGGTTTCTTATTTTTCAGATGTTCCTTGATTATCTCTTTTAATTTTTCTTCTAAGAAACTCCTAAGAACCTTCTTCATCTATCGGCTCCTCTTTCATTAGTATATAACCAAATTCCTTTGCTTTTTTAGTCAAATTTTTGACTACTCTCTCTTTGTAGAGTGTTTCATAATAGTTCATTCCTTTTTCTACATATTCTTGTCCATATTTTAGCATATTATAAAAAATACATGCTAATTTCCTTGCTGTAGCAGTGATCGCTTTTGGTATCCCTAGTCGCTTCTTTAACCTCCTGCAGTATGCACCAAGTGCAGTGTTGCTTCTTGATACACAATGAGCAGCAAGTAGCAAGGCAGTTGCAGCACGATTAACAACTTTACGAGTTCTTGTTCCAATAATTTTCCCTCCTGTAATTTTATTAGCAGGACTTAATCCGAGTCAGGAAGAAAAATGCTTTTCTGTCCTCCATTTATTGTGATTTATACCTGTTTCTGAAATGATAGCCTGTATACTTAATACATCAAGTCCTGGAACTCTAGTAAAATCCATCCCCGTTATTCGATATAAATCTTCATCTACGGCAAAATCTGGACTATTCTTCTGTTTTCTCTTTCGTGTCTTATTCAATGCCCTGTTCTCATTCGACTTTGTTTCAAATGTTTTATAGTAATTTTCTATACTTTTATCACATCCCGTTATTTGCTCTTGAAAAAAAGTATATGCTGCATATTCTTGTTTTAGCACAAACAAGTGTTCCTCTCTATAATCACCAGCTAACGCTTTTGCTATAGTAGACTGATCATTTTTTATTCGTGCATCCCTGAATTTAGCCAATTTCTCAGGATCTCTTTCGCCTTCAATTATAGCTTCAATGATTTTCATACCAGTTATCCCAGTAATATGACTAATAACCTTGTGTAATTGAATATTCATTTGAATTAGCGCTTTTTGCATACGTTGAGTATGTTTAGCTGCATTTTCAATTAGATTAGCACGTTGTCTAAGAGGTTGTCCGGAAACAAGTAAAAGGCTATAATATCTGAAATTTTAGTACGGGGTAAAGATGAGAAAAAAGTATCCAACAGATCTAAGCGAAAGGGAATGGGCAAGAATAGAAAAACACTTCAGAGTATCATACAAGAAAGGAGGAAGGCCGCCAAAGTATAGCAAAAGAGAAATATTAGAAGCAATTTTCTATGTATTGCGTACAGGGTGTCAATGGCGGTATTTACCAAATGATTTTCCGCTATGGAAGACTGTGTATGAGCAGTTCAGGCAATGGAAGAAGCAGGGAATTTTTGAGAAAATGAATTATGAAATTACAAAATATAGTAGAAGAAAAATAGGAAGGAATGAGCAGCCGAGTGCCTGTATAGTAGATAGTCAATCTGTAAAGACTACAGAAAAGGGGGGATCAAAGGCTATGATGGAAGTAAAAAAGTAAAGGGTAGAAAAAGGCATATAATTACAGACACTCAGGGTTTTATACTAGGTTGTTACGTAGGCGCTGCTAACGAAAATGATAGAGATGGTATTAAAATAGCATTAAACAATATGAGAACAAAATATACTAAAGTTAAAAAAATGTGGGCTGACATGGGATACCAAGGAAGAAATTTAAAGAATCACATAAAGGAAGAATATGACATAGATATTGAAATTGTTAAAAGGCCTCCATGTAGATTTTGGGTGCACAAAGATACGCCACCTGAGCTACTACCAACAAGAGAACAAGGGTTTAAAGTACAGCCAAGAAGATGGGTTGTAGAAAGGACTTTTGCTTGGGTTAATAGGAATAGAAGGCTATCGAAGGAGTATGATTTACTCACAACATCCACTGAGAATTTCATATACCTAGCTATGAGTAGGGTTATGTTAAAGAGGGAATATGCTTGAATTTACTAGTTTCCGGACAACCTCTGATTATAAATTTCAAATTTTTTGATAATTTGAATTACGTAAAAATCTATGCAAAGTGGATACACCAAGCTAATCAGGATACATTTCAGAACGCAGAGATCATAATCCCTATACCGTTACATAAAATGCGCTTGTTTAAACGTAAATATAATCAAGCAGCACTGCTTGCAAAAGAATTGAGTAAGTTGTCCAATTTATCCTATACGCCATTTGCAATAAAACGCCTTCGCCATACTGCGCCTCAAGCTGGTCTTTCACTTAAACAGCGTGAAAAAAATTTAAAGAAGGCTTTTAAAACAAGCAACAAGAAAATTATCGAAAATAAAATCGTGATATTAGTTGATGATGTGGTAACAACCGGAGCAACTGTAAGATCTTGCTCTCAGGAAATTTTAAACTCCGGTGCAAAAGAAGTGAGAGTGCTATCACTTGCAAGAACGGTGAATGATTGGACCTCTTGCATAAAAAATTAGCAGTCAGTATCATCCAAGTAGCTTGACTACTTGGATCTATTTTTTTCTAGATTCCAGCGCCAGCGTCACGCACATAGCTGTACGAACATTGTTTGCCAAGGAGGGTGTCATCCCAGTGCTTGACACTGGGATGGCTTTGTTGCATCGCTCTTCGGATAGTAGGTAACGCACAATAAATTTATGAAGCTATCTCAAATTTAGCCATACCAATATCAGTGAACTTATTGAGCAAATAGCATTTAACAAGTAGTTCCTTCTCTCTATTTGTCTCAGATTTATTCCTAAAACTAAACCCGAATGTTTGTTTCAGTCGCGAGAAAAAACTTTCTATATAAGATCTTTTTCCATAACTCATCTCTTTTTTCCACTTCTTTATACTATCTTCATCATATGACTTTATGAGCTTGACTGCAGAATTTCTCTCAGCCATATAGTCTAACTTTGGATGCTCTGCTGCGTTGTTTTTCGGAGGAATTTTCGTTTTTATACCATATTGATTACACAGCTTATAGAGCTTTTCTCTGTCATATGCCCTATCTGCATATAGTACTTTTATGACATACTGAAAATCGACTTCTTTTAGCAAATCACAAGCTCCATAGTGATCAGAGTAGACACCGTTACTGTATTTTACAGCTATGGCTTTTTTGCTGTTTGTATTCAACATTACATGCAATTTTCTTGTCTGTTCATAGCTGCGATACTTTCTATCTTCGCTATTTTCTTTGCTATGACCAGGAGTGTTGTTGTATATACTAATTCCTGTACTGTCTATAGCAATTTCGATATCTTCCATATTATTTTTATCAATTCTGCAATCATTGATCTTAATATTGAGTTTCTTAAACCTTCTTGATGATTGTGAATAGCTGATAACTTGCAAATTTTTCCCAATTTGCTCAAGGTATCCTGCTATAAACCCAACTGTTTGCCTCAGGCCTATTCTAAATAAACAAGTTATTATGTGCACCAAAATTACAACTTTATCGCTATAAATATTGTTGCCACCTGGTATTTTTGGACCATTCTCGTACCACTTTTCTATGGCTTCGTTGATATAATGAAAAATATTTCCTCTTTTTTCTAGAAATTTGTTATATTCGCTATGGTTACTGACCCTCATTTTTTGTGGCATATTTTTTCTCTCAAGGTTAAATGGCTATTTTATAATGAATTTTGTCAGTAGCCACCAGATTTTTTCAGTTGCTATGCAACAAAGCCATCCCAGTGTCAAGCACTGGGATGACAAGAAGAGGGTACTTGGATAAGAGGCATTGCCCTCCTGGTAGGCCCAAATTGCAATGTCCGTACAGTTATGGATTCATTCGCGGTATAGATTCCGCTAATGAGTAGCGGAATGACGAATTTGTTGTTTTTCAAATTGTAGGTAAACCTAAGCCACTTTAGCTATATATAATAGAATTTCGCTTTCTACTATCTTTCCAGTTGTTTTATACATAATTCTCGAATTTTGAAAATTTGCTCCATATCTAATTTCTCACTTGTATAAAATTTGTTTTCTTACTTCGAGACCTAATCTACCACAACTTTTATATGGCGTTTCTTTCCTGCAGATAATTTTATAAATGGCTGATCTTTAAAGCTTTCGAAATTTATTACATGATCAATATTGTTTACAACATTATCATTAATCTTGCATCCGTTGCCCTGTATTAAACGCTTTGCAGCGCCTTTTGAAGGTTCAAAACCGGTGTCATGTAGTAGGTCTACTAAGGATATGCCGCTTGCAACTTGTTCTTTTTTTATGATGTAATCAGGAAGTAGTGAGCTATCTTCATTCTCAAAAGCAGAAATTGCAGCAAATTGTGCAAGTTCCGCTTCTTTGTCACCATGACATATTTTTGTCACTTCTGTTGCCAAGACCTTTTTTGCTTCATTTATTTCTTGATCCTTTAAAGACTCTAATTTTCTAATCTCATCAATTGGCACATCAGTGAGCAATCTTAAAAAACGTCCAACATCTTGATCATCAACGTTGCGAAAATATTGCCAGTAGTCGTAAGGCTTTAGCATATTATCATCAAGCCACACTGCTCCACTTTCAGTTTTGCCCATTTTTTTTCCTTGTGCATTTAATAAAAGAGGCATGGTAAGGCCAAATAGCTCAGGTAAATTCAACTTTTTTCCAAGTTCAATTCCGTTTACTATATTTCCCCACTGGTCTGACCCTCCAATCTGCAGACGACAATCATATTTTTTGTTTAATTCAATAAAGTCGTAAGCTTGCAATAGCATGTAATTAAATTCTAGAAAGCTTAAGGTTTGCTCTCTATCCAGCCTGGTTTTCACACTATCAAAACTTAGCATACGATTTACAGAAAAATAAGCTCCTATATCACGCAAAAAATCTATGTATTTTATGTTATCCAACCAATCTGCGTTATTTACTATCATTGCACCAGTCTTGCTGTCATTAAAAGACACCATTTTCTCTAATATTCTCCTTATACTGGATGTATTTTGATTGATGTTCTCTACAGGCAAGATGCTTCTTGCTTTATCTTTGAAGGATGGGTCACCAATTTTTGTTGTGCCACCTCCAAGTAAGACTATCGGCTTATAACCAAATTTTTGTAGGTGACAGAGCATCATAATCTGAATTAGGTGACCAGCATGAAGACTTGGTGCTGTGCAATCAAACCCAATGTATGCAACTATATAATTGCTCTGCAATAATAATTGATCTAGTCCTTCAATGTTTGTGCATTGGTATAGGTACCCTCTTTCTTGGATGAAATTTAAAAATTCAGATGCGTGTTTCATTTTATAAACCCCAGTCTATCCTATCATTAATGCCGAAGGTAACCCTAATAGAGAAGCCAGTGCCCAGACACTGGAACTTAATTATAAACAAGCACACTATACAACGTTTCCGATGAAATTGCATGAAAAACTGGATTCCAGTGTCAGCTACTTTCATGACACCACTACCTGTGCAGGAGTTGCCTTCAAAATTACAACGTTTGTGCAGTTGTGCACCAGCTATCCAGGCAATCAGTTCCATAACTCTTCTATTTTATAATACTCCCTTACTTCCGGCCTGAATATGTGAACCATTATGCCTTGAAAATTCAAAACTACCCAATTGCCTTCATCCATACCTTCTACATCTATTTTATCATGTGGCTTGAGGCTTTTTATTACGTGCTCAGCTAAAGCTTTAACGTGACGGCTTGAATTACCAGATGCAATAATCATATATTTTGCAATAACGGTTTTATTCTGCACATCAAAAGTTACTATATCATGACCTTTATTTTGATCTATTATCTCTTCAATTGTACTTCTTATCGATTCCATATCGCTAAGCATTGTTTACAGGTTATATGATTCATTTATAATTATATACTCAAAATTTCTAAATATGAACTATTTTCAACGCAACTACTTGTTAAAGGTATTACCTGCATCTATTTTATCATCATGTTTTTAGCATGTACAATGTATATACTTTTTATATAATTGAAAATAGCTTTTTACTAGTATTCATTATGGGCAAGACTCTCATCTACTTAATCGGCTTTCCAGGCAGTGGTAAGTTTACTACTGCAAAGGAACTGTGTAAAATCATTGGTGCAGTAATAGTAAGCAATAATCTATTCAATAATATTATATTTGATATTGTTAAATTACAAAACGCTGAAGTTCCAGATGACCTATGGGAAAAAATTTTTGCAGTTAGGGAAAATGTATTAGCAATACTGGAAAAACACTACGTAAAATCAAAACATTATATATTTACAAATGAATTGATAGAGGGTGATCCCTATGACCAAAGATTATATAACTCAGTGGTAAATTTAAGTAAAAAAATGGACATGGAAATTTTTTCTGTAGTATTACATTGTAATAATGAAAAACTAGTAAGACGTGTCCAATCAGAAGAGAGATATCAGGAAAATAAAATTACTGATCCGGATTTTGCTATAAAGAAAATTGAAGGGAAAAGGCTATTTATACCTGAGGGTTCGCTTGAAATTGATAACTCGAACTTGAGTGCAAAGGAAGTTGCAAAGAAAATTGTTGAAGAGATGAAGAAAGAAAAAAATGGAAAATTAATTAAAACTTCTGTAACAAATCATTTAAAAACAGAGCGTACTCGTGGTTGAGCAGAAAGATAAGTACCGTCCTTGTGTTGGCATAATGCTATTTAACAGACAAGGACATGCCTTTATTGGAAAACGCTTTGATAGCGATTCTTACTGGCAGATGCCACAAGGAGGTGTTGATGATGGTGAGGAACTGGAACAAGCAGCGTTACGTGAGTTGCTAGAGGAGGTTGGTACTAATAAAGTAAAGGTTATAACTAAAAGCAAGGATTGGATATACTACAACTTGCCTGAAGAAGTTATACCAATATGCTGGAATGGAAAATATTCTGGTCAAAAGCAAAGGTGGTTCTTAATGAAGTTTTGCGGAGAGGATGAGGACATTGATATTAATTATACTGGTCATCCAGAGTTCAAAGAGTGGCGTTGGCAAGGTATAGATAGTTTAGTAGCCAGTGCTATATCATTTAAAAAAGAAGTTTATAAAACAGTGATAGAAGAGTTTTCTTCTATAATAAAAGCCTCAACAATAAGCTCATGATAGTAGATTCTCATTGCCACTTGATTTATTTTTCTGACGATGAAATACCAAAAGTAATTTCAAGGGCAGAGCAAAATGGTGTAAAGGTTTTGCATAACATATGCGTAAGCATTGACGATGTTCCTAAGTTATTAAAAATTTCTTCATCCTATGATCAGGTCTACTCCTCTGTTGGTATACATCCGCTTGATGCTGCTATAGAAAACGGTGAGTGTATACATGTTGATGAATTAGTTGAATTTACCAAGAACCAAAAGGTAATTAGTATCGGTGAAACCGGGTTAGATTTTTATAAATCTGACAACAAAGACAATCAGAAAAAAAGTTTTGCATTACATATAGAAGCGTCAAGAATAACTGGACTACCTTTAGTTATTCACACAAGAAGCGCTGATAATGAGATGATCGATATGTTAAGGTCAGAAATGAAAGCCGGTGCTTTTAGTGGAGTAATGCACTGCTTTGCTTCCTCTAAAGAACTTGCTTATCAATCTATAGATTTGGGGTTATATATTTCATTTTCTGGAATTATTACTTTTAAAAATGCGAGCTTACTCAGAGAAATTGCACAAAATGTACCACGCGAGCGTGTTTTAGTCGAAACTGATGCACCATATCTATCACCTGAGCCTTATAGGGGAAAAAAGAATGAACCAGCAATGGTGAAATACGTTGTTGATTGTTTGGCAGAGTTGTGGAATGAGTCACCAGAACAAGTAGCGAAGGTAACCACAAGCAACTTTTTTAGGCTGTTTGAGCTATAAAGAAGCTCTATAAAACCATTAATTTGCTTATGAACCTAAAGATTTCACCAGCTCTCTCACCGAGTTTACAGACTTATTAAACATTTCTTGTTCACTATCATTCATTTTAACTTCTAGGATCTTTTCAATTCCGTTTTTTCCAATAATTACAGGAACACCAATAAACAACTCTTCTACACCATATTCACCATTAAGGTAAGCAGCACATGGTAATATGCGCCTCTTATCTTTTAAATATGATTCTAACATGCATATAGCTGAAGATGCAGGAGCGTAGTATGCAGATCCAGACTTAAGCAGATCAACTATTTCTTTACCGCCATTGCGAGTGCGTTCAACTATTTCATCGACTTTTTTCTGTGTGATAAGACCCATATCGATAATTTGAGTAAGTGGAACTCCAGCAACTGAAGCACAATTGATTAGTGGTACCATAGTGTCGCCATGTCCTCCAAGCACAAAAGCAGATATATCTTCAACTGAGATATTTAACTCACTTGCAAGAAAGTAACGAAAACGGGAAGAATCAAGCACTCCTGCCATGCCAACAATCATATTAGTTGGAAGGTTTGAAAATTTATGCACCACTGAAACCATGGCATCCAAAGGGTTGGTAACCACTATTACAAACGCGTTTGGAGAATATTTTTTAATATTTTCGCCAACCTCCTTCATTACTTTAGCATTGGTTTGCAGGAGGTCATCCCTGCTCATTCCAGGTTTTCTAGCGATGCCAGCGGTTATTATAATTGCATCGGAGTTTTTTATATCTTCATACCTATTTGTGCCAGTAATATTGACATTAAATCCATCAATAGGGGATGATTCTGCTATGTCGAGTGTTTTACCTTGTGGTATTCCATCACTAATATCAAGTAAAACAACATCACCGAGTTCCCTTAGTGCAATCATATGGGTGAGAGTTCCACCGATATTTCCTGCACCGATTAAAGATATTTTTTTTCTTTGTACTGTCATTTTCTACTCCTTTGTATTTACTTTTATGGTTTTACCTTCCCAAGGCGATAAGCTATCAAACATACGAAAATCTTGCGGTAAATCTATAGGATTATACACAACCTTTTTTGTCTCTATATCATATCTTACTTCCTCATAACCAGTGAGAGGGAAATCTTTTAACATTGGATGACCTTTGAATCCATAGTCTGTTAGAATCCTACGCAAATCAGGGTGATCAGAAAACTCTATTCCATACATATCAAACACTTCACGCTCAAACCACAAAGCCGTACTAAATATCTTCGCTACACTTGGAGGCATGTCGCTTTCACATAACTGAAGCTTTATGTGTACTCTAATATTATGCACAATGCTGAGCAGATTGTATATTAGCTCGAAACGCTTCTCTCTATTTGGATAGTCAACCCCAAAAATATCAACTAATAGTTCAAACCTACACTTTTCATCATCACGTAGAAAGAATAGGTACTTTTCAATTTCATCTAAAGTTGAATATATTACAATAATGCCATCATCTTTTTGAATGCACTCGCATTTGGTCTTTTTTTGTATATACTTTGCAGTTTTATCCATTCCGAGTCCGTTTTATTTTGTTTTGTAGGCATAGCATTCCATATAGCAACGCCTCAGCGGTTGGTGGGCATCCAGGGACATACACGTCAACTGGCACAATTCTATCACAGCCTCGGACTACTGAATAAGAGTAATGGTAATAACCACCACCATTTGCACAACTTCCCATGGAAATAACATACTTCGGGTCTGCCATTTGATCATAAACCTTGCGCAATGCTGCTGCCATTTTATTAGTTAGTGTGCCAGCAACAATCATCACATCTGATTGACGTGGGCTTGCACGAAACATTATACCATATCTATCAAGATCATAACGGCTGGATGCAGTATGCATCATCTCAACTGCGCAACATGCAAGACCAAATGTCATTGGCCACAATGAACCAGACCTTGCCCAATTCATTACATAATCTGTTAAATCACCAAATTTAGTGACAAGAAACCCTTCTTTTTTATAACGACCCCAGTCATCATTAGATAGAATTTGATTTGTCATAAACTACTCCCACTCTAATGCACCTTTACACCATTCATAGATAAAACCTATAGTGAGTATTGCAAGAAATACCATCATAGACCAAAATCCACCATAGCTTATCTTAGATAAAGAAACAGCCCAAGGAAAAAGAAAAGCAATTTCTAAGTCAAATATTATAAATAATATTGAAACTAGGTAAAATTTAATGTCAAAATTTTTCCTTGCACTGGATAGTGGATTGAAGCCACACTCATATGTGGAAAGCTTTTCACCATCTGGCTTACTCACTGCAAGAAACATAGGCAATATACCTAAAGCAAAAGATACTACAATTGATACGCAGATAAAGATTACTATGGTTAAATATTCGCTCATTTAACAAAACATATAACACTATGAGTTTACATGCTTTCCTAACTTTTTACCACCTAAAATATGCACGTGAAAGTGTGGTACAACCTGCTCTCCATTTTCACCGTAGTTAGTGACTAATCTATATCCTGTTTTTTCTAGATTATATTTGTGTGCTATCTCTCTTACAGTTTTGAAGAAATCCGCTATTTCCTCTTCAGGAGCTTTTAGAATGAAATCATCATATGAAATATATTGATTTTTTGATATAACTAAAATATGAACTGGTGCGTCAGGGTACTTATCATGAAAAGCTAGTACATTTTCATTTTCATGTACCTTCTCACAAGGTAACTCACCTCTTAATATTTGAGCAAAGATGTTATCGCTATCATAAACTTCATTGCTCATATTTTAAGAGCGACCTTTCCCTCTTTCTTCGTTTTTCTCTACATTAGGTGTAGATAGTGGTTTTATCGCTTCACCAGAAGCATCTTCAAGATTTAAAGAGCTTACAAGTTCCCTTACTTTTACCATGTCCTGCTGTTCTTTCAAAAAGGGTTCTATTCCACTTACCCTTTTTCCAGTAATAACTCCTGGTTGTAAGTGATACATATCCCCAGGAACAGTTAGACTATGATGTCTTTCCTCTATTTTTTTAGCTTCACTCATAATACTCCCCTATAACTTATTTTTGCATTCCACAACTTTGCGACTTACCTGCTTTTATAGCTTCTTGCGCCCATTTTTTCTCACCTGAAGCTATAGTTTCTGAAGGCTGACCAACATCAGACTTCACAACTTTTTCTGATGACTGCTTTTGATTATCATATTCCTTATACAATTTTTCTGCAATACCATACAGCAATTTTAAGTCTGTGTGAACTTTAAATTCTCCACCAGTAATTTTTGCTAGATCTTTAAGGTTACCGTCAACTTTTTGTTTAATTTCTTCAATAGCAAGCTTTTTTATCTCCTCTGGACTCTTTCCTTTATAGTCAGTTTTAATGTCTTCAATTATTTTTTTAACATCAACTTCAATTACAATTTTATTTTCTTCTCTATGTATAGTGATGTTTGAATACTCACTTTTTAGTGCTTTTATTTTATTCAATTGTTCATCATTCAAATAAGGTATATCTCCCGTCAGAGTTCTTGACACTAAAAAACTTACCTTTCCTATCCCTTTCTTTTGCTCTGTTATTTGTACACCAAGATCCTTACTAGCCTGTGTGGTTTCTATAGGTGGATCATATTCCCTTTCTTCTTCAGGTACATCTATACCAACAGCTTTCTTTAACGAAACTGTAGCATCATGTTTCATTTCACCCGTTGAAGCAAACGGCTTCTTTATAGGGTAAATAAGTGCTTTAGGCACAAGAGCAAACACCCGACCTGTAGCTTCTACACCTGTTTTAAATGCTCCGCCTATCTTAGCCCAAATAGATTCTGCCATACATACCTCCAAGGTAGTTTCTATAACTAAATACATTTTAATTATAGACGAAAAAATTTAAACTTCTATATCCATTATAAGATAGAATTATAGGGATTGCAACCATTATTTGCACATTGTCTAAAACATGTAGTATTTTCGCTACTTTTATTGTTCAATTTATTATAAAGAATACTCTAAATTATGTTTAAATGGAACACAAATAATATCATTGATGCAACTGGCGGAAGAGACGTAAATGGTTGTAATTGGATACATAGCTCAAATATTTCAACGGACACAAGAAGCATAAAAAAAGGTGATTTATTTATTGCCCTCAAGGGAAAGAATTTTGATGGCCATAATTTTTTGCATGAAGCGTTTTTAAAAGGGGCTGTCGCTGCAATAGTGAGTGAGGGTAAATATAAAAGTTTCCCTCTCATGATTGTACAAGATACCCTGAAAGCTTTGCACGATATGGCATCATACTACATTAGAAATGTTCTTATTGATGCTAAAGTTATTGCAGTTACAGGCAGTGTCGGGAAAACCACTACAAAGGATATGCTGCATACTGTTTTATCGCAATATGGAGTGTCCCATGCAAACGAAGGTAACTTAAATAATAATATAGGATTGCCTTTGACAATTCTGAAAGCTCCAAAAAACTGCCAGTACTTAATTCTTGAAATGGGAATGAATAAAGCTGGTGAAATAAAAGAATTATCAAAAATTAGTAATCCGAATATTGCAGTTATTACCAACATCGAACCTGCACATACTGAAAATTTTTCATCACTATTTGACGTTGCACAAGCGAAGTTAGAAATTCTGTATGGTATGAAAAATAACGGTACTTTGGTTTTAAGCAGAGATAATAAATATTATGATTATCTCTCATCACACGCCAATAGAAATGTAATAAGCTTCGGTAAAGATAAAAATGCTGAAGTTTGTTTACTAAACTTAATAAGAAACGATGAATCTTCTGTCATTTCAGCACTATCTTCTGTCATCCCAGTGCTTGACTACTTGGATCCAGGAAGTTCAATTGCAAATGAGCATATCAGACGGTTGTATAATAAAGACTGGATTCCAGCGTCACGCGCTGGAATGACATCAAACCGAGTTGCTAATAGATTAAGTTTAAAAATCAGGCTGAGTGATAATCAAATTATAAACTGTAATTTACGTGTACAAGGTGAGCATTTTGCTTATTCGCTACTTGCTGTTGCAGCAGTTGTGCAAAGCCTCGGACTTGATTTATCAAAATTACCACTTGCACTTAAGAATTTTAGTGTAGCGAAAGGTAGAGGCAATATTCATAAGGTCAAATGCAATAAAAAATATATACATTTAATTGATGACTCCTATAACGCCAGCCCTGCTTCGATGAAAACTGCAATAAAAACTTTGAGTACATATTCTAATCAGAGAAAAGTAGCTTTGCTTGGTGATATGTTGGAACTTGGTGATGAAAGCATAGAGTTTCATACAGATTTGGTTAAGATTATCACAGAAAATAATATAGATAAAGTTTATACAGTTGGTAAATTTATGTTAGAATTGCATGAGCTTTTGCCAGATAATATAAGAGGCACGCATTTTAATGATTCTAATCAATTGAAAAGTGATTTAGCTAACATTATTCAGAATAATGACGCAATTCTAGTTAAAGGCTCACGAGGAATGAAAATGGATCTTATTGTACGGGAATTCGTAATAAAATATTAAGCGAAATCATTGTATTAATTTACAGTAACAAATTATTAGGAACTTTAATTGTGACAAAACGTGTAATTATTTTTGGTGGAACGGGGTTTATAGGGAAACACATCGTAAGACGCTTGGCAGCAGAAGGATATTTAATAAAGATATTCACTCGTAATCAGGAAAAAGCTGCTTGTTTAAAATTGTGTGGCAATTTAGGACAAATATCAATATTTAAAGGCGATTTTTTTGATGAAAAATCAGTTCTGGATGGTATGGAAGAATTTGATGTAGCTATAAACTTAGTGGGAATATTATATGAAGCAAAAAAGCACGATTTTTACGCTGTTCACGTTAAAATAGCTGAAAGGATAGCAAAAGCTGCAAAAATGAAAAATGTACCTATGATGATACATTTTTCTGCTATGGGAATAGAAAATAGCAAGTTGTCAAAATATGCCAAAAGTAAATTGGAAGGTGAAAAAGCTGTAACTTCAGCATTTCAAAAAGCAATAATAATTAGGCCAAGCCTTGTATTTGGTAAAGAAGACAACTTCTTTAATAAATTTGCAAGATTAGCAACTATTCTTCCTTTCTTACCACTAATTGGCAATGGAACAACTAAATTTCAGCCAATATGTGTAACAGACTTAGCTGAAGTGGTATATCGTATTATCAGTTTTAATAAGCAAGACAAGAAAATTTATAACATGGGTGGACCAAAGGTTTACTCTTTCAAAAGCTTATTGAAGTTTATTCTGAATGTTACTAACAGAAAGTGTTTGTTGATCAATGTATCTTTTCCAATGGCAAAGTTAATAGCTTTCTTTTTAGAAAATAAAATTATTTCTATGCTGCTAAAACCAATAACCGGAGATACGAACCCTATGCTTACTCAAGATCAGGTGAAAGTTATGATGAATAGTTCAATCGAAAAGTCAGTTGACCTTGAAACAATGAAGGTTCGACCATTAGCAATTGAAAATGTGGTGCCAGAGTACTTGAAGATTTATAGAAAGTATTGATAAAAGAGTGTGCCCGGTGGGATTCGAACCTACGACCCACAGCTTAGAAGGCTGTTGCTCTATCCAGCTGAGCTACGGGCACACAACATATATAAAATGCTTCTTAGTACAAGTGAAGTCAAGTACTTCGTGTGAATATGATGTTTATCTTGCGACACCTTGTCATTGCAGTTGTGTGTCGCGCGCTGCCAAAATTGGATGCGAGAAGTCTATTTATTTTAGAAAATATTATATAGAAACTTACTTGACACCCTTCGCCAGCGCCCTTATCATGATAGTGAAGCTATTGTATTTGCTTTCGCCAATCTGCAGATTAAAAGGTAAGGATTACTTAATGTATCGGCGTCTTATGTTTAATTTTTTGCAGTACATAGATACTGTATGTCTTTACAAAACTTCATCTACATCTAGATTTTTATCTAAATAAGCTGAACGCGCTTATAAAGCGTTACAAGACATCAAAAAATGCCAATACTCGACAGAGATAGTAAAAGACTAGCTAACTCGGGGATTCTTTGTCTTTTTTTCTGCTTAGTAAACTTCTTAAACATTTGCAGCGTAAGTTAGTTGCAATTAAAAGCAGCTTAATCTTGCTTGTCAAGCGTTTAAAACATAAAAAACGCCAATATTTTAAAGCGGATAATAACCCCAGGGCTTCTTTTGCCTTTTTTTTCATTTGGTAAATTTCTTAACGTTTGTAGCTAAACGACAACCGTCATCCCGCTACGTGTTAGCGGCTAAGAGATACCGCGGCGGTATGACGGTGTAGATGATGGTTAAGTAATTCGTCATCCCGCTGCTTGTTAGCGGGATCTATGTTAAGGTATAGTAGGGGGATCTATGTTAAGAGATACCGCGAATGAATCGCGGTATGACGGTGTAGATGATGGTTAAGTAATTCGTCATCCCGCTGCTTGTTAGCGGGATCTATGTTAAGAGATACCGCGAATGAATCGCGGTATGACGGTTAAGTAGGGTGTCATTCCAGTGCTCCTTTTTTTGTCATCCCAGCGTCACGCGTTGGTTTCAACATTATATCATGAACTTTCTAAAATTCATTGAACTGTGCTTTCAAACGGTAGTGCCGGGGTGTGAGTATAACGATTATCAGTATATAAAAGTCATAGCAGACAGGCTGGAAGCAGCGAGCGCTGGTGAAGTGAAACGAATAATATTCAATATGCCTCCGCGCTCGATGAAGTCCATGTGCATAAGCGTTGCGTGGCCCGCATGGATACTGGGAAACCAACCAACTGCGAGAATAATAGTTGCAAGTTATTCTCAGCGGCTCAGCGAAAAGCACTCGCTCGACACCAGGTGCGTGATGCAGTCTAGTTGGTATAGAGCGCTATTTCCAGAGATAGAACTATCCAAAGACCAGAATACCAAATATAAATTTCAAACAGTGCAGAGAGGATACAGAATCGCAACATCAGTTGGTGGAACACTAACTGGTGAAGGTGGTGATTTTATCATTGTGGACGATCCGCTCAGTTCTGCTCAAGCTTTGAGTGAAACGCTTAGAAAGCGTGCCACAAACTTGTTTGATCAGACTTTAGTAACCAGGCTGAACGATAGAAAAAAAGGAGTCATCGTTCTTGTAATGCACAGGCTACACCAGGAGGACTTAACTGGACACCTTCTCTCCAAGCCAAAAAACATATGGCATCATATTTGTTTGCCAATGATTTCTGAAAATAAGCAGGTTATTTATTCAATCAAAAAGCCAATACCTCCCGTTCCTATCATCCGAGTAGCTCAGCACTGTGCGACCAGGCGATTATATAATAAACCAGCGTCACCTGTAAGGATATTATATTCAAGAGAAGAAGGTCAGTTGTTATATCCCCTCGATGGAGGAAAAGAAGAAGTTGAGATAATAAAAGCTGAACTTGGGAGTTACGCTTTTGCTGCGCAATATCAACAAAACCCTCTGCCGCTTTCAAGTGGTATAGTCAAACGAGAGTGGCTAAAGCGCTATAAAAATGTTCCTGATAATCTCTCGCATGTAACACAAAGTTGGGATACTGCGGTTTCAACAAGCGACATGAGCAACTTTAGTGTCTGCACCACCTGGGCAAAAATAGATAATAAATTCTATTTACTTGATGTATATCGCGCAAAGCTTGAGTATCCAAAGCTTAAAGAACAAGTTTTATCACTAGCTGCAAGATGGTCACCACACGCGATTTTGATCGAAGCCAAAACAAGTGGTCAGCAATTAGCACAAGAGCTGAAGGCAAACAGTCATTTGCCCATTATCGAAATAGTGCCACATGATGGTAAGCTCACTCGATTCCACCGGATTGCTCCGATGATAGAGTCTGGCAGGATTATTTTGCCGCATCAAGCAGTATGGCTAAATGATTTTGAGTATGAAATTTTAATGTTTCCTGAAACTCGACACGATGATCAAGTAGATAGTACCGTGCAATATCTCCAGTGGGTGAGAAACAGTACCTCCAGGGTTGCAGCTATACGAGCATTGTGATTTGAATCCACTAGGGATGACACCCTCTTGGATGGAGACCAGTGTCAGCTACTTTCATGACACCCTGACAACCGTCATCCCGCTACGTGTTAGCGGGATCTATGCTAAAAGATACCACGGCGGTATGACGTAGAACTGCTGCTTGTTAGCTGATGAGATACCGCGAATGAATCGCGGTATGACGGTTCGCGGCAGCATGACGGTAAGCTCGTCATCCCACTACTTGTTAGCGGGATCTCTTGTTAGCGGATGAGATACCGCGAATGAATCGCGGTATGACGTAGGACTGCTGTCATTCCAGTGTCAGCTACTTTCATGACACCGTCTACTTTGTAAAATTCACAAGAACCATTAAAATATTTTTTTACTTTTCATTGTATATTTCTCAACATATTATCTTTAAGTACTAAAATAATTAACAATATGGCATTATTAATAGTTGAATCACCTGCGAAAGCAAAGACAATAGGTAAATATTTGAGTAAAGAGTTCAAAGTAGCTGCATCCTTTGGACATGTGAGGGATCTTCCAGCAAAAAACGGTTCTGTCGATCCGGATAATGATTTTGCTATAAAGTATGAAACCATTGAAAAAGCAGAAAAGTATATAAAAGAGCTAGTAAAAGCCGCAAGCAAAACATCAGATATATATCTTGCAACAGACCCAGACAGAGAAGGGGAAGCAATGGCTTGGCATGTGATAGAGACATTAAAAGAAAAGAAAGCAATCAGTAATGAAAACAACATTTATAGAGTAGTCTTTAATGAGATAACAAAAAGAGCAGTACAAGAAGCAATAAAAAATCCACGTGAAATTAATATGGATTTAGTGCGTGCACAACAAGCACGTAGAGCTTTGGATTATCTAGTTGGATTTAGTTTGTCACCACTGCTGTGGACAAAATTGTCGGGAAGCAAGTCTGCAGGGCGAGTGCAGTCTGTTGCATTAAAGATTATATGCGAACGAGAAGATGAAATTAGTAAATTTATAACACAGGAGTATTGGAGCATAAAAGCAGAAATGCAAAATAGCAAAGATGAGGCTTTTTTTGCTATGCTAAGCCACTATGACAATAAAAAGCTAGAAAAATTTGATATTAAGAATGAAGAAGAAGCAAAGAACTTAGTCAGGGAGATTGAATCAAGGCAATATGCTGTAAGCACAGTAGAACGCAAGCAAGTTAAGAGAAACCCGCTTCCTCCGTTTATTACTTCAAGTCTTCAGCAAGATGCAGTGAATAAACTGTATTTTAATGTGAAAAGTGTTATGCGCATAGCGCAAAATTTATATGAAGGTATCGATATTGGTGGTGAAACTGTAGGGTTGATAACTTACATGCGTACAGATGGGTTTCATATTGCAGATGAGGCTATAAACTCAATTAGAGGGTCAATTAAGTCATTATATGGTGATAAATATTTACCGCAGTCTCCTCGTAAATATGTAAAAAAGGTCAAAAATGCTCAAGAAGCACATGAAGCAATTCGTCCAACTGATATCAATAGAACGCCGGGTAGTATTAAGGATTACTTAACGCCAGAGCAATTTAAATTGTATGATTTAATCTGGAAAAGGACCATTGCAAGTCAAATGGAGTCGGCGATTCTTGATCAAGTGGTAGTCGAAATTAGTTCTACTGACCAGAAAGTAATTCTGCGAGCAAGTGGATCAAGTATATTCTTTGATGGTTTTTATAGAGTCTACCAAGATAACATAGAAGCCGAAAATGAAGGCCTGCTACCTGCCATGAAGGAAGGGGAAGCGTGTAAGCTGATTTCAGTTGAGCCAAAACAACATTTCACTCAACCGCCACCTCGTTATAGTGAAGCAAGTATCGTAAAAAAAATGGAAGAAATCGGTATAGGTCGACCATCAACTTATGCAACAATTATTTCGGTATTACAAGATCGTGAGTACGTTTCATTGGATAGCAAAAGGTTTATTCCAAGCAGCCGCGGTAAAATCGTTACTATATTTTTAGAAACTTTTTTTCAGCGTTGTGTAGAGTATGATTTCACAGCACAAATGGAAGAGAAGCTTGATTTAATTTCAAATGGACATGCAGATTGGAAAAAAGAATTAGGCCACTTTTGGGTGCCATTTTTTGGTCATGTAAACTCTGTCAAGCAAATGACGCATGATGAAGTTTTCAGCGGCATTCACGATTTGGTAATCGATTGGTTTTGTTCAGAAGAAGGAAGAAAAGAGGTGAATACGAAATGCCCTGCTTGCTTAGGTGGCATATTGAAATTGAACTTTGGAAAAGCCGGGGTGTTCCTTGGATGTTCTAACTATCCTGAATGCAACCATACAAAAGAAATTACAGGTAGTAACGACAATTCAGAATATCCAAAAAGTTTAGGTATAGATGATATAACAAACCAAGAAGTGATGATCAAAAAGGGTCCTTTTGGACTTTATCTGGAGTTTAATAACGAGTTAAAAAAGAAAAAAACGGTTTCCATACCAAAAGATATAAATGTTAATGAGATTGATCTGAGCACCGCTACTCAGTTACTTTCCTTGCCAAAAGTAATCGGAGAACACCCTGAAACCGGAAAGGAAGTAAAAATAGGCCTTGGACGATTTGGGTACTATATTTTCTATGATGGTAAATACTTTTCTCTTAAGAAAAGCTCCAAAGAGGTGCTGAATACAGAATTGAGCGAAGTTGTACAAATTATTGCAAACAGTCCACGCAAAGAGTTAAAATCTCTCGGGGTTAATGAAAAGGGAAAAGAAGTTTTTATCTGCAACGGTAGGTACGGATTCTATATAAAATGCGGTAAAACAAACGTTGCTTTGGGCAAGAGTGCAGATATTGAGAGTATAGATCTGGAGAAGGCTTTAGAGTTGATTAAGGGTAAGAAGTAGACTTCTTGCATAACCATTATCTACGTTAAAAATCAGCTTTTTTGTCATTCCAGCGTGTGACGCTGGAATCTAGAAAAAAAGAACCTGGATGCCAGTGTCTGGGCACTGGCATGACACCCTTTCTGGTAGAGGTTGCTCTCAAATCACAACGTGCATACAACTGCAGCAGTATGATGTTTTATTTATTATAGCTATAACACTGAAGTTTACAATCAGAACAAACCACTTGGCCACGTGGAACTGATTTCAGTTTATCAGTTGAAACTTGATTTGAGCAGAATATGCATTTTATTGTGTTGCTTGGAGTAAGTGAGTTATCAACAGCAATTCTATCATCAAAAACAAAACATTCTCCTTTCCAATTACCATTTTTATTATAAGTTTTTTCAAGGTAAGAAAGAATGCCGCCTTTAAGATGGTAAACATCACTAAATCCAAGGCTTTTCATATATGCTGTAGATTTTTCGCATCTAATCCCACCAGTGCAGTACATAGCCACTTTCAGGTCTTTACTCTCAGAAAATGACTCTGTCCACTGAGGAAACTCACGGAAACATTGTGTGTGTGGATTAATTGCATCCTTAAACTTGCCTAATTTCACTTCATACTCGTTTCGTGTATCTATTACTAAAACGTCAGGTTGAGAAGTAAAATCATCCCAATGCTCTGGATCAACATATTTACCCTTAAGGGAAATATCAAGATTGCTTACACCAAGATTCACAATCTCTCTTTTTAATTTTACCTTCATCTTGCTAAATGGTTGATATTCTGCTGCACTCTCTTTCCATGTAAGGTCCCTTAGCCTATAATCAGAACGTAGAAAATCGAATATTTTATCAATTGCGTTTCTTTCACCAGATATTGTTGCATTAACACCCTCTTCTGCAAGGAGTATAGTGCCCTTTAACTCAACGTTGTTGCATGCAGCTTTTATTTCGTCTTTCATGTCATAATAATTAGAGAGTTCTACAAAGTGATAGAAAGTTGCAATGACGAAGCTCATGATTATTCACTTATCAACTAAAAACATGATATACAAAATTATAAAGATATTCAATAGTACGGCTGTTAATTACTGGATATCTTCAGTTTTTACATATAACATTTTAATATAAAATATAGATTCAAATTAATGTTTTTAAGAGTATTTAAAAATATATTCTTATTTTTAGTAAGTATATTATTCGTCTGTCCTATACTATCGTTAATATCAATCTTATTTACAGATTCAGCGAATTCCGAATGGGTAATCAGTACACTTTTTCCTGAATATATACTGAGTACGTTAATTTTGATGGTAGGAGTAGGGGGAATATCTTTCATATTTGGAGTAATTCCAGCTTGGCTCACCACATTTTTTTCATTTCCTGGAAGTAAAATTTTTGAGATTGCTTTATTCTTTCCAATATCGATTCCTGGATATATAGTAGCGTTCGTCTATGTAAATACACTAGAGTTTTCAGGTCCGGTGCAGAGCTCATTAAGAGACATTTTAGAGTGGAGCAAAGGTGACTATTGGTTTCCTGAAATAAAATCCCTAGGTGGTGGAATATTAGTAATGGGATTCAGCCTATATCCATACGTTTATATGTTAGTCCGCTCAAGTCTAAAGAATGTTAGTAACTCAGTCACTATTGCGTCAACACTTGGGTTCTCCTCATTGAAGAGCCTGTTTTCTGTCATCATACCCTCCATACGCCCATCAATTATAGCTGGGTTGTCTTTGGTACTAATGGAAGTAATTACAGATTTCGGCACACCACAGTTTCTTGCTATCGATACTTTCACAACAGGAATATATCGCACCTGGTTTTTACTGCATGACAAATATTCAACTACTGTTTTAGCAGTTGCAGAGTTGATTTTCGTTGCAACACTAATAGCTATCGAAAAAAAACTACAAAAAAAAGGAATATCCTACTCTTCAATCAATACCAATTCAGATTATCACAACAAACGGAGTATAAGTGGCACTATACCATTGATCTTTGCTTATCTTATGTGTGTATTGCCGATATTAATAGGTTTTATTTTGCCAATGATTCCGCTCATATATTGGAGCATAGAGAAGGGGTTTTTCATATATGAAGCAAGATTCTATAACATAATAGCAAATAGCGTTAGTTTATCATTCATCACTGCACTAATCTCAATTAGCATTGCAATAATTATTGGATATACGGCGCGTAAAAATAAGGTAATCAATAATGTAGCACGTCTCATTTCTTTAGGCTACGCAATTCCAAATGCAATTATCGCAATTAGCATAATAATATTTTTAAGCAGAATATCCTCTTTCATTACTCAATATATTGTGGAAATTAGCTTGGTAGGAACTATTGGCGCATTAGTTTACTCATATTTATTTCGTTTTTTTGCTATATCTTTCAAGGCGGTAGAGTTAGGGCTCAAAAAAACACCAAATGAAATTGAGTGGACTGCATATACTATGGGTCATGGACCTATTTCCACATGTTTGAATGTTCATATCCCTCTCATCAAGAAGAGTATATTATCGGGATTTTTGCTCGTATTTATGGATACTATCAAAGAGCTCACAGCAACACTTATTATAAGACCATTTAATTTTGAAACTATATCAACTAGAATATATGAACTTGTAAGCGATGAGCGCTATAGAGAATCTGCCCCATTTTCGTTAATAATAGTTATAATAGGCTTAATCTCTACAATAACCTTATTTACACTTGATGATAAGGATAAAAAATAAACGTAACCGTTCACAGATTTCCACTTAATTCTTCAATCTCACTAATAGAAAGGCCAGTAAACTTGACAATAGTGTTGACATCAACATTATTAGCCAGCATTGCTTTTGCGACTTCAATTTTCCCTTCAATTTTCCCTTCCTCTTTACCAATTTTTTTGCCTTTTTCAGTAGCAAGATCAAGTCTGTATTCAAGAATGGCTTCTTCTTTGCGTAGATCCATTATCCTTTCTTCATAGGCTACTAAATCTTTTTCGTTCCAACGAAACTTGTCTAACTCATCATACGCCAGCTTTATTATTGGTGCTTTTTCTGCTATCTCTTTTAAGTCCTCTTCTGTTGTTTCTTCTGCATATTTAAAAAAGAAACACCACCTTTCTATTGTACTTTCTAGCTGCTCTGCTTTACTTTTTGAAAATTTGGGCAATTCTATAAAGATAAATTGAAAATCTTTTAAGTAATGGCCGTTAGTTTTTATATCACGTATATTGTGAGTAGAAATATAATCAACTTCTTCAGGAAGTAAGTTACAATTTGATATAGCAATAAAGAAGACTTTCTTTAAATCAATGTAGTTGCCAGATTTATCTAATTGTCTTGAGTAGGCTTTAGCAGCATATAATTGAGCGCGTTTTTCGAAGCCCTTGTCTCTAGCGAGCTGCATTTCTGCTATATATCTATTTCCGTGAGAATCCTTGCAGAGAACATCAACAATACTTTGTTTATCAGAGGCAACTTCGGGATCCATAATAGTGCTAAGAAACTCAACTTCTTGTATTGCATTTATCTCAGTAAACCCTAAAATATCGTTCAAAAAGTGGATCAGGATATTCTTATTTTTTTCCGTTCCAAAGATTTTTTTGAAACACAAATCATTGCGAGGATCGAGAAATTTTGAAAGAGCCATGGCAAAAATGCTTGAAAATATTAATAATTATACACTATTATTAACAATTATTCAACCATATTTTTGAAGATAGCTAGTTTCTGTATTTATTTTAAATTGAAGAAAGCTCAAATGAAAGATCGTGCTTTGCTAAAAATCACAGAATGCAGTCTGGTTACAAATAAACTATTTTGACAGTTAATGGGGTCTAGTTTTGATGTATGGACTATCCAAAGAAAAGGGTGGCATCATAACTTCAAAAACTTTTATGCTTTCTTCATTCAGAAATTCATACTTACCCTGCATTATTCCTGACGGTACATTTAAGTATGTTCCACTTGTGTATTTAAATACCTCTCCAGATTTTATCACAGGTTGTTCTCCGATAACACCAACTCCGGCAATTTCATTTACTTTTCCCTTATAATCTATTATTTGCCAATGACGACTTAACAATTGAATAGTTGATTGGCTTTTGTTTTTTATCTTAACGTTATACATCCATACATAGCAATTTTCATAAGGAATGGATTGCTCTTCAATATAAATTGGTAAAACTGTAACTTCAACAAAGTTGGTAGTTAGTGTGTATTCTATCATTATAAAATATTCATGATAAGAAAATAGTATTTTAATTATATACTTTTTTCATAGATTTTTCAAGTATACTTTAATTAGGAAATATCAATTTATAGTATGAATGAACCAGATGCGCTGAGCAAAAAAGTAATAGGAATAATAGGTGGTGGACAATTAGGTAAAATGACTGCTATCGCTGCAACAAAACTTGGACAAAAAATACATGTTTTTGCCAGTGCTAAAGACGATCCAGCTTGTTCTATTGCTGATGATTTCACAATAGCAGATTTCTCTGATAAGAAAGCGCTTGAATCTTTTGCACAGAGTGTGGATTTGGTCACTATTGAGTCTGAAAATATTCCATGTAGTGCAATTGATATCGATGTAAATTTTTATCCGGGTAAAAAAGCGTTACACATTGCGCAAAATAGGCTTAGAGAGAAAGATTTCATTAGAAGCTTGAGTATAAAAACTGCTGAATACAAAAGTATACAAAATTATAATGAGCTACTGAAAAGCAGTAGAGCTTTTGGCTATCCAACAAGGCTGAAAACAACAGAAATGGGTTATGATGGAAAAGGGCAATATGTGCTTGAGAATGATTCTGAAGTGAAGCAATTTGCTTCCTTTGATTGGAATACAGAGTACATTCTTGAAGCAAGTGTTGATTTACTGAAAGAGGTTTCAATAGTCGTTGCAAGAGATAAAAACGGTAAAGTAGCTTTTTTTCCTATAGCAGAAAATTACCACGTTGATGGAATACTTGATACTTCAACAGTGCCAGCTAAAATAGATAGTAAATTAACTCAAGAGGTACAACGAGCTGCAAAGAAAATAGCAAATGCGCTTGATGTAATAGGAATTCTGGCTATTGAATTTTTTGTTACTAAGGATAACGAATTGTTAGTTAATGAACTAGCTCCCAGACCTCACAATTCTTGCCACTGGAGCTTGGATGCATGTAACGTTAGTCAATTTGAACAGCTAGTTAGGATAATATGCGGGCTACCTATGCAGGAAGTAGTATTACGCTTTCCTTGTATGACGAAAAATATAATAGGTAATGATATATATGATTCTCATAAGTATTTGAGCAACGAAAAAGCTAGTTTAACCATATATGGGAAAAAAGAGGTTAGGGATAAGCGTAAAATGGGACATGTCAATATAGATTTAAGTTAACAGTTTTTCTACGTCATACCGCCACAACTGTACGAACATTGTGATATGATGAGATGTTACATAGTAAACGGTGTCATTCTAGCACCTCTTTTCCCGTCATCCCGCTGCTTGTTAGCGGGATCTCATTTCACTTTGTGAAGGTGTCATCCCAGCACCTCTTTTCCCGTCATTCCGCTGCTTGTTAGCGGGATCTCATTTTACTTTATGAGGGTGTCATCCGAGTAGCCCCTTTCTCGTCATCCCGCTGCTTGTTAGCGGGATCTCATTTCACTTTATGAAGGTGTCATTCGAGTAGCCTGACTACTTGGATCCAGGAATTTTATTAAGTTGGTAAGCATAAAAGTGGCTGATCTTATGTTAAAACACAACGTTCTTGATGAGATTACAGCAAGGCTGGGTTCCAGCGTCAGCTACTTGAATGACAGCAGTCCTACGTCATGCCGCCGCGGTATCTCTAGATCCCGCTAACAAGTAGCGGGATGACGATTGTCGTTTAGCCATAAATATTAAGAAATTTACCAAATAAAAAAAAAGGCAAAAGAAGCCCCGTGGTTGGCTAATTACTTACATTATACTTTCAAGTATGGCGTTTTTTTATTCTAAACGCTTAATAACCGCGATTTAGTTGCTTTTAAGCCGCAACTAATCTAAATTATAAACATTAAGAAATTTACTAAACAGAAAAAAAGGCAAAAGAAACCCTAGGGTAGCTAGTTATTCACTATCCATTTTTTAAATCGGCGTTTTTTGATGTTTTAAATGCTTTATAAGCGCATTTCAGCTTATATTAGGTAAAAACCTAGAAATTTTATAAAGACATAAGGTGCACATAGTGCAAAAAATTAAACATGGGACGCCAGATACGTGAGTTTTTTTGTCATTTAATCTGTACAGAGAAGATAAATAAATAGCTTCAGTTTCATGATAAGGGGGCTGGCGAAGGGTGTCAAGTAAGTTTTTTCGTTTCTATTCCCAATAAAAGTTTGTATGCAATAACACAGAAGCATGCACTGCTATTCCTTCATTTCTTCCAATATAACCTAATTTCTCTGCAGTGGTTGCTTTGATATTTACAAATTCATCATCAATTTCTAATGCTTTTGATATGAATTTCTTCATTTCTACTTTGTAAGGCGATATTTTAGGCTCTTCACAAACTATAGTAATATCTAAATTAGACACGCTGTACCCTTTTTCCTTTGCTTTTTTAGCAGCAAAGTCAAGAAAGTGAGATGAATTGCAATCTTTCCATTCAGAGGAACTAGGAGGAAAGTGCTCTCCTATGTCGCCACATCCCAGTGCTCCGAGTATTGCATCAACGATTGCATGTATTGCAACATCACCATCAGAGTGCGCTTCTATTGCCATGTTGTGTTCAATTTTCACACCGCAAATTTTTATAAAGCTTTCAGCACCATTTTGAACTTTAATGAACTTATGTATATCATAACCGGCTCCGACACGAAATTTTGGCTCTTCAAAAAGAAGCTTTGCCATATTGATATCCTCTTTTGTGGTTAACTTAAAATTGCTTTTCTCACCTTTAATAATCGCAACATGTTTTTTGTGCTCTACCATTAGTGATGAATCGTCAGTAAATTCTTTGACTGATTGATGGCATGATAATAATTCTTTGAAATTAAAAATTTGAGGGGTTTGTATGGCTCTGAGCTTTCCTCTTGAAATCGTAGATTCAATAAAACTATTACTCACCAATGACATAGTGTCTTCAACTTCTATTGCTGGAACTACTCCTGTATATTGATCATTAATCATAGATTCAACCAAGTTATCTATCAGAACATCTGACACAAAAGGCCTACAAGCATCGTGTATAACTACAAAATCTGGGTTAATTTTTTGTAAGCTTTCAAGCCCTAGTTTAACTGAACTTTGCCTGTTTTCTCCTCCGTATACAGGGCTTAGTAATTTAGTGTCTGTAATTAGTGATATAGCTTTCTCATAGAAACTTTCATGGTCTCTATTAATTGCTATTCTTATGTAATCTATATATTGGTTAGCCAGAAATCTTTTAATTGTATGAAATAAAACAGATTTACCTGCCAGTTTTATATATTGCTTAGGAATCGTAGAATTGCATCTACTGCCTACTCCCGCTGCAACTATTAATGCTGCTATTTTGTATTTCTTAGCGCACATATTTCTTTTTGTAGAAGCTTTCCTCTCTATCCAAGATTCTTTCCGAAAAATAAAATTTCTGACATCATATAAAAGTTACTTCCCCTATTAACTAGCATAATTATAATAGCAAAAGAGATATTTAGAGAGCTCAAAATCTATCTTTGCCTGCGGATTAAACAACTAAATTTTAGTAAAAAATGATAGTATTACAAATCGTAAAATACTTTCAACATAGGAAAAATAAATTGCATATTTTTCAGTAAATTAGCTATGCTAAACACATGCAAAAACGTCATATAACTATTTGTTTCATACTGCTTTTTATAATAGGGATGTTATTCCTGATGCGTCCTATGATTTTTCCATGTTTAATATCTATTATTATTGCATATTTGTTTAATCCGCTAGTAGTCAAGTTTGAAAAGTATAGAATACCACGTTCATGTTCTGTAATTTTTATAATACTTATTTTATTAATAGCTTTTATACTAGTCATAACATTTGTTTTACCTATTATATATGTTCAAATTACTTCAATATTAAATTTCTTAGTGAGTAAAGTGCCTTCATTAAAGTTTAAAGTAATCCCCTCTGTATTAGAATTTCTTAATATGAAAATCGAGGATAGCTTATTTGATCATTTATCTAAAAATCTAGCAGAAAATTACAGCAACTATGTATCTTATTTCATGAATGCTCTTGATATTGCTAGTAACTTTATAATCCAAGTGTTAAGTTCAAGCTTTAACACGGTATCATTAATGGTGATTACTCCTGTAGTGTTTTTCTATATATTACGTGATTGGCCTTTAATTATAGAAAAAGCTAGTAAATTAATCCCTATTCCTTACAGAGGAAAAATTGCAGATTATTTTTCCAAAGTGGATTTCATTATATCTAATTATCTAAAGGGGCAGGTAAATGTATGTATTGTCATGATGGTCTTTTACTCTGTGAGTCTGAGCATAATTGGATTGGAACACTCTATTGTTATTGGAATTTTATCAGGAATGTTAACGTTCATACCTTACGTAGGGCCATTATTATATACCATTATTGGGTTTTTGAGCGCTATCACTCAATTTAGTGGATGGTTTGAAAGTGCTGCTGTTTTGCTATTATTTGGTGTTGGACAATTAATAGATTCAAACATATTAGTTCCTTTATTAATAGGAAAAAAAGTTCATATACATCCAACTGTAATTATTCTGGGAATTACTATATGCGCTTCATATTTTGGATTTACAGGTATATTACTTTTTATTCCAATAATAGCAATGTTCAATGTATCAGTAGAATATGCAATCAATAAATATTTTAAAAGTGAGCTTTATAAAAACGGCTAACAGACCTTTTGCATAATCAATTTATGGTAAGAGGAGAAATGAGCCCAGAATACCTGACACATTTGAGGAGCGTAAGTAAATTTCTGCGCAAAAATTACTACCAGAAAGAGGTTACGTAAGAGGTTCAACGTGCAATTAAATTTATTTAACAACAATCAAGCTGATTATAGCCGGCAAAATTACATCATCTTAGATGAAAATAAGCACGTATATAATTCGGTAGTTAATGATTTATCTTGGAAATGTCTGATTCTTTTTGGACCTAAAAGCTCCGGTAAAACTCATCTTGCTCATATTTGGCAATCAATAAACGATGCAATCTTTATCAATGTGAATAACTTCGTAAGCGAGATTAGGTATAGCGATGCTTTTATTTTAGAAGACGTACAAAACATTAAAGATGAAGCAATGTTATTACATTGTTACAATTACATGAAAGAAAACGACAAGAGGCTGCTAATCACTTCTTCAATTTCACCAAAAAAGCTTAACTTCAAACTAAGAGATTTAAGTTCTCGAATATTATCAACTATCAGCGTAAAAATTTTGCCTGCAAGCGAGGAATTATTAAGAATTATGCTAATAAAACGATTTTCAGATAAACAGTTAAAAATTGATTTAAAAGTGATTAATTATATTTTAGCAAGAATAGAACGTTCTTTCTATAGCATTGATAAAATTATAGAAAAGATAGATAATGAATCTATAGGGTCAAATGTGACCGTTCCTTTTATTAGCACTTTATTAAAAAAAGATGCCATTTGATTTCTTCTTTTGTAAAGGTGTATATTAAAAATTTATTAACACCCATAACACTAACGTAATTGGAATCTCTATCTGTCCATGTTAGAATTATAATCAATGTTATGTTATAATAAATATAGATAGATACAGCTAAGAAGTATTCTATATTTATAGTAGAGCTCACTTTATAAGGTGTTTTTTATAGATTTAACGTTATAATTTAACTATGATAAGAGTAAGATTAAATTTAAGAAAAAGGTTAAAGCAAAAGTTTGTGATGTTCACTCTATTGATAAATGCTTTATTTGTCTCATATTTTCTCATAAGAAACACAGGGAACACTTCTAATCAAATTATAGCCAAAGAAATAAATATAGGAACTGATAATGAAAAATAAACAGTCGCAAAATAAAAAAGAAAATCTTTACATAACATATTACATAGATGCTTTAGCTTCAGAGAGGTCCGCTGCACAAAATACTCTGGAAAGTTATCGTTCGGATTTACACCAGTTTGAAGAATTTTTATTGGAAAGCGGCACTACCTTGGTTGGTGTAAACAAAACCAATATTAAAGATTATGTGAAATCTTTATGTACACAAAAAAAATATAAAAGTAGCTCTATATCAAGAAAAATATCCGCTATGAAAAATTTTTACAAGTGTCTATTTAATGACGGAATAATAGATTTTAATCCAGCGCCGGCTAATGATGCTGAATTAAAGAATCCAAAAGTTTCTCGTCCTTTGCCTAAGTATTTAAGTGTCGAAGAAATATTTTTGCTAATGGACACAGTGAGAAAATCAGCAAGCGAATCGAATAAAGAGATAAGCAGTAAAAGGCTATGTGCGATTTTAGATATCCTTTACTCTTCTGGAATGCGTGTTTCTGAACTAATTAGTATGAAATTATGTGAAGTGTCACATTTAATAAACAGTAATAACAAAGAATGCTATATAATAATAAAAGGAAAAAGTGGTAGAGAGAGGCAAATTCTTTTTAATGAACAAGCATTGCAGAGCCTTAGAAATTATTTATCAGTTCGTGATAATCTGATCTCTAAAGAAAAGGAATCCGATTGGCTATTCCCAGGTGATAAACCTAATAAACCAATTACAAGGCAGAGGGTCGGTCAATTAATGAAGGAGTTGGCAAGAAAATGCAATATTGATGAAAATAAGATCTCTCCACACGTGATTAGGCATTCTTTTGCTACCCATCTACTAAATAGCGGAGCAAATATTGTGTTGATACAGAAAGTTCTTGGCCATACTAACCTTTCTACAACACAAATATATACTCATATTGCTAACGAAAAGTTAAAGGACAAATTAGCTGATTCGCATCCTATTACTCAGATGATCAATAATTAAATTTATTGTTTTTAATTTGTAATAAAGTTAAATTTAAATAAATTTATGTGAGTTTGTGATTTCAAGTTTATTGTTTAATTTCTTTCTTATATTATGGGAGGTATTCTATACTTTCATTACTCTCCCTGTAATTTTCTTTTCTGAGTGTGTAATAACCATTTTCCTCGTCTGTTCGGTGAGAGTTGTATTATTCATGCTGCGTTTATTATGTGGCATTAAATATGAAGTGAGGGGAATGGAAAACATCCCTAAGCAACCTTTTATCATTGCATCTAAACACCAATCTCCATTTGAAACATTTATTTTTATACTACTATTTAGAAAAGCGGTTTTTATTTTAAAACGTGAATTGAAATGGATTCCATTCATTGGTTTGCATCTTATAGCGCTGAAAATGATTTTTATTAACCGTTCAGATGGTATCAGTTCTATACGCCATATAATCAAACTAGCAAAAATGCGTATAAAAGAAAATAGAAGCATAATAATATTTCCTGAAGGTACAAGAACAACTATAAACCAAAATATAAAATATCAACCAGGTATTGCTGCTTTATATAGCGTATTATCTGTTCCTGTGTTACCGGTTGCTTTAAACACTGGTTTGTTTTGGCCAAAAAGCATACTTTCTCTGAGAAAGAATCCCGGAAAGGCAGTAATAGAAATATTGCCCCCAATATATCCTGGGTTAAACAAAAATGAATTCTTGCAAAGTTTAGAAAAAATTATTGAAGAGAGAAGCAGTAGATTAACCATAGGAAAAACTGATATTGCAAATTAACAAAAAAACTTTATAATTAAAAGAAAAGTACAGTATTTTAGGTATTAATATATGGCAAATCATAAGAGTGCTAAAAAAATGATAAAGGTAATAGCAAAGCGCACTTTAATAAATAAGATGCGGAAAAGTAAAACTCGCACCTCTATTAGAAAATTGGTTGATATAATCAAGTCTGGCGACAAAGAAAATGTTGTTCTGGCATTTCGGAATGCTGAATCTAATTTACACAAGTGTGTGAATAAAGGTGTTATTCATAGGAATACTGCTGCGCGTAAAATAAGTCGCTTAAATGCAAAAGTAAAAGCATTGATGACCGCTTAATACGGTTAATGTAAAGTTAACTGTATTAATATATACTCCTCAGTTTGTATATTCTGTATAAAATTTAAGTAGCTTAAGTGATGGATAAAAAAGTGCTATTAGAACTAAGTAATGGATTAAAAATCGAGCTACCTGTATTAAGCGGAACAACAGGTCCTGATGTGTTAAATATCAAGGATTTATATAAGATGACAGGATTATTCACTTACGATCCAGGGTTTGTTTCTACAGCTTCATGCTCTTCTACAATTACATTCATTGATGGAGATGAAGGAGTTCTTAAATATAGGGGACATAATATAGCTGATTTGGCAGAGAATAATAATTTTACTGCTGTGATTTATTTATTGCTCTATGGTGAATTACCCAGTTCAGAGCAACACAAAAAATTTCTTCTCAAAATACAAGAATCATCCAAAGTATCAGAGCAAGTTACAAATGTAATTAAAGCATTTCCAAAAACTGCTTACCCTATGTCAATCTTAGTTGCATGTTTTGCAAGTTTGTCAGCATCTTATCATGAAAAGCATGGCAACAATGTCAATGGTGAAGACCTAGATTTTGGAATTTCTGCAATAGCGCAAGTTTCCACAATTATTGCAATGATTTATAGGCATATCAACAATCAGGAATTCATAAATGCTAACAATGAATTAAGTTACAGTGAAAATTTCTTAAAGATGATATTTGGCGATGCTGTTGATAATGATAAAAGCGCCCTTTTTGCAAAAGCTCTGGATAAAATATTTACTCTCCATGCTGATCATGAACAGAATGCTTCTACGGCGGCTGTCAGATTGGTGGGATCGGCTGGTTCTAATCTGTTTGCAAGCCTCTCTGCAGGAGTTGCTACACTTTGGGGACCAGCACATGGTGGAGCTAATGAGGCAGTTATAAATATGCTAAAAGAGATAGAGCAAAGTGGAGATATAGATAAATTCATCGAAAAAGCTAAAGATGATAAAGATCCATTTAAATTGATGGGATTTGGACATCGTGTTTATAAAAATTATGATCCGCGCGCGCGTATATTGGAAGGCGCTTGCCATGAGGTTCTAAGTAAATTAGAACAAAATAATGAACTGCTTAAAATTGCAAAAAAACTTGAAGAAATAGCTTTAAAGGATGAATATTTTATCGTGCGTAAGTTATATCCAAATGTTGATTTTTACTCAGGTATAATAATGAATGCTATTGATATCCCCTCAAATATGTTCACGCCTATTTTTGCACTTGCAAGAACCACTGGTTGGGTTACTCAGTGGTATGAAATGATAAATGATAAAGAAACTAAGATCTGTAGACCAAGGCAACTCTATTTTGGTAAATAAATTTATTTTCACTTCATTAGACTTCTTGCATAACCCAAACTAAGTAGAAAAAAGGTGTCATCCGAGTAGCTGACACTGGTTCCTTTACGACGGAAGTGTCCAGAGGTGTCATTCCAGTCTGGAATCCAGAAAAAAGGATGGTGTCATTCCGTATCCGTTCAGCCAATGGCGTCAACTTAAGAACTTTCATTAGCAAACTCTCCTAAAGACATGATGGCGTTTAGGCTTATCTACTTTATTGCGGCTGTCCCGGTCGGATTTTAACTTTAGCGCGTATACTTAAAAAGGGCTTGAAAGTTTTTTGGCGCAATAAGTACCTGATAGAGTTTCTGCCTCATTACACCAAATAAAACTGAAAAATTTAAACGATACTCATACCAATTCTCATTATTAGTGAATCAAATAAGCGATATTGTAGAGTTATTTAATTGTGGAGTGAGAAAGAAAGGCAATAGTATGGCTTTTTTTCCATTGTTATCTATCCGTTTATTGTGCAGTGGGAATTGGTATCAGTAATTTGATCTGGGTTCCAAGGCCCTTGTGCATCACATATATGAAGCGATAATATATTGCACATGACCAAGTTTGCCCAAAATTCTTGTAATACAGCCTCTCCAGAAAAATTCTCTAACTCTGCTCCTACTTTGAGTCGTTTATAGCACTCCTCTATGTGCCACCTTAACACATAAGCTTTGCTCCAAAGTCTCGGTCAAAAACTCTGTTTCTCAGTTGGCTAATGTCAGCACTATAACTCTTACTTTCTGTCCTTTCATTTTATTTTTTAGCTTTTCATTTTCTAATATAAAATCAAAATCTAATTCGCCAGCGTTCCCATAGCTTACTATAATTTCTTTTTTGCAAGCGAAAAATAAAATCTACTTCCAAATTATAATGCTGCTGAATGAATTTTACTGAAGACGATCATAGATAAATAATAATTTCTCTTGATTTAATAAACGCATTTGAGTGATAACTTCGGGTAATTGCTCTGCCGCCAACGTTTGTTCACCTATATTCCAAGCTGCAAGACGAGCACTGCAAATCAATGAAGTACACAAATCAACAAACAAATTGCCAATGGTGCCTGTTGTTCCATTTGGTTCAAACTCGGATACAATTTCCCCAGAGCTGGGTAATCTCATACCAGAACCATCTGCTGCAATAAGTCTATAGCCTCTCCAACTCAGGTTCATCCTGATAGGCTGTTTGGATGCTTAAATTCTTGAAAGCCTGTATGGCAAATCTTATATCTTGCTTTAGAAAAAGCTTGCTTTGAGGGTACATGTCAATGGCTCCATAAGTTCACATTCTATTCCCAAACTTTTTTTAACTAACTTTAAAATCATAGAAAATACTGTCGAAAAAGGAAGTTTTCTTGTTCGTGTAAAACTCAACACAATGGATTTTCTGAAAAGTTTTCGAGTATATTGCATTTTTAATTTGTAAGATAAGATCTTTTCCTTTTTGCATGCCTCACCTAAAAAAGACACATTTTAAACTTTTTTGTTGCAATAAAATAGAAACAAAAGTGCTGTCCCTTGCACTCTTTGGATAATTTAATGATAAAAAATTTAGAGAGAAATTTTATACACTATCGCTGATATTTTTCCTTAAGTTGACGCCATTGCCTGAACACTTACCTAATGATGAAGCTATCGAAAACATAGCAAAGAGACTTCAAAAATCTATAGACGATGCAAAAAAGCACAAGGTCATGTTTAGTGTTGATGTATTCCAAGGAGAAAAAAGTCATCAATAATAGATTATTCGATACTGATCTTATACCACCTCATGGAGCAAGATAAAAATGTTACTGAGACTGGAAAAGAAAAACTACGGCCTCTTATGTTAGAAATGTTTAATCTAGTTTCAACAGGCACTGATGTGAGCCAAGAAGTTCGGAGATTATTGCCAGAAGATATACTGAAAGAACGCGGCGAATATTTGTCACGTCTAAAACAAATTGTAAGTGATAGTATTGAAAATGACAAAAAAAAAGGAATTGTAGTAGAAAGAGATAATAAATTTTATTATGTACAGTGTCCAGAAAAAAGTGTGATCACTCCTGCAAAATTTATGAACTCCCCGGAATTTAAGGACTTAGAATATGGTGCATTGCGAATAGGAGAAGGAGATAATCTAATCTGAATAAAAAGCTGGCAATATCATGATATGCAAGGCAAAGTAAAAATGACCTTTAGGGTAGGCGATGAAAAGATCGAAATGATTTTATCTTCTGAAAAAGCTGAAAGTTTTGGTAAAATAATGGTACATATGGATGACAAAAGTTGTGAAATCTTCTCAAAGTACCTAAAAGAGCTAGAAAAAGAACCTCGTATAAGCAAGGTTGTTGAAGCTGCTAAAAGTTTTGCACAAACGAAAAGCAGTGCAGTTAGTCCACCTCTTTCTAATATGAAAAGTGTTGACACATCGCAACATTTTCAAAGTAGTGACCATGAATCACCAGAGCATTAACAATTATCATACATACATTGTTGCATATAGCAATAGTGTATGTGTATAGTTAGTAGGGTTTGTAAACTTAATAAAGTCTACAACTAATTTGAAAACTACTTTATTGTATGCAAGACTTTAAAATACTAGAAAATCTAAAAACCAAAGCACTAGAAGCTGAAAAAGGAGGCGGTTCTGACAGGATTACCAAACAACATGAAAAAGGGAAATTAACTGCTAGAGAAAGGCTCAGTATATTGCTCGATGAAAGTTCTTTTGCAGAATACGATAAATTCGTAAAACATCATGCAAATGATTTTGGCATGCAAAATGCTAATTTTTTAGGTGATGGGGTAGTGATTGGTCATGGTACTATTTATGGCAGAAAAGTTTTTGTTTATTCTCAGGATTTTACTGTCTTTGGTGGTTCACTTGGTGCGTCACATGCAAAAAAAATATGCAAAATTATGGATATGGCAATTAATGCCAGAGTTCCAATTATCGGACTAAATGATTCTGGTGGAGCCAGAATTCAGGAAGGAGTAAATTCTCTTGCTGGTTATGGAGAAATTTTTCAAAGAAACGTAAATGCATCGGGTGTTATACCACAAATTTCTTTAATTATGGGCCCATGTGCAGGAGGTGCAGTTTATTCCCCAGCATTAACTGACTTTACTTTCATGGTGAAAAACAGTTCATATATGTTTATAACCGGACCAGATGTAGTAAAAAAGGTTACCTACGAAGATGTAAGTTTCGAAGACCTTGGTGGAGCAAAAATTCATACAAGCAAAACAGGAGTAGCGGATTTTGCATTCAATAATGATGTTGAAATGCTGCTAAAAATGCGTGAATTCTTTACTTTCTTACCAGCAAATAATCAAGAATCACCAAAATCTGCACCAATCTGTAATGATGTTAATGAGATTGATGAATCTTTAAATACTCTGATTCCTAGCAATCCTAATACTCCTTATGATATGTATGAACTCATTGAAAAAGTTTGTGATGAAAGGAATTTCTTTGAACTGAAACCTGATTTTGCTCGTAATATCATAACTGGTTTTGGTAGAATTGGAGGAAATACTGTCGGTATTGTTGCAAATCAACCTATGCACCTTGCAGGATGTTTGGATATTGATTCTTCAAGAAAAGCTGCGAGGTTTGTAAGGTTTTGTGACGCATTTAACATTCCGATCATCACACTTATTGATGTTCCAGGATTTTTGCCGGGTACAAATCAAGAATACAATAATATAATACAACACGGAGCGAAACTGCTTTACGCTTACGCTGAAGCGACCGTGCCGAAAATTAGCCTTATCACTAGAAAAGCGTATGGTGGTGCATACATTGTTATGAATTCGAAACATCTAAAAGGTGATATAAATTATGCCTGGCCAACTGCTGAAATAGCTGTGATGGGCCCTGAAAGTGCAGTTGAGATTATATTTCGACACGAAAAAGATCAGCAAACGTTAATTAAAGAATATAAAGAAAAATTTGCTAATCCATTTTTTGCTGCATCACATGGATACATTGATGACATTATAGTGCCAAGTAAAACAAGGCATCACTTTCACAAAGCATTAGAGCTACTCAAAAACAAGAAAGTAGAAAGGATATGGAAAAAGCATGATAACCTGCCTCTGTAACTTTCTTTTAAGCCTTGCTTGCAAGTTATGCAATATTGTAAGAGTGTGCCGTTACCAAGATTCGAACTTGGGACCTCGTCATTACCAATGACGTACTCTACCACCTGAGCTACAACGGCAGTCTTATATATTATGATAATGAATAACACAAAAAGGAATAAGGAAAAAGAAGAAGAGAGAAAAAGATTGGCAAAAGCTTTAAAGCAAAATATTGTAAAAAGAAAAAAACAGCAACAGAGTAGACAAGATGCCAGAACTACCGGAAGTGGAAGTAATCTCTAATTTTTTGCTTGATAAAATTAAAAACAAGCAAATAAGCAGTGTTACAGTAAATAATTGGAATTTGCGTGTACCAGTAACAAAAAATATTGATGATTTGCTAAAGGGCAAAGTTATAAACGATATCAAGCGTAGAGGTAAGTATATAATCTGGAATACAGATAGTATGGCTGTAATCATACATCTTGGCATGAGCGGAAAGCTTATATATGCTCAAGTGCGGAATAAGCACGATCACGTGGTATTTTTATTTTCCGATAATACTTCAATAATCTTTAATGACCCAAGAAGATTTGGACTAGTTATTATTTTAAGCAAAGAACAAGAAATAAATTTTTTTGACGGTTTCGGAATAGAGCCCCTCACGGATGAATTCAGTGGAGACTATTTACAGGAGTTGCTGAAAAACAAAAAAGTGAATATCAAATCAGCGTTAATGGACAATAAATCAATAGTTGGCGTAGGCAACATATATGCTTCTGAGAGCTTGTTTAGAGCCCGTATATCACCACTCAGGTCAGCAAAAAACTTGACCTATAGAGAGTGCGAAAAACTTGCTGCTGAAATAAAAAATACTCTGAGTGATGCAATTGCTGCAGGCGGTTCAACACTGAAAGATTATGCACAGCCATCTGGATCTGCTGGATACTTTCAAAATAACTTTTACGTATATGGTAAAGTTCAAAAACCTTGCAAGATTTGCAATAATATCATAACACTTATACGACAAAATGGCCGTAGCACTTATTTTTGCAACGCGTGCCAGAATTAAGATTTTATTTTTAGATATGACATTCTCACCTGAAAAAGATCCGTTTGATTTGTTTTCAAAGTGGTACAAAGCAGTACTTAATTCTCCGTGTGAACAACCAACTGCAATGACGCTAGCAACTTGTAGCAAAGACTACATTCCATCTGCAAGAGTAGTATTACTAAAGGAATATAGCAAAGAAGGTTTTGTGTTTTTCACTAACGTAAACAGTAAAAAAGGGAAAGAATTGACTGAGAACCCCAAAGCTGCGTTAGTGTTTCATTGGATAGAATTTGCTAGGCAAGTGCGAATTGAAGGAGAGGTTAAACTTCTAAACGATGAAAGAACTGACAAATACTTCTCTTCTCGAGCGCTGGGTAGTCAAATTAGCGCATGGTGCTCAAAACAATCGAGCATTCTGAAAGATTGGCAAGATTTTGAGCAAGCTATAAAATTGAAGGAAAAAGAATTTCACAATACACAAGTTTCTCGTCCTGATTTTTGGGTGGGATTTTGCGTAATCCCAAAAGTAATTGAATTTTGGCAAGAAGGTGAATATAGGAAGCATATTAGATTTAGATACACTCTTGTTGAGGGAAGCGATTGGAAAGTGGAACAACTATATCCTTAAAAATGGTTGCGGGAGTAGGATTTGAACCTACGACCTTCAGGTTATGAGCCTGACGAGCTACCGAGCTGCTCCATCCCGCGTCGTTGCTTATTTAGTTATTATATATACAAATAATGAAAAAAGAAAAATAAAATTTCACCACATGCAAATATCGACACACTTATTAACTTTTCTTGACATAATAGTTAGTTATATACGTAACAATCTGCGCAATGAACAATATAACTTGATACTGTGGTTTCCTGTTCTTCAGTGTGCAGGAATTTTAACATATTTTTCCCTAAGTTTTGAACCAAGCTGCATATCTATTTTTCTTTTGCTTTTACCCACACTAATTTTGATTGCAATATTATACAGAAAGTACGCAATATTATGCATTGCTTTAATTGCAGTGCTCATAGGATTTACAGCCAGTAAATTAAGAACAGCTTTAGTTGATACTCAAATTCTTGATAAAGAGAGGTATGTAAAAAATATCGTTGCCACAGTGAAGGATATTAATGACAGGGGCTCATACAAACAATTTCTGCTTTCTATTACAAAGCCTTCCACCATTCCAGAATCCTCCTCTGTCATCCCAGTGCTCCCTTCTGTCATCCCAGCGCCCTCTTCTGTCATCCCAGTACTTGATACTGGGATCCAGAAAAAAAAGATATGGATTCCAGCGTCACGCGCTGGAATGACACCGGATAGAGCTCTAGATAACATCAGAATATCAGTTAGAACCAAAGTGGAAAAAGGCATTAAAATAGGCGATCAAGTAAAATTATCAGCAAAACTCTTCCCTCCAAAAATTGCGCCTTCGGAGTATGCATACGATTTTGCAAGAATAGCATATTACCAGAAAATAAGTGCAACAGGTTTTGCAACAAGCAAAATAGCCCTACACAAAAAGGCTGAAGCAAGGCAATTTCTAGAGTATATGGAATCTTTCCGTCAATACATTTATGAAAACCTGCAGCAAAATATTAAAAAACCACATGCAGACATAATTTCTGCATTACTGATCGGTAAAAAGGACGGAATAGACCAAAAAACTATGGATGCGATACGAGATTCAGGTATAGCACATTTGTTTGCCATATCTGGTTTGCATTTATCATTTGTTGCTGGCCTGTTTTTTATAGTGTTTCGTAATTTATTTGCAACATCTGAAACTTTAACTCTTAAGTATAACACCAAGAAAATATCTGCATTCCTTACTATTTTGCCAACCACGTTTTATTTGTTGATTACCGGCATGCAAATTTCTGCTCAGCGTGCCTACATCATGGTGATTTTAGTACTCGTTGCAATAATGATAGAGAGAAAATATCGAGGGTTAATAGCAATTGCGTTTGCTGCTTCAGTGATACTCTCAGTAGAACCAGAAGCAATTTTAAAGCCAGGCTTTCAGATGTCATTTTCTACTGTTTTGGCACTGGTTGCCAGTTATCAAATTAATGCTAATAAATTATTCAAAATAAAAATAATGAAATATTTTGTGTCGATAATGATCAGCTCAGTAATAGCAAGTTTAGCAACTGTTCCGTATACGATATATAATTTTAATTATTTTTCAATTAGTGGCATTATCACAAATTTAGTTGCTATACCAATAGTTACATTAATTATTATTCCACTTGGAATAATTTATGTCTTATTGATTCCTTTAGGTATTGAATGGATTATAGCGCCATTTATAGAGCGCCCAATTGACAGCATTTTGTATATAACAAACGCTATCGCTAGTCTTCAGTATTTGGTTATTCCCATTCGTACTTTTCCTGCCTCATCAATTATTATAATAACATTTGGGTTATTGTGGCTGTGCTTGTGGGAAAGAAATTGGCGTTTTTTGGGATTTTTTTTTATTGTACTAGGTATTTGCTTTAGCGCTGCATATAAAACCCCCGACATCCTAATAAATGCTGATAATGTTGCTGCAAAGGAGAGTGATAACTTACTATATTCTCTCACTAGAAAAAGCAGAAATTTTGTTATCAAAACGTGGGCAAAGCAAAACGGACAGAACCAAATTTTGAATCATACAAAATATAGCAATCCAGATAAAAGACTAAAGTATGGCTGTATATATAATAAAGGAAATAATAAATCAGTACTGCTTGCTTATAAAAAAGAAGATATCTTGAGAAACTGTAATAGTGTTGATCTGATAATTCAATTAAGTGAATTCGACTATTCAGCTTGCAACGCTAAAATTATTAAACATGCTGATCTAGAAACGTATGGCACACATTCTGTTTGGTTAACAAATCGTTACGTAAAGATTAATACAGTGCGCTCCAATAGGCCTTGGCACATGTTGAAAAATTAAGAAACTTGATTTTAAGGTTTGGTTAACGTATACCTAAATAAGTTTAAACTAGAAAAATGTTATGGTTACAGACACTCAAGATCCTTTCAAAGACTATTTTGATTTTTTAGGATTTAGAAAACTTTCTGACCAGCCCAGTAGAATTTTGAGCTCTATAAGAAAGTATTCTGGTACTATATCGATAGCAAGTACCATTGCTACTCTTATAGCATTTACTGCCTTTTCTATTCAGCCTGTTACAGTAAGTATTGCTGGGTTTGCGTTCACGCCAGCACCTCTTGCCTTTATTCCTCTTATAGTTCTCTTATTTACTGCTGTTATAAACTTTATAAATACACAAAAAATAAAAGAGAATGAAATAGATAAAAAAATAGGAAACTATCAAGTTGATGAACAGTACAGCCAGATTGCTCAATAAGCTAAAAAAATTGAAATTGTAACAAATTTAGATAAAAAGGGGGAAAAGCTTTCAATAGTTTTACCAATTTCTAAGACGCAGAGAGAAATACTAGAAGATATAGAAGCAGAAAATAGAAATAGGATTCTCTTGTTTACTGGATCATATGTATTTGGTACTATTATAGTAGTTTCAGCAATATCACAATCCATTAATGCTCCAATAATATTAATAGCTTTATTAGTCGCTATTCTTTTATGCATCATATCAACACTTAGCAATCTAATAAGTAATAGCGTGGATCATGAAAATCATACTATTAGAAAACACAGTTCTTTAGGTCTTCTATTTCCATACTGGTCTGGAAAGGGCATGGTTGTATCAGTAGTAGAAAATAAGCTTGGTAAAAGGGAAAATGAACTAATATCTCTAATGAAAAAACTACTTAGTCCGCTTTGCAACTCATTTGACAGTAACCTTAAAAAAGCTTGCGATTTACTTGATAATAGTCTTTTAAAGCCTGCAAATATTAACATTAAAGAAACGCTTGATCACCTAAAAAAAATCAGAGAAGACATCAAAAAAGATTTAGATTGGCTACATGCAGAAATTTCAGAAGTTTTAAACAACACTAAAGAATTGACAAAAAAAGCACATTCACTAGATATTGAAGGTACTTTTTCTAGGTTAGAGAATGCTATTAAAATTGCTGAAGATAAAATTGAACGATTTGAACCAAGCCGCTTTGTAGGCTGGCTTCAATCAACTACGCAGTCTAATAATAACGAGTTCCTTAGCATGCTAAAAAAGTTAAAAGAGGATACAGAAGAGGAAAAAACGGAATTGAAGGAGCAATTAAACGTAGTAAGGAATGAATTAGAAGAAATAAAAAAGAAGCAAGCTCAACCAAGTACGCCTGATTTAGAAGCTAACAATGGAAATAATACTAATAAATTATTAGTATTAGAAAATAAAGTCAAAGAACTACGTGACACAGTTAGAAAGTTAGAGCTGGAAGCAGAACAAAATAAGCTGCAGCAAAAGAAGGAAAAGTTAGAGCAAAAAAAATCTGAACAAGAAAAAACAGATGAATGGAAAGAAAAAATCAACGGCAAACCAAGTGAATTCTTATATTATTTATTAGAATCTATTAAGCTGGAAGAAAAAGATAATAAAGAAAAAAAGGTTGAGGCAACATTACGAGATTTTGATAATAAAGTTACAATCTACTGGAAAGATGGCTCTCAAACAATTTGCCATATTAAAAAACAAGGTGATCTGCAAATTGAGTCTAGTGCAACAATGTTTACAGACCCAAATGTTCAAGCAGCATGGGAAATGGCGCGGGGTAAATCACTATAGATTACTCAATAATAACCTTAAGTGTTAATAATGATAAAGAGAAATTAAGGTTAGACACCTATATAGCTGAAAAATGCAACATATCACGCAGCAAAGCGCAAAGATTGATACAAAATGAGCAGGTGAAATTACTTGGCACACCGATAATTAATAATGACTACATAGTAAAACCAGATGAAGAGTATGTGGTGCATCTCGTTCAACCTGACATATCCACATCAATTGAGCCTAATTATGACATAAAACTTAATATCGTCTATGAAGATGAGGACATTATAGTTCTGAGTAAACAAAGTGGATTAACAGTGCACCCAGGTGCTGGGACAAACAATGATACGCTTTTGAACGCAGTTATCGCTCACCTTAATGTAAGACCAGGAATTGTTCATAGACTCGATAAAGATACTAGTGGGCTAATGGTAATTGCAAAAAATGAAGCAGCCCATAGTTTTTTGTCTGAATTGTTATCGAATCGCAAAATAAAGCGGGAATACTTAGCAGTAGTTTGGGGAACATTATCTTCTCAGCAAGGCACGATAAAAACTAACATTGCTCCCAAACGCGGTAATAAAGAAATGATGTGTGTAACAAAAATCACAGGCAAATTAGCAATCACTCACTATTTAGTGCAAAAAGTTATAGGACAAGTAAGCCTCGTTAAATGCACTTTAGAGACAGGCAGAACACACCAAATTCGAGTCCAAATGAGCCACATAGGACATTCCATAGTTGGTGATCAAGTTTATGGAAAAAATAGTAGTAAAAGCACAAAATATGCTAAAAACTCTAGTTTCATTCGTAATTTCAATAGACAAGCACTACATGCTTATACACTGGGCTTATACCACCCAAAAAGTAAGGAATACATGGAATTTGTCTCTGATTTACCGCAAGATATAAAAACTTTAATTGGTGAGTTTGACAACATATCTTAATAACATTCGTATTAACCTATCAATATTATCATCCATGTTATCAGGAAGTTAATTAATGAAAGAAAAACTGCTGCACTACCTAGATCTTTCACCTTTTTTGAAAGTATGTGTTGTTCACTGGAAATACGCTCAATTGTCGTTTCAAAAGCAGTGTTAACAATTTCCACAATTAACACCAGGAATAGGCTGCTTATCATTACTGCACGTTCTAGATTACTTACATCCAAAACAAACAAAATTGAGACACATACTATAAAAAGCAGTAACTCCTGTCTGAACGCAATTTCTGATATAAAAGCTGATTTTATTCCTTCACAAGAGTATTGAATTGCTTTTATTAGACGAATAATGCCCTTCTTCATTATTATTCACAAAACCCTTTAATCAAAATTTTAACTCATTTAGATTTGCTACACCCTATAGCATTTTTATCATTTGTTCACCCTATTGGTTTTGAAATTAAGATTTACCGCAACTACAATAAGTACTCTTATCATCACATTTTGGTGTTAAGTCAGGATAGAACGTGAGTATAGCATCATTCTTTCTTACAAACACTGATTGATAATTGTCATCTTCCATTTCATATAGACACATTCCATCTTTTCCTAATTCCTTAAACGCCTTAGTTGCAGAAATTATCGGCATGAAGGTTATATGCGTATCCATTTGGGCATTTAACTTTCACTTCCCCATCCTTACCCAAATATTTCATTCCAAATGTATAAACCGGCGGCTTAATATCTGATTCATTGCACAGGATTCCAACTGCCCATTTATCCTCTTGAGCTTCAACATATCTACCTACAAAATGCATACCACCTAATTTATCGTTTGGCTCACCACAAAAAATATGTCCAAACCCTATAGTTTCTTTTTCACTTCCACTATTTGTAAACCAAATGTTAGCCAGTTCATCTTTAAGTAACTCCAAATCCGCATCTGGCGTAATCACTTATATATTCCTTTCACTACTTCTTGATGCTGCGGACAACTAAGTAAAATTTTGAAATCTTCTTTATCTGGATGTGCTCCCCAATCTCCACAAACTTTCAACACTCCTCTATCGAAGTCAGTTAATTCTGAAACGGTGGCTGGTTGTGAACTGAAAAATGGTTCAAAATTGACTTCAACATTTTCTTCTACATAGCCGGTGTGAAAATAATGATCCTTAATATAAAAAATAAATCCTATTATTGGTATTATTAAACACAAAATTAGTTTAACTGTCTTCGACATAATCACGTTCACAAAAAAGCTAGCCTATAAGAAATAATTTAAAAAAGTTTTAATCTAATCGTTTTTGCAGAGCAGCAACTCCCGGCATTTCATCGCCACTTAACCAATCTAAAAATGCTCCTCCACCAGTGGAAACATATGTAAAATCCTTATCGGCAAGGCCTGCAGCGCTTATTGCAGATAGACTATCGCCTCCCCCTATTATGCTGGTTAACTTTCCTTTGTGCGTTAAGTCACTTACGATTTTCATTACCCCTATTGTACCGCTTGCAAAAGCTGAATGTTCAAAAACACCAATAGGTCCATTCCACAGCAGAGTCTTACTGCTTGCTATTATACTGCTTATTGTACTCAAAGTTTGTGGTCCGATATCCAAAATTATATCACCGTCCAAAATGGACTCAGTTCTTCTTGAAATACTAGTGCTGTAATCAGAGTTTACTGCAACCAGAACGTCTTCTGGCACAACTATTTTGCAATTGTTTTTATTTGCTGTTTCAAGAATATTATGCAGAAGGTCGTCAACACCATTTTGAAAGAAAGATTTCCCTATATTTACTTTGCTAAATGACAAAAAATTATTGGCTATTGCACCACCTAGAACTAGGTAATTAACCTTTTCTGTTAGCTTCATAAGCACTTTTATTTTAGTTGATATTTTAGCTCCCCCAACTATCGCAGTAATAGGTTTAGCTTTAAACGATACAGCTTTTTCAAGATACTTTAGCTCATCTTGCAAGCAAAACCCTGCATAAGAGGGTAAAAATTCTGTAATGCGTGAAATAGAAGCGTGAGCTCTGTGAGAGCAAGAAAATGCATCATTTACATATATATCCGCTAGAGATGCTAGTTGTTTGGCAAAATTTGAGTCACTTTGCTCTTCCTCTTTATAAAATCTTAGATTCTCTAGTAATATTATATCTCCTGCATCCATAACACTTACTGCTCTTTGTACTTTTTCACCAAAGCAATCGTCAATGAATTTCACTTTTTTATTTAGTAACTGCGATAAAGTGTCAATTACATTTTTTAGCGACAGATTATTGTCTCTGGCCTTTGGGCGTCCAAAATGTGATATAATAATAATCTTTGCACTCGCATTCACTAAATACTGAATAGTAGGCAATGCTCTCAAAATACGAGTGACGTCACGAATTTCTCCATCTTTTATAGGAACATTGAAGTCAACTCTGAGTAAGACGGTTTTATTGTGAAGATCACAATTTTCTATACTAGGTATATTCATTACAAAATTGAAGCTATAAAGTCACTATACAGCAGTTTGATCTAAAGTAAAGTTTTAAGCTTACGAACGTTTAAGGAAATTTGCATGCCAAACGCTTGACACTGGAACCTTATCGTCATGCCATCACGAACCGTCATACCGCCGGGTATCTCTTAGCCGCTAACACGTAGCGGGATACTTGACCTTTACAGGGATGACGATTGTCGTTTAGCCATAAATATTTAAGAAATTTACTAAACAGAAAAAAAGGCAAAAGAAGCCCCGTGGTTGGCTAATTACTTACATTATACTTTCAAGTATGGCGTTTTTTTATTCTAAACGCTTAATAACCGCGATTTAGCTGCTTTTTAATGCAACTAACCTTTAGTCATAAATGTTTAAGAAATTTACTAAATAGAAAAAAAGGCAAAAGAAACCCTAGGGTAGCTAATTATTCACTATCCATTTTTTAAGTTGGCGTTTTTTGATGTTTTAAATGCTTTATAAGCGTATTTCAGCTTGTATAGGTAAAAACCTAGAAATTTGATAAAGACATAGAGTGCACATAGTGCAAAAAATTAAACATGAGACGCCAGATACGTTGAGTTTTTTTGTCATTTAATCTGTACAGAGAAGATAAATAAATAGCTTCAGTTTCATGATAAGGAGGCTGGCGGAGTTTGTCAAGTAAGTTTTTCGTTTAATCCGTTTCTTGATTTAGGTGCCCTTGACTTCCGGCTGGGTCGAATTTGTATAGCTACATTGTCGGTAAATCTAAATTGCTTTAATGATTTTGATTGAAAAATAGTTTTTCTATTATATAAATGCTACTTTAGGGTAATCAAAATGGAAGACGATAAATATAGCCTAGGTTTAAGGGTTATCCATTGGTTGATGGCTGTTTTTATTATCGGTATGCTTTGCTCTGGACTTTATATGAAAAGCTTACCACTTAGCAATGAAATTAAGTTCAACATATACGCTATTCATAAGGCTTGCGGTATCACTATTCTTGGATTAATCATAGTACGCATATTTTTTCGCGTCTTTACTTATGTTCCACCACTTCCAGCAAATTTTTCTCGGTTTGTAATCAATATAAGTAAAGCAGTACACTTTGGTTTATATTCTTTGATGGTGCTAATGCCACTATCTGGCTATGTCATGTCTTCTGCTTCTGGCAAACAGATCAAATATTTTTTTCATATCCCTTTGTTGATTAATCAAAACAAAGACCTAGCTAACACGGCTAACGAGCTACATTCGATGCTTGCATATTTTATGGTACTCTTTATAATCTTACATATACTTGGCGCCTTAAAACACACATTTATAGATAAACAAAACATTTTTAAACGTATGATATAGGTTATATGTTAAGTAGCCTCTGGAAAAAAGGAACAGATTTTCTTGGCAGTGAGTTTGCTATAATGGGTGGTGCTATGAGCTGGGTTTCAGAGAGAAACTTGGTCTCAGCAATCTCAAACGCTGGTGGTTTTGGTGTGATTGCATGTGGTGCAATGTTTCCAGACTTGCTAAAAAAAGAAATCATAGAGACGCAGCAATTAACTAACAAGCCATTTGGTGTAAATCTAATTACTATGCACCCAAAGTTGAGTGAGTTGATAGATGTGTGTATTGAAACGAAAGTGAGCCATATAGTGCTTGCCGGTGGACTGCCAACAAAGCCTAATATAGAAAAAATCAAGGGTGCAGGCATTAAAGTTATGTGCTTTGCACCAGCATTAAGCCTTGCGAAAAGGTTAGTAAAAATGGGAGTAGATGCATTAATAATAGAAGGAATGGAAGCAGGTGGGCATATAGGTCCAGTTAGCACTTCTGTTCTTGCACAAGAGATATTGCCTCATTTTAAAAATGAACAAATACCAGTGTTTGTTGCAGGTGGAATAGGAAGAGGTGAAATGATAGTTAATTACCTGGAAATGGGAGCAAGTGGCTGTCAAATAGGTACATTATTTGTCTGCACTAATGAGTCAATTGCCCACAAAAATTTCAAGGAAGTGTTTATTAAATCGGCCGCACGTAATGCAATACCTTCTGTACAGATAAGTGCTGATTTTCCTGTAATTCCTGTAAGAGCTATAGCCAACAAAGCAAGCGATGACTTCATGAAGCGTCAAAAAGAAGTTATTGATGAATACCAAAAGGGACAGATCTCAAAAGAAGATGGGCAGCTTGAAATAGAAAAGTTCTGGGCTGGAGCTTTAAGAAGGGCAGTGATTGAAGGAGATGTTGAAACAGGATCTTTAATGGCTGGCCAAAGTGTTGGCATGGTTGATAGGGAAAAGCCTGTAAAAGAAGTAGTGAATATGTTAGTTCAACAGGCAAACAATTATATTGAGAGCAAATCTGTAGAAGTAGAAAGCCCAGAAAGCAAATAGTTAAGCGACCTCACAATAAGCAAATTATCCATATATGGCATAATTGCCCAGTTTTAATGTAAAATTAACGCTAAAAAGGTATCTATACATTTTATTATGTATGGAGGAATGTTATGCTAAGTCCTTTAAAAAAATCTCAGAATAATACAGGAGATATTAACCAACAATTGCACAACACTATATACAAAAAGGTAACAAAAAAAACACATAATCATGAAAGCCCAAAAAAAAATGGAGATGGAACTATCAAAAAATGCATAGAGTTGTTCAAGAAAGAGGCTAATCCTAATGTATTAATTAAATTAGAAAAATCACTGAGAGGTTGTCCGGAAACTAGTAAATTCAAGCATATTCCCTCTTTAACATAACCCTACTCATAGCTAGGTATATGAAATTCTCAGTGGATGTTGTGAGTAAATCATACTCCTTCGATAGCCTTCTATTCCTATTAACCCAAGCAAAAGTCCTTTCTACAACCCATCTTCTTGGCTGTACTTTAAACCCTTGTTCTCTTGTTGGTAGTAGCTCAGGTGGCGTATCTTTGTGCACCCAAAATCTACATGGAGGCCTTTTAACAATTTCAATATCTATGTCATATTCTTCCTTTATGTGATTCTTTAAATTTCTTCCTTGGTATCCCATGTCAGCCCACATTTTTTTAACTTTAGTATATTTTGTTCTCATATTGTTTAATGCTATTTTAATACCATCTCTATCATTTTCGTTAGCAGCGCCTACGTAACAACCTAGTATAAAACCCTGAGTGTCTGTAATTATATGCCTTTTTCTACCCTTTACTTTTTTACTTCCATCATAGCCTTTGATCCCCCCTTTTCTGTAGTCTTTACAGATTGACTATCTACTATACAGGCACTCGGCTGCTCATTCCTTCCTATTTTTCTTCTACTATATTTTGTAATTTCATAATTCATTTTCTCAAAAATTCCCTGCTTCTTCCATTGCCTGAACTGCTCATACACAGTCTTCCATAGCGGAAAATCATTTGGTAAATACCGCCATTGACACCCTGTACGCAATACATAGAAAATTGCTTCTAATATTTCTCTTTTGCTATACTTTGGCGGCCTTCCTCCTTTCTTGTATGATACTCTGAAGTGTTTTTCTATTCTTGCCCATTCCCTTTCGCTTAGATCTGTTGGATACTTTTTTCTCATCTTTACCCCGTACTAAAATTTCAGATATTATAGCCTTTTACTTGTTTCCGGACAACCTCTGAAAGAGCAAGAAGAATCTTATAATTATTACACCAAAAAATTTCTTCCAGTGTTGGAAACAGAAGTAATGAAATTAGAGGTCGAGCTTTCAGTATCTAACAATGAAAGAGAACAATTACAAAGATCACCAACAAGAAGAGGGAAAATATTAGAAATAATTTCAGGGATTACTAAAAGGAGCAGCAGTGTAAGCTCAATACCAAATGCTGTTGAAGAAAATATTGAAGATCAAATGCAGCTAGGACATATTGAAGAGCAAAACAACACACAAGAAACACCCTTGAATGTAGCTGAGAAAAAAAGTGGTGATACTAAAATACTTGGCCGATTAGATATTCCGAAAGAGGTATCTAGAAAATATAGTAAAGTTATGGAGCAATTAAAGAAGAATATAAAAACTCCTAAGCTTGGTAACGGTAGTGGTTCAGATAGTGGAATAAACTCACCTGGACTGAGTGAAAAAAACTCGATATCACCAATAAATAGTAGAAAAAACAGTTTAACATCAATAGCAAGCACTTCATCTGAGGAAAGTTTAAACTCAACATTGAGCTCTGTTGAAGAAGATAATGGCTTACAACCAGAGGGTGGAGAAAAAACTGAGTTATTAGAATCAAATTTGGAATCCCCAAAAGAAAACGAGACTCAAGTGCAGCCAGAGCAGACTGTAAAAAAAGAGCCAAAAATGCAAGAAAATGAAAACTCAGATGGTCAAGCAAATCCAGATCAAGTTAAGAAAGATATCCTACTTAAAAACCAACCCAATAACAGAAATCTTCACGTTGCACTTGTAGCAGGTTGTGCTCTCTCCACAATAGGGTGCATTGTTGCAGGAGCAATGACATCAGGATTGATCGGAGCAGGACTACTTGCTATGGCTGCAGTGTTTGCTATAGCAGCAGTAGCTGAATTGCATTCAAACTTCCTATCAAGTAAATTAACATCCATTAATGTGAGTCCTCTTGTTGATGATAAAGAGCTTACAGCATGTTCACGTCTGTAAAAATTAAATATGTGTTACTTGTAGTGGATAAGTGAATTCAGTTCTTGCCTATTGATATAAAAGTTGTTATATTTAAGAAATGTTTAAAAGGTATTTAGTTGATGCGCATTCAATTGAATAAAGTTTTGGTTTTTATAGCCTTATTAAGTTTCATTTTTGCATCATATTCTAGCGAAGCAAGTTCGGCGAGTGATGAATTAAAGGGTATACAAGAAACGGTAAAAAATTTTATTTCTTCATTTTCAGTTAAAGATACTGTAGAAAATATGAGTCCTTCAACAATCATAGGGTTGTGTATAGCTGCAGTGATACTTGCAGTAGTGTTCAGAGGTCTAATCTTTTTTATGATAATGTTTGGTGTACTGGTCCTGATGTTCGGTAGTACAGAAAAGGCAACAGACTACTTAAAAGAAAAATTTAACTTTGCAAAAGATATAAAATTACAATCCGATAGCGAAAAAAAAGATAAAAATTAAGATAGTATTTTTATCTTTTTTAATTATCTTTATTGAATACGCATATGCAGTTAAAAGTACCAACAGTTAAATCTAAGCTTAAAAAAAAGAACAACTTAGCATTACTAGAAAGCATTGATTTAGATTTTGTTCCTTATGCTTGTCATTACGATGAAGAAACCATACTAACAAAACAGGGAGAATTGTTAAAAATAATCAAGTTAGAAGATTATTCTTCTGTTGATAACTACAGCGACCTCAGAACTGAAATTAGAAAAAGCATATCAAAAAATATTAATAGCCTGTGTTTTACCGTTTGGATTCATACCGTTAGAAAGCGCAATAAACTGAGCTTGAAATGGAATAAAACTGAAGACTTCTCTGACAACCTACATTCAACGTGGTTTAATAAACTAACTGATAGTAAATTACAGTATATAAATGAACTATACATTGTAATATTGTTTAGCGATTTTGGCAAGCATACTAATAATTCGTTTTTTTTCAATAGAATAAAGAATAAGCATAAGTTGTCTTTACAAGAAAGCCATCAGGAGTTGCAAAAGATAACTGACGTAATTCAAAATGATTTAGGACCTTTTGGAGCTAAAAAACTGAGTCTAAGGTTTAGTGAAGGTAAAATATATTCTGAAATGATAGAATTTCTCCACTATATTGTTACATTAACGCACAAAGATTATCCAATACATGAAAGGGACCTGTCGCAATATATTAGAAATTTTAAAATAGCTTTTGGTTTCAATACGTTTCAAACAATATTTGAAAATCAACAGAAATTTGGCTCTATTTTCAGCATAAAAGAATACCGGGAAATCTCTTTAGGTAATATAGATAGATGCTTGCAGCTTGAATCTGAATTTATCATTACAGAAATAATGATATTTACTAGTAATAACAAAGCAATAAAAGAATTTAAAAAACAAATCAACATGCTGCAAATTAGTGAGGATAATACCTTACTTAAAAGCTCAGGAATTGAAGAAATAATAGAGCTTGAAAAGACCTCTAGTATAGACTTCTGCCAACAGAAAATTATTTTTACAATATTTGCAGATGATAGGAATAAGTTAGCTGAAAGTATTAGTGATTTATCTTCTATAATGTCATTAGTTGGCTTCATGATGTTTAGAACTGATTTACATATGGAAAGTCATTTTTGGGCACAACTTCCAGGCAATTTTGCTTTTATTACGCAACCGAAAAATATCTTAACAAAATACGCTTGCAGCTTTGCTATGCTGCACGATTTTACGTCAGGTACATTAAAAGGAAGAAGGTGGAAAGAAGCGGTAATGATTTTTTTTTCAAAAAAAGGAAATCCTTACTTCTTTAATTTTCATGGAAAAAGAAATAATGGCCATACTACGATACTCGGAGCTCCAAATTCAGGCAGAACTTCACTCATTAATTTTCTATTATCAGAATCAAGAAAGTTTAACCCAAGAATTGTCATATTGGATAACACTGGAAAATCAATAATTTTTACTAAAGCAGTGAGTGGTAAATATTACATAATCGATCCAAAATATAAGGACAAAAGCCTAAAATTTAATCCACTAAACATTGAAGATAGTGCTTCCAATCGCAATATGTTGGTTGAACTGATCAGAAGAATGGTAGCCGATACGAGCTTGGTGGACGTAGAAGAAAAGATAAGAAAAATTGTGGATTCTATATTTGCTATACCCAAGGAATCACGTTCTATTTCACAAATTTCTGAGGTGCTCTTGCTCCTTGGGGGTAAGATAAGTAGATGGTGTGACGATGGTGACTTTGCTTACTTATTTCAAGATGGTGATGAATCAGATATTGACTGGGAAACAAAAATTATATCTCTCAACACCGCAAACCTTACAAAACAAAAGGAATGTATGTCCGTGATACTTTACTATTTTTTATATTCTTTTGAGGCAAAATGTGATGGCTCGCCTGCAATACTTGTTTTGGATGAAGCATGGGAGATAAGTAATATTTTTCCTACAGAGAAAGAGTTTGATAACTGGATGCAAAGAATGACGGAACTAAATGTTGTAGTAATCCTAAGTACTGAGAATTTAAATCTCGCATTTGCTAGCAAATTTACTCAATATTTAGATAAACATGTTGATACAAGAATCTTGATGCCGAACGTCAATGCAAATAGATTATACATGAAGGCATTTTCTCTATCGAAAGAGGAGCTGAATATAATTCTGCAGACGCCAACACAGGAAGGTTTATTTTTGATAAAACAGTACAAAGGATTAGTAACCTTAAATCTGGATTTGAAGGATATGCAAGAAATACATGTACTTTCAGCTAACAAAGAGACTATAAAGTATATGTATGAGGCAATAAAAGAAAAAGGAGAAGAAGTTAATGAGTGGTTACCGGTATTTTATGAGAAGTGTAAGGCTTAATTTCTTATTGATATTTTTTTTGATACTTGGTCTTTCGTATCAAGGATATGCTGATTGTCCAACATTTGTAGAAAGTAATACTTGGTGGGAAGCAATAGTTGGTGGAGATTGGGTAAAGGAAATTAAGGTGCAAGCAATAAAAGATCAAGGAGTTGATGGTTACTTTAATCCCAAAATTAGAGTATGTGCTTATGATGGACAAAGTTATTGTTATGACTTACAAAGTGGGGAATCCTGCCGCCAGATATATGGAACGCAAGGTACAGGAGCTGGAGTTTCTGCTGCAGCTTTTATCGACTGGGAAGGAGATAAAACAAAAGCTGGAGGAGAAATTGCTCGGGGTCTTAAATGGGAATGGGCAGACGGTGTTACTGATGAGGAAAAAAGAAGATTCGCTAACTCTCCTAAAATATGTGCTTGCAGTCAAAAAGGGGCTTGTATGTCAGGAATTTCTTCATGGGGTTCTAGAGTATTTTCGGGTGAGAATATTTTCCGTCCTGGGGAGATGGAAAAAGTCTGTGATACCTGCTACCAAACGGCAGTAAAATGTGCTCCTGTTCCACTTGCACCTGGCCCCCCTCCATTTTGTGAACAACTTGCAATGTCGCTTCCACAAGTTAGAATTGTTCCTATAACAGATAAAGACAATGATTACTTTAATCCTAAGGTTAAGGTAATCATTGGTGATCTGAAAGGAAGAGACGGAGAGATTGGAGAAAAATTAGATTTCCCTAAAGGGTATGGAGAAAATAAAGCTGAGTGGCGCTCTATTTTAGACAAAGATGGCATCACGTACTACTTCAAAACTTATAGAGAAAAAGATAAGCTCTGCGCTGAATACCTTGGAACTCAAAGTATAGATGAAAACAATCCACAGTTCATCCGCTGTTTTCCTGCACCACCTGCTCCAGAACCTGAGATAGTGGAGATAGTAAATGCAAATACATTGAAAGTAGAAATGAAGATGAGTGAGAGCACTTGTGCTAAAGCACATGGAACCTATAGTAATGGTTCCTGTACTTTTAATGTTAATACTGACCTCAACCATCCTATAAACATTGGCCCCCTATCTTTAAAAGTAGTAAAACCAGCAATAGTAGCAAAAACAACTGATAGTAATATTGATAATATTATAGAAGGTATATTAGAAAGTAATCCGCAACAATTTAAAGTTCTGAAAGAATATGGCTATGTTCCTGATGTGCAAATTAAATGTTCTAAAGGCGGAAGTTTTTATAGTTTTAATGATTTTGAGAAAAAGTTAAAAGACAAATCTATTCAATGTGAATTTAATAACTCTGGGCAGCCGGAAATAGAAGTAAAGTATAAAGGAAATTCTAACAGTAAAATGCTTTGTCTTTCTGGATGGCAGCCAGAACCAGAGGAGTTTGTTCTTAAAAGAGAAAATAAAATAATACCACTAAAATTAATGGGAACAAGATATACTAAATACAATGCTGTTTACTCCAAGGAATCAAATCAGTTCTATTATCTTCCAAGCAAGGAAATAGTTTACCCTTTGAAAGAAACTCAAGAGAGGTTGGATAAAATAATATTTAATAAGCAAGAGTATGTTTTCTTCCCTGATGAAAATGAGCAGAAGAAGGAAGAATGCAGTTATTGTGTGAAGAAAGATAGCAAAATAGACGAAAAATTAAAATCTGGTGAAGGACTGAAAGTAGTATACAAATTGACGGATGTAGAGCATAAAGAAGGATGTGAGCAAGGTGATGATGGTTGCATCTGCTTTGATGGAAAGTGTAGCCGTTCAAAACAATATTTGAATAAAAATGAAGATGATAAGCCATTCTACTTAAGGTATGAGGAAGTGGATTGTAAAGATAAGGATGGTAAAGTATTAAGAGATGAAAAAAATGAAGTACGAAAGTGTACACAATTAAAAGATCAACTGATTAAAGCAAACAGAACAGAGGTTTTTTACGCTGATAAATTGTGTAGGTTCGATTTAGAAGGTCTCAAAAAGAAATTAAAAGCCCAGAACAGATAAAATCTGTAAAACCAAAAAGAAACTCCCTCTTTACTTTATGTTCTTTGGGTATAGTGTTATGAAGAAGCGCTTCTGCAGCTATAACCGAAACAATCAATGGTGCTATAAATGCCCGTTTGAAAGCATGGTTTTGGGGGAAATGGTAAAACCATTGATGGAGTTCTTTTTGGGCTACCTCGTTTAGAAGATTGTATAACCTAACCGTCCCAAGCTGAAGTGCTTCTTATCATAATAATATAGGAGGGATTTTATATGGCAGAAGCAAAAAGTAAATTAAAAACAATAAACCTTGATGCAGCAGGGATTGATATTGGCTCGACTGTACATTATGTATGTGTACCTGAAGGAAGAGATGAACAACGTATCCAAAAATTTGGGTGCTTTACAGTAGATCTACACAACTTAGCAAAGTGGTTAAAAAAGTGTCAGGTTAGAACTGTAGCCATGGAGTCAACTGGAGTATATTGGATTCCCTTATTTCAAATATTAGAATCACATAAATTTGAAGTAAAATTAGTAAATGCGCGACATGTCAAAAATGTGCCTGGTAGAAAGTCTGATGTTCAAGATTGTCAATGGCTGCAACAATTGCACAGCTATGGACTGCTTCAAGGATCATTTAGACCGGATAATCAAATGTGTGTACTGCGTAGTTACGTTAGAGGTTGTCCGGAAACTAGTAAATTCAAGCATATTCCCTCTTTAACATAACCCTACTCATAGCTAGGTATATGAAATTCTCAGTGGATGTTGTGAGTAAATCATACTCCTTCGATAGCCTTCTATTCCTATTAACCCAAGCAAAAGTCCTTTCTACAACCCATCTTCTTGGCTGTACTTTAAACCCTTGTTCTCTTGTTGGTAGTAGCTCAGGTGGCGTATCTTTGTGCACCCAAAATCTACATGGAGGCCTTTTAACAATTTCAATATCTATGTCATATTCTTCCTTTATGTGATTCTTTAAATTTCTTCCTTGGTATCCCATGTCAGCCCACATTTTTTTAACTTTAGTATATTTTGTTCTCATATTGTTTAATGCTATTTTAATACCATCTCTATCATTTTCGTTAGCAGCGCCTACGTAACAACCTAGTATAAAACCCTGAGTGTCTGTAATTATATGCCTTTTTCTACCCTTTACTTTTTTACTTCCATCATAGCCTTTGATCCCCCCTTTTCTGTAGTCTTTACAGATTGACTATCTACTATACAGGCACTCGGCTGCTCATTCCTTCCTATTTTTCTTCTACTATATTTTGTAATTTCATAATTCATTTTCTCAAAAATTCCCTGCTTCTTCCATTGCCTGAACTGCTCATACACAGTCTTCCATAGCGGAAAATCATTTGGTAAATACCGCCATTGACACCCTGTACGCAATACATAGAAAATTGCTTCTAATATTTCTCTTTTGCTATACTTTGGCGGCCTTCCTCCTTTCTTGTATGATACTCTGAAGTGTTTTTCTATTCTTGCCCATTCCCTTTCGCTTAGATCTGTTGGATACTTTTTTCTCATCTTTACCCCGTACTAAAATTTCAGATATTATAGCCTTTTACTTGTTTCCGGACAACCTCTCATGTTTCTACTATGTTGATCATAAGCAAAAACTGATCTTAATACTTTAAACGGTGGAGGATTGATGATGCACTTACCACACGTATAAATATTGTCTAAGATTACTACGCCACAAACATTGCAGTAATGCTTAGTTAGAAAATTGATTTTTTTGTTACATTCACTACACAGATTAAGATTTTCATCAATGATACACTCGCAACTTACGCATACGTTTGGAAATATGAGATTTGTAGCTTTGTTTAGTAAGAGAAGGTTCACAATTCATTAAATATATTATAAAATTTATATAGTATAGCTAAAGTAACTTGTGCTTACACTCTTTCACTTTTTATTTCATCTCAATATAGTTCAAACTAAGCCACTGCTGAAAAAGCAGAACTTATAACTCAGTAGATAAACGCTGATATTTTTCTGGTTCCTGTATTTCACTCAACTTACTTTGCACTTTGTCACAAGCCCACACAAGTGGCGTTATGATTGACGCGGCAGCCCAAACGATAGCAGCGCAAGCATAACTTACAATCTTGTTAAATACTCTAGCTACTGCATTAGCACAATCTTGCCCAGCACTTAAAAATGCATTTGAATGATCAACTAATGACTTTGTACTTGCTTTTAAACAATAGTCCCCTGTTATTTTTGACAATCACTTGACTGGAAAGTATGACAAACATGCCACTATCAAAAATAAAGGTTGCAATATTATGTTGGCTGCTAAAACAGCACCCAGTGTACACAATGAATACACTCCCTCTGCTCTGTGGCCCACGTATTCACATTTATCATTATCTTGATAATACTTGTTATAATTGTCTTTACTCTCAACTCCACAAATTACATCTTTCACAGGTCCTAGCACATTATCAACGTAACGTACAGATTTATAGAAACTATTTTCTGGAACTAGTGTGTTATCTTCTGCTTTCTTAGCAGGTACAACTCCATATTCAACGTACCTTCTAAAGTATCGATATTCTTATCTCAAAATCATAAATATGCAACCTAGCCTAATATAATTAAGAAATAGTTTATAATAAATATGTTTTAAGATGCCTGCCTGTAACACTTTCTGGAATTTTTGCCACTTCTTCTGGAGTTCCAGTAGCAATCACTTCTCCGCCTTTTATTCCTCCCTCTGGTCCGATGTCTATTATATAATCTGCAGTTTTTATAACGTGCAAATTGTGCTCGATAACTATAACAGTGTTTCCCAGATTGACTAATCTATGGAGTATTTTTAGTAAGTTATTTATATCTTCAAAGTGTAATCCAGTTGTTGGCTCATCAAGAATATACAATGTTCTTCCGGTAAATCGTTTTGATAGCTCTTTGGACAGCTTTATTCGTTGTGCTTCACCCCCAGACAACGTTGTTGACGACTGTCCGAGTTTTATATAGCCAAGCCCTACTTCCTGCAAAGAAACCAACTTTTCTTTTACCATTGGAAGGTTTTCAAAAAAATCACAAGCCTGATCTATCGTCATATCAAGCACATCAGAGATTGATTTTTCTTTATAAGTAACTTCCAATGTTTCCCGATTATACCTTCGCCCTTTACATTGCTCACACTTCACATAAACGTCCGGTAGAAAATGCATCTCTATCTTTAAGTGCCCATCACCTTTACAAGCCTCACACCTTCCCCCTCTGGTATTAAATGAAAACCGGCCTATATTATATCCCCTTGCTTTTGACTCTGGAAGACCAGCAAACCAATTTCTTATATGAGTGAACATACCAACATATGTTGCTGGATTTGACGCTGGAGTTCTACCAATTGGCGACTGATCAACTTCTATAACTTTATCTATATATTCAAGGCCTTCTATTCTATCACACCGACCATACCGTGCAGACGAGTGATGTACCTTATGTGCTGAATATTTATATAACGTTTCTATGACTAAACTTGATTTTCCCCCTCCTGATATTCCAGTAACACAAATAAGATTCCCTATAGGAAATTTAACGTTCACATTTTTTAAGTTATTTTCACATGCATTTATTACTTTTATGAACTGAGTTGCTTTCTTTCTTCTCCTTGGAATTAAAATTTTTTTCTCTCCACTCAAATATTGCCCTGTTATGCTCCCTGAATTTCTTTGCACCTGGTCTGGTGTTCCTTCTGCAACAACTTTTCCACCATTTACGCCAGCTCCAGGACCAATATCAATCGCATAATCAGCAGCCATTATTGTATCTTCATCATGCTCAACAACGATTACAGTGTTACCCATGTCTCTTAAGTTTTTTAGTGTGGCAATTAACCGATCATTATCACATTGATGAAGGCCAATCGAGGGTTCATCAAGAACATATAAAACCCCCGTTAATCCTGAGCCAATTTGCGAAGCAAGTCTGATCCTCTGACTCTCACCGCCAGAGAGAGTGCTAGATTCTCGATCAAGCGTTAGGTAATTCAACCCTACATTCTTTAAAAATGTTAGCCTCTTGATTATTTCACTTAGTATTTTATTTGAGATTTGCTTCTGTTGTTCTGTGAGCTTGTCTGGCAAATTTTCAAACCACTTAAGGGATTCATCGATACTAAGCCCTGATATTTCACCTATATGTTTGCTATCAATTTTTACTGTAAGCGCTTCTTTTCTCAATCTATAGCCAGTGCATTCTCTGCAGTGAGTGACAGAGCAATATCGCTCAACAAGTGTTTCATCATAATCCATCTGGTTCTCCAAGATACTGATCAAACCTTGAAATTTATTAGAGCCAAAGAGTATCATATCTTTTACTTCTTGATCTATGTTCTTCCACGGAATATCAAGGTTAAATTTGTAGTTTTCAGCCAGTGATAGAATTGCACTTTTTAGAAATCCATAACCTGTGTGCACTTGGCGGAACATTGATCCCACTGGCTTTAAAGCACCCTCAGATATTGAAAGAGTTTCATCCGGTACTATTAGCTTTATATCAACACTTAGTTTTTTACCAAGCCCATTACACGAACCACATGCACCGTAAGGGCTGTTAAAAGAAAATAATCTTGGTTCTATTTCCTCAAGAGTGAAACCAGACTCGGGGCATGCAAAATTCTCTGAAAAAGTCAGAATTTGACCATTTTTATACTCGGAATTATGGTTGTCAGGTAGGTTTACTATTTCTACATACATTAGACCATTACCAAGTTTTAGTGCGGATTCTATACTACTTGGCAGTCGATTTCCTATATCGCCCAATATTGATATTCTATCTGCAACCACAAAAACGTCGTGTTTCTTGTTCTTATCGAGTTTAGGCAAGTCATCTACATTGTACACTTCACCATCTATTTTGAACCTTACGTAACCTTGTCTTTTAATTTCCAATATCTCTTTAAGATGTTCTCCCTTTCTACCACGCACAACAGGGGCAAGTATATATATCTTAGTTTCTAAAGGTAACGCAATTATAGTGTCTACAATTTGAGACACCGTTTGTTTTGTTATTGGTAATCCAGTTGCAGGTGAATAAGGAACTCCTATTCGTGCATATACTAAGCGCAAGTAATCGTAAATTTCGGTAACAGTTCCAACTGTTGACCTTGGATTTTTTGAGATCGATTTCTGGTTGATAGATATTGCAGGAGAGAGACCTGTAATCGACTCAACATCTGGTTTATCCTGAATGTTGAGAAATTGACGCGCGTAAGCTGACAGGCTTTCAACGTACCGGCGTTGGCCTTCTGCATAAATCGTATCAAATGCAAGGCTAGACTTGCCAGAACCACTTAGCCCAGTTATAACAACTAGCTTATTTTTCGGTATATTGACGTCTACACCTTGCAGATTATGTTCCCTTGCGCCCTTAACTCTGATAAAATCGTCCATATTATACCATATAACGTATTAACCATTATAGCCTCAAAATACGTGAATTTATAGTGATATATTGATTTTCTATTGATTTTTTCAACTGTTACGGAAAATTAGGCAGCGTTTGATAAATCGTCATTCCGCTACTTGTTAGCGGCTGAGATACCGCGACGGTATGACGGTTAAGTAGGCCAGTGCCCCTATGATGTCATCCCAGTGTCAAGCACATAGCTGTACGAACGTTGTAGTTTAGGAGCAATTCCCACCAGTGGGCCAGTGCCCAGACACTGGTTCTATGCAACTTAATTAAAAACGTTTGTTTTAGCGTAAGACAACTACCTTTAGCTCATCAGCTCAGTTATAAGCAAAATTTCTGGATTCCAGACTGGAATGACACCATTTGCTGTGCAATTTACCTTCAAAAATGAATGTTCGTACAGCTATGTGTCAAGCACTGGGATGACACCATTCTTTTTTCTGGATTCCAGACTGGAATGACACCCCCCTGATAGGCTCAAATCATAATGTTTGTACAGTTGTGGGTTTAGGCTACCTATAAATTCTAAACTGTTGTTACGCACCAAATACACCCCTAGGACCCAAAGTCAGTTTAGCTATATCAGAAAACAGGTTATGTGGAAATCTTAAAATACTTCTTGTTTGCCAAGCAAAATAAATACATTCCTACAAACAAACAGATGCTCAATACTGACGCATAAGAAAACTTAAAAATTAAGTCTCTAGTATATATTGATAGGCATTTACCTGCAGAAAATTTGTATAGTAATCCAACACATACAACGGCACTATCAACCACTGATGCTATAATTAAAGTAATGAAATTTGCCATATGAAAATTCAACTTGGACTTTAATTTTTCAAAAATAATTATGCTTGAGAGAAGAGATACTAAAATTGCAGTATATGAAATCAATATCATCAAATTAAAACTTTGCCATTTAAAAACACAACATAGCGCTGTACACACTATTAAGTTGTACGTAGCTTTGCTTCTGCCATAAAATTCAACCATTGAATTTACAACTAAAGCAGCTCCCACAAATAAGGCAGCACATATCATCAATTTATTTGAAGTGTTGAATAAAGAAAGACTGATAAACAGGAGTATCGATAAAATAGACATAATTACCTACCCAAAATTAATAACATACATTCATTCTAAATAAACATTACATATAGTAAAAGAGTTATTTAGCATAATAAGAAAAATATTTTATATTAGCATGCCACATCTTTCAGATCTACTTTTAAAACATCCTTTATGTTTAGCACCTTTTTCTCTGTTACTTTGCCAATACATGAATAAACTGCACCTTCAAACAATTCTTCAAACCTCTTCTGATTTTGTGGTGCAATAGTAACCAAAATTCTACTTTGCGATTCAGAAAACATTATTATCTTGTTTATTATGTCTGTATTTTGTATTTTTCCTATTGGCACTAGTGAAAGATCGATTTCAGCACCAAGGTCTCCTGCAATTAGCGATTTTGCCAGAGCAATAACTAATCCGCCTAAGTTTGGTGCAATTGCAGAGGCAATTATGCCATCTTTTATTGCCTGGTTGTAACGCTCATACAACTTCCTAGCGCTCTTTGCATCAACTTTTGGTACGTTGTTATTACCTATTCCACTATATAACTGATATTCAGATCTACCAAGTTCATCAAGTGTTTCTCCAAGCACATATATCAAGTCCCCTGGCATTTTTACATCAAGCGATACCGCATTTTCAATATTTTCTATAATTCCAATTGCTGAGATGAGTAATGAAGGTGGTGCAGAGATTATCACTTTCTCGCCATTTTCATCATATCCCTTGAAGTCATTGAACATACTGTCTTTTCCGGATATGAATGGTGTTTTAAATGCAGTTGCGAAGTCGTAACAAGCCTCTGCAGCTTTCTTTAGTTGCCACAACCTTTCTGGATTATAAGCATCACACCAACAAAAATTGTCGAGCAACGCTAGATGATTTATATTTCCTCCTGCGGCTACATAGTTGCGTATCGCGGTGTCAATTGCACATGCTGCCATGTGGTAGGTGTCAATTTCTCCATAACTTGAGCCAAATCCTTGCGATTTTACAACACCTTTATTTGAAGAAAGGATTGGCCTTGAAACAATAGCTTCACTGCACACTCTTCCCTTGCCCTGCAGTGGTTTCAGCACTGACGACCCTTGAACCTCATGGTCATATTGCACCACTATGAACTCTTTGCTGCAAATGTTTGGTCTGCTCAGCATTTCTTTTAGTTCAATTGCTAAAGAAGGCGAACTTGTTGTCATTCCAGCGCATAGCGCTGGAAGCCCCTTAGACCACGGTTTCGTCTGTAAATGCACTTTGGGATTACCATCATGCAGAAATTCAGTTTCGATGTCCATTATTACTGTCCCTTCAGGACATTTAACAACAGCTTTACCACTCTCATTAAACTCTCCAATCACACAAACCTCCACATCATGTTTTTTCATGATTTGCTTAAACATAGGGAGATTTTCTTCTGGCACTGCTAAGGTCATTCTCTCTTGTGATTCTGATATCCATATTTCCCACTGAGCCATACCATCGTTTTTAAGGAGAACCTTGCTCAAATCAACTTCAAATCCGTCTTTTCCCATTTCACCAATAGACGACGACAGCCCACCTGCTCCGTTATCCGTTATTGCATTATAAAGATCAAGATCTCTTGCTTTTATGACGGCATTGGATAATTTTTTTTGTGTTATAGGGTCACCAATTTGCACAATTGTTGAAGGGCTATTTCCCGATAAAGCCTCTGAAGAGAACGTTGCACCGTGAATTCCATCTCTTCCAACTCTTCCGCCAATAATTACAATCTTATCGCCATTTTTTGGTCCTTTAATGTGTGAAGGTGCATTATTTATATTGCGTGGAATAATTCCAATGCTTCCGACAAAAACTAATGGCTTGCCACAAAATCTATCGTCGAAATATACCGATCCAAGTTGTGTTGGAATACCAGAGCAATTACCAGCAACATTAACACCGTGAATCACTTCTTTCATTATATATTTTGGCGGTAAGATCTCATCAGTGCGCTCTTTATCCCTATAAAATTTGCCTTTTGCTTCTTTGGCAAAGCAAAAGTAATAGGTATTCATTATAGGCTCTGCGCCTTTCCCGAAACCCACTATATCGCGATTAACTCCAAGCACTCCGGTCATTGCTCCACCAAATGGATCAAGAGCTGAAGGGCTATTGTGAGTTTCAACTTTATCTACAATCAAGTAATCGTCATCAAAAATTATTCCTCCTGCGTTGTCGGAGAAAACTGACACGCATATGTCAGAATTTATCTCACGCGTTGCACGCTTAATATAATGAGCATATAGACCGTCTTTTATTTCATCAATAGGGGAGCAAAAAATATTGTGTTTACAATGTTCAGACCAAGTCTGTGCCAGAGACTCAAGTTCAATATCATATGGATTTCTACCAAGTTTTTTAAAGTAATCCTTTATAGCTTTCATTGCTGCCAGCGAGAGCCCTAAAGTGCCATTACCATCGATTCCATCTCTGCTGATTTTCTCAAGTTCTTGGTCACTTACATTTAAATCAACAGATTTAGCCCCATTACTACTTGATATCACTCCAGTGCTCTCTTTTGTCATCCCAGCCTTTTTTTCTGTCATCCCAGTGCTTGACACTGGGATCCATTCTTTTTTTTCCTGGTCACGCGCTGGAATGACACCGGAGTGGGTATTTAATGACTTATATTTACCATAATATTTCCAGCTATAGTTATTATTTTCTTTACAGATAAGTGTGCAATACTCAGTGATGGGGTTGAACTCTTGTTTTATATCATCTTCGGTTGGTAAATCTCCTTGACTTAGAATCAATTTTGAACTTCTTGCTTTGATCTCAATTGGTGTCATTCCAGCGCGTGACGCTGGAATCTGCGTTTTCTCTTTCTGGATCCCAGTGTCAAGCACTGGGATGACAAAAGAAGGGGCTGGGATGACAGGCTGGTCGATATAGCCTTTGCTTATTAAATACTCTCTAACAATTTGTTTCACTGTGTTGCCTACATTATCGGTCATGCCAGGTAGGAAGCTTATTTCCAAGCCCCACTTTGCTTGTGGTTCTATGAAATCATACGGAACTTCTTCAAGGTTTTCATTGTAGGAATAATAACGGCAGTCTTGTATGACTTTATTATAAAATAGCCCGCAAATTTCTTCATATAATTTGGATGGTAATCCTTTGCGTATGTAAATCGAGTAAACGTTGACTAACCATCTGCGGCCAATTTGCTCGCATTTATTTAAAACTTCTATTCTAATGTTTGCCATGTAATGTTATAAAAAATTTTAATATATAATAGCATACAAGCACGTTTATATTTTGAATAATTTCTATACAATAAAATATTGTATTAATTGTTACTGTTAGTGGGAAGAGTTTTTACCGTTAATGTGGATGAATCTCTTTTTGATGTGCTGGTTCAGCACATATTTTCTGAATATGAAAGAGAAAAAATTCCTGAAGTAAAAATCATACTTCCTTGCAAGAGGGATGTGATAGCGCTGCTGAGTGCATTCAAGAATCATAACGCTAAAAAATGCATAATTTTGCCAGAGATAGTTTCGCTAGAGAATATTGATGAGGAAGATTTAATATTAAATCTTGATAGGGTTAAAGTTATCAAGCCAACAAAAAGGACACTGCTACTCATTCAATTCATATTGGAGTGGAATAGAAAAAATAATGATAATTTTCCAATTGATTTAGCTTATAGCCTGCCATCACTGCTTGATAAAATTCAATCTACCCAAACAACGGATTGTTATCAATTTGATGAACATTCAAAAAAAATAGAGAATTTCATAAGCTTACTCACTGAGACTTGGAGTAAAACTTTAAAAGATTTAGAAGTAGTAGATATATTAAAACATAAGAGTGATTACATAAACAATATGATAATCTCTTTACAAAAAGACCAATATATAATCTTTGTTGGAATTGGAAAGGATAAGTCGTTAATTAGGGCTATATATGATCTGCCATTTGGAAAAATAATTTTGCCTAACTTGAATTTGAAAATTAAAGAGAAAGACTGGAAATCGCTTGATAAAAAACATTATCAATATTGCCTGAAAGATCTGCTCGATTATTTAAAAGTGGATAGAAGGGATGTTAGTTTTCTGCCAGAAGCGTGTTCTCCAGTGCCCAGACACTGGGATCCAGAAAACTTAACTTTAAATGAGCGCACCAGGTGGCTGTATAATGAAAACTGGATCCCAGTGTCAGCTACTTGGATGACAGAAGAAAGGGCTGGGATAACAGGAAGTCCTGAGGAATATCTAGATTACGTCTTTGATACAACTGCCGATCTAAGCAAAGTTAGTAGTGGACATGTTGGCAATATTGAAGTCATCACTTGTGATTCCAGAGAGGAAGAAGCACAAGTGACATCATTAATTATAGAAAATGAAGGTTATGAAAACATTTCTTTGGTCGTCTTTGATAAATTACTTGCAGCTCGTATAGCATGTTTATCAAGGCAACACAGTGCCATACCGGAAAATTACCCTTATATAACGCTTCTGCTTTATAGTATCGAAGTTTTGACCTCAAATTGGAGCAGTGTGTCATTACTTTCGCTCCTTAAACATAGGCTAGTGACTTTTGGTTACACTCAAGAAGAGTACACTCGGATTTTATCTGAATTTGAAATAGAGATATTACGCAACTTTAGTACAAATGGTCTGAGCGATATTATAAATGCTATCAATGCCCATAAAAAGCTAAAATACAAAGAAGATATATTACTTATTATCAGTAAGTTAGAGGTTATATTTAATCCTTTACTTCGTTCTATAAATTGCTCTATTTTCGATGTGGTAGCAACTCATTTGCAGTGTATTAATATATTATCTGGTATAAATTTTTCAGAGCTAAATAGTGAAATAGGTAATTTTACCTGTAATTTCTCAAATGCATGTGAGGGTGTAGGAATTAAATGCTCCTTAGAGTTATATAGCCAAATTCTGACCTTATTTTTAGAGAAAGAGTTTTTCTTTGTAGCAAGTGACTTGAATAAATTCAGCTTATATCACAACAAAGTTGTAATACTTGCTGGATTTAATGAAGCGCCAAGCTTTCAAAGTCCGCTTTTGAATGCACTTACGAGAGAAAAATTTAATCTTCCTTCTGCGCAAGAAGAGCAGGGGTATTTTTTTTATACTTTACACAATTTGTTTTGTGCAAGTAAGGTTTATATTACAAGATCGCTAAGCCATAGAAAGCCAATTCTATTGCAGCGTTTGGAAATTCTACTCAAGGAGGGGAAGCAGCCGTATCGTGATTGGCTAAGGATATTAAATACGCCTGAATGTACTGTTCCATGTACTCAGCCTATGCCAAAACCTCAAACCGAAGTTAGAAAAGAAAAAATGCAGGTGATGTCTTGCAGTGCAATAGAAAAGCTAATTCGTAATCCTTATTCATTTTACGTTGAATATATACTGGGTCTTAAACAATTAAGAGACTTGAATTTCAAGCCATCGATATTGGAATTTGGCACTATGGTACACAACATTCTTGCAAGATATTTACGCAACAAAAAATCGCCAATGAGCATTGCACGAAAAGCATTCTCGACTAGTCAGTTTAATTTTTCAAATATGTGGTGGGTAAGACTGCAAAGGATAATTCAATCTTTTGTCGAATTTGATGAAACTCGAAGCAATTATGTTGAGTTGGAAAAGAACTTTTCCTGTCCGATATTTCATATTCCAGCGCGTGACACTGGTTCTTGTGATCAGTATGAAACTGCTTGGATGACAAATAAGCCACAAGAAATTTCACTGATAGCAAGATGTGATAGAGTTGAGTATCTACCAAGTGGGCAAGTGGCAATTATAGACTATAAGCTTGGTACACCACCTTCCAATGAAGAAGTAATGTCGGGATTTTTTCCGCAATTAATTTTACAAGCCTTAGCGGTAGAACATATAACAAAAAGAGAAGTCTCAGAACTTGCTTATTGGAAACTTGATTATGATAAAATAAAAGTTATTTCTATACAAAATTATAGATACAAAATGCAAGAATTAAAAAATGATCTGCCTGGTTTTTTATCTAACTATTTAAGTAATTCCACACCCTTTATTGCCTCTCCATATTTTGATAAATTCCTGAGATTTAACAGCTATAAACAGCTAGAAAGGGTAGGAGAGTGGTTGTAAATGGTGTCATCCGAGTACCTGACACTGGTTTCCATCCAAAAGGGTGTCATCCCAGTGCCCAGACACTGGGATGGCTTTGTTGCATCACACTTTATGAGATGGTGATTTATGGTAAATTCATGTAACTATCTCAAATTTAGCCATACCAATATCAGTGAATTTATTAAGCAAATAGCATTTAGTTCTTTTTCTCGATTTATCTCAGATTTATTCCTAAAACTAAATCCGAATATTTGCTTTAATCTTGAGAAAAACCCTTCAATATAAGATCTTTTCCCATAATTTACTTCTTTTTTCCATTCTTTCATGCCATCTTCACCGTATAATTTTATTAACCTAATAGCAGCATTCCTGTCAGACATATAATCTATTTCTGGATGTTCTGCCGCATTGTTTATTGGTGGAATTTTTGTCTTTATATCATATTCGTTACACAACTTATAAAACTTGTGCCTATCACATGCTCTATCTGCATATAGTGCTTTTATGGCATGCTGAAAATCAACTTCTTTTAGCAAATCACAAGCTCCATAGTGATCAGAGTAGACACCGTTACTGTATTTTACAGCTATGGCTTTTTTGTTGTTTATATTCAACATTACGTGCAATTTTCTCGTTTGCTCATAGCCACGATATTTTCTGTCAGTGCTATTTTCCTTGCTGTGACCAGGAGTGTTGTTGTATATACTAATTCCTGTACTGTCTATAGCAATTTCGATATCTTCCATATTAGAGGTTGTCCGGAAACAAGTAAAAGGCTATAATATCTGAAATTTTAGTACGGGGTAAAGATGAGAAAAAAGTATCCAACAGATCTAAGCGAAAGGGAATGGGCAAGAATAGAAAAACACTTCAGAGTATCATACAAGAAAGGAGGAAGGCCGCCAAAGTATAGCAAAAGAGAAATATTAGAAGCAATTTTCTATGTATTGCGTACAGGGTGTCAATGGCGGTATTTACCAAATGATTTTCCGCTATGGAAGACTGTGTATGAGCAGTTCAGGCAATGGAAGAAGCAGGGAATTTTTGAGAAAATGAATTATGAAATTACAAAATATAGTAGAAGAAAAATAGGAAGGAATGAGCAGCCGAGTGCCTGTATAGTAGATAGTCAATCTGTAAAGACTACAGAAAAGGGGGGATCAAAGGCTATGATGGAAGTAAAAAAGTAAAGGGTAGAAAAAGGCATATAATTACAGACACTCAGGGTTTTATACTAGGTTGTTACGTAGGCGCTGCTAACGAAAATGATAGAGATGGTATTAAAATAGCATTAAACAATATGAGAACAAAATATACTAAAGTTAAAAAAATGTGGGCTGACATGGGATACCAAGGAAGAAATTTAAAGAATCACATAAAGGAAGAATATGACATAGATATTGAAATTGTTAAAAGGCCTCCATGTAGATTTTGGGTGCACAAAGATACGCCACCTGAGCTACTACCAACAAGAGAACAAGGGTTTAAAGTACAGCCAAGAAGATGGGTTGTAGAAAGGACTTTTGCTTGGGTTAATAGGAATAGAAGGCTATCGAAGGAGTATGATTTACTCACAACATCCACTGAGAATTTCATATACCTAGCTATGAGTAGGGTTATGTTAAAGAGGGAATATGCTTGAATTTACTAGTTTCCGGACAACCTCTTATAGCTCTTTCCATAAAAGTCCGGATGTGATAGGATAAGGGTAGATGATGATAAGGAGGTTGAATGCCAGCAGCATATAGTTATGATTTAAGAAAAAAAGCAATGGAAGCGCTAGACGAAGGAGAAAGCAGAGAAACAGTGGCAGCAAAGAAGAAAAGAAACAGGAGACTTTCAATCAAAAAAACTTGGAAATGGGGGTTACAATCACAAAATTACCGACTGGGATACCTTTGCCAAATTTGCCAGAGAACACGGAGGAAAGACTCTATCGGAAATGGCTAAACTTTGGAACAACGTTAGTATCCAAACGATCTATCGAGCCCTTAAAAAAATTGGATTTACGCGCAAAAAAAGACATATGGATACAAGGAAAGAAACGAAGAAAAACGTGCTGAATTTTTGAAAATTATAGCGACAAAAGAACCTAAAAACTTAGTGTATATAGATGAGTCTGGCATTGATAACACCGAACTACGGATATTGCCAGAAAGGACAGCGGTTTTATGCCTTAAAATCTGGAAAGAAAACTCAACGAATCAGTATGGTTGCAGCCTTAAGTGGAAGAAAGATAGTTGTTCCGTTAACCTTTGAAGGCCACTGTAATATGGATGTTTTTAATGGATGGTTTGAGCAATTTTTGACACCGATCTTGGAACCTGGACAGACTGTCATTCTTGACAATGCTACTTTTCATAAGTCTGATAAGATTATCGAGCTTGCTAAAGGGGTTGGTGCAGAAATTTTGTATCTGCCGCCTTATTCTCCAGATTTCAACAAAATTGAGCATCATTGGTTTGCTATAAAAAACAGAGCCAGGAAAAACATTCCTCTATTCGAATCCTTTCGTCGTGCTGTTGATTCTGCCTTCCTATGACCTGTTCGGACTATTATGAGAAATGCTATACTACATAAGGCCTAATTTCCGGAAGATCAACTTTTTGGTGAACATAAGGTTTTTCGCATATTACAAGCTCTCCTCCGCATTCGCAAATATTAGGCAACTCTATTTTTACTACTTTATCCGCTTCCATTGTAGCATGAAAATTTCCTTTATGCCCAACCTGATCGCCAACATTCCTTTCGCTTTTTGGCTTGTCCTTTTTTGTTTTGTACAATTCTTTAGAGCTCGGTAGAGATGAATTTTTCGAGTTTAAACCAAGCCTTTCCTTTAATTCAGCGTTCTCTATCTTTAAAGCTTTATTTTCTGCTTTTAAGTTTTCTATCTCTGCTTTCAGTTTTTCTATTTTTTGCTGTAAATTTTTGCAAAGTTCTAAAAGGTTTACCACATTACCTCACTTTTGCTCTATGATTATCTTTTTAGATCACTTTGTCTACCTTATTCTACCACTCCGCTGAACGGATACCTTGGGTTAGCTATAGCTAACACCACAATTGTACTAACATTGTGATTTGAGAACAACCTTCACCAGAAAGGGTGTCATTCCAGTGTTAAGCACTGGAATGACGAGAGGTAACGCAAGAAGTTTACTCTTAATAAAAACCTGATGATGAATCATTATTACCAAATTTCGGCCTATTTCTGTTGCTGAAACCAGAACGAGGACGAGGAGGCCTCTTATGGTGACTTCCTCCAGGTTTTCTACTAAATGAATTATTGTAATAATTATCCCTGTCATTTGGACCACCTTTCCTTTCCTCGTTGTAAAGCTCACCTTCAAAAAACTCTCCCGTCTCTTGATCAACCCGACGTCTTGACAACTTTGGACACCCACCTTTTTCGAAGTCAATTACTAGTGCTTTGAAAGTATCATCTTGTTTAAGTACGCTCTCTATAGAATCTATATGTTCATTAGCTACTTCACTTATGTGCATTTTTCCTTTTCTGCCATTAAGAAATTCAAGCTCTACAATAGACTTCTCTATTCTTACAACCTTGACATCAACTATAGAACCTTGTTCTAGTTCTGTTATTGAATCAATCATCATACTCTTTGCAATTTCAGCTTCAGTGCCACTCGTAGCAAAAACAGAAACTTTACCATCATCTCCTATTTCAATTTTTGCATTACTTCTTTCACACACACTGCGTATATTTTTCCCCTTAGAACCTATAGCAGCAGAAATTTTGTCTTTATCTATGTAAAATGATAACATCCTTGGTGCATGGTCTTTGACATCATCACTGTGTTCTGAAATCACTGCATTCATTTTTTCTAAAATATGTAATCTTCCAGCTTTTGCCTGTTCTAAAGATTTTTCAACAATTTCAAAGCTTATACCAGAAATTTTCATGTCCATTTGTAGCGCCGTAACCCCTTCACTAGTTCCTGCTACTTTAAAGTCCATATCACCAAGATAATCTTCATCACCAAGTATATCGGAAAGTATTACATACTCGTCTTTATCTTTGATGAGACCCATAGCAATTCCAGCAACAGGGGCCTTTATTGGCACACCCGTATCCATTAAAGCAAGAGAAGTCCCACAAACTGTTGCCATAGAAGAAGAACCATCAGACTCCAAAATTTCGGACACTACTCTTATTGTATAAGGAAATTCAGACTTATCGGGTAAAACAGGATGAATTGCTTTCCAAGCAAGTTTGCCATGACCGATTTCTCTTCTTCCTGGTGCACGCGCAGCAGAAGTTTCTCCAACAGCAAATGAGGGAAAGTTATAATGCAACATGAAATGCTCACGTCTATCCCCTTCAATATCATCCACAATTTGCTCATCTTGAGTGGTGCCAAGAGCAGTAACAACCAGTGCCTGAGTATTGCCTCTTGTAAATAGTGCAGAACCGTGAGTTTTGGACAGAATATCAACTTCAACTTCTATCTGACGTATCTCATCATGCTTACGACCGTCTATCCTTACACTTTTCTTCCTAATTATTTCACGTACTAAAGATCTTTCAAAGTTTTTTACTGCATACGTAATTAACTTTTCGTCTTTTCCAGTTTCTTTAAGAGTATTCAATATATTCTCTCTGATCGCTTCTAGAGCTTGAACTCGCTCTTGTTTTACTGTTTGCGAATATGCTTTTTCAAAATCTTTACCGTATTTTTCGAGCTCTTGTGTTATATCTGATGCATCAATAGGGGCAAAGCTCTCAGGTTTATTGCCAATTGTATCAGCAAACTCTTTTATGAGCTTAATGACAGGCTTAAGGTGTTCATGGCCAAATTTTATTGCATTAAAAACATTTTCTTCAGAGAGCTCTTTCACTTCTGATTCAACCATTAAAATTGAATTTTCATCACCAGACAAAAACAGATCCAAGCTGCTTGCTTTCATCTCTTGAACAGAAGGGTTGAGTATATAGTTATTATTTTCATCACAACCAACCATCACTCCAGCTATAGTAAAGTGAAAGGGAACACCAGAAATTGCAAGAGCTGCAACAGCACCAATCAATGCTGGCACTTCAGGAGGATTGACTGTATCATAAGTTAATAGATTGCACACCACACTAATTTCATCATGAAATCCTTCTGGGAATAGTGGTCTTATACTTCTATCTATTACTCTTGAGATTAAAGTTTCTCTATCAGATGGCTTGCCTTCTCTTTTAAAAAACCCGCCAGGGATCTTACCCATGGCATAGCTTTTTGCGATAAACTGCACATTTAAAGGTAGGAAATCAACGCTTTCTTCCTTCTTTTTACGTACAACAGTTACTAAAACAGAAGTATCACCGTAATTTACAACTACTGAACCATGAGCTTGGCGTGCTATTTTTCCTGTTTCTAAAGATAAGGCACGACCACCCCACTCTATAGATTTTTTTATAATTTTAAACATATTAAATTCCTCGATTATTTTCTAATGCCTAACTTCTCTATTAATTCCTGATAGGCTTCATTACCAAATTTACGCTTTATATAATTTAAGTGCTTGCGTCTTCTACCTATCAATATAAGTAAACCACGCTTAGAGTGATGGTCATGCTTGTGCACTTTAAAATGCTCAGTTAAGTTACTGATCCTCTCGGTCAAAATTGCACATTGTACAAAAGATGAGCCTGTATCATCTTCTTTAATTGCATATATATTTATCAAACCCTTTTTCTTTTCGGATGTTATCGACATCTAAACCTCATTTTAAATATTAAAAACACGAATAGGTTTCACACAACCATAAATAAAACTGCAGATTGCAATAGGTACACTACCCACCACCGTACAACAAATATCATGATTCTTTAAATTACGCAAGTTATTTAATACAACTTCCTGACCTTTTCTGATTTTCCCCGCATCTTCTAGGGAAATTTCAACTTTGAACATCGATTTTAAAGCCGATTCAATGGGGATGACGAAACTTTTTGTATTACTCCCTGTCACTCCATCATCTTCTGTCATCCCACCCCCCTCTGTCATCCAAGTAGCTGACACTGGGATGGCTTTGTTGCATCGCTCTTCGGATAGTAGGTAACGCACAATAAATTTATGAAGCTATCTCAAATTTAGCCATACCAATATCAGTGAACTTATTGAGCAAATAGCATTTAGTTCCTTCTCTCTATTTGTCTCAGATTTATTCCTAAAACTAAACCCGAATGTTTGTTTCAGTTGCGAGAAAAAACTTTCAATATAAGATCTTTTCCCATAATTTACTTCTTTTTTCCATTCTTTCATGCCATCTTCACCGTATAATTTTATTAACCTAATAGCAGCATTCCTGTCAGACATATAATCTATTTCTGGATGTTCTGCCGCATTGTTTATTGGTGGAATTTTTGTCTTTATACCATATTCGTTACACAACTTATAAAACTTGTGCCTATCACATGCTCTATCTGCATATAGTGCTTTTATGGCATGCTGAAAATCAACTTCTTTTAGCAAATCACAAGCTCCATAGTGATCAGAGTAGACACCGTTACTGTATTTTACAGCTATGGCTTTTTTGTTGTTTATATTCAACATTACGTGCAATTTTCTCGTTTGCTCATAGCCACGATATTTTCTGTCAGTGCTATTTTCCTTGCTGTGACCAGGAGTGTTGTTGTATATACTAATTCCTGTACTGTCTATAGCAATTTCGATATCTTCCATATTATTTTTATCAATTCTGCAATCATTTATCTTAATATTAAGTTTCTCAAACCTTCTTGATGCTTGTGAATAGCTGATAACTGCCAAATCTCTTCCTATTTGTTGCAAATACCCTTTTATAAACCCGACTGTTTGTCTTAAACCAATTCTAAAGAAACTGACGATTATATGCACCAAAATCACAACTTTATCACTATAAATATAGTTGCCGCCCTGCATTTTTGGACAATTCTCGTACCAATTTTCTATGGCGTCATTGATATAACAAAAAATGCTTCCTCTTTCTTGGAGAAATTTGTTATATTCATGGCAGTTACTGACTCTCATTTTTTGTGGCATATTTTTTCTTCAACAGTTAAATGGCTATTTATAATGAATTTTGTCAGTAACTGCCAGTTCTTTTCACTTGAGCGATGCAACAAAGCCCACTGGGATCCAGTTTCACCTTGTGATGGTGTCATGAAAGTAGCTGACACTGGTTTCCATCCAAGACGGTGTCATTCCTTACTATTACCCACAAATATAAATGGACTAAAAAGTAAAATATTACAATATTAAAGTTTGCAAATATTGAGGGTGTAAAATGGCAAGTAAAAGTAGTGAATGGGCTAAAAATGAATTTGGAGATAAAAGGTTAACTGAGCGATTAGTAAAGATTGCTGATATGTTTGACAAAATTACCTGAAAGTTAGATTAATCAAGCATGTGAAAGTTGGTCAGAAGCAAAAACAGCATAACGTTTTTTTCAAAATGAGAATGTAAAAGAAAGTGATATTTTAGCTACACATATTAATAAGACGGTTGAGAGAACAAAAGCTCACAAGAGGGTTCTTGTCATTCAAGATACCAGTTACATTGTATATAATAACCATAAAAAAACAAGCGGATTAGCAAATTTGTCCAGTTATGATACTGCAAAAGGTATTATAATGCATACAGCTCTTGCCGTTAGTATAGAAGGTTTGGTACTAGGGATACTAGATCAAAAAGTTTATTCAAGACCTGAAGAAACTGAGAACCTTAAAAAAAAGAGCGATCGCATTGAAGATAAAGAAAGCGTAAAGTGGTTGGAAACTTTAAGAAAAACAAATAATATTATTGATCCAACTCAAACTGAGACTATAACTGTATGCGATAGAGAAGCAGATATATATGACTTTTTTGAGCTTGCACATAATCTTAATTCGGCAGTGCTAGTTAGAGCATGCAGAGATAGAGCAGTAAATAGAAAATCTCGATATCCTGAAAAAGGTGAGCAGAAGTTATGGGCATTTATTAAATCCTCTCATTGTGCAGGTACGGTAGAAGTTGAAGTTCCTGTAAAAGATAATAAGCCAAAAAGAACAGCACGTTTGGAAGTTAGATTTGGAAAGTTTATGATGAATCCATCTAAGAATAATATTAGGCATAAGACGGAAGAACTACCTAAATTACCACTTTATGCAGTTTATGTTGTTGAGAAAACTCCCCTTCCCTTAAAAAAAACCGCTAGAATGGATGCTATTAACGAATCTTTCAGTTAATACTTTCGATGAAGCTGTTGAAAAAATTAGTTGGTATCAACTATGTTTTTTAAAAATTTTTTTATTTGTGTAATTTTGCAAATTATATGGGCAATAAAAACCCGTTTGTCATAGAAATAGAATTTTATATCAAACAGCTACCACAGCAATTTCTGCTTAAGCTAATGAATATGTGCTTTAAGTCTGTGTGGACGCACATATTCATTAGCCAATTTCAGTTACCGTTGTGAAGATTTTTAAGTATGCAAATTAATTGCTTCTTTAAGTCTTGTATTAGCAATTACTATAATTTTACGCATTAGGGCTGTTATAGCCACCATCTTCTTCTTACCACTTCTAAGAAACTCCTAAGAACCTTCTTCATCTATCGGCTCCTCTTTCATTAGTATATAACCAAATTCCTTTGCTTTTTTAGTCAAATTTTTGACTACTCTCTCTTTGTAGAGTGTTTCATAATAGTTCATTCCTTTTTCTACATATTCTTGTCCATATTTTAGCATATTATAAAAAATACATGCTAATTTCCTTGCTGTAGCAGTGATCGCTTTTGGTATCCCTAGTCGCTTCTTTAACCTCCTGCAGTATGCACCAAGTGCAGTGTTGCTTCTTGATACACAATGAGCAGCAAGTAGCAAGGCAGTTGCAGCACGATTAACAACTTTACGAGTTCTTGTTCCAATAATTTTCCCTCCTGTAATTTTATTAGCAGGACTTAATCCGAGTCAGGAAGAAAAATGCTTTTCTGTCCTCCATTTATTGTGATTTATACCTGTTTCTGAAATGATAGCCTGTATACTTAATACATCAAGTCCTGGAACTCTAGTAAAATCCATCCCCGTTATTCGATATAAATCTTCATCTACGGCAAAATCTGGACTATTCTTCTGTTTTCTCTTTCGTGTCTTATTCAATGCCCTGTTCTCATTCGACTTTGTTTCAAATGTTTTATAGTAATTTTCTATACTTTTATCACATCCCGTTATTTGCTCTTGAAAAAAAGTATATGCTGCATATTCTTGTTTTAGCACAAACAAGTGTTCCTCTCTATAATCACCAGCTAACGCTTTTGCTATAGTAGACTGATCATTTTTTATTCGTGCATCCCTGAATTTAGCCAATTTCTCAGGATCTCTTTCGCCTTCAATTATAGCTTCAATGATTTTCATACCAGTTATCCCAGTAATATGACTAATAACCTTGTGTAATTGAATATTCATTTGAATTAGCGCTTTTTGCATACGTTGAGTATGTTTAGCTGCATTTTCAATTAGATTAGCACGTTGTCTAACGTAACTACGCAGTACACACATTTGATTATCCGGTCTAAATGATCCTTGAAGCAGTCCATAGCTGTGCAATTGTTGCAGCCATTGACAATCTTGAACATCAGACTTTCTACCAGGCACATTTTTGACATGTCGCGCATTTACTAATTTTACTTCAAATTTATGTGATTCTAATATTTGAAATAAGGGAATCCAATATACTCCAGTTGACTCCATGGCTACAGTTCTAACCTGACACTTTTTTAACCACTTTGCTAAGTTGTGTAGATCTACTGTAAAGCACCCAAATTTTTGGATACGTTGTTCATCTCTTCCTTCAGGTACACATACATAATGTACAGTCGAGCCAATATCAATCCCTGCTGCATCAAGGTTTATTGTTTTTAATTTACTTTTTGCTTCTGCCATATAAAATCCCTCCTATATTATTATGATAAGAAGCACTTCAGCTTGGGACGGTTAGGTTATACAATCTTCTAAACGAGGTAGCCCAAAAAGAACTCCATCAATGGTTTTACCATTTCCCCCAAAACCATGCTTTCAAACGGGCATTTATAGCACCATTGATTGTTTCGGTTATAGCTGCAGAAGCGCTTCTTCATAACACTATACCCAAAGAACATAAAGTAAAGAGGGAGTTTCTTTTTGGTTTTACAGATTTTATCTGTTCTGGGCTTTTAACATAAAAACTTGCATTTTTTTCAATTTATTCCTAAAATAGATTATATTAACAGATTATTAAGAGGGGGTTATGAATCCGAGATTAAAAGCATTTTTGGTTGTTTGTAGTATTATTGAACTTTTGTTTCTCGTGTATTATTTAAATCTTCTTGTTAACTATATCCTTGACCCGATTCTAGTTCGTCCCTTTGAAAGATTATACAAAAACTTAATTGTTGATGGTCTTTATGCCTATTTATCTACAAGCACTTCTAGCCCTGCACTAGCATTTTTGGCTACAGGTTTTATTGTTATTGCTGCGTTTATTTGCCTGAATAAAATGCTTCTTCCCTTGCAAGAGAAGATCATAAACAACTATACCTCCTTTAAAAACAACAATATTGATAGCAATAGCATGTTGTTTGAGGTTTATAAAGATCCAACAATAAAATTAAAGGACAAAATCTTATTCTTCAGTATACACTTGATATATTACCTACAGCTTCCATTTTTGTATATTGCATCAAAGGTATCAGCTATACGTGGGTTTCTTATATTTAATTTTGGTTTATTATTGTTAAATTATGCACTGCTAATTCCAGTAGCACTTCTTGAGTTAATAAAATATCCATCAGTAAAACTCTTTTCACCTTTGGGTTTGAATGTAAAGCAGCTAAGCTTTTTGTTTAATGTAAGTGATGTGGGTACTAGTAGTCAGAGCGTTCATACTAGAAGTTTTCAGCAAAGCGTTATTGAATGTGCCAAAAAATTAAAGGAAGAACATGGTACGCCGTTAAATGAGTTGGATGAAGAGTTTAAAAGTTATATAAGCGGTTTAACAAGTCAGCAAAAACGAATGATAGAACCTTATCTAAGATTGGATGGTTATGAAACTGGGGAGTGGGTAAATTGGGCAGATTCACAAACCGGATTGACATTGACACAGGCTATAAATTTAGTTTTAATTGCGGCAAGAAAGCAAAATGCAGATATAGAATTATTGAAGTCTATATTACTGGTTCGCTTTGAGGAAAGTAATCGCCAATGTGGTCCTGGAATGCTCAACCGTATCATTTATGCATTAAGTGGTCTTAAAGCGAAAAATAATTTTGCAGCTCAACTAGAGCCTCAGCCAATAGGAAAGTTGGCTAGTGATGCTACTAAAAGATTTCTTGAGAAATATGTGGATAAGCACTACCATAAAATAAAAGTTTTGAAAGAAAATTTTGATAATTTGTATTCACCAAGTTCTGGGGTGGATTTGAGCAGCGTGAGTGATGAAGTAAAGGATGGCATTTCTTATACAAGAGATGCTATAAAAGAATTTGTGTTTAAGGAATTATATGTAAAGTTTTATAACGACTATGGAGAACATATTCGGAGAGGGCAAATAAAACAAAGGCTAAGAGAATTAATAACAGATGAAGTCATAGATGCAGCAATATCTTATAAGATAGACGAGATAGAAATTCCTGCAGAACCACTTACTTATCTTGAAAGAGTAAAAACATTTTTTGGAGGTCATGCAAGGTCTTCTGCTGCTTAGTGGTTTAGTTCGTGCTATATAGCTAAACTGACTTAGATTTACTGACAATTTTAAAACAACAAATTCGTCATTCCGCTACTAGTTAGCGGAATCTATACCGCGAATGAATCCATAGCTGTACGAACATTGTGATTTGAGAGCAATTTCCACAAGGGAGGGTGTCATTCCAGTGCTTGGCACTGGAATCCAGCCTTTATTATGCAGCCACTTGGTTGAAATTAAGTCTTCTGGATCCCAGTGTCTAGGCACTGGGATGACACCATTTGCTGTGCAATTTACCTTCAAAAATGAATGTTCGTACAGCTATGGAATGAATCGTGGTATGACGCGTTAGCTATAGCTTTGTCTTCCCTTTTCTGAATGGCTTGCAAGCTGCTATCTCTACAAAAACTATATTTTTCTTCAGAAGAGAGTTATATTGTAACTATGGACAAAATAATCATAAAAAAATTTGGTGGGACTTCGCTAACTGATTTAAACCGAGTTGCAAATTTGATAAAAAACGATATTGAGAAAGGTTGTAATGTAATCGTTGTTGTATCTGCTGTTGCAGGATTTACTGACCAAATGGTTTTTCAGGCTAGGCAAATCTCAAATTTAAGTTATAGACAAGAGTTATCAGAGTATGACGTTATGCTTTCAGCAGGAGAACAAATCTCTTGCGGTCTATTAGCTATCACTCTCCAATCGATCGGAGTTAATGCTAAATCGTGGCTTGCCTGGCAGTTACCAATTGTAACTGATGATTTTTATTCTGAGTCTAAAATAAAAACAATAAAGATTGAACGTGTGAAAAGATCTTTTGCTGAGGGTTATACTGCTGCGATCATTGCTGGTTTTCAGGGTATAAATGATGATAGAATCACTACTTTTGGAAGAGGAGGCTCTGATATATCAGCAGTTGCCTTCGCGGTAGCCTTTGGTGTTAGAACTTGCGAAATTTTTACTGATATTGATGGAATATATACAGCAGACCCGAGAATTGTTCCAAAGGCACGCAAGCTCAAATTTATCTCTTACGATGAAATGTTGGAAATGTCGTCATCTGGTGCTAAAATACTGCATAATCGTTCAGTACAACTTGCAATGAAACATAACATTAAAGTGCAAGTGCTATCCACTTTTAAGGAAGTAGAAGGCACCACAGTGCTACACAAAAGGGATGTACTAGAGAGATACTTAATTACTGGAATAACTTATAGCACTAATGAAGCTCTTGTAACTTTCACTAACCTTGCAAATAACTTGCGTACTTTAAGAGATATAGCAGGAGCAAACGTTAAAATTGATATGATACATGGGTCAAGTTTTGTTATCTCCAAATTTGATATTGATTTAATGGAAAAGTTACTGAATAAGAATGAAAATTATGCTATAAACGATAATGTAGCTAAAATTTCAATAATTGGTATTGGTGTTATGTCTAACACTGAAGTGATGCACCGCACACTCAAGGTTTTAAGCGAAAAAAAGATAGAAATACTTGCTATCACAACATCTGAAATCAAAATCAGTATAATTGTTCAAAAAGAATGCGCTGTAGCTTTAGTCAAAGATTTACATACTGAGTATGAGCTTGATATGCAGCACTAGGATAGGCTTGACGTCCAGTTGTCTAAGAGTATGTCTTAAAAAGGAATGAGGAAAAAAATATGATAGTGTAAGTAAAAAATAGGAGGGAAAATTGTATCCAAGTGATATAAGTGATAAGGAATGGGAAATTTTGGAGCCACATGTTGCACAAGGAAAGATAGGGAGGCCAAGAAAGCACAATATCAGAACAATTATTAATGCAATAAGGTATATAATGAGAGGTGGTTGTCAATGGAGAATGCTGCCGAAAGATTTTCCTCCATGGAAGACGGTGTATGACTATTTTCTCAGGTGACGTAGTAATGGCAAATTGGAAAAAATACATAATATGCTAGTAAAAGAGGTAAGAAAAATGTTTGGTAAAAATGAAACACCTTCAGTAGGAATAATTGACAGTCAATCAGTAAAAACCACTCAAAAAGGGGATCCAGAGGATATGATGCTGAAAAAAAAATAAAGGGTAGAAAACGTCATATTGTTGTAGATACAGTGGGCTTAATTATTGCGGCTGATGTTCATAGTGCAAGTGTTCAAGATCGTGATGGTGCTCTAAATCTTTTCACTCAAGCTAAATACAAGGCTCCAACTTTACGTAAGTTTTTTGCTGATCAAGGATACATAGCAAAACCGCTGTTTATTGGAGACAGGATACGATTACCAAGAAAGCTGTTGATGTTACAGGATTTTTCGACAATCTGGACCACAATTTAGCACTGCAGGCTATCAAGAAGCACACAGACTGCAAATGGGTCATACTGTATGTTGAAAGGTGGATGAAATCCCCTATTCAGCAAGCAGATGGCAGTAAGGTAGTTAGGGAAAAAAGGAGTTCCGCAAGGAGGTTCAATAAGCCCAATCATTTCAAACATATTTATGCACCATGCATTTGATATATGGATGAAACAAAATCACCCAACAGTACCATTTGAAAGATATGTGGATGATGCGATAGTGCACTGCAGAACTAAAAGACAGGCAGAATTTATGCGAGCAGCAATTGAAGAAAGATTGGCATAATGTAAGCTAAAATTGCAACCTGATACCAATGCCATTCCAAAACTCCATCATTATACTGCCTTAGTATAACCTTCTCACTTCTATTGTCTATTTGTTTGTTATGTAATAGAAATTGGTATGAGATTGAAGAATTAAGTGTGAACGGTTACAGAATTTTTGCCAGGAGAAACATATAGTTAAAGTAATTCAGATTTGTAAGATATGTTTATCTGCAATTATAGCTTCAACAGTAGGCAATGTTGCTTTTAATTACCTCAACATTTTCTCTTGGCAATTCTTTAATGAACCGAGAAGTGCGCATCGGTTGCCACTGGTTGTTAATTTCCCTCCTATCTGCACATGAAATGATTAACCTTTCTTTGGCTCTGGTTATGCCAACATATGCGAGTCTCCTTTCTTCTTCTAAAGCTTTACCACTTTTGTCATCAAAAGATCTTTGATGAGGAAATAATCCCTCTTCCCAACCAGGTAGAAACACGCACGGGAATTCAAGTCCTTTGGCTGCATGAAGAGTCATAACATATACGGTGTCATCGTTATTCATATTATCCACTTCCATCACCAGACTTATATGCTCCAAGAAAGTTGTGGCATTATCGAAATTTTTTAAAGATGAGATGAGCTCTTTAACATTTTCTATTCGTGCTAAGCCTGTTACCTCCTCATTTTCAAGCATTTCAATATATCCTGATTGGTTTGCTACGATTTTAACGAATTCATGCAGTGGTTTTACGCTTACTATTTCTTCCCAAGCTTTAATTTTATTTAAAAAATCGTTGAGTGAGAGTTTAATTCTTTCGGTTACCTGATTACTATTAACTAATATTTTTGCTGCCTCAAAAAAAGAAATTTTGTTATCCTGAGCAGTCGTGTATATTTTCTTTAGAGTTGTAGCTCCTATGCTTCTTTTTGGCCGATTTACTATCCTTTCGAAAGCTAAGTCATCGTTATTGTTTGTAACAAGTCTTAAATATGCAATTATATCCCTGACTTCCTGACGTTCGTAGAATTTTACGCCACTTATAATCTTGTAGGGAATTGAATATTTTATAAAATACTCTTCGAGAACTCTAGTTTGAAAAGTGGCCCTTACCAGCACTGCAATGTCACTAAATCTGTATTTATTGAGTTTCAATATCTGTTCGCTTATGAACCTTGCTTCAGCTTTCCCATCCCATAATTTTATTAGATTTACCTTTTCCCCTTCAATGTTTGTTGTCCACAATTTTTTTTCTAAGCGAGTCTTATTGTGATTGATAACATATGACGCAGTTGCAAGTATGTGGGATGTTGACCTGTAGTTACACTCTAGTTTAACGGTTTTTGCATTTTTAAAATCATCAGAAAACTTCAAAATATTTTCAACTTCTGCACCACGCCAACTATATATCGACTGGTCATCATCTCCTACACAGCAAATATTTGAGTGCTCTTTTGCAAGGTATTTTAGCCAAAGATATTGTATCGCATTTGTATCTTGATATTCATCTACCATAACATATTTAAACTTGTTTTGGTAGTAGGACAGAACTTCGGTCTTTTGATTAAAGAGCTGTATGTTATATAGCAATAAGTCACCAAAATCGACAGAATTAAGGAATTTCAACCTTTCCTGATACTGGTGATAGACTTTGAGTGCAGTTACATATACTGGCCTAAATGATTGAATATCTTCCACTTCAGATGGCAATAAGCACTTCTCTTTCCATTGCTGAATAATATTCATAATGGTCTTACATTTTTCTGATAGGTAATCAGGATTTATTTCATTGATAATATTTTTTATTACCTGTAATTGGTCATCCACACCAATGATTGTAAAATTGGGGTTTAAGCCCACAATTTCTGCGTGCAGGCGCAAGATTTTTGCTGCAATTGCATGGAAAGTGCCAAGCCATGGTATGTTTGTGCCCGTTAGCTCAAGTACCCTTGATACCATCTCATTTGCTGCTTTATTTGTAAATGTAACTGCTAATATCTCATCAGAATAAGCGTGACCGTTTCTAATTATGTGTGCTATTCTTGAAGTAATCGTTCTTGTTTTTCCCGTCCCGGCTCCTGCCAGTATCAAAACTGGTCCATCTATGTTAGTTACAGCTGATTGTTGTTCTGGATTTAGCAGTGAGAGATAATCGTTCATCGTAGCCCTATAGATTATAACTTCGTAAAGTTAAACCTATGATTGAAATATTGTAAAGGTTTTATTGAATAGAACAGTTAAAGAATGCTTCACTCAAGTACTACATATTTAAACGTAGGTTTTACATCTATTTTGTTTTAGTAGTTTCAGGTGTATGTCGAGTAACAACAACTTGATTTGAGGTATTGGCACCAGAACTTCTGCTTGTTGGGTGGATAAGTGGAGTTTGGAATGGCTTATATGTACGGTTTAGTTCCTTCATTTCTATTTCTTCAACTTCAACAAGGGGTTTTTCTTTTGGGGTATAGCGATTATGCGTTGCAGGTCGTTCAGTGAGATTTTCATATGTTTCTTTCAACCAAGTTCCGATATCATACATAAATCCATACGCTTTTTCTTTAAATTCTCTCAATGATCTACTGAAACTTGCTAGTGTGTTATTAAAGTAAATTGTCATATAGTCTCTTGTGGTGTATTGATAACTTTCTCCATCTAGTCTGCTACTTTGTGCGTTAGAACTATTGTTGCTTTTAAAATAACCAAATATGTTGTACATTTTGAGCCGCCATTAATTACTAACATACACATATTATATATTGATAAATTAAGGACTTAGTGTATTGATTAAGCACTTAGAAAGCGCTCTGTATAATAATTTAAAATGGAGCTGGAGCTTTGTAGTACAATGTTTTCAAACGTTTAATATAATATTGACTTTACAACGATAGTCACTTTAAATTAGTAACTATTGTTGCAGTTAAAGTATCAATGCCTTTTTTCTTTTATTTTTTTGCAATTCTTAGCATTTTATCTGCTGTATGCGTAATTAGTGTAAGAAATCCTGTGCATGCAGTATTATTTTTAATTTTCACCTTCGTTAACTCTGCAGTGCTTTTCATTCTCCTTGGAGCTGAATTCATCGCTATGATGGTACTGATAGTATACATCGGTGCAGTTGCAGTGTTGTTCCTCTTTGTAGTTATGATGCTCGATATTGACTACATAAGATTGCGCCAGGGTTTTGCGAAGCATTTCACTCTTGGTGCTATATTGTGTGGTGTGTTTTTTTTGATTATCAGTTTTGTAATCCGCAGCTCAACGCTGAATATAAGTAATGTTATAAACTATAATGCCAATAACGTGAAAGCTATCGGTAATTTGCTCTACACTGACTACATGTACGCTTTTCATCTTTCTGGAATTTTGCTACTTGTTGCAATTGTCGGTGCAATTGCTCTTACTTTGCAGGACAAGAAAAAAGGAGTTAAAAAACAGAATGTATTAAAGCAATTGACGCAATCTTCATCTGTAAAATTGGTTAAGGCTAAATTTGGAAAAGGAGTGGAATGGAAATAGGATTAAATCATTTTTTGATAGTTGCTGCTATTTTGTTCACTGTTGGGGTGTGCGGTATTTTCATCAACCGTAAGAGCATAATCAATATATTGTTATCAATAGAAATATTATTGTTGGCGATTAACATCAATCTAGTTGCTTTTTCTGCCTTTATGAATGATATAGTTGGGCAAATTTTTGTGATGTTTGTGTTGACTGTTGCGGCAGCAGAGTCAGGAGTTGGGCTTGCAATATTGGTTGTATATTATAGAAGCCGTGGCAATATAGATGTTGAACAAGCAAATTTAATGAAAGAATGAAAGTATGATGGATATACTGAAATTAATAGTATTTTTGCCACTTTTTGGTTCGCTATTTGCAGCACTTTTTAGAAAAAGTCAGTTAGTTACAACGGCAGGGATTGGAATATCTGCAGTTTTATCTTGGTATGTTTTTCTCACCTTCTCTGAAAATTATCACTTGAGTTTATTTCCTTTGTTTTCATTGAGCATCTTAAAAGTAAATTGGGCAATTAGTGTGGATGCTCTCTCATCCTTAATGCTTATTGTTATTACCACCGTTTCACTGGTAGTACATCTCTACTCTATCGGTTATATGGAGCATGATAAGGGGAAGTCGAGGTTTTTTTCTTACCTATCGCTATTTACGTTTTGCATGATTGTGCTGGTTGTAAGCAATAATTTCGTGCAGCTTTTTTTTGGCTGGGAAGGGGTTGGCCTATGTTCTTATTTACTCATAGGATTTTGGTTCCAAAAATATTCTGCAAATAATGCAGCAATTAAAGCATTTGTTGTGAATAGGGTAGGAGACTTTGCACTATTGATTGGAATCTTTCTTATTTATTATACATTTCACTCTTTGAATTTTACTGAAGTTTTTGACACAACTGATCTTCTTGGCACGCAGAACATTAGGGCATTCTGCTGTGAATTCAAAGTAACTCATATAATATGCATATTACTTTTTATTGGCTGTATGGGTAAATCTGCACAGCTTGGTTTACATGTTTGGTTGCCAGATGCAATGGAAGGGCCAACTCCTGTTTCTGCACTTATTCACGCAGCAACGATGGTAACAGCAGGTATATTTTTAGTAGCAAAGTGTTCTCCATTGTTTGAGTTATCAAATGTGGCACGAGAATTAATAGTTATCGTTGGAGCACTCACTGCTTTTTTTGCAGCCACCGTTGCAATTACTCAGAACGATATAAAGAAAATAATTGCTTATTCAACCTGCAGTCAACTTGGTTATATGTTCATGGCATGTGGGCTTTCTGCTTACAATGTTGCTATTTTTCATTTAATGACACACGCTTTTTTTAAAGCTCTACTATTTCTTGGTGCTGGCAATGTGATTCATGCAATGCATCATGAGCAAAACATTCAGAAAATGGGAAATTGCTGGAAGAAAATCCCTTGCACTTACGCTCTCATGTGGATTGGATCTCTTGCGCTTTCTGGGATATTCCCATTTGCAGGTTTTTATTCAAAGGATTTGATAATTGAACATGCTTATAGCACGGATAGCTTTGCTTTTGTAATAAGCTTAGTTGTTGCATTCTTCACAGCGTTTTACTCTTGGAGGTTATTGCTTCTTGTGTTCCACAGCCAAAAACAAAGTAAAATTAATATACATGAGGCACCAAAGATTATGCTTATACCATTACTGATACTCGCTTTTGGATCAGTATTTTCTGGAATATGGGGAGCAAATATTTTGAACATAACTAGTAATGCGTTTTGGAAATCAAGTTTAGTGATGATTGATGAGCATGGAGTTCATAATTTCTTTATAAAACTACTGCCAACCTTAGCAAGCCTAAGTGGAATAGCACTTGCGTACCTAATTTACCAATATCAAGTAATTAGGCAAATTAAGAGTAAATTTTTACTTAAGTTTTTGCAGAATAAATGGTACTTTGATGAGGTGTATGAGTTTGTTATAATTGCACCGATAAGGTTTATATCTAGGCTTCTATGGAAGTTTGATGTTAAGGCTATTGATTCATTTGGACCAAATGGTGTTGTAAGGTTGGTTAATGAATGTTCAAAAAGTTCTATAAAGTTACAAACTGGTTATATATTTGATTATGCATTTATTATGTTTGTTACTCTAATAATCGGTGCTTTATATATTATTGGAATTAAATAGAAGGTGTTGTTACTTAGTATATTCTTGCTTCCACTGATAGGAGCGTTGATTTTATCCTTAATCAGGATTAATCATCAATCTATACACTTAAGATTCCTTGCTCTATTTTTTGCTGTACTTCCATTTTTGCTTAGCATTGTAGCTTGTATAGAATTTGATTATAACAATGCGGACTTTCAGTTTGTCAGCTACCCAATTAGAAATGTTGGAATAGGGATAGATGGTATATCGTTGCTTTTCCTTCTGCTTACAACTTTCTTGTTTGTAATTTGTATACTCTACAACTGCAAAATGAGTTATACGACCCTAAAAGCCTATATGGCATTGTTTCTACTGCTTGAGAGTTTTGTAGTCGGTTTTTTCGTTTCACTGAATGCTATAAGCTTTTATGTGTTTTTTGAAGCTGTTTTAATACCAATGTTCTTTATTATTGGCATCTGGGGAGGAAAACACAGGGTATATGCAACGTTTAAGTTGTTTCTTTATACATTAACTGGCTCATTATTATTTCTACTTGGATTGGTTTACATCTATAACATTTTTGGAACGTTTAATATACAAAAATTAGCTACATTAGTGCCAAGCCTTGATCTTGAAGTGCAGTCATTGCTGTGGATTGCATTTTTTATTTCTTTTGCAATAAAAGTACCGATGTTTCCATTTCACACTTGGCTTCCTGATGCACATGTGCAATCACCAACTTCTGGATCTGTGATTTTAGCTGGCTTGCTTATTAAAATGGGGGGATATGGATTTTTAAGGTTTTCTATTCCAATGCTTCCTCAGGCAAGTTTGTATTTTTCAAATTTCGTTGTTGTGCTGAGCATTATTGCGGTGATATATGCTTCTCTAGTTGCGTTTGCTCAAGATGATATAAAGAAGTTAATAGCTTATTCTTCAATAGCACATATGGGGATCGTTACTGCTGGCCTCTTTTCATTTTGTGAGGAAGGAGTACTGGGTAGCATATTTCAAATGATTAGTCATGGCCTTATTTCTGCTGCTTTATTTTTATGTGTTGGAATGCTATATACTCGAACTGGAACTTTGGAGATTGCAAAATATTTTGGCATAGTAAACACAATGCCAAAATTTGGTTTTATGTTCATTTTATTTTCAATGGCTTCAATAGGGCTACCTGGAACATCTGGGTTCGCAGGTGAGTTTTTGGCTATGGTTGGAATGTTTAAGAGCATAGGGTTTTTTACAGGATTTATCGCACTTGGCACTATTTTAAGCGCAGTTTATATGCTGAATTTATGTAAGCAAATAATATGGGGGGTTAGCTATTCTAAATTATTAAATAACCGTTTGGATAGCATAGAATTTTCTGTCTTAATTCTGCTTGCAGTGTTTGTTATTTTGCTTGGATTTTACCCAACCCTTGCACTGAATTATTTGAAGCCATGTATGGCAAATTTGTTAGTCAAATATAATGCGCTATGAATTATATACAGATATTGCCGGAAACGTTCTCTATTATCTCCTCGTTAGTGTTGCTGCTGCTTGGGATTATATTTAACCGCAGAACTATCAACTTATTAGCACTTGGCTGCACAGTGGTAACTTTGATTATTTTAATTCTTTCGGCAGAAAACAATGAAATTTTTCTCTTTAATTCGTTGTTAAAACTCAATTTATACATCAGGTCAGCCCAAGGGTTAATTCTCAGCACAGGAATTTTAATACTTTTGATGCTGAATTTATCAAAATATGACTATAAGTATGAATTTTCAATGCTGATTCTTTTTGCGCTATTTGGCATGATAACTTTGGTTTCAGCAAATAGTCTGATTTCTTTTTATTTAGCTTTTGAGTTGATGAGTATATCTTTGTATGTTCTTGCGAGCTTTAATAAAGATTCGATTTATTCATGTGAAGCAGGAGTGAAATATTTTACACTCAGTGCATTATCTTCCTGCATTATGCTATATGGAATGTCGCTGCTTTATGGATATACAGGACAAGTCAATTTCTCTGAGCTCGGTTCATTCTTGCAAAACCATCAGATAACTTATGGAATAGTTTTTGGGTTAGTCTTTGTCCTAATTGGTTTGTGTTTCAAGCTTGCTATTGCTCCTTTTCATATGTGGGCTCCAGATGTCTATCAAGGTGCACCTACCATAGTAACTGCGTTTTTTTCTACGGCCCCAAAAGCTGCACTTGTAACATTTTTAATTCGATTGATGAATGAAGAGTTAGTAAATGTAAAAAGTTATGTTCAGCCTATTTTCTTATACGTTTCAGCATTGTCTGTGCTTATCTCAGCTTTTGGGGCCTTACGTCAGCAAAACTTAAAAAGGCTGCTTGCTTACAGTTCAATTGGTCACATTGGTTTTATATTTGCTTCACTTTCTATTTTTACACAAGCAGGAACAGATAGTGCCTTAATGTATCTGGTGATATATATCATCACAAGCATAGGGCTATTCTCATATCTCGTACAAATTGACGATGACGATTGTGATATTGCAAATTTATCTGGTATAGGGAAGAAACGCCCAATTGTAGCATTTCATCTTTCTGTGCTGTTACTCTCAATGTCGGGAATACCTCCACTTGCTGGGTTTTTCGCTAAATTTTTTATATTCAAAAGTTTAATAAATTCTGGCTTTATCAGCCTGTCCTTGATCCTTGTAATAGCGAGTGTGATATCATGCTACTATTATTTAAATATCATGAAAGTTATGTATTTTGATAAAGCTAGTGGTAATAAGGTTGCTTATTCTAAGGGTCTATTCATTATCACTTCAGTGGCTTCACTGATCAACCTCGTTCTTTTCTTGTATGTAGAAGATCTTTACTCACTCATTGAACTAAAGGGCTGACAAGGTGATCCCTGAGGCCTTTCATATTCATCATTACAAAGAAGTTTCAAGCACTAATAAAGAAGCGTTGGATTTAATTGATAAAGGAATATCAAATGAAACCGTTATTATTGCCGATAAACAAACAGAAGGCAGGGGGCGCACCGGAAAAAGTTGGGTTTCTCCAGAGGGTAATTTTTATGCGAGTTTGGTGATAAACCTCTTTAACGATTATCTGAATGAAAGCCAGCTTTCGGTGTCATTCCAGCGCGTGAAGCTGGAATCTAGAAAAAAAGAAGAATGGATCCCAGTGTCAAGCACTGGGATGACATCAGAGGGCATTGGGATGACAGAGAAGGGTTTGGTGAATAAAATTGCGGATGTTAGCAAATTAACAGAATTGACTTTTGTTACTGCTCTTGCTGTTGGAAATACTATACTGTCATTTATAAATGGTCTAAATCTCCAGTATAAGTGGCCAAATGATGCCCTTATTGATGGCAAGAAAATAAGCGGAATATTGCTTGAAAAAAGATCCAATTCGAATTGGCTCATTATAGGAATTGGAATTAATGTCAGTCATGCACCACTTCCAGGAACAACGTGCATTAGCAATTACGGTGAGTCTGTGTCTAACATAGATCTGTTAAAGGAATTAATAATAAATTTTAATAAGCTAAGAAAGCAATGGCTATTTGATGGGTTTTATGCTATAAGAGAAATGTGGTTAAAAAAAGCATTCAAAATGAATGAGCAAATCAGTGTAAAGTTAGCTGACAAATTGTATGAAGGAATTTTTGCTGATATAGATAAAAGTGGTAAATTGGTGTTGCAGCAAAAGGATGGAAGCTTAATTTATTTTGATGCAGGTGAGTTATTTATTGGCAGTGCATTATGAATACATATGTAATTTTTGCTTACCTTATTAGTTTCACGCTGATTGTTGGAGAGCTAATTTTTACCATTTCTTGCTATACTAAAAGTAAAAAAATTCTAGAAAGCCTGAAAGATAATAATGAAGAAGAAACATAAGCGATTACTTATAACTTCAGGAATTTTCTGCTTTTTAAGCTGCATAGTCTTTTTTATTTTAACAACGCTCAAAGAAAATATCTCATTTTTCTATACAGTAAGTGAGGCAATAGTTTTACCAAATAGTCAAAAGCCAATCCGTGTTGGTGGAATGGTTGTTGAAGATAGTGTGATACGGAGCGAAAGTGAAGTAGTTTTTCAAATGACAGATTTTAACAAAAGCGTTGTGGTAAAATACCAGGGAATACTTCCACCGATGTTTTCAGAAAAAAGTGGTGTTGTTGTGCAAGGTAAAATGTCTGATAATAATACCTTTCTTGCAGATACGGTGTTTGCAAAACATGATGAGAACTATATGCCGAAAGTTTTAAAATAGATTCCTTAATCTGGCTATATTGAAATAGTATGTAGAGAGAGTAACAGCCTGCTAGCAAGCTGTGACTTTCCTAACTACTACAATATATCAGAGTGAGTTGGTGCTTCCCATTCATCATATTATCACCACCAATTGTTCCTGTTTTTAATTTTTCAACCTCTTCTTTTAGGTTGTTAAGGTTTCCTTCCAAAATTTTATAATCCTTCTCAGCCTCTATAGCTATCATCTCAAGCCTATCTAAATCTTTATACAATAGATCCACTTCATCTTGACGATCCTTCAGCTCATTATTCAATTTAGGAACAAATGTGTCGTTTAAATCTGCGATTAGTTTATCTAGAATTTTGTGAACGTAATTGACCGATGCATTCTTTTCTTTATCGCTCTCAAAAGATTTAGGCTTAATTTTGACCTCTATGTCGTCTATTACTCTAGGGTTATCTCCGCCTATTTCGCTTATTAATTCAAAGTTGCTTTCGCTTTCTTTTACACTGTAATTACTCATATTAACTTCTATAAAAAATTATACTTTTAAAATCAACTCAGCTACATTGAAATGGTATGTGGAGAAAGTAATAGCCTAGAGACTATTACTCTTTCCAGTTTAACCCCAATCTGGTTCACTAGTGGTATTGTCTTCTAATTCTTTTACTCTTGTCTGTAAGTTATTCAGGCTCTGTACTAAACCACTATCTACATTACCAACGTCTTCAATCAGTTGATTAACTTTTTCTTGTTCTCCATGCAAGTTAGTATTTACTTGCACAACAAGTCCGTCATTCATACTTTCAATCAGTTTATCAATAACACTATGAGTATAACTAACTTTCGCATTTTTATCTTTATTCGTTTCGTAATTTGTCGGTTTTGCAAGGGTAACTTTACTTATAATTTTTGGTTCATTGGCCATATAAACTACCTCATTAAAATTTAAAATTTCAAATAAAATCAACTATAGAAATATAAAAAGCTCTTTTCAAACCCATAAATATTTAGCTCAACAATACTTCGTATCCAGTCTGAAAGTACTCTTCCATTACCATTAGTTCAGCATTGGCGTTTTGAAGAGGGCCCTCCCATTTAGGTTCATCAGCAGAATCTCCAAGTTTCTTAATCAGCTCAAGGATTTCCTTTTGTTTTTCATTTTGTTCATCAAGTTTCCCTTTTAATGCATCAATAATAGCTTTAGACTGATCTTGATTGCTGAGATCACCAATCACAGCTGTCACTTTCTCATAAGGCAGTTTGTGAATAATCTCTTTAAGCTCTTCTGCACCTACGTTATCCAAAAGTTCTTTAAACTGCTCATTAGACATATTGCGAGCAAAAGCTTGAAGTTTGTCTGGGTTATCAACTAAAGACTTAATGATAATCTGGATCCTATTAGAATCAGTTAAATCCTGAGCAATTGCTTCGAGTTTCTCAGGATCAAGCTTATTAACTAAGTCTTTCAGTTGGTCTTCTTGCAGACTATTTACTAAAGCCTTCAACTGATCACCTTCTAATTCTTTGGAGAGTATTGTCAAGTGGTGCTCAGCCAAGTCTTTTGCAAGCACTGTAAATTGCTCGTCATTTAAAGTTTTAATAAGTGCTTTGAACTGATCCACTTTTAAGTGAGGTAAAATTTCTTTTACTTGCTCTGAATTTAATTTTCTCACTAGAGCTTCAAGCTGAGTATCATTTAAAATAGGAACAATTATTTGTAACTTTTCTGGATTTAGTTCCTGAGCGAGGGTTTTCAGCTGGTGATTGGTTAGATGATCCACTAAAGCTTGGAGTTGTTCATCTGTTAAGTTCTCTGCTAAGGACTGCAACTGGCTTGAGCTCAGTTCAGGAATTATTTTTTGCAGTTGCTCGTTACTAAGAGTATTGGCAATAGTTTTTAGTTGGCCGTCTGTTAGGCCCTGAATAAAAACTTTAGTAAACGCGTTTGATAGCAACAGTAGCACATCTCTTATATGTCTCTCACCGTAGTATAACATAATGTCTTGTAATACCTCATTGTCAGGTGAATCGATTATATTTCCTGCCTCGTCTGAAAAATAATATTTATTGTTGCCAGTATCTGAATCTTCCCATGTTACATATTTGTATTCCAATTTTTTTGATTTAATAGAACTGCTACACATAGTTTTGAAAGGCTGCACAAGCTCTCTTGTATATGATAACTTAGCCAACTCATTACCGTAATATACAAATGTATGGTTACTTTTTACATAATCTAAGTTAGAATCACTTTTATAATCTTTGGCTACCAGATTTCCTTCATTTTCTTCCTCCAGACATATGTAACTGTCTAGGCAAGAACTGCTGCAAAGTTTTATAGGCAATAAGCCTAGTACTACATCGTTTTTATCATCCAGCGATACAAGCTCAACTTTTTTAATAGGCATTGTAGGATCATTACCTTCAGGCCACTTTATCCTTGTAGTCGGGGTTTTTCTAAACACCTCTTTTCCAGGTATCATCTTAAAAACATGCTTTTTTCCACTCATAGGCGTTACCAATAAATTAATTGTTAGTATTCTAACATTTATTGATTAATTTATTGTTAAGTTAGTATATATTACAATTGTAATAACCAACATTACTTGTGTAGAGAAAAGTTACGAAAAGAAATAGAGATTTTCAGGGAAATAGTATAAAATCCTCATAGATTAAAATAAGCTGCTTTGACAGGTTTTGTGGCGGCTAGAGCTGTATAGACTGGTGGAGGCAAGCGGGATCGAACCGCTGACCTTCTGCGTGCAAAACAGATGCTCTACCAGCTGAGCTATACCCCCAGGTAATTCTTGCTTAAAGCATAAATCACTCAGGCTGAAATGCAAGAAATATTTATCTATTAGGCTATTGCTAAATAGTGTACAAATTCTGCAGGGTGTACACACTTCTCTATTTTTTTGTCTCCTTAGCGTTATACGTCACACCATCCAAATAAATCTGTGAACTGAAAATTAACAAGAAGTTTTCCTTTGGAAATTTTTTTAAATTATTCATAGATTTTTTAACTAAATTATCACTAACGCAGTATATTATATAATTTATTTAACCACACATGAAAATTTTAGTTTGATTAAAACGGATAAAAACTGTATTGATGTTTAGTATAGCTGAAAAATGAAATGATCCCGTAGCTCAGCCGGTAGAGCAACTGACTTTTAATCAGTGGGTCACGCGTTCGAATCGCGTCGGGATCACTCACAAATTTTGAAAAACATGCTAAAAGAACAAGACAAAATATTCACCAACCTAAATGGTAAAGGAACTCCACTACTTGAGGGTGCAAAAAAACGTGGTAGCTGGCAAAAAACAAAGGAATTACTGGATTTAGGATCAGAAAAGATCATTGATGAAGTAAAGAAATCTGGTTTGAGAGGTCGAGGGGGTGCAGGATTTTCCACCGGCCTTAAGTGGAGCTTTATGCCCAAAAATCTCCCAAAAGCATATTTAGTAGTCAATGCAGATGAGTCAGAACCTGGTACATGTAAAGATAGAGATATATTGCGATATGAGCCACATAAGTTACTTGAGGGAATTCTCCTGGCCGGCAAAGCGATCAGCGCATCAGTTGCATATATTTATATCAGGGGTGAATTTTATAATGAATATTTAGTTCTAAAAAAAGCACTTGAGGAAGCCTATAAAGAAGGTTTAATTGGAAAAAATGCCTGCAAATCAGGTTATGATCTTGATGTGTTTATCCATAGGGGCGCAGGAGCTTACATATGTGGGGAAGAAACAGCTCAACTCGAATCAATTGAAGGAAAAAAGGGCTTTCCTCGCATGAAGCCTCCATTTCCCGCAGGTGTTGGACTTTTTGGCTGCCCAACCACAATAAACAACGTTGAAACTATAGCCATGGTTCCAGATATTCTGAATCGCGGAGGAGAATGGTTTGCATCTCTTGGTAAACCAAATAATACTGGTACCAAGGTCTTTTGTATTTCAGGGCACGTAAACAACCCGTGTAATGTTGAAGAAGAGCTCGGAATTCCATTACGTGAATTAATTGAAAAATACGCAGGTGGAGTGCGAGGAGGTTGGGATAATTTACTTGCTGTAATACCTGGTGGGTCTTCAGTGCCATTAATTCCAAAATCTATATGTGATACTATTGAAATGGATTTTGATTCATTAAGAACTGCACAATCAGGGCTTGGTACTGCTGCTGTAATAGTGATGAATAAATCAACTGATATAATAGCTGCAATAGAGAGGTTATCACACTTTTATATGCATGAGTCCTGTGGACAATGCACACCATGCCGTGAAGGTACTGGATGGATGTGGAGGATTATGAAGAGGATGGTGGCAGGAGATATTAAGCCTGATGAAATAGATAAGCTGCTTGACCTTACAACTCAAATAGAAGGACATACAATTTGCGCACTTGGCGATGCTGCAGCTTGGCCGATTCAAGGATTAATAAGACATTTTCGCCATGTTATCAAAGAGAGAGCGATAATTTAACTTTACTTATACTTCTTAAGCCGTTTTGCTACTTAGCAACCAGAGCTAAAAAATATTGATTCCCTTCTCTTTTAGGTGCCAATTCTACCTTTGCGATATCTTCAGTGTCTCGAATTAGCCGTTCTAATTTTTCCAGTCCAACTTCAGTGTTTATAAGCTCTCTCCCTCTAAATCTCATTGTGACTTTAATTTTATGTCCGTGGGCAAGTAAGTCTCTTGCTTGACGCAATTTTGTTCCGTAATCGTGATCACCAATATTGGGACCCAGTTTAATTTCTTTTATAGTTAATGTTTTTTGTTTCTTTTTTGCTTCACTTGCTTTCTTTTTTATATCATACTTTTGCTTGCTATAATCCAGAATTTTACATACTGGAGGGGTTGAATCAGGTGCAATTTCCACCAAGTCTAAACCAACACCCTGTGCAAATTCCAAAGCTCGTTCTATTGGCACGATTCCGACCATTTCACCACTATGATCAACTAAGCGTACCTCCTTAGCTGTGATAAATCCATTAATTCTGTTTTTATTGTTCTTTTTAACTTGCAAACTTTAACTCCCTTAATTCAAATTAATACTTTTTAACAGCGATTCATTAGCCTTTTCCAAAGAAAAAGACTCCTGTCTTTCCGATCCTAAATTTCTTACTGACACAGTTTTACTTGTAACTTCATTTTTGCCTACAATCCACAATATAGGAACCTTGTTTGAACTATGCAAACGTATCTTATAACTAATTTTTTCATTGGTCAAATCAGTCTTGACTCTCACACCTTGTTCTTTTAAAATATTGCTAATTTCTGTGGCGTAACCGTCAGCTTCATTTGTAATGGTCAGAATAGCAAGTTGCGTTGGAGCAAGCCAAACTGGAAATTTTCCTGCATAATTTTCTATCAAAATTCCGATAAAACGCTCAAAAGTCCCAAGAATTGCCCTATGTAACATGACAGGGTGATGCTTGTGCCCATCTGCCCCTATATAAAAAGCTCCCAGACGTTCTGGTAAAATGAAATCAACTTGTAATGTTCCACATTGCCAATTTCTGCCTATTGCGTCTTTCAAAACGAACTCTAACTTTGGACCATAAAATGCACCTTCACCAGGGTTAAGTTTATAACTCAAGCCCGCTTCTTTAACGGCTTCAAGCAGCGCTTTTTCAGCTCTATCCCACACTTCATCATTACCTGCTCTAATATCTGGACGGTCTGAAAATTTCACAGAAATTTCATTAAATCCAAGCTCTGAATATACTTCTTTTAAAAGGTCACAAAACTTTATAGTCTCAGAATTCACTTGTTCTTCCATACAAAAAATGTGTGCATCGTCTTGCGTAAAACCACGCACTCGCATCAGTCCGTGCAATGAGCCTGAGCTTTCATTTCTATGGCATGTGCCAAACTCTGCCATACGTATTGGTAAATCACGGTAGCTCCTGGTGTGAGAATTAAAAATCTGCACATGACAAGGACAATTCATGGGTTTTATTGCTAACTTTTTATTCTCAGATTCGTCAACAATAAACATATTTTCACGAAACTTATCCCAATGTCCAGATCTTTCCCACAGCTCTTTACTTACTAAAATAGGAGTTTTTACCTCAAAATAGCCATTATTTATTAGCTTCTTTCTGATGTAAGACTCAAGAACATTATATAGAATATATCCTTGTTCATGCCAAAAAACCTGCCCAACAGCTTCCTCTTGAATGTGAAATAAATCCATATCCTTAGCAATTTTGCGGTGATCACGTTTTTCTGCTTCTTTGAGGCACTCAAGGTAAGCGTTTAATTCATCCTTATTTCCCCATGCTGTGCCATATATTCGCTGCAACATTGGGCCCTTAGAATCACCACGCCAGTATGCACCCGCTACTTTCATAAGTTTAAACGCTTTAACTCTACCGGTTGATGGTGAGTGCGGACCACGGCATAGGTCAACAAAATCACCTTGCCTATAAACAGTTAGGTTTTCACCCTCTGGTATGGATGAGATAATATCAACCTTATATTTTTCGCCTATACCACTAAAGAAATCAACTGACTGCTTGCGAGTCCAAACTTCTCGAACAAATCTGTGGTTACTTTTTACAATCTCTTTCATTTTCTTTTCTATTGCGGTAAGATCGTCCGTAGTGAAGGTACGATCTGTAGCAAAATCATAGTAAAAACCGTCCTGAATTGTTGGGCCGATAGTAATCTGAGTATTAGGAAATAGCTCTTTCACTGCCTGCGCCATTATATGAGCAGCATCATGCCTTATTATATCTAAACCAACTTCGTCACTCAGTTGTATCACCTCTATCTCTGCATCAGCTTCAATTTCACGTGAGAGGTCATATAGCTCACCATTTACTTTCAATGCAACTACTTCTTTCAAAGCATCCGGTTGTAATATATCAAAGCCAGTGACTTTACCACTGTATTCTTTTACTTTTTGTTCGGTTGAAAAAGTAACCCTAACCATAAATAAACCTATACGGACATGTAGCTTGAAGGCGGTTTGCTTCTTCCAACGGTGTCATCCCAGTGTCACGCACATAGCCATACGAACATTCATTTTCGAAGGTAAATTGCACAGCAAATGGTGTCATCCCAGTGCTTGACACTGGAATCCAGCTTTTTTGTAATTTCATTGAAAATGTTGCATAGTGTGCTTGTTCACAATCAATTTTACTGGATCCCAGTGTCAAGCACTGGGATGACACCTTTGTGTTTGAGGCAAAACAGGCTATAACATTTAACATACTGCCCTCGCAAACAAATGTTCGTACAGTTGTGTATCAGCTACTGGGATGACACCACCCCTAGTGGGCACTGCCCCTAAATCATAATGGATAACAGGGTTATAAGCTCTGAACATTAATAATAAGGCCTATTCTTTTTTAACCTGAGTGCAATTGCGTCTTCCCAAACTTCACCATTACGCAATAACTTTTCTTTATTGTACATTAGCTCCTCTCTTGTTTCAGTAGCAAATTCAAAGTTAGGACCTTCAACAATTGCATCAACTGGACATGCCTCTTGGCAAAGTCCGCAGTATATGCATTTTGTCATATCAATATCATAGCGCGTGGTGCGGCGACTACCGTCTTCTCTTTCCTCTGCTTCAATAACTATTGCTTGAGCAGGGCAGATAACTTCACATAATTTACAAGCTATGCATCGTTCTTCACCGTTTGGATACCTACGCAACGCATGCTCACCACGAAACCTTGGACTTAAAGGGCCCTTCTCCATAGGATACCTCAAAGTAACCTTTGGCTTAAACATATATTTTAATGTAATAACAAACCCTTTAATTAACTCTACAAAAGACCAGTACCAAGCTAATTTCTTGAGCATAAAATATTTAAAACTTGTGTCAGTCATTATAAATCATATTATCAGTTTTCAAAATAAATATTTTCACCTGGGTGACTTTTTAGGTATTTTGGTTTCTTAAGTGTAATATTGCTAAGTAGTTTATATAGACAATGACAAACACAAATGAAACTATTTTCGCTTTATCGACCGTATTTGGTAAGTCAGGAGTTGCAGTAATCAGAATTTCAGGCAACTACGCGCTTAAAGCTTTAAATCATTTTCATATTAAGAAAGAAATTAAACCAAGATTTGCTACTTTAGTTGATCTATATGATGATTCCAGTCAATTGATAGATAATGGAATAATCATCTATTTCCCTGCTCCAAACAGTTTCACTGGCGAGGACGTTATAGAGTTACAAGTGCATGGAAGCAAGGCAGTTATAAAAATCATCTTGGAGGAATTATCAAAAGTTTTCGTTATGGCCAAGCCTGGAGAATTCTCACTTAGGGCTTTTCTAAATGGTAAATTTGACTTAACGCAAATAGAAGGGATTGCAGACTTAATTGATGCTGAGACGAAAATGCAAGCTAAACAAGCGATTAAGCAGATATCAGGAGAATTGGAGAGACTATACAGCAATTGGAGGCAAAGATTAATAACGATACAATCCAAAATCGAAGCATATATAGACTTTCCAGAGGACATTTGGGCAGAAAAAAGTGAATTGGAAAAAATTAATAATGAAGTGCAATCTCTCGTGCAGTTGATACAAGAGCATTTAAATGATAATAGACGGGGCGAAAGGTTGCGTGAGGGTTTACATATTGTAATAACTGGTGAACCAAATGTCGGTAAATCAACTCTGTTTAATTTCTTAGCCAAGCGTGATATTGCTATTGTTTCTGAATATGCAGGCACAACAAGAGATATACTTGAAGCTCATATTGACATTGGCGGATACCCAATCATTCTCTCTGATACTGCTGGAATTCGTGAAAGTTCAGATCCAATAGAATTAGAAGGTATAAGTCGAGCGAAAAAGAGGTCTTTTGAAGCTGATTTAAGAATAGAGCTATTTCCTTTTGAACAACGACACGATGTCAATTATCAAGCCACAGGCAATATACCATCTGTCGTTGACACACAACTATGCAAATATTGTAATCAACAAACGGTGTCATCCCAGTGCTTGACACTGGGATCCAGATATAAAAATACTTGCAAATTATGCAATAGACAATGGATTCTAGAAACATGTGCTGAAAACAATGTTCATAGCTGGATTCCAGTGTCAGCTACTTGCATGACATCAGACCAAAATGACACCATTTATGTATTGAGCAAAGCTGACGATGTTATCAATAATCACAATATAAAAATTAATGGCATAGATCTTTTACCCATTTCTATTCTAAAGGAAATAGGTACAAACAAATTGATCTCTCTCATAAAAGAGAAGGCAGAGGAAAAATTTGGGCATGATAGAGACACTCCTGTAATCACTCGGCAAAGACATAGGAATCACATGAAGAAAGCACTGGAACATTTACAACGTTTTAATATCGATAATCCAATTGAGTTGATATCTGAAGATTTGAGGCTTGCTGCATTTGAACTTGGTGCGGTGATTGGAATTATTGATGTTGAGGAAATATTGAGTAGTGTGTTTAGCAACTTTTGCGTGGGCAAGTAAAGCTTTTATAGATTGCTTAAAATCAAATGTTGTGATAGAAAAGAAATGGACGGATGGCCGAGCGGTTTAAGGCACCAGTCTTGAAAACTGACGTACGTGATGAGCGTACCATGGGTTCGAATCCCATTCCGTCCGCACAGCATCTCGCTATGCTAGCTGATTTTTAGAGCTTATTTGGACTATGTGGTTCATAACGCTGGAAATCTTGTCTAATCTAGCCACATCTTTTAAAAATACATCCCTTTGTAAATTGACCTTGTTAGCAAAGAAAGCTAATATCTATAAATAGATCACCATCTGAATATGAAAACCGATATAGTAATAATAGGTGCAGGACCTGTTGGAATATTCACTGCTTTTCAAGCGGGAATGCTTGATATGAGATGTCATATAATAGATGTTTTGGATCAAGCAGGAGGACAATGCACAGCTCTTTACCCAGAAAAGCCAATATATGATATACCTGGTTATCCTGTAATCACTGCCCAAAAATTAATTGAGCAACTAATGGAGCAATCTTCGCCATTTAAGCCTGTTTACCATTTAAGTCAAAAAGTGGAAAAGATTTCAAATAACGAAGGTGAAAGCTTTACTGTCATAACGAACATAGGTACAGAGGTAAAATGCAAAGCCGTTATTGTTGCTGCAGGTAACGGAATGTTTGAACCTAACCGTCCACCCTTAAGTGGTATATTAGAATATGAAAATAAATCTGTATTTTACAGTGTAAATAAAATTTCTGATTTTCAGGACAAAACTATAGTCATTGCAGGTGGGGGTGATTCTGCAGCTGATTGGACTGTAGAACTTTCTAAAGTTGCGAAGAAAATTTATGTGATACATAGGAGAAAGGAATTTCGCTGCACTCCTGAAACTAGAAATAAATTAGAATCACTTGAAATTGATGGAAAAATAGAACTGGTAGTGCCATATCAATTACACGAACTAGCAGGAGGTAATGGGCAGTTGAGCGCAGTGATAGTAAAAAACATTGCCTCTAAGGAAGAAAAAGAAATATCCGCTGATTTTTTGCTGCCATTTTTTGGACTGTCAATGAATCTTGGTCCAATAAACAATTGGGGTATACAGTTAGAACATAGCCGCATAGTTGTCGACCCAGCTACACTTAAAACCAGTAGAGATAGGATATATGCAATCGGAGATATAGCTATTTATTCAGGCAAACTAAAATTAATACTAAATGGTTTTGCTGAGAGCGCCATGGCTTGTTATGACATATACAAAGTAATCCACAACTCTCCGGTTAATTTTCAATATTCAACCTCAAAGGGAATTCACGGGAAAGAAAAACTTCCTTGACAAACCTCGCCAGCTCCCTTATCATGAAACTGAAGCTATTGTATTTGCTTTCGCCAATCTGCAGATTAAAAGGTAAGGATTACTTAATGTATCGGCGTCTTATGTTCAATTTTTTGCAGTATATAGATACTGTATGTCTTTACAAAACTTCATCTACATCTAGATTTTTATCTAAATAAGCTGAACGCGCTTACAAAGCGTTACAAGACATCAAAAAATGCCAATACTCGACAGAGATAGTAAAAGACTAGCTAACTCGGGGATTCTTTGTCTTTTTTTCTGCTTAGTAAATTTCTTAAACGTTTGCAGCGTAAGTTAGTTGCAATTAAAAGCAGCTTAATCTCGCTTGTCAAGCGTTTAAAACATAAAAAACGCCAATATTTTAAAGCGGATAATAACCCCAGGGTTTCTTTTGCCTTTTTTTTCATTTGGTAAATTTCTTAAATATTTGTGGCTAAACGACAACCGTCATCCCGCTGCTTGTTAGCGGGATCTAGAGATACCGCGAATGAATCGCGGTATGACGTAGGACTGCTGTCATTCCAGTGCTCCTTTTTTTGTCATCCGAGTAGCTGACACTGGGATCCAGGAAACTTAACTTTACACCAGGTGAATGTACAATAAGAACTGGATTCCAGACTGGAATGACACCGAAGGGGCTACTGGGATGACAAAAGGGGGCACTGGGATGACAGGAGAAAGAGGCACTGGAATGACAAAGAGGGTACTTGGATGACAGGAGGTAATGCAGGAAGTCTAATAGTGCAGCAACACAGAACCCCAGGTTAGGCCTGCACCTATTGAAATCAGCAGTGCCAGGTTTCCTAATTTTATTTTTGATTTTTGTATTGCATAATCAAGTGTTAGTGGAATTGATGCCGCTGAGGTATTTGCATGCTTATCAACAGTATTAATCACTTTCTCTATAGGGAAATCTAACTTCTTTACTACTGCTTCAATAATACGAATATTTGCTTGATGGGGAATTAGCCAGTCAATATCAGTAATTTTCAAATTATTGCATTTCAGAGTTTCCTCTATTAAGGCTGTTAACTTATCCACTGCATGTTTAAACACTTCTCTTCCATTCATGTATATTTTTCCAGAATCACCAGTAGAGGATACCCCTCCGTTCGTACATAGTATGTCCACATTGCCGTCAGAGTATAAGTTTGTTGATATGATGCCGCTTCTACCCATTTCTGATTTCATCACCACTGCACCAGCACCATCACCAAAGAGTACACAAGTTGACCTATCTTCCCAATCAACAATCCTAGACATTATTTCAGCACCTATAACCAATGCATATTTAATTCTATTGTTAGATTTTATGAGCGAATCAGCAACTGTAACTGCATATATAAAACCAGAGCATGCTGCTTGTACATCAAAAGCAAATGCGTTTTTACATTTTAACTTACTTTGTACAATCGTTGCACAGCTAGGAAAAGTTTTATCAGGAGTTGTTGTAGCAACTATAATCAAGTCAATTTCATCTACTGAAATTTTAGCTTTTTCTATAGCACTTTTTGCTGCATTTACAGCTAGATCTGACGTTAGTTCTCCTTCATCTGCTATATGCCTTTGAACTATTCCTGTTCTCTGCCTTATCCATTCATCGCTCGTCTCAACTATCGATGCAATTTCGTTGTTACTCAACATTTTTCTTGGTAGGTAAGATCCAGTGCTTAATATGAAACTTTTATTCAATATGACTTACCCCGTTAATTATCTTTTGATTTAAATTTTCACTAATTGCATTTACTGCAAATTTTATGGCATTGGCAAAAGAAATAGCATCAGAATTTCCATGACTTTTTATGATGATACCATTCAGCCCTAAAAACATAGCTCCACTTCTAATTTTGGGATTAAAACGCGTTAAAGCTTTATTTAGTTTGGATTTTAACAATATACCAACAAGCATTTTCGCTATCCACGAATTGAATACTTCCTGCTTTATTAGATTGATAAAGGTACTAGCGGTTGCCTCAGCCGTTTTGAGCATTACATTGCCAACAAAACCATCAGCAACAATCACATCTATATTACCCTCTAAAAATTCACTTGCCTCTATATACCCTTTGAAATTAATGCCTGGAGCGTTTTTAAGCAACTCAAAAGCGCCGCGCACTGAGTCATTACCTTTAACTTCTTCTGTGCCGATATTTAGCAAAGCAACTTCAGGATTGTCAATTTTTAATGCTATTTTTGCAAATATACTACCCATTAACGCAAATTGAAATAATGAGTCGGCATTACAATCAACATTTGCACCAAGGTCAAGCAAAGCGAAGCTTTTTGTCTTAGTTGGACAGATAGAGGCAATAGCAGGACGATAAATGTTTGGTAATGTTCCTAAAATAAATCTGGAAATTGCCATCAATGCTCCGGTGTTGCCTGAAGACACCACTCCGAAAGCTTTACCTTTTTTTACTGCCTCAATGGCAGCTTTCATACTTGAGTCTTTACGATGCCTCAGTGCAAAAGATGGCTTATCATTTGCAAGGACATTGTCAGAACAATGAGTAAATTCAGAATTGTTACTTACTTTTTTATATTTCAAAAGCAAAGGAGATACTTCTTCCTTATCTCCATAAATATGAAAAAAAACTTTAATGCCTGGGTCAACAAGGTTGTCTAAAAAAAAACCAGCACCCTGAATTACGGAAAGAGGCGCAAAATCGCCCCCCATAGCGTCAAGTGCAATAACTATATTATTATTGACCGTAGGTAACATATCATAATAGTCACTCTGCCTGTTGCTTGATGAAAACCCGTTTTCCTTTGTAACTGCCATCAACTGCTACGTTATGAGGCAACATGAATTCCCCAGTTGTTGAACATACCACAACATTCTTAGGCTCAATAGCATGATGAGAACGATGCATATTACGCCTTGACTTTGACTTTTTTCTTTTTGGAACTGCCAAAATTTCCTCCATTCTACTACAAAATACAATACATTAGTAACATGTTTTTTACAGGAAGTAAACAGGGATAGTAAAATAAGTAAGGTTTGCTTATGTAATTGAGTTCTATAGCTAAAGTGGCTCTACAATTTGAAAAACCGTCATTCCGCTACTCGTTAGCGGAATCTATACCGCGAATGAATCCATAGCTGTACGAACATTCATTTTTGAAGGTAAATTGCACAACAGATGATGTCATTCCAGTCTGGAATCCAGAAATTTTGCTTATAACTGAGCTGATGAGCTAAAGGTAGTTGTCTTACGCTAAAACAAACGTTTTTAATTAAGTTGCATAGAAGCTGGATCCCAGTGTCTGGGCACTGGCCCACTGGTGGGAATTGCTCCCAAACTACAACGTTCGTACAGTTGTGGATACCGTGGCGGTATGACGTAGGGAAACCTTTCTTGGGTTAGCTATATGAGCTTTAAATTAAAACATCAAGTATGTTGAACTTAAAACATATCTCAGCTATACTTTGCGATAAAGTTAATAAAAATTTTAATAAAATCAGTAAGACTAACCTCTAGCTAAAATGAATACAAAGTGAGCTTTTTTGATATAAATAGTGTTAGAATAATTGGTAGGTACTTTATCAATTTTTTGTTAAGGCTTGGTAGTGCATTCATATTTTTTATTCAATCTCTATACCACTGCCTTGTGCCACCATATTATTTTAGCAACATAGCAAGACAAATTATAGAGATAGGCTTTTTCTCTCTGCCAATTGTTGGGCTCACTGGAGTTTTTATAGGAGCGGCAATAGTTTTACAAAGTAGCTTGAGTGACCCATTAATTAACCAAGAACAGATAATACCCAAACTTGTTACGATCACTATCATTAAAGAGTTAGGACCAGTTTTGATCAGCTTAATAATGGTAGGAAAGGTTGGATCATCAGTTGCAGCAGAAATTGGTACAATGCGCATCACCGAGCAAATAGATGCACTTACAACCTTGAACATCAACCCTTTTAAATATTTAATTGCACCAAGGATTTTAGCGTCAATCATAGTATTTCCCATACTTACAGTATGTGCAGATTTAATAGGAATATTTGGAGGATGTATCACTGCAGTCTTCGAATTTAACCACAATTTAAATATATACATTAAACACACAGCTCAGTTCTTTAATACGTATGATTTTATAACTGGGCTAATAAAAGCAACTGTATTTGGCGCCATAATTTCTGTCTCAAGCTGCTATTACGGTTACCATTGCAAAGAAGGTGCACGAGGAGTAGGTGTTGCTACAACATCAACTGTTGTTTTATCGTCCATACTGATCATTTTAGCAAACTACATGATTACTTTGATACATGCGTAACCCCATAATATCAATATTGAACTTAAGCTTATCTTTTGATGATAGGACAGTACTAAAAGATCTAAATTTTGATATATTAAAAGGGGAATCATTAGTCATACTTGGTGGCTCAGGAAGCGGCAAATCTGTATTAACAAAAACAATTATCGGCTTGCTTGCTCCAGACTCAGGGTCTGTTAAAATAAATAGTAAAAGCAAAAATAAATTTGGGGTTTTATTTCAAAATTCCGCTTTATTTGACTACGTTACAGTGTGGGAAAATATATCTTTTAATTATAAAAAGCGCTTTAATATCAGCAAAAAAGAGGCAAAACAGCTAGCAATCGAGAAGTTAAATGATGTTGGACTGGAGGAAAGCATAGCAGATATGTTTCCAATAGAGCTATCAGGTGGAATGAAAAAAAGAGTGGCACTTGCAAGGGCGATTGCACACAATCCAGAAATCATTATTTTGGATGAACCAACTTCAGGATTGGACCCAATTATGTCAGATATAGTAAACGAGATAATAATAAAATTATCTAGAGATCTTAACCCTACAATTATCACGATTACACATGATATTCATAGCGCATTTAAAATAGCTGATAAAATAGCAGTATTATATGAAGGGGAGATCATTTCCCATGGAACTGTTCAGGAAATACAAAATACTAATAACGAATATATAAAAAAATTCATTCATTATATATAGCTAAAGATATATACACTATTGCTAACAGTCATATTTTTAAGTTTTAACTTTGTAAAAGGTAGTGAACATTGGAATTCAGATTTTTTTCAAACTGGATCCTATAGCTAACACGTCATACCGCGATTCATTCGCGGTATCTCGGCATAGATTCCGCTAACTAGTAGCGGAATGACGAATTTGTCGTTTTTCAAATTGTCGTAAGTCAGTTTAGCTATATATAGGATGACAGAAATTGTTTGTATTAGCTATATTCAAAAGCTCTATTGATATTTTGCAATATTTGTGATAAAATAATAGCTTAAGGTTGAGAGTAAAAATTTATGAGTGAAGCTCAAGGTCCAAACATTGCAGAATGGCAAGCGCAGCAGCAACACCAAGAGGCTGCTGGTGAGAAAAGTGGTTTTGGTCTTGGTCATAGTGACTCTGTTTCAACAGTTGTCGATGGAATGAAATGGTTGTTCAACTTTCATGAAGGAGCAATTGCTGCTTATAGTAACGTGTTTGAAGGTTTGGTGAGTGGCAGTAGTCTAGTAACATTGTTTGGAAAGTCAGGTAATATGTTTGGCATAAAACTTCTTGAAGGCCTTGCAGAATATTTTTCAGGTGGAGGTGGGGAAGATATGCCATCAGAAGAAATGGATATGGCTCATGGTGATGATGGACATCACTCAGATGATTACCCTCATGCCAATAACGAAATAGCTCATAATGCTGATGGTTTGCAAGACATGCATGATGCAGGTGATCACCATGGTCAATCTTTTTCACCTGGTCCTTCACCATCTGTTGGCGATGACCACGGACATGAACTTGGTTAAACACTTAAAAACTATTGAATAGTTGGAAGAAGGCCTAATAAGAAAAGTTGCTGTTGTTATGAGTTTGTCTTAGTGAAAAAGGTTTCAGTTTTGGGATCAACAGGAAGTGTTGGAAAAAAGACTGTAGATTTGCTCTCAAAGAGAAAAGAAGAATACCAAGTGGAAGCACTAAGTGCCCATTCGAACTTTGCTCTACTGGCACACCAAGCAAAACTGCTAAATGCAAAATATGTTGCTATCTCCGATGAAAGGCTTTACAAAGATTTGAAAGAAAGTTTACTTGGTACAGATGTAAAAATAGCAATTGGTGCTACAAATATTGCTACCATACCTGTTGATCTCTCAGTTGTTGCAATAGTTGGCATTGCAGGCCTTGGGCCAGTTATGGAAGTTATAGAAAGCGGTACCAAAGTCATTGCATTGGCAAACAAAGAAAGCATTGTTTGCGGTGGAAAGTTATTACTCAAAAAAGCTAAAGAAAAAAATGTACAAATAATCCCTATTGACTCTGAGCACAATGCAATTTTTCAAATTTTGCAAAATGACGACAAATGCGTAGAAAAGATCATACTTACTGCTTCTGGTGGACCATTCTTAAATTATAGCCTTGAGCAATTAAGAAATGTTATGGTAGATAAGGCGCTTAGTCACCCCACTTGGAATATGGGAAAGAAAATCTCGGTTGATAGCGCAACAATGATGAATAAGGCACTAGAGATAATAGAAGCACATAACTTGTTTAATATCAGCCCGGATAAAATTGAAGCAATAGTGCATCCTGAGTCAATAGTACATGGAATTGTAACTTATAAGGATGGGTTCAACTTTGCTGTGCTTGCAGAAACTGACATGGCAATTCCTATTTCATATGCTCTATCTTGGCCGGAAAGATCAGCTTTAAATCGTAAATTAGATTTAACAAAGCAAGGAAAATTGACCTTTCAAGAACCAGACCATAAGCGTTTTCCTGCGCTAAAGCTTAGCATGGCAGTGTTAAACTCTTCTGCTCCACAAACAAACAGTATTGTGCTCAATGCTGCAAATGAAATAGCTGTTAATGAATTTTTGAAGTCACGAATCGGTTTTTTAAAAATAGTAGAGGTAGTGGAATCAACAATGGAAAGTTTTGGTAGTTATACTGATATTAATTCACTATCTGATATAATAAATATTGATTATGAAAGTCGTATTATTGCTCACAAAATTGTTGAAAGTAAAGTTGTTGCGTATAGCTAGAGTAATGTAACCAGACTGCATTCTGTGATTTTTAGCAAAACACGATACACAATCGTCATTCCGCTACTAGTTAGCGGAATCTATGCCGAGATACCGCGGCGGTATGACGGTTCGCGGTGGTATGACGGTTAAGTAATTCGTCATCCCGCTGCTTGTTAGCGGGATCTAGAGATACCGCGGCGGTATGACGGTTCGCGGCGGCATAGCTATCTTCAAAAATATGGTTGAATAATTGTTAATAATAGTGTATAATTATTAATATTTTTAAGCACTTTGGCTATGGCTTTATCTAAGTTTCTCGACCCTAAGCTGGATTTAACCTTCAAAAAAATATTTGGCACTGAAAAAAATAAGAATATTCTCATACATTTTTTGAATGATATTTTAGGGTTTACCGAGATAAATACTATACAAGAAGTGGAATTCCTCAGTACTATAATGGATCCTGAAATTGCCTCTGATAAGCAAAGTATAGTTGATGTTCTTTGCAGGGACTCTAGTGGGGCTAGGTATGTGATTGAAATGCAGCTCACTCGCGATAAAGGCTTCGAAAAACGAGCTCAACTATATGCTGCTAAGGCTTACTCAAGGCAAGCTGATAAATCTGGTAAGTACATTGATTTAAAGAAGGTTTTCTTTATTGCTATCTCTAATTGTAATTTATTTCCTGATAAGCTTGATTATATATCCAGCCACACTATAAGAGATGAGAAAACCAATGAGCATGACTTAAAAGATTTTCAATTTGTATTTATTGAACTACCTAAATTTCCTAAGAATAAGGAAGAACAGCTAGAAAGCATAGTGGATCGTTGGTTATTTTTCTTCAAATATGCAGATGAAACTACGGAAGAAGACTTAAGGAAAATAGCAGAAAAAGCACCAATAATAAAGTTAGCCTACGATGAATTAGACAGGTTTAGCTGGAATGAAAAAGATTTAGTAGCTTATGAAGAAAGAATAATGGATCTACGGAAAGAAGAAGCCATTCTTGAATACAGACTTGACCTTGCTACTGAAAAAGGCATCCAAATTGGCGAAGAAAGAGGCATCAAAATCGGTAAAGAGGAAGGGAAAATTGAAGGAAAAATCGAAGGAAAAATCGAAGGAAAAATCGAAGGAAAAATCGAAGTCGCAAAAGCAATGCTGGCTAACAATGTTGATGTCAACACTATTGTCAAATTTACTGGCCTTTCTATTAGTGAGATTGAAGAATTAAGTGTGAACGGTACAGAGTAATTTCAAAGTGCATTTGCAGTTGGAACGGATACATTTAATGAGAGTCCCATTTCACGGTGTTCAAATCTACTCCTTCTTGTACCATCTCCCAAAGTGGGCTCATTTCTCTCAGTCGGCCAACATTTTTAGCAACAAGATCTGCTGCATACAAAACTTCTTCTCTAGTTGTAAATCGGCCTAGGCCAAATCTAATTGATGAATGCTCAAGGTCATGGCCATTATTTAGCGACCGTACTACATAGGAAGGCTCAAGAGACGCAGACGTGCACGCAGAACCAGAACTTACTGCTAAATCCTTGATTGCCATGATGAGAGACTCACCCTCAACATAGGGAAAGCTCAAGTTTAGGTTGCCAGGAATTCTATTTTCATAATCACCATTTAAAACGATATCAGGAAACGCTTCTTTTATCTTGTTATACAAAATATCCCTTAATTCTTCCACTCTAGTTGTTTCTTTTTTCATTTCTTCTCTAGCAATACGTGCCGCTTCACCAAAACCAACTGCAAGAGGTGTTGGAACTGTTCCAGAACGCATGCCTCTTTCCTGTCCACCACCACTAATTAGTGGTATCAGCCTAACACGAGGATTCTTTCTACGTACATATAATGCGCCTATTCCCATAGGTCCATAAATTTTGTGGCTAGAGAGACTCATAAGATCAATGCACATCTCATTAACATCAATTGGAACTTTTCCAAAGCTTTGAGCTGCATCTGTATGGAAAAATATATTATGCTTTCTGCATATTTTACCAATCTCCTTTACAGGCTGAATTACTCCGATTTCATTATTTACCATCATTACTGAAATCAAAATTGTTTTATCAGTAATTGCTTCCTCAAGCTTTGATAAATCTATAATTCCGTTTTGCTTAACAGGCAAATATGTAACTTTAAAGCCTTCATTTTCCAGATGCCGACAAGAATCCAGAACACACTTATGCTCCGTGCAGACAGTGATTATATGATTTCCTTTATTTTTATAAAAGTGAGCAACGCCCTTGATTGCCGTATTATTTGACTCAGTTGCACCTGAGGTAAAGATAATTTCTTTGCTATCTGCGTTCACCAGATCAGCGATGTGTTTCCTTGCTTTTTCCACTGCTTCTTCAGCAGTCCAACCAAATGAATGGCTGCGAGAGTGTGCATTGCTGAACTCACCAAAGTAAGGTATCATCACCTCTAAAACACGGGGATCTACTTTAGTAGTAGATTGATAATCAAGAAATATTGGTAATTTTATTTTAGCATCGTGTATTTTTTTACTTTCAACATTCATAAAGCTACCACGGAGACAAAATTTACAATTATTTTATAGCATTAAAACTTAATTTTTTCAAGATATAATCTTGCATCAAGTACAAAAGTGTCATCCAAGTAGCTGACACATAACTGTACGAACATTTATTTGCGAAAGCAGTGTGTTAAATGTTATAGCCAGTTTTGCCTCAAACACAAAGGCAGTGCCCAGACACTGGGATGACACCCTATTGGTGGCAATTGCTTCCAAATCATAATGTTTGTACAGCTGTGCGCCGTGCGCTGGAATCCGTTTTAGCCCTTATCTATATCTCAGTTCCACCAACAGTTATTGCGTCGACTTTGAGTGTCGGCTGACCAACTCCAACGGGCACATTTTGTCCATCTTTCGAGCATGTGCCAACACCAGGATCTAACTTTAAGTCATTACCAACCATAGATACTTTTTTCAACACTGTTGGACCGTCACCAATTAGTGTTGCTCCTTTTACTGGCTGTGTAATTTTGCCATTTTCTATTAGGTAAGCTTCCGAAGATGAAAAAACAAATTTTCCTGACGTTATATCAACCTGCCCACCACCGAAATTTACTGCATATAGACCTTTCTTTACGCTAGATATTATTTCCTTCGGTGTATACTTTCCGGGCAACATATAGGTGTTTGTCATGCGCGGCATAATAACTTCTTTATAACTTTCTCTTCTACCATTACCAGTTGGGCTTACACCCATGAGTTTAGCGTTCATATGATCCTGCATGTATCCTTTTAGGATCCCATCCTCTATCAATATATTATAAATGGGTGGAGTGCCTTCATCGTCTACGCTGATAGAGCCGCGCAAATTGGGCAGAGTTCCGTCATCAACTACTGTGATGTCACTAGCTGCTACTTGTTTACCCACAGAATTTGAAAATGCTGAGACTGTTTTGCGATTGAAGTCGCCCTCAAGTCCATGACCCACGGCTTCGTGTAACAATATTCCTGGCCATCCTGGACCTAAAACGACTGTCATTTCTCCGGCTGGAGTTGGAATTGCTTCAAGATTTACCAGTGCTTGTTCTAACGCTTGGTTTGCAACTTCTTTCCACTTTTTCTCAGAAATAAACTTACTATAAGAGTCCCTTCCACCATGCCCTGCAGAACCTCTTTCGGTACGGCCATCTTTTTCTACAATGACTAGCACATTAAAACGTACCAGAGGCCTGATATCGCTTAATCTGTGATCACCCTTTATTATTTGTACAACTTGCCATTCTCCACTTAGAGTTATTTTTACTTGCTTCACGCAGTTATTTTTGGACCTTACATACTCATTAACCTCATTGAGTAGCTTAATCTTTGAATTCAGATCCATTTCATTTATAGGGTTAATCCTCGAATATAGGCTTTTTGTCTCTTCGTTTAAATTTATTGAATTTGTCTTGTTTAAAGACACTGAGCTTTTTACCATAGAAGCAGCATTACTAATTTCTTTTTCGCTGATCTCAGAAGAACAAACGAAAGATGTACTATCTTCACAAAAAGACCTTAAACCAAATCCCCTTCTAGTATTCAAGTCCATGTGTTTTAATATGTTATCCTCAAAAACCAGGGACTCCGACTGGCAAAATTCTAGAAACAGCTCACCACCATCGCTATTGCTCAAAGCGTTATTGACTATTTTATATACGTTATTAATATTAACATTGTTTTGAGCAAAAAATATTTGATCTAGATTTGGCATTACCTTTGAACTAAAAATTGTTTAAGTATATTATTTAACTTTAACATAGTAAACTATAAAAAGCCCGGGTGGCGGAATTGGTAGACGCGCTAGCTTCAGGTGCTAGTAACTTTTTAAGTTGTGGAAGTTCAAGTCTTCTCTCGGGCACTCTTAGCTTCCATATTGCTTATTGAATTAATTAATGTTATAATATAACATATTAGGTAATATTTATGCTATGTATGGTGAAAAAGATAAGTTAGCCTACAGAAAGAAGGTACGAACTTACTCGAAACGCTTATTTACTACACTATCTACTATCTCTTTCATTGGATACATAGCGGCATTGGTCTTGAATATTCCTGTCTTAAGTCTGTATTTTAGTATTGCCGGCACTATATTCAGTGCACTTTCGTTTGCTTTAAATATATGGTCACTAAATGATCATTCCCGACAAGAGAATCTTAATAAGAAATCTGGCATAAAAAACACTCCAGGACAAAAAAAGTTAACAAAGATCTATCTTGATATAGCATCCAGTGCTTCATTTCTAATAGGAGGTATTGCATCTATGTCGCTTTTTGAGTCTTCTGTTATTTATTTTGTTTCTACGCCTTTTTTTATTCTAGGCTGTGTTATTATGGCAGCTAATATCGTTCAAACTATGATTAGTGAACCACAGACAAAAAACGTCCTTGAGAATCTCTCTTCAAATACTGCAAGAGTACAAGCTTAAGTATTAACTTATTTAACTTATACAGGAATATTAGCTATATAATTCCACTGAAGGAAGCCATTCAAAAGAGTTCGATGTAATTAGCGTCAAAAAAGTGTAAGCAGAAATTGTGGGCTTATTGGGGTAGGAGCGCTTAGTACTCCTACTTCCACATCAATTACTTGAATAATTGCTCAAGCTATCAAAATAAAAGTTTTTATTCAGTAATTTGTGTATAAAGGGTACTATTTTACTAGTAGTGAAATAAATCAGAATGAAGTCTATTTTATTAACGAGGCCTTTATTGGACTCGTTCAATACAAGAAATATATTGAGAAAGTATGGATACAAAGTTTTTATAGAACCAGTATTCACAATAAAGTACTTAAATCCTGATATATCTGCGTACGAATTTGACGTTGTGATATCTACAAGTAAAAACAGTGTAAAGGCTCTTAGTCAAATATGCAAAGAGGATGACTTTCCGATTATTACAGTTGGTAATTCAACCATGCAGGCTGCAAAAAATTTGGGATTTTCTGATATAATCTCAGCAGACAGCAACGTTGATGGTCTGATATCATTCATAAAAGCTCATTATTCAAACGCAATAAAGTTCTTGTATATAAGGGGACAAGAAGTATCATGTGACCTAAAAAAGAGATTATCTGAAGAAGATTTTAACGTAAGAGAAGTTGTACTCTATGAAACAATTATAAAAAGGAATCTAACTAATAGGTGTAAAAATTTACTATTGGATGGTAAAATTGATAGTGTTGCTTTTTTTTCCTCACAGACAGCAAGGATATTTTGTTCATTAGTTCTAAAAAGTGGGTTATCTCATGTGATGAATAATGCAGTTGCATATACCATGAGTAAAAACATTGCTGATAGTTTAAAGTTAATCAAATGGAAAAAAATTATAACATCGAGGTTGCCTACTGGGGAGAGTTTAATTGATATAATTAATAAGGATTGTTGATGCTAAAGATTGCAACTTGGAATGTAAACTCCATACGTAAAAGAGTTAACCAACTTTGTAGTTTTATAGTTGATAGTCAGATAGATATAATTTTGCTGCAAGAGATAAAATGTATGGAAGAGCAATTTCCTTATGCAGAGATAGAGAAGCTGGGATATGAATGTGCTGTCTATGGACAAGTTGCAAGAAATGGCGTTTGTGTTTTATCTAAATATCCGATACTGGAGAAGTTTAAGATTGATATCGTAGAAGGTTATCAAGAAGCGCGTTATATAGAGTGCATAATAAAGCACAATAATCAGAAGGTAAGGGTGGGAAGTGTATACGTTCCAAACGGTCAAAGCCCGGACTCTCAAGCATTTGAATATAAACTCAAGTTTTTTGATAATCTATATGAAAGGATGAGCACTTTGTTAAAGAATGAAGAGTTAACTATTATAGCTGGCGATTATAATGTTGCACCGGATGAAATTGATGTCTTTGATTCAAACTTATTGAATGGCCAAGTGTGCTTTCATATAAGAGAACGTGAGAAGTTAAGAGCGATCTTGAATCTTGGGTTTAAAGATGCGTTTAGAATATCTCACCCAAATTTGCAACAATTCACTTGGTGGCATTATCAAGGCAATTCACTCAGAAATAATCAAGGAATGCGAATAGATTATATGCTGTTATCACCACAAGCTGTAGATAAATTGGAAACATGCTACATAGATGATAGATTGCGTAAGCTAGAAAATCCGTCTGACCATACTCCTGTTGTATGTGCTATAGAATAATAGCAGATCTCTTACACAATTCACTTTTAGCAAACCTGAGTAGTCTTACCTTTGCTGCTCTGTGGTTTTTCCCTTCGTTTGTTTTCCTTTCCTGTCCAAGATTGATCGTGCTGCTCACTTTTTTCGTTTCCTACCTGGGAAATTTGCTCAGGAACAGGCTGTTGTTCACTCTTTTCTTTTCCTTGGGAAATTTGTTCAGAAACAGAGGTGCCTTTCTCAACTTCTGTAACTGGGGTTTTTAAAATATCATCAATGCCCTCGAGAATTTTTCCATTCAGTTTTGCTCTCTTTTCTGTATCATCTTTATCTTGTGAGCTAGGGTCATACAAAGTACCTTTTTTGTTATTTGAAAAAAGAACCTCCACTCCTCCTTTTATGGCAAATATTGTGCCGATAGCAGTAAGAACTACTCCGAGTGTAGTAGGACCAAAAATTAACATTGGAATAGTGGAAAGAAGGACAGGAAAAAAGATCTTGCTTAAGAACGTTGTTACCATCTCTTCATCACTGAGTGGTGGTTCATCCTCTTCTTTCTTGTCTTTACCTAAGAATGGTATTTTTTCTTTCATCCCATCCATAAAGGAGCCAGAAATATTTTTCGGGTCTATTTTGATCCCTCCAATTAGCAGCAGCAGCATTTCCAATACAAACTTTATGGATGAATCTTTAGCTTCTGTACCCCGTATATCAGCTACACACTTGGTTATTATTTGTTGTATTTTATCATTATTTAATTTCTCTTCTCTAGCTAAGCCTTGCTCTCTAATTTCTTTAAACATAGAAAGTAAAAACTGAGAAAAATTCTCTTCAATGAGTGGTTTTATATCTTTTGGATTGACATTATTAAGTAGTATGTCCTTATAAGCTGATATAAAATAATCAGTTGTTTCTTTGTTCTCCTTTAATTCGGCTTTACCTTCTAATACTTTTACAAAGTAATCATAGATTACCTGATGTTCCTCTTTTTCAAAAATTTTCTCATCTTTGTTAGTTACCTGATTTGAAGGTTCCAAATTCTTTGTTTGTGGAGTTAATATTTTTGTCATAACTGAGTTACTCACATTTACTATACTTCAATTGTAGCATATTTTTCATATTAATTCAAATAATCTATACTCCTAGAATTCACGATGTTTAAGTCATAATTAAGGGAATTTAGACCCCAGTTGTCGCCAACTTTTATTTCTACTTCAAGTGGTACAGAAATTTCTATTGCATTTTCCATTATATCTTTCATAAGTTTTGCTGTTTCTTGTACCTTTTCGTCCTCTACTTCAACCAGTAGTTCATCGTGAACCTGGAGGATTATTTTACCTACTTTCAATTGGTCAAAAAGCTGAATTGTCGCACGTTTTATTATATCAGCAGCGGTTCCTTGCAGTGGTGCGTTTATTGCTGCCCTTTCTGCAAATTGTCTTATATAAGGAATTGTATTGTTTATGTCTCTTACAAAGCATCTCCTGCCAAACAAAGTTTCTACATAACCATGCAATCTTGCGATAGACACTGTTTTTTCCATATAGGCCTTTATTTCTGGGTAACAGGAAAAATAGTAATTAATGTATTCAGCAGCTTCCGCAATGGTAATTCCAAGCCGCTTTGCAAGACCAAATGGGCTAATGCCATATATAATTCCAAAATTGATGGATTTTGCTTTGCGTCTTAATTGCTCATCTATTTCTTGCACTCCAAAAACTTGCCTTGCGGTGATCTCATGAATATCTTGTCCGTTTGCAAAAGCTTCTTTAAATGCTGCAACGTTTGCAACGTGTGCCAGGAGTCTTAATTCTATTTGCGAATAGTCAGCAGAAATTATCTTATGCCCTTTTGGCGCAATAAATGCTTGTCTGATAAGATTTCCCTCTTCGCTTCTGATAGGAATATTCTGTAAATTAGGATTGCTGGAGCTCAGCCTTCCAGTTGCAGTTGCAGTCGTTGAAAAGCTTGTGTGTATTCTACCATCAAGTGGATCAACTTGCTTTATTAATGCATCAGTGTAGGTGCCTTTTAATTTACTTAAATGTCGCCAATTTAAGATTTTACTTGCGATTTCTACCCCTTCTTCTTCGAGTGCCTCTAGAACTTCATAATTGGTGCTATAAGATCCAGATTTTTTTGACTTTTTCTTTTTATTAAGCCCCATTTTGTTGAATAAAACATCACTTAATTGTTTTGGCGAAGCAATATTAAATCTTTCTCCTGCCAAATTATATATCTCATCTTCAAGCACGGCAATTACCTGCTGAAATTTATCGGACAGCTCCTGTAATTTTTGTATGTTCAGTAATATCCCATTTTTCTCCATATCAAATATTACTTTCATAAGTGGCTTATCGAAGCGCTCGTAAATTGTGAGCAATTTTTCCTGAAATAACCTTTGCTTTAGCTTTTCATGAATTGCTATTAAAGTTTTTGCCGAGAAAATTTCTGCATTTTCACTCAAATTATGCGCAACTATGTTTGGAATACTGTGATCATGCTTTCCTGTATCCAAGCTATACGACATTATCATCAAATCATCAACTGAATCTAGCATCTTCTCTACTGTAGGGAAGATTTTCCTGATCTCTTTAATGTTATGTATTATTTTAAGCACTCCATTTGAGAGCAAAGTTAAGTTAATTATAATGAGTGCATCTTGTATGCTGTCTTGCTCTATATAAAAAATATTACTTTCGCTATAAGATAGACTTAATACATTGTTTTCAAGGTGGTAATGAATTGCAATTTTGCCTTCATATCTACAATGCTCCAAAAATTTCTCTAACTCTTCACTACTATATTCTATTTTCTCTTTTGTGCTAGACCCATTATAGGAAAAAAGCTTTTCCACTTTCCCTATTAAGGAATTGAATTCATACTTCTTTAAAAAGGATAATAGTTTTTCCATATTTGGAGAATGGACTTCATATTTTGCAATATCATGTTGAAGGTCTACTTTTTCGCATAGTGATAAAAGTTCTCTTGAAATTAGAGCTTTTTCCTTATGTTCGGTGAGAATATTACGAATCCTCGTTTGCTCGATATTATCAATGTTCTCTATAATATTATTCAATGAATCAAATTCATCCAGTAATTTAGCTGCAGTCTTCGGACCTATTCCCGGAACGCCTGGAATGTTGTCAGATGCATCACCAGTTAGAGAAAATAAATCAAGAAGCTTGTGTGAGTTTACACCAAATTTTTCTATTACTTGTTTTTCATCTATATATATATTTTTAATGGGGTCGAATATTAAAATATTGTGGTTCAAGAGTTGAAATAAGTCTTTATCTGATGAAACGACTACCACTTTAAAGTCTTGGTGGTTGGCGTATTTTGCAGCTAGTGTTGCAATTATATCATCTGCTTCATAACCTTCAATCTCTTCATAGCTGAGGTTAAAAGCTTCTACCGCTTCCCTCAGTATGGTGAACTGTGGAGTTAGATCCTCAGGAGGCGTTACTCTGTTCGCTTTGTACTCAGGATATAAATTGTGCCTAAAATTCTTTTTCCCTGCATCAAGTGCTATAGTTAAGTAGTCCGAATGGGCAATGTACTTAAGAACCATATTCAGAAAGCCATATACACCACCTATTGGCATTCCTGTTGTGGTAATTAAGTGAGGTAGTACATAGTAAGCTCTGAAAAGAAAACCATAGCCATCGATGATTGTGAAAGTTTTTTCTTTCATTGTAGATATTTATGCGTGCTTTTGATGGTCCACTATTTAGCTGAGAAAATCAAGTTTTTGTTTTTCTGCTTTTGAGCGTTGTAAGAGATTTTACCGAAAATAGCATTCATGATGGGGATGTACACATATGACCTTACCCAGAAAAAGTGGAGAGAAAGTGTGGAATGTTTTTTACAAAAAGAATGATGCATCAAATTGTTCTGGAATGCAATAGTTAATAGTGACGTTGTTTGTTATAAAAAATTTCTATGTATTCAAATATTGCAGTTCTAGTTTGTTGAGCAGAGTGTTGTGAAGTATCAATAAGTATTTCTCTTTTCAATGAGGTAAAGAAGCTTTCTGCAACAGAATTGTCGTAACAACAGCCTTTATTACTCATCTATATTCTTTACAGCTAAGAGATATTGATACCCTTGCGCAGTATATTGTGAACCTTGGTCACTGTGCAGCAGTAGATTTTTAACAGGTTTACGCCTATTAATGGCCATTAATAAAGAGTTCATAACCAATTGTTTATTTATTGCACTACTCATTAACTACCATACGTGAGAATTATTGCTGCCAAATATAGCCATCCCTCCTTGGTTTTGATGTAAGTAATCCCATACTTTATTTGGTTGATCAACAATAAAGTTTTGGTCTAATATATTGGGAGCTACAGCTCTATTATCTGTTTGTTGTTTTTTAATTTTAAACTTTCTTTTCAGTATAGCCCTGATGTCATTTTTCTGCATAATACTTTGCACCGTTTTCAAATTGCAACTTTTACCCAAAGCCTTCAATTCAGCATGAATTTTAGGAGTTCCATATCTACATTTAGAAACTTGATATATTTTTTGAATAGCTTCGAGTAGCTCTTTATTTGCTGATTCTCTACTGCTTATTTTTCTTGTGGTCCACTTATAGTAGCCACTAGCAGAAAATCCTACATAATTCCTGTACTTTATAGCAGTTACTATATAAAAAAATATTTTACTCTTTTTGACTGGCCAGGGCTTTTTTTTAAATGTCTCTTTCCCTTGTTACTCTTGCTTTGTAAATCAAACCTCTCTTTGTCATAAGGTGCTACATCTGGAAATGCATTTGCCGCTGACTTTTTTTCGTTATATTTCTTCATCCATTTTCCTAATACACTATCCCTTATTCCTAGATCTCTTGCTACTTTTGCAACTGGTTACCTACCTTTCTTTGTTCATTTGCCAGCTTAACAGCTTCCAATTTGAATTCTGCCGTATATTCTCTTACCATTTCTAATCCTCCAAAATTTTATTTTACCAAAAAAAACTCTTTTCTTTCTCTCCACTTTTTCTGGGTAAGGTCACTATTTCTTAAGTAATTTACACTTCAGAGTTTATCTGCTTTAAAGTTTACTCTATTCTGTTTCAGCATTTGTCATAAATCCTTAATTATTTCTGACTTTTTAGTTCAGTTTTTAACCATTCTTTCCTTAACTTAATGGCAGTGACAATAAGCCTATCTATCATTCTGATGTGATTTCAGTTTTTTTTACATGCAAACTCTCTAATCCCACCTTGTAGTTAGGATAAATTAGAGAGACATTAAGATCTTTTTTAATTTTAACATTACTTACTCTTTTTGATCCTAAATAAAAACTCTGTGCATAATCTGGTAACTCAATTGGCTCTGGAGGGCTAACATTGAGAAGTTTGGCTGCATACATTATCACTTCAGATTGTGTAGTGGGTAAATCGTCTGCACAATTGTATATTTCACCAGGTTTTATGTTTTGCATGGAAGAAAATAAAATATTCGATATATCTTCAACGTGAATACGAGAAAAAAAATGCCCTTCTTTTTTCACATCTCTTGCTTTGCTAAGCTGCAAGTCAATTAACACGTTCCTACCAGGACCGTATATTCCAGCTAAACGAAAAATATGTACAGGCAATCTGCTATTCAGCCACTTCCTTTCAGATCTAAGGCGCTTTTCTCCTCTGATTTCTATAGGTTTTGTTTCAGATTCCTCATTCACCCAATTACCAGAGTGATCACCATAGACGCTAGTTGCAGACAAATAACCAAACCATTTAACATTTTGCAGGCAATCACCGTATCTCTCCACAACATCATCACCATCTGGAGGAATAGAAATTAAAACGTGCGTTGCGCTTTTAAGCAGATCTTGGCTAACCTTCTCATAATTAAAGAGGATTACATTTTGTATATCTTTACTTCTTGATGTGCCACTGACTTTCCAACCTAAGTTCAGTAATTTTTTCGATAAAAATTTAGCTACATATCCATAACCAAAGCAAAACAAGTGCATGAAAATTAATTTTTAAAATTCTTCTTGATAAATTCTACTCCTAATTTTATTCCCTCTTCATTAATAATATGCCCTAATGCATGAATTGGGTGTCCTTCAACATTTACTCCATTTTCTTTCAGAGCTTTAACCGCTAAGTCGAGGGACGAAAAAGGTACCACGTCGTCAGCATCACCATGGATAACACATATGTTAGGTTTTGACTTGATCTCTGGTGCAGTTTTTGAAGGTGAAAGAAATCTACCAGAGTATGCAACAACTGATGCACAGGATTGAGAGCGGGTGAGAGCTGTATGTATTGCAAGCATTGCTCCTTGAGAAAATCCAACTAAAGAAAGTTGCGTATCTTTTAAATTAAGCTCCTTTAATTTTGTATCAATGAAATGATTTACAATTGATGTAGCATTTTTTACTCCATTATATAGCGCTTCCTCACTACGATCTTCCAAGCTGAACCACTGATAACCATCACCTATTTCTCTTTCAAACGGAGCATTGGGTACTGCAAAATATGAACCCAGTAAAAACTTGCTCATAACTTTAGCAAGGTGAATGAAATTATCGCCACTTGAGCCCCAACCATGTAAAAAAATAATCAAATTTTTCTTATTTCCGCCTGCACAAATTTCTGGGCCTTTAAGTTCAATCATTTCTTTTCCTTTTGCATTTATATTTTTATTTAACACTAATTTTCAAATTTGTAAAAACCCATGTGCAATTATGTACACTAGCTCATAACTGTATGAACATTGCAATTTGCAGGCAATTCGCGTGGCAGATGAAAGTAGCTGACACTGGAATCCAGCTTTTGATCGAAAATGTTGCATAGTGCACAATCAATTTTTCTAGATCCCAGTGTCAAGCACTGGGATGACATCATAGGGGCGCTGGGATGACACCCTCCTGCTAGACAATGTTCGTACAGCTATGGAATGAATCGCGGTATGACGTAGGATTGCTGTCATTCCAGTGCTTGACACTGGGATGGCTTTGTTGCATCGCTCTTCGGATAGTAGGTAACGCACAATAAATTTATGAAGCTATCTCAAATTTAGCCATACCAATATCAGTGAACTTATTGAGCAAATAGCATTTAACAAGTAGTTCCTTCTCTCTATTTGTCTCAGATTTATTCCTAAAACTAAACCCGAATGTTTGTTTCAGTCGCGAGAAAAAACTTTCTATATAAGATCTTTTTCCATAACTCATCTCTTTTTTCCACTTCTTTATACTATCTTCATCATATGACTTTATGAGCTTGACTGCAGAATTTCTCTCAGCCATATAGTCTAACTTTGGATGCTCTGCTGCGTTGTTTTTCGGAGGAATTTTCGTTTTTATACCATATTGATTACACAGCTTATAGAGCTTTTCTCTGTCATATGCCCTATCTGCATATAGTACTTTTATGACATACTGAAAATCGACTTCTTTTAGCAAATCACAAGCTCCATAGTGATCAGAGTAGACACCGTTACTGTATTTTACAGCTATGGCTTTTTTGCTGTTTGTATTCAACATTACATGCAATTTTCTTGTCTGTTCATAGCTGCGATACTTTCTATCTTCGCTATTTTCTTTGCTATGACCAGGAGTGTTGTTGTATATACTAATTCCTGTACTGTCTATAGCAATTTCGATATCTTCCATATTATTTTTATCAATTCTGCAATCATTGATCTTAATATTGAGTTTCTTAAACCTTCTTGATGATTGTGAATAGCTGATAACTTGCAAATTTTTCCCAATTTGCTCAAGGTATCCTGCTATAAACCCAACTGTTTGCCTCAGGCCTATTCTAAATAAACAAGTTATTATGTGCACCAAAATTACAACTTTATCGCTATAAATATTGTTGCCACCTGGTATTTTTGGACCATTCTCGTACCACTTTTCTATGGCTTCGTTGATATAATGAAAAATATTTCCTCTTTTTTCTAGAAATTTGTTATATTCGCTATGGTTACTGACCCTCATTTTTTGTGGCATATTTTTTCTTTCAAGGTTAAATGGCTATTTTATAATGAATTTTGTCAGTAGCCACCAGATTTTTTCAGTTGCTATGCAACAAAGCCCACTGGGATCCAGTTCTTATTACCTGGTGTAAAGTTAAGTTTCCTGGATTCCAGTGTCAAGCACTGGAATGACACCTCTGGGCACTGCCGTCATAAAGGAACCAGTGCCAGCTACTTTCATGGCATCAATAATTGACCTCGACTTACCGCCCAACTAGAAAGTTGTATATAGAATGACAGAAATCCAGATGTTATTTACTTACTTTCGATCTTTTCTATCAATTTTTTAACTAAGCCTCTTAGCTTTTTACTGGATTCATCAAGCTCTTGAATCTGCGAGCTGTGCTCTTTCATTAGTTCCTTATAGTTACCTCTTATGTAGTCAATCATTTTCTTCATCTGAGCAATCATCTTGTTAACATCCATACTGCCCAAATCAGGTATCATGCCAGGCATAGCCCCTTCTAACATACCGCCAGCCATAAGCTGCTGAGACATTTGCATAAATGGTTTTAAAGTCTGATTAAGCAATTCAGGATCCTTGGCTAATTTTTCTATTTGCTCTTTGCAAGTATCCATATACTGCTTCATAAATTCATCTTCTTGCCCTTTGTCTATCATAATTATAACCTACCTAAAAATACGTGTTCTTTATTATATATTATTTTAAAATTAAAAACAATACAAAATACCTGTCACAATTGCATTAATACTTTTTAAATAATAAAAAATGCTCCTTTGCTTATAAAGGGTCACATACCTTCTTTAACCATTCCTTATCTTTTACGCTATTTTCTAAGTTTTTATAGACAAATTGATGGTAGCCATTTATCCATTCAATTTCATCCTTAGTAAGCATTTGCACATTTATTAGTCTTCTATCATATGGAATAGAGGTCAGTTGTTTAAAGTTTAAGAAGCCGTTTTCTTGCCTGTCAACATATATCAGATTTTCAATTCTTATTCCATACTCTCCCGGAATGTAATAGCCAGGTTCGTTGGAAAGTATCATCCCTGGCGTGAGTTTCACTTTATTACTTTTTGATATTGCTTGTGGTCCTTCGTGTACTGATAGGTAACTTCCTACTCCATGCCCCGTACCATGCATATAGTCCATTCCAAATTTCCATAAATGCGTACGTGCTAATATATCCAATTCTCCACCAGTAGTGCCAGGAGGAAAGATGACACTTGCTATAGCAATGTGAGCTTTGAGTACTATTGTATAGTGGGTTATTTGTTCATCAGTTGGATTGCCAATTGCTACAGTTCTTGTCACATCAGTTGTGCCGTCAAGGTACTGGCCACCAGAGTCAATCAAATACAGTCCATCTTTCTGAATTACTTTATTCGTCTTACTGCTTGCACGATAGTGAATTATTGCCCCATTCTCATTAAATGCTGAAATTATTGGAAAACTTAGTTGCTTAAACAAATTCTGCTCTTTTCTGTATTCTAAAATCTTTTCTTCAGCTTCAAGTTCTGTACCAACATTATTTTCAAGCCAATATAGAAAATTTGTAACTGCCACTCCATCTCTGATATGCGCATTTATAGCCCCAGCTATTTCAGTTTGGTTTTTTGCTGCTTTATAAATTAGACAAGGATCTTCTCTCTCAGCTACCTGTTTATCTTTTATTACAGCCATGATACTCATTGGAGTTGTGCTTGGATCCATGACTATTGAATTTAGCTTGTGCAGCGAATTTTCTAGCTCACTAATATCAAAAATATTTATATGATTGCCTAAATTTGCTTCTATAGTTGAATGTTCTTTATCTTGAATAAACAAACCAACATTACCGCTTTTATACAATATAGCACGGCCCAATATACATGGAGTATATTTAGCATTTTCATTTCTTAAATTTAATAACCACGAAATTGAATTTGGATCAGTTAAAAGCACTACTTCAGCTTCTTTATCTATGCTTTTAGCTATTTTTTCACATTTGTCCTTACTACTTTCACCAGCATATTCAATAGAATGTAAAACCACTGCTTGTTTTCGACAGTCACTTTTTTTTCCAGCTAAACAGGGTATTAATTTACAGATATTCTCATACTTTCTTATATCTTCTATGGTAAAATATTGCAAATAATAACCTAGTGAGGCAGTCGATGTTAAGTTTGCTTTTATCCATTCGCGTGGATCCTCTTCTTGTATATTATATACTTGAAAATTGCCCCGATCGAGCTGATTGCGAGCTTGTGTGATATAGCGTCCATCCGTAAAAAATGGGCACTTGTTGTCTTTTGTAACGATAAGTAGCCCATTTGTTCCTGTAAAGCCACACAGCTTTGTTAGCTCCTCTGAATACTCATTTAAATATTCATCTTTAGTATGCAACATAAATGCATCAACGTTTATCTCGTGCATAAAAGAACGAAATTCTTCGATTTTTGACATAGAACACCTCATACAAAATTAGCAGCCACTTTCGTTTTCCTGTTTCTCAAATACACTAATATGCTCACTATCGCTGCAGGAGTGATGCCTTGTATTTGCTTTGCAATGCCAATCGTCGCTGGTTTTATCGTCTGCAACTTTTCTATTACTTCACTTGACAGGCCTTTAACTTGTGAATAGTTAAAATCAATTGGAATTTGAGTGTTAATTTCCTCTCGTAAAAACTTCATATCCGCTTCTTGTCTTATTAGATAAGGTTTGTATTTTGCTTCAATTTCAACCGCTTCGCATATTTCATTCTTAGTTATGCTACCCATTGCGGTGCCATCCCAGCGCGTGATGCTGCTTAACTCCGGCCATATTTCTTGTAATTTATTCCAGTCGATGTTTGGATAGCTAAGTAAATCTAGTGCCGTTTTTCTTATCCCATCATAAGATATTTTGATACCATAAGACCTAAGCTGCTCAGGAGTAATCGTCAGACTCCCTAACTCCTCTTCAAGCTGCTTAATGGATTCAAGTTTATTCTGTAAAACGGAGTATCTCTCATGCGAAACAAGGGAAATATCATAACCTTTTTGTGTTAATCTTCTATCTGCATTGTCTGACCTGATAGCTAGCCTATATTCTGCACGTGAGGTAAATAATCTATAAGGTTCGATCACCCCTTTGGTGACTAGATCATCTATCATTACGCCGATATATGAGTCTGTGCGATGAAGAACAAAGCTTTCTTTTTTTTCAGATGCAGAGAGTGCTGCATTAATTCCGGCAATAATTCCTTGCCCTGCTGCTTCTTCATATCCAGTAGTGCCATTAATTTGGCCAGCAAAATATAGGCCTTTAATTTTCTTAGTTTCAAGAGTATGGCTTAGTTCTCGTGGATCAATATAGTCATACTCAACTGCATATCCAGGTCTTAGTATTTCTGCATTTTCAAGTCCCTTGATACTCTTTATCATTTCACACTGCACTTCAATAGGCAATGAATTTGAAATTCCGTTCGGGTATATAGTATCATCATTCAAGCCCTCTGGTTCTAAAAATATTTGATGACTACTTTTTTCTGCGAATTTTTTAACCTTAGTTTCAATGGATGGGCAGTATCTTGGTGCTATAATATCATCCAAATACGAAGAAGCTGACCTGTGCAGATTCTCTCTAATTATTTTATGCGTGTTTTCATTAGTATGGGTAATAAAGCATGATACCTGAGGTTGATTAATTTTTTCTGTTAAGTAAGAAAACGGCACAGGTGGATTATCACCCACTTGTTCTTGCAATATTGACCAGTTTATAGTGCCACGATCAAGCCTTGGCGGAGTTCCGGTACGCAATCTACCTAATTTAAAATTATATTTCTTCAACGTATTTGCAAGTTCTACGGCAGGCTTATCTCCCATTCTCCCTGAAGGAGTTACCTGCTCTCCTATATGAATCACACCCCGCAGAAAAGTCCCTGTAGTTAGAACGACTTTACTTGTCAGTATATGCTCCCCTGAGCTTGTTATTACAGCTTTAATGCACAATTCTCCATTGTTATTACTCTCTATAAGAAAATCGTCAACCGACTCTTCTTTTACCGTCAAATTATTATAATTTAGAATAATTTCCTGTATTGCTTGCTTGTATAATTTTCGGTCTGCCTGTGCACGCGGGCCCCATACTGCTGCACCTCTGCTGCTATTTAAAATGACTGAGTGTATACTTGCTTGATCGATTGCTCTTCCCATTATTCCATCAAGAGCGTCAACTTCCCTGACTACAACGCCCTTTGCAACTCCTCCGATTGCTGGATTGCAGGACATTTCCCCTATAGTTGAAATTTTATGAGTTATAAGCAGCGTGTTTGCACCAAGGCGAGCTGCAGCAGCAGCAGCTTCGCACCCTGCATGACCACCACCTACTACTACTACATCATATTTATGCATGCCTTCTTGAGTAATTCTTACTCTACTAATATTCTAACTATTAGCGGTTAATGTCAAATTTTACAGTAATTAACTATTTCAATCATCAGTGGCCAATGTATAGCTAACTCACGTCATACCGTCACGGTATCTCTAGATCCCGCTAACAAGCAGCGGGATGACGGTTTTTCAAATTATCGGGTTTTAGTGGGGCGAGCGACCAGGATCGAACTGGCGACATTCAGTACCACAAACTGACGCTCTACCAACTGAGCTACGCCCGCCAAGATATAAAATTTCTAACATAAGAGCGCAAATAGTCAATTGATTATTTAACTCTCCTTTTGCAGAGGGTTTTAAGTTTAGCCAATAAATATTTTCATTGATACTTTTACCATTATAGTTAATTGTATTGACACTAATGAAGTAGTGGTATGTTTAAAAGTATTTTCACATTTAGTTTTTTTACGGCTATTTCAAGGATCTCAGGGTTAATAAGAGATGTATTGATTGCTACGGTTATTGGTGCGAACTCTCTTGCAGACATATTTTTTTCTTCGTTTCGTTTTGCCAATCTATTTCGAGCATTTTTTGCAGAAGGAGCGTTCACTACCTCATTCATACCATTATATTCGACAGAATCATATGATAATAAAAAGGCATTTAATTTTGCAAGTAGTGTAATATCAATTACGTTTATTATCTTAGTAATTTTTTGCCTTATCATGCAAACTTTCTCCCCTTATATGATTCAAATTTTTGCTCCTGGATTTGACCAAAGTAAGTTTACCCTTACTGTTACTTTATCAAGAATTATGATGCCCTACATAATCTTTGTTTCAATTGCATCACTTATTGGTGGAATGCTGCAAGTAAAGCAGCATTTTGCTTCAACAGCTATTGCACCAATCGTTTTGAATCTCTGTTTAATCATCAGTTTGTTTGTGCCTTACGTAAAAACTCCAGCGCACAACCTTTCTATAGCTGTCCTTATAGGAGGAATTTTCCAGCTACTTTTGATACTATTTAGTGCATACAAGTTAAAGGCAGCTTTTTCTTTTAGCCTTGAATTAAGCAATGAAGTAAGGTTATTTTTTAAGCGTGTGATACCTGCAATTATCAACAATTGTGTAACTCAAATAAGCTTATGGATTGATACAATCATGGCGAGTTTTATACCAAATGCGGTGTCCTATATATATTATGCCGATAGACTAAATCAACTACCGCAGGGAATAATCGGTACTGCAATTGGTACAGTGCTTCTTCCTTTAATTTCAAAACAGGTGGATAATACTGAAAATATAGTCAAAATACAGAACAAGGCTCTCAACATAGGATTAATGTTAATTATGCCAACAACTGCTGCCTTTATCATTATTCCCGACATAATTTTACTTACGCTTTTTTCTTACGGCCAGTTTGATCATTATGCAGTGCAGCAAACTGTTCCCACTTTAATAGCATTTTCTCTTTCTTTACCTGCATTTATTATAAATAAAGTATTGCTACCTACATTTTTTGCTAAAGGCAATCTGAAAATACCAACCATATTTTCGCTAATGTGTCTTGGAATTAATGTAGTGCTAAACCTTTTGTTAATGAACGAGTATCAGCATACGGGGATTGCTATTGCTACTTCCGTTTCCACTTGGATAAACTCTATTCTATTAATTAGTTATTTAACAATAAATAAAATGTATAAGGTTAGCCAAGCGTTATTGTTAAATGTCATGAAAATTTTTGTAGCAACGGCAGTCATGTCAATAGCCCTTTATATTTTTAATTCTTTGTTGGCAGGATTATTTTTTGATAAAATGTTGGCTCGTATTGTTTATTTAACGACTTTAATAGCTTTGAGTGTTATTGTTTATTTTGGTATTCTCTATTTAATATTTAAGGGAAACTTTAAGCATGTGTAAATTATGAGACTTTCTTTATATGCTATATTATCAATCTCACTGCTATTAATTCTCATGCATGTTGCTGCAACTTTTAAGGATTGGAGTGGCTACAGGAAATATATCATAAAAGAGTTAGAGAAGACGTATGATGCTAAAGTGCATATTGGGGGAAAAATTAAAGTTTCGTTGATTACCCCAAAGCTCACTATTTATAATGTATACGTACAATACAACGAAAATAAAGAGCAAAAGTTGTCAGATTTAATTAGTGTAAGAAAAATTGAAATAAGGCCATCGTTCCTATCGTTGTTTTTATTTTCGTTGCAACCAAAGTCAATCACATTGTTTGGCATGAAAAGCAACAAAGAAAATTTACTTAATATTATAAATACAAACGCCAGTGGTAACACAGTCGATATAGTAATAAAAGACAGCCAAGTAAGTTTCAAGAATGATTTCGCTGATATTGTTAACATAAAGGAAGTTGCTGTAAAAAAAAATAAGCAGTTTTTTGGTAAAGTAAAGGTAGGTGATAATAATTACGATTTTTCAGGAAAGGTTAATATCACAAAAAGGAATGTACACATTAGTGTTGAATCAAATTTTGTAAATTTGCTATTTACAGGTAATAGAAATCAAGAAGAACTCCAGGGTAATTTAACATTAACAATTAATAACAGTTCCGGTTCTGTGAGTGATTTAGCAAAAATCATTAATCTTAGCTTTCTCTCTTGTGTTATTCCTAGCGAAAATATCAAGATATCATCCAATATAAGTCTTAATGAAAGTGAGTTTACGGCAACTGACTTAAAAATTGATTCCAAAAGCATGCAAGCCAGCGGTACAATACAAAATGATAGAAAAGGCAATCACACTAATTTCAATATTAGCTTCAGTAAAGTTGATTTAGATTCCATACAAAATGATTCACAAAGAACAATGAATATGAAGGATCTTCTGGAATGTTTTAGAGCAGTTGTGCCAAAGAACTTGAGCTTAAATTTTAATATGGAAGCTTCTAACATTCAATATCAAAACAAAATATTGGACAATTTCCGTGCTGTACTAAAATCCACTGATGGCAAAGTAAAAGTTAATACGCTTCTTAAATTTCCTGGAATCAATAATATATCTTACTTATCAGGAGAGATCTCAAACAATAATGTCCTATCTGAATTCAACGGTGATTTATTAGTCGAAGGAAATGATTTTGAGTCATTCATTTCATGTTTTTTCCCTTCTATAAAGATGAAAGAAAACCAGAAAAATCAATTTACACTAAGTTCTAAACTGCACCTTGCACCAAGAATATTATCTATCTCAGACATTAGACTGCTAAATAATAAGGAATCCTTGCAAGGATCAATTAGAGTAAGCCACACAAAAAAACGCAGTGTGATCGATGGTGAATTTAGCATGCATAATCTTGATGCAGATAAATATGATCATTCATTATTTAGCAGTTTACCTAAAATGCAATGGCTGAAAAATTTTCAGTATGATACAAATATAAAGGCCCGTGTTAATAACCTTACATTGAATGATACGAAAATTAAAAATTTGGATTTTTTGCTGAAAATGGAAAAAGGTAAGCTAGTTGCAGATAAAATAAAACTATCTGGAGAAGATTTCGATATTACCGGTAATGCAAAAATATTAGCAGATCAAAAATACGCCAAACCTTTATTAGATGTTAACCTTACGGGCAGTAAATTTAATGGAAAAATTATTACATTACCAAATTTAGTAGAGACGAAAAGAAATTCAAGAAATGAGATAGATCAAATTCAATGGTCAACAAAGCAGCTTGATTTTTTGGATGATAAAGAAGGCTTTGATGCAAATGTGCAAATCAATACTGCAGAATTTAAAACCGAGCAGAATGTTTTAAAAGATTTTAATTTGGATGCGGTAATGAGAAACAACACTATCACTATCAGGCAGGCAAGTTACGTATTAGAACGCGGGCAAGTGTTTTTTCAGGGTTATTTAAGATCAGACTCAATAAATACAAGATTTTCTATTGTAAATTTGGACACTAAAAAGATTGGTAAGGTTATAGGAATTGACAATGTAAATGGTCAGGTAAGCTTAAATGGTGAAATCAAAACTCAAGGAAAAAGTTTTCATGATTGGGCTAGTAACTTATCAGGAGATGTAAACTTACAAGCGCAAGGAATAGAAGTTACTAATGTAGATTTCAATTCATTTATCACTAATTTGTTAAGCAGTAAGAATAAATCTGAAATTTCCACACTTGCTTATGTTGATATATATAATGGCAAGACATTTTTTGAAAATATTAGCGGAAAAGCAAGTATTAAGAGTGGTATATGTTCAACTAGTTTACAGTTCGGGATTGATCAAGCATCAGGATCGATCTCTTCTAATTTAACCTTATCTAACTTCGCTTTAGCTTCTATATTCAGGTTCTTTTTCATACCACCAAATTATAGTAATCCAATCTATATCGATATGCATTTGGATGGCCCTATTTGGCGTCCTAAGATGAGTTTTGATGTAGACCAAATCTTCATCGCTCTGGTTGGCAAGAAAAATAGTTAATTTACTTAGGTGTACGGTTTAGGGGACAATAAACTCATCTGAACGGATACAAACTTAACCTAACTCATCACCACCTGGCAGTGGTGGCAAGCCAAATGCTTCTCTCTTTTCGTTGAGCGTCATGAAGCTTGCGTTTTCTACGTATTTCCACAACTTTTGTCTTTTTTCCATGAGAATTTCTATTGCATCTTTGTCATACGACAAGCACAGATCTTCACCAAATCTTGGTGTCAGCCAAGAATTCAGGTGACAGATAATATTTTCTAGCGTTGGTAAAACCGTCTGCTCCCAGAGGGATAAGCGTGCTTCGACTAAATTGCTATAAGTGTTATCACCCGGTATGCCAAGCAATTGCGGTGGAACGCCAAAAGCTAGCGCAATATCACGAGCTGAGCTGTGTTTGGACTCAATAAAATCCATATCCCTTGGCGATAAGCTCATTTCTTTCCACTCCAAGCCTCCTTCAAGCAATATCGGTCTTCCAGCGTTTATAGAACCTGAATAATGATCATTTATCTGCGCTTTTAAGCGTTGGTACTGCTCTTGACTTAAACTTCCACCACTTCCATCTTTTGCTGATTTTACAACTATTGCACCACTTGGTCTTGCCCCATTTTGCAACATCGCTTGATTCCAAGCACCCGCCTGATTATGTTGATCTATGCTATATGCAGCTGCCTCAATTGGTGATAACCCATACCAATCATTCAAAGGATTAAAGGTCTTTAAGTGCAACACTGCTGAACATCCAGTTAGTTTATCAACTTTAAAGTCATAACTGTTGTTATTTATGGTATAACGATAGATATAAGGAACGTTATTTCTCCCTGGAACAATTTCAACCCTATCTGGGCGCAGAAGATAAAGCTCTGTTGGTGGTTTTCTACTATTCTGTGACTCAATCATCAATATATAAGAATTGCCATTAACTAACCGATAAGTTACAATCCCCTCAATAAATTCCGATTTTGATGTCATTGGGTTAGGAGAATAAAGTAATTTCAGTAATGGATGGGCTTTTAGTTGCGATTTTCCCTGGTCAGTAAGCTGGCAGAGAGTAAGAGGTACCGAAGATGCAGCATTTGCAATCATATTGATTGCTCGAAAGGCAATAACATTTTTTATGTAACCTTCCTCAGCAAAACTTACATAATCACGCTTACTCCAACTTGGCTCCATCATTAGCTGCAAAGCAGAATATTTAGTAAATACTGCGCTTTTTTTTCTTTGAAAGATGTTGAAATTCATATGTGCCTCATGAAAGATGTTTAAAAGTTAAAAGTGTTTTAGATTCTGTAGTTAAACTAAGACATAGATCCCAGTGTCACGCACTGGGATGACGGAAGGAAAGCACTTGGGTGACAGGAAAAGAACGAACTGCTATACTAAAAAAAAAGAAATAGAATATGACAGAATGGCTAATATCTAATCAGCTTATTGATTATAACTGTGCTGTAAAATCCATGGAAGAGAAAATTCAACAAATTCACAATAATTCAGCAGACGAATTGGTATGGCTACTCCAGCACCCTCCACTTTATACTGCAGGAATCAGTGCAACAGCTGATGATATTGTTGAAAAACTATTTCCCATATATAAAACAGGAAGGGGTGGTAAACACACATATCATGGTCCAGGACAGCGCATTATATATTTAATGTTAAACCTTAAAAAAAGAAACAAATGCGATATAAAGCTATATATTAGAGATCTAAGTAAGTGGATCATAAATGTTTTAAAGCAATTTAATATACTTGGAGAGTTTAGAGAAGATAGAATAGGCATTTGGGTAAACCATAACGGAGTAGAAAAAAAAATTGCAGCTTTTGGTATTCGCTTAAGAAAATGGGTAACTTATCATGGCATAGCGCTTAACGTCTTTCCAGACCTCTCTCACTATAAGGGTATTATTCCTTGTGGGTTGCAAGGTTATGGCGTCACGTCAATGGAAGAACTAGGAGTGAAAGTTCCACTCTCTGAATTGGATGATATACTAAAAAAAGAGTTTTATAAGATATTTTAATGATTGTTTACCTTTTATATTTCATTCTCACTTTATGTGCTAACACAGGTATTCATGCAATCGACCAAGTTGATATTATTGCTCCTTCTTCGAAGGGAAAAGAATTAGATCTGACTACTATAAAAGAATATGTAGAAGCTTTGGATTTTAATCCCCATATTTCGGAGAAAATATATAGTAATGATAATCCATTTTATTCCAACTCTGATGAATTCAGAGCAAATGATTTGGTTAGTGCACTAACCGGTGATAGTAAAATAATCTGGTGTATCAGAGGAGGAGAAGGGGCTTCTCGGTTAATTCCCTATCTAGAAAAGTTACCCAATGATAAAAAAGAAAGGATTGCTCAAAACAAAAAGATCCTCATAGGCTATAGCGATATAACTGCCTTGCACATCCATCTACAAGCTAAATATGATTGGCAAACTCTTCACGGCACCATGTTGGAAATGATAGTAAATAACTCCGTTTCTGAAAGCTCTGTTGAAAAATTGAAAGAGTTAATTCTTAACAAGCGGGATTCTATCAGATTTGATAACCTAAAGACGATAAATAATGGCATTAGACTAAAAGATGGCAGATTAAAGTCTAAAATCATCGGTGGTAATATGACTTTAGTTGAAAACAGTATAGGAACTGTTTGGCAAATAAATGCGAAAGGTAAAATTCTATTTTTAGAGGACATAAGAGTCTACCCATACGCAATAGAGCGCAGTTTAGATCACCTAAAACAAGCTCACATCTTTGATGGAGTACATGCAGTAATCTTTGGGGATTTCGTTAACTGCTATAACGATAACCTTGTTGAAGTTGTAAAAGAAAGGTTTGCAAAAAGTGTTAACTTTCCTGTATTTACAATGAAAGGGGTAGGCCATGGACATACAAATGATCCTTTACCTTTTAACACTCACGCTATTATTAGCGTTCAAGACGAAAAAGAAGGTTTGTTTTTTATGGACGTGCAGAATGTTAGCTAATCTTATAGCTAACGCGAGCTCTACGTCATACCGCCGCAGTATCTCTTAGCCGCTAACACGTACTTAACCGTCATACCGCGATTCATTCGCGGTATCTCATCCGCTAACAAGAGATCCCGCTAACATGTAGCGGGATGACGAATTGCTTAACCGTCATTCCGCCGCAGACCGTCATACCGCCGCAGTATCTCTTAGCCGCTAACACGTACTTAACCGTCATACCGCGATTCATTCGCGGTATCTCATCCGCTAACAAGAGATCCCGCTAACATGTAGCGGGATGACGAATTGCTTAACCGTCATTCCGCCGCAGACCGTCATACCGCCGCGGTATCTCTTAGCCGCTAACACATAGCGGGATGACGAGCTTATCGTCATGCTGCCGCGAACCGTCATACCGCCACGAACCGTCATACCGCGATTCATTCGCGGTATCTCTAGATCCCGCTAACACGTAGCGGGATGACGGTTGTCAGGGTGTCATGCAAGTAGCTGACTACTTGGATCTGGTAGGCTTAAATCACAATGCCCGTAAAGCTGCGACCCTAGAGCTACTATCTCTCACCCACTGCAAATATTGCACGGTACTATCCACTTGATCATCGTGTCGAGTTTCAGGAAACATTAAAATCTCATACTCAAAATCGTTCAGCCATACTGCTTGGTGCGGCAGAAAAACCTTGCCAGACTCTATAATCGGAACAATTTGATAAAATCGAGTGAGTTTGTCATCATGTGGTACTATTTCGATAATTGGTAAATCACTGTTTGTCTTTAGCTCTTGCACCAATTGCTGACCACTTGTTTTTGCTTCGATTAAAATTGCGTGCGGTGTCCATCTTGCAGCTAGTGACAGAACTTGCTCTTTAAGCTTTGGATACTCAAGCTTTGCGCGATATACATCGAGTAAATAGAATTTATTGCCCACTTTTGTCCAGGTGGTGCAGACGCTAAAGTTGCTCATGCTGCTTGTTGAAACTGCAGTGTCCCAGCTCTGAGTGACATATGAGAGACTATCAGAAAAATTTCTATAGCGCTTCAGCCACTCTCGTTTAATTATACCACTTGAAAGTGGCAGAGGGTTCTGTTGATATTGTGCAGCAAAAGCGTAACTCCCAAGTTCGACTTTTATCATCTTAACTTCTTTTTTTCCTCCATAGAGGGGATATAATAGCTGGCCTTCTTCTCTTGAGTATAACATCTTTGCAGGTCTAGCACGCGATGCTGTTTTATTACTGGTTGTAGTTACTTGGATGACAGAAACAGGATGCGCTGGCTTTTTGATTGAATAGATAATCTTCTTATTTTCAGAAATCATCGGTAAGCAAATATGATGCCATATATTTTTTGGCTTGGAGAGAAGGTGTCCGGTTAAGTCCTCCTGGTGTAGCCTGTGCATTACAAGAACGATGACTCCTTTTTTTCTATCGTTCAGCCTGGTTACTAAAGTCTGATCAAACCAGTTTGTGGCACGCTTTCTAAGCGTTTCACTCAAAGCTTGAGCAGAACTGAGCGGATCGTCCACAATGATAAAATCACCACCTTCACCAGTTAGTGTTCCTCCAACTGATGTTGCGATTCTGTATCCTCTCTGCACTGTTTGAAATTTGTATTTGGTATTCTGATCTTTGGATAGTTCTACCTCTGGAAATAGCTCTCTATACCAACTAGACTGCATTATACACCTTGTATCGAGCGAGTGTTTTTCGCTAAGCAGCCGGGAGTAACTTGCAACTATTATTCTTGCAGTGGGCTGATTTCCCAGTATCCATGCGGGCCACGCAACGCTTATGCACAGGGACTTCATTGAACGCGGAGGCATATTGAATATTATTCGCCTCATTTTGCCAACATTTGCCGCTTCAAGTCTGTCTGCTATGACTTTTATATACTGATAATCATTATACTCACACCCCGGCACTACCGTTTGAAAGCATAACTCAATGAATTTTAGAAAGTTCATGATATAATGTTGAAACCAGCGCGTGACGCTGGGATGACAAAAAAAGGAGCACTGGGATGACACCCTACTTAACCGTCATACCGCCGCGGTATCTCTTAACATAGATCCCTTACTTAACCGTCATACCTTAACATAGATCCCGCTAACACGTAGCGGGATGACGATTGTCGTTTAGCCATAAATATTTAAGAAATTTACCAAATGAAAAAAAAGGCAAAAGAAGCCCCGGTCACTCTCTATTGTCAATTTGGCGTTTTTTAAGTCTTAAACGCTGCAATTTAGCTGCTTTTAAATGCAACTAACCTTAGCTATAAATGTTTAAGAAATTTACTAGGCAGAAAAAAAAGGCAAAGAATCCCCAGGGTAGCCAGTATTCAAATTCTCCCTTGTTCTATTTGACGTCTTTTGATGTCTTGAACGCTTTATAAGCGCGTTTCTGCTTGTATAGGTAGAAACCTAAAAGTTTTATAAAGACATGAGGTGCACATAGTGCAAAAAATTAAGCATGATTTACGCCAAATACAAAGTTCCCTTTGTCGTTTTAATCTGCAGATTGCGAAGATAAATAAATAGCTTCATTTTCATGATAAGGGCGCTGGCGGAGTTTGTCAAGCAAGTTTTTTGCAATATCAGGGGATAATTTCGACCATAAATCCCTATCAATAAATTTTAACAAAAATACTTTAGTGCATTTTCAAATATAAGCATTCCATCGCCATATTTTGGCACAGCAACACCTAAACGCTTGCTCTTTTCTTTTTCAAGGGGCCAATTATCTTGCTGGGTAAAAAATATTCCCCTTTCTGGATGGGGCATTAAAGCTAGCACTCTTCCACTTTTATCTGATAAAGCTGCTAGGTCGTATGTAGATCCATTCGGATTGTAAGGAAATTGTAGGTTAGCATAGTTGCCATTTTTATCAATGTAACGTAATGCGGTGGAATTGCTCTCAATCAATTGGTTCAAAATATCTTGATCCATAAAAAATTTGCCTTCCCCATGAGCAATAGGGAGATATAGTTCACTCAGACCCCGTAGCCAAACAGAATTACTCTTTGAATTAACTCTCACTCTAATCCAGCGGCATTGGTAATTGCCTATATCATTATGGATTAAAGCTAGATTAGAGAACTCTGGAATTAATTTTACTAATATCTGACAACCATTACATATTCCTATAATCAGCTTGTCCTGAGATAAAAACTCTTGAAACTCATCCAACAAGTTGTTTTTAATACGTAAAGCAAACGCATTACCAGCACCAGTGTCATCACCATAGGAAAAACCCCCTGGAATTGCAAGTATATTGCTTAATTTCAGTTCACCTGGATTATCTATGATATCGTTAATGTGAACGATTTTTACTTCAATATTACCAATACCAAGTTTTCTGCTGCATTCCATAAATGCAAATGCAGTTTCTTTTTCGCAATTTAAGCCATAACCAGATAGGACTGTGATTTTCATGAATTGCTAAAAATTAAAAAATTCGAATTTCCTTTTTACAAAATTTGCTACTAAATTTAACGCAAATAACACCAATAATAAAGCTATAATTGCGATAGCAGCAAGTTCAACAAATGCAATTTCAGGATTGCTTGACCATATGTATATTTGCACAGGTAGAACAGTCGCCGGATCGAAAAAGGACGTAGGTGTATCAGCAATAAATGCCACCATACCCATCATAAGTAAAGGAGAAGATTCACCTAAAATCCTTGCAATTGCAAGCACAGTACCATGTATTATTCTTGGTAACGCAATCGGTAAAGAGTGATCTAATATCACCTTGATGTGAGGTGCACCGAGCGCAAACGCTGCATCTTTTATCGTAATAGGAACATTCGCAAAGGCATTTTTTGTTGCAATTATAATATTAGGTAACATCATAAATGAAAGAGTCATTCCACCAACAAGTGGTGAAGAGCGTGGTAGCCCAAATATGCCAAGATAGAGAGTTAAGCCCACTACACCAAATATTATTGAAGGCACTGCAGCAAGATTATTTATGCTAATTTCTACAATATTAGTCATTAGCCTATTTTTAGGCATAAATTCGTAAAGACAGATGCCCGACATAATTCCTATTGGTAATGCTAATGCTAGGCACACTATAATTGTCATTAATGAACCGATAAACGCTCCTAAAATCCCTGCATTTTCAGGTTCACGAGAGTCAGATTTAAGGAATAAAGACTTATTAAAAAATTTTTTCACTCTCCTCTTTTCTTTTAGCCAATCAAGTAATTTAGCATAACGATCATTCAAATATTTATCTTTATTTATTGAATTAATTATACTTGACGCGGTAAACCAGATCTCATATTCACCACTATCTTTTACTTTCTTACGAAAAAATTTCTCTAGTTCTTTGTAAGAATTACGACTTAAAATTTCGTCACCGTCTTTAAAATCAGTTCCTCCAAACACCTTACGTAAAGAATCGTTGAGTAAGCCAATGGACTTATACCGCAAATCACTAGGATTACTCGCCAAAGTAAGATCAGCATTTATTTCAACTGGCAATAAAATTTTCGTTACTGTTAAGGCACTGTAAGAGTTAACTAATATACTCAACAATATGCACACAGGACAGCCAAGTGAGATAACTAGTGCCGTGAAAGAACAAAAGCGTAACGCTCTGTTCTTTTTATTTTTCCTTTTTATACGAGCATGTACACGCCTTGACTGAAGTAATTTAAGGAATTTTTTCTTTATACTCATTTATTTTTCTTTACACGAGGATTTGAAAAAACTTTCCCCTTTTTTGTCATGCAAGTAGCTGACACTGGGATCCAGCAGGCTTTGCCTGCAAATAATTTTTACATTTTCCATGAAAGCACAAACCAAAAGGAGAATAATGAATGCTGGATCCCAGTGTCGGAGCACTGGGATGACAAGAGAGAGTTCTGAGATGACACAATTGACATCACTCCCTATTGTATCTACTTAGATTTCTTTTTAACATAAGTAGTACGCTCTTTGATCCTTGCAGCTTTTCCAAATAGTTTGCACAGATAATACAGTTTTGCTCTACGAACCTTTCCTTTTCTTGTCACTTGCACTGAAACCAGTGCAGGAGAATAAACAAAAAACTGAGACACTATACTTTCTCCATGGCTCACTTTTCTGACTGCAAAAGAAGAATGTAACCCGCGGTTCCTTTTTGATATACATACACCTTCAAATATCTGTATACGTTCACTTGTACCGTCAACTACTTTAAAAGTGACCTTCAAATCATCGCCAGGACGAAATTCTGGTATTTCTTTAGCTAACACTTGCATTTGCTGTTCGTTAAATTTTTTAAGTAAATTTGTCATTTATCTCTCCACTCAATAATTCAGGCCTACGCTTTTTTGTTATAACATGAGACTGCTTCTGCCTCCAATCACTTATTTTTTTGTGATTGCCAGATAACAAAACCTCAGGTACTTTATATCCCTTCCACTGCTCAGGTCTAGTATATTGAGGATATTCAAGTACACCACCACCATAATTAAAACTTTCTTCAGTAATACTATCGGTATTATTTACTACACCTGGAAGAAGTCTAATGCATGCATCAAGAACCACCATTGCAGCTGGCTCACCTCCTGAAAGTATATAATCTCCAATACTTAACTCATAAGGAGTATACGCATCAATTATCCTTTGGTCAATACCTTCAAATCGACCACACAATATTGTTATATGAGGAAACTCTAATAATTCTCTGGCAATATTCTGATTAAACTTAGTTCCAGATGGAGTCATGTAAATAAACTTAGTGTTTTTATGAACAGAGAGCATACTATCTACTGCATCACCAACTACATCAGAACGCATAACCATTCCTGCTCCACCTCCATATGGAACATCATCCACAGTTGAATGTTTATCTTTCGCAAAAGAACGAATATTTATTACTTCAAGGTTCCATATTTTTTTTTCTAACGCTTTTCCGGCAAGAGAATAGTTCAAAAACCCCGGGAACATTTCTGGGAATATGGTTAATATTGTAACATTGAATGCCATTAAGGTTTATTTTAAGTTATTTGGGGCTATACTCTAAGAATAGTAAATTGATATAATATATAGTTAAATTAAACATGTCACTGAATAAAACGATATACGAAGGTAAAGCGAAAGCCATTATTGAAACTGAAGACTTATCAATTGTCATACAGCACTTTAAAGATGATGTTACAGCATTCAATAAGGAAAAATATGAAATAATCGATGGTAAAGGAATAATTAATAATCATATTAGTGCTTTTATCATGGAAAAGCTTGAGAAAGCAGAAATTAGCACACACTTTATAAAAACTCTAAACGAAAGAGAACAGCTAGTCAAAAAACTCAAGATAATACCTCTTGAGGTAGTAGTTAGAAATGTCGCAGCTGGCAGCTTTTGCAAACGTTTTAATATCAAAGAAGGTGAGAGGCTTGCATCTCCTATAATCGATTTTTTTTACAAAAATGATGACCTAGCCGACCCAATGGTAAGTGAAAATCACATACTGTATTTTGATTGGCTATCTAGCAAAGAAATGGATGAAGTTAAAACTACAACTTTAAAAATCAACGAAATATTAGTTCACCTATTTTCAAATGCAAGTATATATTTAGTTGATCTCAAGTTAGAATTTGGCAGATTAATAAATGACAGTACTAAAATCGTTTTAGCTGATGAAATTAGCCCTGATAACTGCAGATTATGGGATAAAAATACTTATAAAAAGCTAGATAAAGATGTCTTTCGTTTGAATTTAGGAGATTTAAAGGAAGCATACCTAGAAGTTGCAAAAAGACTGTCAGTAAAGTTAGGTTAACTAAATACTACTCTATCAAGTGGAGGGTTACATGCCTCATCAAGTTTTCCAATAATTTCAATTTTTTCTCCACGTTTTTGGAAATGATTTTTCACGTTTTGCATATTCTCAGAACTTACGATCAATACCATACCAATACCACAATTAAATGTTTTTAGCATTTCTTTCTTCTCTATTTTACCCTCCTTTGTTAGCCATAAAAATATATCTGGCCATTTCCAGGAATTAATGTCTATGTTTGCAAATAAGTTTTTTGGAAGAATTCGCGGAATATTGTCTACCAAACCACCACCCGTGATGTGCGCAATACCTTTTACTTGTGACATGATAGGCAGCAAAGAATCAACATATATTTTTGTTGGTTCAAGTAGTATTTCACTCCAAGATTTATTATTCCATAGAGATGTATCGTTATAATTTATACCTAAGCTTTTGAAAACATGGCGCACTAAAGAAAACCCATTTGAGTGAATTCCACTTGACTCTAAGCCAATTATATAATCACCTGCTTTCATCATACTACAGTTTGGAAGAATTTGCTTTCGATCAACTACACCAACCACAAACCCTGCAAGGTCATAGTGATTATTACCATACATTCCAGGCATTTCTGCAGTTTCCCCACCAACCAATGCTATTTTAGCTTGCTTGCACCCCTCTGCAATGCCCTTAACCACAGATAATAAAACATCTTTGGTCAAAACGCCTGTTGCAAAGTAATCAAGGAAAAACAAAGGCGTTGCTCCTTGTGCAAGTAAGTCATTTACACACATTGCAACTAAATCTATACCTATAGTATCATGTTTATTCACTTCTTGAGCTATCAACAGTTTCGTACCTACTCCATCAGTTGAGGAAACGAGTACTGGATGGTCATACTTCTTACTTAGTGCAGCAAAATCAAATAACGCAGAAAATGAACCTATTTCGCTGATTACTTCTTCTCTAGTAGTTTCTTGAGCAATAGGCTTGACTTCTTTTATTAACTTATTATATAGTTCAATATCTATTCCTGATCTGGTATAAGTATTCATAATCCTTTTATAAATTTTAAAATTGTTAATACTATATTAATGCCTTGATATAAAAAGTGCAACGAAACTTTCTCTTAATTGACTATTATATACTTACCAATATATGGTAACTTAAATCATTTATAATTATCCAATGAACGAAAATACCAAAAACATACTGTTAATAACGGAACTGCTATCAGGACGGCTGCTTCATGACTTTGCTAACTCTATGAATGGAATAACGTTTGGCGTAGAAGAGCTTGAAGTAATAGATAAGAATGATGCTGATGCGCAGAAGGAAGCGTTGTTGTTTCTTAAAGAAAGCTCCGATGATTTAATATATAAACATAAAGTTATGAAGCAGGCATATTCTTCTTCAATGGATAATTATAGCTTTGATAAGACCAAATCTAATATCGAAAATTATTTATTAAAAAAAAAGTAAAGCTTACGTGGAAAATAGACGCATACTCTGCAAAAAATAAGGAAGATTTAATTGAAAAGATAAATAAGATAATTTCTAATATGGTGCTAACTATAGCCAGTGCAGTGGCGGAAGTTGAACTAGTATCTGTTTTACTGAGTCAAACAGAAGATAAAATGCTATTAACTATAAAAATTCTAAATGAACACAAACCAATAAGCAAATCATTAGTAGACAAATTAATCAAAAAAAATGACACTAATTTAAATACAAAAGATATTAATATCTATATGACCTCTTTATTATTAGAGTACTATAACACTGAAATGCATTATACTTGCGAAAATAATTTGCTGGAAATAGGTTTAACTATAACTTGAGTTGCATATTTGGTTATTACAACTTTTTCTTCGTGTCAAGGCATTCCCCGACAAGGGGTACCAAATCTAATTTTTGTAATCACTTAAGTCTAGTACTATTTTATTAATGTAGCGCTCATTTGCATCTTTGATGATAAACTTCATACCATTTTTATATTTAATGACTTCATCTACAGAAGGCACTTTACCAGCAATCGAAAGAATCAAACCACCAAGTGTAACATAGTCTTCTTCAGGGTCACGTAATTCTATTTTTAGATCCTCTTCTATATCTTTTATAAGAGCCCTTGCTGATACTTCAAACTTATTTTGAGACAATTCAGTAATGGTATATTCTGAATTTATTTCGTTTTCACTATCAATGTTTGGTATTAGTTCCTCTATAAGATCAGTCATTGAAATTAAACCATCAGTTCCACCATATTCATCCAATACGATAGCTAAGCATGATTTAGAAGAGTTCATCCTAACAAAAAGATTAGTTGTCTTCATCGAGGGTGGAACAAATATTACGCTTTGTATAATATGTTTCAGATTAAAATTTTTATCCCTATTAAAAATAACATCTTTTACATAAAAAAAGCCTATTACGTTATCAAAGTTATTTTTATAAATTGGTATTTTAGTGTGGCAAGTGTTTTTTATCTTCTTTATTATTTCACGCTCGCTTGACTCAATGTCTACTGCGCATATCTCTGTACGTGGAGTCATTATATCCATTATACCACAATCGCGGAATTTTAATAGACCATTAAATATATTAAGGTCTGGCAGATCTTTCATTAATGCCTCAGTCGCACACTTTTTCAACACAGAAGCTTTTTTGAAAAGGAAGAGAAAAATTCTATATGCTATTTTTTCTACTAAGGTTCTTTTTTTACTCAATTTATTCCCTGTAATGGCAAAAACGTTTTCAGATTAGATTTATCAAGAAAACTGTTATTAAATGTTTAATAAGCATGTGAATAATGTCAAATTAATTTGTGAATTATTTGTTGATATAAAATACCAACAATTGATCAACAACTTTTTCAACAACATATACATAGTTGTGTAACAATGCATGATGGTAAAGTATTTTCCATAAAAGAAAATTACTAACACTCTAAACACCTTACTTATACACATAAATCATAACAGAAAATCAATAATATACGAAAGTTACTCACACATTTATCCACAAGTTGAACAACGCCAATTTTTACTGAATTTTAAGTTAGTAACAAGTTATTGATAGAACTATTATTATTACTATACTTTAATATACAAAAGAATAAATAGAATAGAT